>DAMBWF010000017.1:0-52761 GCA_032052615.1 Pseudomonadaceae bacterium
CGACGCCAGCCGCGCTCCGTGCGCCGCGTCACACTTCGGAGAGGTTTTTGTCGAGCAAAAGGCCCGTGCCGCCATGACTGCGAAAGTGTTAGCCGACTGGAGGCGCGCTAGCACGGTAAAGCGCGAGCCCCGGGACATGACTGTTTGTGATCCGTGCCCCTATCGAGCCGGGCCGAGCCTTAGAGGGGCATTGGGTCTTGTCGGAGAGGGGGTGGCCGTTCCGCCGAAGCGCTTCCTCAGCGCACCACCTGCGCCGGAGGAAAATGGCAGGTGAAGGTGCTGCCGTGGTTGGGCACGCTGGTGATGTCCAGGCGGCCGCGGTGGCGCAGCAGGACGTGCTTGACGATGGCCAGGCCCAAGCCGGTGCCGCCGGTGGCGCTGGCGCGGCTGGAGTCGACGCGGTAGAAGCGCTCGGTCAGGCGCGGCAGGTGACGGGCCTCGATGCCGATGCCGGTGTCCTGTACCGCCAGGTGGGCACCCTGCCGGTCGGCCCACCAGCGGATGCGGATTTCGCCCTGGTCGGGGGTGTATTTCACCGCGTTGAACACGAGGTTGGAAAAGGCGCTGCGCAGTTCCGCTTCGCTGCCCTTGAGGTCGACGCCGGGCTCGATTTCCAGGGTGAACCGATGGGCGCGGTCGGCGGACAGGGCCTGGGCGTCGCCCTGGATCGAACGCAGCAGGGGGTCCAGGCGCACGGGCTGGTTGTCGGAGGGGTAGTCGGTGGCCTCCAGCTTGGCTAGCAGAAGCAGGTCGTTGAGCAGGTTCTGCATGCGCCCGGCCTGTTGCTGCATCTGTTGCAGGGGCCGCTGCCAGCGAGGCGGCAGGCCCTCGGCGTTGTCGATCAGGGTTTCCAGGTAGCCGGCGATCACCGTCAAGGGGGTGCGCAGTTCGTGGGAGACGTTGGCGACGAAGTCCTTGCGCATCTGCTCCAACTGGTGGAGGCGGGTGACGTCGCGGACCAGCATCAGGTGCTCGCGGTTGCCGTAGCGGGTGAAGTGGAATTGCAGGCGCAGGCGGTCGCTGATGGGGGAGGGTAGTTCCAGCGGCTCGCGGTAGTTCTCCTGTTCGACGTATTCCTTGAAGCGCGGATGGCGGATCAGGTTGGTCGCCGGCTGGCCGGTGTCGTGGGGGGACTTCAGGCCCAGCAGGGTTTCCGCCGCCGGATTCCACCACTCGAGGTTGCCGTCGCGGTCGAGCATCACCACCGCGTCCTTCAGCGCCGCGGTGGATTCCTGCACCCGGTCGATGACCGCCTGCAGGCGGTCCCGGGCGCGCTGGTGGCGCCGTTGCAGGTGATACAGGCTGTCCAGCACGTCGCCCCAGAAGCCATGACTTTCCGGCGGCGGCGCGTCCAACCGGTCGCTGTGCAGCCAGGCCCGCAAGCGCAGCAACTGATAGGTGGTCCAGGCCGACTGGGCGGCGAAACCCGCGGCCAGGGCCCAGCCGTAGGCGCCGGTGAGCAGGCCCACCAGCAGGCAGCCGCCGAGTAGCGCCGCCGTCTGTCGCGCCAGGGTGCCACGCCAGTCCCGGTTCATCCATTCATCCATCGACGATCGCCTTCTGTACTGCGCGCCCCAGTCGGCGGGACCGGGTTCAGCCCTTGGTGGAGAATCGGTAGCCGGTGCCGCGCACCGTCTGCACGAGGTTTTCGTAGACCTCGCCCAGGGCCTTGCGCAGCCGGCGGATGTGCACGTCGACGGTGCGCTCCTCGACATAGACGTTGCCGCCCCACACCTGGTCGAGCAATTGCCCACGGGTGTAGGCGCGTTCCTGGTGGGTCATGAAGAATTGCAGCAGGCGGTACTCGGTGGGGCCCATGTCGGCGGGCTTGCCGTCGATGGTCACCCGGTGGCTGATGGGATCGAGCAGCAGGCCGCCCACTTCGATGGGCGCCTCGCTGTCCGCCGGGCCGGCGCGGCGCAGCACGGCCTTGAGGCGAGCGACCAGCTCGCGGGGCGAGAAGGGCTTGGTGATGTAGTCGTCGGCGCCGACTTCCAGGCCCTGGATCTTGTTGTCCTCTTCACCCTTGGCGGTGAGCATGATGATCGGGATGTCGTCGGTCAGCTCGTCGCGCTTCAGGCGCCGCGCCAGCTCGATGCCGGAGGTGCCGGGCAGCATCCAGTCCAGCAGGATCAGGTCCGGCTTGCGGTCGACGATCACGCCGTGGGCCTGCTGGGCGTTTTCCGCCTCCAGGCATTCGTAGCCGGCCATTTCCAGCGCGACGGCGATCATCTCGCGGATCGGGGCTTCGTCGTCGACGATGAGGATTGTCTTGCCTGCCATGGGTTGCTGCTTCCGATGAGTCCTGTCGTGGGCGCATTAGATAACGGAATTATTGCAGCGATGTGACATTGCCGCGTCCGGTGCCTAGCGCAGCGCATAGTCCAGCAGGATGCCGAGGAAGATCGCCAGGCCCGCCCAGTGGTTGTGCAGGAAGGCCTTGAAGCAGGCCTGGGGGTCGCGGGTGCGGGTGGCGTGGTATTGCCAGAGGAAGCAGCCGGCGGCCACCAGCAGCCCCAGGTGGAAGTACAGGCCCAGCTCGAAGCGGGCCCCGGCCAGGATCAGGCAGAGCAGCGACAGGCCTTGGAGGGTGAGGTTGATGACCCGGTCGGCCTCGCCGAAGAGGATCGCCGTGGACTTCACGCCGATCTTCAGGTCGTCCTCCCGGTCGGTCATGGCGTAGTAGGTGTCGTAGGCCACGGTCCACAGCAGATTGGCGATGTAGAGCAGCCAGGCCGCCGCCGGCAGCTCGCCGGTCTCGGCGGTGAAGGCCATGGGCATGCCCCAGGAGAAAGCCGCGCCGAGCACCACCTGGGGGTAATAGGTGTAGCGCTTCATGAACGGGTAGCAGGCCGCCAGGGCCAGGCCGCCGAAGGACAGCCAGACGGTGGTGGCGTTGGTCATCAGCACCAGCCCGAAGCTGACCAGGCAGAGCACGGCGAACAGCGTCAGCGCCTCGCGGCCGCCGATCCGGCCGCTGGCCAGGGGCCGGGACCGGGTGCGGTTGACGTGGCCGTCGACGTTCCGGTCGGCGTAGTCGTTGATCACGCAGCCCGCCGCGCGCATGAGGATCACGCCGGCGACGAAGATCGCCAGCTTGGCCAGGGAGGGCATGCCCCCGGCCGCGATCCACAGGGCCCAGAGGGTCGGCCAGAGCAGCAGGTAGGTACCGATCGGCTTGTCCAGGCGCATCAGCTGGACGAAGTCCCAGGCGCGCGGATGAAGACGGTTCAGGACATGGGAGGGCGTGGACATCGACGTGGCTCCGGGCGGATCGGCGGGCGCAGTATAACCGGCCCGCGCGCGACTCAGGCCGGCCCGGCGCGGCCCCAGAGGGCGGGCAGGAACACCTCGGCCACCAGCACCGCCAGTTCGCCCCGGACGAAGCGCGAGCGGCGCGCCCACAGCCCGTCCTCGGCCACCGCGTCCGGCAACCAGGCCGCCGGGTAGCGGCAGGCGCGCAGTTCGCCTCGGTCGAAGGCCCGGTCGCTGAACAACAGCTCGCCCAGGGAGCGTTCGCCCAGTTCCCGCAGGCCCAGGCCCGAGGCTCGCAAGGTCGCCCGGGGCGCCACGCTGCGGGCGAATACCCAGGGCCGGCCTTCGCCCCGCAAGTACACCTCGCGGACCCAGCCGGGGCTGCCGGCGGCGATGTCCAGCGCCTGGCATTCCTCTTCCCGAAGGGTCTGCCAACCCTCCACCAGAGGCTCCACGGCGAAGGCGCCGGCCGCCAGGGCGGTGAGGCGGCGGGTCAGCGAACCCTGGTCGAAGAGCCAGTCGGCCACCGAGGGGGACGGAGCGGGAGCCAGATGATCGGCGGTCTGCCAGGAGGGCGACGGAACGGGAGCGGAGTGAGGCACGGCGGGGCTGTACATGGCGAAAAGCGGCGAGCTTAGCATGTCGACGACGATCGGTTGCCCCTTGCGCGGGTAGGCGTTGAACAGTACAAAGCCGCCTCGGCCGACGGAAAGCGCCCCCCTCGGAGGACACCCCGGCCATGGCCCGATAACGAGGTGCAGCGATGAAAAAGTGGCAATGCGTGGTGTGCGGTCTGATCTACGACGAGGCCGAGGGCTGGCCGAGCGACGGTATCCCCGCGGGGACGCGCTGGGAAGACGTGCCGGCCGACTGGGCGTGCCCCGATTGCGGGGTCGACAAGACCGATTTCGAGATGATCGAAATCGCCTGATCCCAAGGCCCGGCCAGCGCCGGGCCTCGGAGCCCGTCACTCGCCGGGGATGTCCTTGCGCAGTTTCACCGGGTCGGCGGGCTTCTTCGCCCGGGCCGTGCGCATGCGGATGTTCAACGCCTCCACCGCCAGCGAGAACGCCATGGCGAAGTAGACATAGCCCTTGGGCACGTGCACCTCGAAGCTCTCGGCGATCAGCACCGTACCCACCACGATCAGGAACGACAGGGCGAGCATCTTCAGGCTCGGGTGCTTGTCGATGAAGGTGCTGATGGTGCCGGCGGCCAGCATCATCACCAGCACCGCGACGATGATCGCGGCGATCATCACCGGCACGTGGGACACCATGCCCACGGCGGTGATCACCGAGTCGAGGGAAAACACGATGTCGATGATGGCGATCTGGATGATCGTGCCGACGAACCCGCCCGCGCCCTTCTTCGGCGCCTCGCCGCCCTCGTCCTCGCCTTCCAGGCCGTGGTAGATCTCGCTGCTGCTCTTCCATAGCAGGAACAGGCCGCCGAAGAACAGGATCAGGTCGCGGCCGGAAATACCCTGGCCGAACACCTGGAACAGGTCGGCGGTGAGGCGCATCACCCAGGCGATCGACAGCAGCAGCAGAATGCGGGTGATCATCGCGAGGGCCAGGCCGAACAGCCGGGTCCGGGCCTGCATCTCCTTGGGCATCCGCCCCACCAGGATGGAGATCATGATGATGTTGTCGATGCCCAGGACGATCTCCAGGGCGGTCAGGGTCAAGAAGGCGACCCAGATTTCGGGGTTGAGTAGCCAATCCATAGAGGGTCCTTGCTGAGATGGGTCGCCGTGGCCGGCGGTCGGCGGATTCTAGCGGCTGACCGAAAAAAAGCTCGCCGGAAAATTCGCGACAGCGTGTTTCCCGGCGCCGCCCTAGGGGCCGGACGCGCGGCTGTGGAACGGCGCGCGGGAAGCGACGACATCGCTAGGGGTCGGCCCGCGCGCGTCTGAACGAGAGGGCGGAAAGGTTTTTCGCCGGCGACGGCTATTTTCAACGACGCAGGCCGGACCCGTGCTCGGCTGGAGCCCCCCGAGCGCCGCCCCGATCACCCTAGGAGCAACAGGACCAGCGGCAGGCTGGCGGCGCCGAGCAGGGTCTGCAGCGTGATGATGCCCGCCATCAGATCGCCATCGCCGCCGAGCTGACGGGTCAGCACATAGGCGGTCGGCGCCGTGGGCAGGGCGAAGAACAGGACCAGCAGCACCCGCTCCAGGGCCGGGAGGTCCAGGCCGAGGGCCACGGCCCAGGCCAGCAGGGGCATCGCCAGCAGCCGGCAGACGCTGCTCCAGGCCAACGCGGGCCATTCGCCGCCCAGCTCCCGGGGCCGCAGCGCGGCGCCGACGCACAGCAGCCCCAGGGGCAGGCTGGCGGCGGCCAGCAGCGACAGCAGGCGGTCGCTGCCCCCCGGCAGCGGCAGGCCCGCCAGGTTCACCAGGGCCCCCGCCAGGCAGGCCAGGATCAACGGGTTCTTCAGCACCGGCAGCAGCAACCCCCGCGCGCCGACGCCCCGCTCGGCGGTCAGCGCCCACACCGACATCACATTCACCGTCGGTACCATCAGCGCTAGCATCAGCGCGGCGAGCGCCAGCCCCTTCGGACCGAACAGACTGCTCACCGCCGCCAGGCCCAGGTACGTGTTGAAACGCAGCAGGCCCTGGGCAAGGGCGCCGAAACGACCCGCCGGCCAGCGCCGAGCGCGGCGCGCGGCCAGCAGCACGACCCAGCCCAGCCCCAGGCCCAGCAGCACCGCCAGGGCCAGGCGCGGCAGAGCCGGGTTGTCCAGCGGCGCGGTGGCCAGGCTGTGGAACAGCAGGGCAGGGAACAGCAGGAAGTAGTTCAGCCGCTCGGCGGCGGGCCAGAACGCCTCGCCGGGAAAGTCCCAGCGGCGCAGGCCATAGCCGCCGACGATCAGGGCGAACAGCGGCCAGAGGGCATACAGAAGATCGGTCACGGAACACGCTCGGAAAAGCCGTCATCGTCGGTCGACCGCCGCCGCGATGCAACCCACAGGCGCGCGCGCCTGATCGACCGCACAAGGATGACGGCCCCCGCGACCGCTTCGAGGCGCCCTCGCGGGGATGCTCTTTGCTGACGCGGCAGCGGTGGCCTGCTGGTGACTTGGGATGACCCTGCGGCTACACATCCCGCCTGAACCGCCGGTATGCCCGCCCTATCCCTCGTCGCCCGTCGCGCCCGCTAACTGCGGCCGCGACGGGCATCCGGCTGGCTTGAGCACTCGGGCCTCCGGCCTTGTGGACAACGCCAAGCGCTACATCGGAATGGGCATTCGCCTGCCCAAGGGGCGCTTGTCCAGACAAAGGAAGCGCCTTAGGGCATCGCGAGAGCGTGATCGAAAGTAGCAAGACGAGGTGTGCCGTCTGTGAACCCTGCACGGCGAGCGTGCCAGGTTTTCGCCATCATGCCGGCCCTTTCGGAAAAGGAGCTTCCCGTCGTGCCGCATGCCCTGATACAGGCTTTCCAGAGTGGTAAGGAGCCGCTGGCGTTTTCATTCCTCAACACCCCGAATATGACACGGGCCAAAATAGGCGAGGCAATTGCCAAGCGGGTACGTGCGCCCGAAACCATAAACCAGCAGGGCGCACCCTTATGTGGTCCTGCTGCTTTCATGTTCTGCCTTGCAAATGCTCACCCTTGGCATTATGCGCGATATGCGATTGACCTTATGACTCGGGGCGAAGCCTATCTTGGACAATTGCATATCAAACCGAGTATTGGTTGCCGGCAAGCCGATATCGGCACCGCCATCGAGCCCATCGATTGGGTAACCTTGGCGAGCTTGAGAGATGCATCTAATGGCATTCTTTCTATGAATGGACCGGGTTCCTCAATGGCGGGCATAACCGGCGCAGGAACCATGGCTAGTTGGTTCGAACAGAGCGGTTTGTTTACTCATGTAGGAAACATGGCGCAGTACCAACCGGTTTCTCTGGAGCGTCTTCTGGCTGCAGATCTTCAAGCCAGCATCGGGCGATACGTTTGCTTATTGGTACGCGCCGCCGTTCTGGGCGCTGTAGCTGGTGAAGTTCCCGTGCCTAAACTAAATGGTATGCCAAGGACACTCGTGGGAACGCCCGATCACTGGGTTGTCATGCGTGAGCCGATGGGCCTGGGCCCCAGTTGTTACAACTCGGCTCGCACTGATGTAGCGGAAATGCTCAGGAAAAAGAAACTTAGTTTCAGAGTCTATTCATGGGGCGCTATCTCTAGCGTCAATGAGCGTGTATATGATCTGACTGTCGACAAATTTCTTCCTTATTTTTATGGCTGTGTCAGTGCCAGTTCTATCTGAGGTGCCATGCGTATCGTTACTTCACTCATCGCGGCTATTGCGCTGACAGGGTGCCAAAGCGCCGTTCCGACAAGTGCGGATCAGCAGCGGGGTATACCTCGTTTGGTGGAGCGGGCTTCAGCGGCGGTAAGCCCTTCCGCGGAAAATCTTAGCATCGATGAGAGTGGCCGCTATTTACTTGTTTCAGGCACCTCCGGGCGTGTCGAACTGTATGATGCGGCGAGTCTGGAAAGACTGACTTCTTTACAGGTAGGTAATGGCTTCGCCTCCATCAATGGAAGCGGTTTCATTGATTCCAACCGTTATTTCGTGGGGTATGTGGATGGGAAGCGGGAAGCACTTCGAACGTTCGTGAAGATCTTGCAGATCGAGCCGGAAAAATTGCTCTACGAGCATGCCTTCGATGTGGGAGCAGACGTGCCGTTAAGGGCGAATGCCGATTATGTCGCTTACCGAGGAACGCTGCTCGACTGGCAACGAACGCGGAGATCCTTTGAGGTGGCGAGTGCCCACCCCGGTTATGCCGGCGTTTATGCGTTGACCGAGAGCGGTCGCGTCTTTTCCAGCAATCTAGCGGGGAAGGCATTGCTCCTTCATGACCCCAGGACGAATCAGCGCTGGTATTGGGAGTCGGGTATCAAGCCGTTCGATGCGGCCATTACTCGGAGCGAACGTCATGTGATCGCCATCGACGATACCGGCTCCTGCAAAGTGTGGCGCCTGCCTGAAATCGAACCCCTGAGCCGGTGTGGGTGGGGTTCGCTCGTCGCCAACCGACGTGGGCATGTCGTCGTAGCGCCTCGGGCCGAACGGTTCGCCGTGTCAGTGGATAATCGGGTGCGTGTGTATTCGCTGGAGCCTTATGCGCTGATGGGCGAGTTCGCCATGCCTGCGACCGTGGCGAAAATGGCCCTGGCCGATGAGGACCGCCTCGCCGTGGCGGACGAGCAGGGCAACGTGGAGGTGTGGGATGCCCGGGCCGGCACGTCGTTGGGCCAGGCTCGCCTTCCTTACGCCGAAGGTTTGGTTTTCCAGGCTCCGGAACGACTCGTGGCGCTGATTCCCGAACAGGGCCGCTACAGCATCCATGCCTACGACATTCCTTTACCAGTACCTGCCGCCCCTCATCCTTGACCATACGGCGCCACCCAAGCCGCGCTGCGTCGGCGCGGGATCGCGGCTCACGGCAGCCGCAATCCACCCGCCGCCTCGTGAAGGCGGCGCAGCCGGGCGCCGATCTGCTCGAGGTTGGCCTCGACCGCGTCCAGTTCCGCCAGGCGCGTCGGCTCCAGCAGGTGACGCAGTTCGCCGTCCAGGTCGGCGCTGAGCAGGCGTAGGCGTTGCTGGCGCTGGTGACTCTCGGCTTCCAGGCGGCGCCACTCGCTGGCCTGGGGCAGGCCGTAGCCGCCGTCCAGCAGTTCCGCCGGGCGACTGAGGAAACCGCTGTTGGCAAGGATGGCTTCCAGGGTGCCGCCGGCCTTGGCGAAGCGGGTGTCGTCGGCCCGTTCGCGGCTGCTCAGGTAGTTGCGCTTGAGGTCGTCCTGAGCCAGCAGCAACTGTTGGCGCTGGGCCGCCTGTTCCAGCAGCAGCAGGGCGGCGCTGGCGCGCAGGTCGGCTTCGGCGAACCAGGGGCGCCGCTCCCGGGCCGGGAGCGCCAGCCAGTCCTCTACCTGGGCCTGGGGCACGGCCAGGCGCTGTCGGAGCACCGCGAACATGGCTTGGTAGCGGTCGCGGAAGGAATCGAAGCGGTAGCCCAGGCGCAGGGCCTCCCGTGGGTCGCCGAGGGGCGTCGGGTCGGCCAGGCCGCGCGCCTCGAGGACCTCCAGCAGGCCGTTGGGCATGATGCTGTCCAGGTCGTCCAGGCGCGGGTCGGCGGTGCCGCTGCGCAGCAGCTTGAGGGTTTCCACCGCGCAGTTGTTGGAGAGGAACCAGTAGTGACCGTCGTAGCTCCAGTGCAGCTCGGCTGCCCGCTCCACCAGCTGTTCCAGGGCCGGCCGGTCGAGGGTCAGGGGCACCGAGGCCAGGCTGCGCAGCTCCACCTTGGTGTATTCCTCGATCACTTGGTGCAGCGGCAGGACGAACAGCCGCGACGGGTAGGCACCGGTCAACCCGTCCCAGCTGGAGAGCTGCACGTCGTCGACGAAAGCGCGGTAGGACAGCACCAGGTGCTCGTCCAGGTCCAGGCGACAATCGGGCCCGCGCGGCCGCCCCGGCGCGCAGACCACCAGCCGCAGCATGGTATGGCCCCAGCGGCTGGCCCAGCTGTCGTTGGCCTCGGCGAACAGGTAGTCGACCTGGTAGACCCGCTCGGGGTCGAGGCGGCCAAGGGGTGTGCGGCCGAAGTCGCGGCCGGCGTTGAGGTAGGCGAGGCCGCCGTCGCAGGGCGACGCGGGCGGCGCCCAGCCGAAATGATCGCGGAAGTAGCGGTACAGGCCCGGGCGCCGGCAGGCGTAGGCGGGGTCGAGGAGGAAGTACTCCAGATTCACCGCGACGAATTCCTTGGGGCTGCTCAGCTCGTAGGCGTCCGGACTGCGCGCCACCTGGCCGTTGCCGGCTTCCCGGGCGCCCCGACGGCCCACCGCTTGGGGCCAGCCGGCGAGGTCGAGCAGGCGCGGGTCGTCGCTGAGGGTGAAGCGCCGCTCGGTCTGCCCGCGGCAGGCCGCCGGCAGGCCCACCGGGCCGTTGCTGGCGGCGCGGTCGCGGCAGCGCACCAGCAGGCGCCGTTGGCCGGCGTCCCACAGGCGGGCGCGGTCGTAGAGGTGGGTCAGTTCGTGGAGCACCGTGGCCAGCAGCTCCCGGCGCAAGGTGCCGTGGGGGCGGCCGGTGGGCTGGCGCGCCGCCGAGCCATCGGTCAGGGCCAGCAGTTGCGTGGCGTTCAAGGCCAGCGCCCCGGGGCGCAGGGCGCGGCCGAAGGCGTTGGCCGGCAGGTCGTCGCGCCAGCTCACCGTCACCCGCCGGTCCAGGCGCATCGCCAGGCTCGGCGGCAGGGCGGCCCGGGCCTCGTCCAGCAGGGCCTGGCTGGCCTGGCGCTCGGCCGCGCTCAGGCCGTCCGCCTGGAGTTCCAGGCGCAGGGACGCTTGGGCCGGGGCCGCGAGCACCCAGGCGAGCACCCAGGCAAGGACGAGGAGCGGGGCGCGTGCGGGGATGGGCATGGAGGCGATTCGGTCCACCGGCGACTGGCCGGCCAGACAGGCGGCGCCGGCGCGTCGCGAAGGCATGACGGTCAGCGGGCCAGGATCGCCTCGGCGAGGACACGGTCGCTGGCGTCGCGGGCTTCGGGGAGGCGCTCGCGCAGCCGGGCGAAGGCGGCCTCCAGGGTCGCGCCGCGAATACCGCCGTCGCTGGCGACGAAGCTGGCGGCGTCGTCCTGAGCGGCGCGGATCAGCTTGGCGTCGCGGATCGAGGTGGTGGTGTCGGAGGTGAAATCCACCGAGCGGTCGAGGGCCCGGACGATGATGTTGCTGGTGGCCACCAGGGTCTGGGCCTGGCCCGTGGCGCAGAACAAGGAGAGGACGACAGCGGCGAACAGCGGGCTACGCATGAAGGACTCCGTGGGTAAAGGTCGCCAAGAAAAGCCGGCATTGGACGATGCGGGTCGCGGCGGGTTCACGCCCGCTCTCAGCGGGCCAGCAGCGCCTCGGCCAATTGCCGGTCGCTCGCGCGCAGTTCCGGCGCCCGCTGGCGCAGCAGGCGCAGGGCCGCTTCCAGGCGGGCCCCGTGGATGACGCCGTCGCTGGCGACGAAGCTGGCGGCGTCGTCCCGGGCGGCGCGGATCACCTTGTCGTCCCACAGCGAGGACGTGGCATCGGACACCGCTTCGGTGGTGCCACGCAAGGCATCCACCAGGGTGTCGGTGGTGCCCACCAGGCTGGTGGCCGAGGCGCCGCCGGCGAGGCCCAGCAGCAGGGCGGCGGCGAGGGGACGGAACGGGTTCATGATCACTCCTTGGGAAACGATGACGGGTGGCGCGGGGCGGCCCGGCGGGGCGTCGCGCGGATAGCGCAAGCCTAGTCGAAAGCGCCCGCGCGGAGCCAGCGGCGGCGCGTCCGGCGGAAGGCGGGCGGAGCGCCGGGGGACGAAAAGAGGCTTGCAAGCACGCGTCAGAACTGGTGCTATGCAGCACCCTTCCGTACGGGCTGGTCGCGGATCGGGCAAGACGTACCCTCATAAAACACGTTCGCCCGCCGGGCCTCCGGCGCGGGTTCGCATGGGGTCTCGTCGGTATACCGGCCGGGCGTCCACGCCGCGCCGCAGCCGACGATGACCCGCACGGTTAGACGACGACACATGATCATTCTCATCGGCTCGAAGATCGGGCAGACCGATATCCAGGCCTCGCTCGGCAAGCCCGAGTACAGCTATTTCTTCCTGCTGCGGGAGTTCCTGCCGGCGCTGCGGCGCCTGGGCACGGTGATCGAGGCCAGCGACCCGGACGAGGTCGACCGCCTGTACGCGCGCTACCGCGACGAAGGCCAGCCGGTGGTGTTCCTGAGTTTCAGCCCGCCCCAGCAGACCCCGGTGGGCTTGCGTTGCCCCACCGTTTGCGCGTTCGCCTGGGAATTCGACAACCTGCCCGACGAGCCTTGGGAGAACGACCCGCGCAACGACTGGCGCTACGTCTTCGAGCGGATCGCCGCCGCCGTGCCCTGCAGCCAGGAGACCGCCGACGCGGTGCGCCGGGCCATGGGCGACGCCTTCCCGGTGCTGGCGCTGCCGGCCCCGGTGTGGTCGCGCTTCGCCGAAGTCTGCCCGCCCGGACACTGGACCCCATGCCCGGGGCCGCGGGTCCTGGACTTCCACGGCAACGCCATCGATAGCCCGATCCTCGGTCTGTCCGCCGACGGTCTGGTGCGCAAGCCCGCGCCCGAGCCCGAACCGGAGCCGCTGCCGGAACCCGAGCCGGAACCGGAAACCCCGCCGCCGGCGCCGCTGAGCGCCGCCGAGAAGCGCCACGTCAGCCGCGTGCTGCTGCGGGATTGGTGGAACGAAGTGCGCGGGATTCGCCCCGAGCCGCCGCCGGCCCCTGTCCCGGAGCCGCTTCCCGAGCCGGAACCCGAGCCCGAGCCGGTCGTGGCCCTGGAGCCGGTGCCCCAACCCGAGCCGGCGGAACCCCCGCCTCCACCGCCGCCCTACATGATCCCCCAGGCTCATCGCCTGGAACTGAACGGCGTGGTCTACACCACGGTCCTCAACCCCGGCGACGGTCGCAAGAACTGGGTCGACCTGATCACCGCGTTCTGCTGGGCGTTCAAGGACACCGAGGACGCCACCCTGGTGGTGAAGATGACCCACCACGACCTGGAGTACTACCGCATCGTCCTGCTCACCCTGCTGTCGCGGCTGGCGCCGTTCCGCTGCCGGGTGCTGGTGCTCCACGGCTTCCTCGACGATGCCCAGTACCGGGCGCTGGTCGAGGCCACCGACTACTACGTCAACGCCTCGGCGTGCGAGGGCCTGTGCCTGCCGCTGATGGAGTTCCTCAGCGCCGGCAAGCCGGTCCTGGCGCCGCGCCACACGGCGATGCTGGATTACCTCGACCCGGCCCTGGGCTTCGTCGTCGACACGCGGCCTGAACCGTCCTGCTGGTCCCACGATCCCACCGGCAAGCTGCGCACCCGCCGCCACCGGCTGAACTGGGAGTCCCTGATGCGCGCCTACCGCGAAAGCCATCGCCAGGCGCGGGAGAACCCCGAGGCCTACCGTGCCATGTCCGCCGAGGCGTTCGCCCGGATGCGCGACTACTGCGCCGTGGAGCGGGTAGCCGAGCGCCTGGGGACCTTCCTCGACGACGTCCTGGCCCGTGCCGTGGATCGCCGCGACACCCCGGCGGAGTCCCCGTTGCCATGAAGATCCTGATCTATTCCGAAGTCACCGCCGCCAGCATCGCCCGCAGCCTGGGCATGCCCGAGTACAGCTACTATTTCGTCCTGCGCGAGTTCCGGCCGGTGCTGGAACGCCTGGGCGAGGTGATCGCGGTCGACGACCCGGCCCGGGAGGTGGATGCCCATTACGCGGCCGCCCGCGCCGCCGGCGAGCGTTGCGTGTTCCTCAGTTTCTCGCCGCCGCACCGCACCACCCTGGGCCTGGCCTGCCCGACGGTGCCGGTGTTCGCCTGGGAATTCGACTCGATCCCCACCGAGCACTGGTACGACCAGCCGGAGCACGATTGGCGCCACGGCCTGGGGTTGTGCGGCCGCGCCATCGTGCATTCGCGGCTCACCGTGGACACCGTGCGCGCCGCCTTGGGCGCGGACTTCCCGGTGGTGTCGATCCCGGCGCCGGTGTGGGACAAGTTCGCCCGCCTGCGAGACCGGGGCGAGGCGGCCCGCCGCGGCCCGTGGCGCATCGATGTGCCCGCCGGGGTGGTGTTCGACACCCACAATTTATCCCTGGAACCCTGGATGCCCGGCCCCGACGCGGTGGCCCAGGCCGTGGCCGCCGCCCGTGGCGAGACCACTGCCCAGGCGGTGGTGGACGCGCTGCACGCCGAGGCCCAGGCGGCCGGGTCGGCCTCCGCTTCCGAGGCGCCGGCCGCGTCTCCGCCGGCCGCGCCGGACCCGTTGCGGATCACCCTGCGCTATCTGGCGGAGTGGTACCGGCTGGTCTGGCGCGACAGCCTGCCGCCGGCCTGTAACCGCGCCCTGAACGCCCTGCGGCGACGCCTGCGTCCGCCGGCGCCGGCGCCGCTGCCCGAGCCGGTCAGCCCCTGGGAACTGGCGCCGCGCCACCTGGCGCTGGACGGCGTGGTGTTCACCGCCATGTTCAACCCCTACGACGGCCGCAAGAACTGGGTCGACATGCTCACCGCGTTCTGCGCCGCCTTCCGCGACACGCCGGATGCGACCCTGCTGTTCAAGCTGGGCCACAGCAAGTACCGCTCGGCGATCAACGACATGCTGATGTGCATGGCGCGGCTGCCGGCGTTCCGCTGCCGGGTGGTGCTGCTGCAGGGCTTCGTCGACGACGCCGGTTTCGAGGCGCTGATCGATGCCACCGCCTTCGTGGTCAATGCCTCCCACGGCGAGGGCCAGTGCCTGCCGCTGATGGAGTTCCTCTCCTGTGGCAAGCCGGCCCTGGCGCCGCGACACTCGGCCATGGCCGACTACATCGACGAGGAGGTCGCCTTCGTGGTGGACAGTTGGCTCGACGCCACCGCCTGGCCCCACGACCCCCGGCTGGCCTACCGCACCTTGCGTCACCAGATCGACTGGCAGTCGCTGCTGCGGGCCTACCGCGACGCCTACCGCGTCTACCGCGAGGACCCGGCGCGCTATGCCGCGCTGTCGCGCAACGCCGTGGCGCGGATGCGCGCCCACTGCTCGCGGGAGACCGCGGCGGCCCGGCTGAACGAATTCCTGACCATCGAAGACAACGAGAGCGTGTGTGCATGAGTGATTTGCTCGACGGGTTCCGCCGGTTCGGCGTCGAATTCACCGACGAAAACGAGGCCGCGGCGGCCTGGAAGGCGATCACCGAGGGGGAAGGCTTCGTCGACTCCCGGGACTGCGGGCTGGTGGACGTGGTGCAGAGCGGCTGGTACCGCGTCGACCGGGGCGAGCTGTTCCTCGACTTCCCGGTCGGCGCCGACGACACCGTGCTGGACGTGGGCTGCGGCGCTGGCGGCGCGACTCTGTTCTGCGCCAACCGCGGCGCCCACGTGATCTTCAGCGACGTGGTCGAGGCCAAGGTCGAGGCCCTGCGCCAGCGGGTCGCCCAGACGCCCGCGCGGCGGGCTGAGGGCCTGGTCTCCGACAGCGCGCCGCTGCCCCTGGACGATGCCCGGGCCACCCGCGTGGTGGCCCTGGAAGTGCTGGAGCACGTCGAGGACCCCGCCGCCGTGCTGCGGGAGCTGGTGCGGGTCGGCCGCCCCGGCGCGCTGTACCTGCTGGCGGTGCCCGACGCCCTGGGTGAGCAGGTGCAGAAGACCTTCGCCCCGGCCTACTACTTCCAGCGCCCCAACCATATCCATGTCTTCGAGCGCGAGACCTTCGCCGGGCTGGTGCGCGACGCCGGCCTGGAGATCGTCCGGCGCGAGACCTACGGCTTCTTCTGGACCCTGTGGATGTGCATCTACTGGACCTGCGCCAAGGCGGCTGGCGCCGACCTGGACGGCGCGTCCCACGACGTGGTGCAGCCGCCGTACCCGCCGCTGCTCAACGATTGGGCGAAGCTCTGGCACCAGTTGATCAAGATGCCCGAGGCGGAGCCGATGAAGCGCGCCCTCGACCAGGTCCTGCCTAAGAGCCAGGTGATCGTGGCGCGCAAGCCCCTGGCGGGCTGAGCCACCTTTCGAGGAACGCCGGATGAAAGGACGCATCGCCGATATCGAGGTCTTGCGGGCGGTCGCCGTGCTGGCGGTGCTGTACCAGCACGCCGGCAACCTGCTGCCCTGGACCTCCGCCAGCCTGGAGCGGGCCTACGACTGCCTGGGCGGCAGCTTCGGCGTCGACCTGTTCTTCGCCGTGTCCGGCTTCGTCATCGCCCGCGATCTGGTCCCGCGCCTGCTCCAGGCTCGCGAGCGCGGCCAGGCGTGGCGGGTCGTGCTGGCCTTCTGGGTGCGGCGGATCTGGCGCCTGTGGCCGTCGGCCTGGCTGTGGCTCGGGCTGATCCTGGTGGCGGTGGTGGGCTTCAATCGCAGCGGCGCCTTCGGCGGCCTGCCGGCCAACCTGGAGGCTACCGCCGCCGGTGTCCTGCAATACGCCAACTTTCGATTCGCGCAGAACTTCATGGTCCATGAGCTCGGCGCCAGCTTCGTCTACTGGAGCCTGTCCCTGGAGGAGCAGTTCTACCTGGCCTTCCCCGTGCTGATCCTGCTGTTCCGCCGTCGCCTGGTATGGTTCCTGCTGATGTTCGCCCTGGTGCAGATGGCCACGCCCCGGTTGCAGTCGCCGCTCATGGTATTTCGCACCGACGCCCTGGCCTTGGGAGTGCTGATCGCCCTGTGGAGCGGCCGCCCGTCCTGGCGCGCCGGCCTGCCCGCGTTGCTGGCCCTGGGCCGCGCCGGGCGCCTGGCGCTGGCCGGGCTGGCGCTGCTGGCCATGGCGCTGTTATGCAGCCGGCTGGAGCCGACCCCCTACGCCGTCGGCCTCATCGCCCTGCTGTCCGCCGCCCTGGTGCTGCTGGCGTCCCACGATCGCGACCTGCTGCTGGCGGACGGCCCGCTACGGCGCGTGCTGCTGTGGGTCGGCGCGCGTTCCTACGCGCTGTACCTGATCCATATTCCGGCCTTCTTCGCCACCCGCGAGTTGTTCTTCCGCCTGCTGCCAGGCGAGCCGCCTGGCGTCGGCCTGGCCCTGGCCCACGGCGCGTGTACCCTGGTCCTGCTGCTGGGGCTGGCGGAGGCGAATTACCGCCTGGTGGAGACACCGCTGCGCCGCCACGGCGCCCGGGTCTCCGCGCGCTGGCTGCGGCCGACCGCCGATACCCCCGCCGAGGCGGGTCCGACACTCCTCGAACGTCCCCTGAAGGCCTAGACCGATGTTGCGCATGCTCAAAGCGTTCTTCCGTCCCGAGGCGGCCGCGCCGGCCGCCGCGTCACCCCAGCCCGCTGTACCGTCCGCTCCGGAGGCAGTGCCCCCGGCACCCGCACCCGCCGAGGCCATGCCCGACGACCCGACCCTCACCGATGCCTACCTCAGCGGCTGGTTCCACCGCGACACCGGCGAGCTGTTCGAGGGCTTCCCGATCCACGCCGAGGACAGCGTGCTGGACATCGGCTGTGGCGACGGGCCGTTCGCCCAGTTCTGCGCCGAGCGCGGCGCCGAGGTGATCTTCGCCGACATCGACGCGGTCAAGGTGGGCGCGGTGGAGGCGCTACTGCGCCAGTCCCCGGCCCGCGCCGTGCTGCCCCTGGTGACCGACGCCGACCCGATCCCGCTGCCCGACGCCCGGGTGAACAAGATCATCGCCATGGAAGTGCTGGAACACGTCGACGACCCGGCGCGTTTCATGGCCGAGTTGGTACGGGTGGCACGCCCCGGCGCGCAGTTCCTCATCACCGTGCCCGACCCCCTGGGCGAGAGCGTGCAGAAGGACTTGGCGCCGCCGGCCTATTTCGAGAAGCCCAACCACATCCGGGTGTTCCAGCGCGACGACTTCGAGCGTCTGGTGCGGGACGCCGGCCTGGTGATCGAGCGCCGCGCCTACTACGGCTTCTACTGGTCGGTGTGGTGGTACTTCTTCTGGGCCTGCAAGCAGGACCTGTCGCCGCCGTGGCATCCGCTGCTGGAGCGCTGGACGCAGACTTGGAACACCCTGCTGTCGATGCCCGACGGTCCGCGCATCAAGCGGGCGCTGGACCAGGCGATGCCCAAGAGCCAGGCGATCATCGCCCGCAAGCCGCTCTGAGGGCGCGTCGGTGAGGACGCCGATCCGCGAGCCGGCCTGGCTTTGGGCGCTGCCGGTGGTGGCCGCCGTGCTGCTGGTGCGGTTGTGCCTGGGCTTCGAGTTCCCCATCCCGTGGAACGACGAGACCGCCTTCCTCGCCCAGGCCTTCGAATTCAGTCGCACCGGCAGCTTTTACGTCTACGGGCTGAACGCCGAACGCCCGGTAATGTGGATGCCGCCCGGCTCGATGCTGTTGCAGGCGGCGGCGTTCCGCCTGCTGGGCTACAGCTTCGACGTGGCCCGCTGGCTCTCCGCCCTGCTTTACCTGGGCGCCTTCGCCGTGGCCCTGGCGGTCGTGGCGCGGGTCTTCGCGGGGCGTTGGCGGATCGTCGCGGCGGCCCTCGCCGCCCTGGCCTTCACCTCGCCCTATGCCCTGGCCATCGCCAACCTGGCGCGGATGGAAGCGCTCTACACCCTGTTGGCCCTGGGCTCGCTGCTGGCCCTGCTGCGCGGCCGCCCCTGGCTGGGCCTGGCCTGTGCCCTGCTGGCCGGGCTGGTGCATTTCAACGCGGTTTACTTCCTGCTGCCCCATGGCGCCTGGCTGGGCCTGGCCCTGTGGCACCGCCGACTGCCACGCCCGACCGCGACGGAGGCGGTGGCGCTGCTGCTGGCGCTGGCCGGCCTGGCCGGCTATGGCGCCTTCGTCCTGGCCAACTGGGACGGTTTCGTCGAGGACATGCGCTTCCAGTTCGGCTTCAAGCTGGCGTTCCAGAGCATGGACGGCGCCTACGGTTGGGCGCTGGTGGGCGGCCTGACGCTGCTGGCGCTGCTCCAGGGCCTGGCCCGGCGGGCGCTGACGCCGGCGGCGGCGCTGACCCTGCATGGCGTCGGTTTCCTCATGCTGGCACTCAACGGCCATAACATGTGGTACTGGTTCGGCATGGCCTTCGGCTTCTGGCTGTGCGCCCTCGGCCTGCTGGCGAGCCTCGCCGGAGCGGCCGCGTCCCGCTCCCGGGTGGCGGTGGGTGGGCTGCTGGCGCTATGCGTGGTGGCGGAGGCCACCTACGCTTGGCGCCCCACCGAGCAATTCGCCCCGCTGTGGCCTCGGGCCGCCCTGTTGGAACGGGAATTCCTGGCGCCGACGGAGCGGGACAAGGTGCGCGCCTTCATTGCCGGCTTGCCGCCGGGTAGCCGGGTCTCCTTCGGCTACAGCGGCGTCGAGCCATTCTTCTTCGAAGACTTCGCTCGCGCTGGCAGTCAGTGGACGATCAGCGCCCACAGCGTCACCCAGGTGATGCCGCCGCGCGCGCCGGACTATCGAGTGCTGTGCGACAGTGCGCTGTTCCCGCCCTACCTGTTCCTGTTTGACTGGGACGGTTATCCGCGCCAGGGGCTGGACAGCGGTTGCCGGATCATCCCGCTGAAACCGCGTGTGGGCGCTACCGCGCCAGACGCCTGAACAGCCGCTTGCCGGGAGCTTCCAGGTAACGGTAGGTGAACGCCGAGTAGGCCAGCAACACGACCAGGTACAGCGGCGTCAGCGGGCCGTGAGCCAGGCCCAGGGGCTCGCAGACGCCGCTGTTCACCAGCATCAGCACCACCAAATGGTTCAGGTAGATCGAGTAGGAAATCGTCCCCAGCCCCTTCAGCCGGGCCAGCAGCCGCGCGGGCCCGCCGCCCGCGAAGGCGAAGGCGGTCACCCCGAGGGCGAACAGCGGCGGCGCCAGCAGGTCCGCCAGGCGCAGCGCCCGGGGCAGGAACAGCGCCACGGCGGCTGCCAGCAACAGCGCCTGGACCAGCCCCAGCGGCACTGGCGGCAGGTGGCGGAGGCTCAGGGCCCGGTAGCCACGGTAGGCGAGCACGCCCAGCAGGAACGACGCCCAGCCCCGCAGCAGCCCGGAATTGAACACCCGGAAGTAGTTCTGGAAGGTGGTATCCAGGTGGCCGGTGAGGACCGCCACCAGGGTCAGGCAGGCGAGGCTCGCCAGCAGCAGCGCCAGGCTGGGCGTGCGCCGGCCGATCCAGGCGAAGAAGGCGAGATTCAGCCAGAACTCCACGGAGATCGACCAGCCCGGCGCGTTCCAGGTCTGCCCGTGGACGTTCAGGCCGACGTTGTGGGTCAGGGTGAGCTGTTGCAGGAGCGTGGCCAGGGTGCCATCGGGGTAGCGGGGAATGTCCCCCGCCAGCACGGTGTAGACCAGGGCGTAGCTGGCCAGCCCGTAGAGGTGCAGCGGGTAGAGCCGCGCCAGGCGGGCGACCACGAAACCGCGGGCATCGGGCCGGTCGGCGCCGTACAGGTAGCGGTGGGCGAGGATGAAGCCGCTCAGGACCAGGAAGAAGTCCACGGCCAGGTAGCCGTTGAAGCTCAGCAGCCAGTGGAACAGCGCCACCGCCAGGGCGGCGACGCCGCGCAGGCCGTCCAGGGCATCGAAATGGGCTACGGGCCGCGAAGCGGCCCGGGCATCCGCGCTCGCCTCAGAGGCGGACGAGGCGCAGGCCATGCACCACGATCCGTGTGGGCAGGTTCAGGCGGGTGCGGATTTCCGCTTCGGCCACCCGCTCCAGGGTGAACTCGCCGCTCAGAGTGACGGGCCGGTCGTCGCTGCCGGCCAGGCGGCCCTGCTGGAGGATGCGCTGGCCCTTATCCACGGCCACGTCCCATTCGCCGACGTCCCCCTGGCCGGCGGCGCGGTAGTCCAGCTCGAAGCGGTAGCGGCCTGGCGCCAGGCGCACATAGGGGCCGAAGGTGACGAAGCCGGGGGTGTCGGCGACCGCGTCGCAGTCGCCCTCGCGGCGGGTGCTGTCCAGGTGAGGCAGGCGACAGGCGGCGAAGGCCAGGCTGGAGCCGGCATGCATCAGCGGGGCCGCGCGGAAGCCGAAGCGCGCGTCGCGGTACTGGCAGTCCGGGGCGCAGTCCTCGGCGTCGCTGATCAGTACCTCGGCCGGCCCCTCACAGGTGGCGCCGGGGGTGTACATGAAGTCCAGCTCGGGGCGGGTGACGCAGACCTGCACGCCCCGGTCCCGCAGGTACACCAGCAGGCCCTCGGTCAGGCCCCAGAGGCCCTGGTTGTGGGCGGAGTAGTCGAGGGCGAAGCGCGACCCGTATCGCTCGGCCAGGGCGTCGCCCATGCGCGCGATGTCCTCGCGGGGGTCCAGCGGGGCCGCCGGCCGCTGGACCAGCGCCACCAGGCAACCGAGGGCCACCACCAGGGCGGCGCCGGCCCGGAGGGCGCCGGACTCCAGGGAGGCCAGGCTGGCGTAGATGGCCAGGCTCGCCAGGGCGCCGGGAATCGCCAGGTAGTACAGCCCCATGAACTCGTGGAGCGGCGGGGGGGCGGTAATGTGGTAGAGGAAGAACAGCGCGCTGGTCAGCCCGGCGGTCCAGAGCACCGCCCAGGCCAGGGACCGGTGCGCCCGCGCCTGGCCGAGACCGAGGGCGATGAACACCAGCCCGGCCGGCAGCAGCAGGGTCAGCGCCGAGCGCCAGTAGGACAGGGTGAAGACGAGGCTGGCCCAGGCGCCGGCGTGGCCGGCCTCGCCCATGGCGCGGCTGGCCTGGAGGATGCGCAGCAGGTTGGGCGTGGGGTTGGTCCAGGTGTCCAGGGCCAGGGGCAGGGCGAACAGCGCGCCGACCGCCAGGGTGGCGCCGAGCCAGGCGTAGTCGGCGCGGCGCGGCGGGCGCTGGCGCCAGAGCCATGCGCCGACCGCCAGGCCCAGCAGGGACAGGGTGAACAAGGGCATGGTGACGTAGCCGTGGATCAGCACCCCGGCCAGGGCCATCGCCAGGGGCGCCCGCCGCGGGCCGTCGCGCAGCACCAGCAGCACCGACAGGTAGAACGCCAGGTAGGGCAGCACCAGCCGGTAGGGCATCCAGAACTGGAACAGCCGGTCCCCCAGCAGCAGCGCCAGGGGAAGGGTCGCGGCCACCGCCATGGCCGACAGGCGGCGGCCGAACAGCCGGGGCAGCAGCCAGGCGATCAGGGCCAGGAAGCCCAGGTTGACCAGCGTCGCCGACAGCACCCAGGCGTTGGCTCGGGGCAGCCCGACGCTGGCGCCGACCCGCTCGAACAGCGCGTTGGCGTAGAGGAACACCGGGCCGGGGTGGTTGAAGCCGAAGCGCGAGTAATGGCCGCGATAAAGGTGACCGTTCTCGTGGAGCTCGTTCACCAGCAACATATCGGCGGCGAAGTCGCCGTCGGGCTGGAAGCGCTGGACCAGGGGGCCGCTGGCGGCGTGGAGCAGGGCTCCGGCCAGCAGCAGGAGCAGCAGCAGGCCGACGACGCGGTTCAGGGTTCGACTCAAAGCGACAGCCTTTTAAAGATCGCCTCGGGCACGCTCTTGATCACCGCCATGATCGGCCACCAGAAGAACGGTGTGTACAGCACGTTGCGCTTGCCCTCGATGGCCCGCTCGATGTCGGCGGCGATCTTCTCCGGGCTGGCCCACAGCGGGCCCTTGGGAAAGGCGGCGGTCATCGGCGTGTCGACGAAACCCGGCTTGATGGTCAGCACTTGCACGTGGCTCTTGGCCAGGCGGTTTCGCAGGCCCTGAAGGAAGATCGCCAGGGCGCCCTTGGCGGTGCCATAGACATAGTTGGACTGTCGGCCGCGGTCGCCGGCCACCGAGCCGATCACCGCGATGCAGCCGTGGCGCTGGGCCTCGAAGCGGTTGGCGAGGCGGGTCAGCAGGGCGATCACGCTGAGGGCGTTGGTGTTCAGCTCCCGCAGGGTGGCCTCGACGCTGGCCTCGCAGGCTTTCTGGTCGCCCAGGGTGCCGTGGGCCACCAGCACCCGGTCGATCCCGCCGAGCTCGGCCTCGACCCGCGCCAGCAGCGCGTCCTGGGCATCCAGGTCGCTGGCCTCGAAGGGCGCGTGGAACACCCGGGCGGCGCCGCGCACCTTGAGGTCGGCGGCCAGGGTTTCCAGGCGCTCCTGGTTGCGGGCCAGCAAGTAGAGGCTATGGCCCCGGGCGGCGAAGCGCCGCGCGGTGGCCTCGGCGATCGCCGACGTGGCGCCGACGATCAGTACGCGTTGTTCGTTCATGGTTATTCCAGGCCCAGACGGCGGGCTTGCAGGGACGTGAAGGTACCGCGCGCGCCGTATTCCTCGCGCACGGCTTGCAAGCGTTCCCAGTTCGGGTAGCTGCGCTTGAAGGTCGCCTCGCTCATGCGGGCGTCCTTGGTGAGGTAGAGACGGCCGCCCTGTTCCAGCACCCGTTCGTCCAGCTCGTCCAGGAGCTCGAACAGGCCGTTCTCGCGTTTGAAGTCCAGGGCCAGGGTGTAGCCTTCGAGGGGGAAGGACAGCAGGTTGGCGTTGGCCGGGCCGAAGGCCTTGAGCACCGCGAGGAACGAGCCGCGACGGGACTCCGCGATGCGCGCGAGGATGCCACGCAGGCCCTCCAGGCCGGCGGCCTTGGGCACGACGAACTGGTATTGCAGGAAGCCCTGGCGACCGTACAGGCGGTTCCACTGGTGGATGCCGTCCAGGGGATAGAAGAAGGTGTCGTAGCTCACCCGCTGGCGCGACTCGGCGGCGCGCACGCGGTTGTAGTAGAGGCCGTTGAAGGCTTGCATGGTGTAGCGGTTGAGCAGCGCCGCCGGGGCGTCCATCGGCACGCTCAGGGGGAGGCGGGCCGGCCGTGTCAGTTGTCGGTCCCGGGCGTGCTCGCCGATCATCAACAGCGAACGGCCGAGGGCGGCGCCGGAGGCCAGGCAGTCGATCCAGGCCACGGAATAGGTGGTGCCATGGTGGGCCTCGAACAGCGCCAGGGCCTCCTCCAGGTTGGCCGCCTTGTAGGTGGTCTGGTGGATATAGGCGCTTTCCACCCGGCGCAGGCGCAGCGCGGCCTCGACGATCACCCCGGTCAGGCCCATGCCGCCGCAGGTGGCGTGGAACAGCTCGGGGCGTTCGTGGCGGGAGCAGGCGACCCGGCTGCCGTCGCCCAGCACCAGCACCAGGGACTCGACGAATTCGCTGAAGCAGCCGTCCAGGTGGTGGTTCTTGCCGTGCACGTCGCTGGCGATGGCGCCGCCCACCGAGACGAACTTGGTGCCGGGGGTCACCGGCAGGAACCAGCCGCGCGGCACGAATACCTCCAGCAGCTCCGCCAGGGTCGTTCCGGCGGCGCAGCGCAGCAGGCCATGGGTTTCGTCGAAGGCAAGCAGGTGGGAGAGGGCGCGGGTATCGAGGATGCGTGGCGACAGCGCGCTGTCGCCGTAGCTGCGGCCCATGCCCCGGGGGATCAGCCCCTCGCCGGCGGCCACCTGGCCGGCCACGGCGGATACGGTGAGCGGCGAATCGACACGGGCGTCGATCGAGGGGTAGCGGCCCCACCCTTGAATGGGCATCATGCGGCTCCTTGGCGGAAGACGAAGCGCTTGTCCAGCGCGTACTTGGCCACGTAGCCGATCGCCAGCCCGATGACCGCGCCGAGGTAGCGCATCTCCCGGGTCTGGAACAGATGGTCGAAGCCGAACTCGAAGCCCCAGAAGATCGCCGTGGTGATCAACCCCATGAGGGCATAGAGCACGAAGGTCTGGCCATCATGGGCGGCGTTCTTTGCTTGAAAGCGAAAGATATAGCGCTTATCGAGCACATATTTGACAATAAGCCCCACCCCCGTCCCGAAGGCCACGGACAACGCCACGGCGAAGCGTCCGTCGTACAAGCGCACCAGCAAGTCCTGGGCGCCGATGTTGGCCCCCGTCGCGATCGCCGCGAGCAGGGCATAGAGGAGGGTCAATCGCATAATGAGTGAAAACGCCATGGCAGGAGCTGAAACGGCATGCATGCTACCGTAGAGCGAAGTTCGTCTCTAGCGCGTCTGAAAGGGCTGCTGACCCTGATGCGTCCCCGGCAGTGGGTGAAGAACGGGTTCGTCTTCGCCCCTCTGCTGTTCACCGGCTCGTTCCTCCAGGGCGATGCCATCCGCCATGTGCTGCTCGCCGTGGTGCTGTTCTGCGTGGCGTCCTCCGCCACCTACATCGTCAACGACCTGCACGACATCGAGCGCGACCGTCGCCATCCGAAGAAGTCCCGTACGCGCCCCCTGGCCTCCGGGCTGGTGGCGCCGGCCCAAGCCCTGGTGCTGCTGGTCCTGCTCTATGCCGTGCTGGTCGGCGCCTGGTTCGTCGCCCCCGCGGTGATCGCGGTGATCGCCGGCTACCTGCTGCTGAACCTGGCCTACACCTTCCTGCTCAAGCACCAGCCGGTCATCGACATCTTCACCATCGCCATCGGCTTCGTCCTGCGAGTCTATGCCGGCGCCATGGCGCTGTCGGTGCCCATGTCGTCGTGGATGTTCGTCACCACGCTGTGCCTGGCGCTCTACCTGGCGGCGGTGAAGCGTCGCCAGGAGCTGGCCGGCAGCGGCAGCGAGGGGCGCGAGGTGCTGCGTCACTACACCCCGGCGCTGATCGATCGCTACGCCGAAATGGCGGCCACCGGCGCGCTCCTGTTCTACAGCCTGTTCGTGATCTCGGCGCGTCCGGAGATGGTGGTGACCATCCCGTTGGTGCTGTACGGCCTGTTCCGCTACTGGTTCGTGGTGGAGTCCCTGGGCGGCGGCGAGTCGCCCACCGACGCCCTGCTCAGCGACTGGCAATTGCTGCTCACCGTGGCGCTGTGGGTCGGCGCCAGCGCCTGGGCCATCTGGCCGGCGTGAGGACGCGAGGTCTCGGCGCCCTGGGGGCTGGCCGGGGCCCGTTGGAAAGATCGACATAGAGGACACCATGGACGTTTCTTACCTGGTCGCCCCCTTCGCCACCTGGCTGGTGGCGGGGTGCGCCAAGTTCGCCATCAACAGCATCCGCGCCCGGCGCCTGGCCTTCGGCTTGATCGGCTACGGCGGCCTGCCGAGCAACCACAGCGCCATCGTCAGCGGCATGGCGGTGTTGATCGCCCTGCGCGAGGGCATCGGCCATCCGGCGTTCGGCGTGGCGGTGGCGCTGGCCTTCATCGTCATGCTCGACGCCAACAGCCTGCGCCGCCAGGTGGGCCGTCACGCCGAGGCGATCAATCGCTTGAATGCCGCGACCGGGACGTCCGGTGAACTTTTGCGCGAGCGCATGGGTCATTCCCGGCTGGAAATCGCGGCGGGTATCGCCACGGGCGCGCTGGTCGCCTGGCTGATCGATACGTTCGTATGACAATGGATCTTTTCGGCCGGCTGGAGTTGAATCGGCAACCGCCTCGCCCGCTCGCTGCGGACCGTCCATCTCGGCCTAGAAGCCACCCTTAACAGCCAAGCTCAGGCAGAACGTCGACATTGAACAAGTCACTTTTCGTCACCGGCCTCTCGGGGTTCGTCGGGCAGCATTTACGCCGCCATGCGCAGGACGACGACCATGGCTGGCGATTGATCGAACCCCGGGAGCGCTACGACCTGTTGCGTCCCGACTCCCTGGACGCCGCCCTGGCGGACGAGTGCCCGGAGGCGGTGATCCACTTGGCCGGCCAGACCTTCGTGCCGGAAGCCTTCCGCGATCCGGGCAGGACCTTCGAGGTCAACCTGCTGGGTACCCTGAACCTGTTGCATGCGCTCAAGCGCCGCGGTTTCGCCGGTACCTTCCTCTATATCAGCTCCGGCGACGTCTACGGCATGGTGGACGAGGTCGAGCTGCCCATCGATGAACGCCGCCTGCCGGAGCCGCGCAACCCCTACGGGGTGAGCAAGGTGGCCGCCGAGCTGCTGTGCCGTCAGTGGAGCTTCGCCGAACCGTGGCGGATCATGGTGGCGCGGCCGTTCAACCACATCGGCGCGGGCCAGGGCGAGGCGTTCGTGGTGCCCAGCGTGGCCCGGCAGATCGTCCGTATCCGCCGGGGCTTGCAGGCGCCGCGCCTGGAAGTGGGCGACATCGACGTCAGCCGCGACTTCCTCGACGTGCGCGACGTGCTGGCGGCCTACTTCGCCCTGTTGGCGCGGGGCGAGAACGGCGGCGTGTACAACATCTGTTCCGGACACGAGTACGTGGTCCGCGACCTGATCCAACGGATGGCCACCCTCGCCGGGGTGGACCTGGAGATCGTCCAGGACCCTGCTCGGATGCGCCGGGCCGAGCAGCGGAGGGTGCGCGGCAGCTTCGAGCGGCTGCGGCGGGATACCGGTTGGCAACCCACATTATCAATAGAAGACACCTTGAAGACCGTACTGTCCGATTGGGAGTCCAGGGAAACAGAAGTATGACTAAGCGCGCGTTGGTGACCGGAATCACCGGACAAGATGGGGCCTACCTGAGCAAGCTGTTGCTGGAGAAGGGGTACGAGGTCTACGGCCTCACCGCTCGCCGCAGCACCGACACCTCGTGGCGGCTGCGGGAGCTGGGTATCCACGGCGATATCCGCTTCCTGGAAGGCGACCTGGCCGACGCCTGCTCGGTTCAGCGCGCGGTGCTCAAGTCCACCCCGGACGAGGTCTACAACCTGGGCGCCCAGAGCTTCGTCGGCACTTCCTGGGACCAGCCCGTGACCACCGGCGTGGTGGATGGCCTGGGCGTCACCCACGTCCTCGAGGCGATTCGCCAGTTCCGCCCCGAGACCCGCTTCTACCAGGCGTCCACCAGCGAGATGTTCGGCCTGATCCAGGCCGAGCTGCAGGACGAGACCACCCCGTTCTACCCGCGCAGCCCTTATGGCGTCGCCAAGCTGTACGGCCACTGGATCACCGTGAACTACCGCGAGAGCTTCGGCCTGCACGCCTCCAGCGGCATCCTCTTCAACCATGAGTCGCCGCTGCGCGGGATCGAGTTCGTCACCCGCAAGGTCACCGATGCCGTGGCTCGCATCAAGCTCGGCAAGCAGAAGGAGCTGCGCCTGGGCAACATCGACGCCAAGCGCGACTGGGGCTTCGCCGGCGACTACGTCGAGGCCATGTGGCTGATGCTGCAACAGGACAAGGCCGACGACTACGTGGTGGCCACCGGCATCACCACCACCGTGCGCGACATGTGCCGCCTGGCCTTCGCCCATGTTGGCCTGGATTACCAGGACCATGTGGTGATCGACCCGCAGTTCTTCCGTCCCGCCGAGGTCGACGTGCTGCTGGGCAACCCGGCCAAGGCCAAGGCCAAGCTGGGCTGGGCGCCGAAGACCGGCCTGGAGGAACTGATCACCTCCATGGTCGAGGCCGACCTGCGCCGCGTCGGCCGGGAGTGACCATGATCGTCCCGGTGATTCTCTCGGGCGGGGCCGGCACCCGGCTCTGGCCCGTCTCCCGCGAGGGCTGCCCGAAGCCGTTCCTCAAGCTGCCCGACGGCCAGAGCTTGCTGCAGAAAACCTACCAGCGCGCCGCGCAGGTCAGCCAGCGTGGCGACATCCTCACGGTGACCAACCGCGACTACTACTTCCAGAGTCGCGACGAGTTCCTCGCCGCCCAGTTGCCCGAGCACCGCGGACACTTCCTGCTGGAGCCCAGCGGCCGCAACACCGCCCCCGCCATCGCCATGGCGGCCCTGGCGGTGCGCGCCCTGCACGGCGACGAGGCGATCATGCTGGTGATGGCGGCGGATCACCTGATCCTCGACCTGCCGGCATTCGTCCAGGCTACCCGCGAGGCGGCCCGGGCCGCCGCCGAGGGCCATCTGGTCACGTTCGGCGTGCGTCCCAGCGCGCCGGAAACCGGCTTCGGCTACATCGAATGCGGTGAATCCCTGGGCCTGGACGACACCGCGCGGGTCCGGCGCTTCGTCGAAAAGCCCAACCTGGAGACCGCCCGCGAGTACCTGGCCAGCGGCCAGTACCTGTGGAATTCCGGAATGTTCTGCTTCGGCGCCGGCGCCCTGCTGCGGGAATTGGAGGCCCACGCGCCGGAGATCCTCTGCCAGGCCCAGGCGTGCTTCGAGGCCAGCCCCGGCCTGGAGAGCGGCCAGTGGTTGATGCGCGAACTGGACACCGACAGTTTCGCCGCGATGCCGGACATCTCCATCGACTATGCGCTGATGGAGCGCTCCGACAAGGTGGCGGTGGTGCCGGCCGCCTTCGACTGGAGCGACATCGGCTCGTGGAGCGCGATGCGCGAGCTGGTGGAGCCGGACGAGCAAATGAACCGCGTCAGCGGCGAGGCGATCCTGGTGGACACCCGCAACACCTACGTCCACAGCCAGGGGCGGATGGTGGCCACCGTCGGCATCGACGATCTGATCGTGGTGGACACCGAGGACGCCGTGCTGGTGGTGCACCCGGACCGGGTGCAGGACGTGAAAAAGGTGGTCCAGCAGCTCAAGTGCGCCGATCACCAGGCTTACAAGCTGCACCGCACCGTCAGCCGCCCCTGGGGTAGCTACACCGTGCTGGAGGAAGGCCCGAACTTCAAGATCAAGCGCCTGGTGGTGCGTCCTGGCGCGTCGCTGTCGCTGCAAATGCACCATCACCGCAGCGAGCACTGGGTGGTGGTGCGCGGCATGGCCCGGGTGGTCAATGGCGAGCGCGACATCTACGTCAACGTCAACGAGTCCACCTACATCCCCGCCGGCCACCGCCATCGCCTGGAGAACCCGGGCCTGCTGGAGCTGGTGATGATCGAGGTGCAGAGCGGCGAGTACCTGGGCGAGGACGACATCGTTCGGTTCGACGATCAGTACGGCAGGGTCAAGTGATGGCGCTCGGTCTGACCCGCGCGGTGTGGAACTACCGCGGCTTCGTCGTCGGCAGCGTCAAGCGCGAATTCCAGACGCGCTACCGCAACTCCCTGCTGGGCGGCGCCTGGATGGTGCTCAACCCACTGGCGATGATCATCGTCTACACGGTGATCTTCTCCCAGTTGATGAAGGCGCGCCTGCCGGGCGTGGACAACGGCCTGGCCTATGGCATCTACCTGTGCGCGGGCGTGCTCACCTGGGGCTTCTTCTCGGAAATCCTCGGGCGCAGCCAGTCGGTGTTCCTCGAGAACGCCAACCTGATCAAGAAGCTGAGCTTCCCGCGCATCTGCCTGCCGCTCATCGTGGTGCTCAACGCCGGGGTCAACTTCGCGATCATCTTCGCGCTGTTCCTCGGCTTCCTGGCGGTGACCGGCAACCTGCCGGGCTGGACCCTGCTGGGCGTGGTGCCGGTGCTGGCGGTGCAGGTACTGTTCTCCATCGGCCTGGGCATCATCCTCGGCGTGCTCAACGTGTTCTTCCGCGACGTCGGGCAATTCGTGGGGATCTTCCTGCAGTTCTGGTTCTGGTTCACCCCGATCGTCTATCCGGTGTCGATCCTTCCCGATGCGGTGCGCCCGCTGGTGGCCTGGAACCCCATGACCGTGCTGATCGGCGCCTACCAGACGATCTTCGTCTATGACCGCTGGCCGGACTGGTCGAGCCTGTGGCCGGTGGCCCTGGCCGCCTGCGTGCTCTGCGTGCTGGGCATGCGCCTGTTCCGCAAGCGCGCCGGCGAAATGGTGGATGAACTCTGATGGGCAGCATTCTCGTCGAGGGCCTGGGCAAGGCCTACAAGCAATACCCCACCCGCTGGGCGCGCCTGGCCGAATGGATCGTGCCGTTCGGTAAGCCGCGCCACCAGTTGAAATGGGTGCTCCAGCAGATCAACTTCCGCATCGAGCGGGGCGAGGCGCTGGGCATCATCGGCATCAATGGCGCCGGCAAGAGCACCTTGCTGAAGATGATCACCGGCACCACCCAACCCACCTGCGGGCGTATCGCCATCGAGGGGCGGGTCGCCGCGCTGCTGGAACTGGGCATGGGCTTCCATGGCGACTTCACCGGTCGGCAGAACGTCTTCATGGCGGGCCAGTTGCTGGGCCTGAGCATGGAGGAAATCGCCGGGTTGATGCCGGAGATCGAGGCGTTCGCCGAGATCGGCGACTACATGGATCAGCCGGTGCGTACCTACTCCAGCGGCATGCAGATGCGCCTGGCGTTCAGCGTGGCCACCGCCCGGCGGCCGGACGTGCTGATCGTGGACGAGGCGCTGTCGGTGGGCGACGCCTACTTCCAGCACAAGAGCTTCGACCGCATCCGCGAATTCCGCAAAGCCGGCACGACGCTGCTGATCGTCTCCCATGATCGTCAGGCGATCCAGTCGATCTGCGATCGGGCGATCCTGCTCGACCACGGCCGCCTGGCCCTGGAGGGCGCGCCGGAAGAGGTGATGGACTTCTACAGCGCCATGCTCGCCGAGCGCGAGCAGCAGACCGTGCGCCAGGAACGCCTGGACAACGGCAAGGTGCGCACCATCTCCGGCACCGGCGAGGCCGGCTTCGTCGACATCGCCCTGCTCAATGCCCAGGGCCAGCGGGTGGAGGTCATCGAGACGGGCGCCGAGGTCACCCTGCAGGTGACAGTAGAAGCCAAGGTGGCGGTGCCCCGCCTGGTGCTCGGCTTCATGATCAAGGACCGCATGGGCCAGGCGATCTACGGGATCAATACCCACCGCCTGGGCCGCGCCCTGGAGCGGGTGGAGGCCGGCGAGCGGGTGGTCTACTCCTTCGCCTTCCGCACCGCGCTGGGCAAGGGCAACTACTCCATCGCCCTGTCCCTGTCGCGTTTCGACTCGCACTTGGACACCAACTACGAATGGCGCGATTTCGCCCTGGTGTTCCACGTCATCAACATCAAGCAGCCCGATTTCGTCGGTTGTGCCTGGCTGGACTCCAGCCTGACCATCGAGCGGGACGCGATAGCCCAACCGGCAGTGCTCTGAGAAGGAAATGCCATACATGAGACTGTTGATCGAATGTACGTATGTGTACGACCACCCCGGCGACAACTCGGGGATTCAACGGGTCGTGCGCAATATCGTCAACAATCTGCACGCCGTAAATACCGACGTCCCTTGCATCCCGGTCATTCTGAAGAACGACAAGGTGTACGCCGTCAACAACCTGGGGCCGTCCCGAAGCAGCCTGTCCAACCTGCAGAGCTGGTTGTCGCACCAGCACGCCCGGCTTTCGCGCCTGCGCCACCGGGTGTGGGAATACAAGTCCCGCCGCGAGCGAAAGTGGCCTTACCACACCTCGCCGATGCTGCGTTTCTTCCTGGGCTCGCTCTGCCGGGGCTTCAGCCTGTCCCTGGCGCTGCCGCAGAAGGCGCTGGCGCAGATTTCCCTGCGCTATGTGGATAAGGCCCGGGCCACCGAGATGGACTACCGTCCCGGCGACGTGCTGGTGCTGCTGGACTCCTCCTGGCACGCCGACTTCTTCCCGGTGGCCGAGCGCCTGAAGGCCGACGGCGTGAGCATCGTCTCGGTGATCTACGACCTCATCCCGCTGACCCACCCGCAGTTCTGCGATGACGGCCTGGTGCGGGTCTTCGAGCGCTGGTTCGACTGGATCGCGCGCACCGCCGACGGCTTCATCGCCATCTCCCAGACCATCAGCGGCCAGGTGCGCCAGGAAGCGCAATGGCGCCTGGGACGCGACGTGGCGGCGCAGCGCTGGTTCGACTATTTCCACCTGGGCAGCGAGCTGGACCTGGTCAACGAGAAAGCCGTGGTGCGCCACGAAGTGCGCAGCCTGTTCAAGCAGCGCTCGGTGTATCTGATGGTCAGCACCGTGGAGCCGCGCAAGAACCACGTCTACCTGCTCGACGCCTTCGACAAGCTGTGGGCCGAGGGACTCGACGTGTCGCTGTGCATCGTCGGCAAGATCGGCTGGAAATGCGAGAAGCTGATCGAGCGGGTCCGCCAGCACAAGGAGCTGAACCGCCACCTGTTCATGTTCAACGACCTCAGCGACCGCGAGCTGGAGCACTGCTACCGCAACGCCCGCTCCCTGGTGTTCCCGTCCTACGTGGAAGGCTTCGGCCTGCCGCTGGTGGAGGCCATGCAGCGCGGGTTGCCGGTGATGGCCAGCGACATCCCGGTATTCCGCGAGATCGGCGACGACGCCATGGCCTACTTCGGCCTGTCCGAGCCGGAGTCCCTATGCCGGCTGGTACGGCGTTTCGAGAGCACCGGCCAGTTCCCCTCGGCGGCGCCGTTCACCGACTGGAACTGGCTGAGCTGGAAGGATTCCGCCAATCAGTTGGTCGAGCGGGTCGTGGCGCACACACGGCAGAGCCGGTCCGAAGAAGGCCCGGTGGTCGCCCGTCATGTCGCGCTCGGTCGGACTTAACGCCGGCATCCTCAGGGCGCCGCGCACCGGCATCGGCAACTACGTGACCGAGCTGGCCCTGGCGCTGGCTCGGCACGAGGACCTGCGTCTGAGCCTGTTCACCGGTTGGCGCTGGCAGGCGGAGCTGCCCGAGGCGCCGCTGCCCGGCTATTCACGCTGGAGCGGCCTGGTGAAGAAGGCCCTGCCCGGCGCCTACCGGGTGCGGCGCCTGCTGGAACAGCAGCGCTTCGACCGCGGCCTGCGCCAGCGACCGATCGACCTCTATCACGAGCCGAGCCTCTGGCCGCTGCGCTTCGACGGGCCGATGGTAATGACCGTGCACGACCTCACCCATGTGCATTACCCGCGGACCCAGCCGAAGGACCGCCTGCGGGAGATCGAGCGCCACGTGGCCCATGGCATCGCTCGGGCCCGGCGCATTCTGGTGGATTCCCGCTTCGTCGCCGATGAGCTTCGCGAGCACTACGGCGTGCCCGCCGAGCGGGTGGTGGTGGCGCCCCTGGGCTGCGCGGCGCGCTTCCATCCCCGCGCGCACGCGACGCTGCAGGCGCCCCTGGCGGCCTTCGACGTGCGTCCCGGTGGCTACCTGCTGTGCGTCGGCACTCTGGAGCCGCGCAAAAACCTGACCTTGGCGCTACGGGCCTACGGCCGCCTGCCGGCGACATTGCGGGCGCGCTTCCCGCTGTTGATCGCGGGCATGCCCGGCTGGCGCCTGGAGGACCTGGCGGATGTGCTGCCCACGGCCCGGGCCGGCGGCCAGGTGCGCCTGCTGGGCTACCAGGACGACGAGACCCTGGCGCGCCTGTTGGCTGGCGCGCGCCTGCTGCTGTTCCCGTCTCGCTACGAAGGCTTCGGCCTGCCGGTTCTGGAAGCCATGAACAGCGGGACACCTGTAGTATTGTCGTCCGCTTCGTCCTTGCCGGAAGTGGCTGGCGAGGCTGGTCTGTATTTCGCCGAGGACGACGAGGAGGGGTGCGCCGAAGCGATTCGGCGCATGATCGAAGACGACCGCGAGTGGCAAGCGCGCCGGGCAGCGGGACTGCGCCGGGCAACCGAATTCTCGTGGCAACGCTGTGCTGCGATCACGGCCGGGGTGTATCGCCAGGCGATGGAGAGTTGATGCGCGTCCTGCATTTTTTCAAGACGTACCTGCCGCAGTCGGTGGGCGGCATCGAGCAGGTGATCTACCAGCTCTGCCAGACCACCTGTGCCCACGGTATCCGCAGCGAAGTGCTGACCCTGAGCGCCGAGCCCGAGCCCGAGTCGCTGATGCTCGACGACCATCGGGTGCATCGCGCGCGCCTGGATTTCCAGATCGCCTCCACCGGCTTCTCCTTCAGCGCCCTGCGTCGCCTGCGGGAGCTGGCCGCCGAGGTGGACATCGTCCACTACCACTTTCCCTGGCCCTTCATGGACCTGGCCCACGTGCTCATCCGCCTGGACAAGCCGACGGTGGTCACTTACCACTCGGACATCGTCCGCCAGCGCAGCCTGTTGCAACTCTACAAGCCGCTGATGCACCACTTCCTGGGCAGCGTCGACCGGATCGTCGCCACCTCGCCCAATTACCTGGAAACCAGCCCGGTGCTGAGCCGTTATCGGGACAAGGTGCGGGTGATCCCCATCGGCATCGATCGCGCCGGCTACCCCGAGCCCGACGCCGCGCGCCTGGAACGCTGGCGCGCTCAGGTGGGCGAGCGGTTCTTCCTGTTCGTCGGGGTCATGCGCTACTACAAGGGCCTGCACATCCTGCTGGAGGCCCTGCGCGGCACCCGTTATCCGGTGGTGATCGTCGGCGCCGGGCCGCTGGAGCAGCAATTGCGCGGCCAGGCGAAGACCCTGGGCCTGGACCGGGTGGTCTTTCTCGGGCGGATCGGCGACGAGGACAAAGTGGCCTTGCTCAAGTTGAGCAGCGCCATCGTCTTCCCGTCCCACCTGCGTTCCGAAGCCTTCGGCATTTCCCTGCTGGAGGGCGCGATGTTCGGCAAGCCGATGATCTCCAGCGAGATCGGCACCGGCACCAGCTATATCAACATCCATGGCGAGACCGGCCTGGTCGTGCCTCCCAGCGACCCGGCGGCGTTCCGCCAGGCCATGGCCTACCTCTGGGACCACCCGGACGAAGCGGCGGCGATGGGCGCGCGTGCGGAGCGCCGCTACCAGCGGTTGTTCACCGCCGAGGCCATGGGCGAGCAGTATGGCGCGTTGTATCGGGAGCTGTTGGCGGAAAAGCAAAAGGCCCGCTGATGCGGGCCTTTTTCGGCGGTGGAGCAAGCGATCGGACTTCGATCGCGCGCCCGGTCCGGCGCGAACGAGAGCTGGTGGCTCAGCGCCAGAAGGGCTTGCTCAATTCGGCTTGGCGCTGAGCCTCGCTGATACCGGCGTCGGCGAGCAGGCGGGCATCCAGGCGGGCCAATTGCTGGCGGCTCAGAATGCGGCGTTGCCAGACGAACAGGGTAGCGAGAATGCGCAACGGCAGCGAAGTCTTGGCGCGGGTGGATTGGTTTTCGAAAATCAGGTCGGAACTGAGGGTACGTTCCATGGTGGCGTCCTTCCGCTTGTGGCGGGCTAGAGGGTTACGTCTGGCGCAAATCATCCGCTTCCCAAGGCCGACTCCATAGTCACAGTTGACTAAAATTGTGCCGTGTGGCCAACGGCTTTTTAAAAACTGTACTGTTACCTGATTATTCGATCTGTTATGCCTTTGCACATTTATGGTGCATAATTTTACGAAAAGTGCTACCGATGTCGCTTTTATGGGCATTTTTGACGGTTACACACCGGTACAGTCGTTCGAAAAGCGTTACCTGTACCGATGGCGATTTCTGACGTTGAGACACCGGCCGGAACCGATGTCTCGCCTCTCATCAGTCCACGGCCTTGACCATGTCCTCGATGACCTTCTTGGCGTCGCCGAAGACCATCATGGTCTTGTCCAGGTAGAACAGCTCGTTGTCCAGGCCGGCGTAGCCGCTGGCCATGGAGCGCTTGTTGACGATGACCGTGCGCGCCTTGAAGGCTTCCAGGATCGGCATGCCGGCGATGGGGGACTTGGGATCGTTCTTCGCCGCCGGGTTGACCACGTCGTTGGCGCCCAGCACCAGCACCACGTCGGTTTGACCGAACTCGGCGTTGATGTCTTCCATCTCGAAGACCTGCTCGTAGGGCACTTCGGCTTCCGCCAGCAGGACGTTCATGTGGCCCGGCATGCGCCCCGCGACCGGGTGGATCGCATACTTCACCGTCACGCCGCGATGGGTGAGCTTCTCCGCCAGCTCCATCAGCGCGTGCTGGGCGCGGGCCACCGCGAGGCCGTAACCCGGCACGATGATCACCGTGTCGGCGTTGGTCAGCAGGAACGCCGCGTCGTCCGAGGAACCGGACTTCACCGGACGCTGCTCCTGGCTGCCAGCGGCCGGGCCGGCGTCGGCGTGGGCGCCGAAGCCGCCGAGGATCACGTTGAAGAACGAACGGTTCATCGCCTTGCACATGATGTAGGAGAGGATCGCGCCCGAGGAACCCACCAGCGAGCCGGCGACGATCAGCATCGAGTTGTTCAGGGAGAAGCCGATGCCCGCCGCCGCCCAGCCCGAATAGCTGTTGAGCATCGACACCACCACTGGCATGTCGGCGCCGCCGATGGGGATGATGATCAGCACGCCGATGACGAAGGCCAGCGCCACCAGCAGGGCGAAGGCGCCGATGTGGCCGGTGAAGGTGAACGCCAGCCCGAGGCCGACGATCCCCAGGCCCACCACCAGGTTGAGCATGTGCTGGCCCGCGAACTGCACCGGTGCGCCCTGGAACAGGCGGAACTTGTACTTGCCGGAGAGCTTGCCGAAGGCGATCACCGAACCGGAGAAGGTGATCGCGCCGATGGCCGCGCCAAGGAACAGCTCCAGGCGGTTGCCGGCCGGAATCGGATCGGCCATCCGGGCGACGATGCCCAGGGACTGGGGCTCCACCACCGCCGCGATGGCGATGAACACCGCAGCCAGGCCGATCATGCTGTGCATGAAGGCCACCAGCTCCGGCATCTTGGTCATCTCGACGCGCTTGGCCATGATCGCGCCGGCGCTGCCGCCGGCCAGCAGGCCGACCACCACGTAGCCGAGTCCGGTGATTGCGCCTTGGGCCGAGAACTGCGCGCCCAGCTTATGGATGAGACCGACGGTGGTGAGCACCGCCAGGGTCATGCCGGCCATGCCGAACAGGTTGCCACGTCGGGAAGTGGTCGGGTGCGACAAGCCCTTGAGGGCCTGAATGAAGCATACCGAGGCGAGCAGGTAGAGCAGGGTGATCAGGTTCATGCTCATCAGTGCTTCTCCGCATCGGACGCCTTGGGCGCTTTCTTCTTGAACATTTCCAGCATGCGCCGGGTGACCAGGAACCCACCGAACACGTTGACCGCCGCCAGGGCCACGGCCAGGGTGCCCATGGCCTTGCCCAGGGGGGTGACGGTGAGGGCGGCGGCGAGCATGGCGCCGACGATCACGATGGCGGAAATCGCGTTGGTCACCGCCATCAGCGGCGTGTGCAGGGCGGGAGTGACGTTCCACACCACGTGGTAGCCGACGTAGATCGCCAGCACGAAGATGATCAGGTTGTAGATCCCGGGGGAAATCAGGTCCATGTCAGTGCTCCCTTAGCCATTCTTGCGCACGAGTTGGCCGTCGCGGCACATCAGGCACGCGGCGACGATGTCGTCGTCGAGGTTGAGGTGGAAGCGGCCTTCGCCGTCGATCACCAGCTTGAGAAAGTCCAGCAGGTTGCGGGCATAGAGCGCCGAGGCGTCCGCCGGCACCAGCGCCGCCAGGTTGACGTGTCCCACCAGGGTGACGCCGTGCTTGACCACCACCTGGCCGGGCTCGGTCAGCGGGCAGTTGCCGCCTTGGGCGGCGGCCAGGTCGATCACCACCGAGCCGGGCTTCATCGCCTGGACGGTGGCCTCGTGAAGCAGGGTCGGCGCCTTGCGGCCGGGAATCAGGGCAGTGGTGATGACCACGTCGGCCTGCAGGGCGCGCTCGTGCACCGCGCGAGCCTGGCGTTCCATCCACGAGGCGGGCATCGGCCGCGCGTAGCCGCCCACGCCTTGGGCGCATTCGCGCTCCTCGTCGGTCTCGAAGGGTACGTCGATGAATTTCGCGCCGAGGGATTCGATCTGCTCCTTGACCGCCGGGCGCACGTCGGAGGCCTCGATCACCGCGCCCAGGCGCTTGGCCGTGGCGATGGCCTGCAGGCCGGCGACGCCGGCGCCGAGGATCAGCACGCGGGCGGCCTTCACCGTGCCGGCGGCGGTCATCAGCATGGGCATGAAGCGCGGGTAGTGATGGGCGGCCAGCAGCACCGCCTTGTACCCGGCGATGTTGGCCTGGGAAGACAGGACGTCGAGGCTCTGGGCGCGGGAGGTGCGCGGCGCGGCTTCCAGGGCGAAGGCCGTGAGGCCCCGCTCGGCCAGCCGGGCCAGGGTGTCGCTGTCGAAGGGATTGAGCATGCCGATCAGCACCGCGCCGGGGGCGAAGCGAGCCAGTTCGGCCTGGTCCGGGGCGTTGACCTTGAGCACCAGTTCGGCGCCAAGGGCGGCGTCGGCGTCGCCCAGGCCGGCTCCGACCGCCTCGTAGGCCTCGTCCGGCAGGCTGGCGGCGGCGCCCGCTCCGCGTTGCACGGTGACCCGGTGGCCTTGGCCGATCAGTTTCTTGACGGTCTCGGGAGTGGCCGCGACGCGGGTCTCTCCGACACGGGTTTCGAGAGGAACACCTATGTGCACTGAAAATCTCCTGCGTATCGTTGTCGTTATCCCGTGCACTACGTTCGGCACCCGGGGTGGGGCAGATCAGCACAAATGCGGTATCGGACATGCATACCGGTGGCGCGGCATTGTGCAACCGAAGCGGAAGGCCTTCAAGAAGTTCTGAAGTGCAACGAGCCGGTAACTACAAGTCATTTGCTGACTATGTTCGGCAGTGAGAGGGGGAAAGGCCCGACGGACCCAGGGTTTCAGGCCGTCGTGACGATTTGACGTCGGCCCGAACATGGTCGAGCTGAATGCCCGGGCATGAGAATACCCTTCGCAACCGCATTACGCGTTTTTATTTCAAATGATTGATTAATAAGGATTTTATAAAATCCAAGTAAAGTCGCTGCGAATTCTTGTAGTGGACCGTTAGCAGACTACCTAAACGGCGACGTCAGGCCAGCAGTCCCAGATGCTTGGCGCGCATCACCGCCTGGGTCCGGCGTTTCACGCCGAGCTTGCAGTTGATCTTCTTCGCATGGGTTTTCACGGTGTTGACCGAGATGAACAGGTGACTGCCGATTTCCTCGTTGGAATAGCCCTCGGCGAGCAGGTGCAGTACGGCGCGTTCGCGTTGGCTGAGCAGGGCCGGGGCGTCAGGGGCGGCGCCCGGAAGGAAGGTGGGTTCGTCGAGGCCGTCCAGGGCTCGGCGGGCTTCCCGGCAGAAGGGCCGGAGGTGCTGGGACTCGGCGCGTTGCAGCACATGGCGCAGTGCCTCGCGGGCGATTTCCACATGGCCCATGGCCCCCTGCGCCCGGGCCAGCAGGAGCGCGTTGCGCAGGGCCAGGTCCGGGGCGAAGCAAGGCGACATCCAGGGGCGATCGTCATCGAAATAGCGCTGGATGCGCCGCCCGATGCTCTCCACGTGGGCCCAGTTGCCTTGGGCCGCCAACACCTCCATGCGTTGCAGGCTGAGCATGCCCATGTAGGCCAACCGCCAGACCCGCTGGCAATGCATGCGCCGTTCGGCTTCGCCAAGCCAGGCGAAGGCGCGCTCGAAGCGCCCCCGACGCGCGGCCGCCTCGGCCAGCCCCAGGTAGGCCAGCAGGACCTGGGGATCGGCGCATTCCTGGGCCAGCGCGAGCCCTTGTTCCAATCGGTATTCGGCGGCGTCGAGGCGATCTTCCAGCAGGTGCAGGCGCCCTTGGGCCAGCCGCAGCCGGCCCAGCAGCAGGGTATCCCGGGTGTCGCGGCGGGCGACCAGCGCCAGGCTGGCCTCGATCAGTTGACGGGCCCGGGCGTTCTCGCCCCGGAGCATCAGCCCTTGAACCCGGTCCAGGTCGAGAAGCACTTCGAACGGCACGCTGCCCTGGCGGCGCGCTTGTTCCAGCGCCGTGTTGAGGGCCGGCCAGGCCTGCTCGGGATGGCCGCTGGCGAAGGCGATGCGGGCCAGGGCCGAATGGCAGAGCAGGGCGGCCATCCAGTCCTGCTCGTCGAGTCCGGCGAGAGCCTCGCGGCAATCGCGCCGCGCTTCCTCGGCGGAGCGTCCGCGCAGGGCGCCGAGGGCGCCGCGCAGCGCCTGGGCGTTGGCCAGCAGGCGCTGGGTGCGGCGCTCGTCCGCCTGGGGCAGGAAGCGCCCGAGGGTGGCCAGGCAGGCTTCCGCCTCGTCCAGCCGCCAGGCCAGCAGCAGCGCCCAGGCGTTGAGCACCACCAGCCTCGGCGTGCTGTCCAGCAACGGGGCCGGCAGTCGCTCGCGCCAGGCCAGCAGGTGTGCCAGATGCCGGTCCCCGGTCAACCATTCCTGGCCGAGCTGCTCCAGGTAGCTGGCCGCGACTTCCGGCTGGTCGGCGCTCAGGGCCTGCTCGATGGCTTCTTCCACCTGGCCGGCGGCGGCGAACAGGCGGCAAGCCCGCAGGCGCAGCGCGGCGGGCATGTGGCCCTCGGGGTGGGCGCGCAGAGCCCGGGCCACCGCCGGCAGCGGCCGGTACCACACGCCCTGGCGGTCCAAGGGCAGGAAAAAGGCGTGGCGGCGCAACAGGCGCTCGAAGCGTGCCGCGCCGTCCCGCTCTTCCCAGAGCTGGGCACAGAATTCGAGGGATAGGCGTGGCAGGTGCATGAGGGTCAGCAAGTCTTCCCGCTCCCCGGTCTCCAGGCGGGCAAGGACTTCATGGTCGAGGTAGGCCTTCAGCCAGCAGGGGCCGGCGTTGCCGGCGGATGAGCGGGCGGCCAGCAACAGGGGAACGCCGGCGCACCAGCCGAGGGTCTCGCGCCACAGCGGGCCGGGTTGCCAGTCGCTGTCCGGGTGAGTCAGACGCTCGGCCAGCCGCTGGGTCTCGTGCTCGTCGAAGGCCAGCTCGCTGGCGTCCAGTTCCAGCAATTCGCCGGCCAGCAGGAGCCGTGGCAGGTTCCAGGCGGGCCGCTGGCGAGCGCTGACCACCAGGCGCAGCGGCGAATCGGGCCAGGCCAGCAACCGGTCGAGGCAGGCGTCCAGGTCGGGATCGGGGTCGTGGGGGTAGTCGTCCAGGATCAGCCAAAGCGGCTGGGTACGCGCCGCCAGCACGGCAGCCAGGGCCCGCTCGTCCGGCAGCGGCTCGCCAAGGGGGGCGGCCAGTGCCTTCAACAGGGCGGCGAGGCCAGTGGGCCGCCCCCCGAGGCTCAGCCACACCCAGGGCGGCGTCGGCGCCAGGGCCAGGCATTCGCCGAGCAGCACGGTCTTGCCGAAGCCCGCCGGGGCGAGCAGCAGGCGCAGGCGCCAGTCGCCGTCGCGCAATCGTCCGGTCAGGCGCGGGCGCGGCAGGTGCGCCGGCGGCAGGCGTGGAAGGCCGGCGGGCCGGCAATCGGTGACACCGGGGCTGGAGCGCGGCATGGCGGTCTCGTGGCGTTCTCGCGGAACGCATTGTTGTTATGACGTGGACCCTGCCGCGAGACTAGTCGCCCGAAAGGTGGCGATGAACGAGGATGGCCGAGGGTGATGGTGGCCCATAAGCGACGCGCCCACCGTTGCGGTGGGCGCGCGGGCCCGGACGCGCCGGGGGCGAAAGGTCAGCGGATGCCGGCGTTGCGCAGCGCGGCGGGGGTGTAGTCGGCGGCGGAGGCCTTGAAGCCGAATTCGAAGCTGCGCTTCTCCTCGTTCTTCATGCCCAGCGCCAGGTAGCGGCCGCCGATGAGGTCGTACAGCACCTCGACCGTGTAAGCCGGTACCTGGTGGTCGTAGTAGAACTGCTGGTGGCCCTCGGCGACCCGCCACAGCGCGCCGCGACCGTCGTAGTGGTCCACCAGGGCCACCTGCCAGCTATCCTCGTCGATGTACATGTGGCGCTTGGCGTAGATGTGCCGTTCGCCGCTCTTCACCGTGCCGACCACTTCCCAGACCCGGTGCAGCTCGTAGCGGGTCAGGTCCTGGTTGATATGCCCCGCCTTGATGATCTCGTCGTATTTCAGGGTCGGCGAGTCCAGCTTGTAGCTGTTGTAGGGGATGTACATCTCGCGCTTGCCCACCAGCTTCCAGTCGTAGCGGTCCGGCGCGCCGGAGAACATGTCGAAGTTGTCCGAGGTGCGCAGGCCGTCGGCGGCGGTGCCGGGGCCGTCGTAGGCCACTTGGGGCGCGCGGCGCACGCGGCGCTGGCCGGCGTTGTAGATCCAGGCCAGGCGCGGCTCCTTCACCTGGTCGAGCGTCTCGTGGACCAGCAGCACGTTGCCCGCCAGGCGCGCCGGGGCGGTCACCCGCTGCTTGAAGAAGGAGAGGATGTTGGCGGCCTTGCCCGGGTCCATGTCCGGGATGTCCTGCGGGGACGCCACCTCTTCCTCGAAGCGGATCGGTGTGTAGCTGCCGTTGGTCTGAGGGGTGGCCTGGGTGATGATCCGCTTGAGGTTGCCGCCGTGGTAGCGGGTGATGTGGTTCCACAGCACCTCGACGCCGTTCTTCGGGATCGGGAAGGCGTAGTAGCGGCTCTGCTCGAAATTGGCCAGGCCGTTGCCGTCGTTGATCGGCTGTACGTTCACCGCGCTGCGCTTGATCGCCCCGTAGATGGCCTCGGGCAGCGCCACGGTGCGGTGGCTGGGGTAGACCGGGATGCGGTAGGTCTCGGGATAGCGCTTGAACATCGCCTGCTGCCCCTCGGACAGCTTGTCCTTGTACTGCCCCACGTTCTGCGCGGTGATGACGAACAGCGGCTTTTCGTTGGCGAACGGGTCGGCGAGGAAGCCCTTGGCGTCCACCGCGCCGGCGTTCTTCGGCAGGCCGCCGGTCCATTCGGGGATCGAGCCGTCGGCGTTGCCGGCCTTTTCCGCGCCGATGGGGGTGAGGCTGGCGCCGAGTTTGGCGGCCTCCTCGGGGGAAACGGCGGCCAGGGCGCCGCCGCCGATCAGCGTGAGCGCCAGGGCGCCGCAGTGGAAGAAGCGTCGCGCGGGGATGAGGGGTCTGTGCGTATGCATGTCTACTCCATTGCTTCAGAAATTGACGCCAAAGCTGACGGCGACGAAGTCGCGGTCCGTGACCGGGTTGTAGTCGCCTCCGAAGAAATCGGTATAGCTGACGCTGGCCGTGTAGGTGTTGCGGTAGTCGGCGTTGAGGCCGAGGCTGACGGCCTTGGCCCCCTCGCTGAAGTTCGGGCCGTAGCCCTCGACATCGTGGGACCAGGCCAGGGAGGGTGTGAGGTTGACCCCGGCGATCACGTCCGGGTACTCCAGGCTGCCACGCAGGCGGTAGCCCCAGGAGTGGCTGGTGTAGAAACCGTCGTCGTTGCACTCGTCGGGGTTGGCCGCGTTGAACGCGGCGCAGATCGGCGCGCTGGACAGCCGGCCGGGGCCGTAGATCGGGTCGCGGCCGAAGCGCAGCGCGCCGACATCGTTGGAAATGCCGGAGATGTGGTTGTAGCCCACCTCTCCGATCAGGGTCAGGCGGCTGGCGCCGAATACCTGGTCGACGAAGCGGGTGGCGGTCAGTTGCGCCTGGGTCACTGGCCGGCGGTCGTAGCCGTGCAGGTCCTCGCCGGCGAGGTTGGCGGCGTGGCCGGACTCGAAGATCGGCGAGACGCCCAGGCCCAAGGCGCCGAAGGACAGGTCGGTGGAGTTCAGTTGCAGCGGCATGTTGGGCCGGTAGCTGACCTCGCCGGCCACCGAGGTGGCGCCCAGGGTGGTCTGGAAGCTCAGGCCGTAGAGGCGGATGTCCTCGGGGTATTCGATGAAGTAGCGGGCATTGGGCGCGCCGGGGATGAACGCCGGCGACGGCGTGGTGGTGCGGCGGGTGCTGAACACCGGCGAGCGGCTGTGGTAGTTCATGGCGTAGGCGCCGAACTCGGTGTCGTTCAGCTCGGGCACGAACCAGCGCAGCGCCAGGCCGAACTGGCCGCCGTCGCGGGCGTCGCGATCACCGGCGCGGGGAATATAGATGTTGCTGCGCCCGGTGTTGTCGGACACCCCCGCCGGCAGGTCCGGGCCGGATACCACCAGGCGGTCGGTGCAGCCGTCCGCCACCACGTCGGAGGTGGAAAAGAAGGTGCCGCAGTTGTCCGCCACGGTCTGGTCCCACTCCAACTGGTAGAACGCCTCCACCGAGACGCTCTCGGTGAGGCTCTGGGACAGGTAGAGCATGTTCACCGGGATCAGCCCTTCCTTGATCTCGGCGCCGGGGCGGCGAAAGGCGGAGACGTCGATCGGGTTGATCGAGTTGATGCCATTGGCGATGAACGTGCTTTCCCCCCAGCTCACCACCTGCTTGCCAACGCGTACCGAACCGGGCAGGTCGCCCAGGCTGTAGTTGTGGTACAGGAAGGCATCCAGCAGCTCCACTCCGGAGGACTGGGCGCCTTCCTTGCGGTCGTGGTCGTCGATGTCGTAGAAGGCCCGGTGCTCGTCCTTGAGCTCGAAGTCGTACCAGTACTTGCCCCGCAGGAACACCCCGGTGTCGCCGTACTTCAGCTCCAGGTCGTGGACGCCCTTGAAGATCTTCGAGAACGTCTCGCCGCGCTTGAAGTTCAGCCGGCCGTCGTCGGAGGTGCGCGAGGAGGCGCGCCCGCCGTTGGCGGTGGAAATGAAATCCTTGTCCCCGGCGCGGGTCGCCCAACTGGCGCCGATGGACAGTTGCGAATCGAACTGGCCCTCGATTTCGCCGATCGTGAAGTTGACGGCCAGGGCTGGCGTCGCGCCGCCCAGGCCGGCGGCCAGGACGAGGACGGAGGGTCGGACGGTTCCGCGCATTGTTCTTGTTGTCATGCGGCGCTCCAGGCAGGGAAGGGGGAGCCCCCATGCTAGTCAGCCCGCCTCGCCCCCATAATTGCCTGAACGGGCGATTTCGTCCCTCACCCGAACGGATGAATCCACGCCGCCGGCGTCGCGCGCCAGGGGGCCTCGGCGCCCGCCCGGCGTCCGCCTGCTACCGATGGTGACGGGTGCCCGGGGCTCAGGCGCCCGGGTGGGCGGCGCGGTAATCCCGAGCCTGCTCCAGCAGCCAGTCGCGGAACGCGCGCAAGGCCGCCGACTCCACCTTGCGTTCGGGAATGATCAGGTAGTAGGCCTTGTCGCTGTGAAAACTGTGGGGCGAGGCCACCACCAGGCGTCCTTCCGCCAGTTCCCGCTCGATGAGGAAGGGCGGGATCAGCGCCACTCCCATGGCGTGCATGGCCGCCTGGGCGAGCATCGAGAACAGTTCGTAGCGCGGTCCGCTCAGGTCCCGCGGCACGCTCAGGCCCTGGGCGCCGAACCACTGGCGCCAGGCGTAGCGTCGGGTGCTTTGCTGCAGCAACGGCAGACGGGCGATGCGCGCCGGCTCCAGGTGCGCCTCGCCTTCCAGCAACGCCGGGCTGCACACCGGCAGCGGGTATTCGTGCATAAGGAAATGGGACTCGGTGCCCGACCAGTCGGCGTCGCCGAAGTACAGCGCGGCGTCGAACTCGGTATCGGCGAACAGGAACGGCCGGGTACGGTTGGTCAGGTGCACCGTCACCTCTGGGTGGGCCCGCTGGAAATCCTTCAGCCGGGGCAACAGCCATTGGGTGCCGAAGGTGGGCACCACCGCCAGCTCGATCGCCATCGCTCCTTGCTGGCCCATCACCGCCAGGGTGTCCCGCTCCACCGCGTCGAGCTGGGTGGCGATGCGCCGGGAATAAGCCAACCCCGCCTCGCTGAGCTTCACACCCCGGCGGGAACGGCGGAACAGCGCCAGGCCGAGGAATTCCTCCAGCCCGGCGATCTGCCGGCAGACGGCGCCCTGGGTCAGGCTCAGCTCCTCGGCCGCCTTGGTGAAGCTTTCGTGGCGGGCCGCCGACTCGAAGGCGATCAGCGCGGCGGTGCTGGGAATCTTACGGCGCATCTATGCGTTGGCCTCACTCGTGAGCGTTTGAAAGGGCCGTCTACGCTATCGTGGAGTGAGCAAAGCGCACAACAGGGTGCGAAATCCTCGGTTGCCGGCAGCGGCCGGGCGGGCCTAGCATCGGTTCACTTCTCGCCGGCGCGGCCTTCGTCGCCCGGTCATTCCTTCCCGCTTCGAGGTGTTCGCGATGGCCAAGGCAAGCTTCAACTGGATCGACCCGCTGCTGCTGGACCAGCAACTGACCGAGGAAGAACGCATGGTGCGCGACAGCGCCCAGCAGTTCGCCCAGGACAAGCTGGCGCCACGGGTACTGGACGCCTTCCGCCACGAGCGCACCGACCCGGCGATCTTCCGCGAGATGGGCGAGACCGGCCTGCTCGGTGCCACCATCCCCGAGGCCTACGGCGGCAGCGGTCTGAACTACGTGTGCTATGGCCTGATCGCCCGGGAAGTGGAGCGGGTCGATTCCGGCTACCGCTCGATGATGAGCGTGCAGTCGTCGCTGGTGATGGTGCCGATCCACGAGTTCGGCAACGAAGCCACCAAGCAGAAGTACCTGCCCAAGCTGGCCAGCGGCGAATACATCGGCTGCTTCGGCCTCACCGAGCCGAACCATGGCTCCGACCCGGGCGCCCTGGTCACCCGCGCCAAGAAGGTGGAGGGCGGCTACCGCCTCACCGGCAGCAAGATGTGGATCACCAACAGCCCCATCGCCGACGTGTTCGTGGTCTGGGCCAAGGACGACGCCGGCGAGATTCGCGGCTTCGTGCTGGAAAAAGGCTGGGAAGGGCTGTCCGCCCCGGCGATCCACGGCAAGGTCGGCCTGCGCGCCTCGATCACCGGCGAGATCGTCATGGACAACGTGTTCTGCCCCGAGGAGAACGCTTTCCCCGACGTGCGTGGCCTGCGCGGCCCGTTCACCTGCCTGAACTCCGCTCGCTACGGCATCAGCTGGGGCGCCCTGGGCGCCGCCGAGTTCTGCTGGCACACCGCTCGCCAGTACACCCTGGATCGCCAGCAGTTCGGCCGGCCCCTGGCGGCCAACCAGTTGATCCAGAAGAAGCTCGCCGACATGCAGACCGAGATTACCCTGGCCCTGCAGGGCTGCCTGCGCCTGGGGCGGATGAAGGACGAGGGCACCGCGGCGGTGGAAATCACCTCGATCATGAAGCGCAACAGTTGCGGCAAGGCCCTGGACGTGGCGCGCATGGCGCGGGACATGCTCGGCGGCAACGGCATCTCCGACGAGTTCGGCGTGGCCCGCCACCTGGTCAACCTGGAAGTGGTGAACACCTACGAAGGTACCCACGACGTGCACGCCCTGATCCTCGGCCGCGCCCAGACCGGCATCCAGGCGTTCTTCTAAGCCGCTGGAGCCGGGGCGGAGCCGCCCCGGTTCCCGACCCCGACCCCGGCGCCAAGCCGGGCCGATCCCACCCTGAAGGACCTTCCGCCATGTCCGGTGCCCTTTCCCACATCCGCGTGCTCGACCTGTCCCGCGTCCTCGCCGGGCCCTGGGCCGGGCAGATTCTCGCCGACCTCGGCGCCGAGGTGATCAAGGTCGAGCGCCCCGGCAGCGGCGACGACACCCGCGCCTGGGGCCCGCCGTTCCTCAAGGACGCCGAGGGGCGCGACACCTCCGAGGCGGCCTACTACCTATCGGCGAACCGCAACAAGAAATCCCTCACCGTCGACTTCACCCAGCCCGAAGGCCAGCGCCTGGTGCGGGAACTGGCGGCCAAGGCCGACGTGGTGCTGGAGAACTTCAAAGTGGGCGGGCTGGCCGCCTACGGCCTCGACTACGCCTCCCTGAGGGCGCTCAACCCCCGGCTGATCTACTGCTCCATCACCGGCTTCGGCCAGACCGGCCCTTACGCCAAGCGCGCCGGCTACGACTTCATGATCCAGGGCCTCGGTGGCCTGATGAGCCTCACCGGCCGGGCCGAGGGCGAGGAGGGCGCCGGCCCGGTGAAGGTGGGCGTGGCCCTCACCGACATCCTCACCGGGTTGTACGCCGCCACCGCCGTGCTGGCGGCCCTCAACCACCGTGAGCAGACCGGCGTCGGCCAGTCCATCGACATGGCGCTGCTGGATGTGCAGGTGGCCTGCCTCGCCAACCAGACCCTCAATTACCTCACCACTGGCGTGGCACCCCGTCGCCTGGGCAACGCCCACCCGAACATCGTGCCGTACCAGGACTTCCCCACCGCCGACGGCGACATGATCCTCACGGTCGGCAACGACAGCCAATTCCGCAAGTTCGCCGAGCTGGCCGATCATCCGGAGTGGGCCGACGACCCCCGTTTCGCCACCAACAAGGCGCGGGTCGCCCACCGCGACGTGCTGATCCCGCTGATCCGCCAGGCCACGGTGATGCACACCACCGCCGAGTGGATCGTTTCCCTGGAGCGCGCCGGCGTGCCCTGCGGGCCGATCAACGACCTGAGCCAGGTGTTCGCCGATCCCCAGGTGCAGGCCCGTGGCCTGCGCCTGGAACTGCCGCACCCGCTGGCGGGCAGCGTGCCTCAGGTGGCCAGCCCGATCCGCCTGTCGGAAACGCCGGTGACCTATCGCAATGCGCCGCCGCTGCTGGGCCAGCACACCCGAGACGTGCTGCGGGACTGGCTGGGCCTGGACGAGGCGCGCATCGCCCAGCTGGAGCGGGACGCGGTGATCTGAGGCGCGCCGGCCGCGGTCGCCGTTGATCGACCAGGCATTGCCGAGGCGGGCAGCCTCTGGATAAATGTACAGCCGCCGCGCGGCCGATCCGGCCGGCGTGGCGGTTCCTTCCCTGCCGACAATCGCCGCGATGCCCGAGCCGCTCCCGGATCCCTTCTATTACCTGAGCAACTTCCAGCGCGCCCTGGACTGGATCGGCCAGCGCTACGCCGACCTGCTGGACGCCGAGGAGCGGGCCTTTCTCGCCCGCTTTCCTGCCTTGCCGGAGACGTCCCGTGCACTTTTCGTGCGCATGGCGATGCGCAAGGGTGGGCGCTTTCGCGCCAGCAAGCTGCGATACGCCGAGATCGGCTGCCCACGTCGCGCCGCCGAACCGCTGGTGGCCGCCGGCTGGGTCGACGACGACCCCCTGCTGGACCTGGACGGCCTCGCCGGCCTGCTGAAGAAGGCCGAACTCGGTCGCCTGTTCGACCTGCCGCCACGCCTGGCCCAGGCGCGCAAGGCCGACCTGCTGCACACTCTGCGCGCCGGCGACCCGGCTCCCCGACGGGCGAGCGCCTGGCTCGCCGCCCTGGGCGACGCGCTCTACGACCTGCTCGCCGCGCCCCTGTGCGAGCGGCTGCGCTTGATCTTCTTCGGCAACCTGCGCCAGGACTGGTCCGCCTTCGTCCTGGCCGACCTGGGTATCCAACGCTACGAGCGGGTGGCGCTGGACGAAACCTCCCGGGGCTTCCAGGTCCGGTCCGATCTCGACGATTACCTGCGGGTGCATCGTTGTCGCGAGCGGCTGGAAGCGGGTGATCCGCTGGATGTTCTGCTGGAGCGGCTTCCCGCCGAGCCCTGCGCCAACCCTTGGATCGAGACCCGCCGCGCCAAGCTGCTGTTCCTGCTCGGCCAACAAGGCGAGCGCCTGGGCGAGCGCGAACGCGCCCTCGATTTGTACCGGGCCTCCCGCCACCCGGGGGCCCGGGTGCGCGCGGCGCGGATGCTGGAGCGCGACGAGCGGACCGCCGAAGCGCTGGCCTTGGTGGAGCGGATCGCCGCCGAGCCGTGCGGCGAGGAAGAGCGTCAGCATGCCGCGCGCCTCCTGCCGAGGTTGCGCCGCCGCCTCGGGCTGGCGCCTGTGCCCCGGTCCGAGCCGCTCCCCGTCGAGCGCCTGGAGCTGCGCCTGCCGAGGCCGCCCGCCGGTGGCTCGGTGGAGCGTCAGGTAAAAGCGTTCCTGGAGCGGGCGGACGCCCCGGTGCACTACGTGGAGAACACCCTGCTGGCGTCGCTGTTCGGCTTGCTCTGCTGGGACGCGATCTTCGCCCCGCTGCCCGGCGCCTTCTTCCATCCCTTCCACAGCGCCCCGGCCGACCTGCACGACCCCCAATTCCGGAACCGCCGCGCGCCGTTGTTCGAGGCGTGCCTGGCGCGCCTCGACCGGGGCGAGCACCGCGAGGCCATCCGTCGCGTCTATAAAGAGAAGCAGGGCATCCTGTCGCCCTTCGTCAACTGGGCCGGCCTTTCCCCCGAGCTGCTGGAGCACGCCCTCGTCTGCCTGCCGGCAGCGCACCTGCGGCATTGCTTCGAGCGGCTGCTGCTGGACATCAAGGCCAATCGCGCCGGGCTGCCGGACCTGATCCAGTTCTGGCCGGCCCAGCGGCGCTACCGCATGGTGGAGGTCAAGGGGCCCGGCGACCGTCTGCAGGACAACCAGGTCCGCTGGCTGGACTTCTGCAACCGTCACGGCATGCCGGTGGCGGTGTGCTACGTGCGTTGGGAGGATACCCCGTGATCTATCGCGTGGCGGTCCGCGCCCTCTGCGAGTTCACCGCCAAGGCGGGCGACCTGGACCTGCGCTTCACCCCATCCCCCTCCGCCCAGGAAGGCATGGCCGGCCATGCCCGGGTGGCGGCGCGGCGCGGGGATGGCTATCGCGCGGAACTCGCCTTGAGCGGCGAATACCGCCACTTGCGGGTGCGCGGCCGGGCCGACGGCTACGATCCGGTGGCCAACCGCCTGGAAGAAGTGAAGACCTATCGTGGCGACCTGGCGCGGATGCCGGCCAACCACCGGGCGCTGCACTGGGCCCAGGCGAAACTCTACGGCTGGCTGGCCTGCCAAACCCTCGACCTGGCGGCGCTCGACGTAGCCCTGGTGTACTTCGAAATCGGCAGCCAGCGGGAGACCGTCCTCGTCGAGCGCCATGGGGCGGACGCCTTGAAAGCATTCTTCGATACCCAGTGCGAGCGTTTCCTCGCCTGGGCCGAGCAGGAAGCGCTCCATCGCGAAACGCGGGATGCCCGCCTGCGGCACTTGGCGTTTCCCCATGGGGCGTTCCGCGCCGGGCAGCGGCAACTGGCCGAGGGCGTGTACAAGGCCGCGCGCCAAGGCTGTTGCCTGCAAGCCCAGGCCCCCACGGGCATCGGCAAGACCCTGGGCACCCTCTTCCCGTTGCTCAAGGCTTTCCCGGACGCGGGACTGGACAAGCTGTTCTTTCTTACCGCCAAGACGCCGGGGCGCCAGGTGGCGCTGCACGCCTTGCGACGCCTGCGAGACGAGGCCCCGTTACGGGTACTGGAGCTGGTGGCCCGGGATAAAGCCTGCGTGTATCCGGACAAGGCTTGCCACGGGGAGTCCTGCCCCTTGGCCCGAGGCTTCTACGACCGCCTGCCGGCGGCGCGGGCTGCGGCCGTCCGCCTGGGCTGGCTCGACCGGGCGGCGGTGGACGAAGTGGCCAGGTCCCATGAGGTCTGCCCTTACTACCTGGGCCAGGAGCTGGCGCGCTGGAGCGACGCGGTGGTGGGCGATTACAACTACTACTTCGACGGCAGCGCGCTATTGCACGGTCTGACGGTGGCCAATGGGTGGCGTGCCGGTGTGCTGGTGGACGAAGCCCATAACCTGGTGGACCGGGCCCGGAGCATGTACAGCGCTGAGCTGGACCCGTTCGTCTTCGCCGAGGCGCGCCGGGAGGCGCCCACCGCGTTGAAGAAAGCGATGGAGCGGGTCGCGCGCCAGTGGCGAGTCCTGAACCAGGATAGCGATGAGGTCTATCAGGTAATGGACGAGCCGCCGACGCCCTGCCTGGTCGCCTTGCAGGGCGCGATATCCGCCATCGGCGACCACGCGGCGGAGCACCCCGGCGTCCTGGCCGGCGCGTTGCAGACCTTTTACTTCGATGCCCTGAATTTCTGCCGGTTGGCGGAGGGCTTCGGCGAGCATTCGCTGTTCGACCTGTCGCGGGTGCCCGGGCGGCGTGGGCTGGTGGCGCGGCTCTGCCTGCGCAACGTCGTGCCGGCGCCATTCCTCGCCCCGCGCTTCGCCAGCGCCCACTCCGTCACGCTGTTTTCCGCCACCTTCGCGCCCCGGGAGTACTATCGCGACCTGCTGGGGTTGCCGGAACGCACCCCCTGGCTGGACGTCGCCTCGCCCTTCGCCGCCGAGCAATTGGAGATACGCGTGGCCGATCGCATTTCCACGCGCTTCCAGCACCGCGAAGCCTCGGTGAATCCCATCGTCGAACTGATGGCGGAGCAGTACGCTCGACGACCGGGAAATTACCTGGCGTTCTTCAGCAGCTTCGATTACCTCGGGCGGGTAATGGAGCGGTTGGCCGAGGTCCATCCCGCCATCCCGAAGTGGACCCAGGCGCGCCGAATGGACGAGGCCCAGCGCCAAGCGTTTCTCGAGCGATTCGCCGAGGGCGGCCGGGGGATCGGCTTCGCCGTGCTGGGCGGCGCTTTCGGCGAAGGTATCGACCTGCCGGGAGAGCGTCTTATCGGCGCCTTCGTCGCCACCCTCGGCCTGCCGCAATTCAACCCGGTGAACGAACAGCTCAGCCAGCGCCTGGAGCGCCTGTTCGGCGCGGGGTATGCCTACACCTACCTCTACCCCGGCCTGCAGAAAGTGGTGCAGGCGGCCGGGCGGGTCATCCGCACCGCCGAAGACCGGGGCGTGGTGTATTTGATCGACGACCGCTTCGGCCTGGCCCACGTCCGCCGCCTGATGCCCACTTGGTGGAACATGGGGCGGCCCGACTCATCGAGGGGTATCGAACAAAAAGCCCGACGGCTCGAACAAAACGGTTGACGTGGATTTCGTTGTCCCTATAATGCGCACCACTTCCGGCGCGTAGCCAGCGAAAAAGTCC
>DAMBWF010000018.1:0-48195 GCA_032052615.1 Pseudomonadaceae bacterium
CTACCCCTACTGGGACGAGACCGACAACCCCGCCTACCGGCTGTTCCTGGGCTGAGGGGACTGGGGCTTGAGCGTGACGAAGGGCAGCTATGAGTGCTGCCCTTCAACTTTCCGCGCCGAAACGCTGACCTGATCAGACGCCTGCGAAATAAGCGATGACCTGATCGATGCCATGCTAGCTACAAGGCGACGCACATGGCCCCTTGTTCGGCGGCCTGGATGAAATCCTCTACACGATCCATCACCATGAGCCGACCGTGAGAACAGGCCCTGGAGGCATCGATGAGCGAAATCCTGATCCGTCATTGCGAACCGAGCGACGGTCCTGCCTTGCAGCAACTCTATGCCCACCCGAAAGTGTATCGAGACACGCTGCAACTGCCCTTCCCGCCCGAAGGGCTCTGGGCGCAGCGGCTGGCTCAGCATGACCAGGGAGCCTACCGCCTGGTGGCCTGCCTCAACGGGCAGGTGGTGGGTGACTTGTCGCTCATGGTGAACCCCCGACCTCGCCGACGGCACGTGGCGGACTTCGGCATGGCCGTGGCGCCCCAGGTTCAAGGGCGTGGCATTGGTTCGCGGCTGATGGAGGCGATGCTGGACCTGTGCGACGGCTGGCTGAACATCGAGCGCATCGAGTTGACGGTATTCACCGACAACCAGAGCGCAATACGCCTGTACGAGCGGCATGGATTCGTCATCGAAGGACATAGCACGGCCTATGCCCTTCGGGAAGGACGCTATGTGGATGTCCATCACATGGCGCGTCTGCGACCGCGCGCGCCTCGCGAAAAGGACTGAGACCGGACACGGAGACGCCGGCGCAAGGCCGGCGCCTCCCTCAGCACCTTGAGGCCGTCAGAACGTCCACTTGGCATTGACCACCGCGTTGCGCGGTTCGCCGTAGGAGCCCGAGTTGAAGGTGCCGATGCCGTCGTAGTACTTCTCGTCGAACAGGTTATTGATGTTCAGCCCCAAGGTCAGGTGATCATCCACGTCGTAGCTTGCCAGCAGGCCCACCACGGCGTAGCTGTCCTGGGTCGCCTTGCGCTTCACGTCGTCGAAGGCCTGCTCGTGGTACATCTCGCTCTGCCAGATCAGGTTTCCGCCCACGGTCAGGCGGTTCAGCTCACCCGGTAGCCGGTACGTCGTGCCGAGCTTGAACAGGTTCATGGGCTGATTGGTTTCGATGCGCTTGTGGTTGGCATCCTTGGCTTCGCGATAGGTGTAGCCGCCGAATAGATTCCAGCCCGGCATCAGCTCGCCGGAGATCTCCGTTTCGATGCCCTTCGTTTTGGTACCGCTGATGGCCTGGTAGATTTCGCGACCGGTCGCGGGGTCGACATCCACGAATTGCGGCAGGTTGTCCTGTTTGACCTCGAACACCGCCAGGCTGGTGTTGAGCTTGCCTTCGTAGAATTCGCCCTTGATGCCGACCTCGTAGTTGTCCCCTTCGAGCGGATCGATCGCGCCGTTGCTAGCTGTCTTGTAGTACATCTGCGGCAGAAAGATGTTGGTGTAGCTGGCATAGACCGAATAGGTGTCATTCAGCTCATAGACGATGCCCGCGTAGGGAATGACTTTCCCCGTCTTCTTGTTTTTGTCGAGCCCCGTGGTTTCGCCCGTGAAGGCGTCACTGGTTTCGTCATGTTGATCCCACCAGGTCACCCGGCTGCCCAGGATGATGGAGAGCGGATCGAACGGCTTGAAGTTAGCCGCCACGTATACACCCGACTGACGCAGCAACGACACGTTATCCTCGGTCTTGGAAAGGTGGGGCCGGGTCACTTGTCGTCCATCCCAAGCGAAAATGTCGGGCACCTGGGGATTGGCCCGTTCATAGGTCGGGTAGTTCAGATGGGTGCGAGAGGTGCTTCCCCCAATGACCAGCTCATGCTCCCGACCCAGCCATTGGAAGGGACCCGATGCATAGAGATCCAGCGTGTTCTGGTACTGGTGGCTGTCCAGGCGATTGATGTACATGAACGCCCCGGCGCCGGTCTCGGGGTCCGGCTGGCCGCCGCTGGCCGACCCGGTGGTGCCCTTGCGGTATGAATACTGATGGCTGTATGCGGCCTTCAATGTCCAGTCGTAGGCGAGTTTCTGCTCGATGATGCTGGTGAAGTTGTAATGGGTGTTATCGAGGTAACTCCAGCGAGTCGCCGGATTGAAGGAGCGCGGGAAGTGGGTCTGGGAGCCATCGCGGTAGAACAGCGGGATGTGGCCGAAGCTGACCCCGTCGGAATCGTTGTTCTGGTAGTCCAGGCTGAGCCGCAGCAGAGTGTCCTCAGTGAGATCGACATCCAGCGCGCCGTACAGGACGCGCTTGTCCTGCTGGTAATAATCCACGAACGAGTTCTGCTGCTGGTAGGCACCTACCAGGCGGCCACGCAGGGTGCCGCTGTCGTTCAGCTTGCCGGACACGTCGGCCTCGGTGCGATAGCGATCCCAGGACCCCACCTCGCCCGTGACATACCCCTGGAACTCGGCGGTGGGTCGCTTGCGCACGAGGTTCACGGTGGCGGACGGGTAGCCCGCGCCGCTCATCAGCCCGGTGGCGCCCCGCAAAATCTCAACGTGGTCATAGAGGGCCATGTCCAGCAGGCTGCCGGTGTATTGCTGGGACTCGTTCACCACCTGGGACGGTATGCCGTCGTACTGATAATTCTGGATGGCGAAGCCGCGGGAATAGAAGGTGTATCGCTCGCTATCGCGATGGTTCACCGTGATGCCCGGCGTGATATTCAACACCTCGTCGAGCGTTCTCAGGTTCTGATCGTCCATCAATTGCCGGGTGACCACGCTCACCGACTGGGGCGTTTCACGCAGGGACAGCGGAAGCTTGGTGGCCGCGCCCGTCTCGCCCGTGGTGTAGGAGCCGGTGCCTTCCGTGGTCTGCCCCAGCGCCGAGCTGTTGATCGTCGTCGCGCCCAGCTCCAGCGAGCCGCTAGGCGCCGCCCCGCTCAGTACCACCGTGCCGTTATCCATCTGGTAGCGAAGGCCCGTCCCGTTCAGCAATCGACGCAACGCGGTCTCCGGTTCGAAGTCGCCTCGTACTTCCGTCCCATGCTGGCCTTGCACCACCTCCGGGGGATAAAGGATTTGCAGGCCGGATTGCTGGCCCAGTTCCCGAAGCGCGCCGTCCAGGGACTGAGCCGGGATATCCAGGCGAGCAGCCGAGGCGAACTCGATCCTGCCAAGGGATAGCCCCAGCAGGGCGACGGTCAGCGGCAGGCGAAGCGGGCGGAGCGTTCTCAACGCATGGGTGATGGGCGACAAGCTGAAGGAATCGGCAGACATCTTGGTGTCCTGGTACGTAGGCGTTAAGCAGCGATTCGACTTGAGAATGCTACTCGTTTGTAAACCTTTATAAGACGTAGCCGAGTAATAAACCGGAAGAAATTCGTTGTCCTGGAGCTGAGACTCATCGCCAGTCGCGTGTCGCCTTGGCAGATATAAATCGATCAATCAATGACCCAGCGCCAGCGATGGCGGCGCGTCGAAGCGCTTGGCTGGAGATGGTACGGCCGGGGTTGCCATGGCCGACCTGAACCCAGGGATACCGAAGCGTCGAGTCAATAGGCGATGCGGAATCGGTCAACTCAAGCGGCTGGTTTCACTGAGCCCTTCCCTTGAATGCTGGATGACCGATCAGCTAATGCGATGCCCGCGCCCTGTTCCACTCCATAAGTGCACGACAACGAGGGCATGCGGCTTTTGTGCAAAGGCGCCGCAGGGCCACGCGAACGAGGGAATGGCCGGAAGTGAGCCACAGAAACAGCAAGCCGGTACCAGGGAGGCGCGAGCAGGCTTGAACTACAGCCCAGTGATGGTTTTGCAAAAATATTGAAAATCTATTGAAAAACAAAAAGGGCGACCCTTTCGGATCGCCCTCTAAGCCCCGCAGGACGCGGGTTTCGTTTGGTAGGCACAATTGGACTCGAACCAACGACCCCCACCATGTCAAGGTGGTGCTCTAACCAACTGAGCTATGTGCCTTCGTTGGACGCGCATTCTACGCATCCCCAAACCACTGTCAACAGATATTTCTCTAAGCACCTGAAAAAAGAGACCTTTTGAACTCCACTGCCCTTTATCCGCTTACACGAGCCCTAGCCGGCGGGGACTCTCGTTGGGTAGTATCGCCCTTCGTAAAAAATAAAGAACAGGGGATAAAAAATGGCGCACACGTCCTATCCGCAGTCCTACTACGCCGCTTCCGCGCTCCAAGCTCCCGAGCGGCCAGCGCTGCGAGGCGAGGCGGAAACCGATGTGTGTATCGTCGGGGCCGGTTATACCGGGCTCTCCACTGCGCTGTTTTTGTTGGAAAGCGGTTTCAAGGTCATCCTGCTGGAAGCCGCCCGGGTGGGCTTCGGCGCCTCGGGCCGTAACGGAGGGCAGATCGTCAACAGTTATAGCCGCGACATCGATGTCATCGAGCGCAGCGTCGGCCCCAAGCAGGCCCAACTGTTGGGGCAAATGGCTTTCGAGGGCGGACGAATCATCCGGGACCGCATCGCCACCTATGGCATCCGATGCGACCTGAAGGACGGCGGCGTGTTCGCGGCCCTCAACGCCAGCCAGATGCGCCATTTGGAAAGCCAGAAGCGCCTCTGGGAGCGCTATGGCCACCGTCAACTCGAATTGCTGGATGCCTCGCGCATTCGCGAAGTCGTGAAGACCGAGCGCTACCAGGGCGGCATGCTGGATATGAGCGGCGGGCATATTCACCCGCTCAACCTAGCGCTCGGGGAAGCGGCCGCCGTGGAAAGCCTGGGCGGGATCATTCACGAGCAAAGCCCGGCGGTGCGCATCGACCGTGGCGCCAGGCCCGTGGTCCATACGCCCGAAGGGCAGGTCAAGGCGCGCTTCGTGGTCGTGGCGGGCAACGCTTATCTAGGCAACCTGCTACCGGAGTTGAGCGCCAAGTCGATGCCATGCGGGACGCAGGTAATCGCGACCGAGCCTCTGCCCGAGGACGTGGCCCGCGGCCTGTTGCCCCAGGATTATTGTGTCGAGGATTGCAACTACCTACTGGATTACTTCCGGCTCTCCGGCGATCGTCGTTTGATCTATGGCGGCGGTGTCGTCTACGGCGCACGCGACCCGAGAGACATCGAAGCGATCATCCGCCCCAAGATGCTGCGGACCTTCCCTCAGTTGAGGACGGTGAAGATCGAGTACGCCTGGACCGGCAACTTCCTGCTCACGCTGTCGCGGCTCCCCCAAGTCGGGCGCCTGGGAGATACCCTTTACTACTCCCAAGGCTGCAGCGGCCATGGCGTCACCTATACCCATGTGGCGGGCAAGGTGCTCGCGGAGGCGTTGCGCGGGCAGGCCGAGCGGTTCGATGCCTTCGCCGCGCTTCCCCACTACCCGTTCCCGGGTGGACGCCTTTTCCGCATCCCGTTCACGGCGATGGGCGCGTGGTATTACAGCCTGAGGGACAAGTTGGGCGCTTGACGCCACACGATGGCCCGCCGAAGCGAACCGAAGACAGGCAAGCGATCCGCGTTTCGCTCGCGTCTCGGTCATTCATTTCCGAGTTGACGGCGGGCGTTGGCGGCGGCGGTGCCCTGCCCCGCGCGCTCCAGCGCATCGGCCGCCTGCCGCCAGCGCGAGCGATCGACATTCGCCGGTAGCTGGCGGGGCGATTGCACCAGGACCGCCCATTGCCCACCCGCCCGCCAGGCGGATTGGAAATCGGCGAAGCTCATGAGGCGTCGCCGCTCGGCGCCGGCCCGCAGCACGACGTTGCGCTTCACCCGCTCGTAGCCGATCAGCAGGACGAAGCGTGGCGATTCGAGCCAGCCTTCGTTCACCCGCACTAATACCGGATGGCCGTCGGCCACCTGGACCAGCAAAGCCTCCAGGGTCGGTTCCAAGGGATAGACCAATAACCCGTGGCGGTTGGCCACCTCAGCGATTCGCTCGGCCAACCCCTGTTCGTCTTGGGGCAGGCGTAGCGGCTTTTCCAGCAGCCCGGGCGTGATGACTTCGCCCTGGGCGGTCAGCAGGCTCGCCAGGGCCGCCGGCGCGCTCTGGTAGGCCCGTTGCGGGAAGAACGGCACCCCCGACAGCTCGACGGATTCCGGCAGCGCTCGCACCCCGGGAGACAATGCCGGCCCGGAGCATGCCCCCAGCCCCAGTAGACCGGCCACCACCAGAAAAGCGTAACGGGACACGCGGCTCGTTTTTGGCTTGGACACGGGGTTCTCGCTATGACGGGACGGTCGCGATGATACTGGCGGCCCTCGACCGGGTATAGCCTCAGGGGGACACCGATACGCTGTCCTTCAGGGTCAGGCTGCGGTAACCGGGATCGGCCTTGATCTGGGCCTCGGTGAAGGGTAGGACATGCCAGAGCCCTTGGGCGAATGGCCCGGTCTGGTCGGCGAAATGCGGCGAGGCCGGATCGCTCGACTGGGAGAAACTCAGGACCCCTTGGGCGCGCGGGCCGTCCTCGTCGAAGCTCACCAGCTGGATATGGCTGCTGCCGCCGACCACCGCCCACTGGCCATCGCCGGTCGGCCGGCTCTGGATCGCGTTGTAGACACCCAACTCACCGGCGCCTCCGGGTACGGGTATCCGGCGATTGCCTTTCACCGCCACCTGCAACGCCGCCCGCCTCGCCTGCCGCAATGTCGGCGATTCCGCCAACTCCCGGCCAACCCGCTCTAGCACCGCCGTCACGTCGGCCACCACCCGGGGATCGTCCAGGGCGATGCCACGGGGCGTCTCCAGGGGGTCGGCTGCCTCGAAGGCGACCCGCCAAGGCTGTTCGAGCGCCAGGAAATAGTCGGCGAAGGTCTGGAAGTACAGCCAGCCGACGCTGTCTCGTGGGTCGGCGCGACGATTCCAACGCACCATTTCCTCACAGGCCGGACGCGCGGCCGTGGACATCGGCCGGGCACACAGGTTTGCCAGATCCTCGCCCAACAGGTCGGCCAGGTAGACCCGATTGTCGGTCACCAGGGCCTTGAGGAACGCTTCGTCCACCGGCGCTCCGCCCCCCTCCCGCAGCCGCTGCAGCGCGAACCGGGCGCGCAAGCCAAGGGGCCGGCCTTCGCGGCTGACCAAGGGGGAATAGCCTTCCAGCGGCTGGGCCGGATGGGTCATCCAGGCGCTGTCGTTGGAGTTCTGCACGAAATCCTGGCGCAGCAGCGAAGGCAGGCGATCCGCCGGAAGGATGCCCGGATGCGGCACGCCGGGCTCGCGCGTCCAGTCGCAGACGCTACGCGACCCATCCAGTACCGGCAGCCCCAAGCCGGCCAGGGTCGTGTCCAGGCAGGCCTGCAACGACGCCGGCGCCACGTCCGGCACCACCGAGGCGTTCATGTACAGCGCATCGCCCCCCGCGTCGACCGCCACCGTGTTCACCCAAGGAATACCTTGCTCCCGTTGGATCGAAGCCCGGAACTCGGCCAGGCTGGTCGCCCGGTTCATGTCCAGCCACTGTTTCAGGACACGATCGTTATCCAAGTTGGCGTCCTGCAAGGCGTAGGCCTGGCGCGCGTCCCACGGCAGCTTGCCCGGCCATGTCACCACCGGACCGAAGTGGGACAGGTAGAAGTCGTGGTCCACGCGGGTCAACGCGCCGTCCGCTTCCCGCACGTCGATGCTCACCGTGCGCTTCCGCAACGGATAGGCGCGACCGTCCACCCGATAGCGGCTCGGATCGCTCTCGTCGAGCGCCAGGCGATGCAGCGTGAAATGGGCGGAGGTGTCGACGGTGTGGGTCCAGGCCAGGTGCCGGTTGAAGCCGATGTTCACCACGGGTAGCCCGGGCAGGGCCGCGCCCATTACGTCCAGGCGTCCCGGTATGGTCAGGTGCATCTGATAGAAGCGCAGCGCGCCGGACCAGGGGAAGTGCGGATTGGCGAGGAGCATGCCGTGCCCCGTGGCGGACAACGCCTTGCCGACGGCGAGGGCGTTGCTGCCGCGCTGCAGCGGATAGTCCCGCCAGGCGCGGCTGGCGAGGGCGAAGCCCTGGCTCGATACCGCAGCCGAGTGCGGCCCGGGAGGCGCCGTCGCGACCATCGCCTGGGCGAACCGACCGATACCGCCCTCGACGAGCAGGCGCCGGGTCAGCCCGGCCAGGTCGCGCTCGCTGAGCTCCCGTAGCCAGGGCTGGCCCCGGCAGGCGAGCGGCTGACGGGCGAACCCGGTGTCCCGCAGGTAACGGTTGTAGCCTTGAGCGTAGCCCTGAAGCAGGTGCCGTATCGGTTCTCCCTGCCGTTCGAGGAACCGATCGATCGATGGCCCGTCGTTCAGCCAGCGAAAGAAAAAATCCGAGGCGACGTTATCCAGCTCGGCGGAGGACTGGCCCTCGCGGCCGAAGAACCGGGCGCGCTCGCCCCGGGCGGTGACGATTTCCTCGGCCAACAGGCAGAGGTTATCCCGGGCGTAGGCATAGCCGATCCCATAGCCCAGTCCTCGCTCATCCGAAGCCTTGATGTGGGGCACGCCGAACGATGTCCAGCGGATCTGCGTGGATACTTCCACCGCCCCGGCACAGGCCATGCCCAGCAGGGCCATCGCCCCCGCCGCGAACCGAACGCTACGCACCATCCACTTCCTTTCGTTGCTCCCTAGGAAAAGGGCTCCCCGGGAGCCCATGGCGATCCCCCCTCACCCGGCCAGCAAGGCTTCCGCCTTGGGCGAGGCCGCCTTGTCCGCCTGGCGTCCCACGAAGTCGTAGAGGGAGTCGGCGATTTCCTCGGCGCGGATCGGCAGCACCGAGAGCAAGGTATCGCTCAGGCCGTGGCTGGCCTGGCAGAAGCCCTGCATGTAGACCGCCGCCTGAAAGCCCGGCGCCGCCAGCAGGCGATAGTCGCGGCCCACTTGGTATTCGTTGAGATAAGCCGCCAGCGGCTCCAGCAATTGGCGATGGGCCTGCCGTTCGTAGCCGGTGGCGAGGATCACCGCATCGTAGGTCCGTTTCGCCGTCGCGCCGCTCGCCAAGTCCTTCAGGCTCAGTTCGATGCCCTGCCCGGCGGCGCTGGCGCTTTCCACCGCGCACAGGCAGCGGACGGCATGGCGGGCGTTACCCGAGACTTTTTGCCGGTAAAGAATGCCGTAGATACGCTCGATCAGATCCAGGTCCACCACCGAGTAGTTGGTATTGTGGTATTCGCGGATCAGCCGCTCCCGCTCCGCCGTCGCCTGGCCGAAGATCAGATCGGTGAAGGACGGCGAGAAGATTTCGTTGACGAACGGGCTGTCATCGGCCGGTTTCAGCGAGGAACCGCGCAGGATCATATCCACTTGGACCGAAGCGAAGCCGTCGTTGAGGTCGACGAAGGCCTCCGCCGCGCTCTGCCCGCCGCCGATGATGGCGATGCGCATGGGCGCGCCCTGGGCGCAGGGCTGGACGGCCATGCGCTGCAGATACTGCGAGTGATGGAAGACCCGGGGATTGTCCCGCAGGTGGGCGAAGGGTTGCGGGACGCGTGGCGTGCCGCCCGCGCTGACCACGACCGCCCGGGTCCGCCGCGCTTGCCGGCGCCCGTCGGCGTCCTCGGAGACCACGCGCAGGTGCTCCACCCCGTTCCCGGTTCCCACCGGCTCCACCGCGACCACCCGTTCCCCGTAGCGGCAGTGGTCGGCGAAGTGACCGGCGACCCAGCGCAGGTAGTCGTTGAACTCCATCCGGCAGGGATAGAAGGTGCCCAGGTTGATGAAATCCACCAGGCGGCCGTGAGCGTGGAGGTAATTGACGAAGGTGTAGGGACTGGTGGGGTTGCGCAGCGACACCAGGTCCTTGAGGAAGGAAATCTGCAGTTCGCTCTGGGAAACCAGGGTATCGCCATGCCAGCGATAGTCCGATTGCTTGTCCAGGAACAGCACATCCAGCGGCCCCTGGCGGCGGGCGTGTTCTTCCAGGGCGATGGCCAAGGCGATGTTGGAGGGGCCGAAGCCGATGCCGATCACGTCATGGAGCCTGTCGGCGGAAGAAAGGGCCGGGGTCATCTGCGTATCCTCGCGAGCGAAAAGTCATCGGCGGCCAAGCGGAGAAGGCCGCCTGCCGGGCGTCGTGCTCGAAGGAACGAGAGGAAGCGCGAGAAATTTACGCCCAGCGCGAGCGCCCCGTCAGCTTTCCCACTCGCGCATGCGCAGGCGGCAGTGCTTCATGGCATTGACGATGTGTTTCTCCACCATGTCCCTGGAAATACCCAGTCGCTGGGCGATTTCGGGATGGGACAATCCCTCCAGCTTGCGCAGCAGGAAGGCTTCCCGGCAAACCCCGGAGAGCTCGTCCAGCGCACGCTTGACCAGCGCCACGCGCTGCCTGTGGTAGAGCGACTGGTGCGGCGAGGCGGCCGGATGCGGGTCCTCGCAGTCGAGGGCATCCATGGACTCGCCACGGCGTGCCACGTTACGCCGGTGCAGGTCAATGGTCAGGTTGATCGCCGTTCGGTAGAGGAACGCCCGGGGTTGCTGGATTTCGGCTTGACTGGATCGCTCCAGCACGCGCAAATAAGCGTCGTGCGCGACGTCGGCGGCCAAATGGCGGTCCCCCAGCGTCGAGGTGAGGAACCTCACCAGCTCTCCATAGTAACTGTCCAAGCCTGACTCTCCGGCGATTGCCCTGCGCTGCGACACTACAGGCGTTAAGCCCGCAGCCAAATGCTGGCAGTATGAAACCGCTAAAATTATAATAATTCTCATCTACATTGAAGCCCGACGCTTACGACTCGTCGCAACGCGGGTCACAGGTATGCGTAGTCCCGATGAATACACCCCCCTCCACGAAGGCCGATCATGACGCCCTGGCCGAGGCCGCCGCCCAGTGGTGCATGCGCATTCATGCCGAGGATTGCACCGCCGAGGAACGCGAAACCTTCCAGCGCTGGCTCACGGCGAGCCCGGAACACGCGCGCGAATTCGTCGCCATGCTGGAAATCTGGGAGGCCAGCGAATGGCTTGAACCCCAGCTGACCGGAGCGCCGCGACCGGCGCCCGCGCGCCGGCCGGACACGCCGCGCGGCACGCAACGCCGCCGGAGCCCGCGAGCCGTCGCCGTGGCGTTCGCCTTGCTGATATTGCCCGCCGCCGGCTACCTGGGGTGGAACCTGGGCTGGCTTCCCGACGACTACCGCCGGTACGCCACCGACAGCGTGCTCCACGACGTCACCCTGCCGGACGGCAGCTATGCGAGCCTCAACCTGCGCACCCACCTGACCTTCGCCAATTTCAAGGATCGCCGCCGGGTCTCCCTGGACGAGGGCGAGGCGTATTTCGAGGTGAGCCACGATGCCACCCACCCCTTCGTGGTGGAAGCGGGGACCGGCTCGATCACCGTGACCGGGACCCGCTTCAATGTGTGGACCTTCGGCGACGACGTGGTGGTGACCGTCACCGAAGGGTCGGTGAGAGTCAACAGCGACCGCCGCCAGGAACAGGGCAGCGGTCTCACCGCCGGCATGCGGGCCCGCTACGGGGATGGCGACCCGCAGCCCCGCATCGATTCCGCCAACGCCGCCCAGGCGCTGGCCTGGCGCAGCGGCAAGTTGATCCTCGATGACCTCACCCTGGCCCAGGCGCTGCCCTTGATCAACCGGTATCGCCAGCGCCCGGTGGAACTGGCCGACGACACCCTCGGCGCCCTGCGGGTCGGCGGCATCTACAACAGCCGTAACGTCGACGCCCTGGTCGAGGCCCTGCCCAAGGTGCTGCCGGTACGGCTCGTTCACCGCGACGACGGCACGACCCTCCTGGCCCGACGCTGACGGCCCCGCCCCGCTAAATTTCCCGTCTCCGCGCGCGTCACTCAGTGAGCAGTACGCGCCTTGGGAGGGCCTCGGCGCGTCGATTCATCGCCCGAGCCCGTCCATGACCGCGTCCCGTCTCCTCCTCATCGCCGCCTGCCTGGCCCTCCTTCCGCTGCTGGTGGCTTGGCAGCGGCTATCCCCGCCAGAGCCGACGAGAGACACGGTCAGCGTCCGGCGGGGCGACATCGAGAACAGCGTCGGAGCCCTCGGCACCCTGCAACCGCGCCGCTATGTGGATGTCGGCGCCCAGGCCTCGGGGCAGATCCGTACCCTGCACGTGGACGTGGGCGACGAGGTGAAGGAAGGCCAGTTGCTGGTGGAAATCGACCCGGCGCCGCAGCAGGCCCGGGTGGACGCCGGCCGCTACGCCATCGAGACGCTGCGGGCGGAACTGGCCGAGCAGCGCGCCCGGCATGTCCTGGCCGAGCAGCGGTACCGGCGCCAGCAACGCCTCGCCGCCGCCGGCGCCACCCGCGAGGAAGACCTCCAGGCGGCTCATGCCCAGTGGCTGACGACCCGGGCCCGCGTCGACCTCTACCGGGCGCGCATCCGCCAGGCCCGCGCCACCCTGCGCAGCGACGAGGCGGAACTGGGCTACACCCGCATCTACGCGCCCATGGCCGGCACCGTGGTGGCGCTCAACGCCCGCGAGGGCCAGACCCTCAACGCCCAGCAGCAGACCCCGCTGATCCTGCGCATCGCCAAGCTCTCGCCGATGACCGTCTGGGCCCAGGTGTCCGAGGCGGACATCGGCCGGGTGCGGCCAGGCATGCCCGCCCACTTCGGCATTCTCGGCGGCGAGGGCCGGCGCTGGGAGGCCAGTGTCCGGCAGATCCTGCCGATTCCGCCGAAGCCGCTGGAGCAGATGAGCCAGGGCGGCGGCGGCCCGTTGGGCACTCCGGGCGGCGGCCGAGTGGTGCTGTATACGGTGCTGTTGGACGTGGACAACCCCGATCACGCGCTGATGGCGGAAATGACCGCCCAGGTGTTCTTCATCGCCGACCGCGCCAGGGACGTGCTCACCGTGCCCCTCGCCGCGCTGCGGCCCGCTGGCGAGGGGCGCCACCTGGCCCGGGTGCTGACGGCCAATGGCGACGTCCGGACCCGGGAGGTGCGCACCGGCCTCAACGACCGCATGACGGTGCAGGTGCTGTCCGGCCTGGCCGAAGGCGAGCGCCTGCTGATCGACGCGCCCGGCGCGGAAGGCTGATGAGCGCCTCCAGGGCCGCTGGCGACGCGCCGCTGATCGAACTGCGCGGCATCCGCAAGGCTTACGGCGGCGAGAGGGGCGAACCCCGGATCGAGGTGCTGCGCGGTATCGACCTGAACATCCGGGCCGGCGAGTTCGTCGCCATCGTCGGCGCCTCCGGCTCCGGCAAGTCCACCCTGATGAACATTCTTGGCTGCCTGGACCGGCCCAGCGCGGGCGAATACCGCTTCGCCGGAGAGAACGTGGCCGACCTGGACGGCGATAGCCTGGCCTGGCTGCGCCGAGAAGCCTTCGGCTTCGTCTTCCAGGGCTACCACCTGATCCCCTCGGCCAGCGCCCAGGAAAACGTCGAATTGCCCGCGCGCTATGCCGGCATGCCGACGGCCGAGCGCCACCGGCGAGCGGCGGCGCTCCTGGAACGCCTGGGGCTGGGCGAGCGACGAGGCAATCGCCCGCACCAACTGTCCGGCGGACAGCAGCAACGGGTCTCCATCGCCCGGGCCTTGATGAACGGCGGTCCGATCATCCTGGCGGACGAGCCCACCGGCGCCCTCGACAGCCGCAGCGGCGCCGAGGTCATGACCCTGCTGGACGAACTGGCGGCCCAGGGCCACGTGGTGATCCTGATCACCCACGACCGCGAGGTGGCGGCCCGGGCGCGGCGAATCATCGAAGTGCGCGACGGCCTGATCGTCGAGGATCGCCCGTCGCCGGGCGCGCCCGGCGAAACGCCCGCCTCCGCGCCGCCGCCACCGGACCCGCGCGCCGGGCCGCGAGGCGCGGTCCGCCCCGGTGCCTGGCGTGGCGAATTGCTGGACGCCCTGCGCGGGGCCTGGCGCGCTCTGTGGCTGAATCGCTTCCGCACCGCCCTGACCCTGCTGGGCATCGTCATCGGCGTGGCCTCGGTGGTGGTGATGCTGGCGGTCGGCGAAGGCAGCAAGCGCCAAGTGATGGCCCAGATGGGCGCCTTCGGCTCCAACCTCATCTACCTGGGCGGCTATTCGCCGACGCCCCGCAGCCCCGAGGGCCGCATCGGCCTCGACGACGTGGAGGCCCTCGCCACCCTGCCCCAGGTGAAGAACATCATGCCGGTCAACGGCGCGGATACCGTGGTGCGCTATGGCAATGTCGACCATGTGATGTACACCGGCGGCAATGGCGTGGATTTCCCGGCGATCCTCAACTGGCCGGTGGTGGCGGGCCGTTTCTTCACCGCCGAGGAAGAGGCCGCCGCCGCGCCGGTGGCGGTGATCGGGCAGAAGGTGCGGGAACGGGTGTTCGAGGGCGTCGCCGATCCCCTCGGCCGTTACCTGTTGATCGAGAACGTGCCGTTCCGGGTCATCGGGCTGCTGGCCGCCAAGGGCGCGGCCTCCGGCGATGCCGACAGCGACGCGCGCATCGTCGTGCCCTACTCCGCGGCCAGCGTGCGCCTGTTCGGCAGCCACGACCCGGAGTATGTGATCGTCGCCGCCGCCGACGCCGCCCGGGTGCGCGAGACAGAGCAGGCCATCGACCGCTTGCTGCTGCGCCTGCATCGCGGCGTGCGGGATTTCGAGCTGACCAACAACGCGGCGATGATCCAGGCCGAGGCGAGCACTCGCAATTCCCTGTCGCTGATGCTGGGCGCCATCGCCGCGATCTCCCTGCTGGTGGGCGGTATCGGCGTGATGAACGTGATGCTGATGACTGTGCGCGAACGCACTCGGGAAATCGGCATCCGCATGGCCACCGGTGCCCGTCAGCGGGACATCCTCCGCCAGTTCCTCAGCGAGGCCATGATGCTGTCGCTGCTGGGCGGCCTGGCGGGTGTCGCCGGGGCCCTGGCCATCGGCGCGGGCCTGCGCGTCGCGGGCGTGACCGTGGCGTTCTCGCCGATGGCCGCCCTCGGCGCCTTCGCCTGCGCCCTCGTCACCGGCCTGCTGTTCGGCTTCGCCCCGGCACGCCAGGCCGCCCGACTCGACCCGGTGATCGCCCTGACCCGTCCGTGAGCCCCCCATGAATCGACTCGCCCCCTTCCTGCCCTGCTGCCTCCTGCTGGGCGCCTGCGCCGACCGCCCCGCGCCCGCCATCGAAGCCGGCATCGCCATACCGCCCCGTTGGCAGACCGTCGTCGCGGCCACGGACGCCGTCGCGCTGCATCAGGACTGGTGGCGGCGCTTCGGCAGCGCCGAGCTGGAAGCCCTGATCGAACGCGCTCGGGCCGGCAGCCATGACGTGGCGGTGGCCCGGGCCCGGGTCCGCCAGGCGCGGGCGGCGGCCACCGTGGCGGGCGCTTCGCTGTTGCCCGAGGCGCGAGCGGGCGTCGAGGCGAACCGCGAGAGCCTGCTTGGAGGACAGGGCAACCGGGACTTGGACGCCAGCGAGGACGACCCGCGCATCGACACCTTTCTCACGCATCTCGATGTGCGCTACGAAGTGGACCTCTGGGGCGGCCGCGAGGCCGCCCGGGACAGCGCGATCCAAGGCTGGCAGGCCAGCCGCCTCGAGCGGGCCGCGGTGGAGTTGAGCGTGCTGGCGGAAGTGGCCAACCGCTACCTGGAGGCGAGCGCCCTGGAGGAACAGGCGCGGATCGCCGCGCTGAACTTGGACAATGCCCGGCGAGTGCTGGCCTTGGTGGAGGCCCGCCACGAGGCGGGTGCCGCCACATCCCTGGAAGTCGCCCAGCAGCGCAGCCTGGTGGCGCGCCAGCAACGGCGACTCCCCGAGGCCCGGCAGCAGGCGGCCCAGGCGCGGATCGCCCTCGCCACGCTGCTGGGGGAGCCGGTGCAGGCGTTGCGGATGAACGGCCCCTCCTTCTCGGCCCTGCGCTGGCCCACGGCGGAAGCGGGCGTGCCCAGCGAGTTGCTGGCCCGCCGTCCCGATATCGCCGCCGCCGAGGCCCGACTGGCGGCGGCGGAGGCCGATGTCCGGGAGGCTCGCGCCGCCCTGCTGCCGAGTCTGACCCTCGGCGCCAGCCTGGGCGGCGGTGGCGAACGGGCCGCTCACCTGCTGCGCGGCCCGTTCTACACGCTGACCGCCGGCCTCGCCGCGCCGATCCTCGACAACGGCCGGCTGAAGGCCGAGCGGGAGCGGGTCCGGGCGCGCCAGGAAGAACGGCTGGCGGATTACCGCCAGGCCATTGTCGCGGCCTTCGCCGACGTGGAAACCGCCCTGGTGCTGATCGACGGCCTGGATCGCCAGCGCCAGTGGCAAGCCCGGGAGCTGGACAGCGCCCACGAGGCCTTTCGCTTGGCCGGGGAGCGCTACCGGGCCGGCGCGGAGACCCTGCTCATGCTATTGGACAGCCAGCGCGTCCTGTACGAGGCCCAGGCCGAGCAGGTGCGCCTGCGCCTGGCACGGGCTCAGGCATCGATCGCGTTGTACAAGGCACTGGGAGGTGGCTGGCGCGCCGGACCGCCGGCCGCCTGAGGCGCTCAACGACGAACGACCCGCAAGTGGCGAGCGTACCAGGGGCGCCGTGGCGTGCGCCGCAGCAAGTCCGGCACGTCGCTGTCGCCACTGAAGGCAATGCGCAGGGCGAGCTTCATGGTCTCGATGTCGTTCTCCATGGCGGGGCCCGGCACCGCGCCGGCATCGCCGCAGCCGTGGGTGGAAGCGCCGAGCCAGGGGTCCGCGACCTCCACCCAGCGCCCCGGGGCGAACCAGGGCACGCCGTTCACTTCCGCTTCGATCACCTCGCCGGGGTGGTAGCGCTGGTGGGCGCGGAACCAGTCGTCCAGGCGGTCGTCGATCCAGCCGTGGAAGGACCAGAACACCGGGCTCACGTGGGAGGAGAACGGGTCGCCGAGGAAATCGTTCTCGGGCCGGAACCAGCGCGGCGCGAAGTCCACCGGGTCGCGGTCGCCCATCACCGGCATGTCGTTGGACGGGTCGCGGGTGACGCTGGCCCAGCGCATGTGCAGCCAGTCGTGCATGCCCAGCTCCATTTCAGAGCCGAACGCCCCCAGGGTGAGGGTGGCCAGGTAGCGGGGATCGCGGTAGCGGGATTCCCAGACCTGGAAGTTGCTGTGGTAGGTCTCGGCGCTCTTGATGTCATGCAGCCATTGGCTGAGATCGTCGTCGTCCGTCGCCACCCAGGCGGGAGGCACGGAGAAACCGTCGTGGTTATCGAAGTAGCGGGCGAAGGCCCGGCGGTCGTACTCCAAGGGCTGGACCGGCAGCGGCAGACGCTTCCAGGACGGCAACGGCTGCAAGGAGCGGGCCTTCAGCAACATGTGGCGGTGCATGAAGAAGAAATCCACCCCGGAGCCGTTGCGGTGCTTGATCGGCCCCCGGGCGTCCCGCTCGTTGCCACGCGGGCCGGGTTGCCAGCCGATGCCTCGCAGGGCCTCGCGCTTGTTCTCCGGCAGGCGGTGCCACTTGTCCCGGGTGGCATGCCAGAGCTGGTGAAACAAGCGGTGTTGTGGCGAAGCGAGCCAGGCCAGCAGGGCCGGGCTCAGGCCGATTCGCTCCCGGGCCAGGGGAAACGGCCGCTTGCGGGCGACGAAGCGGCAATCGGCCTCCGGCGCGCCGAGGGGGGTGTCCAGGCGCCGGATACGCCCGCTGAGGGTACCGCTGCCCGCCTCGCCCCAGACATCCCAGACCTCGTCCAGCACCGCCACGCACTCGTGGCTGGGTACCGCCTCGTCGCGGCCCTCGAACAATTGCCAACGCACCTCGGCCGCCGAGCCGTCGGCCAGGTTGCCCAGTATGTGGTATTCGGCCTCGCCGGGGCCGCGCAGGGTCTCGCCGAGGCCCAGGCAGCCGGTCAACCCGCGGCCCCGGGGGGCCACGTCGAGGAACAACTCGACACCCTCTCGCGGCAGGCCCTCCAGGCCGGCGTCCCGCCCCAGGAACCGCATGTCCCAGAGGCCGCGCAACTTGTCCGCCAAGCGGATACCGTCGGTATCCGGCAGGTCCACGCTGGCTTCGCCCGGGGTGACCGGCTCGTCCCTGCGGATGAGCTGGCGGGGGGTATAGACGGCGGCCGGGATCGCCGCCCCGGTCAACGCCAAGCCCGCCATGAAACCTCGTCGAGAAACCGCCATCGCCCTACTCGCTTCACCGCGCCACTCGCGTACCCAGCAATGACGTACCGTCGGCGGGCAAATTTACGCGGCGGGCCCGCATTGAGGGCGTCGGGAAGAGCGAGGCGGCGTGCCTCAGTGGCCGTCGAGCAGCGCCACCGCCTCGTCGAACAGGGCCAGCGGATCGCGGCGCTTGTGCACCTCGACGGAGAGCAACTGGCGGAAGCGCCGAGCCCCCTTGAAGCCTTGGGCGAGCCCCAGCACGTGGCGGGTGATGTGGTGTAGCGCGCCATCCTCGGCCAGGTGCGCCTCGATATAAGGACGCATCCGCGACAGCGCTTCCTGGCGGCTGGCCACCGGGTCGGGAGCGCCGAAGAGGGTGCTGTCCACCCGGGCCAGCAGATAGGGATTATGGTAGGCCTCGCGGCCCAGCATCACGCCATCGAAGGTCCGAAGGTGATCCACGCAGGCGTCCAAGGTCTTGATGCCGCCGTTGAGGATGATCTCCAGGTCCGGGAAATCCGCCTTCAGGCGCGCCGCCACGTCATAGCGAAGCGGAGGGATCTCCCGGTTCTCCTTGGGCGACAGGCCCTCGAGGATGGCGATGCGGGCATGGACGGTGAAACTCCGGCACCCGGCCCGGCGCACCCGCTCGACGAAATCGCATAGCGCGTCGTAGCCGTCACGCCCGTTGATGCCGATACGGTGCTTGACCGTGACCGGGATCGACGCCGCCTCGCTCATGGCCGCCACGCAGTCCGCCACCAGTTCGGGGTGAGCCATGAGGCAGGCGCCGATGAGGTTGTTCTGCACCCGGTCGCTGGGGCAGCCGACGTTGAGATTGATCTCGCCATAGCCCGCCGCCTCCGCCAGACGCGCGCAGGCGGCGAGTTCCGTCGGAACGCTGCCGCCCACCTGCAAGGCCAAGGGGTACTCGGCCGGCGTGTGAGCCAGGAAGCGCGCGCTGTCGCCGCGCAACAGCGCGCCGGTGGTGACCATCTCGGTATAGAGCAGCGCGTGACGCGACATCTGGCGCAGGAAGTAACGGCAATGGCGATCCGTCCAATCCATCATCGGAGCGACAGAAAAACGCCTAGACCCCGGTTTCCGGGCTCCGCCCAGGTTTTTCGGGTGTTTCGGATGTTGTGCGGTAGTTTCGTTCGAGGCCATTTTTGCCCGTTTACGCCTATTTTGGGGATGGCGTTGCTACAACGTAGCAACCTTCACCGGTTGTGTAGCAAATCAGGGGCTCGCTCTCGCGAGGATGGCCGGATACGGCAGCTTCGCCAAGCGAAGGGGTACGAAGCCCGAGCGGGTCAGGCTTCGGCACGAGCCGCTCCAATCTTCGGAGAGGTCGCGCGAGGGCCGCGCCCCGGCGGCAAGCGACCAAGGGCGCGCAGGGTAGCGGAGTTCCCCATTTTTGGTAAGCGGCCCGGCAAGACCGGAACCGTCGGTGGCAAAGTCCCTCCAAGGACTGCCCGAGCGGGTCTCGCGTTGAGCGCGGCGTCGCGCTCGGGTAAGGTCGCTGAATCGCCAAAGGACAGAGCATCGACATGACTTCCAAGCTGGAACAACTCAAGCAATTCACCACCGTCGTGGCCGATACCGGCGATCTCGACGCCATCACCCGCCTCAAGCCGGTGGACGCCACCACCAACCCGTCGTTGCTGCTCAAGGCGGCTTCCCTGCCCCGTTATGCCGACCTGCTGGACAGCGCGCTGGGCGCCAGCCAGGGCGACCTGGGCCTGGCCTGCGACCGCTTCGCGGTCTCCGTGGGCCAGGAAATCCTCAAGGTCATCCCCGGCCGTATCTCCACGGAGGTGGATGCCCGGCTGTCCTTCGATACCGAAGCCACGTTGCGCCGCGCCGAACGCCTAGTGGAACTCTACGAGCGGGCGGGCGTGGGCAAGGACCGCGTCCTGATCAAGATCGCCGCCACCTGGGAAGGCATCCGCGCCGCCGAGCGCCTGGAGCGCGCGGGTATCCAGACCAACCTGACCCTGTTGTTCGCCTTCACCCAGGCCGTGGCCTGCGCCGATGCCGGTGTCTACCTCATTTCGCCATTCGTCGGTCGTATCTACGATTGGTACAAGAAAAGCGAAGGCAGGGACTTCCAAGGCGCCGAGGACCCCGGCGTACAGTCCGTGACCCGCATCTATCGCTACTACAAGGCGAACGACTACCCGACCGTGGTGATGGGGGCCAGCTTCCGAAACCTGGGCCAGATCGAACACTTGGCGGGCTGCGATCGCCTCACCATCAGCCCTGAGCTGTTACAACGCCTGTCGGAGGATGAGGCTCCCCTGGCGCGCGCACTCACGGCGGGCGGCGAGCCGGAAGCCCGTCAGGCGCTGGATGAGCCGGGATTCCGCTGGGCGCTCAACGAGGACGCCATGGCGACGGAGAAACTCGCCGAGGGCATTCGTCAATTCGCCCGGGATCAGGAAAAGCTCGAATCGCTACTGACAGCCAAGTAGTCGTGGACGGCCCGCCGCTCGTGGCGGGCCTATCGAGAAGAGGCAGGGCTCAGTGCCGCTCCAGCGCACTGACCAGGTCGTGGAAGGCCTCGCGATTGGACTCGTTCAGGCCCATCAATATGCGGTGTGCTTCGAGGACCTTACTGCGCACTACATCCTCGGACTGATCCTGGGGCGGCAGGTCTTCCAAACAGTCGGTACAGGGTAAAGGCTGTCCCACGATGTTGAACACCTGATCGAAACCCATCGATTGCAGCAGGCGCGTGATATCGGGGTGGGTGGTCACGACGGTGGGCAACAGGCCGACCTTCTGACGGGAAAGGATGGACAGCTTGGCCAGCAGGCCCAGGGTCGTGCTGTCGATGCTATGGGTTTCCGTCAGATCGATGACGATCGCCGAAAAATTGAGCGCCGTGAAAATCTTTTCGATGGTGGCGTCCAGTGCCGAACAGAGCGTCAGGCGAATCTCGCCGACGAACTTGAGGATGAACGTGCCATCCTGTTCAGCGAACTGAATCTTCCCACTACTCATGCAAGGTTCCTGCTCAACACCAGCAAGGCGATATCATCGGGCATCTCACCCAGCTTGGCCAGTCCGAATACGTGGCGCAATCCATCCAGGCTACCGCCCGCGGACTCCACCAGGCGCGGCAGCGTGGCCTCTTTTTCTTTGAGGCTGTCGCCCGGCAAAAGGTCCAAGATACCGTCCGAAAGCAGGGTCAGGCTGAAGGATTCAGGCAATTCGAGCCGATGATCGTCATAGCTCGCCTCGTCGAACAGACCGACTGGCAATCCACGCCCTTCGAGGTAGCGGGCCTCGCCCTGGGTATGAAGCATCGGCAACGGCAGATGCCCCCCGATGCTGTAGGTAAGGGTATTGGCGTGCTCGTCGATGACTCCGCCCACCATGGTCACATGCTTGCCCAGTTTGCAGTTGATCAGGCCACGGTTGATGTGGCCGAGCACCTCGGAAGGCTTGAACTCCGGTAACGAACCGTTGCGACGCGACTCGTACAGCAACCGGGTGGTCATGAACTTGAGGAGCACGGTGACGAATGCCGAGGAAGCGCCGTGACCCGACACGTCGGCCAGGTAAAAGGCCACCCGGCGTTCGTCGACACGGAAATAATCGACGAAGTCCCCGGACAGATAGAGCGAGGGGATGATCTGGTGGGCGAACTGGAAACCGTCCACAGTCCAAGGCGTGACCGGCAGCATGTTCATCTGCACCTGGCGACCGGCGTTCTGGTCCTCTTGCAGCAAGTGCAGGCTAGCCTGGAGCTCGCGGTTGGCCGTTTCCAGCTTTTCCCGGTAACGGCGGTTTTCCGCCCTCAGGTGCGCCCGATCCAGTGCCCGTCGGATGGAGTGCTCGAGGACAGCCAGGTCTTCCAGAGGTTTGATCAGGTAATCGGCGGCGCCCAGTCGCAGCGCTTCCACCGCATCGCTCATGACGCCCGCGCCGGACACCACGATCACCGGCATCTCGGCGTCGACTTCGCCGATCCGGCGGATCAGCTCGAGGCCATCCACCTGGGGCATGCGCAGGTCGCAGACCACCAGGTCGGGACGTTGCTGCTCGAACACGTGCAGCCCCTGTAGCCCGTTGTCGGCCTGGAGCACATGGAAACCACTGTCTTCCAGATAGGCTGCGAGACTGGCACGCACGACTTCGTCGTCGTCTATGATCAACAGCGTGGCACTGGGATTGCGCATGAGGTATCCAGGAACGACGCCGGGTGACTGGTTGACATAAGCGTCGGCCCAAGACCGGAGCGTGTATACGGGGTTCGCTTCACGGCGCAGACGGTACTCCCATCCGTTGGGCGATTCAAGCAGGGGCCGATTGTCGAGGGGCGCCTTTACACCCCAAATCGACGAGAGTTATAAGTGCGCATTGGGAGCGCAAACCACAACAACGAGGACCGCGTCGCATGAGCCAGAACGATCGATCTTACAGCGAGAAGCGGGACTTCATTCGCATGCAAGTCGAAGCCAATGTGGTGCTCTACCATGCCGGGCAGGAGATTCCGGGGAAAAGCCTCAACCTGTCCAGCACCGGCATGCAACTGGAAGTGAACGCCTCCGTTGGCGTGGGTGAAAAGGTCCGCATCCACATCCCTTCGGAACACAGCGAACTGCCCGGCCTGGATGCGGAAGCCGAGGTGGTGCGGTCGAACGATCTCGGCGATGGGCGCTACGCCCTGGGTTTGGCTTTCGTGAAAGTCAGCTGAAGTACCCGACATGAAAAAGGCGGCCAAGAGGCCGCCTTTTTCATGTCCGCATCCGGTCAGAAGTCGTCCTCGACCTGGCCGTCCTTCACCCGGAACTCCCGGTTCTGCAGATAGGCGTTGCGCAGGAAGATGTACTTGTCGCCAGTGATCATCTTCTCCGCCGACAGCAGGCTGGCCCGGGTATCGACTGCCTCCACGCCACGGGTCACGTTGCGGGTCGGCACATGGTCCATGTAGGGGTACGGCCCCAGGAAGCTTTCCGGGACCAGGCCAGCGGCATCGCGCACGGTGCTCGGGCCGAACAGGGGAAGCACCAGATAGGGCCCGCTATTCACGCCCCATGCCCCCAGGGTCTGACCGAAATCCTCGTCGCTCCGGCTCAGGCCCATGCGGGTGGCCACATCGAAGAACCCCAGCACCCCGAAAGTGGTATTGAAGATCAGGCGGCTCGTGTCCACCCCCGCGTCGTGGAATTTCGCCTGGAACAGGTTGTTGGCCAGGTTGCCTACGTCGCCCACGTTGCCGAAGACGTTATGGATACCCTCCTCCACGAACTGGGGCGTCACAGCCTGATAGCCCTTGGCGAGCGGTTTGAGCGCATAGGTGTCGAGGGTATCGTTGAAGCGGAAGATCGCCCGGTTGAAACCTTCCCAAGGGTCCTCTTCCGCCGCCTGGGCCAGGACGGGCAGGCAACCCAGGCAGGTCAGCAGGACCAGGCGGCCGATCCGGTCGGCCCAGTGAACGATCCTTTCAGGCATTGCGGCTCTCCTCGAATGAGCGAAGCGGGGGCGACCCCGCGAAAGGGCACAGTATAAGGCAGGCCGCGTGACGGGATAGCGAACCTAGCGTAATCCGTTCGTCATGGGACAGGTCTAGGCTGGCGGCAGTTTCTCAGGACCCCGCCATGCCCCTCGATCAGAACCTGCCTCTGTTCCGCGCCGTGCTGTTCGGTCTTTCCGGCTGCCTGGTGGATTTCGGTGCCCGTACCCTGCCCCAGGCCCTGCTCGCCACCACTGCCCACCCACCCCTGGAACCGCTGGTGACGCCGCCGGCCCTTGCCTTGCAGAGTTGCCTGGGGCGCAACCCGGTGGCGGAGGACAGGAAACGCCTGGAAGACAACCTGCTTCGCCTGGCCTACCTGCACGCCGAACCGACGCCCGGCGCATTGGAAGCCCTCGGTGAACTGCGCCAACAGGGCATTCCCTGGGCCTACCTGGACGAGCTTCCAACGCCGGTCATGGAGGTCCTGGCCCGCCAGTTGCCGTCCGCCGACGGCCCTCCACCCTCGGCTTCGCGCCCCTGGCCCGCGCCGGACGCCTGTCTCAACGCCCTGATCGGGCTCGATGTCGACCGCCTGGAAGGCTGCCTGCTGGTCAGCGGCGACCCGCGCTTGCTGCAAGCTGGCCTGCACGCCGGCCTGTGGACCATCGGCCTGGCGGCGAGCGGCCCCTTGTGCGGACTGACACCGGCCGAATGGCTGGCCATGGATCGCCTGGAGCGGGACCGGCGACGAGCCCAGGCGACCATGCAGCTCTACCGCTGCGGTGCCCATTCGGTGATCGACCACTTGGCGGAACTGGGCCCTTGTCTCGTCGACCTGGCGAGCCGCCGGGCGAAAGGCGAAAAACCCTGAGCCCATTCTCGACGGACAGCCGCGCCGCCCTGGGATACCCTGCGCGGACCTTTTGCCGACGGCACAAGGTCCATTGCTGAGCCACCATTCGGGAGAACGCCATGTCCGAGCGAGACTTGCAGGAACAACTGGCCCAACTGCACGCGCAGTTGGAGAGCGGCACCACCATGAACGCCGAGGACCGAAGCCACCTTCAGGCGCTCGCCCAACGCATCGAAGCGCGACTGCGGAACGAAGCCGCCGCGCCGGATGCCAGCGTGGTGGACGGGGTCAACCTCGCCGTCGAGCGCTTCGAAGTGGAGCACCCGACCCTCGCGGTCACCCTGCGCAACATCATGCAAAGCCTGGTGAGCATGGGGGTCTAGCCCCCACGTGGAGGAAGCGCCCGACCTATGGGCGCTCGCCTCCGACGCTCGGCTCCGGCAGCTCGATCGCTACTCTCAGCCCACCCAGGGGGCTGTCTTCGAGGGTCAGGCGACCCCGCCATGATTCAACGATGTCCCGCACGATCCCCAGTCCAAGCCCATGGCCATCGACCTGCTCGTCGAGGCGGGCTCCCCGCCCCAGCACCGCCTGACGGCGGGCTTCCTCGACCCCGGGCCCGTCGTCGTCCACCCGTAGCAGGAAACCGCCTACCTCCCGCGCCAGCTCCAGGCGAACCCGCGAGACCGCCCACTTGCAGGCGTTGTCGAGCAGGTTGCCGAGCAATTCAAACAGGTCCTCCCGGTCCCAGGGCAAGCGCAGGCCAGGTGGCGCCTGCCAGTCCAGGTCCAAGCCCCGGTCGTGGATCATGCCCAGGGTGGCGAACAGCGCGGGCAACTCTTCATCGCAGGCGAAATGGGCCCCCGGCAGTACGTCCCCCGCCAGCCGTGCCCGTCCGAGCTCCCGGGCCAGGCGCCGCTCGATCTGCCGGAGCTGCTCCTCCAGCGCCGCCTTCAACTCCGGGTGTGCCCGCAACGCCTCGCGCGCACCCAGGCTGAACAGCACCGCCAAAGGGGTTTTCAGCGCGTGGCCAAGGTTTCCCAAGGCATGGCGGGAGCGCCGCAGGGTCTCCTCGGTATGCCGCAACAGGTGGTTGACCTGATCCACCAAGGGCTCCAGCTCCTCCGGAACGTCGCGGTCCAGAGCGGCGCGCTGCCCCTGCTGCAACTGGACGATCTGGCAGCGCAATTGCTCCAGCGGGCGCAACGCCCGGCGCACGGTGTAGCGCTGGGCCAGGAGCAGCACCAGCAGCGCCGCGCCCCCCAATCCAAGCCCCAGCCAGCGAATATGATCGAAGCGAGACAGCACCGGCGTGTAGTCCATCGCCACGGTGATCGCCACCTCTTGGCCGAAGCGTCGATAGTCGGCGCGGTAGACCAGCAGCCGTTGCCCTCGGGGGCCCTGCCCCAGCTCCTCCTGGAGCCCCTGGGTCGCCGGCCACTGCAACGCCCGGTCCCATAGCGAGCGGGAGCGCCAGTGAGTCTCATCGAAGTCGATGCGGAAATAACGGCCTGAGAACGGCCGCTTGTAGGACGGGTCCAGGCGCTGCTCGTCCAGTTGCAACCCCTGGGGGCCCCGCGCCAGGGCGATCAGCAGCCCTTGGGCACGGTCGCGCAAGTCGTTGTGCAGGGAGTCGCGCAGCGCCCGGTCGAATAACCAGAGACTGCCCTGGGCCAAGCCGACCCCGACCACGAGCAGGACGCCCACCAGGCCCAGGCTGAGCCGGCGCTGGATCGACCTCAAGCGGCACCGTCGGCGAAACGGTAGCCCTGCCCCCGGCGGGTCTCGATGATGGCGCGGCCGAGCTTGCCGCGCAAACGATTGACGTGGACTTCCAGCACGTTGGAGTCGCGCTCCGTCTCGCCGTCATAAAGATGCTCGGCCAGTTGTGTCTTCGACAACAATTGGCCAGGGTGCAGCATGAAATAGCGCAGCAGGCGGAATTCGGCGGCGGTCAGTTCGATCTCCCGCTCGCCCTGGCGCACCCGCTGGCGCGCCTCGTCCAGGCACAGCCCCGCCACCTCCAGCCGCGCCTGGTTGGCGAGCCCATGGGCGCGACGCAACAGCGCCTGGATGCGCAAGGCCAGTTCCTCGGGATGGAAGGGTTTGGTCAGGTAATCGTCCGCGCCCGCCTTGAGGCCCTCGATCCGTTCCGACCAGGCGTCTCGCGCCGTCAATACCAGTACCGGGGCCTTCAGGCCGGCGGCACGCCATTCCCGCACTACTTCCAGGCCGGGCCGACCCGGCAGGCCCAGGTCCAGGACGATCAGGTCATAGGGTTCGCTGAGCCCTTGGTAGGCGGCGTCGCGGCCATCCGCCAGCCAATCCACGGCATACCCCTGGCGCCCCAGGTCGGCGAGCAGTTCGTCGGCGAGGGGCACGTGATCTTCCACCAACAGCAAACGCATCAGTCTTCCTCGTCTTTCAGCAGGCGCCCGTCGCGGGCGTCCAGCTCCAGTTCGCGCACGACGCCGGCTGGGGTGAGCAATTCCACCTCATAGACGTAGCGGCCGTCTTCCTCCTCCAGCTCGGCTTCCAGCAAGGTGGCGCCGGGGTAGCGCGCCAGCGCCGACTGCACCAGGTGGTCGAGCGGCGCGATGTCGCCTTTCTCGCGCAGCCGCAGCGCCTCGTCCTGATCCAGGTCGCGCGCGCCGGCGCTCCAGGCGCAGAGCCCGGCGAGCAACGCGACGAGAGCGGGGCGGCCCGCGCGGCTAGCCATCAGTCGTCCTGGTGGTCCTTGAGCACCTGGGCGGTGCGGGCATCCAGTTCGAGGTCCCACTGCACGCCTTGGGGATCACGCAGCTCGACTTGGTAGACGTGCCGGCCATATTCCTCCTCCAGCTCGGTTTCCGACACCTGGGCGCCGGGGTGCAGGGCGACCGCCGCCGCGTTCAGTTTCTCGAAGGATTGAATGGTTCCCGCATCGCGCAGGCGCAGGGCCTCGTCGGGTCCCAGGTCACGCGCCTGGGCGATGCCGACGGAACCGGCGAATGCGAGCACGAACAGGGTGGTCAGGGTCTGGTTTTTCATGGGAAGTCTCCTTTAATGTCCACGCCCTCACCTTAACCAGACTGACTTAATTCAACCTGAACCCAGGCTCGCCGCACAGGGCCGGTATTCAGCCCATGAAGTCACATCGGGGGGCTGCTTATAATCGCCCCTCCCACAAAGGAGCCCCCATGACCGCCATCAGGATACCGTTTCCCGCCCTGACCCTGCGCGCCGGCGGAAGGGCCTTGCGGCGCATCCGCGACCAGGGCCTGCGACCCGCCGATGTCGATATCCTGCCGGGGGCCGCGGGAGGTCCCAAGGGGCTGGGCATCCAGGGCCTGGACCTCGCCCTGTTCGCCGACTGGCTGCCCCGCGCGCCACGACCCCGCACGCTGATCGGCGCCTCCATCGGCTCCTGGCGCTTCGCCAGCGCTTGCCTGCCGGACGCCGCCGCCGGCATTCGCCGGCTCGGCGAGCTGTATACCGGGCAACGTTTCCGCAAGGGCGTGAGCATGGCCGAGGTATCGCGCAGTTGCGTGCGGCTGCTGGACGACCTGCTCGAAGGCCAGGACCACGCGCTGCTCGCCAACCCGCACTATCGGCTGAATGTCATGGTGGTGAAAAGTAACGGCCTGCTGATCGGCGACCACCGAGGTTCGCTGGGCCTCGGGTTGTCCTCGGTGATCGGCTCCAACCTGCTGGGCCGCCGCCACCTCGGCCGGCACTTCGAGCGAGTGATCCTCCACGATGCCAGACAGGCGCCTCCCCTCGCGCCCCTGAACGATTTCCGCACCCACTATCACGTGCTGGACGCGAACAACCTGCGCCAGGCCCTGCTGGCGTCCGGTTCCATCCCCATGGTGATGGAAGCGATACGGGATATCCCCGGCATCGGCCCGGGTGCCTACCGCGACGGCGGTCTGTTGGACTACCACTTGGACCTGCCCTATGCCGGCGACGGGGTGGTGCTCTACCCGCACTTCACCGACCGGGTGATTCCCGGCTGGTTCGACAAGGGCTTGCCCTGGCGCCGGGGCGACGCGGGCCAACTGCGGGACGTGTTGCTGGTGGCGCCGTCCCGCGACTATCTGGCCCGCCTGCCCCACGGCAAGCTACCTGATCGCAAGGACTTCTACCGCTACCAGGAGGATGACCAAGGCCGCGAGCGTTACTGGCGCCAGGCGATGGCGGAAAGCCAACGCCTGGGCGACGAGTTTCTCGAACTGGCCGAGAGCGGGCGCCTTGGCGAGCGGCTGATGCCGCTCTGATTCCGAGGGAATTCAACCCGGCATGCCGTCGGCGCGGGGGCTGCACAACAACCGCCCGTAATAGCCGACGAACAGCGCGAAGCCGCCGATCCAGCAGGCGCCGGCCAGCCAGTAGGCGGCCTGGGGCAAGAGCGGCGGCAGGAACACCCGGGCCAACGCACCCGCGTTGACAGCGGCGAAGGCCAGCCCCATGGCGGTCGGCGGTTGCAGCGGCCGGCCGGTGTGGCCGAGGCTGACCCGCGCCAGCATCGCCAGGATCAGGCCGCCCATCGCGCCGATCCCCAAGGCGTGCAACGGCAGGCTGGCATTATCCAGCAGCCCGGCATGCCACAACGCCTCGCCGGACGCGGCCAGCACCAGCCAACCGAACGCCAGGTGCAGCGACCACAGCAACGGCACCTTCCAGATGCCGAGCGCATGCCAGCGCGCCAGCCGCAACGCCAGGCAGGCCCCCAGGGCGGCATACAGGAACGCCAGCCCCAGCCGGGGCGTCAAGCCGACGCCCAGCCCGTTGGCGAGGGCCGCCAACAAGGACAACGCCAGGGTCGACCGCTCCAGCCAGGGCCATGGTTTCGTCGGCGTGGGCAAGCCCAGTCCGCGCTGGGTGAAGAACGGAATCACCCGGCCGCCGATCATGCTCATCAACGCGGCCAGCAACCACAACGCGGCGAAAGTGGCCCGACGCTGCCATTCGGCGTTTTCCCCGACCACCCCGGCCAGGGCATAGGCATCGCAAGTGCCCAGCAGGAGCAGCAGGACCAGCACCGGATAGTTGTTGCGTTGCCGAACCCGCCACAGGCTGCGCCCGATGGCCCAGGCCACCGCCGGCAGGAATGCCGCGTCGAGCAGCGCCAGGGGCAATGCCGGCGCGCCCATCAACCATCCCAGGCGCGCCGCGAGCCAGAGCCCCACCAGCGCCATCAACGGCCGGCCCCGCAGGCCGGGCTGGCCGGTCCAGTTCTGCACGGCGGTGAGCAGGAAACCGGCGACGATAGCCATGCCGAAACCGAACGGCATTTCATGCCGATGCCAGGCCAGCCACCCACCGGTGGGCGCCCAGCTCGCCAGCCATCCGTTCAACGCCAGCAACCAGCCAAGCACCGCCACCACGGCGAACAGCGCCCCGGCGAGAAAGAACGGGCGAAAGCCCAGGCGCCAGAGCGGCGCCGGCATTCGCGACGCGGTCGTTTCAGGCATCCCCACAACACACCTCCCCAGATGGCACGAAGCGCCCGCGCCCGCGGGCCTATGCGAATAAATCGGCGGGTCGGTTTTCGCCGGACCCATACGTTTCAGACCAGCGCATCGGCCGGACCGAAGAACTCATGGTGACAACGCGCCTCCGGTACGCCCAGGGCGCGCAGGTGCCGACGCACCATCGCCATAAAAGGCGTCGGACCGAGGAAGTAGGCCTCCGTCTCGCTCGGTCGCGGCAACCACTGGGCCAGCAGGTCGCGCTCCAGGAAGCCATAGGCGTCCGCCCTGTCGCCTGGCCGGGGCTCGCTGTAGCAATAGTAGCGGCGCACCTGGGGATGGCGGGCGACGAGCGCGTCCACCCAGTCTCGGAACCCATGCACACCCCCATGTCGCGCGCAATGGATGAAATGAATCGGCCGGCCGCTCGGCAGGGCCGCCTCGAGCAGGGTCAACGCCGGCGTGATGCCCACCCCGGCCGTGATCAGCGCCAGCGGACGCTCGCCCGGGCGCAGCACGAACTCCCCCGCCGGCGGGAAAAGCTCGAGGGCATCGCCGACCGCGAATCGCTCGTGCAGGTAGCCGGAGACCCGCCCGCCCGGCTCGCGCTTGACGCTGATCCGGTAGTCGCGGCCATTGCCCGGCGCCGATAACGAATAGTTGCGGCGCATTTCCTGGCCGTCCAGGTTCAACCTCAAGCCGATGTACTGCCCCGGAAGGAACGCCATCGTCGGCCCACCGTCCTCGGGACGTAAATAAAAGGAGGTGATTTCTTCACTTTCCACCACCCGGCGGCTCAGGACGAAACGCCTCGCGCCCCGCCATCCGCCTTCGGCGGCGGCGTGGGCGGCATAGATTTCCTCTTCGGCGGTGATCAGCAGCTTCGCCAGCCGGTCGTAGGCCGCCGCCCAGGCATCCATGACCTCGTCGGTGGCCACGTCGGGACCAAGCACGTCACGCATCGCCTGGAGCAGGCAGGAGCCGACGATGGGGTAGTGCTCGGGCAGCACCTGCAAGGTCACATGCTTATTGATGATGCGGGTCACCAGCGGCCCCAGGGCGTCTAGGCGGTCCAGATGCCGCGCGTAGGCCAATACCCCGTTCGCCAGGGCGCGCGGTTGGGCGCCGCTGGCTTGGTGAGCCTGGTTGAACAGTGGCCGGACCTCGGGATAATCGGTCAGCATGATGCGGTAAAAATGGCGGGCCAATGCCTCGCCGCTCTGTTCCAGCAGCGGCACGGTGGCCTTGACGAGGGCGCGTTGCGATTGAGTGAGCATGCAAGGACTCCAGGCTTATGGTTTTCGTGATAGGTTGCCTGAGCCTCCTCCAACAGTTTCCGTGCCAGATAAGTAACGCCCTGTTTTCAAGGGGTTGCGCTTTCCTTTATGTCAAGATGACAATCACGGATGCTGTCTTTCTGACAATTAAATGTCCTTATGACAACGAACCCGCTGCTTCACGCCCTGCTGCCCCTGGTGGATGACCTGGCCCGCGACCTGCCCGAGCCGGAGCGTTACCGGCGCCTGCTGGAAGCCCTGCGGCAGTGGATGCCATGCGATGCGGTAGCCTTGCTCAAACTCGACGGCCAGCAATTGATTCCCCTGGCCGTCGATGGCCTCAGCGCGGATACCCTGGGCCGTCGCTTCCAAGTAGACGAGCATCCCCGGCTGGCCGCGTTGCTAGAGCGCCGGGGGCCGACCCGGTTCCCGGCGGAGTGCGAATTGCCCGACCCCTACGACGGCCTGGTGGAAGGTCGTCGCGGGCAACTGGAGGTCCACGACTGCATGGGCTGCCCGCTCTACCTGGACGATCGACCTTGGGGGCTGCTGACTTTGGACGCGCTGGAGCCGGCCCGCTTCGGACAAGACGACCTGGACAACCTGGAAGCCTTCGCCAGCCTGGCCGCGGCCACGGTGAAGGCGGGAGAGCGCATCAGCGGCCTGACCCGGCGCCTGGAAGACGAACGCCAGCGGGCGGAGACTTATCGCCAGCACCGCGAACGGGAAATGATCGGCCAGAGCGCGGTGCATCGACGCCTGCTGGAGGAAATCGCTCTGGTCGGGAGCAGCGAACTCAACGTGCTGATCCAGGGCGAGACCGGGGTTGGCAAGGAATTGGTCGCCCAGGCGCTGCACGCTCATTCGTCCCGGGCCGGCCGCCCCCTGATCGGCCTGAACTGCGCGGCGCTGCCGGAGGCCCTGGTGGAAAGCGAGTTGTTCGGGCACGTTCGCGGCGCCTTCTCCGGCGCCCTCGCCGAGCGGCGCGGCAAGTTCGAACTGGCCGACGGCGGCACCCTGTTACTCGACGAAGTCGGCGAACTGCCCCTTGCGGCGCAGGCCAAACTGCTGCGGGTCTTGCAAAGCGGCCAATTGCAGCGGGTCGGCTCGGACCGCGAACATCGCGTGGACGTGCGGGTGCTGGCGGCGACCAACCGAGACCTGGCCGAGGAAGTGCGGGCCGGCCGCTTTCGCGCCGACCTCTATCATCGCCTGAGCGTCTACCCCCTGCGGGTCCCCCCTCTGCGGGAGCGTGGTCGCGACGTACTGCTGCTGGCGGGCTATTTCCTCGAAGAGAACCGCCACCGCCTCGGGTTGCGCGCCTTGCGCCTGGCGCCCGAGGCCCAGGTCGCCCTGCTGGAGCATGCCTGGCCAGGCAACGTCCGCGAACTGGAACATGCCATCGGCCGCGCCGCGCTCAAGGCCCTGGCCGCCTGCGCCGAGCGACCGCGCATCCTCACCCTGCAGGCCCACCACCTGGACCTGCCGAACGGGGCGCGCCAGGAACGGCCCCCGGCGACACCCCCGTCCCTGCCCACGGGCACGCTGAAGGAGGCGCTGGACGATTACCAGCGCCACCTGATCCGGGCCACCCTGGCACGCCAGGGCGACAACTGGGCGGCCACCGCCCGGGAACTGGGGTTGGACCCGGCCAACCTGCATCGACTGGCGAAGCGCCTGGGCCTGCGCTGACCGGCAGCCCGGATCGACGCTGCGTCGCCTGCTACACTGCGCGCGTCCCGCCGGCCCGCCGGGCCGGGCCCCGCCCGCATCGACGGGCCTTTCGAGCGAGTCGCGATCCACCGTGGAACTGTTCAAGGAATTCATTTTCGAGGCCGCCCACCGGCTTCCCTATGTCCCCGCCGGGCACAAGTGCGGCCGCCTGCACGGCCACTCCTTCAAAGTGGGCCTGCACATCCGTGGCGAAGTCGATCCCCACACCGGCTGGGTGCGCGACTTCTCCGAACTCAAGGCGATCTTCAAGCCGCTGTACGAGCAGCTCGACCACAATTACCTGAACGATATTCCCGGCCTGGAAAACCCAACCAGCGAAGTACTGGCCATGTGGATCTGGCGCAGGCTCAAGCCGCGACTGCCGGAGCTTCACAAAGTGCGCATCCACGAGACCTGCACCAGCGGCTGCGAGTACGTCGGCGACGCCGAGACACCGTGACGGAAACGAAAAGGCCACCTCGCGGTGGCCTTTCGTCAAACCGGCGCGGCGCCGCTCAGTAATAGGCGTTCTCGCGGTTGGTATGGTCGGTGACATCGCGCACCCCCTTCAGTTGGGGAATACGCTCCAGCAGAGTCCGCTCGATGCCCTCCTTTAGGGTCACATCGGCCTGCCCGCAGCCCTGGCAACCACCGCCGAAGCGCAGGATGGCGACGTCCTCGTCGATATCCACCAGGCTCACTTGCCCGCCATGGCTGGCGAGGCCGGGGTTGATCTCGGTCTGCAGGTAATAGTTGATGCGCTCGCTCAAGGGGCTGTCTTCGTTGACCATGGGCACCTTGGCGTTGGGCGCCTTGATGGTCAATTGCCCCCCCATGCGGTCGGTGGCGTAGTCGACCACCGCGTCCTCCAGGAAGGGCTCGCTCAGTGCGTCGATCCAGGCGGTGAAGCGAGCCAGCGCCAGCGGCGTATCGTCGGGCTTTTCCTCGCCCGGCTTGCAGTACGCGATGCATGTTTCGGCGTACTGGGTGCCCGGCTGGGTGATGAAGATGCGGATGCCGATCCCCGAGGTGTTCTGCTTGGCCAGAAGGTCGGCCAGGTAGTTCTGGGCGGCTTCGGTAATGGTGATAGCGCTCATGGCAAGTCCTCGCAAAGAGGCCGACAGTTTACGTCAATCGTCCGGGCCCAATAAAGTCCCAGTCTTTTAGTCAGGAAAGTTGCGGCCGGGTGAGACGCGCGGGATCGGTATCCAGCCAACGACGGGCATAACGGAACGAGCGCTTCTCGATCCACTCGTAGCTTGCCCAGGAGGCCAGCAGGATCACCGGCAGGCAAGCGGCGATGACGCCATAGGCGTTGAGTGAAAACCGCTCTACCAGATACCAGCCCAGCGACAGCACGATGACGTGCACCAGATACACCGAATAGGAACAATCGCCCAGCAGTTTCAGCGGGCGTGCCGCACGGAACCAGGGCTCCAGGGCGATGCAGGCCACCACCAGCATGGCGCTCGGCACGCCCCAATGCAGCAGGCGCATCGAGCTGTCCAGTTGCTGGATGGCCAGCAGCGAGGTGGCCAGCAAGGTCGAGGCCAGGCCGAAGCCCAGTCGCAGCCAGCCACAGCAGTGGGCGACGCCGATCGCCACGCCGAACAGGAATTCGTAAATGATGCTATTGCGATAGAACTCGCCCAGCCACGACTGGCGCGCCAGCACCGCGCTCACCAGTACCAGCGCGATGCCGATCAACCCCGGCCGCCAGCGCTGCGGGGCCGCCAGGGACAAGGCGAATACCAGATAGAAGAACATCTCGTAGTTCAGGGTCCAGCCCACCGACAGGGTCGGGTAGAGGCCGAAGCCCCCGGGGTTGGGCGCCGGCACGAACAGCAGCGAGAGCAGGAAGTGCTTCAGGTCGAAGGCCTGGGTCGGCATCACCGGTCGCGCGTAGACGATGATCAGCGCCACCATCACGCTGTACAGCCAATAGGCCGGCACGATGCGGAAGAAGCGGTTGAGCATGAAGCGGCCGGCCTGGATGTCCTTGCCGCGGGTGGAGAGATAAATCACGAAACCGCTGATCACGAAGAAGATATCGACACCGATGGCGCCGCGTTCCACGAAGAAGCGCCCGAGGGCGCTTTCCGCCTTGAAGTCGAAGAAGATCTGCATCACATGGTGGAACACGACCAGCCAGGCGGCCAGGGCCCTGAGCGCCTGCAACGATATCAACATCCGCGAACCCCTCAGCGGGACAGCGCCCCGCATCCGTTTACATCGGGTGACCGGAAGCGTCGCTTGCGCGGCGCCGATCACCGGTGCGATCGAAGTGTCCGACCGCGGGAAAAGCGGAAAGGTCGCCGCCATGGGGAATAAGAAGTCGGGATGAAGCGAAGCGCCCGCGCGTGGCGCTCAGGAGGGCCCGGCCGGCTCGTGGCGGTTGGCTCGCCATGCCCCGTTACCGATGGACATCGAAGGGGCATCGAGCAGCGGCGATCATGCTTGCATCGCGGCACCGAGGGTGCCCGACCGGGTGGAAAGGCGGCGTGGGCGGGAAGCGTTCGCGGCGCCTGAGCATGACGATGGCAGGCGTTCGGGTGACGCCCCTGGCGCCGCCTCGCCCGGCAGGATCGGCCCCGCTCGCGCGGACCCGATCCGTCGCGCTCGATCAGGGTTGAACCGCTCCGCTCTCCTCTTCGAGCAACTTGCCCAGGAGTTTGCTCCGGTTATCCAGCATGAACTGCACGAAGACCTGCTCCTTGAGGGCGAACCTCACGACGCCCGGCAGGAAGGCATAAATGACCTTCGCCAGTTTTTCTATATTCGCGTCGCTCTTCAAAGCCTCGCCGCCCTTGTCCTTCAGCAGCGGAAGCAGTTTCGACTTGTTCTTTTCGATCGCCACCGAGACATAGGACATGATTTTGTCCTTGGCCTTGGAGTCGGTGACGGGGCCCGATTCGTCGCGCGCCTGCTCCTCGCCCGAAGGCTCGGAAGGAGCGCTCATGGCCTCGGCGCCCTCGGTCGCCTTGTCCGCGTGCTCGACATCGGGGCCGACACCTTGCTGAATGCCTGCTTCATCCTTTTCCATCTTCTTCTCCATGGGTGATTCGGTCATTGAGACCATCAGTAAATCGGCGAGCGGGAGATCGCCTCCGGCTTCGCGCCTCCGCACCGTGGCGCCCCGATGTGCGCCGCGTCGTGTCCGTCAGGCCAGGGGGCCTTCCAAATGGATATCCTCTGGCTCGAGCGCATAAAGCGTCGGGTTGGGAGACGGGCTTACCGTGAACCCCTGCCGAAGGTAGAAATCGACCGTGTGACGCGATGGCGTCGCGGACACGTACATACGCTCGGCCCCCAGCGCGCGCGCATGGTCTCGGGCCGCGCGACAGAGCCGCGCGCCGAGCCCTCGGCCGCGCCAGGCGTGGCTCACGTGCAGGAACTTCAATTGCAGCATGTCGTCTCGCGGACCGAGCGGCCGGTTATCCACCACGGCCGCCGCGACGAGTCGCGTGCCATCGAAGAGCCCTTGGAACCAGCCGCCGCGATCATGGCAGTCGAGCAGGATCGGGGTGTAATGTTCGGCTTCGCCCTCGGGCCAGCCACGCATGTCGTAGAACGCCGGAACGAGTTGCAGCGCACCGTCGCGCCACACGTATAGAGCCTCGATGACCTCGCGCCGGTCGATGCTCCACACGAGCGGCACCTCGTCACGCGTGAGCAGGCGAGCCGCGAGCGTGTCACGCTCGGGCGCGGTATGCCGTTCCATGTCAACGCTCCCCACGTGATCGTGCATCCCGTCACCTTCGTCCGCGGGGCGCGGGGTAAGCGTGTCAGTCATATCCTGTCCGTCTCCAGATAATGCTCCGAGGCCAGGGAGCCGGGCGCGCCGGTATCGCCATCGGCTTTCGTGGACGCCCTTGCCTTGGCGCAACGTCGATAAGAAGGCTCCCTTGCCTGACGACGCGCCGAAGGTCCCCTCCAAAACCGAAGCGAGCCCTTCATGCCGTCGCGCGTCGAAGCGGCCGCGCCTTTCGATGACAGCGCCCGCCGGGCGTCCCGCCCCTCGCTGGCGGGCATCATAGGGCAAACCCACGGGGTATCACAGGGCATGGGCGAGGCATGGCACGCTCCGGCGGAACCGGCCATTAGCCATGGGTGGAAGGTCGCTGTCGCGTAGCCGGCGATACCCTGTGTCATGACGTACCGGTACGGGCGCCGCTGATCCGCTGCGTTACCGAGGCGATCAAAAAGACTTGCACACTTTGGTTCCTGGATGAGCGACCTCGCCTCCGGTCGGATAACCGAGCCTGATTGCCCGGCATAGCCTGTGGAACCGATCACCGCGCCCGCTCAAGCACGGGTTTCGCGCTACGCATTCCCCTCCTACGAGCTGGTTTTCGAAGATTCACGCGCCTGTCACGCATGCGTCCCACTGAGGGCTCGCGGAGCGAATCCGTCATTCGCTTCGCTCACCACGAGGCACAAGCATGCATGCGAAGGACAAGGCGGAAGCGAGCCTTCCGCGTCTCACTCCCTTGCTGGAACGATCCGAACTCCTGAATGGGATGCCGGCCGCCCTGGTTCGCCACGTGGCGATGCATGGCGTGGAACGCCGCCTCGCCGACAAGGAGGTGCTGTTCCTCAAGCAGGACCCGGACGACTACATCGGTTTCGTCCTCGTCGGGCGAATCTATACCGTGCTCTACGGGCCCGACGGCCGCGAGCTGATCATCAACGGCATCGGCCCCGGCGGCGCGGTCGGCGAGACCGCGTTGATCGAGCCCGGCGTGCGGGGCACCTCCGCCTATGCCTGCGGCGCGACGTCCCTGCTCATGCTGGGGCGCCGGCACATGGCGCCCCTGCTGGAGGAACCCGCCTTCCTCGGCCGCGCGCTGCGCCTGTTCAGCACGCGGCTGCGGGAGAGTTCCAGCTTCGTGGAAACGGTCTGCCTGCACCGGCTGGAGTCCCGCCTGGCCCGCTACCTGCTGGCCGGGCTGAGCGGCGATGCCTCGGAGGCCGGCCATGCCTGCGCGGCCCTGCCGGGCAACCAGAGCATCCTCGCCGCGATGCTCAATGCCAGCCGGCCGAAGCTCAATGCCCAGTTGCAGAGCTGGAAACGCCAGGGGCTGATCAGTTGCCAGAGCGATCGCATCCTGATCAACGACCTTCCCCGCATGCGTCGCATGGCCGCCCTGCCGCTATGAAGGGCGTGTCACCTCGGTAACAGAGTCGCCCCTCCCGCCCATCACAGACTGCCGCCTCCACACACAAGGAGGTAACGAGCATGGGCATTCTCATCTCGGCGGTACAGCGCGCGCAGGTCATCGACCGGATGTTCGAACAGAGCTGGCGGGCCGCCCAGCCGAACCTGCGACGGCGCGCCCGGCGCCTGGCCCAGGGCTATCCGGACCGGGCGGAGGAGTGGCTGGCCAGCACGGCCCTGAAGGCGCTGCTGTTCATGCGCCGTTCCCCCGAGCGCATCCGCGACCCCCAGGGTTTTCTGTTCCTGGTGCTGGAGCACGTCTACCTGGACAGCGTCCGTCGCCGCCACCGCGAGGAGCGCCTGTTCGACTTCAACGTGAACCTGCACGACGAACCCCAGGACCGCTTCCCCGATCCGCAATCCGTGGTGGAGGGACTGGAGCAACAGGAGCGACTCGGTCGCGTCGAGCAGGCCCTCGCCGGTCTCCCCCCAGCGCAACGACGCCTGTTCGAACTGCGCTTCATCGAGGAACGCCCTTATGCGGATATCGCCCTGGAACTGGGGGTGACCCCGATCCTGGCGCGCAAGCGGGTGCAATTGCTGCGGCGCTCCCTGAGCGGGGCGGCGGAGCGCTGAAAATCGCGTTCACGTCGCCTCGCTCATCGCGTTCCTTTTGACGAACGCCCATACGGCACACGGCAGGATCGGGACCTGCCGCTCAAGGAGAGCCTTTCATGGCAGACAACACGGCAGTCAATGCTCAGGTGACCGACGCCGTCACCCAAACCAATGTCAAGGTCGTGGCCGAAGCCCCGGCTCAGGCCATCGCCTCGCTCTACCAGGTCGCCAGCCACTCGGCGGGCCTGTCGCTGCAAAACGCCGTGCATAACCAACACGCGCTCAACCAGATCTCCACCGCCGTGGTTTCCAAGGCCGTGTCGATGATCATGGCCATTCCCGACAAGCCCTGACGGACCGCCCGTTCCCCTGACCGCAGGAGTGCATACCGATGTTCGGTTTCGGCAAGAAACGCAAGGGGGCCCTTGGCGGGCCCGAGGCGCGACACGAACCGCTGCCGCCGCCGGCCCGGGCCGCCGCGCCCGCCCCAGCCACCAGTGGCGAGCCCACCACGACGGAGCCGCTCCTGGGCGCTACGCCTCCGGCGCCCGAAACGGCGCGCGGCGGGCCGGAAGCGGCCTCGGACCAAAAATCGGAGCCAGCGCCGGACGCGCCGGCATGGCCGCGCCGCCCCTCGCCCCTGGCGGCGATGAACGAGCGCATGCTGGGGAGGCTGGAGGCCGCCACGCCGGCCACCGGCGCGCTGAACAGCCAGATCGTCCAGGCCGTGCAGTTGACCAATGCCGAGACCGCCGGCTACGCGCCGTCCCAGATCGCCACCGCCCCCGACATGATGATCAGTCAGGCGTCGGGCCTGGTGGCCCAGTCGGCGGCCGCCTACTTCGATGGCGTGAGCAAGCTGGCCCTGGCCAGCCAGGCCATCCTGCTCAAGCAGATGACCGAGAACATCGCCGCGGACAAGCCAATCCAGGCCGCCGAGGACGCCCTCGGCGCCCTGGCCACCGACCTGCTGATGGGCGCCGCCGCGGCGGTCGCGGCGGCGGCCGGCGCGCTGGAGGCGGACGCCGCCGGCTTCGCCATCGACAAGATCGACCAGAGCATCGCCCGCTACAGCGACACCCTGGCCAACCGCCAGGCCGCCGCCAACCCTTGAGGCTCCGCCGCCCGGGCGTGTTCCGGGCCCTTACGAGGAAACCGTCATGCCGTTCACCGATAGCGACTTGGCCGGGGCCATGAGCACCCTGCTGATGGACCACGGGGTGATGAGCGCCCAGCAGCTCGACGCTCTGTTGCCAGCCCCCACCGACCTGCATGTTCGGCAAACCCTCTCCCCTGCGCGGCTACAGGCGTTCCCGGATTACTGGAAAGCCCTGAGCGAGTGGCTCGCCGCCCGGGGCGGTGCGCTGCCGGAAACCCGCGGCATCCGAGTGCCCGGGCGCGCCGAGGGCCCGCCACGCACGCTGCTGGAGCGCTCGTTGTACGACGACGCCTTCCTGCAGGTGACGCGCACCGTCGGGCAACCGCGATTCGACCCGGTGAAGGCCGTGGCCAACCACCTGCGCTTCATCGCCAACCGACGCTGACGCCCCCGCCGAACCGGCGGCCCTTCCGACCCCTGCCCTGGCCGCTTCCGATGGGAAGCGGCACGGGCGCCCGCGCCCAGAGGAACGACCGATGGCCTTTTTCAAGCTGAAACCCAACGAGGACGTGAAATTCCCGGCCTATCCCTTCGACTTCCACAGCCACTTCGCCGGCATTCTCCCGGTGGAAAGCCCGCTCACGTGGCGGCAAGGCGACTTCGTCTTCCGTCCGAAGGGAACCCACGAGGACATCGTCCTGACAGGCGAACAGGAACTGTCGCTGATCGGCCTGCTGGCCGGCGAGGCCGTTCGGCATAACCCGGCCCTCGACAGGCAGGCCGCGAGGCGGGAGGCCCACTACCGCCTGTTCGACCTGGGCCTGGAACGCATGACGGGCGAGAAGAACCCGTTCCGCGCCTATGACAAGGGGAATTACCTGCGCGGGGAGTGCGCGGCGGAAAGTCTCTACCTGGCCTGCGTGATCCTCCTGCGCCGGTTCGGCCTGTGCCTGGCGGACCTGGCCATCGACCGGCCCGACGTCTACCAGGCCACCCGCGAACTGTTGCGCGATCCCACGAAGCGGGACGAGGAGACCGACCAACTCGTGCGCTATTTCAATCGCAAGGTCTGGAGCGCCAACAAGTACACCCCCTTCGACGACGCCTGCTGGATACGCGGGACGATACGAGACCGTTACGGTGCCCGCTTCGCCGCGATGACCCTGGGCTACCTTTACGAGGAAGGCATCGGCCATACCCAGACCGCCACCGGCGCCGATGAGATCGCCTTCCTGAACGACCTGTTCGTCCAGTTCAACGAGGCCATGAAGACCCACTACACCCTGCTGGCCCATACCGCCCACGCCTATGGAACCTTGGTGCAATTCGACAAGGAATTGGCGGTGCTGACCAAGCTCTTCGCCGTCGGCGGTGACAACCGCCTTCCTTATCCGACCCTGGTCGGCCTCGACCTTCTGGGCATGGAAACGGCGACCGGCCTCTATGAGGCGTTCTTCCAGAAACTGGTCCAGGAGCGAGACGCCTTCGAAGCCTACGCCAAGCAACCGGGGCGGAAGAAAGTCGTGGTGCACATCCATTGCGGCGAAGGCACCGGCGTTTCCGCCAACAACCGCTCGCTCTGCGGATACTTCCTGCGCAACTCGGCCCTGCTCGACCCGTCGACGTTCTACCCGGCGCTGGCCGCCTATGCCCTCACCTGTTACCGCAATACCTTGGACGAGCGAAAAGGCAAGGACCGGGAGCGCCAGCATGCCCCCCATCGCAAGCAGGAAAGCAATGCGCTCGGCGAGTTGTTCGACGAACTGTTCCACGACAACAGCCTCACCGTGGATGGCCTGCGGGTGCAGCGCTTCGATATCACCAGTCCGACCACCCAGAGCCTGATCGGCTACCACGCCCGCAACAACATCATGCATCTTGCTAGTGCCCTGGAGCAGCCGCAGGGCCAGGCGATCATCGCCCCGGACAGCCCCTTCGCCCTGCGCATCGGCCACGGCTATCACTACCGCAACTATGTGGCCTCGAAATTTCCCATGTTGACCTTCGACACCAACCTGGGCAGCAACTTCATCACCGGCGCTTCCGTATTGTTCGATTCGGCCAATGCCTACCGGCTCAACCGGGGTCTGCGCCACCTGAACGGGTACGTGGACACCGATACCTTGAAAGCCACGACGACCGCCATTTCCTACCTGGAGAACCCGCGACTCACCCTGTCGCAATTGGGTTACCTCCATGACATGTCCCGCCGCGAGCGCCCCAGCGAAGAAGACAAAGCCGCCTTCGACCGGCACATCGAGCCCGTTCCCGACTACATCCGGCCCGTCCTGAAGGCGTTCTTCTTCGCCATGGTCGAGCACCTTCGGCTGGAAGGCACGGGCCGGGTACGCACCTACCTCCGCTACCGGGTTTACCTCACCCTGTTCGCCATCGCGCTCAACTGGCGCTCCTATCTCCTGGGCGCGGACGGCCAGGGGGTGGAGCACTCCAATGTGCAGGACGAAGCGGTGCGCATGGCCTTGCTGCTGGCCTATGGCATCTACAAGGAGCACGAGGAGATCGACCCGGCCGTACTGCTTAGCCTCCATGCATTCTTTGTCGACCTCGCCAAGGCCTACTGGAAGGCCACCCTCGACGAGCCCCGGCCCGACCGCGAAGTGGCGCGCCCCATCACCCTCACGCGCTTCGAGGGGTTCGTCTCGCCCGACTCGGTGGTGCTGATCCACACGGAGCGCTGACATGGACGACGAATTCTTCCACTACCTGGCCAGCCTCGAAGAGGACGAGATGGCCGCCGACGCACCGTCGTCCGACGACATCGCCCCCCCGGTGACACCGTCCACGGTGTCGCCGGAATTATTGGAGAAAGCCCGCCAGCAATACCCCCGGCTCGATGAAGCCGACCTGCTTTGGCTGCTCGGCCTCATCCGCCTGCTCGGTTGAACCGTTCCACCCACCGGAGAACCACCATGAAAGAAGAACTGGAAGATCTGAAGAACCGCGCCAACGCCTTGCTGGCCGAGTGCCTCGGTCAATGGCAGCAGGCCTTGCACAGCGAGCAGCCGGAGCCCACCGTCGGCCAATTGGCGCAACTGTCGATGCAATTGAGCGCCGTGCGCAACGCGCTGTATGCCAGCGCGGCGATCTGTCCCTCCACGATCCCAGCCTCGCCGACCTTCTGACCCCTCGGGCGCGGCACGCCGCGCCCTTCCCTTTCCGGCGTCGTGTCCGGGGACCTCGGGCACGCGCCCGAGGAACCGCCATGGACACATCCGAACTGAATGACGACCTGGACCAGTTGGCCCGGAGCTGGCTCAAGCGCCCCCTCACGGAGCAGGAACGCCAGCAGTTGCTGGATTTCCAGCGAAGCTGGCAAGGCTCGCCCCCAAGCGACCCCGCCGCCCAAGCGCGCCGGCAGGCGGAACAGGTCATCGAGGCGGAGCGCCAGCGAACCCAGGACTCCATCTCCAACATCCTGCGCAGCGTGCGGCGGGCCTCCGGCGAGGCCTTGCGCGCCCAGGAAAGCGGGGAGCAGGCGCTGCTCCAAGCCGTGGAGGCCGCGTCGTCCCTGGCCGACCTGCGGCCCTCCCACCTGAGCCCCGGCCAGCCGGGCGGCTCCAGCCAGATCGTCATGGCGCAGATCGCCGACCGCCTGGCCAATTTGGTGAGAAGCGAGGTGCAGCGCTGCTTCGAACAGCAGTTCGGCTCCCTGCGGCGCCAGTTGGAAAGCGCTCTGGCTGTGCTGCAGGAGACCAATCGCGGCACCTCGGCCGCTCGCGCCGATGGCCCGCCTCCGGGCCATCGGGCCTGACGCCGACGCCGCTGCCTGCCCCAGCACGCCCGCCAGTGTCCTACCAAGGCTCCGGCGGTTCACGCCCCTGTCTCGAAGGCGTTCCTTTCATCAGCACGACATGAGTCGTGTTCAATCAGAAGGGAGTTCAATCATGACGTTTCCGACTTCGGTCAACGACCAGATCACCGATGCCGTCACCCAATCCAACGTGAAGGTGATCGGCGAAGCCCCGGCCATGGCGATGGGTTCGATCTACCAGACCATGGCCCACTCCACCGGCATCCTCTTCCAGAACGCCGTCTCCGCCCAGCAGCAGCAGAACACCCTGGCCCAGGCCGCCGCCAACATGGGCATCATGCAGGTGTACAGCGTGGATACCTCCGCCGACGCGGGCGCGTCCGAGAAGATCGGCCAGCTGGGTGTCGGCGACAACCTGACCAGCCTGCTGACGGTCCTCAACTCGTTCCGCAACCCGCGGGGCTAATGACCGGCGAGCGCCCCACAGCCGTTTCGATCATGATCCAGGAGAAACCCAATGACCTTTCCCACTTCCGTCAATAACCAGATCACCGATGCCGTCACCCAATCCAACGTGAAGGTGGTCGGCGAAGCCCCGGCCATGGCGATGGGCTCGATCTACCAGACCATGGCCCACTCCACCGGCATCCTCTTCGAGAACGCCGTGTCCGCCCAGCAGCAGCAGAACGCCCTGGCCCTGGCCTCGGCGAACATGGGTGTGATGCAGGTCTACAGCGTGGATACCTCCGCCGACGCGGGGGCGTCCGAGAAGATCGGCCAACTGGGTGTCGCCGACAACCTGACCAGCCTGCTGACGGTCCTCAATTCGTTCCGGACCTAAGCGCGCCTCATACCTTTTTCAGCTTCCTTGAAGGCGACCTCGCGGTCGCCTTCTTTTTATCCGGCCAACATGAGCCAGATTCATGTTGAACCGCGACCCGGTCGGGCCCCGCGCGGCTTTGCTATGATCCGGCATCTCGCCGATTCCGCTTCCAGGTATCTCCATGTCCGATCGCAGCGCCCGCCTCCAGGCCCTCCAGAACGCCCTCGCCCGGCGCATCCTGATTCTCGACGGCGGCATGGGCACCATGATCCAGAGCTACCGCCTGGAAGAGGCTGACTACCGGGGCGAGCGTTTCGCCGACTGGCCCAGCGACGTCAAGGGCAATAACGATTTGCTTCTGTTGACGCGCCCGGACGTGATCCAGGCCATCGAGAGAGCCTACCTGGACGCCGGCGCGGACATCCTGGAAACCAACACCTTCAACGCCACCCGGGTTTCCCAGGCCGATTACGGCATGGAAGCCATCGTCTACGAGCTGAACGTCGAGGGCGCCCGCCTGGCGCGCCAAGTGGCGGACGCCAAGACCGCGGAAACCCCGGACCGCCCACGCTTCGTCGCCGGGGTACTCGGGCCCACCAGCCGCACCTGCTCCATTTCCCCGGACGTGAACAACCCCGGCTACCGCAACGTCACCTTCGACGAATTGGTGGAGAATTACAGCGAAGCCACCCGGGGACTGATCGACGGCGGCGCCGACCTGATCCTGATCGAGACCATCTTCGACACCTTGAACGCCAAGGCGGCCATCTTCGCCGTGCAGGGCGTGTTCGAGGAAACGGGCGTCGAGCTGCCTATCATGATCTCCGGCACCATCACCGACGCCTCGGGGCGCACCCTGTCCGGCCAGACCACCGAGGCGTTCTGGAACTCGGTGCGCCACGCCAACCCGCTCTCCGTGGGACTGAACTGCGCCCTGGGGGCCAGGGAGCTGCGTCCTTACCTGGCCGAACTGGCCGCCAAGGCCGGCACCCATGTGTCCGCGCACCCCAACGCGGGCCTGCCCAACGCCTTCGGTGAATACGACGAAACCCCGGCACAGATGGCCGAGGTGGTCGAAGAATTCGCGGCATCGGGCCTGTTGAACATCATTGGCGGCTGCTGCGGCACCACGCCGGGACACATCCAGGCCATCGCCGAGGCGGTCGCCAAGTACCCGCCCCGTCCCGTTCCCGCTATCCCCAGGGCCTGCCGCCTGTCCGGCCTGGAGCCGTTCACCATCGACCGGCAGTCGCTGTTCGTCAACGTCGGCGAACGCACCAACATCACCGGCTCGGCCAAATTCGCCCGCCTGATCCGCGAGGAAAACTACACCGAGGCGCTGGAAGTCGCCCTGCAACAAGTGGAGGCCGGGGCCCAGGTCATCGACATCAACATGGACGAAGGCATGTTGGACTCGAAGGCGGCCATGGTCACCTTCCTCAACCTGATCGCCGGCGAACCCGATATTTCCCGGGTACCGATCATGATCGACTCCTCCAAGTGGGAGGTGATCGAGGCGGGCCTCAAATGCATCCAGGGCAAGGGCATCGTCAACTCCATCTCCATGAAGGAAGGCGTCGACGCCTTCATCCACCATGCCCGCTTGTGCAAGCGCTACGGCGCCGCCGTGGTAGTGATGGCCTTCGACGAAGACGGCCAGGCCGACACCGAGGCGCGCAAGATAGAAATCTGTGCCCGCTCCTACGACATCCTGGTCAACCAGGTGGGCTTCCCCCCGGAAGACATCATCTTCGACCCGAACATTTTCGCCGTGGCCACCGGCATCGAGGAGCACAACAACTACGCGGTCGACTTCATCAACGCCTGCGCCTACATCCGCGACCACCTGCCCCACGCCCTCACCTCCGGCGGCGTGTCCAACGTGTCGTTTTCCTTCCGGGGCAACAACCCGGTGCGCGAGGCGATCCACTCGGTGTTCCTCTACCACGCCATCCGCGCCGGCCTGAGCATGGGCATCGTCAACGCCGGGCAACTGGAGATCTACGACGAAATCCCCGCCGAGCTACGGGAAAAGGTGGAGGACGTGGTGCTCAACCGCTCCCCGGACGCCACCGAGGCGCTGCTGGCCATCGCCGACCGCTACAAGGAAGGCGGAGCCAGCAAGGAAGTCGAAACCGAGGAGTGGCGCTCCCTGTCGGTGGACAAGCGCCTGGAACACGCCTTGGTCAAGGGCATCACCACCCATATCGTCGAAGACACCGAGGAATGCCGGCGGCAATGCGCCCGGCCCATCGAAGTCATCGAGGGCCCGCTGATGGCGGGAATGAACGTGGTGGGCGACCTGTTCGGCTCGGGCAAGATGTTCCTGCCCCAGGTGGTGAAGTCCGCCCGGGTGATGAAACAGGCGGTGGCCCACCTGATCCCGTTCATCGAGGCGGAAAAAGGCGACAAGCCCGAGGCCAAGGGCAAGATTCTCATGGCCACGGTGAAGGGCGACGTACATGACATCGGCAAGAACATCGTCGGCGTGGTGCTGGGCTGCAACGGCTACGACATCGTCGACCTGGGCGTGATGGTCCCGGCGGAGAAGATCCTGCGGACCGCCCTCGAAGAGAAATGCGACATCATCGGCCTTTCCGGGCTGATCACCCCCTCCCTGGACGAGATGGTGCACGTCGCCCGGGAAATGCAACGCCAGGGCTTCACCCTGCCGTTGATGATCGGCGGCGCCACCACTTCCAAGGCCCATACGGCGGTGAAGATCGAACCCCAGTACCGCAACGATGCGGTGATCTACGTCACCGACGCCTCCCGCGCCGTGGGTGTGGCGACCCAATTGCTCTCCAAGGACCTGAAAGCGGGGTTCGTCGAGCGTACCCGCGCCGACTACGTGGAGGTGCGTGAGCGTACCGCCAACCGCAGCGCCCGCACCGAGCGCCTGAGCTACGCGCAGGCCCTGGCCAACAAGCCGGCCCTCGACTGGGCCGGCTACCAGCCGCCGAAGCCGACCTTCACCGGCACCCGGGTGCTGAACGACATCGACCTGGCCACCCTGGCCGAGTACATCGACTGGACACCGTTCTTCATTTCCTGGGACCTGGCCGGCAAGTACCCGCGCATTCTCACGGATGAGGTGGTGGGCGAAGCCGCCACCGCGCTCTTCCAAGACGCCCAGGCGATGCTGAAGAAACTGATCGAGGAGAAGCTGATCCAGGCCCGAGCGGTCTTCGGCTTCTGGCCAGCGAACCAGGTGAATCACGACGACCTGGAAGTCTACGGCGACGACGGCGCGCCCCTGGCCACCCTGCACCACCTGCGCCAGCAGACCATCAAGCCGGACGGCAAGCCCAACCTGTCCCTCGCCGACTTCGTCGCGCCGAAGGACAGCGGCCTTACCGACTACCTTGGCGGCTTCATCGCCACCGCCGGCATCGGCGCCGAGGAGGTCGCCAAGGCCTACGAGGCCAAGGGCGACGACTACAACGCCATCATGGTGAAAGCCCTGGCCGACCGCCTCGCCGAGGCTTGCGCCGAGTGGCTGCACGAACGGGTGCGCAAGGACTACTGGGGCTATGCCCGCGACGAACACCTGAGCGGCGAGGACCTGATCAAGGAACGCTACAAGGGCATCCGCCCCGCTCCCGGCTACCCCGCCTGCCCCGACCATACCGAGAAAGGCACCCTGTTCCGGTTGCTCGACCCCCATGGCGCCAGCGGCGTGACCCTCACCGAACACTACGCCATGTTCCCGGCCGCCGCCGTCAGCGGCTGGTACTTCGCCCATCCCGAAGCCCAGTACTTCGCCGTGGGCAAGATCGACAAGGACCAGGTCGAACGCTACTCGACCCGCAAAGGCCAGCCTCTGGAGGTCAGCGAGCGCTGGCTGGCGCCGAATCTGGGGTATGGAGATTAGGTTCTGTACGAAAAGTCCGAACGGTTAGAATCAGCGCCATGACAGGCTGGAGGCCCGCATGGCAAAGCGCTACGAACTCCCAGATGCAGCTTGGGAGC
>DAMBWF010000019.1:0-45231 GCA_032052615.1 Pseudomonadaceae bacterium
ATGCCCAGCAGCAGGATGATGGCCACCACGGCGATGAGGGTGGCGGCGATCGCCGTGGTGCGGAACTCGCTGAGCGCGGCATAGGCTTTTTCCTTGTCGATGGACAGGCCCACATACCAGCTCACCGAGGGCAGCCCCTTGACCGGCGAGAAGGTGACGATACGCTCGGCGCCCTCCCGGTTACGGGCCTCGTTGAGGGCATCGTTGATCGGCGGAGCCCCTTCCGGGTACAGCTCCTTGAGGTTCTTCAGTACCCGATCCTGATCGGGATGCACCAGCACCGTACCGTCGGCGCTGACCAGGAAGGCATAGCCCATGCCCCCGAAATTGATGGAATTGAGAATGCGCGCGATGGTTTCCAGCTTCAGGTCGCCCGCCGCCACGCCCTGGGTACCGCCACTATTACCGACGGCCCTGGCGATGGTGATCAGCAGGCCATTGCTGCTGTCGGCGTCCATATAGGGCGGTGTCAGGGTGGTGGTGGAGTTGGCGGCCGCGCCCTGGTACCAAGGCCGCGTCCGGGGATCGTAGCCTTCGGGCAGGGGGGTGTCGGGGGACTGCTGGTAGCCACCGTCCGCATGCCCGTAGTAGGCGTAGAGGAAGGTGGACTTCATCGACTCGTGGCGCAGCGCCGTCAACACCGCTTCCGGACGGTCATCGGTGGAAACAGTCTGGGCCAGGTTCTCCACCAGCAGGATGCGCCCACTCAACCAGTTCTGGATGTTGCTCGCGGTGATCGTTCCTATTTCCTGCAAGTAGCTCTTCAGTTCCGCCTGGATCGAGCGGCGCTGGAGGTAATCGTTGTAGAGCGTGAAACAGCTGAACGCGGCGATCACGACCAGCGATGCCGCCAGGAGGATCTTGTGACTGAACCTGAGATTCTTCATGTGCTTCCTTCCCTTTAAGCTGGACGACTGCGGGGATGGGCCCGCCCTTCAACGCAAGGTATCTTTTCGCCTCTCACGCTATGCAGACCATAGTCGAGCGAAATGGTCGCGAGGGTCGAGCGACCGGATGCCGCAGCCACCGGGCTCATGCGCCCACCTTAAGGCTGACGCGGGCGGTCACCAGCCCTTGGTCGCCGCGGTCGAGACCGGCTTCCTGAATGGTCACCCCCTGTTCCTGCAACTGCACGAACCAGCGCAGCAGTTGCGGAAACGGCGCCGGCTGCAGGCTGGCCTGGATCCCAGCGTCGCCCTCGTTGTCCAGCCGCTCGATGGACAGGCCCTGCTCGGCGGCGGTGGCGGCTACTACCCCCTGGAGACGCGCGGGATCGAGGCTGGCGCGGATCGGCTGGTCCCGATGCTGACGCGCCAGAGGTGCCCGCGATTGCAGGTAGGCGTTCAATTGCCGCTGCTGTTCGAAATAGGTACGGGCTTGCTCGAGGCGACGCTCGGCCGGGCGCCAGAGCCCCAGGTAGAGCATGACCAGAACGAGGAACGCGCCGAGCAACGCCAGCGCCAGCCGGTCGCGGGGCGGCATCGCCTGCCAGCGCTGGGCGAGCGCGGCGCGCTGGGTGGAAAAGGGTAAGACTCTGTCCATATCAGCCTCCGATCACCAAGCGCGCGCTCACCCCGCCAGACTCGCGGCTGGCGGAGCCGAGCTGAACGGCCAGCCCGGCGCCGATCAAGCGTTCGCGCAATTGTTCCAAGTCCTCGAAGCCGGACGCCTGTACCTGCATCGCCAGGTCGCCCCGGCTGTCGCTGAAATCCAATTGCTGCACCTGCAGCCGCCCGTTGCCGCCGTTGAGCGCGGTGGCCGCCTGGTCCATCAGGCCCAACAGATGTCCCTGACCGGCCTCCTGGGTCGCTTCCAAGTGCTGATCGAACTGGGCGCGCAGGTTGATCAGGCGGGTATCGTCCGGGAACAGCTCGCGGTAGAGCGTCTCGCTGGCTTGGGCGTAGGCCTCGCCACGACGCTCCAGATGCCAGGCCTGGGCCAGGTTGAAGCCCCATTGCAGAACCAGCCAAAGGCCGGCCAACGCCAGAAGCGGGCGCCACTGCCGCCAGCGCTGGTCACGCTCTCGAAGGTCGAACTCGGCCTGGGCCAGGTTGGCGCCGCCTGAGGCATGGGAGGCCAGCCAGGCGTATGGCTCGTCGAGCGACTGCCAGGTCTCGACCCCATTCAGGACCTGCCGCTCGGGCGCGGCATGGCCGTTGACCGGGGCCGGGCACTGGGCGGCCACATCCGCCCAATCGGCCTCTTGCAGGGCAAGGCGAGTGGCCAGCGCGCCGCCCAGCAGCCAGCGCCCCCCCAGCCAGAGCAGGTGGGTGCCCTCGGCCGGCAGCAAGTCGGCGTCGACGTGAATCGCCCCCGGCTTCGCGCCCGCCTCGGCGGCCACGGCCAGCCAGTCGGCCAGCCAGTCACGCCGCACCGCATAGACGCGCTGGCGACCGTCGGGAAGGCTCCCCCCCAGCGCCAAGTGCATCCCCTCGACGTCCTCGGCGAGCAGTTCCTCCACCGCGAAGGGCAGCGCCTGGCGCAGCCAGCGGGCCTTTTGGGTCGGCAGTTGCAACGCGCAGGCGGTGACCGCCTCGACCGGCAGCACCAGGCGCCAACCTGAACCGGCCTGGGCCGCCGCCTCGGCGAACGGCAGGCTCGCCGCCTCGCCCCCTTGGAGCAGGAGCGCCGGGCAACTTCCCGAGGCGCCCTCACAAGCGGCCGGGGGCAGGAAAATGAAAGCCTGATTCATCCTTTCGGCTCCTCGATGGGCGCGGACGGAAAGGTGTCGCGCCCCAGATCACGAGACAGGACCTGCACGCGGCCATCGCCGCCGCGTTGCAGGACACTGACCAGGACCAGGCGACGCTCCGCGAGGCGAACCTCGCTGGTCACCTGGAAATACTGACTGCGGACCGCCAGGGCCATGCCTTCCAACTGGCCGATGCCGGCCAGCAGGGGCAGCGAGGTGAAGGCTTCCACGCTGGGGAAGCCCTGGCGCCCACGCAGGGTCACGATGGCCTGGGCCACCGCCGGGTCGAACACTTCGGAGAGGCTGGCCAGCACCGGGGCGCTGGCGGTATTAAGGTTGAGCGCCGCGCCCGACGGCAGCGCGGCCACGTAGGGGGCCAGCTTGCGGTAGTCGGCCTCCTTCATGTCGAGCAGCAGGCGCAGCTCGGAGATGTCCTTGAGCGGCCGGTTAGCGGCCCGATACGGCGGTGCCAGCAGCAGGTATTGGTCGTCCTCGGCACCGTTGACCCCGGTCATTTCCTGGTTGGGGTCGAGCCAGTCCAGCAAGCGTTGCGGGTAGAGCGTGGCGTCGATGCCCAAGCGGGTCAGCAGCCGCCGAAACTGCTTGAGAGCCTTCTGGTCCACCTGGGCGGCCCCGCCCTCCTCGCCCTGGCCGCCTTCCCGCAGAAGCGAATTGAGGTTGAAGCGCCCGTTGAGATCTTCGATGTGGATGCGCAACTCGCCCCCGTCGTCCAGGGGAAACGAAATGCTCGGTTGCGCCCAGGGTTCGCCCAGGTGATCGATCTGCTGGGCCGCGTTGCCCTGGCGAAAGTCGCGCCGCAGCATGACCCGGGCCAGGGTTTCACCTCCCAAGGCGTACTGCCAGGCTTGACGGGTATGCAACTGGTTGGCGCTGGCGCGGATCGCCAGTTGCTGGCGCGCGATCAGGCCGGCGCAAACCACCGTGACCACGGCCACCACCAGCAGCACGGTCAACAGCGCGACGCCCCGCTGCGAGCGGCTCATGGCGCATTCTCCGGCGGCCCGCTGGGTGGGCCGCCGTTCGGTGGGACGTTGGGTATATCGTCCTGGCCTCCCGCGCCGTTGGCGCCCGGCGGCTCTTTCTTCTTGCCGTCCGCCAGGCGGATCAACCGGCGCAGTTCGCCATAGCGCCGATGGGTCAGTACCAACTCGACGGCCCGAGGCAGGCGCTCAAGCCGGTCGGAAGTATCATCCGCGCGCGCAGGCCAGGCGGTTTGCCAGGCACCGTCCTTGTCCAGGTAACGCATCCGCAGCGCGGTCACGCCCTCCAGGGCTTGTTGAACCCGAGGCTGGCTGTCCTGGGCACGGTCGAGCACTTGCCAGTAACGGCGCTCCCAGACCTCGCCGGAGCGCTGCCAGCGCACCCGCTGGATCTGCGAGCGGACCGCGCCGGTGGGGTCGCGCCAGCCGAGACGGCTGAATTCAAGGGGCGCGGTGTCCTCGTCCTCGGCCAGGAAGGCTGGCAGCGACTCCCCGTAGGCATCGCGCACCGGACGCGCCACCGCCTGCTGCAAATCGCGCTCGAACGCCGCGATGGCCCGTGTCACCTCGCGCAACTGGCGCTCCTGCTCACGGGTGCGGGTATCGGTGCGCAGCACGCTGTCGAGCATGTGATAGGTGGCCAGCCCCAGCAGGGCGAAGATCGCGATGGCGATCAGCAATTCGAGCAGGGTGAATCCTCGGGCGCGGCTCACGTCTGCCCTCCCAGGAAGCCGACCAGACGCACCAGGGCGCGGTCGTCCAGCTTGCCGCCGGCGCCGCCACGCGACGGTCGCAAGGCCACCCAGACGATGATCCGACGCATGTCCGGGTCGCTGGTGGCCTCCACCTGGGTTTGCCATTGCCAGCGGCGCCCGGCGAACTTCAGCTCGCCATTGGCGCGGCCATCGGCAGGCGGCGGGTCGGCCAGTTGCAATTCGCCGAGGCGATTGTCGGCGATCCACATGGCCAGGGTTTTGTCCTCCAGCCGCGCGGCGTTCTTCAGGCTGCTGCTGGCGGCGGTCAGCACGCTGGCGGCGACCAAGGCGAAAATCGCCAGGGCCACCATCACTTCCAGCAGGGTGAAGCCACGGGCCGCTTTCATCCACGCTCCGCCCTGTTTTCCACCCTGGGCAGGCGAAAGCCATCGCTGGAGAGCGCCAGCCGGGCGCCCTCGGCGCCGCGCTCGTTCAATTGCAGGCGGAACGGGGTGAACTCACCGCTGGACAGGATCAGCAATTGAGGCGCGTCGGCGGGCTTGGATTTGGAGGAGCGGGAGCTCTCGCCGGAACGCGCCGGCAGCACCAGGGCCTGGCCGTCCAACTCGAAGCGCAACTCGGCCCACTCGGGCAATCGATGGGCCTGCTCGCCCAGGGGAGCCCAGCGACCATCGTCCTCGAAACGCATCACTTGGTAACGATCGCGCTCAAAGCGCACCCCATATTCGCGGTTATCGAGGACCGCCTCGTCGGCCAGCACGCCGATCAGCCCGGCAAGGCGCTCGGCCTCGTTGCGCAGCTCGCGACCTGGGCCGGCGATGCCAGTGCTGAAAGTGGTCAGGGCCACCAGGGTGCCGATGATCACGATCACCACCAGCAGCTCGATCAGGGTGAAGCCGAGCGACCGCCGTGCCGGCCCCGGGCGCGGCCCGCCAGGCTGAAGCCCGACGCGCGTCATGGCCGGGGGGCACGACGGGCCGGGCATTACTTGTCCCAGTTGCCGATGTCGGCGTCGTTGTCGCTCCCGCCTTCCTTGCCGTCGGCGCCGAAGGAATACAGGTCGTAAGGCCCCTTGGTACCTGGCGACAGGTACTGGTACGGGTTACCCCAGGGGTCGATGGGCAGCTTGCTCAGGTAGCCGTCCTTGTTCCAGTTCTTCGGCTGCGGGTTGCCGGTGGGTTTCTTCACCAGGGCTTCGAGCCCCTGCTGGGTGCTCGGGTAGGCGAAGTTGTCCAGCTTGTACATGTCCAGGGCGGCGGAAATGGCCTTGATGTCGCCGCGGGCGACGGTGACCTTGGCCTGATCCGGGCGGTTCATGACCTGGGGTACCACCAGCGCGGCGAGAATGCCGAGGATCACGACGACGACCATGATCTCGATCAGGGTGAAACCGGTTTGCTTGCGCACGTGCTCGCTCCTTTTAGCTCACGAGTTGGTTCAATGACAGAATCGGCAGCAGTATCGCCAGTACGATCACCAGCACCACGGCTCCCATGAAGACCAGCATGAACGGCTCGAACAACCCGACCAGCAGCGCGATCTGCGCTCCCAGGTCGTTCTCTTGGTTGCGGGCCGTGCGTGCCAGCATCTTGTCCAGTTCGCCTGAGCGCTCGCCGCTGGCGATCATGTGCAGCATCATCGGCGGAAACTGGCCGCTGGCCTCCAAGGCCCGGGTCAGGCTGCCCCCCTCGCGCACCTTCTGCGCCGCCAACACCACGTCGGCGCGAATCACCCGGTTGGCGATCACTTCGGCGGCGATGCTCAGGGCTTCCACCAGGGGTACGCCGCTCTGGGTGAGGATCGCCAGGGTCGAGGCGAAGCGCGCGGTATCGGTGGAGCGCACCAGGCGCCCGACCAGCGGCACTCGCAACAGGGCCGCGTGCCAGCGGCGCCGGAGGGTCTCGTCCCGCAAGGCCATGCGCGCCGCGACGAAACCGCCGATGGCCAGCAGCACCGCCAGCCAGCCCCACTGTTTCACCAGGGCGCTCAGGGCGATCAGGCCCCGGGTCAGCGCCGGCAGGGTCTGCCCCGAATCGACGAACACCCGCACCACATCCGGTACTACATAGCCCAACAGGAAGCCGACGATGCCCAGGGAGGCAAGCATCAGGATCACTGGGTAGAGCAAGGCCAACTGGATTTTCTGCCGGGACTGCTGGCGTTGCTCGGTGTAGTCGGCCAGTTGCTCCAGCACCGGGCCCAGGTGGCCGGCATGCTCCCCGGCCGCGACGGTGGCACGGTACAGCTCGGGAAAGGCGGCGGGAAACTCCCTCAGGCTGCTGGCCAGGCTGTGCCCCTCCAAGACTTTCGCGCGGACCGCCAGCAACATCGATTGGATGCGCGCGGCGCTGGCCTGGGCCGCCGCCGCGCCAAGGGCTTCCTCGATGGGCAGCGCCGCCTGCACCAGGGTGGCCAACTGCCGGGTGACCAGGGCCAGGTCCCGGGCCGACAGGCCCCGGCCGAAGCTCAAGCGGCCGCCGGCATGCTCGCGGGTGCGAGTGGCCTTCACTTGCAGCGGCGCCAATTGGCGCTCGCGCAGCATCTGGCGCACCTGCCGGGCGCTGTCGGCCTCCAGCACCCCCTTCCGCTGGCGCCCTCGGGGATCGAGGGCGAGGTATTCGAAGGCGGCCATTATTCTTCCCGGGTCACGCGCAGGACTTCCTCGACCGTGGTGACGCCTTCGAGCACCTTGCGCTTGCCATCGTCGCGGATGCTCGGACCGAGGGTGCGGGCATGGCGGGTCATGGCCTGCTCGCCCGCGGCGCTGTGGATCAGGGTCCGCAGGTGGTCGTCGAACACCACCAGTTCGTAGATGCCGGTCCGGCCGCGATAGCCGTGCTGGTGGCAGTCCAGGCAACCCCGGGCCCGATAGAGAGTGGGCGCCTTGTCCAACGGCAGGCCCAGCAGGGCGCACTCCGCCTCGTCGGCGACGTAGTCTTCCTTGCAGTTCGGGCAGAGCACCCGGACCAGACGCTGGGCCAGCACCCCCAACAGCGAAGAGGACAGCAGGAACGGCTCGATGCCCATGTCCACCAGGCGGGTGATGGCGCCGATGGCGCTGTTGGTGTGCAGCGTGGACAGCACCAGGTGGCCGGTCAGGGACGCCTGCACGGCGATCTCGGCGGTCTCCTGGTCGCGAATCTCGCCCACCATCACCACGTCCGGGTCCTGCCGCAGGATCGCCCGCAGGCCGCGGGCGAAGGTCATGTCCACCTTGGGATTGACTTGGGTCTGGCCGATGCCTTCCAAGTGGTATTCGATGGGGTCTTCGACGGTAAGGATGTTGCGCGTGCGGTCGTTGAGAGTGGTCAGGCTGGCGTACAGGGTGGTGGTCTTGCCCGAGCCGGTGGGGCCGGTGACCAGCAGGATGCCATGGGGCTTGCGCACCGTTTCGTCCATCAATTGGCGGTCCCGGGCGCTCATGCCGAGGTGCTGCAGGGTCAGGCGGCCGGCCTGCTTGTCCAGCAGGCGCAGCACCACCCGCTCGCCGTTGGCCGAGGGCAGCGTCGACACCCGGATGTCCACCTCGCGCCCGCCTACCCGCAGGGAGATGCGGCCATCCTGGGGCACCCGCTTTTCGGCGATGTCCAGGCGCGCCATCACCTTGATCCGCGACACCAGCAGCGCCGCCAGCTCGCGCTTGGGCTCCAAGACCTCGCGCAGGATGCCGTCCACCCGGAAGCGCACCACCAGGCGCTTCTCGAAGGTTTCCAGATGAATGTCCGAGGCGTTGTCCTTGATCGCCTCGCCGAGGATCGCGTTGATCAGGCGGATGATCGGCGCGTCGTCCTCCTGCTCCAGCAGGTCCTCGGTCTCGGGCATCTGCTCGGCCAGCGCGGCGAGGTCGAGGCTGCCACCGAGGTCCTCGGCCAGTTGCATGGTGGCGGAGGAGTCGTGCTGGTAGGCCAGCGACATGGCGTGCTCGAAGGCCTCCGGCTCCAGCTCCTTGAGCGGCAGGTAGCGCCCGGCGAAGCGCCGCGCCTCGCTCAGCGCGACCAGGTCGACGCCGGGCCGGTGGGCCAGGCATGGGGCCGCGCCGTCCTGCAGCAGGACGCCGTGGCGTTTGGCGAATCCGAAGGGAAGACGGCGCATCGGCGCTTCGAACAGAGGTGCATTCATCCGTGGCATGCCTTCAAGCGAAACTGCGTTCCAGGGGGAGCCCGGCTCCCTGACGCGACAGCGTACACATTTCCACGCGAGCAAGCGTGGCGTGGCTCACGTCCCGGGAGCCTCCCAAAGCCGCTCGCCAGGCCGTTATGTGTAGCACATCATGCCCTGCCGTACACGCGTCGCTCCCCTCTGGCGCGATTCGGGCGAGCTGATATGATCCGCCGCGATCTGCTGGAAAATAAGATCAATACAGCATTCATGGAGTGATAGACGCCTTGCCTCGATCCAGTGCCCCACGCTGGCCGCTACGTCACCTGCCACTGTTGCTGGGCATGGCGCTGGTGATCGCGATGAGCATCAGCCTCGCCTGGCAGGCCGCCGCCTGGCTTCGACTGTTGCGCGAGCCGAACGACAGCGTCGCCAGCGCGCCCCCGCCATCCGTCCAGCCGCCCAGCGTGGACAACATGCAACGCCTGTTCGGGCCGGCCAGTGTCGCCGGCAACGGCCCCCCCCCCGCCACCAACCTGCGCCTCACCCTGCACGGCAGCTTCGTCCACAGCGACCCCCAGCGCTCCAGCGCGATCATCCAGCGCGAGGGCAGCAAGCCCCGGCGCTTCGGCCTGGGAGAAGAGCTGGACAACGGGGTGAAACTGCACGCGGTGTACCGCGATCGCGTGGAGCTGGAACGCAACGGCCGCCTGGAAAGCCTCCCCTTCCCGGCCAGCCATGCCAGCAACGCCGGTGTCGACAGCGACAACGGCGAGGAAGGCGGCTACGGGGCGCCTCCGCCCTACGAAGGAACCCAGACTCCCGCGGACGCGGGCGATCCGCTCAGTGGCTTGCAGGAGGAGAACGCCGACATGCTCCGCCAGCGCATGGAAGCCCTGCGCCAACAGATGGAATCGGCCGGCAATAGTCTGCCGCCGCCCGATGCGCCCACCGATCAGCCCATGGAAAGCGACTGAACCGATGTATCCGACACTCTCGCGCCTTACCCTCGCCCTGCTCGCCGCCAGCCTCGCCCTCACCGCCCCCCCGGCCCTGGCCGAAGACCCGGCCCCGCCCCGGGCGGCCCAGGCCAGTGGCGCCGGCGCGCAACGGGATAGCTGGACCATCAACCTCAAGGACGCGGACATCCGCGAGTTCATCGACCAGATTTCCGACATCACCGGCGAGACCTTCGTGGTCGACCCCCGGGTCAAGGGCCAGGTCAGCGTGGTCTCGAAGTCACCGCTGGGGCTGAGCGAGGTCTACCAACTGTTCCTCTCGGTCATGGCAACCCATGGCTTCAGCGTGATCACCCAAGGAGACCAGGCCCGCATCATCCCCAACGCCGAGGCCAAGGCCGAGGCGGACAATGGCCGCCAGGCGCCAGACAGCCTGGAGACCCGGGTCATCCAGGTGCAGCATGCCCCGGTCGCCGAGCTGATCCCCCTGGTCCGGCCGCTGGTGCCGCAATACGGTCACCTGGCGGCGGTGACCTCGGCCAACGCGTTGATCATCAGCGACCGCAGCGCCAACATCGCGCGCATCGTCGATCTGGTCCGCCAACTAGACCAGGCCGGCGACCGCGATTACAGCGTGCTCACGCTGCAACACGCCTGGGTGATGGACGCCGCCGAGGTGCTCAACAACAGCATCACCCGTGGCCAGGCCAAGGGCACCAGCGGCACCCAGGTGATCGCCGACGGGCGCACCAACCGGCTGATTCTCCTCGGCCCGCCGGCCGCCCGGGCGAAGCTGGCGGCGCTGGCCCAGTCCCTCGACACGCCCACCAGCCGCTCGGCCAACACCCGGGTGATCCGCCTGCGCCACAACGACGCCAAGGCCCTGGCGGAAACCCTCGGGGAAATCTCGGAGGGCCTGAAGACGCCCGAGGGCGGCGGCGCCCAGGCCGGCGGCGGGGCGGCCGCGGCCTCGTCGGGCAAACCCCAGAACATCCTCATCCGCGCCGACGAAAGCCTCAACGCCCTGGTCCTGCTGGCGGAGCCGGACACCGTCAACGCGCTGGAGGATATCGTCCGGCAACTGGACGTGCCCCGGGCCCAGGTCATGGTGGAGGCGGCCATCGTCGAGATTTCCGGAGACATCTCCGATGCCCTGGGCGTGCAATGGGCGGTGGACGCGCGCGGCGGCAAGGGTGGACTGGGCGGCACCAACTTCGGCAACACCGGGCTTTCCGTCGGCACCCTGCTCACGGCGATCAACGACAAGAAGATTCCGGAAAACCTTCCCGACGGCGCGATCATCGGTATCGGCAGCGACCGCTTCGGCGCCTTGGTCACCGCCCTTTCCGCCAACAGCAACAGCAACCTGCTGTCGACCCCCAGTCTGCTGACCCTGGACAACCAGAAAGCGGAAATCCTGGTGGGCCAGAACGTGCCGTTCCAGACCGGCTCCTACACCACCAACAACTCGGGTTCGAGCAACCCGTTCACCACGGTGGAGCGCAAGGACATCGGCGTGACCCTCAAGGTCACGCCTCACATCAACGAGGGCGCCACCCTGCGCCTGGAGATCGAGCAGGAAATCTCGTCGATCGCCGAAAGTACCCAGCTCACCGCCAAGGCCCTCGACCTGATCACCAACAAGCGCTCGATCAAGAGCACCATTCTGGCCGAGGACGGCCAGGTCATCGTGCTCGGCGGGCTGATCCAGGACGATGTCAACCAGTCGGAATCCAAGGTGCCGCTACTGGGGGACATCCCGTTCATCGGCCGGTTGTTCCGCTCCAACAAGGCCGGTCACGTCAAGCGCAACCTGATGGTGTTTCTGCGGCCCACCGTGGTGCGCGACGGTGCCGGGCTCGCCGCCTTGTCGGGCAAGAAATACAGCGACATTCGGGTAATCGGCGACCAGGCGGCCCGGGAACGCAACATTCTGCCCGAAGAACCGCGCCTGCTGTTCGACGGCCAGGGCGTGCCGGCCATCGACCTGCGCAAGTCGAGCGACGCGCCGGCCCGCACCCGCTGAGCCCTCACCGCCCAGGCAAGCCGGGCGGTGGCGTTCAATCCCGATAGATCATCCGGCGGGTCATGCCGCCGTCCACGACGAACTCCTGTCCGGTGACGAAGGCGGCATCCTCGGAGACCAGCCAGGCCACCAGCGAGGCCACGTCCTCCATGGTGCCGACCCGGCCGACGGGATGCTGCCGGTGGTCCTCGGGACTCAGAGGGTCGCGATGGCGGGCCGAGGGGTCGCGGGCATCGATCCACCCCGGGCTCACCGCGTTGACCCGGATATCCGGGCCCAGGCTCACCGCCAGGGCATGGGTCAGCGCCAGCAAGCCACCCTTGCTCGCGGCGTAGGCCTCGCTGTCCGGTTCGGACTGGTGGGCGCGGGTGGAGGTCAGGTTGACGATGGCGCCATTGTGGGCCCGCAGATAGCGGGAGCAGTGCTTGGCCAGCAGCAGCGGGCCACTGAGGTTGGTGGCCAGGACCCGGTTCCAGGCATGCAGGGACAGGTCCTGCAACGGCGTGTTGTAAGGGTCGGCCAGCCCGGCGTTGTTCACCAACGCATCCAGCCGACCGAACTGGCCAAGGACCTCGGCGACCCCGACGAGCACCTGGTTCTCCTGACTCACGTCCAGCATGACGAACCAGGCCCGTTCGCCCAGGGCGCGGGCGACCTTGGCGCCGCGCTCGCGGTCGGTGTCCGCGAGCACCACCTTCCAACCCTCGGCGATCAGCCAGGCGGCGATGCCCAGGCCGATGCCCCGCGCGGCGCCCGTCACCAGCGCCACCTTGCCATTGTCGCGGACCGGCTCGCGGCGCCCCCAGTCCAGCGGCGCCTCCTGAGTGCCCAGGCTCATAGCGCGGCCAGCCCCAGGGCCAAGTCGGCCTGGATGTCGGCGACATCCTCCAGGCCCACGGCGACGCGGATCAGGTTGTCGCCAATGCCGGCGCTGGCCCGCTCCTCGGCGGACAGCCGACCATGGGAAGTCGTGGCCGGGTGGGCGATGGTGGTCTTGGTATCGCCCAGGTTGGTGGTGATGGAGATCATCCGGGTGGCATCGATGAAACGCCAGGCGGCATCGCGGTCGCCGTCCACCTCGAAGCTGAGCACCGCGCCGAACCCGCTCTGCTGGCGCCGCGCCAGGTCATGCTGCGGATGGCTGGGCAGGCCGGCGTAGTGGACGCGGCGAATGCCCGGCTGCTTCTCCAGCCACTCGGCCAGGAACTGGGCGCTGGCGCAGTGGGCCTGCATGCGCACCCGCAGGGTTTCCAGGCCCTTGAGGAAAATCCAGGCGTTGAACGGGCTGAGGGTTGGCCCGGCGGTGCGCAGGAACCCCAGCACCTCCTTGAGCTGTTCGGCGCGACCGACGACCACCCCGCCCATGCTGCGGCCCTGGCCGTCGATGTACTTGGTGGCCGAATGCACCACCAGATCGGCGCCCAAGGCCAACGGCCGTTGCAGGGCCGGGGTGCAGAAGCAGTTGTCCACGGCCAGCAGCGCGCCATGGGCATGGGCCAGCCCGGCCAGGGCGGCGATATCCGCCAACTCAGCCAAGGGATTGGACGGCGACTCGACGAAGAGCAGGCGCGTATTGGGCTTGAGGCCCGCGCGCCAGGCATCCAGATCGGTCAAGGGGGGATAATCGACCTGGATGCCGAAGCGCTTGAGGTACTTCTCGAACAGGCTGATGGTGGAGCCGAACACGCTGCGGGAGACCAGCACATGGTCGCCGGCGCTGCACAGCCCCATGACCAGGGCGAGGATCGCGGACATGCCCGAGGCGGTGGCTACCGCCTGCTCGGCGCCTTCCAGGGCGGCGATGCGCTCCTCGAAGGTGCGTACCGTCGGGTTGGTGTAGCGGGAATAGACGTTGCCCGGCACGTCGCCGGCGAAGCGCGCGGCGGCATCGGCGGCGCTGCGGAAGACATAGCTGGAGGTGGGAAACAGCGCCTCGCCGTGCTCCCCTTCCGGCCCGCGGCGCTGGCCGGCGCGCACCGCCAGGGTATCGAAGGCCGCGTCGCGCAGGTCGCTGTCCAGCCGACCCGCCTCCCAATCGTTGCTCATGATGACTCCCCGTCGCCGCGCCGTCCCGGTGCCGGCGCGGACACCGGGCGACGCGGCGGCTTCAGTTGTTGTACAGGTCGATGATCGCGCTGACCGCCTGAGTCTTGACCTTGGCGGCGTCGTTGCGCGCCTGCTCGATCTTGTTCAGGTAGGCCTCATCGATATCCCCGGTGATGTACTCGCCGGTGAAGACCGCGTCGTCGAACGCCGTGATGGTGGGATTGCCCTCGCGCACCGCTTCTTCCAGATCCTTGAGGTCCTGGTAGATCAGCCAGTCGGCACCGATCAGCTCGGCGACCTCCTCGGTGCTGCGGTTATGGGCGATCAGTTCGTGGGGGCTCGGCATGTCGATGCCGTAGACGTTGGGGTAGCGCACCGCCGGGGCGGCGGAGCAGAAGTAGACGTTCTTCGCTCCGGCCTCCCGGGCCATCTGGATGATCTGCTTGCAGGTGGTCCCGCGAACGATGGAGTCGTCCACCAGCATCACGTTCTTGCCGCGGAACTCCAGCTCGATGGCGTTGAGCTTCTGCCGCACGGATTTCTTCCGCGCCGCCTGCCCGGGCATGATGAAGGTCCGGCCGATGTAGCGGTTCTTCACGAAGCCCTCGCGGAACTTCACGCCCAGGTGGTTGGCCAGTTCCAGGGCGGCGGTGCGGCTGGTGTCGGGAATCGGGATGATCACGTCGATATCGTGGTCGGGCCGCTCCCGCAGGATCTTCTCCGCCAGCTTCTCGCCCATGCGCAGGCGCGCCTTGTAGACCGAGATGCCGTCCATGATGGAGTCCGGCCGGGCCAGGTAGACATGCTCGAAGATGCACGGCGCGTAATGGGGCTTCTTCGCGCACTGGCGGGTATAGAGCTTGCCGCCCTCGGTGATCCACACCGCCTCGCCGGGCGCCAGGTCGCGAATCAGGGTGAAGCCGAGCACATCCAGGGAAACGCTTTCCGAAGCGATCATGTACTCCACGCCTTCGTCGGTGTGACGCTGACCGAAGACGATGGGGCGGATCGCGTTGGGGTCGCGGAAGCCGACGATGCCGTAGCCGAGGATCATCGCCACCACGGCGTAGCCGCCTCGGCAGCGTTCGTGCACCTCGGCGACCGCGGCGAAAATATCGTCCTCGGTGGGTTGCAGCTTGTTGCGCACCGCCAGTTCGTGGGCGAACACGTTGAGCAGCACCTCCGAGTCGGAGTTGGTGTTCACGTGGCGCAGGTCGGATTCGTAGATTTCCCGGGACAACTGGTCGACGTTGGTCAGGTTGCCGTTGTGGGCCAGGGTGATGCCGTAGGGAGAGTTCACGTAGAACGGCTGGGCCTCGGCCGAGCTGGCGCTGCCGGCGGTGGGATAGCGCACGTGGCCGATGCCCATGTGGCCCACCAGGCGCTGCATGTGGCGCTGCTGGAAGACATCACGCACCAGGCCATTGTCCTTGCGCAGAAACAATCGGCCGTCATGGCTGGTCACGATACCGGCAGCGTCCTGGCCGCGGTGCTGGAGGACGGTGAGCGCGTCATACAGCGCCTGATTGACGTTCGACTTACCGACGATACCGACGATGCCGCACATGTGTCGCAACCCCTGCTAGTAGTTCAGGCCAATACCGGCCGAGGCCACGCGGACGCGGCGTTCGGCCTTGCGTCGCGGTCTCAGCTGGGTGTGCCGAGGCCGCCGGAAAGCCACTGGCTGGTCAGCCCCAGGATGAGGTTCTTCGACCAGTCGGCGACCATCAGGAAATGGGGCAGCAGGCTCGATTGCTGCCACCAGGGATCTTGCTGCACCGGCGCCAGGCTCAACAGCCCGACGCCCACCACCACCAGCAGGCCGCCGCGCGCCGCGCCGAAGACCATGCCGAGGAACCGGTCGGTACCGGACAGGCCGGTCACCCGCACCAACTCACCGATGAGGAAATTGATCAGCGCCCCCACCAGCAGGGTGGCGACGAACAGGATGACGCAGGCGGCGATGACGCGGGCCGAGGGCGTCTGGATATAGTCGATGAGGTAATGGGACAACGCGCCGCCGAACATCCAGGCCACCGCGCCGGCGATGATCCAGGTGAGCAGCGACAGCGCTTCCTTGACGAAACCGCGCTTGAGGCTGATCAGGCTGGAAACGGCGATGACGGCGATGATCGCCCAGTCGACCCAGGTGAAAGTCACGATGCAGCCCATGAACGAAAAGGCGCTGCATTCTAGCAGAGCCCCATCGGAGGGGTAACCCGCAGGTCGGCGGTCGCCCGGTCAGCTCTTCTCCGGCTGGAAGCGCACCAGGAAGCCATTGAGGTTCTGCTGCTTGCTCAACTGGTCGCGCAGGCGATTGGCCTCGGCGCGCTCGATCACAGGGCCGACGAACACCCGGTTCATGCCTTCGAGGCTGCGGATATAAGCGTTGTAGCCCTGGCTGCGCAGTTTCTTCTGCAAGGCTTCGGCGCTGGCCCGGTTGGACAGGCTGGCCAACTGCACCGACCAACTGATCGGCAAGCCATTTTCGTCCAGGCGACTGTCATCCTTGGCCGGAGCCTCGGGCACGGCGCTCGCGGCGGGCACCGGCTGCTCCACCTTGGCGACCGGTGGTTTCTGAACTGCAATGGCGGGTTTAGCGACTGGCGTGGGCGTGGGCGAGGGAGTGGGGGTCGGGGTGGGTATCGGCTCGCTGGTCTCCATGGGCGCCGTATCGGCCACCGTGCTGGGGATCGGCTCGGTGGGCGGCAGGGGGTCTTCGGCCTCGGGACGCGGCTCCGGCACATCGACCGGTTGCGTCTCGATGACGGGCAGATCCGGCGCGCGCGGCATCGCCGGCGCCTCCACCGTCACCTGCCGGCGCTCGTCCTCGCGGGAGAACAGCATCGGCAGGAAAACCACGGCCAGCGCCAACAGCACCAGCGCGCCGACGATGCGTTGCTTGAGCCCGTTATCCAGCATGGCCATGTGTCGCCCCCTCCTCCGCTTGCCCGGCGAGCCATTGCAATGCTTCGGCTACGCAATAAAAAGACCCGAACACCAGGATTTCATCGTCCACCCGCGCCTGCTCGCATTGGGCCTGCAGCGCCGACGCCACGTCGGGATAGACCCGGGCGGAAGCGCCGCACGCCCGCAGGTGCGCTTCCACGGCCTCGGCCGGACGCGTACGGGGAGTCGGCAGGGAGGCCAACGCCCAGCCATGGATGTCCGCCAGCAGGGGCTGCACGACCCCGGCGAGATCCTTGTCGGCGAGCAGCCCGAACACCGCCCGGCGCACGCCGTTCACCGGACGCGCGCGCAGGCGCTGGGCCAGGTACTCGGCGGCGTGGGGATTATGCCCAACATCCAGCAGCAGCGTGAGGGGTTTGCCGCGCCAGCGCAGGCGGCGGCGGTCGAGGCGCCCGGTGACCCGGGTACTGAGCAGCGCCATGGCCATGGACTTGGGCTGCCAGGGCAGGCCCAGAAGCGCGTAGGCCTGCAACGCCAGGGCCGCGTTTTCCATCGGCAGGTCCAGCGTGGGCAGGCCGTGCAGTTCGAGGGCGTGGCCCTCCGGGCCGACGCCGCGCCAGTGCCAGCCCTGTTCGCCCATGGCCAGGTCGTAGTCACGACCACGCAGGTAGAACGGCGCCCCCAGCTCCTCCGCCCGCCGCAGCAGCGGCTCCGGCGGTTCCAGGTCGCCGCACAGGGCCGGCTTGCCGGGGCGGAAGATGCCGGCCTTTTCGCGGGCCACGGACTCCCGGGTATCCCCCAGCCATTCGGCGTGATCCAGGCCAATGCTGGTGACGAGGGCGAGGTCGGCGTCCACCAGGTTCACCGCATCCAGACGGCCGCCCAGGCCTACCTCCAGCACCACGGCGTCCAGCGCCGCCCGCTGGAACAACCAGAAGGCGGCCAGGGTGCCCATTTCGAAGTAGGTCAGCGTGGTATCGCCACGAGCCCGTTCCACCGCCTCGAACGCCTCGCAGAGCGCCGTGTCGCTGGCCTGACGGCCCTCGATGCGCACGCGCTCGTTGTATGCCAGCAAGTGCGGCGAGGCATAGACCCCCACCCTCAAGCCCTGGGCCGCCAGCAGGCTGGCCAGGAACGCGCAGGTGGAGCCCTTGCCGTTGGTGCCGGTGACCGTCACCACCCGGGGCGCCGGCCGGCCGAGGCCGAGCCGCTCGGCCACGTCATGGCAGCGATCCAGCCCCATATCGATGGCGCTGGGGTGCAACTGTTCGAGGTAGGCCAGCCAGTCGGCCAGGGTGCGTTCGGTCATGCGGTCGCCGATAGGGTCTCGGGAGTGCGAGCGTGGGTGAGTTGCGCCAGCAGGCGGCCCAGCCGGGCACGCAGCTCCTGGCGGGGCACGATCATGTCGATGGCGCCGTGGTCCAGCAGGAACTCGCTGCGCTGGAAGCCCTCGGGGAGTTTTTCCCGCACGGTCTGCTCGATCACGCGCGGGCCGGCGAAGCCTACCAGGGCCTTGGGCTCGGCGACGATCACGTCGCCGAGCATGGCCAGACTGGCGGACACGCCTCCGTAGACCGGGTCGGTCAGCACCGACACGAAGGGAATCCCCTCCTCCCGCAGGCGCGCGAGAACCGCGGAGGTTTTGGCCATCTGCATCAGGGAAATCAGGGCTTCCTGCATGCGCGCCCCACCGGAGGCGGCGAAGCAGATGAACGGGCTGCGCTGTTCCAGCGCGACGTTGGCGGCTCGCACGAAGCGCTCACCGACCACGGCGCCCATGGAGCCGCCCATGAAGCTGAATTCGAAGGCCACCACCACCACCGGCATCGCCTCCAGGGTGCCGCGCATGGCCACCAGCGCGTCCTTTTCGCCGGTGTCCTTCTGGGCGGCGGCCAGACGGTCCTTGTACTTCTTGCTGTCGCGGAACTTGAGCCGGTCCACTGGCTCCAGCTCTGCGGCGATTTCCTCGCGGCCGTCAGCGTCGAGGAAGATATTCAGGCGGGCCCGCGCGCCAATGCGCATGTGGTGGTCGCATTTCGGGCAGACATCCAGATTCTTTTCCAACTCAGGCTTGTACAGCACGGCCTCGCAGGACGGGCACTTGTGCCAGAGCCCTTCCGGCACCGAGCTTTTCTTCACCTCGGATCGCATGATCGAGGGAATCAGTTTGTCCACCAGCCAGTTGCTCATGCTCTCGTTCTCCACAGCTTCAGGCTCGATACGCCGGCATTCCAGCCTCGCGCATACCGTCGAGCATATTCACGAACGTGGTCGCCGCCGGTGGCAGGCACTGGGCCGAGGCGCCCGACCACCCGGGCGACGAACCCTTTCGGCTCGTCTCGGAATCCAGGCCATCCGCCGCGATAGCCGCAAGGCGGCACGCTGAACTGACCGCCGCGCCTCGGGGACGTTCCGGGCGGTCGGATGGCTTCGGTTATGGACGGCGGGCATCCTGAGGCCGTCACATCCCCGGTCGGACAAGCGCGCCGCGTCGAACGCGCCCTTCCTCCCGTCCGCTCAGGCAAGCCTGACCTCGCGTATGAAGGCTCGCACCTTATCGATGTCCTTGATCCCCTTGGCCGCCTCCACTCCACCGCTGACATCCACGGCATAGGGACGCACCCGGCGGACCGCGGACGCCACGTTGTCGGGCGTCAACCCGCCCGCGAGAATCAGAGGCTTGGTCAGGCCGGCGGGTATCAGCGACCAGTCGAAGCGCTCCCCGGTGCCGCCGGGAACTCCCGGAACGAAGGCATCGAGCAATAAGCCGGAGGCGCCCCGGTAGGTAGTCACGGCCTGGGCGACCTGGTCACTGGAGCGAACCCGGAGCGCCTTGACGTAGGGGCGATGGTAGCCTTCGCACTGCTCCGGCGATTCGTCGCCATGGAACTGCAGCAGATCGAGAGGCACGGCGTCGAGGATTTCGTTGATTTCGCAGCGCGTGGCGTCGACGAACAGCCCGACCGTGCTCACGAAGGGCGGCAACGCGGCGATGATCGAGCGGGCTTGGCGGACATCGACCGCTCGCGGGCTGCGCGCATAAAACACCAGGCCGATCGCGTCGGCGCCGGCCTCGGCCGCCGCCAGGGCATCCTCGATCCGGGTGATTCCGCAGATTTTGCAGCGAACGGTATTCAACGGTCGGCACCTGCTCCAAATGGGCGGATGGTAACAGAGCCAAGGCGTACCGCAAGGCGGCGGGTTCGTCAGGCCGGCAGGCTGGACAGGAAATGCGGACCGAGGTAGCGCTCCGGCAATTGAAACCGATCGGGGTACTCAACCTGGATCAGGTAAAGCCCGTAAGGATGGGCGGTAACCCCGCCGGTGCGCCGGACACGGCTTTCCAGCACCATCCTCGCCCAATCCACCGGCTGCTCTCCGGCCCCGATGCTCATCAGCACACCAGCGATGTTGCGCACCATATGGTGGAGGAAGGCGTTCGCGCGGATGTCCAGCACCACGAAACGGCCGTGCTCGATGATGTTCAGGTGATGCACGGTCTTGATCGGGGATTTGGCCTGGCATTGCCGGGCCCGGAAGGCGCTGAAGTCATGGGTTCCCACCAGCGCCCGAGACGCCTCGCGCATGCGCGCGACATCCAGGGGGCGATGGTTCCATGTCACCTCTTCCGCCATATGCGCCGGGCGGATGGTGTCGTTATAGATCACATAGCGATAGCGGCGCGCCATGGCGCTGAAGCGGGCATCGAAATCCAGCGGCATGGCCTTGGCCCAGGTGACGCTGATATCCCCGGGCAGGTTGTAGTTGGCGCCCATGACCCAGGCATGCGGGCTGCGCTCCACGCGGGTATCGAAATGCACCACCTGGCCGCTAGCGTGCACCAGGGCGTCGGTGCGCCCCGCGCAGCTCAAGGTGACCGGTTCGCCGCCCGCGACCTTCGACAAGGCCGCTTCCAGCGAGCCCTGGATCGACGGGACTCCACTCCCTTGGCGTTGGAATCCCCGGTAGCGGCTGCCTTTGTATTCCACGCCCAGGGCGATTCTGGAAAGCCCGGCTGCCGCTCGATCGGCCTCCGCCGCGGATACTGCTTCCTCCATGGTCAGCCCAGCTTGGCGATCAGCTCGCGCGCTTCCTGCCGCTGGGCGTCGCTTCCCTCGGTGACGACTTCGTCGAGGATGTCGCGTGCGCCCTCGGTATCGCCCATGTCGATGTAGGCGCGCGCCAGATCCAGCTTGGTCGCGCTTTCATCGGTACCGGAGAGGAAGTCGAAATCGTCGTCTTCCTCCAGGCCGGCCGGCGCCGCGTCCGGAGCGTCGGTCGGCGACGGCTCGACCGACGCATCCTCGCGCGCGGCCCGCAGGTCTTCCGCCGCGCGGTCCAGGCTGGCGCTGGCATCTTCCAGGTGGTGGGCGAAACTATCGACCGCCGAGGTCTCGTGCTCGTCCGGCATCGACAGGTCGAAATCCGCCGGCAATTCGTAAGCGGCATCGTCGGCCGCCAGGGCCGGCTTGGCCGGCTCGTCCAGGTCCAGCAGGAATGCGTCGTCGGAAGAAGCGGTCTTATCGCTGCTATCCAGATCGAAGCTGAAGTCTGAGAGGTCGTCGCCAGGCTCACGGGCGTTGCCGCCGGCGTCTTGCTCGGCCAGGTCCAGGCCGAAATCGAGATCTTCGCCGATGGGTTCATGTCGCGCCGAGGGCGCGCCCAGGTCGAGACTTTCATCCAGCAGGAATTCGTCGTCGGACGGCTTCTGTCCACGCCCCAGATCGGCTTCCAGGTCGCCGAGGTCGAACGCATCGTCGGCCGGACGCTTGGTATCCGGCGTATCCAAAGTCAGGTCGTCCAGGTCGAAACTGTCCAAGTCGTCCTGGGCAAGCGCGCCCGCGGCGACACCCGCCACGGCCATGGCCGGGTAGCGCAGCTTGAGTTGTTCGATTTCCGCCTGGGAGCCGCCGATTTCGCGCAACTCGTTTTCCTGGCGGGCGAACCCCTCGCGATCGCCCAGCTCCGCATAGACTTCCATCAACTTGAGGCGCAGATCGGCTCGGTGAGGCTCTGCCTCGATGGCGCCCAGCAACAGCTCGGCGGCTTGGCTGAAACGACCATAGGCGATGTAGATGTCGGCCTCGCCGAGCACGTCGGTGACCGAAGGCACGGCCTGCTCGCCGATCGGCTGGACCACCGACGCGGTCGCCGGCGCCTCGTTCAGCTCGTCGAAGCTGCTATCCATCAGCGGCGTGTCGTCCAGGTGGGTCTCGTCGTCCCGCTCGGCCAAGGCCGCTTGGAGTTCGGTTTCCTTCACCGCGTTGCGCCGGGACATGATCATCAAGCCTACCAGCAGGATCAACAGCGCGCCCCCACCCAGCAACCCCAGCAGCAGGGGGTTGCCGAACAGATCGTCGAGGAAGCTCGATTCTTCCGCTGGTGGCACCGGCGCGGTATCGGTTGGCGCCGGCGTGGCCGGAGCGGCGGCTTCCGGTGCTGGAGTGGGGGCGACGGGGGGCTTCGCCTGATAGTTGTAGTCCGGCGTCGCCCCCTCGGCGGGCGTCTGCGGCGCGGTGGGCGTGGCGGGCGACTCCGTCGCTGGCGCGGGCTGGGCAGGCACAGGCTGAGGCGCGCTTTCGGCAGGCGCGGCGGGCTGTGTGGTCGCCACCGGCGGCTGTGCCGGAGTCGCCGGAACGGCCGGCGCCACGGCGCCAGGCTGGGCGGAGGCCTGAGCTTGACCCTGGCCAGCGAGGTTGGCCTGGAGCTTGGCCAGTTGGTCGTCCTTCAACTGGATCAGCTTCTGCAGTTTGTCCAACTGGCTCTGCAGGTCGCCCATCCGGCTTTTCAGTTCGTCGTTTTCGCGGCGGGTCGAGTCCAGGCTCTCCTGGGTGACCGCCAGTTTGTCCCTGAGGGCCTTGCTGTCACCGTTGCCGCCCTTGTCGCTACCGGCGGTCGACTTACCGGACTCGGGTGACACCAGCCGCAGATTGTCCTTGCTCTCCACGCTGGCGGGCGCGGCACCGGCGGCGTTGCGCTTGGTGGCGTCGAGCTGGCGAGTGCCGCTGGCGGCGGCCGTGGCGCGCCCTTCGCGCCAAGCGGTGTTCTGCGCGGCGACCTGAGCCAGGGCCTCGGCCTGGCTGCGGCTCTTGATCTGCTGTTCGGTTGGCAGACGCAACACCTGGCCATTCTTGAGACGGTTGATATTGCCGTTGACGAACGCGTCGGGGTTGAGATCCTGAATCGCCAGCATCGACTGGTGAACCGTGCCACCGGCACGGGTACGCTCGGCGATGACCCAGAGGGTGTCGCTGGCGGTGGTGCGGTATTCGTTCGCGCCCGCCATGCCGGTCGACGCGCTGGAGGCGCCGGGAGCCGGGCTACGGGGCGCCGCCGGAGCGGCCGGACGGGAAACGGGAGCGCTGGCCCGGGGCGACGGCGCGGCGACGGGCAGTTGCGGGGCGGCCGCGGCGGTGGTCTGCGGCGAGTACAGCGGCGGGTCCAGCAGCAGCGTGTACTCTCGCAGCAGGCGGCCGTTCGGCCACAGCACTTGCACCAGGAAATTCAGGTAGGGTTCGCGTACCGGCTTGCTGGAGGTAACCCGGATGACACTCTTGCCGTTGGGCTTGAGGACGGGGGTGAATTTCAGGTCGTTCAGGAAGAACTGCCGGTCGACCCCCGCCTTGTTGAACTCCTCGGGGGTCGCCAAGGAAGGAACCACCTCGCTGGAGCCGAGGTCGCGCACTTCGAGCAATTCGATTTCCGCATCCAGAGGCTGGTTCAGTGCGGACTTGAGCGTCACCTCTCCCAGCCCCAGCGCATGGGCCATACCGGATGTCAGCGCCGAAGCAGCCGCAATTGCCAGCACAAGTTTGCGAACCCGAACCATAGCGTTTCCCTTGGTTATCTTTTTTCTCGGCCGAGAGACCGAATGGATGCTGCCCTACGGCCTTCGGCCGCTCCCCGTCAGCAAAACAGCCCGAGCCGAATTGTCGGGCTCGAAAGAGTCTTCGATTTTCGGGTAAGTATCTTTTACAGATAGTGTTTTATCAACAACTCAGCGGACTGCACAGCATTCAGCGCCGCGCCTTTTCGCACATTATCGGAAGCAATCCACAAATTGAGTTCGCGCGGGTCATGTAAACCCAGGCGCAAGCGACCGACATGGACGACATCCTGCCCCACCGCATCGTCGACCACGCTGGGGCATTCGTCGTCCCCGGCCACTTCCAGGCCCGCCGCGCCCGCCAGCAATTCCCGTAGCCGGGGCAGGTCCACCGGCTGCTCCGCCAACACCGACACGCTCAGGCTGTCGCCGAAGAATACCGGTGCCTGAATGCAGGTCGCCGCCACCTCCAACGCCGGCAGGCCCAGCACGTCGCGAAGCTCGTCGTGCACGCGCCGCTCCAGCCGACCATGGCCTTCGGCATCCCGATCCTCCACGACACCCAGCAGGTTGAAGGCCATCTGCCCCTCGAAGACCCGGGGCTCCAGGGGCCGCGCATTGAGCAATTCGGCGCTCTGCCGGGCGAGCTCGCCGACCCCTTCCCGACCGCGACTGGAAACCGCCAGGCAGGCGGTAACCGTAATGCGCCGCAACGCCAGTACGGTGCGCAGGGGCGCCAGGACCGAGGCCAGCAGGATGGTGGGGGAACAGGGGTTGCCGACCCGGAACGGCGCCACCGCTCCGGCCAGCCGGTCGCCACTGGCCTCGGCCACCATCCAGGTCAGGGTGGCGGGCGGCAATGCGCCGACCAGGTCGATGACATCGCAGCCCGCGGCGTTCAGCCGCTCGTCCAGGCCCTCGACGTGCCCGCCCTCGCCCGCCAGGAAGACCAGACGAACCTGGGCGAAGTCGAAGGTCGCCGCGTCGCGAACGCGCAGGTTGCGCCCCTTGAACGGCAGGGCATGGCCGACCGCTTCGCCGGCTCCCAGCACGTGGAGCGTTCCCACCGGGAAGTCCCGCTCCTCGAGCAGTTCGACCAGCAGTTCGCCCACCAGGCCAGTGGCGCCCACGACCGCGATATCGACGGGAGATGTCACGAGAAAGCCTCCGCGAAAAGGAGAGGCACTCTATAGGGGAAGGAAAGGCTTGAACAGAGGAACGACGGCGTCGTGGCCGCCCGCCCCCGACGAGGCGGACGGCCGGGCGATCAACGTTCCAGCAGGATGCGCAGCATGCGCCGCAGGGGCTCGGCGGCGCCCCACAGCAGTTGGTCGCCGACGGTGAAGGCGCCCAGGTATTGCGAGCCCATGTTGAGCTTGCGTAGCCGCCCGACCGGCACGCTCAGGGTGCCGGTGACCGCCGTGGGGGTCAGCTCGCGCATGCTCGCGTCGCGCTGGTTGGGAATCTGCTTCACCCAGGGATTGTGGCCGCTGATCATCCCTTCGATGTCGGACAACGGCACGTCCTTGTTCAACTTGATGGTCAGCGCCTGGCTGTGACAGCGCATGGCGCCGATGCGCACGCAGATGCCGTCCACCGGGATCGGGTTCTTGAAGCGACCGAGGATTTTGTTGGTCTCCGCCTGGCCCTTCCACTCCTCGCGGCTTTGGCCGTTGGGCAGTTCCTTGTCGATCCAGGGAATGAGGCTGCCCGCCAGGGGTACGCCAAAGTGTTCGGCCGGAAAGCTTTCGCCGCGCTGGGCCTCGGCCACCTTGCGGTCGATGTCGAGGATCGCGCTGGCCGGATCGGCCAGGTCGTCCGCCACGGCGCTCTCGATGGCGCCCATCTGGCGGATCAGCTCGCGCATGTTCTGTGCGCCGGCGCCGGACGCGGCCTGGTAGGTCATGGCGCTCATCCACTCCACCAGCCCGGCCTCGAAAAGCCCGCCCAGGCCCATCAGCATGAGGCTGACGGTGCAGTTGCCGCCGACGTAGTTCTTGATCCCGGCGTCCAGCTTCTGGTCGATGACCTTGCGGTTGACCGGGTCCAGCACGATGACCGCGTCGTCTTCCATGCGTAGCGTGGAAGCGGCGTCGATCCAGTAGCCCTGCCAGCCGGCCTCGCGCAACTTGGGGAAGACTTCGCTGGTGTAGTCGCCGCCCTGGCAGGTGACGATCACGTCCAGGGTCTTGAGCTCCTCGAGGCTGTAGGCGTCCTTCAGCGGCGCGGTGTCCTTGCCGATGGCCGGGCCCTGCCCGCCGACGTTGGAGGTGGTGAAGAACACCGGCTCGATCAGGTCGAAGTCCCGCTCCTCCAGCATCCGCTGAATGAGCACGGACCCCACCATGCCGCGCCAACCGATCAGACCTACTCGTTTCATCGCACTGCACCTTCATGACTGCCGGGAGGGCGCTGTGTCGTCGCTGCCCATGTGTTCGGCATACCCATTGGACCCGTCCCGCCCGCGCGTGCCGGCGCCCTGTTCCCAGGGGAAACGCCGGCTCGGCACTCGGCGGAACGTCCGCTCGCTGCGGGTGAAACCCGTTTGGAAAAGCGAGCCGCCGGTCGACCGGCGGCCCGACAGATTACAGATTCCCCAGGGCGGCGACTACCGCGTCGCCCATTTCCGCGGTGCCCACCCGGTGGGTGCCGGCGGAGTGGATATCGCCGGTGCGCAACCCCTGGTCCAGCACCTGGCTGACCGCCCGCTCGATGGCGTCGGCGGCGTCGCTGCGGGCGAAGCTGTAGCGCAGCATCATGGATACCGAGAGGATGGTCGCCAGGGGGTTGGCGATGCCTTGGCCGGCGATGTCCGGCGCCGAGCCGTGGCAGGGCTCGTAGAGACCCTTGTTATGGGCGTCCAGCGAAGCCGAGGGCAGCATGCCGATGGAGCCGGTGAGCATCGAGGCCTCGTCGGAAAGGATGTCGCCGAACATGTTGTCGGTGACGATCACGTCGAACTGCTTGGGCGCGCGGACCAGTTGCATGGCCGCGTTGTCGACGTACATGTGGCTCAGTTCCACGTCGGCGTAGTCCTTGGCCACTTCCTCCACCACCTCGCGCCACAGCTGGCTGGAAGCGAGCACGTTGGCCTTGTCCACCGAGCACAGTTTTCCACCGCGCAGGCGCGCCATGTCGAAACCGACCCGGGCGATGCGGCGAATCTCGCTCTCGCTGTAGGGCAGCGTGTCGAAGGCCCGGCGCTCGCCGTTCCCCTGTTCCAGGCCACGGGGCGCGCCGAAGTAGATACCGCCGGTCAGCTCGCGGACGATGAGAATGTCCAGCCCGGCCACCACTTCGGGCTTCAAGGTGGAAGCCTCGGCCAGTTGCGGGTAGAGGATGGCCGGGCGCAGGTTGGCGAACAGCCCGAGTTGCGAGCGGATCTTCAGCAGGCCGCGCTCGGGGCGGATGTCCCGCTCGATGCCGTCCCACTTCGGCCCGCCCACGGCACCCAGCAGCACGGCGTCGGCGGCCCGGGCGCGGGCCAGGGTCTCGTCGGCCAGCGGCACGCCGTGACGGTCGATGGCGGCACCGCCGATGACGTCCTCCAGCAGCTCGAAGCCTAGCGCATAGCGCGCATTGGCCTGGTTCAGCACCTTGATCGCCTCGGCCATGATCTCCGGGCCGATGCCGTCGCCGGGGAGAATCAGAATCTGCTTGCTCATAACAACCTCAAGGCTGCGGACCGGACGCGACGCAGGTCGCGGGCAGGTGGTCCGTTGATGAAAGGGTTCAGGAACGCTCGGCCCAGAGCACCAGCACGTCGGTGCTGAAGGTGCCGTCGGGTTCGATGCGGTAATAGGCGCGGACCTCCTCGCCGACGGCGGCCTGCAACGCCAGGATGGCGTCGCGCATCACCGGCGGGGTGCGCATCCGGGCGATCCAGGTGGCGAAGTCCAGGCGCAGCCGCCGCAGGTCATGGCCGCTGGCCCGCAGCCCGGCGTCGCCCACCGCGCCCAGCCACTCGGCCACGCGGTAGTCGCGCACGTGGCTGGTGTCGCGCAGCACTTCCACGGTCTGCAGGTAGGTATCCAGCAGCGGCTCGCCGGGGGCAACCACGTCGATGAAGGCCGCCGCGCCGCCTGGCTTGAGCACTCGGCGCACCTCGCGAAGGGCCTGGCCGAGGTCTCGCCAGTGGTGAGCGGAATAGCGGCTGAAGACGAAGTCGAAGGAAGCGTCGTCGAACGGCAGGCGCTCCGCGGCGCCCGGCACCGTGCGCAGGTTGTCGAGGCCACGCTCGGCGGCCGTGCGGGCCACCACGTCCAGCATCTGCTGGGAGAGGTCGTAGGCCACCACCTCCGCCACCGAGGCGGCGACGTGGAAGCCGACATGGCCGGCGCCGCAGCCCAGGTCCAGCACTCGCGCATCGGTGCGCCCGGCGACCCGGGCCCGCAGCTGGGCGAATTCCTCGCCTTGAGCGTGCACCGCGCTGTTCAGGTACGCCTGGGCTTGCTCGCCGAACTGGCGCTGGACCACCTGCTGATGACCGCTCATGACTGCTCCTTCGGATGACCGCCGTGATCAGCGGTAGGTGGGGACGCCCGGATCGCAGCGATCCTTGCGCCATTGGCCGGCCAGTTCGCCGCTCTGGTTCATGGAGCCGTTCTTCAGGCTGTAGCGGCCGTGATAGGCGGTCTCGCTGTCCAGTTGCATCTGGAACGGGCCGCTGCCCATCTGTGGGCCGCAGGCCAGCACGCCGGTGATCTGGCGGCCCACCCGCTTGTAGTTCTGGATGGCGCAGCCGCCCTGCCCCTTGAAGGCGGCGACCGCCTTGTCCAGGGAGGTCTGGTCGGGGGCGACGCACTGGCGGCTGGTGAGGCTCTGGCCGCCCACCGGCAACTGAAGGCCGAGCTGCTTCATCTGCGCCACCTGTTCCGGCGTGAGCGAGGGCATGCCCTCGATATTCATCTTCAGCGTCACGTCCCATTGGCCCGGGCGGACCCGATCCAGGGTGTCGGCCGAGGCCGACAGGCAGGCCAGGGCACAGCCCGCGAAAAGCACCGCAGACAACCGCATAAGGAATCCTCTTTTCCGTCGTTCAGGGCACGGCGCCGCCGCCCCCGGACGGGACGGCTCAGGCGTCGCGAAACAACCAGGGTTGCCGTTGCCGGTGGCCGGCCTCGAACTGCCTGATCGCCTCGGCATCCTGCAAGGTCAAGCCGATATCGTCGAGCCCGTTGAGCAGGCAATGCTTGCGGAAGGCGTCGATCTCGAAGCCGTAGCGGGTGCCGTCCGGCAGGATGACCGCCTGCTCGGCGAGGTCGACGGTCAATCGGTAGCCTTCCTCGGCCTCCACCTGGCGGAACAGCTCGTCCACCTCCGCCTCGGTCAGGACGATCGGCAACAGCCCGTTCTTGAAGCTGTTGTTGAAGAAAATGTCGGCGAAGCTGGGCGCGATGACCGCGCGGAAGCCGTACTCGTCCAGAGCCCAGGGCGCGTGCTCGCGGGACGAGCCGCAGCCGAAGTTCTCCCGGGCCAGCAGCACGCTGGCGCCCCGGTAGCGGGGGAAGTTGAGTACGAACTCCGGGTTGATCGGACGGCGGCTGTTGTCCTGGTTGGGCTGGCCCACGTCCAGGTAGCGCCACTCGTCGAACAGGTTCGGGCCGAAGCCGGTGCGCTTGATCGACTTGAGGAATTGCTTGGGAATGATCTGGTCGGTGTCGACGTTGGCCCGGTCGAGGGGGCAGACCAGACCGGTGTGCTGGGTGAAGGCTTTCATGGGGGCGGTCTCCTCAGGCCTGGAGCAAGTCACGGACGTCGACGAAGTGGCCGGTCACGGCCGCGGCCGCGGCCATGGCCGGGCTTACCAGGTGGGTGCGCCCACCGGCGCCCTGGCGCCCCTCGAAGTTCCGGTTGGACGTGGATGCGCAGTGCTCGCCGCTGCCCAGCTTGTCGGGGTTCATCGCCAGGCACATGGAGCAGCCCGGTTCGCGCCATTCGAAGCCCGCCTCGATGAAGATGCGGTCGAGCCCTTCCCGCTCCGCCTGCGCCTTGACCAGACCCGACCCCGGCACCACCAGGGCCTGTTTGACGCTGGCGGCCACCTTGCGGCCCCTGGCCACCTCGGCGGCGGCCCGCAGGTCCTCGATCCGCGAATTGGTGCAGGAACCGATGAAGACCCGGTCCAGGCGGATATCGACGATCGGCTGATTGGGCGCCAGGCCCATGTACTTGAGGGCGCGGACGATGGAATCGCGCTTGACCGGGTCGGCCTCGGCGGCCGGGTCCGGCACGTTCTGGTCCACCGCCAGCACCATCTCCGGCGAGGTGCCCCAGCTCACCTGGGGCTTGATGTCCTCGGCGCGCAGCTCGACCAGTGTGTCGAAGACCGCGTCGGGGTCGGACACCAGTTCGCGCCAGGCGGCCACCGCCGTGTCCCAGTCGGCGCCGCGAGGAGCGAACGGACGACCCTCGACGTAGGCGATGGTCTTCTCGTCCACCGCCACCATGCCGACCCGGGCACCGGCCTCGATGGCCATGTTGCAGAGGGTCATGCGGCCTTCCATGGACAACTCGCGGATGGCGCTGCCGGCGAACTCCAGTGCGTGGCCGTTGCCCCCGGCGGTACCGATCCGCCCGATCACCGCGAGCACGATGTCCTTGGCGGTGACGCCGAACGGCAACGCGCCCTCGACCCGCACCTGCATGTTCTTCATCTTCTTGGCCACCAGGCACTGGGTAGCGAGCACATGCTCCACCTCGGAGGTGCCGATGCCGTGGGCAAGCGCGCCGAAAGCCCCATGGGTCGAGGTATGGGAGTCGCCGCAGACCACGGTCATGCCCGGCAGGGTGGCGCCCTGCTCCGGACCGATGACGTGAACGATGCCCTGGCGCACGTCGTTCATCTTGAATTCCAGGATGCCGAAGGCGTCGCAGTTTTCGTCCAGGGTCTTCACCTGGATGCGCGACACCTCGTCGGCGATGGCGTCGAGGCCGCCGCGCCGCTCGACCGGAGTGGTCGGCACGTTGTGATCGGGCGTGGCGATGTTGGCGTCGATGCGCCAGGGCTGGCGGCCGGCCAGGCGCAGCCCCTCGAAGGCTTGGGGCGAGGTCACTTCATGGAGAATGTGGCGGTCGATGTAGATCAGCGACGAGCCGTCGTCGCGCCGCTTGACCTCATGGGCCTCCCACAATTTGTCGTAGAGCGTTTTGCCGGCCATCGCAGTGTCCTCATCAGCGTCTTCGCATGCCGTTACGGAGCCCGCGAAAGGCCCCTCGGCTTATGGGGTCGATACTAGAAGGCCGTATCGAATAACTCAAATTCATATTTTTCATTCATTGAATAACATTCAGGAATAGAAGAAGCTATAGCACCTGCTCCCAGCGACCGCCCCCATGGACCTCGGCACTCTCGACGCTTTCATCGCCATCGCCGAAACCGGCAGTTTTTCCAGCGCGGCGGAACGCCTGCACCTGACCCAGCCCGCCGTGAGCAAGCGCATCGCCGCCCTGGAACAGCAACTGGACGTTCGCCTGTTCGACCGCCTGGGTCGGGAGATCGGGCTGACCGAGTCCGGCCGGGCATTGCTGCCTCGGGCGTATCAGATCCTCAACGTGCTGGACGATACCCGCCGTGCCCTGAACAACCTCAGCGGCGAGGTCAGTGGGCGGCTGACCCTGGCGACCAGCCATCACATCGGCCTGCATCGCCTGCCGCCGCTGTTGCGCGCCTTCACCCGCGCCTATCCCAAGGTGGCCCTGGACATCTGCTTCCTCGATTCGGAAATGGCCTATGAGGAAATCCTCCACGGCCGCGCGGAATTGGCGGTGATCACCCTGGCGCCCCAGACCGCCGCGCCGGTGAAGGCGGTGACCGTCTGGGACGACCCGCTGGATTTCGTCGCCGCGACCGACCACCCGTTGGCCGCCGACAAGAAGGTGACGCTCGCCGACATCGCCCGGCACCCGGCGGTATTCCCCGGGGACAACACCTTCACTCACCACATCGTCCGTCGCCTGTTCGAGGCGCAGCGCCTGGTCCCCAACGTGGCCATGAGTACCAATTACCTGGAGACCATCAAGATGATGGTCTCCATCGGCATCGCCTGGAGCGTGCTGCCGCGCACCATGCTCGACGATCAAGTGATACGGTTGCCCCTGCGCGAAGTGCAACTGAGCCGGCGGCTGGGCTATATCCTCCACACCGAGCGCACCCTGTCCAACGCGGCGCGGGCGTTCATGGCACTGATGGATGCCCAGCGCGAGCGACTTGCCTAGGGACGCGCGCTATGGCTAACGTGGGGACACTTCGACAACCCGACCCGCCCATGCCTTCGTGTCGCCTTCCGCCCGCAGCGGCCCTTTCCCTTCTTTTCTCCCCGCCTCCCGCGGTTTGTCCTTTCTCCCAGCGAGCTTGAACCCGATGGCCCATTCGTCCGATCGCACGCCCCCGCTGCCCTTTCTTTCGGCGCTCGTCTCCACGGCGTTCGAAACCACCTGGCAGGACAGCCAAATGCTGCTCGCCACCCTGGACGCCGCCCACCTGGGTGTCTGGTGCTGGAATCTGGACAGCGGCCGGGTCGACTGCTCGCGGCGCGCCCGGTCGTTGCTCGGCCTGGACCCACGTCACCCGTCCAGCGCGCCCACCGACTACCTCGAACTGGTCGATCCGGAAGACCGCGCCTCGGTGCTCCGCCTGATCGGAAAGGCCCAGGCCGGGCAGCCCTCGCCGCGCCCTTCCGCCCACCGCGTCCGCTGGCCGGACGGCAGTCCGCACTGGCTGGAGGTCAGCGGCAGCCTGCAACGGACCCCCGACGGGCGGCGCGTCATGCTGGGTACCCTGCGGGATGTGACGGCGCAGCAACGCCGGGCCGAGGCACTGAACAACAGTAAGCGGCGCTTCTCCACTCTCTTCCACCTGAGCCCGGACGTGGTGCTGCTGATCCGCTTCGACGACGGACTGATCATCGAAGCCAACCAGCACTTCGGCACCCTGTTCGGCTGGCCGCCGGAGGCGGTCGTCGGCCTGCCCATCGCCCGGCTGAACCTGTGGGTGGATGGCCAGCAGCGCGAGCGCCTGCGCCAGCAGGCCTCCCTGACCGGCGAGCCGACGGTGCAGGAAGTCCGCTGGCGCACCCGCGAGGGCCGCGTGCTGGATGGCCTGCTGTCCAGCCAGTACATCGTGCTGGAAGGCCAGGCCTGCCTGCTCAGCACCTTCCTCGACACCACGGAGCGCAAGCGCGCCGAGGCGGCGTTGCGGGCCAGCCAAGAGAAGTTCGCCAAGGCCTTCCAGACCAGCAGCGATGTGGTGGTGATCAGCGACAAGGCCAGCGGGCGGCTGATCGAGGTCAACGCTACCTTCGAACGGCAGTTCGGCTGGAGCGCCGCCGAGGCCCTCGGCCGCACGTCGGTGGAACTGGGTTTCTGGACGCAGGCCGAGGATCGCGCGCGCATGCTCGCCGCGTTGCAGCGGGAGGGCGGCCTGAAACAGCACGAGGCGCTGCTGGCGAATCGCGACGGTGTGGTCGGCACCACCCTGATCAACGGCGGCGAGGTCGACCTGGACGGTCGGGCCTGCCTGGTCCTGACCATCCGCGACATCAGCGGTCAACGTCGACAGGAGGCGGCCCTCAAGGAAAGCCAGGAGCGCCTCACCCTGGCGCTGGACTCGGCGGAACTCGGCACCTGGGACTGGCACATCCCCAGCGGCCAACTCTATGGCTCGCCCCGCGCCGCGGCCTTGCACGGCCTGGAGGAGGCGCCCTATCACGGCAACTTCAAGCACTTCTTCCGTTGCGTGCCGGAGGATGACCAGGCCGCCATGCGCCAGGCCTACTTCGACCTGCTGGAGGGGCGCCGCCAGGATTACCAGATCACCTACCGGGCGCGCTTCGCCAATGGCGCCACCCAATACCTGGAAAGCACGGCGCGGCTGTACTTCGATGAGTCGGGCGCGCCGCTGCGCATGACCGGTATCCTGATGAACATCAGTGAGCGGGTGCAGCGGGAGCAGCGCCTGGCCGCCTCGGAGGAAAAGTTCGCCACCCTGTTCCAGGCCAGCCCGGAACCGATCTGCGTGTCCCGGGTGAGCGACGGCTGCCTCCTGGAGATCAACCCCAGCTTCACCGAGACTTTCGGCTGGCGCCCCGAGGAGGTGGTGGGCCGCACGGCTTCCGCCTTCGGGTTCTGGGTCGACTCCGCGCAACGCGAGGCGATACTGCGGGCCCTCGACAAGGGGCATGGGCTGAACGGCGAAGTGGCGCGCTTCCGGACCCGGGACGGACAGGAGCTGACCTGCGTGCTCTCCAGCCGATACATCCAAGTCGACCGCCAGCCGTGCATCACCACCACCTTCCGCGACATCAGTGCCCGCCAGCGCGCCGAGGCGGCTCTCAAGGCCAGCGAGGAGAAGTTCGCCAAGGCGTTCCACTCGAGTCCGGACGCCATCGTCATCATCGAACGGGACAGTGGTCGCTACATCGAGGTAAACGAAGGCTTCTGCCGTCTCACCGGCTACCGCCCCCACGACGTGATCGGCCGCACTCTCGAAGAAGTCCACCTGTGGGCCGACGACCAGGAACGCGACACGCTGTTCAAGCGCCTGCGACACGACGCGCGCATCCATCACTTGGAACTGCGCGGCCTGCACCGCGACGGCGATGCCTGGATCGTCGAGGTCTCGGTCGAGCCCATCGAGCTCAATGGCGTTGCCTGCCGCCTGATCACGGCGCGAGACATCAGCGAGCTGAAGCACGCCCAGGCCCAGGTCCACCACCTGGCCTACCACGACCCGCTGACCAACCTGCCCAACCGGGCGCTGCTGATCGACCGACTCACCCAGCAGGTCGCCCTGCTCAAGCGCCACGACATGCGCGGCGCGCTGCTGTTCCTCGACCTGGACCACTTCAAGCACATCAACGACTCCCTTGGCCACCCGGTGGGCGACGCGGTCTTGAAGATGGTCACCGCGCGCCTGGAAGCCAGCGTGCGGCTGGAGGACACCGTCTCGCGACTGGGCGGCGACGAGTTCGTGGTGCTGTTGTCCGGCCTGCCGGGCAAGCGCTCCGAGGTCACCCGGCAGGTGCGGCAGATCGCCGACAAGCTGCGCAAGATCATCGCCGAGCCGATGCTGCTGGACGGCCACCGCCTGCAAGTCACTCCCAGCATGGGCATCGCCCTGATCCCCGACCATGGCGAGAACCCGGCGGACCTGCTCAAGCGCGCCGACATCGCCCTGTACCGGGCCAAGGACTCCGGACGCAACACCCTGCAGTTGTTCCGCAGCACCATGCAGGAGGCCGCCAGCGAGCGGCTGCGCCTGGAGAACGACCTGCGGCTGGCCCTGGTGCGGGGCGAGTTCGAGCTGTACTTCCAACCCCAGGTGGATGCCCGGGACAACCGCATCATCGGCGCGGAAGCGTTGCTGCGCTGGCCACACCCCACCCGTGGCTTGCAGTCGCCCGGGCTGTTCATTCAGGTACTGGAGGAAAGCGGACTGATCCTGGAAGTGGGCGCCTGGGTGATCGCCGAGGCCTGCCATGCCTGCCGGCAATTGCTCGGCGAGGCGCTGGTGAACATGGATGCCTTCACCCTGTGCGTGAACATCAGCCCCCGGCAGTTCCGCCAGAACGATTTCGTCGAACGGATCGAGAACAGCCTGGCCAAGTCCGGCATCCCCGAGTCCATGCTCAAGCTGGAAATCACCGAGGGCATCGTCATCCAGAATCTGGACGACACTATCGCCAAGATGCGCCGGCTGAAGCGCAGCGGCGTCAGCTTCGCCATGGACGACTTCGGCACCGGCTACAGCTCACTGACTTATCTCAAACGCTTGCCGGTGGATGCACTGAAGATCGATCAATCCTTCGTGCGCGACGCCACCCACGATCCGAACGACGCGGAAATCGTCCGCGCCATCATCGCCATGGGCCGCAGCCTGGGGCTGCAGTTGATCGCCGAGGGGGTGGAAACGCCGGAGCAATTGCAATTCCTGGAGCAGCAAGGCTGCCACCTCTATCAGGGCTACCTGTACAGCGAACCGGTACCGTTCGAAATCTTCAGCGCTCTGCTCGCCCGGCAACGGCAGGACTCGGCCCGCGCCTGAAACGAAAAAGGCCCGGCGGATGCCGGGCCTTTCGCCTACGGGTCGGGGTCTACCCCACCTCGGCCGGCGCGACCACCGGGCCCGCCATCCGCGCCCCGCGCTTGAGGCGGTAGCAGGCGAGCATCACCAGCAGCCAGACCGGAATGGCATAAACCGAAATCCGGATGCCGGGGGTCAGCAGCATGATCGCCAGGATGAACACCATGAAGCCCAGGCACAGGTAGTTGGCGAACGGCGACCAGAGGGCTCGGAAGCTGGAGCGCGCGCCGATCCGGCGCTGATGCGCGCGGAATTTCAGGTGGGTCAGGCTGATCAGCGCCCAGTTGATCACCAGGGCGGCCACCACCAGGGACATCAGCAGTTCCAGCGCGCCCTTGGGTACCACGTAGTTGACCACCACGCAGAGCAGGGTCACCAGGGCCGAGAAGCCCAGCGCCACATAGGGCACGCCCCGAGCGTTGACCTTCTGCAGCACCTTAGGCGCATCTCCCTGCTCGGCCAGGCCGTAGAGCATGCGGCTGTTGCAGTAGACCCCGCCGTTGTACACCGACAGGGCCGCGGTGAGCACCACGAAGTTCAGCAGGTGGGCGGCGGTATCGCTGCCGATCAAGGCGAAGATCTTCACGAAGGGGCTGCCACTGTAGGCATCGCCGGCACCGTTGATGCTGTTCAGCAACTCGTCCCAGGGCGACAGCGACAACAGCACCACCAGGGCGCCGATGTAGAAAATCAGAATGCGGTAGATGACTTGGTTGATCGCCTTGGGAATGACGGTCTTCGGCCGGTCGGCCTCGGCCGCGGTGAAGCCGAGCATTTCCAGGCCGCCGAAGGAGAACATGATGATCGCCATGGCCATCACCAGGCCACTGATGCCGTTGGGGAAGAAACCGCCATGGCTCCAGAGGTTGCTGACCGTCGCCTGCTTGTTGCCATTGCCGCTGAACAGCAGGTAGCAGCCCAGCAGAATCATGCCGATGATGGCCGCCACCTTGACGATGGAGAACCAGAACTCGGCCTCGCCGAACAGCTTCACGTTAGCCATGTTGATCGCGTTGACCGCCACGAAGAACACCGCCGCCGTCGCCCAGGTGGGCACTTCGGGCCACCAGAACTGCACATACTTGCCGACCGCGGTCAGCTCGGACATGCCCACCAGGATGTACAGCACCCAGCAGTTCCAGCCGGAGAGGAAACCGGCGAAGCCGCCCCAGTATGCGTGAGCGAAATGACTGAAGGAACCGGCCACCGGCTCCTCGACGATCATCTCGCCCAACTGGCGCATGATGAGGAAGGCGATGAAACCCGCGATGGCGTAGCCGAGGATCATCGACGGCCCGGCGGACTTGAGCACCCCGGCGGAACCGAGGAAGAGGCCGGTGCCGATGGCGCCGCCCAGGGCGATCAACTGGATATGGCGGTTCTTCAGGCCTCGCCTGAGTTCGCCGGACTGCTGCAGCTTATTCATGTACGTCACCTTTTGTTGTTGTGTGTGACGGAATCGGACCGCCCCACTCGTGGCGGGACGACGTTGCGGCACAGCGCCGTTCCGGCCCGAAACCCGCCGCCGGCACGCAAGCGCGGCAGGGCTTCGGTCAAGGCGGCCGGTTGGCAGCCGTTGCGCCGGCGATAGCCGGCTCGGTTCACTGGGCGTCGGGTTGCACCTCCGGAGCGGCCTGTTTGAAGGCATCGAGGGTCTCGCAACGGGAGACCAAGGCCAGGATGCGCGGGTAGCCGTCAAGGCCGCAGTCGAACCGCCGCGCATTGTATACCTGTGGAATCAGGCACGCCTCAAGATAACCGGGGCGATCCCCGAGGGAGAAACCGCCCGCGAACGGCTCCAGCCCCTGTTCGAGGCTGGCCATTCCGGCGGCCACCCAGTGCCGGTACCAGGCGAGCTTGGCCGCCTCGTCTACGCCCAGGGTCCCGCTGAGGTACTTCAACACCCGCAGGTTGTTGACCGGGTGAATGTCGCAGGCGATGTGCAGGGCCAAGGCCCGGACACGGGCCCGCTCGAAGGGATCGGCCGGCAACAACGCCGGCCGCGGGTGGGTTTCTTCCAAGTATTCGAGAATGGCCAGGGACTGGGCGATGGCCACGTCGCCCACCTTGAGCAGGGGCACCAGGCCCTGGGGGTTGAGCGCCTTGTAGGCGGCGGCGTTCTGTTGCCCGCCGTCCTTCACCAGGTGCACCGGCTCTTGCCGATAGGCCAGCCCCTTGAGGTTGAGCGCGATGCGGACCCGGTACGCGGCGCTGGACCGCCAGTAGCCGTAAAGCGTCAGGTCCGGGGCCTCGACCTCAGTGCTCATAGCGTTCGACGACCTGGTCGATGGCGCCGAAGATGCTATGGCCGGCCGGGTCGAACATCTCGATGCGTACCCGGTCGCCGAAGGACAGGAAGGGCGTCTTCGGCGCGCCACTCTCGATGATCTCCAGCATCCGCTTCTCCGCCAGGCAGGACGAGCCGGCGCTGCGGTCGTAATTGGACACGGTACCCGAGCCGATGATGGTGCCGGCGCCCAGGGGCCGGGTCTTGGCCGCATGGGCCACCAGGGTGGGGAAGTCGAAGGTCATGTCGGTGCCGGCGTCCGGCTGGCCGAACAGCTCGCCGTTGATATGGGACACCAGGGGCCGGTGCACCTTGCCGCCTTTCCAGCTCTCCCCCAGTTCGTCCGGGGTGACGGCCACCGGCGAGAAGCTGGAGGACGGCTTGCTCTGGTAGAAGCCGAAGCCCTTGGCTAGTTCGCCGGGGATCAGGTTGCGCAGGGACACATCGTTGACCAGCATGAGCAACTGGATATGCCCGGCGGCCTCGGCGGGGTCGGCGCCCATGGGCACGTCGTCGGTGATCACCGCCAGTTCGGCTTCCAGGTCGATGCCCCAGGCCTCGTCGGCCAGGCGGATCGGCGCATGGGGTGGGATGAAGCTGTCGGCGCCGCCCTGGTACATTAGCGGGTCGTGCCAGAAGCTCTCCGGCATTTCCGCGCCCCGCGCCTTGCGCACCAGTTCCACATGGTTGACGTAGGCGCTGCCGTCGGCCCAGTGGTAGGCGCGCGGCAAGGGGCTGTGGCAAGCGCTCGGCTCGAAGTCGAAGGCTTGTGCCTCCAACCCGTCGTTGAGGCGTTGGTAGACGGCCTCCAAGCGCGGCCGGAGGGTCGCCCAGTCGTCCAGGGCGGCCTGGAGCGTGGCGGCGATGGCCGGCACCTTCACCGCGCGGGTCAGGTCGCGGGAGACCACCACCAGCGCGCCGTCGCGGCCTTGATTCAATGAGGCGAGTTTCATCGGGAATTCCTTAAAGGCTGATAACGAACGCCAGCGGACGCGGGAACGGGGCGACCTTCGAGAGGCCGCCCCGTCGCGTCACTTGCCCGGCGCCCGCCAGGAGTCGACGTATTGGGTCACTTCCACGGCGCTGGCGGCTTCGCCGATCTCCAGCGCGCGCCGGGTATCGATCATCACCGCGACCTCGTCGGCGAAGGTCGCCGGGTCTTCCTGGCTCTTCTTCAGGGCCTTCGGATGCGGTCCGTGGGGGAAGCCGCAGGGGTGGAAGGTCACCATGCCGGCCTCGATGTTGTCCCGGCTGAAGAAGTTGCCACGGTGGTAGAACAGCACTTCGTCGTAGTCGTCGTTGTTGTGGTAGAACGGCACTTTCAGCGCGCCCGGGTCGCTCTCGACGGGGCGCGGGCAGAATGTGCAGATCACGAAGCCATTGGCGACGAAGGTGGTGTGGGCCGAAGGCGGCAGATGGTAGCGGTGGCTCATCAACGGGCGGATATCCCGCCAGTTCAGGCGCACCACCGTGTTGTCGCCATGCCAGCCGACCACGTCCAGCGGGTTGTACGGATAGGTCACGGTGCTGATCTGGTTACGCCGCTTGATGCGGACCTGCCAGGTGTTCTCGTCCTGCTGGGCCTTGAATGCATCGTCCAGGCGCGGGTGGTCGAGCACCGCCGTGTCGAATATCGCGTGGGGGCCCACCAGACCTTTCTCCGGCAACTGGTAGGCGCCGTCGCTGTTCTCGATCAGCAGCATGAAGGTGGGCTGGCTGGCCTCGATCCGCCAGGCGGTGCCACGGGGCACCATCAGGTAGTCCCCGTCGCGATATTCCAGGTGGCCGAAGTCGCAATAGAAGTGGCCGGCGCCCTCGTGGATGAACAGCAGGTCGTCGCCGTCGGAGTTGCGCACTAGGTGACGCATGGCGCCATTGGTCTTCCACACTCGCACCCGGATGTCGCTGTTATGCAGGGTCAGCGGGGCGTCCAGCGGGCAATCGTACTCGCTGGGAACGTGGTTGAAGTTGAAGGCATGGGGACGCAGGGGCCCTTGCCAGTCCACCCAGCCAGTCGGCGGGTGGCGGTGGTGCAGGTGGGACGCGGGGCCGAAGAAGCCTTCGCGGCCCATTTCCCGCTCGTAGGTCTGCGGAGGGAAATCGCAGTGGGCCTGGCGCGAGCAGTCGCCTTCGCGCAGGGGGAAACTGATCCATTTGCGGCTCATGTGCCGATCCTCATCGATGCGCCAACGGTGCGGCAGCCGCACCGACGCCACGGGCGCGCCAGGGCGCGCCCGGCCGGTCTCACTCCGCCGAGATCACGCCTCGGCGAATCTGGTCTTCCTCGATGGATTCGAACAATGCCTTGAAGTTGCCTTCGCCGAACCCCTGGTTGCCCTTGCGCTGGATGATCTCGAAGAAGATCGGGCCGATCACGGTGTCGGTGAAGATTTGCAGCAGGATGCCATCGTCGCCAGGGGCGCCGTCGATCAGCAGGTTCAGCTCGCGCAGTTGCTCCAGCGGCTCGCCATGGCCCACCACGCGGCTGTCCACTTTCTCGTAGTAGGTGTCCGGGGTGGTCATGAAGGCCACGCCGTTGGCGCGCAGCTTGCGCACGGTGGTGTAGATGTCATCGGTGGTCAGTGCGATGTGCTGGATGCCCTCGCCCTTGTAGTCACGGATGAATTCTTCGATCTGGGATTTCTCGTCGGCCGATTCGTTGATCGGGATGCGAATCTTGCCGCACGGCGCGGTCATGGCGCGGGAGAACAGACCGGTGAGCTTGCCTTCGATATCGAAGTAACGGATTTCGCGGAAATTGGCGATGCGCTCGTAGAAGCCCGCCCAGACGTTCATCTGGCCACGGCTCACGTTGTGGGTCAGGTGGTCGATGGTCATCAGGCCGACGGCATTGTCGTTGGCGCTACGACCCGGGATGGGTTCGAAATCGACGTCATAGATGCTGCGCTGACCGTAGCGGTCGACGAAGTACAGCAGCGAGCCGCCGATCCCTTCGACGCAGGGAATGTTCAACTCGCCGAAGTTGGCGTGGGCACCCACCAGCTTGGCGCCCTGGGACTCGGCATAGGCGGCGGCCTGGGCGGCGTTCTTCACCCGGAAGGCCATGGCGCAGGCGCTCGGGCCATGCAGCTCGGCGAATTCGCGCACGCGGCCGCTGGGGCTGCCGTTGAGCACGATGTTGATATCGTTCTGCTGGAACAAAAACACTTCCTTGGAACGGTGCTTGGCGGTCTCGGTGAAGCCCATGGCAAGGAAGAGCTGGCGGAGTTGCTCGATGCCCTCGGCGTTGGGGGCGGTGAATTCGACGAACTCGAAGCCGTCGGTGCCGATGGGGTTGTGTTGCTCGATCTTGGTCACGGCGTTCATGTCGCTTCCTCTTGTTGTTGTGATGCCGCGTGGCGGCTGGATGACCTCCATCTCACCGCGCCCCCGCATCCCGGGACAAGTGTGCCGCCGTGGTGCGACCGACTGCCGCAGCACTGGAAGCGTCAGGTTTTCGTTACGTAGCGTGAGGCTGCCAAGAATGCGACAAAAGCACCTAACCTTTCGTAAAAATTTCCTTACAGGCCGGCTCGAAAGGCTGCCGCGACGCATCCCGGCAGCCCTACGCATCCACGGGCGACTCAGGCGCCCATTCGGGCAGATCCAGTCTCCTTCTCGAACGGAACCCGTCGGCCGGAACGGAATTTCGAGCACATGCCAAGACCCCGCGACCCTAAGCCGCAGCCTTATCTGATCCGCTTTTTATCGACGGACCTGAGCCTGTTACCGGTGCAGATGGGCCCGCATAGTGCGCGCAGCCTGATTACGCCTCGAAGGGGTCCCACCGTGACCGACCGCATACCCGCCCAGCTCGTCGAAACCCTCACCCCCACGCCGATCCGCCTGACCCCATCCCAGAGCGGTGACGCGATCCACACCCGTGCCTTCAGCGGGCGCTTCCGCTCTCTGCGCCTGTACGGCGCGGGGTTTTTGTTCCTGCTGTTCTTCGGCACCGCCTGGCTCAACTGGAATGGCCGCCAGGCGGTGCTCTGGGACCTGCCCGAGCACCGCTTCTACATCTTTGGCGCCACGTTCTGGCCCCAAGACCTGATCCTGTTGTCGGCACTGCTGATCATCTGCGCCTTCGGACTGTTCGCCATCACCGTGTTCGCCGGCCGGGTATGGTGCGGCTACGCCTGCCCGCAGAGCGTCTGGACCTGGGTATTCATGTGGGCGGAGAAGACCTTCGAGGGCGATCGCCACCAGCGCATCAAGCTGGACGCCGCGCCGTGGAGCGCGGCCAAGCTGGCGCGCCGCTCGGCCAAGCATGGCGCGTGGCTGGCGGTCAGCCTGCTCACCGCGCTGACCTTCGTCGGTTACTTCACGCCGATCCGGGCGCTGGTGGCGGACCTGTTCGGCGGCCGCCTCGATGGCACCACGGTGTTCTGGGTCGGCTTCTTCGCCCTCGCCACCTATATCAACGCCGGCTGGCTGCGGGAAAAGGTCTGCGTGCACATGTGCCCCTACTCGCGCTTCCAGAGCGTGATGTTCGACAAGGACACGCTGCTGGTGGCCTACGACGCGGGGCGGGGCGAGCATCGCGGCCCCCGCCGCAAGGGCAGCGACCCGCGCGCCCAGGGCCTCGGCGACTGCATCGACTGCACCCTGTGCGTGCAGGTATGTCCCACCGGCATCGACATCCGCGACGGCCTGCAGATCGATTGCATCGGTTGCGCCGCCTGCGTCGATGCCTGCGACACGGTGATGGACAAGATGGGGTATGCCCGGGGTCTGGTGGGCTATCGGTCCCAACGGGCCCTGGAAGGTGGCCGCACCCGCCTCTGGCGTCCCCGGCTGGTGGGCTACGCCGCCGCGCTGCTGCTCATGTTCGGCGCCTTCGGCTGGGCCTTGCAGGCGCGCCCGCTGATCTCCCTGGACGCCAGCAAGGACCGCGGCCTGTTCCGCGAGAACGCCAGCGGCCAGGTGGAGAACATCTACACCCTGAAGGTCATCAACAAGACTCAGCAGCCGCAGCGCTACCGGCTCGACCTGGCCGGCGACGGCCCCTTCGAGCTGCACGCGCCCGCCGAGCTGGCCTTGGCGCCGGGGGAAATCCTCGACCTGCCGGTCTCGGTGGCCCTCACCGCCGCGCCGGCCAGCACCTCCCAGCCCCTGCGCTTCGCGGTGACCGCCGTGGGCGACGCCCGCCAGCGCGTCGAGGCGGCCAGTACCTTCACCGCGCCGTTGCGCTGATCATGGACCGGGGCGCCGAGGCGCCCCTCTCGCCACGTGGAGCTCGCATGTCCGCCTCGCCGCCCCTACAGTGTGCCGCTCCCTCCCCGGCCCGAGCGGACACCATGAAACGCTACGAACGCCTCGCTGAACAGATCGCCGAGCTGATCCGCTCGGGCGTGCTGGCGCCGGGGGAGCGGGTCCCCTCGGTGCGCCATGCCAGCCGCACCTACGGGGTCAGCCCGTCCACCGTGTTCCAGGCTTACTACCTGCTGGAGGATCGCGGGCTGATCGGCGCCCGTGCCCGCTCCGGCTACTTCGTCCGGGAGCATGCGCGGCGGCCGCTGCACGAGCCGCAGATCGGCCCGCGCACCGCGCAGACCACCGAAGTGGACGTCAGCGACCTGGTGTTCTCGGTGCTCGGCTCGATCAAGGACCCCCATACCGTGCCGTTCGGCTCGGCCTTCCCCAGCCCGCACCTGTTCCCGCTGCCGCGCCTGGCGCGCTCCATGGCCCAGGCGCTACGCACCTTGTCGCCCCACACCGTGGTGGCCGACATGACCGCCGGCAACCCCGACCTGCGCCGACAGATCGCCCTGCGCTACATGGTCAGCGGGGTGCGCCTGGAGCTAGAGGAGTTGGTGATCAGCAACGGGGCCCTGGAGGCGCTGAACCTGTGTCTGCAGACCGTCACCGAGCCGGGCGACCTGGTGGCCATCGAGGCGCCGGCGTTCTACGCGGCCCTGCAAGTGCTGGAACGCCTGAAGCTGAAAGCGGTGGAAATCCCCGTCCATCCTCGCGAAGGCATCGACCTGGAAACCCTGGACGACAGCCTGGCTCGCTTGCCGATCAAGGCCTGCTGGTTCATGAGCGGGCTGCAGAACCCCTTGGGCGCCACCATGAGCGAGGAGAAGAAGCGCGCCCTGTACGCGACCCTGCAGCGGCACCAGGTGCCGCTGATCGAGGACGATGTCTATGCCGAGCTGCATTACGGGCCGACGCCGCCGAAGCCCGTGAAGAGCTTCGACCGGGACGGCCTGGTGATGCACTGCGGCTCGTTCTCCAAGAGCCTGGCGCCGGGCTACCGGGTCGGCTGGGTGGCCGGCGGACGCTTCGCCGAGCGCATCCAGCGGCTCAAGCTGATGACCACCCTGTCGCCGTCGGTGCCGGCCCAGGCGGCCATCGCCGACTACCTGCAACACGGCGGCTACGACCGCCACCTGCGCCGGCTGCGCTATGCCCTGGAGACGCAGCAGGGCGCCATGCTGGCCTCCGCCGCCCGGCATTTTCCGGAGCAGACCCGGGTGACGCGGCCCACCGGCGGCTATTTCCTCTGGTTCGAATTCCCCGAGCAGGTGGACTCGCTGCACCTCTTCCAGCTCGCCCTGTCCCAAGGCATCAGCCTGGCCCCCGGGCCGATCTTCTCGGCTACCCGGCGCTTCCAGAACTGCGCCCGTCTCAACCATGGCTACCCCTGGGATGCACAGAGCGAACGGGCCATGGAAGTGCTCGGACGCATCCTCGCGACCTTCTGACGCGCCCGGCGGATGCCCCAGGCTGATTGGCACGCAGTTCGCGAGCAGTTCGCGAGCTGATCCGCAAAAACCCGGCCGTTCTGAGTCTGTTACCGCCGCCGGCCTGTTCCTAGAGTGGCGCCATCCGCCGCCTCCCCCGAGGCGGCCCGTTTCCCGCTCGGAAAAAGGCTACCCATGGACACGACGCTTCCCTCGCCCGCCTATCGCTACAAGGTGGTCCGCCAGTTCGCCCTGATGACCGTCGTCTGGGGCGTGGTCGGCATGAGCCTGGGGGTGTTCATCGCCGCCCAGTTGGTCTGGCCGGTGCTGAACTTCGACCTGCCCTGGCTGAGCTTCGGTCGCCTGCGGCCGCTGCACACCAACCTGGTGATCTTCGCTTTCGGCGGCTCCGCCCTGTTCGCCACCAGCTACTACACGGTGCAGCGCACCTGCCAGGCGCCGCTGTTCGCGCCGCGCCTGGCGGCCTTCACCTTCTGGGGCTGGCAGGGGGTGGTGGCGATGCTGCTGGTCACCCTGCCTCAGGGCCTGACCACCACCAAGGAATATGCCGAGCTGGAGTTCACCGGCGCGGTCTGGCTGACCATCGTCTGGGTGGCTTACGCCGTGGTGTTCTTCGGCACCGCGGCCAAACGCAGGACCCCGCACATCTACGTGGGCAATTGGTTCTTCGGCGCCTTCATCCTGGTCACCGCGATGCTCCATGTGGTCAACCACGCCTCCATCCCGGTGAGCGCGTTCAAGTCCTACCCGCTCTATGCCGGGGCCACCGACGCCATGGTGCAATGGTGGTACGGCCATAACGCCGTGGGTTTCTTCCTCACCACCGGCTTCCTCGGGATGATGTACTACTTCGTGCCCAAGCAGGCCGGGCGCCCGGT
>DAMBWF010000020.1:0-43609 GCA_032052615.1 Pseudomonadaceae bacterium
TCGCGCAAATACGCCAGCGCCAGGGCGCTACCCGCCCACGTGCGGTAGTCCTTGGAACACAACACCGACTCGCCTGTACTTGGGCCTGTTGCTCGGCAGCTTTTATAGGCAAGCGGTAACCGCACCGATATGATGCTGGCTTCTCCAGATACCGAGTTTGTAAATGTTGCCCCTGCTAAAGCTCTTGGAAGATGGCCGTTTCCATTCGGGGGAGGCTCTGGGTCGCTCTCTGGGCATCAGTCGCAGTGCAGTGTGGAAACAGCTACAACGGCTCGAAGAGCTCGGCATCGTACTCCACAAGGTGAGAGGGCGCGGCTATTGTCTTGCGCAGCCGTGGTCGCTGCTTGATATCGAATCGATCTCCGTCGCGGTGCCTGACTGGGAGGTCCGGGTGCTCATGGACGTGGATTCGACCAACGCCGAAGCGATGAGGATTACGAACCCGGAAGGCAGGCCTGTCCTCGTATTAGCGGAGCGCCAACTTGCGGGTCGGGGGCGACGTGGACGAAAGTGGGTGAGTCCGTTTGGAGAAAATCTTTATTACAGCGTGGCGCTTCCCATAACCGGAGGGGCAAGGCAGTTGGAGGGTCTCAGCCTTGTCGTCGGGTTGGCCGTTCATCATGCGTTGAGGGCCATGGGGGTGGAGGGAATGCTTAAGTGGCCCAATGACATATTGGTCCATGAAAAAAAGATCGCCGGTATCTTGCTGGAGCTCGTGGGCGATCCAGCGGACCTCTGCCGAGTGGTCATCGGTATTGGGATCAACGTCAACATGCTCGCTTCTACAGAGCAGATTGATCAACCTTGGATCTCAATGAGGGAGGTGTTGGGGAAAGGGGTCGACCGCACCACGCTGACGATCACCCTGACCCACACGCTTCAGTACTTCCTGGGCCGGTTGCGAGACGAGGGTTTTCCTGCCTTGCAAGGCCTTTGGGAGCAACACCATGCATGGCATGGGCGTAAGGTTATGCTGACATCGGGAACCCGGCATTACGAGGGGGTGATCGTGGGTATCGATGAGCAAGGGGCGCTTCGCTTGGAAACGAGCCAAGGCGTTATGCACTACAGCAGCGGGGAGCTGAGCTTGAGGTTGCGGGATGATTCTTGAGCTCGATTGCGGTAACACCCTTATCAAATGGCGTGTGATCGAGGATGACGCGAGGCGAGTTCACGATTCTGGCGTCGTTCACTCCGATGATGAATTGATGGAGCGGCTGTCCGCTATTCCCCTTTTACCTCTCCGCTACTGTCGCCTGGTCAGTGTGCGTTCGGATGAGGAAACCGAGCGCCTAGTGGCTCGCCTCCAGTCTGGCTTTGCGGTCTCTCCGCTTATTGCCCGCCCCGCTGAGCGGCAAGGAGGGGTCACCAATGGCTATAGCGAGCATGAGCGTCTAGGGCTGGATCGGTGGATGGCTATCCTGGGTGGGTATCGATTGGCGGGGGGCGCCTGTCTCGTCCTGGATTTGGGCACGGCAGTCACATCGGATCTCGTGGATAAAGAGGGTCGCCATCTGGGGGGGTTCATATGTCCCGGTGTTTCCATGATGCGTAACCAGTTGCGTACCCATACCCGGCGTATCCGGTATGACGACTCAGCGGCCGAACGGGCGCTTCAGGTCCTGACGCCGGGGCGAACGACAGTCGAGGCCGTCGAGCGAGGATGTCTGTTGATGCTACAGGGGTTCGTGATGACTCAGGTGGATCTGGCTCGGGATACCCTGGGCGATTTCTTTACGGTCTTTTTGACGGGGGGGGATGCAATGCTGGTCAAGGATATCTTGCCCGAAGCAAGGGTCTCGCCCGATCTGGTGTTCGTTGGGCTGGCGATTGCCTGTCCATTATCCTGAGGTTCCCCATGCGCTGGTCATTTTTACTTTTATTGGTTCTGAATCTTTTCTATTACGTCTGGCATCAGCAGCAAGCACCCTTGCGAGCCAAGGGAATTGAGCCTGTTTCCGTCTATAAGGACGCTCAGCAGAATATTCATCTGCTTAGCGAGTCGGGAGCTCCTCGCAGAGAAACCACATCGGCGGCTACGGGGAAATCCGACGTTTGCCTATTCTTGGGAGGGTTCGAGCGAGAGGAGGAGGCGCGAGAGGTCGAGCAGCGTCTGTTGAGCCTGGATATCCAGTCTCATATTCAGCCGATAGACGCTGCCGCCGGAGTGGATTATTGGGTCTACCTCGCCCCGTTGGCTTCGCGGCAAGCCTCGTTACGCCAATTGAAGGAGCTCCAAGCGCGCAAGATCGATAGCTACATCATCACCCAGGGCGATCTTTCGAACGGCATTTCCCTGGGCATCTTCCCTCGGAGCGATTCGGCGGAGAGCGTCATACAGCGTTTGAGAGAGGCCGGCTATGAGCCCTTGATGCGGGAGCTGCCTCGCGCGCACCGGAGTTTCTGGATTCGTATCGCGCCTGAAAGTCGTCGCCTCGCTGACGATCAGTTGCTGGGCCAGCTGTCCGCCAGCTTCCAGGGGCTTCAGCATCAATTAATGCCATGCGAAAGCGTTGCATCGTCTCGAAGAATTGAATAGAATGGCGCCCGCTTCGCAGTGCGAGAGTTTTAGGTTGCTGCCGCGAAGCTGCTGTCGAATTAGCTAACCTCAAGATTTTAATGAGAAAAAGCTTGACAGTAGGGTGGCAGAAATTGAAAATGCCGCCTCCTTTGGAGGGATTCCCGAGTGGCCAAAGGGATCAGACTGTAAATCTGACGTCATAGACTTCGAAGGTTCGAATCCTTCTCCCTCCACCAGTTAAAGCGTGAGCTGCGGGCTCCGCGGGTATAGTTCAGTGGTAGAACCTCAGCCTTCCAAGCTGATGATGCGGGTTCGATTCCCGCTACCCGCTCCAAGTCTGTTGCTTATGAAGTAGTTTGCTCATGTAGCTCAGTTGGTAGAGCACACCCTTGGTAAGGGTGAGGTCAGCGGTTCAAATCCGCTCATGAGCTCCATTACGCGCAAAGGCAGATATGAAAATATCTGCCTTTGTTTTAATGGTGACGTGACTCGCTCAATTCCATGATGGGGGACGGTCTCGATGGCAAAAGAAAAGTTCGAACGTAACAAACCGCACGTCAACGTCGGCACCATCGGTCACGTTGACCATGGCAAGACCACTCTGACCGCTGCGCTGACCAAGGTCTGCTCCGAGACCTGGGGTGGCTCCGCTCGCGCTTTCGACCAGATCGACAACGCGCCGGAAGAGAAGGCTCGCGGTATCACCATCAACACCTCTCACGTTGAGTACGACTCGCCCGTTCGCCACTACGCGCACGTGGATTGCCCGGGTCACGCCGACTATGTGAAGAACATGATCACCGGTGCCGCCCAGATGGACGGCGCGATCCTGGTCTGTTCGGCTGCCGACGGCCCCATGCCGCAAACTCGCGAGCACATCCTGCTCTCCCGTCAGGTAGGCGTTCCCTACATCGTCGTGTTCCTGAACAAGGCCGACATGGTCGACGACGCCGAGCTGCTGGAACTGGTCGAGATGGAAGTTCGCGATCTGCTGAACACCTACGACTTCCCGGGCGACGATACCCCGATCGTCATCGGCTCCGCGCTGATGGCCCTGAACGGCCAGGACGACAACGAGATGGGTGTTACCGCCGTGCGCAAGCTGGTGGAAACCCTGGACTCCTACATTCCGGAGCCCGAGCGTGCCATCGACAAGCCGTTCCTGATGCCGATCGAAGACGTGTTCTCGATCTCCGGCCGTGGCACCGTGGTGACCGGTCGTGTCGAGCGTGGTGTCGTCAAAGTCCAGGAAGAAGTGGAAATCGTCGGTATCAAGGCGACCACCAAGACCACCTGCACCGGCGTCGAAATGTTCCGCAAGCTGCTCGACGAAGGTCGCGCGGGCGAGAACGTCGGCGTGCTGCTGCGCGGCACCAAGCGTGAAGAAGTGGAGCGCGGTCAGGTCCTGGCCAAGCCGGGCACCATCAAGCCCCACACCAAGTTCGAGTGCGAAGTGTACGTACTGAGCAAGGAAGAAGGCGGTCGCCACACGCCGTTCTTCAAGGGCTATCGCCCGCAGTTCTACTTCCGGACCACCGACGTGACCGGTAACTGCGAGCTGCCCGAAGGCGTGGAAATGGTCATGCCGGGCGACAACATCAAGATGATCGTCACCCTGATCGCTCCGATCGCCATGGAAGACGGCCTGCGCTTCGCCATCCGCGAAGGTGGTCGTACCGTCGGCGCTGGCGTGGTTGCCAAGATCATCGAATAATCGATTGATCTTGATTTGTCAGGTCGGCATAATGGTCGGCCTGATTTTAGTTACAGGCCAGTAGCTCAATTGGCAGAGCAGCGGTCTCCAAAACCGCAGGTTGGGGGTTCGATTCCCTCCTGGCCTGCCAGATTTCAAATTGATGAAGTCTGGCTTATCTCCAACAGGATCCATGCTGATGAATGCCAAGGCTGAAGCCAAACATGGCCGCTTCGATGCTCTGAAATGGCTTGTTGTGGCTGTTCTTGTTGTGGTCGGTGTGGTCGGCAATCAGTATTTCTCCGCTCAGCCGATTTTCTATCGTGTTCTCGGCCTCCTCGCCCTGGCGGTCATCGCTGGTTTTGTGGTGCTGCAAACTGCGAAAGGGCAGGCTTTCTTTTTGCTTGCCAAGGAAGCGCGCGGGGAGATTCGCAAGGTCGTTTGGCCGACCCGTCAGGAGACCACCCAGACCACGTTGATTGTTGTGGCTGTGGTTCTGGTTATGTCGCTGCTGTTGTGGGGGCTCGACTCCCTGCTCGGCTTGATTGTTTCGATGATTGTTGGTTAGTAGGTGCGCCGTGGCTAAGCGTTGGTACGTTGTGCATGCTTACTCAGGTTATGAGAAGCACGTCATGCGCTCGTTGATCGAGCGTGTCAAGCTGGCCGGCATGGAAGACGAGTTCGGCGAGATACTCGTGCCCACCGAAGAAGTGGTGGAGATGCGTAACGGTCAGAAGCGGAAGAGCGAGCGTAAATTCTTTCCTGGTTATGTTCTGGTTCAGATGGAAATGAACGAGGGGACTTGGCACTTGGTCAAGGATACCCCTCGTGTAATGGGCTTCATCGGTGGCACGGCTGATAAGCCGGCGCCCATCACCGATAAGGAAGCGGATGCGATCCTGCGACGTGTCGCTGACAGCGGCGACAAGCCCAAGCCCAAGACACTGTTCGAACCCGGCGAGACCGTCAGGGTTATCGATGGTCCCTTCGCGGACTTCAATGGTGTCGTCGAAGAAGTCAACTATGAGAAGAGCCGGATTCAAGTCGCCGTGCTCATTTTCGGTCGCTCCACGCCCGTGGAGCTGGAGTTCAGTCAGGTCGAGAAAGCCTGACTGGGCGTGCATCCCTGCCCCGCAGCCTCTGGTTGCGGGGCTTTTGCGTCATTGGGATAAAGCGAAGATACCGGGGAGCCGTCAGGCGTCCGCACCCGTAATTGGAGTAGCAAATGGCTAAGAAGATTCAGGCTTACATCAAGCTGCAAGTGAAGGCCGCCCAGGCCAACCCGTCGCCGCCGGTCGGCCCCGCGCTGGGTCAGCACGGCGTGAACATCATGGAGTTCTGCAAGGCGTTCAATGCCCGTACCCAGGGCATGGAACCGGGCCTGCCGACTCCGGTGATCATCACCGTTTACAGCGACCGTAGCTTCACGTTCGATATCAAGAGCACCCCGGCTTCCGTACTGCTTAAGAAAGCGGCCGGCATCACCAGCGGCTCCGCGCGTCCTAATAGCCAGAAAGTCGGCACCGTGACTCGCGCTCAACTGGAAGAGATCGCCAAGACCAAGAATGCCGATCTGACCGCTGCTGACCTCGATGCGGCCGTGCGTACCATCGCCGGCTCTGCTCGCAGCATGGGCCTGAACGTGGAGGGTGTGTAAATGGCTAAGTTGACCAAGCGCCAGAAAGCGATTGCCGAGAAAGTCGAAGCGGGCAAGCAATACGGCTTCGAAGACGCCGCCAAACTGCTGGCCGAACTGTCGACCATCAAGTTCAAGGAGTCCGTAGACATCGCCATCAACCTGGGCGTCGATCCGCGTAAATCCGACCAGGTCGTTCGGGGTGCCACCGTACTCCCCAACGGGACCGGCAAATCCGTCCGCGTCGCCGTGTTCACCCAGGGGCCGGCCGCCGAGGCCGCTCTGGCCGCTGGCGCCGATCGCGTTGGGATGGATGAGCTGGCTGCCGAAATGAAGGGCGGCGACCTGAACTACGACGTGGTCATTGCCTCTCCGGATGCCATGCGCGTCGTCGGTCAGTTGGGTCAAATCCTCGGCCCGCGCGGCCTGATGCCGAACCCGAAGGTCGGCACCGTGACGCCCGATGTCGCCACCGCCGTGAAGAATGCCAAGGCCGGTCAGGTGCGTTTCCGTACCGACAAGAACGGCATCATCCACGCCTCCGTCGGCAAGATCGATTTCGAGCCGGTCAAGCTGAAGCAGAACGTCGAAGCACTGCTGGCCGACCTCAAGCGTCTGAAGCCCTCCACCTCCAAGGGCATCTACGTCCAGCGCGTGACCCTGAGCAGCACCATGGGTCCGGGCCTGCAGATCGATCAGGCTTCCCTGGAAGCGTAAGGAACATGTGGTCGACGGTTCGTCGTCGACCGCCATTATTGGGGTCCCTGCCTGGCGGGGGCTGTCCAAGACCGTAGGTGGCGAAAGCCTTAAACCAACGGCCTACGCAGATGGTGCTCCCGATTCGTACCGAATCAGACACCAAAGCCGCCCGGCTCCGGTTGGGCGAAACGGTAACATCCAGGAGTAAACCCGTGGCAATCAAACTCGAAGACAAGAAGGCCATCGTCGCTGAAGTCAACGAGGCTGCCCAGGCTGCCCTGTCCGCTGTCGTGGCCGATGCCCGTGGCGTGACTGTCGGCGCCATGACCGGACTCCGTAAAGAGGCCCGCGAAGCCGGTGTGTACGTGAAAGTCGTGCGTAACACCTTGCTGCGCCGCGCCGTCGAAGGCACTCAATTCGATGTGCTCGGCGACGCGTTCAAAGGCCCGACCCTGATCGCCTTCTCCAACGAACATCCGGGCGCTGCCGCTCGGATCTTCAAGGAGTTCGCCAAGGGTCAGGACAAGTTCGAGATCAAGGCCGCCGCCTTCGAAGGCAAGCTGATCGCAGCCAACCAAATCGACGTACTGGCTACCCTGCCGACTTACGACGAAGCGGTCGCTCAGCTGATGAGCGTGATCCAAGGCGCCACCAGCAAGCTGGCCCGCACCCTGGCCGCCATTCGTGACCAGAAAGAAGCCGCGGCCGCCTGAGGCGCCCGGTCGAATCTGCTCAACCCCATTCAGGCGGCTTAGGGTCGCCAATCGATACAGGAAACTAGAGTCATGGCTCTGACCAACGAAGACATCATCAACGCCGTATCCGAAATGTCCGTCATGCAAGTGGTGGAACTGATCAAGGCGATGGAAGAGAAATTCGGCGTGACCGCCGCTGCCGCCGTTGCCGCTGGCCCGGCTGCTGGCCCGGCTGCCGCCGCCGAAGAGCAAACCGAGTTCACCATCGTCCTGGCCGAAGCCGGCGACAAGAAAGTGAACGTGATCAAGGTCGTTCGCGAGCTGACCGGTCTGGGCCTGAAAGAAGCCAAGGCTGTCGTTGACGGCGCCCCGGGCGTGGTGAAGGAAGGTGTTTCGAAAGAAGAAGCCGAAGCCGCCAAAAAAGCCCTGGAAGAAGCTGGCGCCAAGGTCGAGCTCAAATAAGTTCGGCTCTTGCGTCTACAGCCTGAGCGTCTCGCAAAAGGCTGATGGCTGGTGGCTCATGCCACCGGCCTTTTTCCGTTCTAGACAGGCAGTCGGTTGGCTGCCTGTCTAGAACGGAAAACCCACCCGCGGGGGTGGCGCGGACTTCGGGTTCGCACGATTTTCTGGCTGCTTCCGCCGGGAGGAGCCAAACAAGCAGGTGACCAAGCTGGGGAACGCTGATGGCTTACTCATACACTGAGAAAAAACGTATCCGCAAAGACTTTAGCAAGTTGCCGGATGTCATGGATGTGCCCTACCTCCTGGCCATCCAGCTGGATTCGTATCGCGAATTCCTGCAGGCAGGGGTGAGCAAGGATCAGTTCCGCGACATCGGTCTGCACGCGGCCTTCAAGTCCGTTTTCCCGATTATCAGCTATTCCGGCAACGCGGCCCTGGAGTATGTCGGCTATCGCCTGGGCGAACCGGCATTCGACGTGAAAGAGTGCGTGTTGCGTGGCGTGACCTTCGCGGTCCCGTTGCGGGTGAAAGTACGTCTGATCATCTTCGACAAGGAGTCGTCGAACAAAGCGATCAAGGACATCAAGGAACAGGAAGTCTACATGGGGGAAATCCCCCTGATGACCGAGAACGGTACCTTCATCATCAACGGTACCGAGCGGGTCATCGTGTCCCAGCTGCACCGCTCCCCGGGCGTGTTCTTCGACCACGACCGCGGCAAGACCCACAGTTCCGGCAAGCTGCTGTACTCCGCGCGCATCATTCCTTACCGTGGCTCCTGGCTGGACTTCGAGTTCGATCCGAAGGACGCCGTCTTCGTCCGTATCGACCGTCGCCGCAAGCTGCCGGCGTCCGTGCTGCTGCGCGCGCTGGGTTACAGCACCGAGGAAATCCTCGACGCGTTCTACGACACCAACGTCTTCCATCAGCGTGGCGAAGGCCTGGCCCTGGAGCTGGTGCCGCAACGCCTGCGCGGTGAAATCGCATCCTTCGACATCAAGGATGCCAGCGGCAAGGTCATCGTCGAGCAGGGCCGCCGGATCACCGCGCGGCACATCAACCAGCTCGATAAGGCCGGTATCAAAGAGCTCGAAGTCCCGATGGAATACCTGCTGGGCCGTACCTCGGCCAAGGCCATCGTGCACCCGGCCACCGGCGAGATCATCGCCGAGTGCAACACCGAGCTCACCACCGAGATACTGGTGAAAGCCGCCAAGGCCCAGGTCGTCCGCATCGAGACCCTGTACACCAACGACATCGACTGCGGCCCGTTCATTTCGGACACCCTGAAGATCGACTCCACCGGCAATCAGCTGGAAGCCCTGGTCGAGATCTACCGCATGATGCGCCCCGGCGAGCCGCCGACCAAGGAAGCTGCCGAGACCCTGTTCAACAACCTGTTCTTCAGCGCCGAGCGCTACGACCTGTCCGCGGTCGGCCGCATGAAGTTCAACCGCCGCATTGGTCGGACCGAGATCGAAGGTTCCGGCGTGCTGAGCCGCGAAGACATCGTCGAGGTGCTCAAGACCCTCGTCGACATCCGTAACGGCAAGGGCATCGTCGACGACATCGACCACCTGGGTAACCGTCGCGTGCGTTGTGTCGGCGAGATGGCCGAGAACCAGTTCCGCGTGGGCCTGGTGCGTGTCGAGCGTGCCGTCAAGGAACGCCTGTCCATGGCCGAGAGCGAAGGCCTGATGCCGCAGGACCTGATCAACGCCAAGCCGGTTGCCGCCGCGATCAAGGAATTCTTCGGCTCCAGCCAACTGTCCCAGTTCATGGACCAGAACAACCCGCTTTCCGAGATCACCCACAAGCGCCGCGTCTCCGCGCTCGGCCCGGGCGGTCTGACCCGTGAGCGCGCCGGCTTCGAAGTCCGCGACGTACACCCGACCCACTACGGCCGCGTGTGCCCGATCGAAACGCCGGAAGGTCCGAACATCGGCCTGATCAACTCCCTGGCCGCCTATGCCCGCACCAACCAGTACGGCTTCCTGGAAAGCCCGTACCGCGTGGTTAAGGACGGCGAGGTCACCGACGAGATCGTGTTCCTGTCCGCCATCGAGGAAGCCGACCATGTCATCGCCCAGGCCAGCGCGAAGCTGGAAGGGCGCAAGCTGGTCGACGAACTGGTCGCGGTTCGCCACCTGAACGAATTCACCGTGAAGGCGCCCGAAGACGTCACCCTGATGGACGTCTCGCCGAAACAGGTGGTTTCCGTCGCGGCCTCGCTGATTCCGTTCCTCGAACACGACGACGCCAACCGTGCGTTGATGGGTTCGAACATGCAGCGTCAAGCCGTGCCGACCCTGCGCGCCGACAAACCGCTGGTGGGCACCGGGATGGAGCGCAACGTCGCCCGTGACTCCGGCGTCTGCGTGGTGGCCCGTCGTGGCGGCGTGATCGACTCCGTCGACGCCGGCCGCATCGTGGTGCGCGTGGTGGATGCCGAGGTCGAAACTGGCGAGGCTGGCGTCGACATCTATAACCTGACCAAGTACACCCGCTCCAACCAAAACACCTGCATCAACCAGCGCCCGCTGGTGAACAAGGGTGACGTGGTGGCGCGTGGCGATATCCTGGCCGACGGCCCGTCCACCGACATGGGCGAGCTGGCCCTGGGCCAGAACATGCGCGTCGCGTTCATGCCCTGGAACGGCTTCAACTTCGAGGACTCCATCTGCCTCTCCGAGCGCGTCGTCCAGGAGGATCGCTTCACCACGATCCATATCCAGGAACTGACCTGCGTCGCCCGCGACACCAAGCTCGGCCCAGAGGAAATCACCGCGGATATCCCGAACGTGGGCGAGGCCGCGCTGAACAAGCTGGACGAGGCCGGCATCGTCTACGTCGGCGCCGAAGTGCTGGCCGGCGACATCCTGGTCGGCAAGGTCACCCCGAAAGGCGAGACCCAGCTGACTCCGGAAGAAAAACTGCTGCGCGCGATCTTCGGCGAGAAGGCGTCCGACGTGAAGGACACCTCCCTGCGTGTGCCGACCGGCACCAAGGGTACCGTCATCGATGTGCAGGTCTTCACCCGCGATGGCGTCGAGCGTGATAGCCGCGCCCTGGCCATCGAGAAGATGCAACTGGACGAAATCCGCAAGGACCTCAACGAGGAGTTCCGCATCGTCGAGGGCGCGACCTTTGAACGTCTACGCGCCGCCCTGGTGGGCGCGAAGGCCGAAGGCGGCGCGGGCCTGAAGAAGGGCGCGGTGATCGACGACGCGTTCCTCGACGGTCTCGAGCATGGCCAGTGGTTCAAGCTGCGCATGAGCGACGACGCTCTGAACGAGCAGCTCGAGAAGGCCCAGGCCTATCTGTCCGACCGCCGTCAGTTGCTGGACGACAAGTTCGAAGACAAGAAGCGCAAGCTGCAGCAGGGCGACGACCTGGCGCCGGGCGTGCTGAAGATCGTCAAGGTCTACCTGGCCATCAAGCGCCGCATCCAGCCGGGCGACAAGATGGCAGGCCGTCACGGTAACAAGGGTGTGGTCTCGGTGATCATGCCGGTCGAGGACATGCCGCACGACGCCAACGGCACGCCGGTGGACATCGTATTGAACCCGCTGGGCGTACCGTCGCGGATGAACGTCGGCCAGATTCTCGAAACCCACCTGGGCCTCGCGGCCAAGGGCCTGGGCGAGAAGATCAACCGCATGCTCGAAGAGCAGCGCAAGATCGCCGAGCTGCGTCAGTTCCTCAACGAGATCTACAACGAGGTGGGCGGTCGCCAAGAGAACCTGGACGAACTGTCGGACAACGAAATCGTTGCCCTGGCCAATAACCTCAAGGGTGGCGTGCCCATGGCGACCCCGGTGTTCGACGGCGCCAAGGAACGCGAGATCAAGGCCATGCTGAAGCTCGCCGACCTGCCGGAGAGCGGCCAGATGCGCCTGTTCGACGGCCGTACCGGCAACCAGTTCGAGCGCCCGACCACCGTCGGCTACATGTACATGCTCAAGCTGAACCACCTGGTCGACGACAAGATGCACGCCCGTTCCACCGGCTCCTACAGCCTGGTCACCCAGCAACCGCTGGGCGGCAAGGCGCAGTTCGGTGGTCAGCGTTTCGGGGAGATGGAGGTCTGGGCGCTGGAAGCCTATGGCGCCGCCTACACCCTGCAGGAAATGCTGACGGTCAAGTCGGACGACGTGAACGGCCGGACCAAGATGTACAAGAACATCGTGGACGGCGATCACCGCATGGAGGCCGGCATGCCCGAGTCCTTCAACGTGCTGATCAAAGAGATCCGCTCGCTCGGCATCGACATCGAACTGGAAACCGAATAACACGCGACGCTACACGGTGCGCCCGGTCACTGCCGGCCGCACCGGTCCGTGAGGAGGAAAGGCCTTGAAAGACTTGCTCAACCTGCTGAAAAACCAGGGTCAACTCGAAGAGTTCGATGCCATTCGTATCGGTCTGGCCTCGCCCGAGATGATCCGCTCCTGGTCCTTCGGTGAAGTAAAGAAACCGGAGACCATCAACTACCGTACCTTCAAGCCGGAGCGCGACGGCCTGTTCTGCGCCAAGATCTTCGGCCCGGTGAAGGACTACGAGTGCCTGTGCGGCAAGTACAAGCGCCTCAAGCACCGTGGCGTGATCTGCGAGAAGTGCGGCGTGGAAGTCGCCCTGGCCAAGGTACGCCGCGAGCGCATGGGCCACATCGAACTGGCGTCGCCGGTCGCCCACATCTGGTTCCTGAAATCCCTGCCGTCCCGTATCGGCCTGCTGCTGGACATGACCCTGCGCGACATCGAGCGCGTGCTCTATTTCGAGAGCTACGTGGTCATCGACCCGGGCATGACCACCCTGGAGAAAGGCCAACTGCTGAACGACGAGCAGTACTTCGAAGCCCTCGAAGAGTTCGGTGACGACTTCGACGCCCGCATGGGGGCCGAGGCCGTTCGCGAGCTGCTCAATGCCATCGACCTGGATCACGAGATCGGCCGCCTGCGCGAGGAAATCCCGCAGACCAACTCCGAGACCAAGATCAAGAAGCTGTCCAAGCGCCTGAAGCTGATGGAAGCCTTCCAGGGCTCCGGCAACCATCCGGAGTGGATGGTGCTGACCGTCCTGCCGGTGCTGCCGCCGGACCTGCGTCCGCTGGTGCCGCTGGATGGCGGTCGCTTCGCGACCTCCGACCTGAACGACCTGTATCGTCGGGTGATCAACCGTAACAACCGCCTCAAGCGTCTGCTCGACCTGGCTGCGCCCGACATCATCGTGCGCAACGAGAAGCGCATGCTGCAGGAAGCGGTCGACGCCCTGCTCGACAACGGCCGTCGCGGTCGCGCCATCACCGGCTCGAACAAGCGCCCGCTGAAGTCCCTGGCCGACATGATCAAGGGCAAGCAAGGTCGCTTCCGTCAGAACCTGCTCGGTAAGCGCGTCGACTACTCCGGTCGCTCCGTGATCACCGTGGGCCCGACCCTGCGCCTGCATCAGTGCGGCCTGCCGAAGAAGATGGCCCTGGAACTGTTCAAGCCGTTCATCTTCGGCAAGCTGGAAATGCGTGGTCTGGCGACCACCATCAAGGCCGCCAAGAAGATGGTCGAGCGCGAGCTGCCCGAGGTGTGGGACGTTCTCGCCGAGGTCATCCGCGAACATCCCGTCCTGCTGAACCGCGCACCGACCCTGCACCGTCTGGGTATCCAGGCGTTCGAGCCGGTGCTGATCGAAGGCAAGGCCATCCAGCTGCACCCGCTGGTCTGCGCCGCGTACAACGCCGACTTCGACGGCGACCAGATGGCCGTGCACGTGCCGCTGACGCTGGAAGCCCAGCTCGAGGCGCGCGCGCTGATGATGTCCACCAACAACATCCTGTCGCCCGCCAACGGCGAGCCGATCATCGTGCCGTCCCAGGACGTGGTTCTGGGTCTGTATTACATGACCCGCGAGGCGGTGAACGCCAAGGGCGAAGGTCGCGTGTTCGCCGACCTGCAGGAAGTCGACCGCGTGTTCCGCGCCGGCGAGGCGTCCCTGCACGCCCGGGTGAAAGTGCGGATCAACGAGACCGTCAAGCACAAGGACGGCAGCATCACCAAGAACACCCGCATCGTCGACACCACTGTCGGCCGCGCGCTGCTGTTCCAGGTGGTTCCGGCCGGCCTGCCGTATGACGTCGTCAACCAGCCGATGAAGAAGAAGGCCATCTCCCGCCTGATCAACCAGTGCTACCGCGTGGTGGGTCTGAAGGACACCGTCATCTTCGCCGACCAGTTGATGTACACCGGCTTCGCCTATTCGACCATCTCCGGTGTGTCGATCGGCGTGAACGACTTCGTTATCCCGGACGAGAAAGCGCGCATCATCGATGCCGCCACCGCCGAGGTGAAGGAGATCGAGAGCCAGTACGCCTCCGGCCTGGTGACCCAGGGCGAGAAGTACAACAAGGTGATCGACCTCTGGTCGAAGGCCAACGACGAAGTGTCCAAGGCGATGATGGCCAACCTCTCGAAAGAGAAGGTCATCGACCGCGAGGGCAAGGAAGTCGACCAGGAGTCCTTCAACTCCATGTACATGATGGCGGACTCCGGCGCCCGGGGTTCCGCGGCCCAGATCCGCCAGCTCGCCGGCATGCGCGGCCTGATGGCCAAGCCGGACGGCTCGATCATCGAGACGCCCATCACCGCGAACTTCCGTGAAGGCCTGAACGTACTCCAGTACTTCATTTCCACCCACGGCGCGCGGAAAGGTCTGGCGGATACCGCCCTGAAGACCGCGAACTCCGGTTACTTGACCCGTCGTCTGGTCGACGTGGCCCAGGACCTGGTGGTGACCGAGGTCGACTGCGGCACCGAGCACGGCCTGTTGATGACCCCGCACATCGAGGGCGGCGACGTGGTCGAGCCCCTCGGCGAGCGCGTGTTGGGCCGTGTCATCGCCCGCGACGTGTTCAAGCCGGGGACCGACGAAGTCATCGTGCCGGCCGGTACCCTGGTGGACGAGCAATGGGTCGAGTTCATCGAGCGCAATAGCATCGATGAAGTGATCGTGCGTTCGCCGATCAGTTGCGATACCCGCTATGGCATCTGCGCCAAGTGCTACGGCCGCGATCTGGCCCGTGGCCATCAGGTGAACATCGGTGAAGCGGTTGGCGTCATCGCCGCCCAGTCCATCGGTGAGCCGGGTACCCAGTTGACCATGCGGACCTTCCACATCGGGGGTGCGGCCAGCCGGACCTCCGCGGCGGACAATGTTCAGGTGAAGAATGGCGGTACCGTCCGCCTGCACAACCTGAAGCAGGTCGAGCGTATCGATGGCAACCTGGTTGCCGTGTCCCGCTCCGGTGAGTTGGCCATCGCCGACGACTTCGGTCGCGAGCGCGAGCGCTACAAGCTGCCGTACGGCGCGGTGATTTCCGTGAAGGAAGGCGACAAGGTCGAACCGGGCGCCATCGTCGCCAAATGGGACCCGCACACCCACCCGATCGTGACCGAAATGAAGGGGACTGTGACCTTCGTCGGCATGGAGGAGGGCATCACTATCAAGCGTCAGACCGACGAACTGACCGGCCTGACCAACATCGAGGTGATGGACCCGAAAGACCGTCCGGCCGCCGGCAAGGACATCCGTCCCGCCGTGAAGCTGGTCGACGCCAGCGGCAAGGACCTGCTACTGCCGGGCACTGACGTGCCGGCCCAGTACTTCCTGCCGGCCAACGCCCTGGTGGGCGTGGCCGATGGCTCGCAAGTGGGCGTGGGCGATGTGATCGCCCGTATCCCACAGGAAACCTCGAAGACCCGGGACATCACGGGTGGTCTGCCCCGCGTGGCCGACCTGTTCGAGGCGCGTCGTCCGAAGGAGCCGTCGATCCTGGCGGAAATCAGCGGCACCATCTCGTTTGGCAAGGAGACCAAGGGCAAGCGCCGTCTGGTCATCACCCCGACCGATGGCAGCGAACCTTACGAGGAGCTGATTCCGAAGTGGCGCCACCTGAACGTCTTCGAAGGCGAACAGGTGAACCGTGGCGAGGTGATCTCCGACGGCCCGAGTAACCCGCACGACATCCTGCGTCTGCTGGGCGTCAGCGCGCTGGCCAAATACATCGTCAACGAGATTCAGGACGTGTATCGCCTGCAGGGCGTGAAGATCAACGACAAGCACATCGAGACCATCCTGCGGCAGATGCTGCGCAAGGTCGAGGTGACCGAGTCGGGCGATTCCAGCTTCATCAAGGGCGACCAGATGGAACTGACCCAGGTGCTGGAAGAAAACGAGCGCCTGGCCGCCGACGATCGCTTCATCGCCAAGTTCGACCGCGTGCTGCTGGGGATCACCAAGGCCTCGCTGTCCACCGAGTCGTTCATCTCCGCGGCTTCCTTCCAGGAGACCACCCGCGTCCTCACCGAGGCGGCGGTCACCGGCAAGCGCGACTACCTGCGCGGCTTGAAAGAGAACGTGGTGGTGGGCCGCCTGATCCCGGCCGGTACCGGCCTGGCTTATCACAGCGAGCGCAAGCGTCGCCGCGATGCCGACAAACCGGTTCGCGTCAGCGCCAGCGAAGTGGAAGCGGCGCTGACCGAAGCGCTCAATTCCAGCGGTAATTGAGAGCGGGTCCGGGCGATTCGTCGCCCGGACCTTGTCTTGACGGGGGCTTGCAGTCTCTTTAGACTCATGCACCCCTAAATTTGGCAGGGCATCCGCTCTGCCATTTTGTTTATGTCGAAAGACAACAGTGGAGCTATAGATGGCAACGATCAACCAGCTGGTGCGCCAGCCGCGCAAGCGCATCGTCGAGAAATCCGACGTGCCGGCGCTGCAGAACTGCCCGCAACGTCGTGGCGTATGCACCCGCGTATACACCACCACGCCGAAAAAGCCGAACTCGGCACTGCGTAAGGTTTGCCGTGTGCGGCTGACCAACGGCTACGAAGTCACCTCCTACATCGGCGGTGAAGGCCACAACCTGCAAGAGCACAGCGTCGTGCTGATCCGCGGCGGTCGTGTGAAGGACCTTCCCGGTGTGCGTTACCACACCGTGCGCGGCTCGCTGGATACCTCCGGCGTGAAAGACCGTAAGCAGGGCCGTTCCAAGTACGGCGCCAAGCGTCCGAAGTAACCGTTTCTTTTTATTGAGTCGATAAGAGTAAGGTCGGGCGAAGTCCCGAGCTAACCTGAAGACCGTTAGAGGGCTTATCAATGCCAAGACGTCGTGTAGCAGCCAAGCGTGAGATCCTGGACGATCCGAAGTACGGAAGCCAGATCCTCGCCAAGTTCATGAACCACGTGATGGAAAGCGGCAAGAAGGCCGTGGCCGAGCGCATCGTTTACGGCGCTCTGGATACCGTCAAGTCGCGCAAGAACACCGATCCCCTGGAAATCTTCGAAAAAGCTCTCGACGCCATCGCTCCGCTGGTCGAAGTGAAGTCCCGCCGTGTAGGCGGCGCGACTTATCAGGTTCCGGTCGAAGTTCGTCCGTCCCGTCGTAATGCACTGGCCATGCGTTGGCTGGTGGACTCCGCGCGCAAGCGTGGTGAGAAATCCATGGCGCTGCGTCTTGCCGGCGAGCTGCTGGATGCCTTCGAAGGCAAAGGCGCCGCTGTGAAGAAACGTGAAGACGTGCATCGGATGGCCGAAGCCAACAAGGCCTTCTCGCACTACCGTTTCTAAGACAGCGCTCTATTTTACGAGGACCTCATTGTGGCCCGTACTACCCCGATCAACCGCTACCGCAATATCGGTATCTGTGCCCACGTCGACGCGGGCAAGACCACCACGACGGAGCGTGTTCTGTTCTATACCGGCGTCAACCACAAGCTGGGCGAGGTGCACGACGGCGCCGCGACCACCGACTGGATGGTGCAGGAGCAGGAGCGTGGTATCACCATCACGTCCGCTGCGGTCACTACCTTCTGGAAGGGTTCGCGCGGTCAGTATGACAACTACCGCGTCAACGTCATCGACACCCCCGGTCACGTGGACTTCACCATTGAGGTGGAGCGTTCCCTGCGCGTGCTGGACGGTGCCATCGTGGTGTTCTGCGGCACCTCCGGCGTTGAGCCGCAGTCGGAAACCGTATGGCGTCAGGCCAACAAGTACGGCGTGCCGCGGATCGTCTATGTCAACAAGATGGACCGCCAGGGTGCCAACTTCCTGCGCGTCGTCGATCAGATCAAGAAGCGTCTGGGCCATACTCCGGTTCCGGTGCAGCTGGCCATCGGCTCCGAGGAAAACTTCCAGGGGCAGGTCGACCTGATCAAGATGAAGGCGATCTACTGGAACGAAGACGACAAGGGCATGACCTACCGCGAGGAAGAGATTCCGGCGGAGCTCCAGGACATGGCCGAAGAGTGGCGTTCCAGCATGGTCGAGGCCGCGGCCGAAGCCAACGAAGAGCTGATGAACAAGTACCTCGAAGGCGGTGAGCTGTCCGAGGCCGAGATCAAGGAAGGCCTGCGTCTGCGTACCCTGGCCTGCGAGATCGTTCCGGCGGTTTGCGGTTCGTCCTTCAAGAACAAGGGCGTGCCCCTGGTTCTCGACGCCGTTATCGACTACCTGCCTGCTCCGACCGAAATCCCCGCGATCCAGGGCGTGCATCCGGATAGCACCGACGACAACGAGATCGCCGACGAGCGTCATGCCGACGATAACGAGCCGTTCTCGGCGCTGGCCTTCAAGATCGCTACCGACCCGTTCGTGGGAACGCTGACTTTCGCTCGCGTTTACTCCGGTGTGCTGGCCTCCGGCGACTCCGTACTGAACTCCGTGAAAGGCAAGAAAGAGCGCGTGGGTCGGATGGTGCAGATGCACGCCAACCAGCGTGAAGAGATCAAGGAAGTGCGCGCGGGCGACATCGCTGCCCTTATCGGCATGAAGGACGTCACCACCGGTGACACCCTGTGCTCTATCGAGAAGCCGATCATCCTCGAGCGGATGGACTTCCCGGAGCCGGTGATTTCGGTCGCCGTGGAGCCGAAGACCAAGGCTGACCAGGAGAAGATGGGTATCGCTCTGGGCAAGCTGGCCCAGGAAGACCCGTCGTTCCGCGTCAAGACCGACGAAGAGACCGGCCAGACCATCATTTCCGGCATGGGCGAGTTGCATCTGGACATCATCGTCGACCGCATGAAGCGTGAGTTCGGTGTCGAGGCCAACATCGGCAAGCCCCAGGTGGCCTACCGCGAAACCATCACCAAGGACAATGTCGAGATCGAAGGCAAGTTCGTTCGGCAGTCCGGTGGTCGTGGCCAGTTCGGCCACTGCTGGATCCGCTTCTCCGCTCCGGATGTGGACGAGAAGGGCAACATCACCGAAGGGCTGGTGTTCACCAGCGAAGTCGTCGGTGGTGTGGTTCCGAAGGAGTACATCCCGGCCATTCAGAAAGGCATCGAAGAGCAGATGAAGAACGGCGTCGTCGCCGGTTATCCGCTCATCGGTCTCAAGGCCGCCGTATACGATGGCTCCTACCACGACGTCGACTCCAACGAGATGGCGTTCAAGATCGCGGCCTCCATGGCGACCAAGCAACTGGCCCAGAAGGGTGGTGGCAAGGTCCTCGAGCCGATCATGAAAGTGGAAGTGGTGACCCCCGAGGACTACATGGGCGACGTGATGGGTGACCTGAACCGTCGTCGTGGCCTGATTCAAGGGATGGAAGACTCGGTTTCCGGTAAGGTTATCCGCGCCGAGGTTCCGCTGGGCGAAATGTTCGGTTATGCGACCGATGTTCGTTCCATGTCCCAGGGTCGCGCGAGCTACTCCATGGAATTCTCCAAATACGCCGAAGCTCCGTCGAACATCGTCGAAGCCCTGGTAAAAAAACAAGCTTGATTCAGCCCTTTAAGTAAGAGGTTTACTGTCGTGGCTAAGGAAAAGTTCGAACGTAACAAACCGCACGTCAACGTCGGCACCATCGGTCACGTTGACCATGGCAAGACCACTCTGACCGCTGCGCTGACCAAGGTCTGCTCCGAGACCTGGGGTGGCTCCGCTCGCGCTTTCGACCAGATCGACAACGCGCCGGAAGAGAAGGCTCGCGGTATCACCATCAACACCTCTCACGTTGAGTACGACTCGCCCGTTCGCCACTACGCGCACGTGGATTGCCCGGGTCACGCCGACTATGTGAAGAACATGATCACCGGTGCCGCCCAGATGGACGGCGCGATCCTGGTCTGTTCGGCTGCCGACGGCCCCATGCCGCAAACTCGCGAGCACATCCTGCTCTCCCGTCAGGTAGGCGTTCCCTACATCGTCGTGTTCCTGAACAAGGCCGACATGGTCGACGACGCCGAGCTGCTGGAACTGGTCGAGATGGAAGTTCGCGATCTGCTGAACACCTACGACTTCCCGGGCGACGATACCCCGATCGTCATCGGCTCCGCGCTGATGGCCCTGAACGGCCAGGACGACAACGAGATGGGTGTTACCGCCGTGCGCAAGCTGGTGGAAACCCTGGACTCCTACATTCCGGAGCCCGAGCGTGCCATCGACAAGCCGTTCCTGATGCCGATCGAAGACGTGTTCTCGATCTCCGGCCGTGGCACCGTGGTGACCGGTCGTGTCGAGCGTGGTGTCGTCAAAGTCCAGGAAGAAGTGGAAATCGTCGGTATCAAGGCGACCACCAAGACCACCTGCACCGGCGTCGAAATGTTCCGCAAGCTGCTCGACGAAGGTCGCGCGGGCGAGAACGTCGGCGTGCTGCTGCGCGGCACCAAGCGTGAAGAAGTGGAGCGCGGTCAGGTCCTGGCCAAGCCGGGCACCATCAAGCCCCACACCAAGTTCGAGTGCGAAGTGTACGTACTGAGCAAGGAAGAAGGCGGTCGCCACACGCCGTTCTTCAAGGGCTATCGCCCGCAGTTCTACTTCCGGACCACCGACGTGACCGGTAACTGCGAGCTGCCCGAAGGCGTGGAAATGGTCATGCCGGGCGACAACATCAAGATGATCGTCACCCTGATCGCTCCGATCGCCATGGAAGACGGCCTGCGCTTCGCCATCCGCGAAGGTGGTCGTACCGTCGGCGCTGGCGTGGTTGCCAAGATCATCGAATAAAATCGATTGATCCTGGAAAAAGGCCCTTCGGGGCCTTTTTCTTTTGAATTGATCAAATATTGACACCCCTGGAGGGCATCCGTACAATTGCGCCTCCTTTTTATCGGGCATATGCGTCCGAGGGGAAAGGCAACTTGGAGTCTGAGGCAAATGCAAAACCAACAAATCCGTATCCGGCTGAAGGCTTTTGACCATCGCCTGATCGATCAGTCCACCCAGGAAATCGTGGAAACCGCGAAGCGTACTGGGGCTCAGGTGCGTGGTCCGATTCCTCTGCCTACCCGCAAGGAACGCTTCACGGTGCTGATCTCCCCGCACGTCAACAAAGATGCTCGCGATCAATACGAGATCCGTACCCACAAGCGCGTGCTGGACATCGTTCAGCCGACCGACAAGACCGTCGATGCGCTGATGAAGCTCGATCTTGCGGCTGGTGTAGAAGTGCAGATCAGCCTCGGCTGAAATCCCTCGGGATTTTAGTCGTGTAACGCTCTGAAATGGGCGGCCATAGCGGGTGAAAGCCCCGTACACTCATGAGGTTTTACAACATGACTATTGGTGTAGTCGGTCGTAAGTGCGGCATGACCCGCATTTTCACCGAAGAAGGTGTCTCCATTCCGGTCACGGTCATCGAGATCGAGCCGAATCGTGTCACCCAGTTCAAAAGCGAAGAGAGCGATGGCTATCGCGCCGTGCAGGTCACTGTCGGCGAGCGTCGTGCCTCTCGTGTGACCAAGGCGCAAGCCGGTCATTTCTCCAAGGCCAGCGTGGCTGCGGGTCGTGCGGTTGTCGAGTTCCGTCTTGAAGAGGGCGAATACAAGGCAGGCGACCAGCTCAACGTCGAGCTGTTCCAGGCGGGTCAGCTGGTGGACGTCACCGGTCAGTCCAAGGGTAAAGGCTACGCCGGTACCATCAAGCGCTGGAACTTCCGCGGTCAGGACAACACCCACGGTAACTCCGTGTCTCACCGTGTCCCGGGTTCCATCGGCCAGTGCCAGACTCCTGGTCGAGTGTTCAAGGGCAAGAAGATGTCCGGTCACCTGGGTGCCGAGCGCGTAACCGTGCAATCCCTGGAAGTCGTCCGTGTCGACGCCGAACGCAATCTGTTGCTGGTCAAGGGTGCCGTTCCCGGTGCTACCGGTGGCGATGTGCTGGTGCGTCCGGCTGCCAAGGCTCGCGGTTAAGGGGAGAGCATCAGATGCAATTGAATGTAAATGGCGCTCAGGCGATTGAAGTCTCCGAGCTGACTTTTGGTGGCGAGTTCAACGAGACGCTGGTTCACCAAGCCGTCGTGGCCTACATGGCCGGTGGTCGTCAAGGTACTCGCGCTCAAAAAACCCGTTCCGAAGTCCGTGGTGGCGGTAAGAAGCCATGGCGTCAAAAAGGCACCGGCCGTGCCCGTGCCGGTACTATCCGTAGCCCCATCTGGCGCTCCGGTGGTACCACCTTCGCTGCAAAGCCCCAGGATCACTCTCAGAAGCTCAACAAGAAGATGTACCGCGCAGCCCTGCGCTCCATTCTTGCCGAGCTGGTCCGTCAGGATCGCCTGGTCGTGGTGAACGAGTTCGCCGTCGATGCGCCGAAAACCAAGACGCTGCTGGGCAAGCTGAACGACATGGGCCTGAGCGACGTACTGATCGTGTCCGACGCCGTCGACCAGAATCTGTACCTGGCCGCGCGCAACCTGCCTCACGTCGATGTGCGTGATGTGCAAGGTTCCGACCCGGTCAGCCTGATCGCCTACGACAAGGTGTTGATCACCGTGTCCGCCGTGAAGAAATTCGAGGAGCTGCTGGGATGAACCAGGAACGCGTTTTCAAAGTGCTGCTGGGCCCGCATATCTCCGAGAAGGCAACGGTCCTGGCTGATGGCAAGAGCCAATTCGTTTTCAAGGTTGCCACCGATGCAACCAAGCTGGAAATCAAGAAGGCTGTCGAAAGCCTGTTCAGCGTGAAAGTCGCCGGCGTCAGCACCCTTAACGTGAAGGGCAAGACCAAGCGTACCGCTCGCGGCCTGGGCAAGCGTAACGACTGGAAGAAAGCGTATATCGCGCTCCAGCCGGGCCAAGATCTCGATTTCGCCAGCAGCGCTGAGTAAAGGGGTGCACCATGGCAATCGTTAAATGCAAACCGACTTCCGCTGGCCGCCGTTTCGTGGTCAAGGTTGTCAACAAAGATCTGCACAAAGGCGCTCCCTACGCTCCGCTGGTCGAGAAGAAGTCCAAGACGGGTGGCCGTAACAACAATGGCCGTATCACCACTCGCCATGTGGGTGGTGGTCATAAGCAGCATTACCGTCTGGTCGACTTCCGTCGCAACAAGGATGGCATCCCGGCCATCGTTGAGCGTGTCGAGTACGATCCGAACCGGACCGCGCATATCGCCTTGTTGAAGTACGCGGATGGCGAACGTCGCTACATCATCGCGCCGAAAGGCGTCGTGGCGGGTGATCAGCTGCTATCTGGCGCGGGCGCTCCGATCAAGACCGGCAACAGCCTGCCGTTGCGCAACATCCCGGTGGGTTCCACGATCCATGGCGTTGAACTGAAGCCTGGCAAGGGTGCTCAGTTGGCTCGTTCCGCTGGTGCCTCCGCTCAACTGGTCGCTCGCGAAGGTGTCTACGTGACCCTGCGTCTGCGCTCCGGCGAGATGCGTAAGGTTCTGGCCGAGTGCCGTGCGACCCTGGGCGAGGTTTCGAACTCCGAGCACAGCCTGCGTTCGCTGGGCAAAGCCGGTGCCAAGCGCTGGCGTGGCGTTCGTCCGACTGTTCGTGGCGTGGCCATGAACCCGGTCGATCACCCGCACGGTGGTGGTGAGGGTCGTACCTCCGGTGGTCGTCATCCGGTGTCGCCGTGGGGCTTCCCGACCAAGGGCGCGAAGACCCGTGCGAACAAGCGCACCGATAACATGATCGTCCGCCGCCGCAAGTAAATAGAGGGTTACGACAGTGCCACGTTCTCTGAAAAAAGGTCCCTTCATCGACCTTCATCTGTTGAAGAAAGTCGAAACGGCGGTGGAAAAGAACGATCGCAAACCGGTGAAAACTTGGTCGCGTCGCTCCATTGTCCTGCCGCAAATGGTCGGCCTGACCATCGCTGTACACAACGGTCGTCAACATGTCCCCGTTCTCGTGAACGAAGACATGGTCGGTCACAAACTGGGCGAGTTCGCCGGTACCCGCACCTATCGCGGGCACGCGGCGGACAAGAAAGCCAAGCGTTAAGGGGTAAGGAAAGATGGAAGTAGCCGCTAAGTTGTCGGGCGCTCGCATCTCCGCCCAGAAAGCCCGCTTGGTCGCCGACCAGATTCGCGGGAAGAAGGTGGGCGAAGCGCTCAACCTCCTGGCTTTCAGCAGTAAGAAAGCCGCCGAGATCATGAAGAAAGTGCTGGAGTCGGCCGTTGCCAACGCCGAGCACAACGAAGGCGCGGACGTGGACGATCTGAAGGTCTCCACCGTTTTCGTCAACGAGGGGCGTTCGCTGAAGCGCATCATGCCGCGGGCCAAGGGCCGTGCTGATCGCATCGTCAAGCGGTCTTGCCATATCACTGTCAAGGTTGCGGACAAGTAACGGAGTCGTTCAGATGGGTCAGAAAGTACATCCCACTGGCATTCGCCTGGGAATCGTCAAGGAGCACACCTCCGTTTGGTACGCCGATAAGCGCACCTATGCGGACTATCTGTTCGCCGACCTTAAGGTCCGTGAATACCTCCAAGACAAACTAAAAAGCGCGTCCGTCAGCCGTATCGATATTCATCGCCCGGCTCAAACCGCACGCATCACCATCCACACCGCTCGTCCCGGCATCGTGATCGGCAAGAAAGGTGAGGACGTGGAGAAGCTGCGTCAGGACCTGACCAAGCAGATGGGTGTGCCCGTGCACATCAACATCGAAGAAATCCGCCGTCCCGAGCTCGACGGCATGCTGGTTGCGCAAAGCGTGGCTCAGCAGCTTGAGCGTCGCGTGATGTTCCGTCGTGCTATGAAGCGCGCCGTGCAGAACGCCATGCGGATTGGCGCCAAGGGTATCAAGATCCAGGTAAGCGGCCGTCTGGGCGGTGCCGAGATCGCCCGTACCGAGTGGTATCGCGAAGGTCGTGTGCCCCTGCACACCCTGCGTGCCGATATCGATTACGCCACCTACGAAGCGCACACCACTTACGGTGTGATCGGCGTGAAGGTTTGGATCTTCAAGGGTGAGGTCATCGGTGGCCGCCAAGAAGAACTGAAGCCGGTCGCGCCCGCGCCTCGCAAAAAAGCTGCTAAGTAAGGAGTACGCACATGCTGCAACCCAAGCGTACGAAATTCCGCAAGCAAATGACCGGTCACAACCGTGGCCTGGCTCAACGCGGTAGCAAGGTCAGCTTCGGCGAATTCGCCCTGAAAGCTGTCGCACGTGGTCGCCTGACCGCTCGCCAGATCGAGGCCGCTCGTCGTGCCTTGACCCGTCACGTGAAGCGTGGCGGCAAAATCTGGATCCGCGTGTTCCCCGACAAGCCCGTCACCAAGAAGCCCCTCGAAGTTCGGATGGGTAAAGGTAAGGGCGGGGTCGAGTACTGGGTAGCCCAGATTCAGCCGGGCAAGGTCCTGTACGAGATCGAGGGTGTTTCCGAAGAGCTGGCGCGTGAGGCGTTCGCCCTGGCCGCTGCGAAGCTGCCGCTCGCCACCTCCTTTGTTAAGCGGACGGTGATGTGATGAAAGCGAACGAACTTCGTGAAAAATCCGCGCAGCAACTGAACGAGCAACTGCTCGGCCTGCTGCGCGACCAGTTCAATCTGCGCATGCAGAAGGCAACTGGCCAGTTGGGGCAGTCTCACCTGCTCTCGCAAGTTAAGCGTGACATCGCTCGCGTGAAGACTGTGCTCAACCAGCAGGCAGGTAAGTGATCATGGCTGAAGCTGAGAAAACCGTCCGTACGCTGACTGGCCGCGTCGTCAGCGACAAGATGGACAAAACCATCACCGTATTGATCGAGCGCCGCGTGAAGCACCCGATCTACGGCAAGTACGTGAAGCGTTCGACCAAGTTGCACGCCCACGACGAGACCAACCAGTGCCGTACCGGTGACTTGGTCACCATTCGCGAGACTCGTCCGCTGGCTAAAACCAAGGCTTGGGCCCTGGTCGAAGTCGTCGAGCGCGCCGTTGAAGTTTGAGGTGAGAAACCATGATTCAGACTCAATCCATGCTCGAAGTGGCCGATAACAGCGGCGCACGCCGTGTCATGTGCATCAAGGTGCTGGGTGGTTCGCATCGCCGCTATGCGGGTATCGGTGACATCATCAAGGTAACCGTGAAGGAAGCGATTCCGCGCGGCAAGGTCAAGAAAGGCCAGGTGATGACTGCCGTGGTGGTCCGTACCAAGCACGGCGTACGCCGTCCGGACGGCTCCATCATCCGCTTTGATGGCAATGCTGCCGTTCTGCTGAACAACAAGCAGGAGCCCATCGGCACCCGCATCTTCGGGCCCGTGACGCGTGAGCTTCGTTCCGAGAAGTTCATGAAAATCGTCTCGCTCGCCCCCGAAGTGCTGTAAGGAGAAGCCGTCATGCAAAAGATTCGTCGTGACGACGAGATCATCGTCATCGCCGGCAAAGACAAGGGCAAGCGTGGCAAGGTGCTCAAGGTACTCGCCGACGACCGTTTGGTCGTCGTCGGGATCAACCTGGTTAAGCGCCACACCAAGCCGAACCCGATGTCCGGCATCCAGGGCGGTATCGTCGAGAAGGAGGCGCCGCTGCACGTCTCCAACGTCGCCATCTTCAATACCGAAACCAACAAGGCTGATCGCGTGGGTTTCAAGGTCGAAGAAGGCAAAAAGATTCGTGTCTTCAAGTCGACCCAGAAATCCGTCGATGCTTGAGCACTGCTAGGTAGAACACCATGGCACGATTGAAAGAGATTTACCGGAAGGAAATTGCGCCCAAGCTGAAGGAAGAACTGAAGCTTGCGAACGTGATGGAAGTTCCGCGCATCACCAAAATCACCCTGAACATGGGTCTTGGCGAAGCGATCGGTGACAAGAAGATCATCGAGAATGCCGTTGCCGACCTGGAAAAGATCACCGGTCAGAAGGTCGTCGTGACCCATGCCCGGAAATCCGTTGCAGGTTTCAAGGTTCGTGAAGGTTGGCCGATTGGCGTGAAAGTGACCCTGCGTCGCGATCGCATGTACGAATTCCTGGATCGCCTGCTCTCCATCTCCCTGCCGCGAGTGCGTGACTTCCGCGGCCTGAATGCCAAGTCCTTCGATGGTCGTGGCAACTACAGCATGGGCGTGAAAGAGCAGATCATTTTCCCGGAAATCGATTACGACAAGATCGATGCGCTGCGCGGTCTGGATATCACCCTGACCACCACCGCTCGTACGGATGATGAGGGTCGCGCACTGCTGCGTGCCTTCAACTTCCCGTTCCGCAACTGATTGGAGTAGGAAATGGCCAAGAAGAGCATGAAGAACCGCGAGCTGAAGCGTCAGCTGACGGTTGCGAAGTACGCTACCAAGCGTGCCGAGCTGAAAGCTACCATCGCCAATCCGAATTCCACTCCGGAGCAGCGTTGGGAAGCCCAGGTCGCCCTGCAGAAGCAACCTCGTGACGCTAGCGCTTCGCGCCTGCGTAACCGTTGCCGCATGACCGGTCGTCCTCATGGCGTATACCGCAAGTTCGGCCTCGCTCGCACCAAGCTGCGCGAGGCTGCCATGCGCGGTGATGTGCCCGGTCTGGTAAAAGCCAGCTGGTAAGTCGTTTCGCTGGAGCCGGCATTTCGTCGGATCCTACGGAACCAAACGAATCAAGCCCCAACGGGGCTTGATTCGTTTCTGGCCGGTCTCTAGAATGACCGGCTCGCCGAAGTAGGCCCTGTCCTGGGGTCGCAGGCGATACGAAGCCGCAAGGCTGATTCTTTGTATTAGGAGCTACTAGCCCATGAGTATGCAGGACCCGTTAGCGGACATGCTAACTCGTATCCGTAATGCCCAGATGGCTGAAAAGACCGTCGTGAGCATGCCTTCTTCCAAGCTGAAGGTGGCCGTGGCCAGCGTTCTGAAGAACGAAGGCTATATTTCGGATTATCAGGTCACCAGCGATGCCAAGCCACTGCTGTCGATCGAGCTCAAGTATTTCGAGGGCCGTCCGGTCATCGAGGAGCTGAAGCGCGTCAGCCGTCCTGGCCTTCGCCAGTACAAGTCCGTCGACCAGTTGCCGAAAGTTCGCGGTGGCCTAGGTGTGTCGATCGTCTCCACCAACAAAGGTGTGATGACTGATCGTGCTGCCCGCGCTGCTGGTGTCGGCGGCGAAGTGCTCTGCACTGTGTTCTAAGGGGAGTAAGCATGTCTCGCGTTGCTAAGAACCCCGTCAAACTGCCGGCCGGCGTTGAAGTCAAGCTCAGCGGCCAGCAGCTTTCGGTGAAAGGCGCCAAGGGCGCTCTCGAACTGAATGTCCATCCTTCCGTTGAAGTGATCCAGGATTCCGGCGAGCTGCGTTTTGCCGCTCGCAATGGCGATCAGCAGAACAAGGCCATGGCCGGCACCACTCGTGCGCTGGTGAATAACATGGTCGTTGGCGTCAGCCAGGGCTTCGAGCGCAAGCTCCAGTTGGTCGGCGTTGGCTACAAGGCGCAAGCCAAGGGCCAAGTGCTTTCCCTCGCTCTGGGCTTCTCGCATCCGGTGGATTACGAACTGCCGCAAGGCGTCACCGCTGAAACCCCCAGCCAGACCGATATCCTGATCAAAGGTATCGATAAGCAGTTGGTTGGCCAGGTAGCGGCGGAAATTCGCGACTTCCGTCCGCCAGAGCCTTACAAAGGCAAGGGCGTGCGTTACTCCGACGAAGTCGTCCGTCGTAAAGAAGCTAAGAAGAAGTAGGGCATAGCAAATGAGCGTAAAGAAAGAAACTCGTCTGCGCCGTGCTCGCAAGGCACGCCTGAAAATGCGCGAGCTGGAAACCGTGCGCCTTTGCGTGTACCGCTCTTCCCAGCATATCTACGCCCAAGTCCTTTCGGCCGACGGCGGCAAGGTTCTGGCCAGCGCCTCGACTCTGGACAAGGAACTGCGTGACGGTGCCACCGGCAACGTCGAAGCGGCCAAGAAAGTCGGCCAGTTGGTCGCGGAGCGCGCGAAAGCCGCTGGCGTCACTCAGGTGGCGTTCGATCGTTCTGGCTTCAAGTACCACGGCCGTGTGAAAGCGCTGGCTGATGCTGCTCGTGAAGGCGGGCTGGAGTTCTAAGTTATGGCAAATAACGAACAAAGACGCGACAGCCGCGACAATCGCGAAGACAGCCGCGACGAAGGCTACATCGAGAAACTGATCCAGGTTAACCGCGTCGCCAAGACCGTGAAGGGTGGTCGTATCTTCACCTTCACCGCGCTGACCGTGGTCGGTGATGGCAAGGGTCGCGTCGGCTTCGGTCGTGGCAAGTCCCGTGAAGTGCCGGCCGCCATCCAGAAGGCTATGGAAGCGGCTCGCCGCAACATGATTCAGGTCGATCTGAGCGGTACCACGCTGCAATACCCCGTGAAGTCCGCCCATGGCGCTTCCAAGGTCTACATGCAGCCCGCTTCCGACGGTACTGGCATCATCGCCGGCGGTGCCATGCGCGCCGTTCTGGAAGTGGCGGGCGTTCAGAACGTTCTCGCCAAGTGCTACGGCTCCACTAACCCGGTGAACGTGGTTTACGCCACTTTCAAAGGCCTCAAGCACATGCAGTCGCCCGAGTCCGTGGCGGCCAAGCGTGGCAAGAGCGTCGAGGAGATCCGCTGACCATGGCTAACGCTACTGTCAAAGTCACGCTGATCAAGAGCGTGAACGGCCGCCTGGCCAACCACAAAGCCTGCGTCAAGGGCCTCGGCCTGCGTCGCATCGGTCATACCGTCGAAGTTCAGGATACTCCCGAGAATCGCGGCATGATCAACAAGGCATACTACCTGCTGCGCGTTGAGGGTTAATCCATGAAACTGAACGATCTGCGTTCCGCGCCGGGTGCCCGTCGCGAGAAGCACCGTCCGGGTCGTGGCATCGGTAGCGGTCTGGGCAAGACCGGTGGCCGTGGTCACAAAGGTCTGACTTCCCGCTCCGGTGGTACGGTCGCCCCGGGCTTCGAGGGCGGCCAACAGCCGTTGCACCGCCGTCTGCCGAAGTTCGGCTTCGTTTCCCTGAAAGCCATGGATCGTGCGGAAGTCCGCACCTCCGAACTGGCTAAGGTGGAAGGCGACGTTGTAACCGTGCAGACCCTCAAGGATGCCAACGTGATCAACCAGAACGTGCAGCGTGTGAAAATCATGCTGTCCGGCGAGGTTGCTCGCGCAGTCACCCTGAAAGGGATCGCCGCCACCAAGGGTGCGCGCGCGGCTATCGAAGCAGCTGGCGGCAAATTCGAGGACTAAATGGCTAAGCAAGGTGCTCTCTCTTCGCTGAGCAATGGCGGTCTGTCCGAGCTCTGGGCACGTCTGCGTTTCCTGTTCCTGGCGATCATCGTCTACCGGATCGGTGCGCATATCCCAGTCCCGGGCATCAACCCCGACCGCTTGGCGGCGCTGTTCCAGCAGAACGAGGGAACCATTCTTAGCCTCTTCAATATGTTCTCCGGCGGCGCGCTGGAGCGGATGAGCATCTTTGCGCTGGGGATCATGCCGTACATCTCGGCATCGATCATCATGCAGTTGATGACCGCTATCAGCCCGCAGCTGGAGCAGTTGAAGAAGGAAGGGGAGTCTGGTCGTCGCAAGATCAGCCAGTACACCCGCTACGGCGCGATGATCCTCGCCTGCGTCCAGGCCTTCGGCATGTCCATGGGGCTGGCCGGGCAAGGCGTCGCTTTCTCTGCTGATTTCGGCTTCTACTTCGTGGCGGTCACCACTTTCGTGGCGGGCTCGATGTTCATGATGTGGCTGGGCGAGCAGATCACCGAGCGCGGCGTGGGCAACGGCATTTCGATGCTGATCTTCTCGGGCATCGTGGCCGGCTTGCCGAGGGCCATCGGGCAGTCCTTCGAATCCGCGCGCCAGGGCGATATCAATATCTTCGCTCTGATCGCGATTGGTTTGCTGGCAATCGCCATCATTGGTTTCGTGGTGTTCATCGAGCGTGGCCAGCGTCGTATCGCGGTGCACTACGCCAAGCGTCAACAGGGCCGCAAGGTCTTCGCGGCGCAGACCAGCCACCTGCCGTTGAAGGTAAACATGGCCGGGGTCATCCCGGCGATCTTCGCCAGTAGCATCCTGCTGTTCCCAGCCTCGCTGGGCTCATGGTTCGGTCAGTCCGATGGCATGAGTTGGCTCCAGGACCTCGCTCAGGCGATCGCCCCCGGCCAGCCTTTGAATATCTTGCTGTTTAGTGCAGGGATCATTTTCTTCTGCTTCTTCTATACGGCGCTGATGTTCAATCCGAAGGACGTGGCGGAAAACCTGAAAAAGTCCGGCGCGTTTATTCCGGGCATCCGTCCGGGTGAGCAGTCCGCTCGCTACATCGATAGCGTTCTGACCCGCTTGACCCTGTTCGGCGCTCTGTACATGACGGCCGTCTGCCTGCTGCCCCAGTTCTTGGTGGTGGCGGCCAACGTGCCGTTCTACCTTGGCGGGACCTCGTTGCTGATCGTGGTCGTGGTTGTGATGGACTTTATGGCCCAAGTGCAATCTCACCTCGTTTCGCACCAGTACGAATCCCTGATGAAGAAAGCCAACCTGAAGGGCTACGGCGGCAGCGGCATGCTGCGCTGAGTGGTCCGTAAGGTTAGAGGAGTTGGTGATGAAAGTTCGTGCATCGGTGAAGAAGCTGTGCCGCAACTGCAAGATCATCCGTCGCGACGGTGTCGTGCGGGTCATCTGTAGCGCGGAGCCGCGTCACAAACAGCGCCAAGGCTGAGTGTGATCCACGCGTTATGAGCCCGGCAGCTAGTGCGCTGCCGGGTTGAATATTTGCTATTACAGCGCTAATATCTCGCGCCCTTTTCTTGGCTTCCGGGGCGTAGGTAGCTGTCAATTGGAGTTTCACTGAATGGCCCGTATTGCAGGCGTCAACATTCCGGATAACAAGCATACTGTTATCTCGCTGACCTACATCTACGGTGTTGGTCGCACCACCGCGCAGAACATCTGCGCCAGCACCGGTATCAACCCGGCGCTGAAGATCAAGGATCTGTCCGACGAACAGTTGGAACAGCTGCGTGGCGAAGTCGCCAAGCTCACCACCGAAGGTGACCTGCGCCGCGAAATCAACATGAACATCAAGCGTCTGATGGACCTGGGTTGCTACCGCGGCCTGCGTCATCGCCGTGGCTTGCCTGTTCGTGGTCAGCGTACCAAGACCAACGCGCGTACCCGCAAGGGCCCGCGTAAGCCGATCCGCAAGTAATTGCGCCCGCGAATCGACAGGAATTAAGTCATGGCCAAGCCAGCTGCTCGTCCTCGTAAAAAAGTCAAAAAGACAGTGGTTGATGGGATCGCCCACATCCACGCGTCGTTCAACAACACCATCGTCACCATCACCGATCGTCAGGGCAATGCCTTGTCCTGGGCGACCTCCGGTGGTTCCGGTTTCCGTGGCTCGCGTAAGAGCACCCCGTTCGCAGCCCAGGTTGCGGCCGAGCGTGCCGGCCAGGCCGCATTGGAGTACGGGCTGAAGAACCTCGACGTGAACGTCAAGGGTCCCGGTCCGGGTCGCGAATCCGCCGTGCGTGCACTGAACGCCTGCGGTTACAAAATCGCCAGCATCACCGACGTGACGCCCATCCCGCACAACGGGTGCCGTCCGCCGAAGAAGCGTCGCGTGTAATCAGGAGACAGTGAGAAATGGCTCGTTACATTGGTCCCAAGTGCAAACTGTCCCGTCGTGAAGGCACCGATCTCTTCCTGAAGAGTGGTTCTCGCGCGCTCGAATCCAAATGCAACATCGAACAGGCTCCCGGCCAGCATGGCGCTCGTCGTGGTCGCTTGTCCGACTACGGCACCCAGCTGCGCGAAAAGCAAAAGGTTCGCCGTATCTACGGCGTCCTGGAGCGCCAGTTCAGTGGTTACTACAAGGAAGCGGCCCGTCGCAAGGGCGCTACCGGCGAGAACCTGCTGCAACTGCTCGAGTGCCGTCTGGACAACGTCGTCTATCGCATGGGCTTCGGTGCTACGCGTGCCGAATCCCGTCAGCTGGTTTCCCACAAGACCATCAGCGTCAACGGCCAGACCGTGAACATCCCGTCCTACCAGGTCAAGCCGGGTGACGTGGTCGCTGTTCGCGAGAAGTCGAAGAACCAACTGCGTATCGCTCAGGCGCTTGAGCTGAATGCCCAGCGCGGCCGCGTTGAGTGGGTCGAAGTGGACGCCGAGAAGAAGTCCGGTGTGTTCAAGAGCGTGCCGGCTCGTGGCGATCTGTCTGCCGACATCAACGAAAACCTGATTGTCGAGCTCTACTCCAAGTAAGGGCTAGAAAATAGGTGCATCCATGCAGAGTTCGGTAAATGAGTTTCTGACCCCCCGCCATATTGATGTGCAGGTGGTTGGTCCGACCCGCGCCAAGATCACCCTCGAGCCTCTCGAGCGTGGTTTTGGCCATACCCTGGGCAACGCGCTGCGTCGCATCCTGTTGTCCTCCATGCCCGGCTGTGCAGTGGTCGAGGCCGAAATCGATGGCGTGCTCCATGAGTACAGCGCTATCGAAGGTGTGCAGGAAGATGTCATCGAAATCCTGCTCAACCTGAAAGGTCTGGCTATCAAGCTGCACGGCCGCGACGAAGTAACGCTGAACCTGGTGAAGAAAGGTTCGGGCGTGGTCACCGCTGCCGATATTCAGCTGGATCATGATGTGGAAATCGTCAACGGCGACCACGTGATCGCCCACCTGGCGGACAACGGTTCCCTGAACATGAAGCTGAAGGTCACCCGTGGGCGCGGCTATGAGCCGGCCGACGTGCGTCAGAGCGATGAGGACGAAAGTCGTAGCATCGGTCGCCTTCAGCTGGACGCCTCGTTCAGCCCGGTCCGTCGGGTCGCCTACGTGGTGGAAAACGCCCGCGTCGAGCAGCGCACCAACCTGGACAAACTGGTCATCGACCTGGAAACCAACGGTACCCTGGACCCCGAAGAGGCCATCCGTCGGGCCGCGACCATTCTGCAGCAGCAGTTGGCCGCGTTCGTCGACCTCAAGGGCGATAGCGAGCCGGTGGTGGTCGAGCAGGAAGACGAGATCGATCCGATCCTGCTTCGCCCGGTCGACGATCTGGAGCTGACCGTGCGTTCGGCCAACTGCCTGAAGGCAGAGAACATCTACTACATCGGTGATCTGATCCAACGCACCGAAGTGGAGCTGTTGAAGACGCCGAACCTCGGCAAGAAGTCCCTGACCGAGATCAAGGACGTTCTGGCTTCTCGTGGTCTGTCCCTCGGTATGCGCCTCGACAACTGGCCGCCGGCAAGTCTGAAGAAGGACGATAAGGCCACTGCCTGATCGTCGTAATCACCGAACTCAAGGTTTGGTAAGGAATTTCAATCATGCGTCATCGTAAAAGTGGCCGTCACCTGAGCCGCACCAGCGCACACCGCAAAGCGATGTTCCAGAACATGGCCGTGTCGCTGTTTGAGCACGAACTGATCAAGACCACCCTGCCGAAAGCCAAGGAACTGCGTCGCGTTGCCGAGCCGCTGATCACCCTGGCCAAGGAAGACAGCGTGGCCAACCGCCGTCTGGCTTTCGACCGTACCCGTTCGAAAGCTGCTGTCGGCAAGCTGTTCAACGACCTGGGCAAGCGCTACGCCACCCGTCAGGGCGGTTATCTCCGCATCCTGAAGTGTGGTTTCCGCGCGGGCGACAATGCGCCCATGGCCTATGTCGAGCTGGTAGACCGTCCGGTCGCTGGTGAGGTCCAGACCGCCGAGTAACCCTTGGCTGTCATGAAGAACCGGGCTCAGGCCCGGTTTTTTATTGCCTCCTGATTAGGCTGTGACTATCGATTCGTTGGCCTTAATAAATTAGTTCTCAATAGGCTCACTCTGTACGCTTCTGCCTAAGCCTTCCGGCTCGAATTCAGGAGTGCATATGAGCGAGAAAACCCTCACGACCGCCAGCGGTATCCCGGTAGCCGATAACCAGAACTCCCGCTCCGCCGGTCCACGCGGCCCGTTGTTGCTGGACGACTTCCACCTGGTGGAGAAGCTGGCCCACTTCAATCGCGAGGTTATCCCCGAGCGACGGGTGCACGCCAAGGGATCGGGTGCCTACGGTACCTTTACTGTCACCGCCGACCTCCGGCGTTACAGTCATGCGAAGCTCTTCGAACATGTCGGGAAGCAGACTCCGATATTCTTGCGTTTTTCCACTGTGGGCGGCGAGCGCGGCTCCGCGGACAGCGAGCGAGACCCTCGAGGCTTTGCCATCAAGTTCTATACCGAGGAAGGCAACTGGGACGTAGTGGGCAACAACACCCCGGTGTTCTTCATTCGCGATCCGCTGAAATTCCCCGACTTCATCCACACCCAGAAGCGCGACCCGCAGACCAATCTGAAGAGCCCGCGCGCCATGTGGGACTTCTGGTCGCTGTCCCCCGAATCACTGCATCAGGTCACCATCCTCTTCTCCGACCGCGGTATTCCGGATGGCTACCGTTTCATGCATGGGTTCGGTAGCCATACCTACAGCCTCATCAATGCCCAAGGCGAGCGTCATTGGGTGAAGTGGCACTACAAATCGATGCAGGGTATCCGCAACCTGGCGCCCGAGGACGCCACCCGTCTCGCGGGTAGCGACCCCGATTACGCCCAGCGGGACCTGTCCCAGGCCATCGAGCGGGGCGACTATCCCCGCTGGCGGGTGTGCATGCAGGTGATGAGCGAGGCCCAGGCGGCGGCCCATCCGGAGAACCCGTTCGACGTGACCAAGACGTGGTCGCAGAAAGACTTCCCGCTGATCGAGATCGGTGTGATCGAGTTGAATCGCAACCCGCTCAACTACTTCGCCGAGGTCGAGCAGGCCGCCTTCGCCCCCAGCAATGTTGTGCCTGGGGTGGGACTGTCTCCGGATCGCATGCTACAAGGCCGGGTATTCGCGTATGCCGATGCCCAGCGTTACCGGGTCGGCACCAACTACCAGCAACTCCCTGTCAACGCGCCGCGTTGCCCGGTCCACGGCTACCAGCGCGACGGTGCCATGGCGCTGGGCAGCAACGGGGGCGCCGCGCCTAACTACGAACCCAACAGCCATGCCGATGCCCCCAAGCAGTCGCCGCGCCATGCCGAACCGCCGCTGATCCTGAACGGCGCGGCGGATCGTTACGATCATCGGGTCGACGACGATTACTACAGTCAGGCGGGGGCGCTGTTCCGCCTGATGAGCCCGGCGCAGAAGGCGTTGCTGATCGGCAACATCGTCAAGGCAATGGAGGGGATCGACCGAAGCATCCAGCGCCGGCAGATCGCGCACTTCCTCAAGGCCGACCGAGTCTATGGCGAAGGCGTTGCGCTGGGGCTGGAGATCGCTCTTGCAGAGGTCGAGTGAGCGGGCGAGGCGTCCGATGAACGCAACGGCCCCCTGGTATGCGCCAGGGAGCCGTCCGCGTCTGGCTAGGCCCGGTCCCGCTCCAGCAGCGGCTTGAGGAAATGCCCGGTATGGGACTTGGCGTTCGCCGCCACTTCCTCGGGTGTGCCGGTGGCGATGATCCGACCGCCCTTGGAGCCCCCCTCGGGCCCCAGGTCCACTAGCCAGTCGGCGGTCTTGATCACATCCAGGTTGTGCTCGATGACCACCACGGTATTGCCGTGGTCCCGTAGCCGGTGCAGCACGTCGAGCAACTGCTGGATGTCGGCGAAGTGCAGGCCGGTGGTGGGCTCGTCGAGGATATAAAGGGTCTTGCCAGTATCCCGCTTGGAGAGTTCCCGGGACAGCTTGACCCGTTGCGCCTCCCCTCCGGAAAGCGTGGTAGCGCTCTGCCCCAACTTGATGTAGGACAGGCCCACGTCGATCAGGGTCTGTAGTTTGCGGGCGAGGGCCGGGACCGCATCGAAGAAGGCCCGGGCCTCCTCGATAGTCATGTCCAGCACCTCGGTGATGCTCTTGCCCTTGTACTTCACTTCCAGGGTTTCGCGGTTGTAGCGCTTGCCCTTGCACACGTCGCAGGGCACGTAGATATCCGGCAGGAAGTGCATTTCCACCTTGATCACGCCATCGCCCTGGCAGGCCTCGCAACGGCCTCCCTTGACGTTGAACGAGAAGCGGCCCGGGCCGTAGCCGCGCGAGCGGGCCTCGGGCACTCCCGAGAACAGCTCGCGGATCGGCGTGAACAGGCCGGTGTAGGTGGCCGGGTTGGAGCGCGGCGTGCGCCCGATCGGGCTCTGGTCGATATCCACCACCTTGTCCAGGTGCTCCAGTCCCTCGAAGGCATCGTGGGGCGCCACTTCCAGGGTCGTCGCGCCGTTCAACGCGGTGGCGGTGATCGGGAACAGGGTGTTGTTGATCAAGGTGGACTTGCCCGACCCCGAAACCCCCGTGATACAGGTGAACAGGCCGACCGGGATTTCCAGATCGACCTTCTGCAGGTTGTTGCCCCGGGCACCCTTGAGCTTGAGTAGCCTCTTCTTGTCTCGCGGGGTGCGCTGGGCGGGCACGGCGATCTTCATGCGCCCGGACAGGTATTTGCCAGTGACCGAGTCGGGATGGGCCATCACCTCGTCGGGGGTGCCCTCGGCGACGATGCTACCGCCATGCACGCCGGCCCCCGGGCCGATGTCCACCACGTAGTCCGCCAGGCGAATGGCGTCCTCGTCGTGCTCCACCACGATTACCGTGTTGCCCAGGTTGCGCAGGTGGGTGAGCGTGGCCAGCAGGCGTTCATTGTCCCGTTGGTGCAGGCCGATGGAGGGTTCGTCGAGGATGTACATTACGCCTACCAGGCCGGCACCGATCTGGCTGGCCAGGCGGATACGCTGGGCCTCGCCGCCGGACAGGGTGTCGGCGCTGCGATCGAGAGTGAGGTAGTCGAGGCCGACGTTCACCAGGAACTGCAGGCGCTCGCGGATTTCCTTGAGAATCTTGGCGGCGATCTCGCCACGCCGGCCGGTCAGCGCCAGGCCGCCGAAGTAGTCGCTGGCCTCGCCCACCGGCAGGTTGGTCACCGCCGGCAGGGTCTTCTCGCCGACCCACACGTGGCGCGCCTCGCGCCGCAGGCGCGTGCCGCGGCATTCCGGGCACGGCTGGGTGCTGAGGAACTTGGCCAGTTCCTCGCGCACGGTCTGGGATTCGGTCTCCCGGTAGCGCCGCTCCAGGTTGGGCAGAATGCCCTCGAAGGGATGGGAGCGCTTGACGATGTCGCCCCGGTCGTTCAGGTAGCGGAAATCGATGTTCTCCCGGCCGGAACCGTACAGCACGGTCTTCTGCAAGTCCGGTGGCAGGCTCTCGAAGGGTTCTTCCAGGCTGAAATGGAAGTGGGAGGCCAGGGAGCCGAGCATCTGGAAGTAATAGACGTTGCGGCGGTCCCAGCCGCGGATGGCGCCCTCGGCCAGGGTCAGTTCGCCATTGACCACTCGCCGCGCGTCGAAGAACTGCCTGACCCCCAGGCCGTCGCAGGTGGGGCAGGCCCCGGCGGGGTTGTTGAAGGAGAACAGTTTGGGCTCCAGCTCGCTGATGGAGTGGCCGCAGATCGGGCAGGCGAAGCGCGCGGAGAAGATGGTTTCCTCGCCGGTCTCGCCCTCCATCGGCGCCACCAGGGCGATACCGTCGGCTAGGGCCAGAGCGGTCTCGAAGGACTCGGCCAGGCGTTGCTGCAGGTCGCCGCGCACCTTGAAACGGTCCACCACCACGTCGATGGCGTGCTTCTTCTGCTTGTCCAGCTTGGGCAACTCGTCCAGTTCGTAGAGCGTGCCATTGACCCGCGCGCGCACGAAGCCCTGGGCGCGCATTTCCTCGAAGACCGACAGGTGCTCGCCCTTGCGCTCGCGCACGATGGGCGCCAGCAGCATCAGCTTGCTGCCCTCGGGCATCGCCAGCACCTGATCCACCATCTGACTGACGGTCTGGGCCTCCAGGGGCGTGTCGTGGTCCGGGCAACGCGGGATGCCCACGCGGGCGTAGAGCAAACGCAGGTAGTCGTAGATCTCGGTGATGGTGCCCACGGTTGAGCGCGGGTTGTGGGACGTGGACTTCTGCTCGATGGAAATCGCCGGGGAAAGCCCCTCGATGGTGTCGACGTCGGGCTTCTCCATCATCGACAGGAACTGCCGGGCATAGGCCGACAGGGATTCCACGTAGCGGCGCTGGCCTTCCGCGTAAAGCGTATCGAAAGCCAGGGAGGATTTTCCGGAGCCGGACAAACCGGTGATGACGATCAGCTTGTCGCGGGGCAGTGTGAGGTCGATGTTCTTCAGGTTGTGGGTGCGCGCCCCACGAATCAGGATCTTGTCCAAAACAGCCTCGCTGTAGCGGGCGGGAAACCCGCGAGTATACGGTTCGCCCAGGGCGTGCGGCAAAGCGACACCGCTGTGCCCGCACAGGTTGGACTGTTAGAATCGCCGCCGGTTTTGAAGAGGTTATTCCATGCACGATTCGCACAGCGAACGCATGAGTGCTGACGAGACTCGCGCCGCGGGCGGTCTGGCGTTGGTCTTCGCCTTTCGCATGCTCGGCATGTTCATGGTGCTGCCGGTCCTCGCTACATATGGGCGCGACCTGGCCGGTGCAACCCCCGCGCTGATTGGCCTGGCCATCGGCGCCTACGGCCTGACCCAGGCCATCCTGCAGATTCCCTTCGGTATCCTCGCCGACCGCATCGGGCGTCTCCCGGTGATCTACGGCGGCCTGCTGATCTTCGCCGCCGGTGCCGCGCTGGCGGCCAATGCCGACTCCATCTGGGGTGTGATCGCGGGCCGCGTATTGCAAGGCGCCGGGGCGATCTCGGCGGCGGTGATGGCGCTGCTCTCCGACCTCACCCGCGAGCAGCACCGGACCAAGGCCATGGCCATGATCGGCATGAGCATCGGCCTGTCGTTCGCGGTGGCCATGGTGGTCGGGCCGGTGTTGACCCGTCTGTTCGGCCTCGCCGGGCTGTTCTGGACCACGGCCGGCATGGCGCTGCTGGGTATCCTCATCACGTGGTGGGGGGTACCGCGCAGCGTCCACCCGCTGCAGCATCGCGAGTCCGGGGTCGCGCGCCAGGCGTTGCGACCGACTCTGCGCCACCCCGACCTGCTGCGCCTGGACTTCGGCATCCTCGCCCTGCACGCGATCCTCATGGCCAGCTTCGTCGCGCTCCCGCTGGCGCTGGTGGAGCAGGGCGGCCTGCCCAAGGAGCAGCACTGGTGGGTCTACCTGACCGCGCTGCTGGTGGGCTTCTTCGGGATGGTGCCGTTCATCATTTATGCCGAAAAGAAGCGCCGGATGAAGCGAGTGCTGATCGGCGCGGTGGCCGTGCTGCTGCTCTGCGAGCTGTACTTCTGGGCCTTCGGCGACAGCCTGAGGGCATTGGTGCTGGGCACCATCGTGTTCTTCACCGCCTTCAACCTGTTGGAGGCCTCGCTGCCGTCGTTGATCAGCAAGGTCGCCCCGGCCGGGGGCAAGGGCACCGCCATGGGCGTGTACTCCACCAGCCAGTTCCTTGGCGCGGCCTTGGGCGGCATACTTGGCGGCTGGCTGTTTCAGCATGGCGGGCTCGGCGCGGTGTTCCTCGGTTGCTCGGTCCTCGCGCTGCTTTGGTTGGTCATTGCTGCTACGATGCGCGAGCCGCCCTACGTGACCAGCCTGCGCCTGCCGCTGGACGCGGCCGCGCTCGAGGACATGGAACTGGTGGCGCGCTTGCTGGCGCAACCGGGGATCACCGATGCCGTGGTGGTGCCCGAGGAGGCCGCCCTATACGTAAAGCTGGATACCCAGCAGGTGGACCGCGCGGCGCTGGAGCGCCTGGTCGCGCCGGCTGGCGTGGCGCCCGGGCACTGACGCCCGTCACCGATTATGCTTGGACGGGCGAGCCGGCCCGCCAGGCTTCCGAATCAACCCGAGGCATCGCCTCGACGATCAACAGAACAATGCGTGCCGGGCATTCGCCGACTTCGTCGGGCGAGGCCTGGCCGCCTTCAGGAGAACGCTATGGCCCGTGGGGTTAACAAAGTCATTCTGATCGGCAACGTCGGCGGCGACCCGGAAACCCGCTACCTGCCCAACGGCAATGCGGTGACCAACATCACCCTGGCCACCAGCGATAGCTGGAAGGACAAGCAGACCGGCCAGCAGCAAGAGCGTACCGAATGGCACCGCGTGGTGTTCTTCGGCAAGCTGGCGGAAATCGCCGGCGAGTACCTGCGCAAGGGCTCCCAAGTCTATGTGGAGGGCCGCTTGCAGACCCGCGAGTGGGAGAAGGACGGCGTCAAGCGCTACACCACCGAGATCGTGGTGGACATGACCGGCAGCATGCAGATGCTCGGCGGCCGGGGTGGCAGCGAAGGTGGCGGCGACTATGCGCCGCAACAGCGCGCGCCGCGCCCGGCGCCCCAGCAGCAGGCCCCGCAATCCCGCCCGGCCCCGCAGCAGCAACCGGCTCCCCAGCCCGCCCAGGACTACGACAGCTTCGACGACGACATTCCGTTCTGACGGCGCGCTCGCGGCGGACCCAAGCCCCCCGGCCTTAAGGTCAGGGGGCTTTTTTAAGGGTGTGAAAAAGCGGGCGGATATCGCCGGATACTTCGGCGGGGGGCAGGCGCGGGACCCTGGGTGCGACGCCGCCGCGGCCGCGCGGCGGCGTCGGTCACTTTGCGGGTGACGAGCCCGGGCAAAATCCGCACAATACGGCTCGTTCCGGCCGCTCGCGGCGGCCTCATCACTCGTTCACGCCACGGCCCCGGCTCATGCCGCGCGGTGGTCCATTCACGGGAGTGACCTGCACCACCATGCGCATGCGCCTGATGTTGTTGGGTGGCGGCAATGCCCTGGGTCAGGCGCTGATCCGGCTGGGAGCCGAGGAAGACATCGGTTTCCTCGCGCCGCGCCCGCCCGAGCAAGGCTGGGATGTCCCCAGCCTGACCCAACTGCTCGACGATACCCGCCCGGACGCGGTGATCAACCTCGCCTACTACTTCGACTGGTTCCAGGCCGAGCGCGTCAGCGAGGCTCGCTGCGCCGCCCAGGAACGAGCTGTCGAGCGCCTCGGCGAACTGTGCCAGCGCCATGAGATGCTGCTGCTGCAACCCTCCAGCTACCGGGTGTTCGACGGTGCCCGCGCCACCGCCTATAGCGAAAAGGACGAGCCGGCGCCGCTCGGCCTGCGCGGCCAATCGCTGTGGCGGATCGAGCAGCACGTCCGCGCCGTCTGCCCCCGCCATGTCCTGCTGCGCTTCGGCTGGCTACTCGACGACAGCCGCGAGGGCGCCCTCGGACGCCTGCTGGGCCGCGCCGAGCAGGAGGACGAACTGTTCCTGGCGGACGACCGCCGGGGCAACCCGACCCCCGTGGACGATGCGGCCCGGGTGATGCTGGCGGTGCTCAAGCAGCTCGACTGCCAGGCGCCCCTGTGGGGCACCTACCACTACGGTGGGCAGGAGGCGACCACCCCGTTGGTGCTGGGCCAGACCCTGCTGAGCGAGGCGCGCGGCCTGCACCCGCTCAAGGCCCGCGAGATCAGCCCCCAGGCCCACGCCGAACGCCCCGATGCCCGCGAGGAGCCGCAGCACGCGGTGCTCGCTTGCAAGAAAATCCTGCACACCTTCGGCATCAAGCCTCGCGCCTGGCGCAGCGGCTTGCCGGCCCTGCTGAACCGTTTTTATCGCCATGTCTGACGCTCCCATCCTCATCACCGGCGGTGCCGGCTTCATCGGCTCCCACCTCGCGGACGCTCTGCTGGCGCGGGGCTACCCGGTGCGCGTGCTGGACAACCTGTCCACCGGGCGGCGGGACAACCTGCCGCTGCACGACCCGCGCCTGGAATTGATCGAGGGCGACATCGCCGATGCGCATCTGTTGGAGCGGGCCGTCGCGGGGTGCGGTGCGGTCGCCCACCTGGCCGCCGTCGCCTCGGTGCAGGCCTCGGTGGAAGACCCAGTGTCGACCCACCGGAGCAATTTCATCGGCACCCTCAACCTCTGCGAGGCGATGCGCACCCAAGGGGTCCGGCGCTTGCTGTTCGCCTCCAGCGCCGCGGTATACGGGCAGAACGGCGAAGGCCAGGCGGTGAGCGAAGATACGCCCAAGGCCCCGCTCACCCCCTACGCCGCCGACAAACTGGCCAGCGAGCACTACCTGGACTTCTACCGTCGCCAGCATGGCCTGGAGCCGGCCGTGTTCCGTTTCTTCAACATCTTCGGGCCACGCCAGGACCCGTCCTCGCCCTACTCGGGGGTGATCAGCATCTTCGCCGAGCGAGCCCTGGCGGGCACGCCCATCGATATCTTCGGCGACGGCGAGCAGACCCGAGACTTCGTCTACATCGGCGATCTGGTGGGTATTCTCTGCCAAGCCCTGCTGCGCGAGCGTTTCGAGGCGGGGCCGGTGAATGTCGGCCTGGGGCGCAGCATCAGCCTCAATGGCCTGCTCGATGCGTTGAAAGCCCTCTTGGGCGGCCTCCCGCCGTTGCGTCACCAGCCAGCCCGGGCCGGAGACATTCGTCACTCCCGCGCCGACAATCGGCGCCTGTTGGGCTGCTACGAGTTCCCCGAGCCGACGCCATTGGCGGACGGGCTCGCCCGCTTGCTGGGGCGCTGAGCGCCCCTTGGCCGGGCCCGCTTGCGGGGCCATCGCGGCTCGTCGTTAACCGCAGGTAAAGAAGCGGAAGGCCATCACAGAAACTTGGCCGGCGACGCAGTAGCATGCCGCCGCTACGACGGATGGCATCCATTCGTCCTCCATCCGCTTTAGAAACGCCGTCACGGACCTCGGCCCGTCTGGCAGGGAGCCATTACATGAACCGCGTCCTCAACGTCACCACCGCCCTGGGTCCGACCGTCTTGCGCTTCTC
>DAMBWF010000021.1:0-38916 GCA_032052615.1 Pseudomonadaceae bacterium
CGCTCTGCAGGGGCGTTTCCTCGGCCACGTCGTAGACGCGCGAGGTGAGGGTCATCTTGACGTACTGTTCGAGCATCGGACGGCTGCTTGGCGGGCTTCGAGGATGCCGCAGTCTACTCCAGCGAAACCGGCGGGCCAACGATCGCCCCCGGCCGCTATACTGCCGGCTTTTCCCCGGCCAGGCGCTGCGAAATCATGACTCAGGACCAGCTCAAGCAGGCGGTGGCCCAGGCCGCCGTCGACCATATCCGCCCGCACCTGGAGGCGACCAGCGTCGTCGGCGTGGGCACCGGCTCCACCGCCAATTTCTTCATCGACGCCCTGGCCCGCCACAAGCTGGAATTCGACGGCGCGGTGGCCAGCTCCGAGGCCACCGCCCAGCGGCTGAAGGCCCATGGCATTCCGGTCTATGACCTCAACGGGGTGAACGCGCTGGAGTTCTACGTCGATGGGGCCGACGAAAGTGACGAACGCCTGCACCTGATCAAGGGCGGCGGCGCCGCCCTGACCCGGGAGAAGATCGTCGCCGCGGTGGCCAAGACCTTCGTCTGCATCGCCGACGCCAGCAAGCTGGTGCCGGTGCTCGGGCGCTTCCCCCTGCCGGTGGAGGTGATCCCCATGGCCCGCAGCCACGTGGCCCGGCAACTGGTCAAGCTGGGCGGCGACCCGGTGTATCGCGAGGGCGTGCTGACCGACAACGGCAACGTGATCCTCGACGTGCACAACCTGGAGATCGTCGATCCGGTGGATCTGGAAGCGCGGATCAACGCCATCGTCGGCGTGGTCACCAACGGTCTGTTCGCCGCCCGCCCCGCCGACCTGCTGTTGCTGGGCACCGCCGAGGGCGTGCGCGCCCTGCGCCGCTAGCCCGCCGGGGGGCGCCCCGTTACGGCGCGTCCGGGACGAGCGCCGTCACCTTTTGGAACATCGGCGCGTACCTGCGGGGCGCCACCCTTCTCCAGCCCGATATTCATCGGGCCCCCTTGCGCCCAAATTATAGAATCGCGCCCCCTTTTTCTATTTATGCGTCATTCAGGACGACTCAAGTCGGTCGCGGTCCGCATCCTGCACTCCGCTCCGCCCGATTCGAACCGTCTCTAGGAGAATGAGTGTGTTGAAGCCCCTCGCCACCGCCATCGGCCTCGGTCTAGGCCTCGGTACCGCCCTGCTGCCGGCCAGCGCGTCCGCCTACGACTATGGCGAGCATGCCGGCGTCACCCTGGACCGCCTGATCCACGACTACCCCGGCCGCTACCGGGGCACGGCCAACTTCGCCGGCGCGGCTGACCTGATGCAGGCCCAGATGGGCGGCGGCTACACCTTCGCCCGCCAGGACTTCGCCTGGACCGCCAACGGTGAGAACCGGACTTCGCAGAACGTCGTCGCCTATGCGCCCGGCACCCAGGAGAAGTTCGTCGTGCTCGGCGCCCACTTCGATACCTATTTCGGCCGACCGGACCTGCAAGGCCTGGACGATAACGGCTCGGGGGCCGCCGTGCTCACCGAGATCGCCCGCAACCTGAGCGGTCTGAAGCTGGAGAACGGTCTGGCGGTGGTGGGCTTCGGCGCCGAGGAAGAGGGCCTGCGCGGCTCCCGTGGCTACGTCGCCTCCCTCAGCCAGCAACAGCGCGCCAACCTGCTGGGCATGATCAACCTGGACAGCCTGATCACCGGCGACCGGATGTACGTCCACGCCGGCCAGAACAGCGTCGCCGACCCGGCGCTGGCGTCCCTGCGCGAGCACGCCTTCAGCCTGGCCCGGGAAATGGGCATCGACCTGCACACCAACCCCGGCCTCGACCCGGAATACCCGGCCGGCACCGGCTGCTGCAGCGACGGCTCGTCGTTCGAGAACCTCAAGGTGCCGGTGCTGTTCGTCGAGGCCACCAACTGGGAGCTGGGCGACCTGGACGGTTACCAGCAGACCGACAACCCGGCGATTCCCGGCGGCTCGACCTGGCACGACCCGAACAAGGACAACGAGACGGTCCTGACCAACGCCCTCGGCCAGGCGCGCATCGACCAGCGCCTGCGGGACTTCTCCCTGTTGCTGACGCGCCTGGTGCTGGAGATGACCAACGCCGACCTGCTGGCCTCCACCGCTTCCGGCGGCGCCCTCGCCCGCGATCTGCAGGACAACCTGCAGCGCCAGCACGAGGCCCTGACCCGCCTGCACGACCGCCGCTGGCTGACCCTGCAGGATGCCGCCCGGGAAGCCGGCAGCTTCGATGGCGAGATCGGCATCGACGGCGAATACGCTCCCGACGGCGGCTTCGACACCGAGGCCAGCCCGGAAGCCCGACGCTACGGCCTGCACGCCCTGGGCGACTACGCCCTGGGCAACGGCCTGGTGGTGGGCGGCAGCCTGAGCTACCTCAACGGCCGCGATCGCCTGGAACACGGCGGCAAGGTGGACAGCGACACCTGGCAGGCCGGCCTGTACGCCTTGTACAACGAGGGTCCCCAGTGGCTGGCCGGCGAGGCCAGCGTCGGCCATACCGGCTTCGATACCCGCCGCGCCCTGCAACTGCGGGCCAACGGCGGCCCGGTGCTGCTGGACCAGCGCTTCGACGGCGACACCGATGCCTTCACCTGGGGTGCCCGGGTCCAAGGCGGCTACGACTTCACCCTCGGCGAGCTGAAGACCGGGCCATTCGCCGGCCTGGACTACAGCCACTACCGCATCGATGGCTTCCATGAGGACGAGCGCCGCCGCACCGCCCTGGGCTACGAGGAACAGCGCTTCGATTCCCTGGAGGCCAGCCTCGGCTGGCGCCTGCGCGGCAACCTGCCCCTGGGCGCCATGGCCTTGCACCCCTACGGCAGCCTGCGCTGGGTCAAGGAACTGGGCGACGGCCGCCTGGAGGACCTGGACCTGACCAGCCGCGCCGACGGCCGGGCGCGGGTGGCGGAACTGGGCAACGTCGACGAGAGCTTCGGCCGCGCTCAGCTCGGCGCGCTGCTGGCGATCACCCCGCAACTGGGGGTCTACGTCGAGGCCAACAGCCGTTTCGCTCACGACGAGGGCAGCCAGGCCAGCTACTCCCTCGGCGCCCAGTGGCAGTTCTGACCCATCCTTCCGGCCGGCCTGGCCGGCCATGAGCGCCCGCCGGTCACGGTCGACCGGCGGGCTTCGCCTGGCGGCATCCGTTGCCGGCGCTTCGGTTAACGGCTACCCGTTTCGCGCCCCGCGCCCTCCGGATTCCCCGCCGTGCTCAGGGCGCCTTGCGGAACACGTAGAACAGGTTCGGCTCGCTCACCAGGTACAGGGTCCCCTCCTCGTCCATCGCCATGCCTTCCGCCTGGGGCACGCCACGGCGCAGGCCGCTCGGGCCGGGCAACAGGGACAGGCTGCTGACCGGGCGGCCTCGACCATCCAGTTCGAGGATCAGCCGCGACTCGTCGGAAAGCGCCAGCAGATGGCCGCTGCGGGGGTCGTAGAGCAGGCTGGACAGGTCGCGCACGAACAGCCGCGCGTCGCGCTTCGGGTCGTCCGCCACCTGTACCGCCAGCGGCTCGCCGGGCGACGTGGGGAACCCGCGCACCTCGTAGATGCGCACCGGGTCGCGCTCCTTGGCGACGAACAGCCGCTGGCCCGCCGCGTCGTAGGCCAGGCCCTCGAAACCCTTGTTGCCGTTGCGCTCGATGCCCAGGGTCAACTGCTCGCCCTGGGCGGCGTCCAGGCGCCGGGTGGCGTCATCGATTCGCACCAGGGTCAGCCGCTGGCGGCGCTCGTCGCTGATCACCAGGCGGCCCGGGCCGATGTACTCCACGGCCTCCGGGTCGGCGAACCCCACCAGCTCGATGCGCCGGAGCAGGCGGCCGTCGAGGGACAGCTCCAGCAAGGCCGGGCGCTTGTTGGTCACGCTGTAGAGGGTTCGCCGCTGGGGATCGTAGGTCAGCGCCGAGAGGTCGGCGAGGCCCTCCACCGGGCGGCCTTCCACCACCACCCGGTAGTCCGGCAGCCACACCGAGCGCGCCCGCCACTGGGGCGCGTGGCGCCATTCTTGCAAAGCGAACCAGCCCCGTTCGTACAGGCGGAACGACTGGGCGGCCAGCGCGGCCACCAGCAGGAGCGCCAGCGACACGCAGGCGAACAGGGTTTTCGGCGTCAGGAAACGGCGCATCGGCAATGATCGGCGGCCCAGGGAAGCCGCCAGCAATAGCACGTTTCGCTGAATCCAGGCTTAACGCGCCGTCCGGACCCCATGGGCCGGGCCGGTAACGGCGAACGCCTGGCATGACAATCAGTACATGGCGCAGGCGCCTGCCGGATGGCCTGCCCCGACGGCGCCCCCGCCGAGGAAGGCGCCCCGGCGGCAGGCGCCTCGTTACCAAAGGGGACGCTCCATGGGTCAGTCACTGCTACCGGAAGAACGGACACTCACCACCCTTCACACCGTCGCCCTGGCGATGGGTACCCTGGCCGACAGCGGCGTGCCCTACGAACGCTTGCTGGCGGGAAGCGGCCTGGTCCGCGCCGACCTCGACACGCCCGACAAGCTGATCTTCCATGCCCAGGAACTGCGGGTCTTCGCCAACGCCCAGGCCAGCGCCCGCGAGCCGGCCCTGGGGCTGTCCCTCGGCCTGCGCATGCATGTCTCCGCCTACGGCATCCTCGGCTACACCATGCTGGCCAGCCGCACCTTGCGGGACGCCCTGGAACTGGCGTTGTCGCGCCCGGCGCTGCTGGGCACCTACTTCAACCTGGCCCTGGAGGAGCACGGCGACGAGGCCCGACTGGTGGCGCGGGAATACCGCTACGCCCCCGACCTGGAGCGCTTCAACACCGAGCTGTGCATGACCTCGCTGCTCACCGTGGTCCGCGACCTGCTGGGCGAGCCGGTGGCGCCGCGCCACCTCGCGCTGCCGTTCCCCCGGCCCGCCCACGCCGCGCTGTACGAGGAGAGGCTCGGCTGCCCGGTGCGCTTCGACGCCCCGGCCGGCGTACTGGCCTTCGACGCCGCCCTGCTGGACCGGCCGCTGCCCCTGGCCGACCCGGTGACGTGCCACTCGGGGATGCGGCAGTGCCTGAAGCTGGATGCCCGACTGAGCAACCGCGACAACGTGTTGGAGCAGGTCCGCCGGCACCTCGACGGCCACCTGCGCGAATCCGCCACCCTGCACGGCGTGGCGCGCCGTCTGCACCGCTCCGAGCGCACCTTGCGGCGTCACTTGCAGCGGCTCAATACCAGTTACCAGCAGTTGCTGGACGAAGTGCGCTACGACAAGGCGCGCCGCTTGCTGGCCGATACCGACCTGCCGATCTACCTGATCGCCGAGCAGCTCGGCTACAGCGAGACCGCCAGCTTCCGCCACGCCTTCCAGCGCTGGAGCGGCCAATCGCCGAGCCTCTACCGGCGTTGACCACACGCCGGGCGCTCCCGCGTCCGGCGTCCTGATCGCCCCCTCGTCCGAGGGACCGGCGCCTCCTCCCTCGCCATCGCACGCGATGCCGCGTCATGCCCCGCCCGGCAGGCGGGCACGGCCTGGCGCCCGACGTGGCCGCCATGCTTAGCGCGATGGGTCCCCACCGGCCGCCGCGTCGTCAGGGCGCCGACGAGGCGGATCGGCTCGAAGTTGGCCGGAACTATCCCCTTTTGTCCGCTTATAACGTTTGTCCCCTCGCCCCGGACGGTCAGAATCGACCCCAAGCGGGTTTTCATGACAGGGAAAACCCAAATAAGAACAATCTGTTAGAGCCTGCGAACATGACGTCCAGCGCGATCGGCATCGAGCGAATCTGCATGGAGTTCGGCGAACCCGGCCAGGGCGTGCGCGCCCTCGACGACGTCTCCCTGGAGATTCGCGCCAACGAATTCTTCACCCTCCTTGGCCCCTCCGGCTGCGGCAAGACCACCCTGCTGCGGCTAATCGCCGGCTTCGAGCAACCCACCGCCGGCGCCATCCGTCTCTACGGCGAGCCGATGCAGGACCTGCCGCCGTTCCGCCGGCCGGTCAACACGGTGTTCCAGAGCTACGCCCTGTTCCCCCACATGAGCGTGGCGCAGAACATCGCCTTCGGCCTGGAAATGCGCGGCCTGCCTCGCGCCGAGATCGACGCCACGGTGCAACGCATGCTGGCGCTGGTGAAGTTGCCGGACGTGGGCCGACGCCGCGCCGACCAGCTCTCCGGCGGCCAGCAGCAGCGCATCGCCCTGGCCCGGGCGCTGGCCAACCAGCCCAAAGTGCTGTTGCTGGACGAATCGCTGTCGGCCCTGGACCAGAAGCTGCGCAAGGACATGCAGATGGAGCTCAAGCGCCTGCAGCACGAGACCGGCATCACCTTCATCTTCGTCACCCACGACCAGGAAGAAGCCCTGACCATGTCCGATCGCATCGCCGTGATGAGCAAGGGCCGAGTGCTGCAGGTGGGCAGCCCCAGCGAGATCTACGAGTCGCCGGTGAATCGCACCGTGGCGGCGTTCATCGGCGAGACCAATTTCCTCGCGGCCGACGCCGGCGAGGATGGCCTGCGGCTGGCCGACGGCCAGGCACTGCGCGCGCCCACGCCCCTGCGCGGCGCGGTGACCGTGGCGATCCGCCCCGAGCGGGTGCACCTGGACCCGGCCGGCGAGCTGGAAGGCACGGTGGAGGACGTGGTGTACGTGGGCACCGACACCGTCTACCACCTCAATGTCGCTGGCCAGGCCGGCTTCCGCGTGCGCCGGCAGAACCACGACGGCGCCGAGGCGGCCCACCGGCCGGGCGAGCGGCTGCGCCTGCGGGTGCCCGCCGCCGCGATCCGGGTACTGGCCGAATGAACGCCGGTCTGCGCCACGAGCGCCGCCTGCTGATGGGCCGCCTGGCCCTCGGCGCGCCGGCCATGGTCACCCTCGGGGTGTTCCTGCTGGTGCCCCTGGGGATCATGCTGTTGGTGTCGTTCCTCCAGCCCGGCGACTACGGCGGAGTGAAATGGGGCCAGTACTCCCTGGAGGCCTACGTCAATTTCCTCTTCGAGCGGGACCTGGACGACAGCCTGACCTTCAACCTCGACTACCTGCAGATTTTCCAGCGCTCGTTCTGGCTGTCGGTGCTGACCACCCTGGGCTGCCTGGCCATCGGTTTCCCCACCGCGCTGTACCTGGCGTTGCAGAGCGAGCGGCGGCGCAACCTGCTGTTATTGCTGGTCACCGTGCCGTTCTGGACCAACCTGCTGGTGCGGGTCTACGCCTGGATCCTGCTGCTGCGCAACGGCGGCCTGGTGGACAGCGGCCTGGGAGCCCTGGGCCTGGCCTCGGGCGGGCTGAACGTGCTCTACACCGACCTGGCGGTGGTGATCGGCCTGCTCTACACCTTTCTGCCGTTCATGGTACTGCCCATCTACACCAGCCTGGAAAAGCTCGACTGGCGCCTGGTGGAGGCGGCCTACGACCTGGGCGCCACCCGCCGCCAGGCGCTGCGGCGGATCATCGTGCCCCTGGCGATGCCGGGCATCGCCGCCGGGACGATCCTGGTGTTCATCCCCTCCCTGGGCAACTACATCATTCCCGAGCTGCTGGGGGGCGGGAAGGCACTGATGATCGGCAACCTGATCCAGTTGCAGTTCGGCACCGCCCACAACTGGCCCCTGGGCGCCGCCCTGTCCTTCGCCCTGCTGGCCTTCGTCCTGCTCGCCATGCTGGTGTACAGCCTGCGCTTCAAGTCCGCCGCCGGAGGCCACCCATGAATCCGCGCAACCCCCTCTGGCGCTTCGCCGGGGTCCGGCCGCTGGCCTGGCTGTTCTTCGCCTTCCTCTACGCGCCGATCCTGGTGCTGGTGGCCCTGAGCTTCAACGGCGGGCAGTCCGCCACGCTCTGGGAGAGCTTCAGCCTGAAGTGGTACGCGGTGGTGGCCCAGGACCCGGAAATCCTTCGCGCGGCGAAGAACTCCCTGCTGGTGGCCACCTTCGCCACCCTCATCGCCACCGCCCTGGCCACCCTTGCCGCCCTGGGCATGCGCGGCCCCGCCCATCGCGGGCGGATGCTGATGAACGGCGTGCTGAGCCTGCCGCTGCTGGTGCCGGAGATCGTCACCGCCGTGGCGACCCTGATGTTCTTCGCCTTCGTCGGCCTGAAGCTGTCGCTGTTCACCATCCTCATCGCCCACGTGGTGTTCTGCCTGCCCTTCGCCTACCTGCCGATCCGCGCCCGCCTGGAGGGCATGGACCCGCGCCTGGCGGAAGCCGCCGCCGACCTCTATGCCTCGCCCTGGCGAACCTTCTGGCGGGTCACCCTGCCGCTGCTGGCGCCGGGGATGCTGTCCGGAGCGATGCTGGCGTTCATCATTTCCATGGACGATTTCGTCATCACCTACTTCGTCGCCGGGGCCGGGGCCACCACCCTGCCGGTGTACATCTTCAGTGCGATCCGCATGGGCATATCGCCGAAGATCAACGCCATCTCGTCGATCATCCTGCTGCTTTCGATCCTGTTCGTTGTCCTGTCCTACTCCATCGGCCAGCGCAAGCGCTAAACGCGCCGGCCACCCGGCGACTCGCCGCCATCCGTCCCAGGAGCCCGACCATGACCCGTCGCACCCCGCTCGCGCTGTCCGCCCTGCTCGCCTGGAGCCTCACCGGCCCCGCCCAGGCCGCCGGCACCCTGCACTTCGCCAACTGGTCGGATTACTTCCCACCGGAGCTGCTGAAGAAATTCGAGAAGGACACCGGCATCCAGGCCACCCTGGACGCCTACGAGAGCAACGAGACCCTGCTGGCCAAGCTCAAGGCCGGCGGCGGCGCCTACGACGTGGTGGTCCCGTCCGACAGCTTCATCCAGATCATGGTGCAGGACGGCCTGCTGCAGCCCCTCGACAAGAGCAAGCTGCCCAACCTGAAAAACCTCAAGGCCAATTTCCAGCACCTGGGCTTCGACCCCGAGCACGCCTATAGCGTGCCCTACCTGTGGGGTTCCACCGGCTACAGCTACAACCGCGAGATGGTGCCGGGCGGCACCCTGGAGGAGAGCTGGAAACCCTTCTTCGAGCCGCCGGCGGCGCTCAAGGGCAAGGTGGTGGCGCTCAACTCCATCGAGGACCTGTACATCGCCGCCTCCCACTACCTGGGCATCGACCAGTGCACCGAGGACCCCAAGGAAGCCAAGCGCATCCAGGACCTGCTGCTGGCACAGAAACCGATGCTCGCCATGTACAGCAGCGACGGCACCATCGAGCGCATGGCCGCCGGCGAAGTGGCCATGCACCAGCAGTGGAATGGTGCCTACCACCGGGCCCACGCCCAGCGCGCCAGCCTGGTCTATGTCTACCCGAAGGAAGGCATGCACCTGTTTATCGACAACCTGGTGATTCCCAAGGACGCCAGCAACGTCGCCGAGGCCCATGTCTTCATCGACTGGATGCTACGGCCGGAGAACATCGCCGTGGCCTCCAACTTCGCCAAGTACAACAACGCGGTGGAGGGCTCCGACGCCTTCATGGACAAGGAGCTGTTCGATGACCCGGCGATCAACACGCCCCAGGACAAGCTGGCGCGCCTGAAGCCCTTCGAGCTGTGCTCGCCCAAGGCCCTCGGCCTGCGCAGCAAGGTCTGGACCAAGCTGAAGAAATAACCTCCGCCGCCCTCCGCCCGGAGGGCTTCCCCCGTCCCATCGCAGATGCCCGCAGAGGCGTCATAGGAGCTTGCATGCTGACGATTTACAGCGATGACCACCGCCTGCACCACGGCCAGCAGGAACTGATCGGCGGCCGCTTCACGCCGTGCTTCGAAAAACCCAGCCGCGCCGACATGGTCCTCGACCGCTTGCGGGCGGTGGGCCTGGGGGACGTCAGCCCGCCCGAGGCGTTCGGCCGCGAGCCGCTGCGCCGGGTGCATACCGAGGGCTTCCTGAATTTCCTGGAGCACGCCTGGGCCGAATGGCAGGCGGTGGGCCGCGACCACGACATGCTCCCCATCGCCTGGCCGGTGCGCCGCCTGCGCCAGGTGGAGCCGGCGGATATCGACGGCCGCCTGGGCTATTACTCCCTGGACGCCGGCGCGCCGATCACCGCCGGCACCTGGCGGGCCATCACCGCCTCGGCCAACGTCGCCCTTACCGGCCAGGCCGCGCTGGCCCAGGGTGCCCGTGGGGTGTTCTCCCTGTGCCGGCCACCGGGCCACCACGCGGCGGCGGATTACATCGGCGGCTACTGCTACCTGAACAACGCCGCCATCGCCGCCCAGGCGATGCTCGACCAGGGCGCCCGGCGGGTGGCGATCCTCGACGTGGACTACCACCATGGCAACGGCACCCAGGACATCTTTTACGACCGCCCCGACGTGCTGTTCGCCTCGATCCATGGCGACCCGCGCTTCGAGTACCCGTACTTTCTCGGCTACGCCGACGAGAAGGGCCAGGGGCCCGGCGAGGGATTCAACCGCAACTACCCGCTGGCGGCCGGCAGCGACTGGTCGGTGTGGAGCCAGGCCCTGGGCGACGCCTGCCGGCTGATCGCCGGGTACGCGCCAGACGCCCTGGTGGTGTCCCTGGGGGTGGACACCTTCAAGGAAGACCCGATTTCCCAGTTCCGGCTGGACAGCCCGGACTACCTGCGCATGGGCGAGGTCATCGGCCGGCTGGGCTTGCGCACCCTGTTCGTCATGGAGGGCGGCTACGCGGTGGAGGAGATCGGCATCAACGCGGTGAACGTGCTGCAGGGCTTCGAGGGCGTCCGCCCCGCCTGAAGCCTCAGCCCGCCGGCTTGGCGGCCGCGCCGGCGTCCTTGCGGAACACGTAGAACAGGTTCGGCTCGCTGACCATGTAGATGTTGCCGGCCTCGTCCATGGCGACGCCCTCGGCCCGGGGAATGCCATGGCGCAGGCCATTGAGGCCGCCGATCAGGCTGATGAAGCTGATCGGCTCGCCCTTCTCGTCCAGCTCCAGCAACAGGTTGGACTGGGCCGACAGCACCAGGGTGTGGCGGGTGCGCGGGTCGATGCTCAGGGCCGAGACGTTGCGCATCTGCAAGCCGTCGCTGGGCAGCGGGTGCATGGCGCCGACCATGTGATCGCGACCGTCGCTGTCCCAACTGAACAGCGCCCGCGGCTCCCGCTCCTTGCCCAGCAGCAGGCGTCCCTCGGCGGCATCCCAAGCGATGGCCTCGAAGCCCTTGTTGCGCGAATCGGGGAAGCCCAGATCGTACTCGGCGGCGTCGACGGCATTGAGTTCGGTGGTGAGGTCGTCCACCTTGACGATGGACAGGGTGCGGCGGCGCTCGTCGATGATCGCCAGGCTGCCGTCCTCCATCATCGCCACCCCTTCCGGGTTGGAGAAGCCGATCAGGGGAATCCGCCGCAGCACGTCGCCCTGGCGGGACAGCTCCACCAGCAGCGGAGTCTTGCCGGTGACGGTGTAGAGGGTGCCGCTCAGCGGGTTGTAGGTGAGGTCGGAGGTCTCGTCGTGGTCCAGGCCGTCGAGGCGCTTGCCCTGGATCACCGCCTGGTAGCCCGGCAGCCAGATGCTGGCGTCGCGCTCGCCCTGAGTGAGGTGGGACTCCTTGAACAGGAACAGCAGGCGGTCGTCCAGGTGCTGGGACATCATCGCGCCAGCGGCGAGTGCCACGGCGAGGCCCGCCACGAGCCAGCGGGCACGGAACGGAAGAAAGGACAGGCGCATCAGGCGTCTCCCCGGGGCAAAGCCACCAGCCTACCGGGGCGCGACCGGGCCGCCAAGGCGCGCGACGCTGCGTTCGTCAGAGTACCCGGCTCTCGAAACGCGACAGCCCCAGCAGCTCCAGGGCCAGGGTATCGCCCGGTTGCAGCGGGCCGACGCCGGCCGGCGTGCCGGTCAGCACCACGTCACCCGGTTGCAGGCTGAAATGCCCGCAGATATGGCGAATCAGCGGCAGGATCGGGTTGAGCATGTCGCGGCTGTTGCCGTCCTGGCGGACCTCGCCGCCGATGCTCAGGCGGATGCCCAGGTCGGCGGGGTCGACCACCGCGTCGCCCGGCACGAAGGGCGCCAGCACGCAGGCGCCATCGAAGGCCTTGGCGATCTCCCAGGGATAGCCCTGCTCCTTGAGCCGTGCCTGGACCTCGCGCAGGGTCAGGTCGAGGGCCGGGGCGTAGCCGGAGATGGCGTCGCGGATTTCTTCGTCGGCCGGCTCGCGCGACAGCGGCTTGCCGATCAGCACGGCGATCTCCGCCTCGTAGTGCACCGCGCCCCGGTCCCGGGGGATGACGAAGCCGCCGTCCAGCGGCACCACGCAACTGCCCGGCTTGATGAACAGCAGCGGCTCGCTGGGCACCGGGTTGTTCAGCTCCCGGGCGTGCTCGGCGTAGTTGCGGCCCACGCACACCACCTTGCCCACCGGGAAGTGGATGCCGGTGCCGTCGACGTACTGGTGCTGGTAGCTCATCTGCTCACTCCGGGCGGGCCGCCCGGGCGGGCGGCGAAGGTCGGCGTTACTGGGCGAAGATCTTGCCGGGGTTCATGATGCCGTTGGGGTCGAACACCGCCTTGAGGGCCTTCATGTAGGCGATTTCCTCCGGCGAGCGGCTGTAGCCCAGGTAGTCGCGCTTGGTCATGCCCACGCCGTGCTCGGCGGAAATCGACCCGTTGTACTTCTCCACCGTCTCGAACACCCAGCGGTTCACCGTGGCGCACTTGGCGAAGAACTCGTCCTTGCCCAGATGTTCCGGCTTGAGGATGTTCAGGTGCAGGTTGCCGTCGCCGATGTGGCCGAACCACACCACCTCGAAGTCCGGGTAGTTGGCGGCGACGATGGTGTCGATGTCGCGCAGGAAGGCCGGCACCTTGGAAACGGTGACCGAGATGTCGTTCTTGTAGGGCGTCCAGTGGGAGATGGTCTCGGAAATGTACTCCCGCAGCTTCCACAGGTTCTGCAACTGCTGCTCGCTCTGGCTCATCACCCCGTCCAGCACCCAGCCCTGTTCCACGCAGTGCTCGAAGGTGGCCAGGGCCTGGTCGGCGCGCTCGTCGGTGGTGGCCTCGAACTCCAGCAGGGCGTAGAACGGGCAGTCGGTCTCGAACGGCGCCGGCACGTCGCCCCGCGCCAGCACCTTGGCCATGGCCTTGTCGGAGAAGAACTCGAAGGCGGTCAGGTCCAGCTTGTCCTGGAAGGCGTGCAGCACCGGCATGATGGATTCGAAGTCCGGCGTGCCGAGCACCATGGCGGTGAGGTTGGTGGGCTGGCGGTCCAGGCGCATGGTGGCCTCGACGACGAAGCCCAGGGTGCCCTCGGCGCCGATGAACAACTGACGCATGTCGTAGCCGGTGGCATTCTTGATCAGGTCCCGGTTGAGTTCCAGCAGGTCGCCCTTGCCGGTGACCACCTTCAGCCCGGCGACCCAGTTGCGGGTCATGCCGTAGCGGATCACCTTGATGCCGCCGGCGTTGGTGCCGATGTTGCCGCCGATCTGGCTGGAACCGGCGGAGGCGAAGTCCACCGGGTAGTACAGGCCCTTCTCCTGGGCGAAGGCCTGCAACTGCTGGGTCACCACCCCCGGCTGGCAGCGCACGGTGCGGTCCAGCGGGTCGAAGTCGAGGATACGGTTCATGTAATCGAACGCCACCACCACTTCGCCGTTGGCCGCCACCGCCGCGGCGGAGAGCCCGGTGCGGCCGCCGGAGGGCACCAGCGCCACCTGATGGGCGTTGGCCCAGCGGACGATGGCCTGGACCTGCTCGATGTGCTTGGGAAAGGCGATGGCCAGGGGCGCCGGCGCGAAATGCCTGGTCCAGTCCTTGCCGTAGGCCTCCAGGGAGGCGGCATCGGTGAGCACCTTGCCCGGCTCCAGCAGGGTCTTCAGCTCTTCGATCAGGGCGATGTCGGTCATCTGCGGAACTCTCGGAACATTCATGGTCGCCCTGAGAACGCTTCAGGTCGCAACCGAGCATGGAAAAAGGAGATCATGCTAGCATACGACCCCCGCGAATCGCGCGCCGCGCCGATCCGGGAGCCGGCCCCGCCGGCCGGGGCAGCCCCCTCTTCGCTGTCCATCGCCCTGCCATTTCCACGGGATCACAGGTAAGCAGATGAGCAAGACCTCCCTCGATAAGAGCAAGATCAAGTTCCTCCTTCTCGAAGGTGTCCACCAGAACGCCGTGGACACCCTGAAGGCCGCCGGCTACAGCAACATCGAATACCTCAAGACCGCGCTGTCCGGCGACGAACTCAAGGCGAAGATCGCCGATGCCCACTTCATCGGCATCCGTTCCCGCACCCAGCTCACCGAGGAGGTGTTCGACGCCGCGAAGAAACTGGTGGCGGTCGGCTGCTTCTGCATCGGCACCAACCAGGTCGACCTGGACGCCGCCCGCGAGCGCGGCATCGCGGTGTTCAACGCGCCCTACTCCAACACCCGTTCGGTGGCCGAGCTGGTGTTGGCCGAGGCGATCCTGCTGCTGCGCGGCATCCCCGAGAAGAACGCCTCCTGCCACCGCGGCGGCTGGATCAAGTCGGCGGCCAACTCCTTCGAGATTCGCGGCAAGAAGCTGGGCATCGTCGGCTACGGCTCCATCGGCACCCAGCTTTCGGTGCTGGCCGAGGCCCTGGGCATGCAGGTGTACTTCTATGACGTGGTGACCAAGCTGCCCCTGGGCAACGCTCAGCAGGTAGGCTCCCTGCACGAGCTGCTGGGCCTGGCCGACATCGTCACCCTGCACGTGCCGGAACTGCCGTCCACCCAGTGGATGATCGGCGAGAAGGAAATCCGCGCCATGAAGAAGGGCGCCATCCTGATCAACGCCGCCCGGGGCACCGTGGTCGAGCTGGACCACCTGGCCGCCGCCATCAAGGACGAGCACCTGATCGGCGCCGCCATCGACGTGTTCCCGGTGGAGCCCCGCTCCAACGACGAGGAATTCGAAAGCCCGCTGCGCGGCCTCGACCGGGTGATCCTCACGCCCCACATCGGCGGCTCCACCGCCGAGGCCCAGGCCAACATCGGCCTGGAAGTGGCGGAGAAGCTGGTCAAGTACAGCGACATCGGCACCTCGGTGTCCTCGGTCAACTTCCCCGAGGTCGCCCTGCCGTCCCACCCCGGCAAGCACCGCCTGCTGCACATCCACCGCAACATCCCCGGCGTGATGAGCGAGATCAACACGGTGTTCGCCGAGAACGGCATCAACATCTCTGGCCAGTTCCTGCAGACCAACGACAAGGTCGGCTACGTGGTGATCGACGTGGACGCCGAGTACTCCGACCTGGCCCTGGAAAAACTCCACCAGGTCAACGGCACCATCCGCAGCCGCGTCCTGTTCTGAGGCGCGAGCCGCGACAAAAAAAAGGGAGGCCTCGGCCTCCCTTTTTCATGGGCGCTCGGCGTGGCTCAGGGGCCGAGGGCGGCGCGCACGGCCTCCAGGGCGGCCTGGTAATAAGCCTTGCCCTCGGCCGACTCGGCGAAAGTGACGAACTCCTCCAGCTCCGGATCGGACAGGTCGCGATAGACGTACAGCAGGGTGTTATCGAGGTCCTTGCCGATCCGCTCCATCACATGCTGGCGCCGGCCCTCCAGGGCACCACGCGGCTCGGCGCCCAGCAGGCCGGGCAGCATCTGGCTGAGGCTATCGGCGGCGAGCCCGGCCAGGGCCAGGCTGACTTCGGCGCCCGCCTCCCGCACCGGCAGCGCCTGGGCCAGGTGGCGGATCAGCAGGCGGCGGGTGGCGTCCGCCTCGATCGGCGGCAGGCCGTCGGCGTGCCGCTTCAATTGATCGGCGCGGGTGGCCCGGGTCTCGGCCTCGACCACCTTGCGGCCCAGGGGCGACTCGAAGAAACGCAGCGCCGGTTGCGGGTCGCCGAGCCCGGCGGCCAGGCGCTCCCGAGCGCGCTGGTCCATGGCCTCGGCGGCGAAGCGGCGATTGCTGTTATCCACCAGGGTCTGGTAGAGGGCCGGTGGCAAGCTGCTCCGGTAGCGCGCCTGGGCGCCGGCGAGGACCGCCTGGAAATGCTCGCGCTGCTCGGCCCAGCCGGCGGAGGCGTACAGGCGGTCGAGAGTGGAGTCGGCGAAAAGGGGCGAAGCGACCAGCAGGACGAGCAGGGCTAACAGAACGCGCATGAAAACTCCCATGGAACCGTCGCCGCGGCGGGACGACGTGGGCCGCCAGCGGAAACGGCCGCCGCGGCGGTCGCTATTCTCCGGGGCGCTCCCTGACTTGTCGAGGCAACCGGACGCGGCCCTGTGTAGAATCCACGCCCATGATGAAAGCAGCCGAAACCCCACGCCTGTCGCGCATCGTCGAGGACCTCGCCGAGCACGGCTGGACGCGCCAGCAGGGCTTCCTGCCCGAAGGTCTGACCCTCGAACTGGCGCGAGAGTGCCGCGCCCGCGCCGCGACCGGCGCCCTGGCGCCCGCGGCGGTCGGGCGCCGCGCCGGGCAGGAAGTACGCGAGGGGGTGCGCGGCGACCGCATTCAGTGGCTGGAAGCCGGCCAGTCCGCCGCCTGCGACGCCTACCTGGCGCACATGGACGCGCTGCGTGGCGCGCTCAACGAGGCGCTGTACCTGGGCCTCGCCGACTACGAATGCCATTTCGCCGCCTACGCCCCCGGCGCCTTCTACGAACGCCACCTGGATCGCTTCCGCGACGACGACCGGCGCACGGTCACGGCGGTGTACTACCTCAACGACGGCTGGCGCGCCGAGGACGGCGGCGCCCTGCGCCTGCACTTCGACGACCATGTTCTGGACGTGCCGCCCGAGGCCGGCTGCCTGGTGGTGTTCCTCTCCGATCGGCTGCCCCATGAAGTCCTGCCGACCCACCGCGAGCGGCTCTCCCTCACCGGCTGGTTCCGCCGGCGCGGCGAGGGCGTCTGGTAGCCCGTTCACCTGGAGCCACGATGCGAAAAATTCTCGTCAGCCGCTGCCTGCTGGGCCAGCCGGTGCGCTACGACGGTGGCGCCCACGGCCCGTTCGACCTGTTGCAACGCTGGCAAGCCGAGGGCCGCGTCGTCCCTCTCTGCCCGGAAGTGACCGGCGGCCTGCCGACGCCGCGTCCGCCGGCGGAGATCCCCGGCGGCCAGGGCGAGTCGGTGCTGGACGGCCTGAGTCCGGTGCTGGACGCGACCGGCGCGGACGCCACCCCGGCGTTCCTCGCCGGCGCCGAGGCCGCCCTGGCCCTGGTGGAACGCCACGGCATCCGCCTCGCCGTGCTCAAGGCCCGCAGCCCGTCCTGTGGCAACCGGGAAACTTACGACGGCACCTTCACCGGCACCCGGGTGCCCGGCGCCGGGGTCACCGCGGCGGCGCTGCGCCGGGCGGGGGTGCGGGTGTTCAACGAAGGGGAACTGCCCGAGGCGGCCGAAGCGCTGGCGGAACTGGACGCCTCCGGCACGCCCCACGCCTGACCGCCGGGGTCTTCCCCGCCCTCCCTCGCGAGCAGGCGCGCCGGATGCGCGCTGCCCGGCGAAGCGCCCCAGGGGCACCCGCCTCGGCTACGGGGGCTCGCCACGGGGTTCCCATCGGCCCGCCCGCGCGTCAGCCCAGGCGCTGGTCGAGGAATTCGAAATAACGCTGGCGGATGGCCTCGGTCTCGTTGGCCAAGTGGTGGCGGGCGCCGGGCAGCAGGAGCAGGTCCGGCCGGTCGAACTTGGCCTCCAGCACCTCCAGGTTGTGCGCCCAATCGACCGTCATGTCGGCGTCGCCCTGGATGACCAGCGGACGCCACGAGGAGGCCGGCGCCCCTTCGATGCGGGGAATCCAGCGGTCCAGGGCGCCGACCCAGGCGGTGGGCAGGACCTTCGGTTGCAACGGATCGAGGCGGTGGACGAACTCGATGAACGCGGCATCCCCCGAATTGACGCTGAAGCGCCGGGGAATCGACGCCACGAACGGCCGCAACAGGCGATAACTCAGCCTCGACCAGCCCCAGGCGCGGGGCCGGACCAGCGGCGCCAGCAGGATGACCTCTCCCAGCCCGTCGATCGGCGCGCCGGTGAGCAGGCGGTCCAGCACGATCGCCCCGCCGGTGCTCTGCCCGCACAGGTGCCAGGGGCGCGGCAGGTTCAGCGAGGCGGCCTCGGCGAGCAGCCCCAGCAGGGTCGCCTGGTATTCGGCGAAATCGTCGATGCTGGCGCGGTTGCCGCTGGACAGGCCATGCCCCGGCAGGTCGCAGGCCAGCACCGCGAAATCGTGCCCCAGCGCCCAATCGACGATATGCCGGTACAGGCCCATGTGGTCGTAGTAGCCATGCAGCAGGAGCAGGCTGGCCCGGGGCCGCTCCGGCGTCCACAGTTGCGCCGCCAGGCGATAGCCGGGGATGTCGAAATGGCCGAGCCGGCTTTGCACGCGAGGGTGGCGCGCGGCGAAATCCAGCCCATAGAAGCGGCGGTAGGCGGCGAAATGGATCGACTCGTCGTTGGCCACGGCGAAGGGCCGCAGCGACGGGCTCAATTGGTCGGGGTGGAAGGGTTCGGTCATCGAGGGTCCCAGGCGCGCGGCGGACGATATTCTGCCCGGCGCGCCGGCATGGCAAGCTAGCGCACCGAAACCCGATGGTCCGCCCCATGCGCCCACGCCGCAAGTCCCTCCTCGTCTGCTTTCTCGCGCTGCTCGGCGTGGCCGCCCTGTACGTCGCCTGGGCCTGGTACCAGGGCCGTTACCTCCGCGCGTTCGACGACCGTCCCACGCTGTTCAGCGGCCAGGCCCTGCGGTTGCCGGCCGCCCTGGCCGGGCCGGGGCCGGTGCGGGTCGTGCACTTCTGGGACCCCGCCTGCCCTTGCAATGTCGGCAACCAGCAACACCTCGCCACCCTGCTGGAGCGCTTCGCCTCCCGAGGCGTCGCGTTCTACGCCGTGCAGAAGCCCGGCAGCCACGGCCACCTGCCGGTCACCCTGACCGGCCTGACGGCCCTGGAGAGCCTGCCGGGGATGGAAGGGCTGCCCGCCAGCCCGGCGGTGGGCATCTGGGACCGCCAGGGCCGCCTGGCCTACTTCGGCCCCTACAGCGAGGGCGCGATCTGCACGTCGGCCAACAGTTTCATCGAGCCGGTGCTGGAGGCGTTGCTCGCCGGACGCCCGGTGAACGCCGCCAATACCCTGGCGCAGGGATGCTTCTGCGCATGGCGCGCGCCGACGGGGGCATGAACGCGCCTCGCGGCCCTGGGCGGGGTCGAAGTCGGGTGCGATGACGCCTGATTCCTACTCGATCCATCGCTACGTGGCACAGAGGGCACTGGCCTGACCCAGGCACAGGCACAGGCACAACCGCCCGACGCTCATGGGCACCGGGCGGCAAGCCGTAGCGGTAACGCCGGCGCTCCGGTCACGAGCCGAAATGCCCGCTCATGCCCGGCCCGCTGGATGTCGAATACCAGATCGCCAAGACAGATGAACGTCCATGCCGAGACGGGCACGGACGGGAAGCATGGGCGCGGCTACCACGCGACGGCGGGTGACCGAGCCAAGCCTCGCGAGGGTGCGCGTCGATCCACGGGCCGCGCGTCCAGGCTCAGGGCGAAGCGGCACAACGCCGCGCGAGGGCCTGGACGTTCCCGGCCACCACGCCGCGCGTGTGCCCCGAGCGTCGGGACGCGGGCATGAAAAAGCCGCCCGGAGGCGGCTTTTCGACCTTCGGCGCGGGCTCAGGCGAGCTGCGGGCCGGCGGCGCGGATGGCGTCGGAGACGCCGTCGAACTTCTTGAAATTCTCGATGAACTTGGCGGCCAGCTCGGTGGCCGCGGCATCGTAGGCGCCCTTGTCGGACCAGGTGTCGCGGGGGTTGAGCAGCGCGGTATCGACGCCCGGCACGGCCTTGGGCACGTCCAGGTTGATCACCGGCAGGTGCTCGGTCTCCACCCCTACCAGGGCGCCGCTCTGGATCGCCGCGATCACGCCACGGGTGGTGGGGATGCTGAAGCGCTTGCCGACGCCGTAGCCGCCGCCGGTCCAGCCGGTGTTGACCAGGTAGACCTTGGAACCGAAGCCGTTGATGCGCTTGATCAGCAGCTCGGCGTACTCCGCCGCCGGGCGCGGGAAGAACGGCGCGCCGAAGCAGGTGGAGAAGGTGGACTTGATGCCACCGCCGGAGCCCATCTCGGTGGACCCCACCAGCGCGGTGTAGCCGGAGAGGAAGTGGTAGGCGGCCTGCTCGTTGTTGAGGATCGACACCGGCGGCAGTACCCCGGTCAGGTCGCAGGTGAGGAAAATCACCGCGTTGGGCTCGCCGCCACGGTTCAGCTCGGCGCGCTTGTCGATCAGTTCGCGCGGGTAGGCGGCGCGGCTGTTCTGGGTCAGGCTGGCGTCGGCGTAGTCGGGCAGGCGGGTGATCGGGTCGAGCACCACGTTTTCCAACACCGCGCCGAACTGGATGGCCTTCCAGATCACCGGCTCGTTCTTCTCGGAGAGGTCGATGCACTTGGCGTAGCAGCCCCCCTCGATGTTGAACACGGTGCCGACGCCCCAGCCATGCTCGTCGTCGCCGATCAGGTAGCGGCTCTCGTCGGCGGACAGGGTGGTCTTGCCAGTGCCGGACAGGCCGAAGAACAGGGTCACGTCACCGTCCTCGCCCATGTTGGCGGCGCAGTGCATCGGTAGCACGTCCTTCTCCGGCAGCAGGAAGTTCTGCACGGAGAACATCGCCTTCTTCATCTCGCCGGCGTAGCGCATGCCGGCGATCAGCACTTTCTTCTGGGCGAAGTTGAGGATCACGCACCCATCGGAATTGGTGCCGTCGCGCTCCGGCTCGCAGACGAACCAGGGGGCGTTGAGGATCTGCCACTCGCGGCGGGTTTCCGGGTTGAACGGCTGCGGGTTGATGAACAGGCAGCGGCCGAAGAGGTTGTGCCAGGCGGTCTCGGTGGTCATCTTGACCGGGATGTAGTGCGCCGGGTCGGAGCCGACATGCACATGGGAGACGAAGCGGTCGCGCTCGTCCAGGTAGGCTTCGACGCGGCTCCAGAGGGCATCGAACTTGTCCGCCGGGAACGGTCGGTTGATCGGCCCCCAGGCGATGGCTTCGCGGGTGGAGGGCTCCTCGACGATGAAGCGGTCCACCGGCGAGCGGCCGGTGCGATGGCCGGTGCGGACGACCAGGGAACCGTTGGCGGCCAGCTCGCCTTCGCCACGGCGGATGGCTTCTTCTATCAGTTGGGCAACGCTGATATCGGTGTACACGGTGGTGGCTTGCGTCATCGAGATTCCCCATCGGCCGGAGCCGAGTGCTGCAGACGGTTTGTAGTGAACGCCGAGGGTTCGCTACGACGATAAAAGTGCGCCGGATTATGCCAGAAAAGCTTTCTCTGGGTAGAAACCTCCGGTCAGCGAGGCGGCAACCTGACCGCAAGGACGATTTCGGTCACGAAGACGCCCCGCTCTGGCCTCAATGTCGGGTATCGGACGGCGCGCCACTGCCGCCGCCGGCGAACAATTGGGCGACGTCGGCGGCGTCGAAGGGATAGCGCTGATTGCAGAACTGGCAGTCGATCACCACCTCGCCGCCCTGCTCGCGCAGGAGCTGCTCGGCGTCGGCGCGGCCCAGGCTCACCAGGGCGGCGGCGGAACGCTCGCGGGAGCAACTGCAGCGAAAGCGCAGCGGGCGCGGGTCGAACAGCCGCACCGCTTCCTCGTGGTAGAGGCGGTGCAGCAGGGTGAGGTTGTCCAGGCCGAGCATTTCCTCGGCGGTGAGGGTGTCGGCCAGGGTGGTCAGGTGCTGCCAGCCGGCGGCTCGGGCTTCCGGGTCCCGCACGCGTTCCGGCGGCAATGCCTGCAACAGCAGGCCCCGGGCGCGGCGGCCGTCGGCGCTGAGCCAGAAGCGCGAGGGCAATTGTTCGGATTGGGCGAAGTAACCGGACAGGCAGTCCGCCAGGGTATCCCCCTGGAGAGCGACGATGCCCTGGTAGCGCTGGCCGGCGCGGGGGTCGACGGTGAGGGTGAGCATCCCCTCGGGCATCAGGTCGCGCAGCCCGGCGCTGACGGAAATCGCCTCGGCGTCGTAGCGGGCGATGCCCCGCAGGTCGCCGTCGCTGGAGCACTCCACCATCAGCAGGGGCACGGCGCCTTCCGAGCGCGCCTGCAGTACCAGCAATCCGTCGAATTTCAGGGTCCCCACCAGCAGCGCGGCGGCGGCCAGCATCTCGCCGAGCAGTTGCGCCACCGGCTCCGGGTAGGCGTGCTTGGCCAGGACATGGCCATAGCTTTCCTCAAGGGCCACCAGCTCGCCACGGACATCGGTGTCATCGAACAGGAAGCGCTGAGTGTGATCGGGCACGGACATGGGCGGGGACTCGCAAGATGACAAAGGCATGACCGGCCGTTATAAAGCGCGCCATCACCCGTCGATTAGAGGAAATACCGGATTTTATGGTTAAACCCGACCTGTTCCAAGCGCAATGGCGCTGGCCACGCTTCCTCTTCTGCCACCTCTTCGCCGCCGCGCTGCTGGGCCTGTGGCTGTTCGAGCCGGTGCGGGCGAGCTTCTTCGCCTTCGATACCCAGCTCTTCCAGGCGCTCAACGCGCCGCTGGCGGATCACACGGTCTGGCGGCATGTCTGGGCCATCGCCAGCCTGCGCCCGTTCGACGCGCTGGTCGGGCTGATCCTGCTCTGCCTGCTGATTCGCGGCGACTGGCTGTACCCGGCGGTGCAAGCCCGGGCCGCGCTGCTGGGGTTCGTCGCGACCCTGGTGGTGCTGCTGGTGATCCGCGTGCTGTTCGCCAAGCTGGTGAAATACACCGGCTGGCAACACGCCAGCCCCAGCGAGCGCGTCCCCGGCTCGATACGCCTGTCGGACTACTTCCCCGACTGGGAACACCGCTTCGAACTCAAGGACCGCTCCAGCCGCAGCTTTCCCGGCGACCACGCCTCGGTGCTGATGATCTGGGCGCTGTTCCTCGGTTGCTTCGTGCGCACCGCCTGGCAAGGGCTGCTGGTGGGCGCGGTGGCGGTGCTGTTCATGCTGCCGCGCCTGGTGGCCGGCGCCCACTGGGCCTCGGACGACTACATCGGCGGCCTGGCGATGGCGCTGCTGGCCCTGGCCTGGTCGATGTACACGCCCTTCGCCGCCTGGGCCAGCGCCTGGCTGTCGCGGCTCACCGCGCCGCTGTTCCGCCTGCTCGCGCGGGTGCCGGTGCTGAACCGCCTGAGCGTGGTGCGGCTGCCCTGAGGGCGGCCGGCCGCTGGCCGAAGCGACGGCGCCGGTGGAAAACGCTTCGCGGTTTTCCACCCTACCGGCCTGGCGGGTGGGGCATGCCCGCGCGCGCCCGACGGTGCCGTCGGGCAGCCGCGCCGGCGGACGCGCCTAGAACGCGTCGCGCAGGCGGCTGAGGTCCCGCCGCTGCTTCTTGCTGGGCCGGCCGTCGGTCTGCACGCCGAGGGCGCCGGCCTTGCGCGAGGCCGCCGCGGCCTCGCGACGTTCCCGGCTTTCCCCGGTCTCCTCGTACAACGCCTGGGCCTCCGGCGCGCCCCGGCGCACGTCGGACAAGGCGCGCACCACCACGGTACGCTCGTCGAAGCCAGTGCGAATCACGTAGGTCTCGCCGACCCGGGGCTCGCGGCCCGGCTTGCAGCGCTCGCCCCCCTGGTGAACCTTGCCGCCCTCGATCGCCGCCTTGGCCAGCGCGCGGGTCTTGTAGAAGCGCGCCGCCCACAGCCACTTGTCCAGGCGGACCTTGCCGTCTTCTCGTTCGTTGCCGCTCAACCCGATCTCCTTCGCTCACGCCCGGCGAACCCGGGCGCCCGATGGTAACGACTCGTCGCGCCGGGCGAAATTCCACGCAAGGCGAGCGCACCTCGTCCGGAGTGCGGTTGTCATACGCCATGATTAGAATGCCGCGGGCCGCCCCGCCGGCTCACGCGCCTCGAGGCGCGGCGAAAGAGGAGAGACCCACTTGTCCGCCATCGAGACCGTGCGCGATCCGCGCACCGGCGCGGCTCCCGCGAGGCGCGCGCCATGACCGCCTTTGGCCAGTTGCAGGTGATCGGCCTGCGCGAATGGATCGCCCTGCCCCAACTGGGCATGGTCGGGCTGCGCGCCAAGGTGGATACCGGTGCCAGCACCTCCGCCCTGCATGCCAGCGACATCGTGCCATTCGAGCGCGGCGGCGAGCGTTGGGTGCGCTTCACCGCCCACTTCGGCACCCTGGTCCAGCGCGGCCACCGCTGCGAGGCGCCGATGGTCTCGGTGCGCACGATCAAGAGTTCCAACGGCCACGCCCAGCAGCGCTACGTGATCCGCACCACCATGGCTCTGGGTGACCGGGTCTGGCCCATCGAATTCACCCTGACTTGCCGGCGCAATATGCGTTACCGCGTGCTGATCGGCTCCAAGGCGCTGGTGGAGGGCCAGTTCCTGGTCAACCCGGCGCTTTCCTATGTGCAAGACAAGCCGGTGACGCCGGTCTTCGATACCACTACCGGTGCCCCATGAAAATCGCCGTGCTGTCGCGCAATCCCCGTCTGTATTCGACCCGACGCCTGGTGGAAGCCGGCCTTGAGCGGGGGCACGAGATGGTGGTGATCGACACCCTGCGGGCCTACATGAACATCGCCAGCCACAAGCCGCAGATCCACTACCGGGGCCGCCCGCTGGAAGGCTTCGACGCGGTGATCCCGCGCATCGGCGCCTCGGTGACCTTCTATGGCTGCGCGGTGTTGCGGCAGTTCGAGATGATGGGGGTATTCCCCCTCAACGAATCGGTGGCCATCAGCCGTTCCCGGGACAAGCTGCGTTCCCTGCAATTGCTGTCACGCAAGGGCATCGGCCTGCCGGTCACCGGCTTCGCCCACTCCCCCGACGACGTGCCGGACCTGATCCGCATGGTCGGTGGCGCGCCCCTGGTGATCAAGGTGCTGGAAGGCACCCAGGGTATCGGCGTGGTGCTCTGCGAGACCGAGAAGGCCGCCGAGTCGGTGATCGAGGCGTTCATGGGCCTCAAGCAGAACATCATGGTGCAGGAATACATTGAGGAGGCCGGCGGCGCCGACATCCGCTGCTTCGTGGTGGGGGACAAGGTCATCGCGGCGATGAAGCGCCAGGCCAAGCCCGGCGAGTTCCGCTCCAACCTGCACCGGGGCGGCACCGCCAGCCTGATCAAGATCACCCCCGAGGAGCGCATGACGGCAATCCGCGCGGCTCGGGTCATGGGCCTGTCGGTGGCCGGGGTGGACATCCTGCGTTCCAACCATGGCCCGCTGGTGATGGAGGTAAACTCCTCGCCGGGCCTGGAGGGCATCGAGGAAACCACCGGCAAGGACGTGGCCGGGCTGGTCATCGAGTACCTGGAAAAGAACGCCGAGCACGGCCTCACCCGCACCAAGGGCAAGGGATGAACGACTTCCACTTTTCTTTCGACAGTCCCGTCGCGCTGATCGCGCCGGCCTCGGCCGTCGCGTCCGAGATCCTCGACTCCACCCTGGAGCGCCTGGCGGCGGCCGGCATCGATTACCGCCTCGGGCGCCACGCCCGAGCACGCCATCGCTACCTGGCCGGCACCCCGGCACAACGCCTGGAGGACCTGCACGCCGCCTTCGCCGAACCGGATATCGCCGCCGTCTGGTGCCTGCGGGGCGGCTACGGCTGCGCCCAATTGGTACCGGGTATCGACTGGGCGTTGCTGCGGAGCGCCTCGCCGCGCCCGCTGATCGGTTTCTCCGACATTTCCGTGCTGCTCTCGGCGTTCCACCGCCAGGGTCTGCCGGCCATCCACGGTGCCGTCGCCACCGCCCTTGGCCAGCCTCTCGCCGAGGCCCCGACCGAGCGTGTCGAACGCAACGAGTCCCTGGCCTCCCTCGCCCGGCTGCTGGCCGGGGAGGCCGGGCACCTGCCGGCCCGGCACCTGGCGGGCCCCCTCGAAGCCCGGGAAGGCACGCTGATCGGGGGCAACCTCACGGCCCTGGCCAGCGTCACCGGTACCCCCGCCGAGCTGCATGCGCCGCCAGGCGCGATCCTGCTGCTGGAGGACGTCGGCGAGCCCTATTACCGCCTGGAACGCGCCCTCTGGCAGCTCCTGCGCGGTTTCGACGCGACGCGCCTGGCGGCCGTCTGCCTGGGCACCTTCACCGACTGCCCGCGCAAGGGCGTGGCCCACAACCTGGAAGAAATCGTCGCGGAATACCTGGCCCCCCTGGGCGTGCCGCTCTACGGCGGGCTGCCCAGCGGCCACGGCGCGCAGAACCGGGCCTGGCCCTACGGCCGCCGCGCCCGCCTGGCGGAGGGCCGGCTGAGCTGGTGAGCCGCGCTGAGAGCATCCGGCGACTAGATGTCGGCGGGTTCGCTCGCGCCAGAAGGGCGGAGAGCATGAGGCCCAAACGCCGCTCCGCCTTTCCCGGTCAGGACCGCTGTCAGCCTGACTGGCGGGTCGACCACGACGGTGCCAAAGACCATTCGCCAAGCGGGCGAGCCAGTCCAAAGGCCAAGGCCGTTTACACAGAGACGTCAAGGACGCGTACAAATCGGTGAGTTGCCCGACCATGGTGCGCGCCGGCTGGCTGCCCCCGGCCAGTCGCTAAAGAGTGGCTCGACAAGCCATCACGCCTGGAGGGCCTCGATGGTCAACCCGCCAGAGAAACGTCAAGCCCGACGACTGCCGTCCGCCGACCTCAGGCCGCGTCCCTCGGCAAGAGCAGGCCCAGGGGCAGGCAGACCCGCGCTTCCAGGCCGCCCCCGGAGCGGTTTCGCAGCTCGACGCTGCCGCCGTGCAGGGCGGCGATGCGCTTGACGATGGCCAGCCCCAGGCCGGTGCCCTTGCCTCCCCGGGCCCGGTCGCCGCGGATGAAGGGGTTGAAGATACCCTCCAGTTCGGCAGGGTCGATGCCCTGGCCCCGGTCCAGCACGCTGAGCACCACGTAGGGCGCGGCGCTGTCGCCGGCGACGAACGCCGCCACCTCGACCCCGCCGCCGCCATGGCGCAGGCCATTCTCGATCAGGTTGACCAGCAGTCGCTTGATCGAGACCCGCCGCAGGGGAAACGGCGGCACCGGCTCCAGGTACAACTTCACCCGGGTGTCCTGCTGGTTGTACGGGGCGGCCACTTCCCGCACCAGCTCGTCCAGGTCCAGCTCCTCGACCTTTTCGTCGCGGCCGTCGCGGATGAAGGCGAGGAACTGGTCGAGGATGGCGTCCATGTCCTCGATGTCGCGGACCATGTCCTCGGTCAGCTCGCTGTCCTCGCGCATCAGTTCCAGGGACAGGCGCAACCGGGTCAGGGGCGTGCGCAGGTCGTGGGAGACCCCGGCGAGCATCAACTCCCGCTCCCGGGATGCCTGCTCCACGTCCTCGGCCATCTGGTTAAAGGCGCGGTACACCTCGGTCATCTCGCTGGGCGTCTGGCTCACCGGCAGGCGCACGCTGCGGCCCTGGCCCAGCTGGCGGGCGGCATTGACCAGGCGCTTGAGGGGCGCGTTGAGCTGGCTGACGAAAATCCACGCGGCGGCGGTGGACAACAGGCCGATGCCGAGAAACCAGCCCAGCACGCTCCAGATCTTCTGCCCCCGCAGGGGATGGGGATAGAGCGGTACCCGCACCCAGTCGGGCCCCAGGGAGGGCGCGTGGACCCACAGGGACGGCGGGCTTTGCACCCGCACCCGCACCTCGGTGTCCTCGCCCAGTTCCGCCTGCATCTGCCGGCGGAAGATGTCGCTGTAGGGCCAGTGCTGCTCGTCCGGCGGGAGCTGGGTGCTCGGCACCCGGTTGAGGCCGGCGGCATGGGCCACGCGGTCGCGGTCCTCCGCATCCACGGCCCAGTAAGCGCGCAGGGTCAGCGCCGCGCCGTGGCTGTATTGGCGGTCCACCAGCACGTCCTCGTTCATCAGCAGGTAGACCAGGGTCAGGGCCTTGGAGAACAGCACGACGATCAGCACCAGCCACAGGGTGCGGGCGAAGAAGCTCTGCGGGAACCACACGGGGGTCTTCATGGGCGACTCGGGGCAGCGGGACCGGAAGGCGAGCGTGGGCGCGCGGCGGAAGGGTGGCGGCGCACCGCGCCGGCCACGGGGTCTACTTGTCGCCGTCCGGCACGAACACGTAGCCGACGCCCCAGACGGTCTGGATATAGCGCGGCTTGGAGGGGTCCGGCTCGATCAACCGGCGCAGACGGGAAATCTGCACGTCGATGGAGCGCTCCAGGGCGTCCCATTCGCGGCCCCGGGCCAGGTTCATCAGCTTGTCCCGGGTCAGCGGCTCGCGGGCATGCTGCACCAGGGCCTTGAGCACGGCGAACTCGCCGGTGGTGAGCATGTGCACGTCGTCGCCCTTGCGCAGCTCGCGGGTGGCCAGGGACAGCCGGTAGTCGCCGAAGCTCACGATTTCGTCCTGGCTGGCCGGCGCGCCGGGCACCACGGGCGCCTGGCGACGCAGTACCGCCTTGATCCGCGCCAGCAGCTCCCGGGGGTTGAAGGGCTTGGCCAGGTAGTCGTCGGCGCCCAGCTCCAGGCCCTGGATGCGGCTGGCCTCGTCGCCCTTGGCGGTGAGCATGATGATCGGCAGGGTGTTGTTCGCCGCCCGCAACCGGCGGCAGGCGGACATGCCGTCCTCGCCCGGCAGCATCAGGTCGAGCACCAGCAGGTGGAACAGCTCCCGGGCCAGCAGGCGATCCATCTGCTCGACGTTCTCCACCGTGCGCACCCGGTAGCCTTGTTCTTCGAGGTAACGCTCCAGCAGGCGGCGCAGGCGCGCGTCGTCGTCGACGACGAGGATCTTTTCACCTTCGGCAGGCACGGCGGTGGCGCTCATCGGAGACTCCAGGCGGCAAAGGTCGGCATTATGGCCCAGGCGCCGGCGGGCGCCCTGCCGGCCATTGTTAGCAGATTTTTCCCTCGCCGCGCAGCGCCCCGGCCCGGGCCGCCGTTCGAGTGGCGGCGGGCGTGGTTATAATGCCGCCTTTTTTGCACCAGGCCCGGGCCTGTCTTTCACGTTTCAGGTGGTTCATGAACAGCATTTCTACCCGCATCGCCGAAGAGCTGGGCGTCCGCCCGCAACAGGTCGCCGCCGCCGTGGCGCTGCTCGACGAAGGGGCCACCGTGCCCTTCATCGCCCGCTACCGCAAGGAGGTCACCGGCAGCCTCGACGACACCCAGTTGCGCCACCTGGAAGAGCGCCTGCGCTACCTGCGGGAGCTGGACGACCGCCGCGCCGCGATCCTCGCCAGCATCGAGGAACAGGGCAAGCTGACCCCCGAGCTCGCCCGCGAGATCAACCTCGCCGACACCAAGACCCGCCTCGAAGACCTCTACCTGCCCTACAAGCAAAAGCGCCGCACCAAGGGCCAGATCGCCCTGGAAGCCGGCCTCGGCGAACTGGCCGACGCCCTGTTCGGCGACCCGGAGCTGAGCCCGGAAGCCGAGGCCGCGCGCTTCGTCGACGCCGAAAAGGGCTTCGCCGACGTCAAGGCGGTGCTCGAAGGCGCCAAGTACATCCTCATGGAACGCTTCGCCGAGGACGCCACCCTGCTGGACCGGTTGCGCGGCTTTCTCAAGGACAACGCCACCCTCGCCGCCCGCCTGGTACCCGGCAAGGAACAGGAAGGCGCCAAGTTCAGCGACTACTTCGAGCATGACGAGCCCTTGAAGAGCGCGCCCTCCCACCGCGCCCTGGCGATCTTCCGCGGGCGCAACGAGGGCGTGCTCAGCGTCGCCCTGAAGGTGGGCGAGGAAGCCCCTGGCGCCCCGCACCCCTGCGAACTGATGATCGGCGAGCGCTTCGGCCTGGCCAATCGCGGCCGCGCCGCCGACAAGTGGCTGGCCGAGGTGGTGCGCTGGACTTGGAAGGTGAAGCTCTACACCCATCTGGAGACCGACCTGCTGGGCGAGCTGCGGGAGAAGGCCGACGCCGAGGCGATCACCGTGTTCGCCCGCAACCTGCACGACCTGCTGCTGGCCGCCCCGGCCGGCCCGCGCGCCACCCTGGGCCTCGACCCCGGCCTGCGCACCGGGGTCAAGGTGGCGGTGGTGGACGCCACCGGCAAGCTCCTGGACACCGCCACCGTCTATCCCCACGCGCCGAAGAACCAGTGGGACCAGACCCTCGCCGTGCTCGCCGCGCTGTGCGCCAAGCACCGGGTGGAGCTGATCGCCATCGGCAACGGCACCGCCAGTCGCGAAACCGACAAGCTGGCCGGCGAGCTGATCAAGAAGCACCCGGCGCTGAAGGTCACCAAGGTCATGGTCAGCGAGGCCGGCGCCTCGGTGTATTCGGCCTCCGAGCTGGCGGCTCGGGAATTCCCCGAGCTGGACGTGTCGCTACGCGGCGCCGTGTCCATCGCCCGTCGCCTGCAGGACCCGCTGGCCGAGCTGGTGAAGATCGAGCCCAAGTCCATCGGCGTCGGCCAGTACCAGCACGACGTGTCCCAGTTGCAACTGGCCCGCAGCCTGGACGCGGTGGTGGAGGACTGCGTGAACGCCGTGGGGGTGGACGTCAATACCGCCTCCGCCGCCCTGCTGGCGCGCATCTCCGGCCTCAACGCGACCCTGGCCCAGAACATCGTGCAGTACCGCGACGCCCACGGCGCCTTCCCCACCCGCGCGGCGCTCAAGCAGGTGCCGCGCCTGGGCGAGAAGACCTTCGAGCTGGCCGCCGGCTTCCTGCGGGTGATGAACGGCGACAACCCCCTGGACGCCTCGGCGGTGCACCCGGAAACCTACCCGCTGGTGCAGCGCATCGCCGCCGACACCGGCCGCGACATCCGCTCGTTGATCGGCGACTCGGCCTTCCTCAAGCGCCTCGATCCGAAGGCCTTCACCGACGAAACCTTCGGCCTGCCCACGGTCACCGACATCCTCAAGGAGCTGGACAAGCCCGGCCGCGACCCGCGTCCGGAATTCAAGACCGCCGAGTTCCAGGACGGCGTGGAGAAACTCTCCGACCTCACGCCCGGCATGGTGCTGGAGGGCGTGGTGACCAACGTCACCAACTTCGGCGCCTTCGTCGACATCGGCGTGCACCAGGACGGCCTGGTGCACATCTCGGCGCTCTCGGAGAAGTTCGTCAAGGACCCCTACGAAGTGGTCAAGGCCGGCGACATCGTCAAGGTGAAGGTCATGGAAGTGGACATCCCCCGCAACCGCGTCGGCCTGTCCATGCGCATGGGCGACACCCCCGGCGAGAAGGTGGAAGGGCCCCGAGGCGGCGCGCCGCGCAAGACCACGCGACCCGCCCAGGCCGGCGGACGCGGTACCGGGCAGGCCGCGGCCCCGGCCACCGGCGCCATGGCCTCGCTGTTCGCCAACGCGCGGCAGATCAAGAAAAAGTGAATCGGGCGCGCGACCGCCTCGCGCGCACCGCTGACAGGACCGCCTGAAGCAGGAGCCAGGAACATGGAAATTCCGCATGAGTTGTCGATGAGCGCTTTCGGACGGTTGCTCGGCTGTCGGCCGCTGACCCTGGAGCGCGGCCGCGCCGAGGTGGCGCTGAGCCTCACCCCGGACCTGCACAACCGTCTCGGCAAGCTGCACGGGGGCGCCTTGTTCAGCCTGCTGGACATCGCCATGAGCCTGGCCTGCTCCAGCGTCCACGGCTTCGATACCCGCAGCGTCACCCAGGAATGCAAGATCAACTACATGCGCGGGGTGGACGACGGCGAGGTGATCTGCGTCGCCACCGTGGTCCACACCGGCAGCCGCACCCTGGTGGTGGACGCCGACATTCGCCAGGGCGAGTTCCTGGTGGCCAAGGGCCTGGCCACCTTCGCCCTGCTCTGAGCCGCGCCGCGTCGGGGAGCGAGCGCAAGCGCATCGTTCCCGGCCCCTTGTAGAGCGTCCGTTCCGCCCCCATAGTGAGGCGACCGACGCGTGAAGGAACCCTATCTTGAGCGATCTTCTCTCCCGCCGCCTGGCACTGCTGGGCGAGCGCGCCCACCTGTCGCTGCTCGGCCAATGCCTGCACGGTATCGAGCGCGAGTGCCTGCGCGTCGACGCTCAGGGCCAACTGGCGCTGACCGACCACCCCGCCGCCCTCGGCTCGGCGCTGACCCACCCCCAGATCACCACCGACTATTCCGAAGCGCTGCTGGAGTTCATCACCGCCACCGACACCGACGTGGCGCGCACCCTGGACGAGTTGGAGAAGGTCCACCGCTTCACCTACGAGCGGCTCGACGGCGAGTACCTCTGGAGCCCGTCGATGCCCTGCCGGCTACCGCCGGAGGAACTGATCCCCATCGCCCGTTACGGCCGCTCCAACATCGGCCAGCTCAAGCACGTCTACCGGCGCGGCCTGGCGGTGCGCTACGGCAAGACCATGCAGTGCATCGCCGGCATCCACTACAACTTCTCCCTGCCCGAGGCCGTCTGGCCGCTGCTGCAGGAACTGGAAGGCGACAGCCAGTCGCCGCGGGACTACCAGTCGGCGCGCTACATCGCGATGATCCGCAACTTCCGCCGCTATAGCTGGCTCCTGATGTACCTGTTCGGCGCCACCCCGGCCCTGGACGTGAACTTCCTCCGGGGCCGCCCGCACCAGTTGGACAGCCTCGACGCCTACACTCTCTACCTGCCCTGGGCCACCAGCCTGCGGATGAGCGACCTGGGTTACCAGAACAACGCCCAGTCCGGCCTCACGCCCTGCTACAACGGCCTCGACAGCTACCTGGACAGCCTCCAGCGGGCGGTCTCCACCCCCTACCCGCCCTATGCCGCCATCGGCACCAAGCGCAACGGCGAATGGGTGCAGTTGAACACCAACATCATCCAGATCGAGAACGAGTACTACTCGAGCATCCGTCCCAAGCGCGTTACCTATACCGGCGAACGGCCGCTCCAGGCGCTGATGGCCCGTGGGGTGCAATATGTCGAGGTGCGCTGCCTGGACATCGACCCGTACCTGCCGGTAGGCATCGACCTGGAGGAGGCGCGCTTCCTCGACGCTTTCCTCCTCTACTGCGCCTTGCAGGACAGCCCGCCCATGGACGGCATCGAATGCCGCGCCAGCACCGACAACTTCCTGCGCACGGTGAAGGAGGGACGCCGCCCCGGCCTGACCTTGCAGCGGCGCGGCCAGGCCGTGGCTCTTGTGGAATGGGCCGGCGAGCTGCTGGAGCGCATCGGCGCCCTCTCCGACCTGCTGGACACCGCCCAGGGGGGCGACGCCCACCGGCGCGCCCTGGAAGCCCAGCGGGCCAAGGTGGACGATCCCGAGCGGACCCCGTCCGCCCGGGTCCTGGCGGACCTGCGCGCCAGCGGCGACAGTTTCGCCCGCTTCGCCCTGCGCCAGAGCGTGGCCCACGCCGAGCACTTCCGCGCCCAGCCCCTGGACGCCGGCGACCGCCAGCGTTTCGAGGCCCTGGCCGAGCGTTCGCGGCGCGAGCAGGCGGAACTGGAGGCGGCTCCCCAAGGCGATTTCGATACCTTCGTCGCCGCCTACCAGGCCAGCATCCTCGGGCTGATCAGCGTCTGACCCGGCTCGCCCGGCGCGCGTCGGCCGGGCGAGAGGGACGTCACAAAAACGACTCTTGCTCGGCGTTCCCAGGCGAACGCCCCTTCCGCGTCGGAAAAACGGCGTTAGCATGGCCTCGAACCCTCCGAGAGCGATCCGCCATGCCGGCTCCGAGCCCCGTCGATGACCGTCAGTGGAGTCTGGAAAGGCTGGACAAGGCCTACCAGCAAGGTTACCTGGTCGGCCTCGCCGGCCAGCCCGCCGCCCTGCAGCCCTATCCGGTGGCGTTGCTCGCCGCCGCCTGGGAGGCCGGCTGGGACGACGGCCAAACACAACGCGGCGAGGCCCTGGCCGAACGCCTGCGGGCGGCCGGCTGATCCGGGCCCTTCACGCGTCCGCCAGCGGCCCCGCCTCTCGTAGCGCGGCATCCACCGGCACGCCGTAGCCGTTGGCTAGGCGATTGGTCTCGTTGGCCATGCCGATCACCGCCATCAGTTCGCCGAACATCGCCTCGTCCATCCCGGCCTTGCGCGCCGCCGCGCCGTGTGAGGCCATGCAGTACTCGCAATTGTTAGTGACGCTCACCGCCAGGTAGATCAACTCCTTGGTCAGTGAGTCGAGGGCACCGGGGGCCATTACTTCCTTCAGGCTGCTCCAGGTACGGGCGAGCGTCGCCGGGTGCCGGGCCAGGGCTTTCCAGAAATTGTTCACCTGGTCCACCCGCCGGGTAGCCATGATGTCGTCATAGACGGCCCGGACCTCGGCACTGGCATTTGCATATTCGATCAAGTGCTTAGACGACATATACGACCTCCATTTATGTTCTTGACGCGCCTTGTGGCGCGGTCGCTGTCCATCATGGGGGAAACACACATGCCGTACCAATCGACCGGGCGCCGCCTGCTCGCCATCGCCGCTCTTGCCCTGCCGCTCGGGGCCCAGGCCGAGCAGCCGGGACTGTGGGATACCTACGCCACGCTCAAGCAACGCACCTGGGTCGACCTCACCCATGGCTACGACGACGCCATTCCCCACTGGAAGGGCTTCGAGAACGCCGGGCGCCAGACGCTTTACACGGTGGGCAAGGACGGCTTCCAAGTAGACCTGTATACCCACGTGGGCCAGTGGGGCACCCACGTCGACCCGCCGGTGCACTTCCACGAGGGCCTGCGCTCCATCGACAAGATCGATGTGAAGGAACAGCTTCTGCCCCTGGTGGTGCTGGACATCCACGAACAGGCCCAGCGCAACCCCGACTACACCGTCACCCTGGACGACGTGAAGGCCTGGGAGAAGCGCCACGGCCCGGTCCCGGAAGGCGCCTTCGTCGCCCTGCGCAGCGACTGGTCGAAGCGCTGGCCGGACCAGGCGAGGATCCAGAACGCCGACGCCCAAGGCATCGCCCACTACCCGGGCTGGAGCAAGGAGGTCCTGACCTACCTGTACGAGACACGCCGCATCACCGCCTCCGGCCACGAGACCACCGACACCGACCCGGGCATCGCCACCAGCAAGGACGACTACTCCCTGGAGTCCTACGTGCTGGGCACCGATCACTACCAGATCGAGCTGCTGGCCAACCTCGACCAGGTGCCGGAAGCCGGCGCCCTGGCGGTGGTGAGCTTTCCCAAGATCGTCAAGGGAACCGGCTTCCCGGCCCGGGTCTTCGCCATCCTGCCCTGAGACCGCGGCGGCGCGCGGCCAGGGGTCGGGCGCCTGAGGATTGAGGGATAGCGCGCTAGAGCGTCTTCTCGAAAATCTGCGAGTTGCGCTGATAGTTGTACAGCGAGGCCCGGGAGGCTGGCAGGCGTTCGATGCTGCTGGGCTGGAAGCCGCGCTCGCGGAACCAGTGGGCGGTGCGGGTGGTAAGGACGAACAGGGTCTTCAGTCCCAAGGCCCGGGCGCGGGCCTCGATGCGCTCCAACAGCTCGTCGCCCCGGCCGCCGTGGCGGTAGGCGGGGCTCACGGCCAGGCAGGCCAGCTCGGCGGCCTCGGAATCCGCCAGGGGATAGAGAGCGGCGCAGGCGATGATCAAGCCGTCGCGCTCGACGATGCTGAACTGGCCGATCTCCCGCTCGAGTACCTCCCGCGAACGGCGTACCAGGATGCCTTGTTCCTCCAGGGGGCTGATCAGCTCCATCAGGCCGCCGACGTCCTCGATGCTGGCCTCGCGAATCTGCTCGAACTGCTCCTGGTCCACCAGGGTGCCGCCGCCGTCGCGGGTGAACAGCTCGGTGAGCAGCGAGCCGTCCTCGGCGAAGCTCACCATATGGGCGCGCTTGACCCCGCCCCGGCAAGCCTGGGCGGCGGCGTCCAGCAGCTCGCCCTGATACTGGCCGCCGAGGCGCACCAGGTGCGCCGGGACCTGCTGCGGGCGCAGTTCCCGCACCAACCGGCCCTCGGCGTCCAGCAGGCCGCGCTCGGCGCCGAACAGCACCAGCTTGTCGGCGCCCAGGTCGATGGCGGCGCGGGTGGCGACATCCTCGCAGGCGAGGTTGAAGATCTCCCCGGTCGGGGAGTAGCCCAGGGGCGAGAGCAGCACGATGGTGCGCTCGTCCAGCAACCGCCCGATGCCCTTGCGGTCCACCCGGCGCACTTCGCCGGTGTGGTGGTAGTCGATGCCGTCCAGCACGCCGATGGGCCGCGCGGTGACGAAGTTGCCACCGGAAACCCGCAGCCGCGCGCCCTGCATCGGCGAGGCGGCCATGTCCATGGACAGCCGCGCCTCGATGGCGATGCGCAACTGGCCGACCGCGTCGATCACGCACTCCAGGGTCGGCGTGTCGGTGATCCGCAGGTCGCGGTGGAAACGTGGGGTGAGCCCACGGGCCGCCAGGCGCGCCTCGATCTGCGGGCGCGAGCCGTGCACCAGCACCAGGCGCACGCCGAGGCTGTGCAGCAGCACCAGGTCGTGGACGATGTTGCCGAAATTGGGATGGGCCACGCCCTCGCCGGGCAGCATGATGACGAAGGTCCGGTCCCGGTGGGCATTGATATAGGGCGACGCATGGCGCAGCCAGTTGACGTAGTCGTGCATGGTGGTCCGAGTGTCTGTCGAAGAAAGGCGGAAGGCGGGACCGCCACTTGCCGGGGGCGCAAGCGGGACGGCCGCGAAAGGCGGCGCGGTCATCGTCGTCGCAGGTACATCGGCAGCCACTCCTCGATACGGCAGGACACCCGCGCGCGGGCGCTTCATCAGATGGGTAACGAACGGCACGGGGGCCGCTTCAGGTCGCCCGGAAACCGCTACGAGGCGGTGGACGCCAGACGGGCCGGCCGCTATGAGCCCGGCCGGGCTGCTGAAGATACGGCGCTTCGCCGTCCAAGGCCACCGCTTCCGTCGAATGACCGCCGAACCGGGCGCGGCGCGCCTGGGCGCTCGCCTTCCGGGCGGGCGAGAAGCGGGCCACACCCTGTATAGTCACGCCCTCATTCCCCGTTTCCACGACCCATGAAGTACGCAGAACTCAAGCGTTATTGGCACATCGAGCTCCTTGGCGGCGAACACAAGCGATTCACCTGGAGGCGCCTGTTGCGCAAATACCGGCAACGCTCCCGCTACCGCTACCTGTTCTGGTACCGCCTCGCCGGCTACCTGTACGCCCGCGGCGGTTTCTGGGCGGCCCGGGCGCGGCGGCTGAACGACCGCCTGTCGGAGCGCTACGGCATCGAGATCCCCCTGGACACCCGCATCGGCGAAGGGCTGTTCATCCCCCACCCGGTGGGTATCGTGATCACCCGCAAGGCGATCATCGGCCGCAACTTCAGCGTGTTCCAGAACACCACCATCGGCCAGAAGCACGACGACAGCGAGCCCATCGTCATCGGCGACAACGTCACCGTGGGCGCCAATAGCTGCATCATCGGCGACGGCCTGCGCATCGGCGACGACGTCACCATCGCCGCCGCCTCCTTCGTCAACAAGGACATCCCCGCCCGGCACATCCACATCTCCCGGCACGTCTCCACCCTGGTGGAAAACGCCGAGGGCCGCCGGCCCATCAGCACCCGCCATTCCCGGGATCGCTGACCGTCACCGCTCAGCAGAGGCGCACCATGCAAAAAGAAACCGAAATCAAGTTGCGCGCCAGCCGCGAGACCCTCGACGCGCTGCGCGAGCACCCCGCGTTGAAGAAGCGCAACAAATCCGGCTGGGAGCGCCATGCGCTGTACAACCGCTACTTCGACACCCCCGCGCGCGACCTGGCCCAAGCCCGGGTGGCGCTGCGGGTGCGGCGCGACGGCGAGCAGTTCATCCAGACCCTCAAGAGCCGGGGCCAGAGCGTGGCCGGGCTGTCCGAGCGCAACGAGTGGGACTGGTACCTGGACGACGATCGCCTCGACCCGTCGCGCCTCGGCGACGACTGCTGGCCGGCGAGCCTCGCCAACCTGGACAAGGCCACGCTGCAACCCATCTTCACCACCGACTTCGTTCGCCAGCGGGCGGAGATCGCCTGGGGCCGGGGCAAGGCCAAGGTGGTCATCGAGGCGGCCCTGGACCTGGGCCAGGTAGTCGCCGACGGTCGCCAGGAAGACATCTGCGAACTGGAGCTGGAACTGCGCCAGGGCGAGCCCGAAGCGCTGCTGGAACTGGCGGAGGAGCTGGCCGCCGACCTGCCGCTGATGCCCTGCGACATCAGCAAGGCCGAACGCGGCTACCGCCTGTACGAGCCGGACGGCTACGCCACCGCCCTGCCGGCGCCAGCGCTGGACACCCGGCAGCCCCTGGACGACGCCTTCACCGCCCTCGCCTGGCATCTGCTGGGCACCAGCCAGCGGCTGGCCGAGCAGTACCGCTTCAACGGTCGCTGGAGCCTGCTGGAAAGCTGGCTGCGCCAGTTGGTCGACCTGCGTGCCCTGCTCGGCAGCCTTGGCCAGGCCGCGCCCCGCGCCGCCAGCCGTCCGTTGCGCGAGGCGCTCGACGCCCTGCTGGCGGACTGGCGGCCAATCGTCCGCGCCGGCCAGGCCGACGAGGAAGTGCGCCACGCGGCGCCGGAGCGGTTCGCCGAGGAACTGCGCGGCACCCGCTGGGGCCACCTGTCCCTCGCCCTCTCCCGCTGGCTGCTGGGGCAAGGCTGGCGCGCCGGCCGCAACGCCCGGGGCGATCGCCAAGGCGCCGCGGCCCTGGGCGCCTGGCTGCCACGCCTGCTGGCCGAGGAAGCCGGCGACCTGCCGTTGGCGCGCTACCAGCAATACCCCCGCGACCTGCCCGAGCAACTGCCGCGCCTGGAACGCCTGCTGGTCTGGTTGCGCCTGGCCCGTGGAGTCCTCGACCTGCCCGAGGCCGACCGCCTCTACGGCGAACTGGCCAAGCTGGAAACCCTGGCCAACCGCCCCGACGACGAGGACGTGCTTGTCGAACGGGTCGAGCAGCTCCGCACCCTGAACAGCCTGAAGGGCTGGAAGGCGCTGCGCTGAAAGCGAGGCCGCGCCCGACCTTTCGAACCGACCGAAGAAACGGATCGGCCGCGCGAAGGCGCAAGTCAGCGGCCATCGCCAGCGAGCCGAACGGCAGGTGAACGGCCGGGGAATCCTGCCGCTCAGCGGAGCTTGCGCCTGGACAGGGCGAGGCTCGTTAGCGGGCGGACAGGCTAGCGGCCAGCCGTTTGGTATCGTCCGGGCCATATGCCTCGACAAAAACCTCTCCGAAGTGTGACGCGGCGCACGGAGCGCGGCTGGCGTCG
>DAMBWF010000002.1:0-476252 GCA_032052615.1 Pseudomonadaceae bacterium
TGAGCAAGCCACGCTGATCGTAGGTAAAGGTGGAGTTGCTGCTCGGGCAGTTGGGTGACGGCTCGCCTCTTATCGCAGAGACCCGGTAGTTCCCAGCGACATATTCGAACTCATAGGTCGTGTCCTTGCCGCTGGCATTGGTGACACGCACGGTGTTGTCGTCGCCATACTGCACGCTGACATGATCCACACCATTGGGATGCCCGCTGGAAAGCGCTCGGCCTTTCTGATCGAAGGTCCAGCTGGTATAGCGCATGCCGCGTTCGTCGATGAGCCCCGTCAATAAGTTGGGGCTATCCGGCCGTTCGTAAACGTACTGCTTTACCGTATCGACCCCGGCCCGGCTAATGACGCGCCTAACCAACCTGCCATCTCCGTCATAACCATAGGTAATGCGGGCCGACGCTGTGGTAACGGTGAGCGGCTGATGGTTTTCATTTTCGGTGAAAGTCAGTTGGCTCGACGGCCCTTTCACGACAATCCCGTCGCCTTGATAGGCCAGGTCGAACCCTTTACCTGTGCTGTCTTCATAGCGGTTCAACCTGCCCTGTTCGTCGAACTCATAGCGCTGACCGTTTTGCTTTCGGTATATCCATCCATTGCCGACGCGAGTCAAAGATGCCGAACTGAAGGGTCGAGATACATAGGGGCTAGCACTCGTCAATGGAAAAATGACTCTTTGCCATCCTCCTCAGTGACAATGATCTCCCTAAATAGGGTAAGAAGCTGAGCAGAATAATTATGCCGCCACAATCCATCCAGGCTGTTATAGCGTCGGCTGAACATAAGCCCGGCGTTGTCCTGGAAGTCATTTTCGACCTGAAAACTGTTTCCAGACAAAATATTGATGGGATCGCCTACACATGCGAGCGGGGGCGGAGCACCCTTGCCGTTATCGTTAGGAGAGGTTGGACCTGGCAAACACTCTGAACCTGACTGGAAGACTATACTTTCGCCTTCATCCATATCACCCGTTCTTTCCCAAAGAAAAGTTACCACGCATCTATACATGGTACTTTCTATACGTTCTGCCCTGTTGCCAATGACTTTCCAGCTATCTGGCCCTCCATCATAAGAAGCAGCTAATACCGAACATGCAGTCTCAGGCGTCTCAAAGTGCTGCTCACGGACATCTCTAGCCCCAGGCCATTTTATAGAGTCAGGAATTTCCCAATAACATTCGTTCCCGGAGCAGTAGGCCAATCCACTAAACAGCGTACCTGCCAGAACCAATGTATTTTTTATATTAAAATTGAAAATGAAGTCCATTTAAAAATTTCCCATACCACTTTCATACGGATATATCTTAAATTATCCAGATGAAAAATTTTTAGGTTTTATTACCCTAGCGTTCGTTATAAAGCAACTAACCCAATAAATAATTACTTAATCCTCCACCTGCTTCACCGTCTTCGGCGACAGCCGCAAGCTGCGCAGGCTGCGTTTGACGCTCTTGAGGTGGTTGACCAGGCTGGGGCCGCGGGCCATGGCGACGCCCATGGCAAGGACGTCGATGACCACCAGGTGGGCGATGCGGGAAGTCAGGGGGGTGTAGATCTCGGTGTCTTCCTGGACGTCGATGGCCAGGTTGACGGTGGCGAGGTCGGCCAGGGGGGTCTGGCTGGGGCAGAGGGTGATCAGGGTGGCGCCGGACTCGCGCACCACGTTGGCGGTGATCAAGAGGTCCTTGGAGCGGCCGGACTGGGAGATGCAGATGGCCACGTCGGTGGGCTTGAGGGTGACCGCGGACATGGCCTGCATGTGGGGGTCGGAATAGGCCGCCGCGGTGAGCAGCAGGCGGAAGAACTTGTGCTGGGCGTCGGCCGCCACCGCGCCGGAGGCGCCGAAGCCGTAGAACTCGATGCGCTGGGCATGGGCGATGGCGGCGATGGCGCGCTCCAGGGCCTGGGGATCGAGGCGCTCGCGCACTTCCATGAGGGTGTGCAGGGTGGTGTCGAAGATCTTCAGGCTGAAGTCGGCGACCGAGTCGTTCTCGTGGATGGCGAACTGGCCGAAGCTGGCGCCGGCGGCCAGGCTCTGGGCGAGCTTGAGCTTGAGGTCCTGAAAGCCGCCGCAGCCGATGGCGCGGCAGAAGCGCACGATGGTCGGCTCGCTGACGCCGACGCTGCTGGCGAGATCGGCCATGGAGCTGTGCATCACCGCCGCCGGGTCGAGCAGCACGTGGTCGGCAACCTTGAGTTCCGACTTGCGCAACAGGTGGCGGGATTGGGCGATGTGTTGCAGCAGGTTCACGGATGTGGGCTCTGTCATGGGTACGGTACGCCGCGTGCCGGGCCGGCAGACACGCCTGAGTGGGCCTGGGGTCGGCTATGATCGCCCCACGGCGGGCTGTAGTGGTCTTGTAGTTATACTACATGAACGGCCGCACCCCCAAACCACGCCTGTGGAGAGTTTCCCTTGACGACACCCTGCGACATGTTGGTTTTCGGCGGTACCGGCGACCTCGCCTTGCACAAGCTGCTGCCCGCCCTCTACTACCTGCATCACGAAGGCCGCCTGCATCCGCAGACGCGCATTCTCGCCCTGGCGCGTCAGGCCTTGGAGCGGGCGGCGTTCCAGGCCCTGGTGGAGCGGCACTGCCGGGCCCAGGTGGCGCGGGTCGATTTCGACACCGAGTCCTGGCGCGGCTTCGCCGAGCGCCTCGACTACCGGGCCATCGACGCGTCCCAACGCGCCGATTTCGACCGCCTGGCGCGGCACCTGGGCCCAGCGGAAGGCCGGGTGCGGGTCTATTATCTGGCCACCGCGCCGGACCTGTTCGAGAGCATCGCCGTCCACCTGGCCAGCGCCGGGCTGGCGGGCGACGAGGCGCGTATCGTGCTGGAAAAACCCATCGGTCATTCCCTGGAGTCGGCCCGGGCGATCAACGCCGCCATCGGCGCGGTGTTCGACGAATCCCGGGTGTTCCGCATCGACCATTACTTGGGCAAGGAGACGGTGCAGAACCTGATGGCGCTGCGCTTCGCCAACATGCTGTTCGAGCCGGTGTGGCGCGCCGGGCACATCGACCATGTGCAGATCAGTGTCAGCGAGACCCTCGGGGTGGAGAACCGCGGCGCCTACTACGACCACGCCGGGGCGATGCGCGACATGGTGCAGAACCACTTGCTGCAACTGCTTTGCCTGGTGGCGATGGAAGCGCCGGTGCGCTTCGACGCCGAGTCGGTGCGCAACGAGAAACTGAAAATCCTGGAAGCGCTGCGGCCCATCGCCGGCCTCGATGTGCAGGACAAGACGGTGCGCGGCCAATACGGCGCCGGCACCATCGGCGGCCATGACGTGCCCGCCTACTATTTCGAGAAGAACGTCGACAACGACAGCGACACCGAGACCTTCGTCGCGGTGCAGGCGGACATCGATAACTGGCGCTGGTCGGGGGTGCCCTTCTACCTGCGCACCGGCAAGCGCATGGCCAAGAAGGGCTCGCAGATCCTCATCCAGTTCAAGCCAGTGCCCCACCGCCTGTTCGAGGGCGGCGAGGCCAATTGCCTGCTGATCCGCCTGCAGCCGGAGGAACGCATCAGCGTGCAACTGATGGCCAAGAGCCCCGGCCGGGGCATGCGCCTGACCCCGGTTGAGCTGGACCTCAACCTGGCCCAGGCCTTCCCCCAGAAGCGCCGCTGGGATGCCTACGAGCGGCTGCTGCTGGACGTGATCGAAGGGGACTCGACGCTGTTCATGCGCCGCGACGAGGTGGAGGCCGCCTGGCGCTGGGTCGACCCGATCCTGCGCGGCTGGCAGGAGTACTACCAGAGCCCGCGCCCCTATCCCGCCGGAACCAGCGGCCCGGAGCAGGCCCACAACCTGCTGGAGCGCCACGGGCGCGCCTGGCTGGATTGAGCGCCGCCCCGGCCGGGTGCGTCCCAGACCGCCTGGCTACCAAGGCGCCAGGCCGTAGCTGTGGGGGGCCAGTAGCACGAAGCCGACGGCGTAGGGCAACAGCAGCCAGGGTGCGTAGCGGACCAGCGGTGGGACACGGGACACCAGCCAGCACAGAGCGACGAGGCTGAATACCAGGGCCGGCAAGTAGTGGTGGATGAACATCACCCGGTCGATCAGGGCGAACGGCAGCCAGTTGGACAGGTAGCCCAGCAACGCCACCGGGGCGACCGGATCGCGCCACAGCGGTGGCCTGAGTAGCAGGACCAGCGCAAGCAACGTCACGCTGGCCGCCCCGCTCCACCAGAGCAGGCTGTTGCCCTGAAGGGTGATGTCCACCGGGCCCTGGCGCCAGTACCCCAGGGGCTTCTCGTTCAGGGGCCACTGGTACCAGCGGCTGCTGTCGGGGTGGCCGCCCATGCGCTGGTTCGCCAGGTACATCTCCCGGTTCAGCTCGACGAAGCGGCCGAGGAACGACAGCGACGGGATATCGGCGCGCCCGGCGAAGGACGAGCCCTCCAGGGTCCGCTGGAAGGTCGGGGAGACATAGGCGTTCCCCGATCCCGAGCGCGGCAGCATCTGGAAGTGCACGGCGAACACCAACAGGTACACCAACGCGCCGCCGCCGAGCATGACCGCGCCGGTCTTCAACACGGCGCGCAGGCGCCGCTCCCCCAGCATGAACTTCAGGTAATCCAGGGCCACCGGCAGCAACACGAAGGGCAGCGCCACCCACTTCACCGAGCAAGCCGCGCCGGCCAGCGCCGCGCTCGCCAGCAGCCAGCGCCAGCCGCCGCGCTCGCGGTGGACGAGGTAACAGAGCAGCGAGCCGAAGCCGAACGCCAGCAGGAACACGTCGAAGAACAAAAAGCGCGACTGCACCAGCAGGGCGTTGTCCAGCAGCAGCAGGCCGGCGCCCAGCAGCGCCAGGCGGCGCCGGCGGAACAGCCGGTGGAACAGGCCATAGCCCACGAGGGGCAGCACGCTGCCCACCAACCCCGGCAGGAAGCGCAGCAGCAGGTAGTCGTCGTCGGGGAATTCCAGGTTCCAGGGCGTGCCGAACGGCACCGGCTTGCCGCCGGCCAGGGCGTAGAACCCCGCCACCAGCAGCCGCGCCAGGGGCGGGTGGATGTCGAAGTAGAAGGTCCCGGTCAGGTAGGAGGACAGGTAGGTGGCGAAGTAGATCTCGTCGATCGCCGCCGAGCGGGGGTGGCCGAACAGCAGGAAGCGGCTGATCAGCGCGCCGGCCAACAGCAGGGCCAAGGGCAACAGGTGGGGGCGCCAGCGTGCGGCGAGGCTCATGGAACGGTACTCCGGATGGTCGTCGGGATCGGCCGCCCCGGCGGGGCGGCGCATCCTACCCCACCCGGCGCTCAGGCGCCGCCTCGGGTGGTGGCATCGCCGTCCAGGTAGCGCATCAGCAGGCCGTATTCGGTGTCGACGTCCGCCGGCAGCGGCAGGTACAGGGTGTAGCCGTCCCCCAGGGCCACGTCGGTGCGCTCGCCGAAGGCGGTTTCCAGGGCCGGCAGGCGGAAGTCGTGGTTGCCCGCCGGGGTCATCAGTTGCAGGCGGTCGCCCACGGCGAAGCGGTTCTTCACCCGCACTTCGGCCAGTTCGCCGCGACGCTTGCCGGTGAGCTCGCCGACGAACTGCTGGCGCTCCGAAAGGGAGTAGCCGTGGGCATAGTTCTGGTATTCGTCGTGTACGTGGCGGCGCAGGAAACCTTCGGTGTAACCCCGGTTGGCGAGGGATTCGAGGGTGTCCATCAGGCGCTTGTCGAAGGGCCGTCCGGCCACCGCGTCGTCGATGGCCTGGCGGTATACCTGGGCGGTACGGGCGACGTAGTAGTGGGACTTGGTGCGGCCCTCGATCTTCAGGGAGTGCACGCCCATGCGCACCAGCCGCTCCACATGCTGCACGGCGCGCAGGTCCTTGGAATTCATGATGTAGGTGCCGTGCTCGTCCTCGAAGGCGCTCAGGGGCTCGCCGGGACGGCTGCCGTCCTCCAGCAGGAACACCTGGTCGGTGCTCGGGCCGCAGCCCAGGGTCGGCTCGACGATTTCCCCCAGTTCGTTCTCCGCCCCCGGGCGCGGCGCGTACTGCCAGCGGCAGGCGTTGGTGCAAGCGCCCTGGTTGGGGTCGCGGCGATTGAGGTAGCCCGAGAGCAGGCAGCGCCCGGAATAGGCCATGCACAGCGCGCCGTGGACGAACACCTCCAGCTCCATGCCCGGCACCTGGGCGCGAATTTCCTCGATTTCCTCCAGGGCCAGTTCCCGCGACAGGATCGCCCGGGTCAGGCCCTGGCGGCGCCAGAACTCCACGCTCGCCGCGTTCACCGCGTTGGCCTGCACCGACAGGTGCACCGGCATCCGCGGATAGTGCTCGCGCACCAGCATGATCAGCCCGGGGTCGGACATAATCAGCGCGTCCGGGCCCATCTCCAGCACCGGCTCCAGATCCTTGAGGAAGGTCTTGAGCTTGGCGTTGTGGGGGGCGATGTTCACCACCACGTAGAACTGCTTGCCGCCGGCATGGGCCTCGGCGATGCCCTCGGCCAGGTGGGCGTGGTCGAATTCGTTGTTGCGCACCCGCAGGCTGTAGCGCGGTTGGCCGGCGTAGACGGCGTCGGCGCCGTAGGCGAAGGCGTAGCGCATGCTTTTCAGGGTGCCGGCGGGGGACAGCAGTTCGGGGCGGTGCGGAGTCGTGGACATCGTGACGGATCGGCAGGTAACGCTGGGGCGGCGATTCTAGTCAGCCGGGACGGCGCGGCCATTGACCCAGGTCTATGCCGGCGAGGGGCCATCAGGCGTCGTGGCCGGGCCCCGCGTCCGCCAGGTGGATGTGGGCGCGCAACGCGTAGCGGCTGCCGGGGTGCCAGAGGCGGGCGACGCTCGCCAGCCGGCCGCCGCTCCAGGTGCGGCGCAGCAGCAGGAGGCACGGCTCGTCGGCGGCGATGCCCAGCAGGGCCTGTTCCCGGGGGCCCGGCAAGCGCGCGCTGAGCACGTGTTCGACGTCGGTCAGCGGGCAGGTGCGGGTCAGGTGCTGGTTCGGGGTGATGCGCAGGAAGTCCTGCTCCAGGTAGTCCGGGCACAGCGCCGGGTTGACGTGGCGCTCCTCCAGTTGCACCGGCACCTCGTTCTCGCAGTGCACGATCAGGCTGTGGAACACCGGCTCGGCCAGGCGCACCCCGAGGCGCTGGGCGACGTCCTCGTCCGCGCTGACCTGGGTCAGGGCCTCCACCCGGGCGCTGTACTGGTGGCCGCGATTGCGAATTTCCTCGGCGATGTTGCGGATTTCAGTGAGGGGCGACTCGGCCCGGGGCTCGGCGATGTAGGTGCCGTCGCCCACGAAGCGCTGCACCACGCCGGCGTCGGCCAGTTCGCGAATGGCACGATTCACCGTCATCCGGCTGACCCCGAACTGCCCGGCGAGGCTGATCTCCGCCGGGATGCGGTCGCCGGGGCGCAACTGGCCGTCGCGGATCGCCGCGAGGATGTGGGTCTTGATGCGCAGGTACTGGGGCTGGCCGGGGGTGTCCATGGGTCATAGCATAACCGCTGGCGGCGCCCCTCGCCGGGACCCGTCCGCCGACCCGGTCGGCCCCATCACCGCCATGCACGCGCGCCGGACATGCCTGTGTGCCCTGGCAAGACCCGGCCCGGGCTCGATGGCGGCGCGGTCCGGGCCGGATGGCACGCGCGAAGCCCGGATCGCCCGCAGCGGCGGCGTGCGCCATGGCCGATTGGATAAGCCTCTGGTCGAGCGGCGTCGCGGCTCGTCGGCGGCCCGGTTCGTACACGAATCCGCGAGGCGGCGAGCCGCCAACGGGCGCCCCCAAGACCCCGCCCCGACACCCTGGCGCACCCCTCATTCGCCGATCCCGATCCGGTCGTTCACGCGCCGCCCTTCCGCTCCTCGGCTTACGGCCGGCGTATTCCGGCGCGGCGCGCGGTCCGAGTGAAAGGCCTTCCGTTCTGGTTCGGCTCCGCACGCCGTTCGCGTCGGGTCGTATCGGCTTCATTCACAGCGCTCGAGGAATCCGAATGGAACACCCAACCCCGCCCGCCTCCCCTCCCCGCTCCACCGTCCAGCGGATCACGTCGATCTTCAGCGGTTCGGTGGGCAATCTGGTGGAGTGGTACGACTGGTACGTCTACGCCGCCTTCTCGTTGTATTTCGCCAAGGTGTTCTTCCCCCAGGGCGACCTCACCGCCCAGTTGCTCAACACCGCCGCGATCTTCGCCGTGGGCTTCCTGATGCGGCCCATCGGCGGCTGGCTGATGGGCGTCTACGCCGATCGCAAGGGCCGCAAGGCGGCGCTGCTGGCGTCGGTGCTGCTGATGTGCTTCGGCTCGCTGATCATCGCCCTGACACCCGGTTACGACACCATCGGTCTGGCGGCCCCGGTGCTATTGGTGCTCGCCCGGTTGCTGCAAGGGCTGTCGGTGGGCGGCGAATACGGCACCTCCGCCACCTATCTGTCGGAAATGGCCGGCCGCGAGCGGCGGGGGTTCTATTCCAGCTTCCAGTACGTGACGCTGATTTCCGGGCAACTGATCGCCCTGGCGGTACTGATCGTGTTGCAGCAGATCCTGGATACCGAGCAACTGGAGCGCTGGGGCTGGCGGGTGCCGTTCCTGATCGGCGCGCTGTGCGCGGTGATCGCCCTGTTCCTGCGGCGCGGCATGGACGAGACCGAATCCTTCGCCCGCCACCAGGCGACCCCGCGCCAGGAAAGCCTGTTGCGTACCCTGGCCCGCCATCCCAGGGCGGTCTTCACCGTGGTCGGCCTGACCATGGGCGGCACCCTGGCCTTCTACACCTACACCACCTACATGCAGAAGTACCTGGTGAACACGGTGGGCATGACCAAGAACGACTCGACGCTGATTTCGGCGGCCACGCTGTTCCTGTTCATGCTGTTGCAGCCGCTGGTGGGCGCGCTGTCCGACAAGGTCGGCCGCCGGCCGATCCTGATCGCCTTCGGCGTACTCGGCACCCTGTTCACCGTGCCGATCCTCAGCGCCCTGCACACCATCGACACCCTGTGGGGCGCGTTCTTCCTCATCATGGCGGCGTTGATCATCGTCAGCGGCTACACCTCGATCAACGCCGTGGTGAAGGCCGAGCTGTTCCCCACCGAGATTCGCGCCCTGGGGGTTGGCCTGCCCTACGCCCTGACGGTGTCGGTGTTCGGCGGCACCGCCGAGTACATCGCCCTGTGGTTCAAGAGCGTCGGCCTGGAGAGCGGCTTTTATTGGTACGTCACCGTCTGTATCGGCTGTTCGCTGCTGGTCTACGTGTTCATGCCGGACACCCGTACCCACTCGAAGATGAACCACGACTGAGCCCCGGGCACCCCGTTGGCCAACCGGCTCGACGGGACACCGGGCTGCTGGCAGCGTGGCTCGACGTTAACGGTTGAAGCGCCTGGACGCTGGCGGTTCGTAATCGACCCGGCTGGAGCCGTATGGGGGGACAAGGTGTGTTCCGGAACGCCGCGGCCGGGGTGGACGCCGCGCCAGGAGGGCGACCCGAGGAACGCTCAACGATCTGCGCCTCCCCTCTTTATCCTTACCCGGTTTCGAGCTTGGCCTAGCGGAGGGCGGCCGTGCCAGGCACGGGCCTTCGCGAAGGCAGGGAAAGAAAGGCGTGCCCTGCGCATGTGTCGAAACCTTGCGGTGTTCGCTGGCCGCCAGGCTCTGGCGGTGCGCCTCGCCGGTGGCCCGCTGTCACTCGGTCCCGTCTCGCGTCGCCCCCAGGTCGGCGGTCAACCCCGATGCGTCTCGGGGAGTGGCGAAGATCAATTCCAGCCGCGAGTCCTGGCGCCATTCGCTGGGCCGCCAGACCAGCGTGTCCCCCTCCAAGGCGTTCGCCGACCACCACCCCTGGCTATCGCGAACCACCAGCTTGGCGCGACGCCAGGATAGCGTCCCCAGCCAAGCCGACAGCCGGGCCCGATCGAAGCGAACGCGGGGGTGCCAGCGCCAGCCGATGCTCCACCCTTCGGATGCTTCCCGCGCCTGGCAGACGGGCTGGGGCGGGTCTCGCCAGACGGCGGGCAGCGGCGCGGCGTCCGGCATGAAAGTCGGGAACCCCGGCGCACGAGCCGTGGAATCGTCGCCCGGCGATTCGTCGCCCGGCAGGTCGCCACTCAACGCAGGATCGTCCGGCAGGTCCGCCAGGGCCAGGCGACCGTGCGCGGTCCAGCGCAACGGCCGCGCCGGCAGGACACTCGTTACCCGGGCGCGGGCCTCGTCATCCAGCCCTTCGGCCTTGTTCAGCACCAGCAAGCCGGCCATTCCCAGCGCCTCGCGCGAGGCCTCGGGCAGGTCCTGGCCACGCGCCAGGGCGGCGGCATCCAGCACCACGACGGGGTGGCGCACGCTCAACACTCCACGCCAGGGCGGTTGGACCAACTGGCGCAGCAGATCGACGGGATGGCCCAGGCCGGACGGCTCGATCAGCAGGCGCTGCGGCCGCGCCCGGCGCAGCAGCCGCGCCAACCCCACCTGGAAGGGCACCCCGTTCACGCAGCACAGGCAGCCGCCGGGGATCTCCGCCAGGGCGACACCGGCTTCGTCCCGGGCCAGCAACGCCGCGTCCAGGCCGACTTGGCCGAACTCGTTCACCAGCACCGCCCAGCGCTCATCGGCCGGGCGCTGGTCCAGCAGATGGCGGATCAGACTGGTCTTGCCGGCGCCGAGGGAGCCGGCGATCACGTGGGTGGGCAGCGCGGCGAGCGGAGCGGTCATGGCGATCCCGGGACGAGGAAAAGGCGACATGGTAGAGTCGCCGCGTCCAGTCGAGGAACCCGAACATGCGTGTGTGGTTGATGCCATTGTTGCTCGTCCTGTCGTCCCAGGCCCTGGCCGAAGCCTGCATGGTGCACAGCCAGGGCAATCAGGTGGACGTGAAGCTCTGCCAGCAGAACGTGAACATCCCTTCGCACCTGTTCCACGACGGCTTCTGCCAGCCTCAGTTGCAGGATCAGAAGGTAAACGTCAGCTATGCCGAGCAGTGCCCCACCGGCTCCTTCGGCGTCTGCCGCAACGCCCAGGTGGGCAACACGCCTTACCGGCAGGACATCCACTACTACGGCGTGGCCAGCGACGCCCAGTACCTCAAGCCCTTCTGCGAGCGCCAGAGCAAGGGTATCTGGATGGACCGTTGAAACGCCCGGGTCATGGGGGTTTCACGTGGAACGTATTTATTCGAGCGTTTCATACGATAGCGACCACGTAGTACCGATCACTCTATCGAAGCGTCATCGAGAGCCCGCCATGCACGGCAATACCGAGCCGGCCGGTTCGGGGGGAAGCTGGAACGCCATGCGCAACGGCGCCCCCTTGGCAGGTGAGGCGATGAGCAAGCTGACCGATGTGTTGCGGGCCTCGCCCCAGGCCGTCCATTCGCTCCTCCCGGGAGTCCAAGCGAATTCGAAGGTATCGTTGACTTGGTAGGTGCCGGAAAGAGGGAACCGTGCCTCCTTGCCTATTCCTTCCAACGTCGCCAGTGGCGTCTCCTCCCCAATACCGCCGGGGCCCTCGAATGGGTCGAACTCGAAGTTCATGGCTTGGAAAGGCAATTGAACCTTCACCCAGCGACTGCGCCGGTCATCGGTGCGACAACCCACTATCAGTCGGGCCTGACGGGTATCCCCTTCCACCCCACCCGTGCCGTTCAAGGCTACTTCGTGGAATGCCGGAGGGCTGTCCGGCGCCTGCTTCACCGGCGCCCAGCGGTTAGCGTCGGCCGCCGAAAGCGAAGCCTCCGGAATATCCAGTCCCAGGGCAAACACGCAGCTCACACCGAATAGCACGCTTAATCCGACCAACCCTTTACTCGACGACATGCAATTCTTTCATCGTTTTCCGGACGGGGGACGGGGCAGCACATGAATCGTCCTCCGCGTGAACGGCCCTTATTCGTGCCCACCTGTTATGGCTCATCCATTGATCCATCACGACAAACCGGAACCTCCTGCCCGAGATAAATAGCGGCAGGCGAGCGGCCGTCGGTATGGTTGTCATCGGTGCGCTCTCATCAAGGGTCGCGATCACAGTACCCGGCAGCATCGGAAGATCTCAATAACCTGCCGGCCACGGCGTTATTCCTTCTTCTAGGCGCCTTCGCCGAAGCCTGGATATTGGCAACCCATCGACCGGTGCCACGGTAGGCCCCAAAGCGGTTCTTTGGGGTGCGATATAAGCCTGGGGCATTCCGCAAAAATCATCATTATCTCCCTTCACTTTTTACCTTCCATGCACTTGGCAAAAACGGCGAGAACCTCGTCGCGCTTATCTCCATGACGGAGCGCAACGTTAAGCAGCTCATTCGCCGCCTAAGTTCATGCGCTTATCGCTCGTATCTTGGCTCTCTAGTGGTTTTCTTTCGGTCCCGTGATCCTTGACGGTGATCGGCACACCAGGATTGAGGGAGTCTTACGAGCCTTCTTCGCTCAAGCCGTGATCGACCGTCGACGATGCAGTAAGTGAGAAAGTGGGCCCGCTGGAAAGCAGCACGCGGTAAGGCATTAGGATGAAGGGCGGGCGGAGGACGCGTCACGCTCCGACACAAGTATTGAGTCGCCCGTGAAGAGGCGCAGACGTCCAGCGCGCGGTTGTCCGGGCGAGCCGGTGGGATGCGCAGTGTGCCCAGCCAGCGAGGTCGAAGGCCTGCTTGAAGCTCCTCCAAGGCGCCCAGAGACAGCGTCGGCACTGCGTGCCCACCTCTCACCGGGGGAGCAGATTCGCGAGAGGAAGCAGATATCGCCTTGAGGACACCCATCACTAGGAGCGTCGAGGGAACGATAGTGTGGACGGCGGCGAGGTGATCCGAAGGCTGGCGGGTCACCCGGCCTCTCGGCCTGGGTGCCGCCGTGGCCGTACAAGCCGACGATCGGGCAAACAACCGAGCCCCGATATCACCCGTACCGAATGCCCGGGACATCGCTATGTCCTAGGCGGCACCCGATCCGTTCGGGCAGAGCGCCCGGCCTTTGGTATGCAAGGTGTTTATGGGTTCAGGTTCGTTGCAGCAGCAGAGCGATGCGATCCTTGAGCAGGACTCGCTCGCGCCGCAGCCGGTTCAGCTCATCGTCCCTGGCGGGTTCGTCCAGCGCTTCCAGCGCCAGGATCCGGTCATCCAGGCGCCGGTAGTCGCCCACCAACCGGTCGAAGGCTGGGTCGGCCTTGATACGCGCCTGGGCCTGGGAGTGGTACTCGGGAAAGTCCCGGCTGAGGTCGTGCTCGACGGGCATGGCGCGCGCTCCGTTGATCAAAACCCCACCGGGTGGTTCTCCTGGACGAAATCCAGGCGACTGCCCACGGACTTGACGAAGAAGGCGGCCAGCTCGGTCTCCAGCACGGCGCGGTTGATGGAGGCCGCGTTGGTGCGGATTTCCTTGTTTTCCTCGTTCGGGCCGAAGGACTCGATATGGATCACCATGTGGCTGACCACATTGGATTTGAGGCTGTAGGAACTGATTTCCTTCTTGTCCTCGCCAAGGATCTTCAGTTGCAGGTAAGGGTTGCCGAATTCGTCGTCGTTCGCGGTCACCAGGGCGGACAGACCTTTTTCCCTGGCTTCCAGGGCGACCCCTTCGAACAGGGGCTTGGCCACATCGTCGAGGGCCCGGAGAAAATCCGGGAGAAACTGTTCAGCGGAATTCATGCCAGCGTTTACCCCTTGCAAGTGGACGAGAGGAAGCCGGCCGGCCGCACCCGCGGCTCGGTGGCACTCTTTGGTTCAGTCCCCCAGGGGGCGGCGCAGTTCCATCCCCGGCCGCGATTGGGCTTGCCGTTTGTCCGAGGAAGGCGGCGCGCGCCGGTTCAGCGCGCCGGCGGAGTGACTTCCTCGGGCAGCTTGCCCGGGCCGGTGTTGGCCATGAGGTCTTCGAGGCGATCCACCAGGCGCTGGAAATCGAACTCCCGGCGGCTGTACTGGCGGGCGGATTCCCCCAGGCGGGCGCGGGCCTGGGGTTCCATGCTGGCCAGGCGCTCCACCGCCTCGGCCAGCCCGCGGCTGTCGCCCGAGCCGCAGGTGAGGCCGGCCTCGGCGTCGCGGATGACGCGCGCGCCCTCGCCGTCCAGCATGGCGACGATGGGCACGCCGGCGGCCAGGTAGGACTGCACCTTGCTGGGGATGGTCAGGGCGAACAGCGGGTCGGACTTGAGCGACACCAGAAGGGCGTCCGCCTGCCGGTGGAAGCGGGGCATTTCCTCGGGCGGGAAGGCGCCGGGCATGCTCACCCGCTCGTCCAGGCCGCGCCGGATAATCTCGCTGCGCAACCAGCCGGCGATGCGACCGTCGCCCACCAGGAACCAGTGGATATCGTCCCGGGCCTTGAGGCGTTCGATGGCATCCAATACCGCTGGGAAATCCTGGGCCTCGCCGAAGTTGCCCAGGTAGAACACCTTGAACTGCGACCCGCGCTCGGCCGGCGTCTCGCAGGCGAGCTCCGCCGGCTTGCGCGGCGCCTCGGCCCAGTTGGGCAGGTAGGAGATGGGCAGCCCCGGCGGCGACTGCCGGCGCAGCCGGGGAATGAAGGCCTGGGACTGGGCCAGCACGTGGTCGCTGTGGGCGTAGACCCAGGACACGAAGCGGTCCACCAGCTTCAGCGCCAGCCGCGAGCGCACCACGCCGATGGCTTCCAGGGTGTCCGGCCACAAGTCCTGGACCCAAAACACCGTCGGCGCCCGCTTGAGCGCGCGCAGCACGACGCTGGGCAGGCCGATGGTGGCCGGCGACGGCTGGAACACCAGGATGCGGTCGAAATGCCGGCCCCGGAGTTTCCAGGCGCCGACCAGCGAGGCGCCCATGGCGAAGCTCAGGTAGTTCAGCACCAGCCGCAGCGCACCTTTGTGGCGGGGCAGCATGGGCACCCGCAGCACCTCGATGGCCCCCAGTCGCGACCAGGCCTCGGGGTCGTGGCGGTATTCCGCGTAGACCTCACCCTGGGGGTAGTTGGGTCGTCCCGTGAGCACGCATATCTGATGTCCCCGGGCGGCCAGCTCCACCGCCAGTTCGTTGATCCGGAAATTTTCCGGCCAGAAATACTGGCTGAGAATCAGAATACGCATGCTCGCTCATTCCTTGTGCCAGACCGTGCGGTTCACGTAGTCGGTATAACTGTGAAGGATACGCACGACCTTGTCGGAAACGTTGTCCACAGCATAGTCGCTCACCAGGCGCAGGTGCCGGTTCTCGCCCCGTCCCTGGTCGTCGAGGATCGCCAGCCCTTGCAGGACGCGCTCCAGGGACAGCCCGACCATCATCACCGCGCCTTCCTCGACGCCTTCGGGGCGCTCGTGGGCTTCCCGCAGGTTCAGGGCGGGGAAGTTCAGCAGGGAGGATTCTTCGGTGATGGTGCCACTGTCCGAGAGCACCGCCCGCGCCTCGCCTTGCAGGCGCACGTAGTCGAGGAAGCCCAGGGGCTTCATCAACTGCACCCGGGCGTCGAATTCCAGGCCCAAGGCGTCGATGCGCTTGCGGGTGCGCGGATGGGTGGAGACGATCACCGGCAGGCCGTTGCGCTGGGCCAACTGGTTCAGCAGGTCGGCCAGGTTGCGCAGTTGGCGCGGCGAGTCGACGTTCTCTTCCCGGTGCGCGCTGACCAGGTAGAACCCCCGAGGCGCCACACCCAGCCGTTCGAGCACATCCGAGGCGTCGATTCGCGGCCGGTAATAGGCCAGCACCTCGGCCAGCGGACTGCCGGTCTTGATCACCCGGTCCGGCGGCAGGCCCTCGCGCAGCAGGTATTCCCGGGCGATGGCGCTGTAGGTCAGGTTGATGTCGGCGATATGGTCGACGATCTTGCGGTTGATTTCCTCGGGTACCCGCTGATCGAAACTGCGGTTGCCCGCCTCCATGTGGAAGATCGGAATCTTGCGGCGCTTGGCGGCGATGGCGGCCAGGCTGCTGTTGGTGTCACCGAGGATCAGCACCGCGTCGGGGGCTTCCCGCTCCAGCACTTCGTCCACCGCGCTGATCACCTGGCCGATGGTGGCGGCCGGGGTGTCCCGGGCGGCGTCGAGGAAGTGGTCGGGCTTGCGCACCTCCAGCTCGCGGAAGAACACCTCGTTGAGTTCGTAATCGTAGTTTTGCCCGGTGTGGACGATGCAGTGGTCGCAGTACTCGTCCAGCCGCGCCATCACCCGCGACAGGCGGATGATCTCCGGGCGGGTGCCGAGAATGGTCATGACCTTGAGTTTTTTCATGGGGCCTCGCCGGCGGTGTCGCGCGCGGGCGCATACGCCTTCAGGTAATCGTCGTGCATATCGTGGACCAGTTGTTCCCAGGCGGGCGGCCGGTAGTCGAGGGCCTGGCGCAGGCGGGACGAGTCCAGCGAGCGGTCCAGACGCGGTTCCTCGACCCGCTCAATGGCCACGCGGTGCCCATAAGCATCGGCCAGCAGGCGCAGCAGGCGGTCCTTGTCGATGGGCTCCACGCTCAGGTGATACAGCCCTTGCAGGGACGGCGCGGGAATCACCTTGTCGGCCAGCACCCGGGCGATCTCCACCGTGGGCAGGCCGGAGAACACCACGCCGGCGTAGCCGGACACTTGGCCGCGGGTGGACAGGAACCAGTCCACCAGGCTCACCCGAGTGGTCAGTTCGTGGCCGATCAGCGAGGTGCGCAGGGTCAGGTGGCCGCCGTAGTCCACTTCGCCCAGGCGCTTGGAGCGACCGTAGAGGTCGTCGGCGTCGGCCCGGTCGGCCTCGCGGTAGCCGCCACGGGCGCCCTCGAACACGCAGTCCGTGGAGATATGGATCAATCGCGCGCCGAGCGCGGTGCAGTATTCCGCCAGCCGATGGGGAAACAGCGCGTTGATCTCCACCGCGGCGCGGGGGCGCTTGGCCTGGTCGAGCTGCTTGATCAGCCCGATACAGTTGATCACCACATCGGGACGCAGGCGCTGCAACAAGGCTTCCAGCGCTTCCGGGCGGGTGGCATCGAGGCCGCCGTGCAGACGGACCGCCGGCGGACACGGGTACCCCACCGGCAGGGCTTCGCCGCGCAAGGTGCCATGCACCTCATGGCGCGGGTCCTCGCCCAGCCGACGCAACAGGGTGTAGCCCAGCATGCCGCTGGCACCGACGATCAGGATGCGGGTGGCGCTCACTGTTCGGGGTCCTGCAACTGGCCCTTGAGGGCGGCCTGGATGAACGGCAGGCGCAGCAGCAACACCTTGGTCTGCTCCACGGTCAGTTGTTCGGTGTTGTCCGAGTTGTAGTCGTGGGCGGTGGTGATGGTGGTCTCGCCGTCCTCGAAGAACTTGGCGTAGTTCAGGTCGCGGGTGTCCGGCGGAATCCGGTAGTAGCCGCCGAGGTCCTCGGCCAGGGCCATTTCCTCGCGGCTGAGCAGCGCCTCGCTGCGTTTCTCGCCGTGGCGGGTGCCGATGATCTTCAGCGGATGGCTCGGTGCCTTGAACAGTTCGCAGAGGGCCTTGGCCAAGGTGCCCAGGGAAGCGGCCGGCGCCTTCTGCACGAAGATGTCGCCATTGTGGCCGTGGGTGAAGGCGTACATCACCAGCTCCACCGCTTCTTCCAGGGTCATCATGAAACGGGTCATGAGCGGGTCGGTCAGGGTCAGCGGCTTGCCGGCGAGGATCTGTTCGACGAACAGCGGGATCACCGAGCCGCGGGAAGCCATGACGTTGCCGTAGCGGGTGGTGCAGACCACCGTGTCGCTGTTCTCCAGGGTGCGCGCCTTGGCGATGGCGACCTTTTCCATCAGCGCCTTGGAGATGCCCATGGCGCTGACCGGGTAGACCGCCTTGTCGGTGCTCAGGCAGATCACCCGGCTGACCCCGCAGGCCTGGGCGGCGGCGAGCATGCACTCGGTGCCCAGCACGTTGGTCTTCACCGCTTCCATGGGATAGAACTCGCAGGACGGTACCTGCTTGAGGGCGGCGGCGTGGAAGACGTAGTCGACCCCTTGCATGGCGCCATGCAGGCTCTGGTAGTCGCGCACGTCGCCCAGGTAGAACTTCAGCTTCGGGTGCGCGTAGCGCAGGCGCATGTCGTTCTGCTTCTTCTCGTCGCGACTGAAGATGCGGATTTCCCTCAGGTCGCTGTCGAGGAAACGGTCCAGGACGGCGTTACCGAAGGAACCGGTCCCCCCGGTGATCAGCAGGCATTTGTCGTTGAACATTCGGCTCTCTTTATGCGTACGTTCCATCAAGGTATGGGCTTGCCGGTCAACTGCGCGAACAGCGTCAGGCTCTGCCGGGTCAGGCTTTTCCATGTATAGCGTTCCAGCACCAGTTGCCGCAAACGCTCCCCTTGCCGAGGCAGCGAGGCCGCGTTCGCCAGCAATTCCTCCAGGCCCCGTTCCAGGGACTCGGCGTTCGCCGCCACCACCCGGCCGGCCCCGGCGCGCTCCACCTCGTCGAAGCCGCACTGGTCGGTGAGCAGCACCGGCGTGCCGACCAGCCCGGCCTCCAGCGCCACCAGCGACATCGCTTCGTGGCGCGAGGGGATCACCAGCAAGTCGGCGACGGCCAGCAGGTCGTATTTCTCCCGGGCCTCCAGGTGCCCGGTGAACGTCACGCTCTGCTCCAGGCCCAGGCGCGCCACCTGTTCGTGCAGCGCGTCGCCCTGGCCCGAGTCCGGCCCCGCCATCAGCAGGCGGACCCGGGGATGACGCTTGCGCACCCCGGCGAAGGCATCCAGCAGCAGATCGGGCCCTTTGATAGGGCTCAATCGGCCGAGGAAAAGCAACACCGTTTCGTCGCCCAGGCCATGGCGCTGGCGCGCCCGCTCGGGTCGCGGCGGCTCGGGCAGTTCATCGTCGACGCCGTTGGGCATCACCACGACACGGTCGTCGGCCACGCCGTAGGCCTGGAACTGCTCGCGCTCCTGTTCGGTGACGCTGAAGCAGCGGGTGGCGCGGCGCACCAGCCGGCGGCCGACCAGGCCGTTGTAGACGCGCTTGATCGCCGCCGAGCGGCCGAAGATCCGCAGCGAGCCGGCGGGACAGTACACGTAGGGCTTGCCCTGCGCCATGGCCAGCCCCCCGGCCAGGGCGCCGAGCCAGCTCCAGTGGCCGGTGATCTGCACCACATCGGCGCGGCGCACCAGGGCGGCGACCCGCCAGGGCGCGACCCAGGGAAAGAAGAAGCGCCGGCTCAGGCTCGGCACCAGCAGCGTTTCGATGCCCCGCAATTCGTCGCGGCGGCGCTCGCCGAGGCCGACGTCGGTAGCGAACAGCATGCAGTGGGCGCCGGCCCGGCGCAGGGCCCGAGCCGCTTGAAACGTGCGTTCGGCGGTGCCGCCGCCCAGGGATGGGTCGATGGCGTCGCAGACGAAGAGGATATTCACCGCCGCGCCTCCGTGGCCCGGTACCAGGCGCCGTAGGCCCGGATGGCGGCGGCGAAATCGTGCTGGCCAACGAAGCCGCGAGCCGCCAGCTTGGCGGCGTCGTAGTGCAGGGACGGGTCGCTCTGGGAACGCCCCAGCAGACGCAACCCCAGGCCCAGCAGGGCCCCCGGCAGATGGAGGGTGGCGGGGCGGGCGCCGACGCCCAGGGCCTCGCCCAGCAGGGCATCCACCGCCTGGTACTGATTGGCCGGTATCCGGTCGGCGCTGACGATGAAGGTCTCGCCGCCCAGGGGCTCGGGGTCGAAGGCGAGGAACAACAGGGCGTCCACCACTTCGTCCACCGACACCAGGTGCAGGCGCCGTCGGCCATGCAGGAAGCGCAGCAGGCGCCGCCGCCAGGCAGGCGCCGTGGTCAGCGTGGCCGCCAGCTTGCGCAGGTTGAGGGAGCCGGGACCGAATACCGCGGTGGGCCGCAGCACGGCGTAGTCCAGGCGCCCCGCCAGGGCCTCCCGCAGTCCTTCTTCCGCCGCGAGCTTGCCTCGTTCATAGGCATTGGCGGGCTGGCACGGGGTACGCTCGTTGACCCGCCGTTGCGCGACGCGGCCCACCACCGTCGCGGTGCTCACGTGCAGCACGCGCCCGACCCCGGCGTCCAGGCAAGCGCGGCCCAGACCGAGAGCAAGCCGCCGGTGGCCGTCGACATCGAGGATGTCCGACGGCCAGGCCAGGTTGATCAGCAGGTCGGCGCCGGCGAGGAAATCGCCCAGCGCCTGCTCGTCGGCCAGATCGCCGCGCACCACTTGGCAGTCGGCGGGAAAGGAATGGTCGGCGTGGCGGGTCAGCACCCGCAGACGGCAACCGCCACGCTCGGCCAGGCGGTCGAGCAGGTGGGAGCCAATGAACCCGCTGGCACCGGCGATGCTCAGCGTGAGGGGTGACTTCGGGTCATGCATCCATTGCATCGGTGAAGGCTTCAGGGTCGACCGGCGGAGGCTCGGAAGGCCCGCCCCAGAGGGAGCGAGGGCCCGTTCTTTCGTCAAGGAACGAATGATGCAGGAAGAACCGTCGGCGAGCACCCGCTTTTCACCGCCACCACGCGCGAGCCGGCGTGGGCCGGGCACCATCGTATGGTGGCAAGCGACAGGCGACATGGTATGTTGCTGCGGTTTTTTTGCCGGCACCGATCATGCCCCCATCGGTGCCGAACCTCTTTGCCCCCTCAACAGGCGAGTACAGGACGTGACCACCTTTTCCCCGCAACCAGCCTCCCTCGAATCGCCTGAACTGGATCTGTTCGAAGTCATTCGCCGCCTGGCCCGCCAATGGCGTCTCATCGCCCTGGTGACCGGGCTTTGCGTGGCCATCGCCGCCGCTGTCGCCTACACCACCCGACCGATCTACGAGGCCCGCGCCTCGGTCCTGCCGCCCCTGGCGCCGGACATCAGCGCGTTGAACCTGGGTAGCGCGCGAGCCAGCCTGACGGTCTGGAACACCGAGAGCGTCTACCAACTGTTCATGCAGGTGCTGCTGGGCACCACGCTGCGCTACCAATTCTTCGAGGACACCTACCTCCCTCACCTGGACGAGGCCGAGCGCAAACGCCCCCGCGACCTCCTGTGGAGGGATTTCAACCGCCAGTTCACCGTGGAAGCCCCGGACAAGCTCAAGCCCTTCGTGTTGGAAGTGAGCGCCGAACTGGACGACCCGCAAGCGGCCGCCGACTGGGTGAATGGCTACATCGCCCGCGCCCAGCAGATGACCTTGGCGCGCATCGATCGCACCATCCGATCCGACGTGGACCTGCGCCTGACCGATATCCAGCGCACCATCGGGGTGATCGAGGCGACCGCGAAGAAGCGCAAGGAAGACCGCATCGCGGTGCTCAAGGAAGCCCTCAGCGTGGCCGAGGCGGTGGGCCTGGAGAATCCCAAGACCAACATTTCCCGCACCGCCGCCGGCGCCGAGCTGGCCAACTACCTGGACGGCAACCTCACCTACATGCGCGGCGCCAAGGCGATCCGCAACGAGATCGCGGTGCTGGAGGCCCGCACCTCGGAGGAACCGTTCATCGGCGAGCTGCGCAACCTCGAGGAACAGGCCGAGTTCCTCAAGGGCATCGCCATCGACATGAAGCGGGTCACACCGGCCTTCGTCGACCAGAGCGCCCGGGTGCCGGAAACCCCGATCAAGCCGCGCAAGGGCCTGATCATCGGCAGCGGCCTGGTGCTCGGCCTGCTGCTGGGCAGCCTGCTGGCGTTGCTACGCACCGCCTACCTCTGGCAGGACCTGCGCGCGAGCCGCGCCTGAAGCGTCCGGCTCCGTCTCGCGGGGGACACGCCATGCCCACCACCGAAAAACCCCTGGTCAGCCTGGTCACGCCGACCTACAACCAGGCGCAATACCTGCGGCAGACGCTGCAGAGCGTGCTCGACCAGGATTACCCGAACGTCGAATACATCGTCATCAACGACGGCTCCACCGACGACACCGAAGCCCTGCTGATGAGCTACGGCGAGGCGATCCGCTGGCGCACCCAGCCCAACCGGGGCCAGTCCGCCACCCTCAACAGCGGCTGGGACATGGCCCGGGGCAAGTACCTGGGCTACCTGAGCTCCGACGACCTGCTCTACCCCAGCGCCATCAGTCGCCTCGTGGCGCTTCTGGAGGCGCGCCCCGACTGCGTCTGCGCCTATCCGGACTCGGACCTGATCGACCAGCACGGCATCCTCATCAAGCGCGCCGTCTGCCGGCCCTTCGACCTGGCCGAGCTGGTGGTGCGCCAGGAATGCTACATCGGCCCGGGCGCGCTGTTCCGCGCCGACGCCTACCGCCGGGTCGGCGGCTGGAAGCCTCACCTGAAGCTGGCCCCGGACCGGGAGTTCTGGATGCGCCTGGCCCGCGAGGGGAGCATCGCCTACCTGGACGAGCCGCTGGCCGGCTACCGCCTGCACCGGGACTCCATCTCCTACCGCAGTGTGTCCGAGGAAGTCTCCCGGGAATATGTCGGGGTGCTGGACGACTACTTCGCCCACGACCCGCGGCCGGAGCTGCTGGCGCGGCGCGACGAAGCCTACGGATTCGCCCACTTCCTGATGGCGCGCAACGCCCTGCGCGCCGGCGACCTGAGCCGCGGCCTGGCCCTCTATCGCCAGGCGCAACGCCTGCACCCGCCCCTGGCCCACCCCCGCTATCTGCTGCAGCTCACCCGCAACACCGTGAGCAAGCCCATCCGCGCCGCCCTGGGCGGTCTGAGGAAAATCATCGGCCATGCACGCTGACAAGTTCTATGCGTTGAAGTGGCTGTTCCCGCTGCTGTTCTTCCAACTCTATCTGAGCATCAGCGTCGCGCTGTTCTACTGGGGGCCCTGGCCCTGGCCGGTGGAAGACCCGGAACGCCTGCTGCTGTACCTGCTGGTGGCCCAGTTCAGCATCCTCGCCGGCTACCTGGCCGGCGGCCTGGTCAAGCGCCCGGGCAACCAGCCCCTCGACGAACGCAAGGCGCGGCGCTTCTTCGACATCTGTCTGGTGATCAGCCTGGCGATGATGGTACCCACTTCCCTGGCCCGCTCCGGCAACGCCCTTCCGGACGTGCTCTACGGGCTGCAGAACGCCGGCAAGGCCTACAACGACAATTTCCAGCGGCTGATGGACGGCAATCCCTATGTCGGCGCCGAGTACGTGCGCATCCTGCTGTCCCTGGTCCTGACCTCGACCTTCCCCCTGCTGATCTACCTGTGGGGCCAGCTAACCTGGCTACGACGCCTTCTGGGCATCGGCCTGGTGCTGTTCAACATCGCGCTGTACATCGCCATCGGCACCAACAAGGGCATCGCCGATACCTTCATCACCCTGCCCTTCCTGTTACTGGTGGCCAACTGGTCCGGCGGTACCCGCTTCCGCCTGCTGCGCATCCGCTACCTGCTGCTGTTCGTCCTGGCCTTCTCGCTGTTCCTGACATTCTTCGCCATGGGGCAGAAGGAACGGATCGGCAACGTCGGCGAGGCCGGCTACCTGCCCACCGGCGAGACCCTGCTGTTCACCGACCGGCGCGAGGGCGGCTATGCCCAGTGGATGCCCAAGGGCGCGATGATCGTCTACGAATCCCTGGCCCGCTACCTGGGCCAGGGCTACTACGCGCTGTCCATGAGCTTCGACCTGGAGTCGCCGTCCACCTACGGCCTCGGCCATTCCATGTTCCTCTCGCGCAACGCCGACACGCTGCTGGGCACCGACTTCTTCACCGAGAACTCCTTGCCCTCGGTGCTGGAGCGGGAACGCAAGTGGAGCATGATGACCCTCTGGCACTCGCTGTATACCTGGCTGGCCTCGGACCTGGGTCATTGGGGGGTGATGGGCGCCATGTTCGCCTTCGCCTTCCTGCTGTCGGTGAGCTGGCGCCGCGCCCTCGATCGCCAGGGGGTGGTCTGGGTGACCATGCTCTACATGATGATCATCCTGTTCTACTACACCCCGGCCAACAACCAGCTCTTCCAGGTGGGCGAAACCTCCGCCGCCTTCACCCTCGCGGTGGTGTGGCTGATCTTCGCCGGCGACCGGATGTTCCTACGCCGCCCGTCATGAACGGGACGGGCGGCGCAGCAGGCGTCGCAGGCGGTGCAGCGGGCGGCCCAGCAGACCGTTGAGCAGCAACCGCAGGTTCTGCCGCCGGGTGAACCAGGCGGGCCAGGCCCGGGACGCCACCGCCAGGCACCCCAGCGCCCGCCCCCAGCGCCCCGCGCCCAGGTGCAACCGGGCCATCAGGACGTTGCCGTTGGCCAAGGCCAGGTGGCGCTTGCGCCGGATCGCCTCGGGCACGTCGTCGCGGCGAAAATACTGTTCCAGCACGTAGGCGTATTCGCCGCTGCGGGTTTCGTCGGAAACGGCGAAGGTCTGGGACTGTTCGTGCACACGGAAACTGGCCAGGGGCTCGGCGCAGTGCACCACCTCGCCGCACAGGCCGACGCGCATGAGGAATTCCCAGTCCGGTATCTGCCGCAGACGCGGGTCCCAGCCGCCGATGCGCGGCAGCAACTCGCGACGGAACAACGCCCCCGGGCCCACCGGGCAGGCGCCCTCCAGCACCACCTCGGCGTAGACGAAGGGCGGCGCGTCCACCCTGCGTAACCGAACGCCCTCGACGTCGAACAGCCAGTAATCGGGATAGACCATGACCCCCCCGGGGCAAGCCTGCAAGGCCGCCACCAGCCGCCGGATGGCATGGGGCTCCAAGGTGTCGTCGGCGCTGAGGTAGCCCAGCAGTTCGCCGTCGGCCAGGGACCAGCCGTGATTGAGGGTGGCGGCCTGCCCCCGGTTGGCTTGTCGTAGCAAGCGACAGCGGTCGGCGTAGGCTTCCAGCACCGTCCAGGTGGCGTCGGTGGAGCCATCGTCGATGGCGATCACGTGCAGGTCCGGATAATCCTGGGCCAGCAGCGAGTCGAGAGTCTCGGCGACGTAGTCGGCGCCGTTGTACACCGGCACCACGACGGTGACGCGCGGACCGTTCACAGCAAAGTCCTCAGGGCATGCAACGGACGGCCGAGGAAGGCCGCCGACGCATGGGTCCACAGGCCCAGGCGCTGGCGCACCCGCCACCACATCGCCAGGCTCTGGGCGGTGAGCCCCAGGGCCGAGGCCCAGGCCACGCCCAAGGCGCCATGGTCGCGCACCCAGTACAGGCCGAGGCCGATCATCAGCAGCCCCGCCAGCAGGGTGATCCACATCATGTCCTGCTGCCGCCCGGTCATCATCAGGGTGTAGCCCGCCGAGCCGGCGAGCACATTGGCCAGTTGCCCGGCGGCGAGGATCAGCAGCAGCGGCAGCGCCTCGCCATAGCCGGGGCCGAAGAAGAGCCGTAGCAGCCAGCCGCCGGCGACGAAGAACGCCGCCACCGCCAGCAGCGCCGGTAGCGCCGCCAGGGCCGCCGAGGCGCGCAGCAGGCGCTGCAGGCCGGGAAAATCGCCGAGGGCGTGGCGCTCGCTGATCATCGGGACCAGCGCCGCGTTGAGCACCAGCAGCGGCAGGGTCAACAACTGGGTGATGCGCACCGCCGCGCCGTACAGGGCGACCTGGGCGCTGTCGCCCTGGCCATTGAGAATCCACAGGTCGGCCTGAACCAGCACCACCAGCATCAGGTTGGTGACCCACAGCGGCCAGGCGATGGCGGCCAGGCGGCGCCCGTCGAGGCGCGGCGCGCCCGGGAGGCGTCGGGCCGCGCGCCCCAGCACGGTGGCGGCCAAGGCCACGCCTGCCAGGGTCGCCGAGGCCACCAGCGCCACCGCCAGAGGCAGGTCGAGGGGCGTCGCCAGCCGCCCCAACAGCAGCGCGACGAGGGCCAGCAGGCTGGCGCAGGCGCCGCCGAACAGCGATGCCAGGACGATCTTCTGCAAGCCGCGGAACAGCTCGGCGAACAGCGCCTGGCCCGCCAGGGCCACGGTCCAGACCACCAGCAGGGCGGTCAGCGCCGGAGTCGGAGAAATACCCGCATAGCGCTGCAACAGCGCCTGGCCGGCGGGCGAGAACAACGCCAGGGCGAACCCCAGGCCGGCCAGGGCAACGCACAGCACGGCGGCGAGCATGGTCCCCTTCGCCGCCCCGGAATCCGCCAGGGCCTGGGCTTCGGCGACTAGCCGCACCACGGCGAAATTCATCCCGCAGCAGATCACCACGGAACCAATCGAGGACAGGCTGAGGAGGATGAAGTACTGGCCCGTTTCGGCCTGGGTCAGCAACCGCGCCAGCAGGGCGGTGAGCAGCAAGCCCGAGAGCGCCGACAGCAGGCGGAAGGACAGCGACCAGAGGCTATTCCTGATCAGGCCAGTCTTCATGAAGCGGGAGCGGAAGGGATGAGGAGACGCATGGGCATCATGGCTCTTGACGGTCCTGGTACGCCTGGGTGAGTCGGAACGTCCCGTTCCACCCGCCGCGGGGAGTCGCGGCCTCGATTGGCGAGGCCGCAGGGTAGCCCAGCCGGGCGCCGGACGGAATGGGCAACGGGATCGAACGGCGAAACCATTGACCGCAAAAGTCCGGCCCGGTTGCGCGGGCGGCCCTCGAGACCGCCCACGCGTCGCTCCGCCGGGCTCCCGCCGGCACCCTGGCCGGCCTCACTCCACGGTGACGGACTTCGCCAGGTTGCGCGGCTGGTCGACATCGGTGCCGCGCAGCACGGCGACGTAGTAGGACAGCAATTGCAGCGGCACGGTGTAGAGAATCGGCGCCAGCACATCGTCGATGTGGGGCATGGCGACCACCTGGGTGCCCGGGCCATTCTCGATGTCCGCCTCGCGGTCGGCGAAGACGATCAGCTCGCCGCCCCGGGCACGGACTTCCTGCAGGTTGGACTTGAGCTTCTCCACCAGTTCGTTGTTGGGCGCCACGGTGACCACCGGCATGTCGGCATCCACCAGGGCAAGGGGGCCGTGCTTGAGCTCGCCCGCCGGGTAGGCCTCGGCGTGGATGTAGGAGATTTCCTTGAGCTTGAGCGCCCCTTCCATGGCCACCGGGAATTGCGTGCCACGGCCGAGGAACAGGCTGTGGTGCTTGTCGGCGAAGAATTCCGCGACCTTTTCGATGGTCTTGTCCATGGCCAGGGCCTCGCCCAGGCGCGACGGCAGGCGCCGCAGTTCGTCCACCAAGCGCGCCTCCACGCCCTCGGCGAGGCTGCCATGGGCACGTCCCAGGGCCAGGGTCAGCAGCAGCAGGGAAACCAGTTGAGTGGTGAAGGCCTTGGTGGACGCCACGCCGATCTCCGGGCCGGCCTGGGTCAGCAGAGTCAGGTCGGATTCGCGCACCAGGGAACTGGTACCGACGTTGCAGATCGCCAGGCTGCTCAGGTAGGCATGGCCACTGCCCTGGCGGGCCTTGGCGTTGCGCAGGGCGGCCAGGGTGTCGGCGGTCTCGCCGGACTGGGAGATGCTGACGAACAGGGTGTCGGCCGGCACCACCACTTGGCGGTAGCGGAACTCGCTGGCCACTTCCACCTGGCAGGGAATCCCGGCCAGCCCTTCCAGCCAATAGCGGGCCACCAGGCCGGCGTGGTAGCTGGTGCCGCAGGCGACGATCTGTACATTTCGCACTCGGGCGAACAGTTCGGCCGCCCGGGGCCCGAAAGCCTGGGCCAGGACGTGGTCGCTGCCCAGGCGCCCCTCCAGGGTGCGCTGCACCACCTTGGGCTGCTCATGGATCTCCTTGAGCATGAAGTGCCGGTACTCACCCTTGTCGGCGGCCTCGGCGCCCTCGTGGTACTGCACCACCTCGCGGTTGACCGGCTGGCCGGCGACATCCCACACCCGCACGCCGTCGCGGCGAATCTCGGCGACATCGCCCTCTTCCAGGTACATGAAGCGGTCGGTCACCTGGCGCAGGGCCATCTGGTCGGAGGCGATGAAGTTCTCACCGATCCCCAGGCCGATCACCAGCGGGCTGCCGCTGCGGGTGGCCAGCAGGCGGTCCGGCTGGCGCCGGCTGATCACCGCCAGCCCGTAGGCGCCATGCAGCTCGGCCACCGTCGCCTTGAGCGCGGCGGCGAGGTCGCCCGTTTCCTTGAGGGTGTGGTGGATCAGGTGCACCACCACCTCGGTGTCGGTATCGGAGGTGAAGACGTAGCCCAGGCCACGCAGGCGCTCGCGCAGCGGCGCATGGTTCTCGATGATGCCGTTGTGCACCAGCGCCAGTTCGTCGCCGGAGAAATGCGGGTGGGCGTTGCGCTCGCAAGGGGCGCCGTGGGTCGCCCAGCGGGTGTGGGCGATGCCCACCCGGCCGCTCAGGGGCTCGTCGGCCAAGGCCTGCTCCAGTTCGCTTACCTTGCCCGGGCGGCGATGCCGGCGCAGCGCGCCGTGTTCGTCGATGAGGGCCAGCCCGGCGCTGTCGTAGCCGCGGTATTCGAGGCGCTTGAGGCCTTCCACGAGAATGGCGGCGATGTTGCGTTCGGCGACCGCTCCCACAATTCCACACATGTTCGGTTCACTCCTGTCGGTGCCCCTCGGGGCGCTGTCGGTTCAAAGGGCGGCGCAGACCAAATGCACGCCGCGGGCCTGGATGTGCTCGCGCGCCTCGGGGTCGAGGCGTTCGTCGGTGATCAGGCGGTGGATGCTGCTCCAGGGCAGTTCCAGATTGGGAATCTTGCGGCCCAGCTTGTCGCTCTCGGCCAGCACGGTGACCTCCCGGGCGACATCGGCCATCACCCGGGACAACCCCAGCAGTTCGTTGAAGGTGGTGGTGCCGCGCGCCAGGTCGATGCCATCGGCGCCGATGAACAACTGGTCGAAGTCGTAGGAGCGCAGCACCAGCTCGGCCACCTGGCCCTGGAAGGACTCGGAATGGGGGTCCCAGGTGCCGCCGGTCATCAGCAACACCGGCTCGTGCTCCAGCTCGCGCAAGGCGTTGGCCACGTTCAGGGAGTTGGTCATTACCACCAGCCCCGGCTTGTGGCCCAGCTCGGGGATCATGGCGGCGGTGGTGCTGCCGCTGTCGATGATGATCCGCGCATGCTCGCGGATACAGGCCACGGCGGCGCGGGCGATGGCTTGCTTGTAGGGAGAGACGGGCTGGGTCGGTTCGGCGATCAACTCTTGGGGCACCGGTACCGCACCGCCGTAGCGGCGCAGCAGGAGGCCGTTTTTCTCTAGGGCGGCCAAGTCCTTTCGAATCGTAACTTCCGATGTGGAAAACGCCTTGGCCAAGGCATCGACGCTGACCTCGCCTTCCGCCTCCAGACGGGCGAGGATGGCATGCCGACGCTGGGGCGTGTTTCGCTTATTCATCTTTAAGTTTCGATTCGAAATTTAATTTCGCGAATCAAAACTTAATTTTCCCAGGGCGTCAAGCTCGAACCGGCCGAATGGATGAAGCGTATCCGCTGCGCGACATCAGACACGACCGGATCTCGACGAACCCGCGTCGACGGCGCCGTTACAGGGGCGGCATGGATGACTGGAGCGCTCCGAGCGAGCCCTCCAAAACATGTGCGAACGACGCGAGGGTCTGGCTGCGCTACGGCGGCGAGGCCAGCTAGGCTGGCCCGGGCGGACTTCTCGGATGCGGGCGAACCCGGGACTCATCCCAACCCGAGCGCAGGCCACGTGCCTTCGGATGATCCTGCCGGCATCCCGTCAAGGAGGCGAAGTCACATGGCGCAGCCCCCGGGCTTACCGGCACCAGGCGCCGGCGCGACTCGAATGGCCGAACCGGCGAGCCGCCTCAGCGCTTGCGCGGTCGCTGCCAGCCCTCGATGTTGCGCTGCTTGCCCCGTCCCACCGCGAGGGCGCCCGCCGGCACGTCGACGGTGAGGGTGGACCCGGCGCCGGTGGTGGCGCCGTCGCCCAGGTTCAGCGGCGCCACCAAGGCGCTGTTGGAGCCGACGAACACGTCCTCGCCCATCACCGTGCGGTGCTTGTTGGCGCCGTCGTAGTTACAGGTGATGGTGCCGGCGCCGATGTTGCTGCGAGCGCCCACCTCGGCGTCGCCCAGGTAGCTCAGGTGACCGGCCTTGGCGCCTTCCCCGAGCCGGGCGTTCTTCAGCTCGACGAAGTTACCCACGTGAGCGCGGGCACCGAGCACGGTGCCGGGGCGCAGGCGGGCGAATGGCCCACAGTCGGCGCCCTCGCCCAGTTCGGCGCCCTCTAGGTGGCTGTTGGCCTTGACCACGGAGCCCCGGCGCAGGGTGCTGTCGCGGATCACGCAATTCGGGCCGATCTGCACATCGTCCTCGATCACCACGGTGCCTTCTAGGATCACATTGATGTCGATGGTGACATCGCGGCCGACGCGTGCCGCGCCGCGCAGGTCGAAGCGGGCCGGGTCGCGCAGGGTGACGCCTTGGGCCATCAGGCGCGCCGCCGCCCGGCGCTGGTAGTGGCGCTCCAGCTCGGCCAGTTGCAGGCGGTCGTTGGCGCCCTGCACTTCCATGGCGTCCCGGGGCTGTTCGGTGGCGATGCCCAGACCGTCGGCCACCGCCAGGGCGATCACGTCGGTCAGGTAGTACTCGCCCTGGGCATTGCGGTTGGAAACGCGGCCCAGCCAGTCCGCCAAGCGCGCGCCAGGCACCGCGAGGATGCCGGTGTTGCCCTCGCGGATCGCGCGCTGCTCGGGCGTGGCGTCCTTGTGCTCGACGATGGCGGTCACCGCGCCGCTGGCGTCGCGCAGGATGCGGCCGTAACCGTTGGGGTCGGCGAGCTCCACGGTGAGCAGCGCCAGGCGGTCCGGCGCCACCCGTTCCAGCAGGCGGCGCAGGGTATCCGCTTCGATCAGCGGCACGTCGCCGTAGAGGATCAGCACCCGCTCGGCGCCCAGGGACGGCAGCGCCTGAGCCACGGCGTGGCCGGTGCCCAGTTGCTCGGCCTGCAAGACGAAATTCAGGTCGTCGGCCGCCAGGGTCTCGCGCACCCGTTCCGCGCCATGCCCCACCACCACATGGATGCTGCGTGGCTCGAGGTGGCGGGCGGTATCGATGACGTGGCCAAGCATCGAGCGGCCGGCCACCGGGTGCAGGACTTTCGGCAGGGCGGAACGCATGCGGGTGCCTTGGCCGGCGGCGAGGATGACGATATCGAGGGACATGCTGGAGTACCGGTTGCGAAGGGGATCGAAAGCCGGGCGGCGCGCCGGAAAGCCGGTGGCGGGCGCAAGGGCCCGGCGGAGCGGAAAAGAAAAAGGGTAGCCAAGGCTACCCTTTTACTCGACGCCGATGAAGACCGCGGGCTCAGCCGCCGAACTTCTTGCGGATCTGCTGCACGGTGCGCAGTTGCGCCGCGGCTTCGGCCAGACGCGCCGAGGCGGCGGAGTAGTCGAATTCCGCGCCCTTCTCGTTCAGGGCCTTTTCGGCGGCCTTGAGCGATTCCTGGGCGGCGGCTTCGTCCAGGTCGTCCGCCCGCAGCACGGTGTCGGCCAAGACCTTCACCATGTTCGGCTGGACTTCGAGGAAACCACCGGAGATGTAGTACACCTCGGTTTCGCCACCCTGCTTGACCAGGCGGATCGGGCCCGGCTTCAGATCGGTGATCAGCGGGGCGTGTCCCGGCGCGATACCGATATCGCCGAGGTTGCCGTGCGCAATCACCATCTCCACCAGACCGGAGAAAATCTCCGCTTCGGCGCTGACGATATCGCAATGGACGGTAATAGCCATACGCTAGCCTCACATGACAGGCCCGGCGGCGGCGGCCGTAACGTCGCGCGAGACGCCCGCGCGGTTCGTGGCCGGCGTTTCCGCCAGGCCTGACGCGCCCGTTACCGGGCGCTCAGGGGGTTACAGTTTCTTCGCTTTCTCGATGACTTCCTCGATACCGCCGACCATGTAGAACGCCTGCTCCGGCAGGTGATCGTAGTCGCCGTTGAGGATGCCCTTGAAGCCCGCGATGGTGTCCTTCAGGGACACGTACTTGCCCGGCGAACCGGTGAAGACTTCGGCCACGAAGAACGGCTGGGACAGGAAGCGCTGGATCTTACGGGCGCGGGATACCAGTTGCTTGTCGGCTTCGGACAGTTCGTCCATGCCGAGGATCGCGATGATGTCCTTGAGCTCCTTGTAGCGCTGCAACACATACTGCACGCCACGGGCGGTCTCGTAGTGCTCGGCGCCGATCACGTTCGGGTCCAGCTGGCGCGAGGTCGAATCCAGCGGGTCCACGGCCGGGTAGATACCCAGCGAGGCGATGTCGCGGGACAGTACGACGGTGGCGTCCAAGTGGGCGAAGGTGGTCGCCGGCGACGGGTCGGTCAGGTCGTCCGCGGGGACGTAGACGGCCTGAATCGAGGTGATCGAGCCGGTCTTGGTGGAGGTGATGCGCTCTTGCAGAACGCCCATTTCCTCGGCCAGGGTCGGTTGGTAGCCCACCGCGGACGGCATGCGGCCCAGCAGCGCGGATACTTCGGTACCGGCCAGGGTGTAGCGGTAGATGTTGTCCACGAACAGCAACACGTCGCGGCCTTCGTCGCGGAACTTCTCGGCCATGGTCAGGCCGGTCAGGGCGACGCGCAGGCGGTTGCCCGGCGGCTCGTTCATCTGGCCGTAGACCAGAGCCACTTTGTCGAGAACGTTGGAGTCCTTCATCTCGTGGTAGAAGTCGTTCCCTTCACGGGTACGCTCGCCCACGCCGGCGAACACGGAGTAACCGCTGTGCTCGATGGCGATGTTGCGGATCAGCTCCATCATGTTGACGGTCTTGCCCACGCCGGCACCGCCGAACAGGCCGACCTTGCCGCCCTTGGCGAACGGGCAGACCAGGTCGATTACCTTGATGCCGGTTTCCAGCAGCTCGTTGCCACCCGCCTGGTCGGCGTAGGACGGCGCGGCGCGGTGGATTTCCCACTGCTCTTCCTCGCCGATGGGGCCAGCCTCGTCGATGGGGTTGCCCAGCACGTCCATGATGCGGCCCAGGGTCGCCTTGCCGACCGGCACGGAGATGGCCTTGCCGGTATTGGTCACGTCCAGGCCGCGCTTGAGGCCTTCGGTGGAGCCCATGGCGATGGAACGCACCACGCCGTCGCCCAGTTGCTGCTGGACTTCCAGGGTGGTTTCGGCGCCTTGCACTTTCAGGGCGTCGTAGACTTTCGGCACCTGGTCACGCGGAAACTCCACGTCGATAACGGCGCCGATGATTTGAACGATACGTCCGCTACTCATTTCTGGTTCCTCTGAATATTTGAACCGTTCTTAAACCGCGGCAGCGCCGCCGACGATTTCCGAAATCTCCTGGGTGATCGCAGCCTGACGCGCCTTGTTGTAGATCAGCTGGAGGTCGCTGATCAGTTCACCGGCGTTGTCGGTGGCGTTCTTCATCGCGATCATCCGCGCGGCCTGTTCGGCGGCGTTGTTCTCGACGACCGCCTGGTACACCTGCGACTCCACGTAGCGCACCATCAGGCCGTCCAGCAGCTCCTTGGCGTCGGGTTCGTAGAGGTAATCCCAGTGATGCTTGAGCTCCTGATCCGGGTCGGCCACCAGGGGCACCAGCTGCTCCACGGTGGGCTTCTGGGTCATGGTGTTGATGAACTTGTTGGATACCACGGACAGGCGGTCGATACGGCCGTCCAGGTAGGCATCCAGCATCACCTTGACGCTGCCGATCAGGTCATTGATCGAGGGCTCTTCGCCCAGATGGCTGATCGCCGCGACGACATTGCCGCCGAAGCTGCGGAAGAACGATGCGCCCTTGCTACCGATCACGCAGAGGTCGATTTCCACGCCGCGCTCGCGCTCGGCCGCCATCTCGCGGATCAGCACCTTGAACAGGTTGGTATTCAAGCCGCCGCACAGACCCCGGTCGCTGCTCACCACGATGTAGCCGACGCGCTTGACCTCGCGTTCGACCATGAAGGGGTGGCGGTACTCGGGATTGGCGTTGGCGAGATGACCGATCACCTGGCGGATGCGCTCCGCGTAGGGGCGGCTGGCGGCCATGCGCATCTGAGCCTTGCGCATCTTGCTGACCGCCACCTTTTCCATGGCGCTGGTGATCTTTTGCGTGCTTTTGATGCTCGCAATCTTGGTGCGAATCTCTTTTGCGCCTGCCATTTGACACCTATCGCGTTAGCAGGCGGGAGCCGGACGGCTCCCGCTGCGGCTTACCAGGTTTGGGTGGCCTTGAACTTCACGATACCGGCCTTGAGGCCCGCGTCGATTTCGTCGTTGAAATCACCCTTCTCGTTGATCTTCGCCATCAGGTCGGCGTGATCACGGTTGAAGAAGGCGATCAAGGCCTGCTCGAAGGCACCCACCTTGGCCACTTCGATGTCCTGCAGGAAGCCACGCTCGGCGGCGTACAGGGACAGCGACATGTCGGCGATGGACATCGGCGCGTACTGCTTCTGCTTCATCAGCTCGGTGACGCGCTGGCCATGTTCGAGCTGCTTACGAGTGGCTTCGTCCAGGTCCGAGGCGAATTGGGCGAAGGCCGCCAGCTCGCGATACTGGGCCAGGGCGGTCCGGATGCCACCGGAGAGCTTCTTGATGATCTTGGTCTGGGCGGCGCCGCCGACGCGGGAAACCGAAATACCGGCGTTGACCGCCGGACGGATGCCCGAGTTGAACATGGCCGATTCCAGGAAGATCTGGCCGTCGGTGATGGAGATCACGTTGGTCGGTACGAACGCCGAAACGTCGCCGGCCTGGGTCTCGATGATCGGCAGAGCGGTCAGGGAACCGGTCTTGCCGGTCACGGCGCCATTGGTGAACTTCTCGACGTATTCCTCGGACACGCGGGAGGCGCGCTCCAGCAGGCGGCTGTGGAGATAGAACACGTCGCCCGGGTAGGCTTCGCGGCCCGGCGGACGGCGCAGCAGCAGGGAGATCTGGCGATAGGCCACGGCTTGCTTGGACAGGTCGTCATAGACGATCAGCGCGTCCTCGCCGCGGTCGCGGAAGTACTCGCCCATGGTGCAGCCGGCGTACGGCGCGATGAACTGCAGCGCGGCGGATTCGGATGCCGAGGCGGCCACCACGATGGTGTTGGCCAGGGCACCGTTCTCTTCCAGCTTGCGCACCACGTTGGCGATGGTCGATTGCTTCTGACCGATGGCCACGTAGATGCAGCGGATGCCGCTGTTCTTCTGGTTGATGATGGCGTCGATGGCCAGGGCGGTCTTGCCGATCTGACGGTCGCCGATGATCAGCTCGCGCTGGCCACGGCCGACGGGGATCATGGCGTCGACGGACTTGTAGCCGGTCTGCACCGGCTGGTCGACCGACTTACGCCAGATCACGCCCGGCGCCACTTTTTCCACGGCGTCGGACGCGCTGGCGTTCAGCGGGCCCTTGCCGTCGATCGGGTTGCCCAGGGCGTCGACCACGCGGCCGAGCAGTTCCGGGCCGACCGGCACTTCGAGGATGCGGCCGGTGCACTTGGCGCTCATGCCCTCGGCGAGGGTCAGGTAGTTGCCCAACACCACGGCGCCCACGGAGTCCTGCTCCAGGTTGAGCGCCATGCCGTAGACGCCGCCGGGGAATTCGATCATCTCGCCGTACATCGCGTCGGCCAGGCCGTAGATGCGGACGATACCGTCGGAAACGCTGACGATGGTGCCTTCGTTACGGGCTTGGGAAGAGACGTCGAGTTTCTCGATGCGCCCCTTGATGATTTCGCTAATTTCGGAAGGATTGAGTTGCTGCATTGCTCTGCTGCCCCTTCAAACTCAGGATTTCAACGCTTCGGCCAGTTTCGCGAGCTTGCCGCGAACCGAGCCATCGATAACCAGGTCGCCGGCGCGGATGACCACTCCCCCCATGAGGGAGGCGTCTTCCGCGGCGTGCAGACGCACTTCTCGGCCGAGCCGTGCGCTGAGAACCTTGGCGAGTTTGTCTTGCTGTTCTTGGCTCAATGCAAAGGCACTGGTGACATCCACATCCACCGATTTTTCCTGCTCGGCCTTGTACAGCTCGAACTGGGCGGCGATATCCGGCAACAGGGCCAGACGTCCGTTTTCGGCGATGACGCGGATGAAATTCCGTACGTGTTCACTGAGCTTGTCGCCGCACACCTCGACAAAGGCATCGGCTTTTTCGTCGCTCGTCAGACGCGGGGCCTTGAGCACGCGTTGGAAGGTGTCGTCGTTCGACACCGCCGCTGCCAGGCCTAGCTCGGCTGACCAGGCGGCCAGCTGCTGATGGGCCTGGGCGTACTCGAAGGCAGCCTTGGCGTAAGGTCGGGCCAGCGTGGTCAGTTCTGCCATGATCGCCCTCGCTTAGATTTCAGCGGCCAGTTTTTCGACCAGCTCCGCATGCGCGCTACGATCGATAGAGGCACCCAGGATCTTCTCGGCGCCGCTCACCGCCAGGCTGCCCAGTTGGGCGCGCAGCGCGTCCTTGACGCCGTTCAGTTCCTGCTCGATTTCGGCCTGGGCCTGCGCCTTCACACGGTCGGCTTCGACACGGGCCTGATCGCGGGCTTCGTCGACGATCTGGGTCGCGCGCTTCTTGGCTTGCTCGATGAGTTCAGCCGCCTGTGCCTTAGCTTCGCGCAGTTGCTGGCTCACTTTCTCATGAGCCAGCTCCAGGTCACGAGCCGCACGATTGGCGGCGTCCAGCCCTTCTGCGATCTTCTTCTGACGCTCGCGCAAAGCCGTGATGACCGGAGGCCACACGAACTTCATGCAGAACAGCACGAAGATGAAGAACGCAACGGACTGGCCGATCAGGGTTGCATTAATGTTCACGCCACACCTCGTTCGTTCGTTGTCCGTCCCACCGTTCGAATCCTAGGGATTCGAACGATCAGCCCGCGATCTGGCCGAGGAACGGGTTGGCGAAGGTGAAGAACAGGGCGATACCGACACCGATCATGGTCACGGCGTCCAGCAGGCCGGCGACGATGAACATTTTCACTTGCAGCATGGGAACCAGTTCCGGTTGACGCGCGGCGCCTTCCAGGAATTTGCCGCCCAGCAGGCCGAAACCGATGGCGGTACCCAGGGCACCCAGGCCAATCAGCAGAGCTACGGCGATCGCGGTCAAGCCAACTACAGTTTCCATCTTTCCTCCCGACTCTTATGTCGTATTGGTTTAAGTTGAAGCGATAAAACGGATGAGTGTTCCAGCCCCGGAGAGCGCCGTCGCCGGCGTCCTCAGTGGTTGTCTTCGTGGGCCATCGACAGGTAGACGATCGTCAGCATCATGAAGATGAACGCCTGCAGGGTGATGATCAGGATGTGGAACACCGCCCACGCCCATTGCAGCACAACGCCCAGGCTGCTGAGCCAGAGCAGGCCGCTGCCGAACATCACCGCGATCAGGATGAACACGAGTTCGCCGGCATACATGTTGCCGAACAACCGCAGGGCCAGCGAAATCGGCTTGGCGACGAGGGTGACGAACTCCAGCAGGAAGTTGACCGGAATCAGCAGAGCCTGCACGAACAGGTTCTTGCTGCCGAACGGGTGCAGGGTCAGCTCGCCGATGAAACCGCCCAGCCCCTTGATCTTGATGCTGTAGAAGATGATCAGGGCGAACACGCAGAACGCCATGGCCAGCGTGGCGTTCGGGTCGGTGGTGGACACCGCGCGGAACGGGATGTGGTGGTCGCCGGTGATCAGGATCGCCAGTTGCGGGATCCAGTCGACCGGGATGAGGTCGATGGCGTTCATCAGGAACACCCAGACGAAGATCGTCAGCGCCAGCGGGGCGATGACCGCGCTACGGCCATGGAAGCTGTCCTTCACGCTGCCGTCGACGAACTCGACGAGTACTTCGACGAAGTTCTGCAGGGCGCCGGGACGGCCGGACGTGGCCTTGCTCGCCGCCATGCGGAAGATCAGTACGAAGAGCAGGCCCAGCGCGACCGACCAGCCGAGGGTGTCGAGGTGGAAGGCCCAGAATCCCATGGCCTTGGCTTCCGCCGCGGAGTGGGCGAACCCCCAGCCGCCGTCGGGGAGCTGGCCGAAGGTCAGATTCTGCAAGTGGTGCTGGATATAGCCCGAAGCGGTTTCTGCTGCCATGGTTGCCTCAAACGCCCTAAGGTCTCGAAAGTCTTGTTCTCACCAGCAGGGGAGCGAACCCGTTGACCAGTTGGGCCAAGAGGAAGACGCCGAATACCGCCAGCGCTTCCAGGGGCTTCACGCCTGCGAACGTCAGCGCGAAGAGCGCCGCCGTCAGAATCAGTTTTCCCGCCTCGCCGGCATAGAACGACCGGACGATGGCTTGCGCCGCCCGCGCGCCGCCGAAACGGAACGCCTTGTGGGCGAAATACAGGTTCGGCACCCAGGCGATCAATCCGCCGCACAGCCCCGAGTAGCCACTGACCGGACCCCGCCACCACCACAGCGCCAACGCCGCGAGCAGGCCAGCGGCCAACTGCGCCATGAGCACCGGGAAAACAGGCAATCGATGGAAGGGTGTGCGGATGTCCATCGTGGAGTCCCGAAGGCGTTTCCGGGCCGGCCCGTCCAAATCAATGACTTGGCATAGTTTGTGCCGACAAAATGCGCGCAGAGTATAGGGGCCCGAACCCCCCTGTTCAACTGCCGGGTAGTGTTTTCCGACTGCCCGCTACACGTGGCTTATCGCTAAATGTTTCAGCGGATATGGGCCAGCACGCCCTGTAGTTCATCGAGGGAGTTGTAACGGATCACCAGTTGGCCCTTGCCCTTCTGGCCGTGCTTGATCTGTACCGGAGCGCCCAGCCGCTCTGCCAGGCGCTGTTCCAGACGATCGATGTCCGGATCGGGCTTGGCGGCCTCGGGGGCCTTGGGTTTGCCATTCAGCCACTGGCGCACCAGGGCCTCGGTCTGCCGGACGGTCAGGTTTCGTGCGACAACGTGTCGCGCCCCTTCCACCTGCCTGTCCGCCGGCAGACCAAGCAACGCGCGAGCGTGCCCCATCTCCAAGTCGCCATGGGACAGCAGGGTCTTGATTTCCTCCGGCAGGGCGATCAGCCGCAGCAGGTTGGTGATGGTCGCACGGGATTTCCCCACCGCCTCGGCGACCTGCTGCTGGGTCAGTTGGAATTCCTGCTGCAAGCGTTGCAGGGCGACGGCTTCCTCGAGAGGACTGAGGTCCTCGCGCTGGATGTTCTCGATCAGCGCCATGGCGATGGCCGCTTCGTCGGGCACCTCGCGCACCAGCGCGGGAATGCGCTCCAACCCGGCTTGCTGGCTGGCTCGCCAGCGGCGCTCGCCGGCGATGATTTCGTAGCGGCCCTCGCCCACCGGACGCACCACGATGGGTTGCATCACGCCCTGGGCCTTGATGGACAGGGCCAGTTCTTCGAGGGCGGCCGGGTCCATGTCGCGGCGCGGCTGGTACTTGCCGCGCTGGATCAGGTCCAACGGCAGGTGCTGCAGTTCGCGGACATCCGCCTGGGCGGCCTGTTCCTGGAGTTCGCTGACGCTGTTTCCCCCCAGCAGGGCGTCCAGGCCACGACCCAGACCTCGTTTCTTGGCGGCCATCGGGCTTCCTTATGCGTGTGCGGTGCGGGCGGCGCTGCGCTGGCGGCGCGACAGTTCGCCGGCCAGGGCCAGGTAGGCGAGCGCCCCGCGGGATTGCTTGTCGTAGACCAGCGCCGGCATGCCGAAGCTCGGCGCCTCGGCGAGGCGGACGTTGCGCGGAATGACGGTGTCGTAAAGTTTGTCGCCGAAATGGGCCTTGAGCTGGTCCGACACGTCGTTGGTCAGGCTGCTGCGCGGGTCGTACATGGTGCGCAGCAGGCCCTCGATCTTCAGCGAGGGATTGAGCAGCTTGCCGATGCGCTGGATCGAGTTGACCAGGTCGGTCAGCCCCTCCAGGGCGTAGTACTCGCATTGCATCGGGATGATCACCCCGTCGGCCGCCACCAGGGCATTGACCGTGAGCATGGACAGCGACGGCGGGCAGTCGATGAGGATGTAGTCGTAGTTCTCCCGCACCGGGGCCAGGGCCTCGCGCAGGCGATGCTCCTTGGCCGGCAGTTCCAGCAACGCGACTTCCGCCGCGGTGAGGTCACGGTTGGCCGGCAGCAACTGGTAGCCGCCGTGCTCGGAATACTGCATGGCGTCCACCAGGCTGCAGTCGCCGATGAGCACGTCGTAGATGGAGTGCTCCAGGCTCAACTTGTCCACGCCGCTGCCGGTGGTGGCGTTGCCCTGGGGATCCAGGTCGATCAGCAGCACCCGGCGCTTGGTGGCGACCAGGGAGGCGGCGAGGTTGATGCAGGTGGTGGTCTTGGCGACACCGCCCTTCTGGTTGGCGATGGCGAATACTCTAGCCATGGTCGGCGTCTTTCCCGGTCATAGGGTGCGGCGCAGTATCAGCAGATGACGTTGGCCTTGGCAACCCGGCACCGCCAGGGCGTGCTCGGCCTCCAGGCGGAAGTCGGCGGGAAGCGCCCGCAGCTCGTCGGCGGGGTGCTGGCCCTTCATCGCCAGCCAGCGGGTCTCGCCATCGCCCAGGTGGCGGGTCCAGTCGGCGAAGTCCGCCAGGGAACTGAAGGCCCGGGAGACGATGCCGGCCAGCGGCCGCTCGGGGCGGAAGTCTTCCACCCGGCCATGCACCACCCCCAGATTGGCCAGTCTCAGTTCCAGCTTCACCTGGGTCAGGAAGCGGGTCTTCTTGCCGTTGGCGTCCAACAGGGTGAAGCGCCGTTCGGGAAATAGGATCGCCAGGGGGATGCCGGGCATGCCGCCGCCGCTGCCGACGTCGAGCCAGTCGTCCCCACCCGCGGCGACGAAGGGCACCACGCTGAGGCTGTCCAGCAGGTGCCGCGAGACCATTTCGTCCGGGTCGCGCACCGCGGTCAGGTTGTAGGCCTTGTTCCACTTGATGAGCAAATCCAGGTAGGCCAGTAGCCGTTCCTGGCGAACGGGGTCCAATGCGACGCCCAGTTCGCGGGCGCCTCGGGCGAGTTCCTCGGCGTGCTGCGAAGTAGCCATCAGGCGCTCTGCTCCAACGAGCGGACGGCGCCGCGCTTCTTCAGGTGGATCAACAACAGGGAAATGGCCGCCGGGGTGACTCCCGGGATGCGCGAGGCTTGGCCCAGGGTCTGGGGCCTGCCCTGGCCGAGCTTGTGCTGGATTTCCTTGGACAGCCCGGAGATCGCCTGGTAGTCCAGGTCGTCCGGCAGGCGCGTGTCTTCGCTGGCCCGCAGGCGGGCGATCTCGTCCTGCTGGCGGTCGATGTAGCCGGCGTACTTGGTGCGGATTTCCACCTGCTCCGCCACCTGGGGGTCCTCGGCGCCGCCGCCGGTGATGGCCATCAGCGCGGCGTAGTCGATTTCCGGCCGGCTGAGCAGGCTGAGCAGGTTGTACTCGTGGGCCAGGGGGGTGCCGAAGCGCTCGGCCACGGCCTCGCCTTCGGGGGTGCCGGGGCGTACCCAGGTGCTCTTCAGGCGCTGTTCTTCGCGCTCGATGCCTTCGCGCTTGGCACAGAACGCCGCCCAGCGCTCATCGTCCACCAGGCCCAAGGCGCGGCCCTGCTCGGTGAGGCGCAGGTCGGCGTTGTCCTCCCGGAGGATCAGCCGGTACTCCGCGCGGGAGGTGAACATGCGGTACGGCTCCTGGGTGCCCAGGGTGATCAGGTCGTCCACCAGCACGCCGATATAGGCCTCGTCGCGACGCGGGCACCAGGGCTCGCGGCCCTGGGCGCGCAACGCGGCGTTGGCGCCGGCCAGCAATCCCTGGGCGCCAGCCTCCTCGTAACCCGTGGTGCCGTTGATCTGGCCGGCGAAGAACAGCCCGCCGATGACCTTGGTCTCCAGGCTGTAGGTGAGGTCCCGGGGGTCGAAGTAGTCGTATTCGATGGCGTAACCCGGCCGCACGATGTGGGCGTTCTCCATGCCGCGGATGCTGCGCACGATCTGCAACTGCACGTCGAACGGCAGGGAGGTGGAGATGCCGTTGGGGTACAGCTCGTGGGTGGTCAGGCCCTCGGGCTCAAGGAAGACTTGGTGGCTGTCCTTGTCGGCGAAACGGTGAATCTTGTCTTCGATGGACGGGCAGTAGCGCGGCCCCACGCCTTCGATGACGCCCGAGTACATCGGCGAGCGATCCAGGTTGGAAGCGATGATCTCGTGGGTGCGGGCATTGGTGTGGGTGATCCAGCAGCTCACCTGGGCGGGGTGCTGCGTCGCCGAACCGAGGAAGGACATCACCGGGATCGGCGTGTCCCCCGGCTGCTCGGTCATCGCCGAGAAGTCCACCGAGCGGCCGTCGATGCGCGGCGGGGTACCGGTCTTCAAGCGACCGACCCGCAGGGGCAGCTCGCGCAGGCGCCTCGCCAGGGCGATGGACGGCGGATCGCCGGCGCGCCCGCCGGAATAATTTTCCAACCCGATGTGGATAAGCCCGCCGAGGAAAGTACCGGTGGTCAGCACCACGTTGTCGGCATGGAAGCGCAGGCCCATCTGGGTGACCACGCCTCGTACCTGGTCCTGTTCGACGATCAGGTCGTCGCAGGCCTGCTGGAATATCCAAAGATTCGGCTGGTTTTCCAGGGTGTGACGGATGGCGGCCTTGTACAGCACGCGATCGGCCTGGGCACGGGTGGCGCGTACCGCCGGACCCTTGCGACTGTTCAGGACCCGGAACTGGATGCCGCCGCGGTCGGTGGCCTGGGCCATGGCGCCGCCAAGGGCATCGATTTCCTTCACCAGGTGGCTCTTGCCGATCCCACCGATGGCCGGGTTACAGCTCATCTGGCCGAGGGTTTCCACGTTATGGGTGAGCAGCAGGGTCTTCGCGCCCATCCGCGCCGCCGCCAGCGCGGCCTCGGTGCCGGCATGACCGCCACCGATCACGATCACTTCGAAACGGGAAGGGAAATCCACCACGCACCTCGTGCCTGTTGAAGGATGAATTCGGAAGGGCGGCAAGTATAGGGATTTCATCCCGGCGAATGAAGTCTTTTGCACAAAAAATAGCCAACTGGACACCTTGTTGGCCGACCCGGGTTATCTCCATTCGAGGCGTTAAAGGAGAAAGAAGAAGAACATTTTCTTAAAGCTTGGTTTTTATGTTTATGGTTAGGGGCTTGCTCTTCTGTGGATAAGCCTTTGCAGACCACGCTGGGCGAGGCTTTCGCCACTCGAAAACCCTGGTGAGAAGCTGGCGGTTTCCTGCCGGTATCCCGCCTGTAAGCTGTGGGCGAAAGCCATGCTTATCAACAGGCCGGCTTATCTCCAGCTTTACCGACGGGTTGCCCACGTGGCTCAAGCCCGGTTTTCCACAGGGTTCATCCCATGAAAATGACGTTTTCGCGGGCGAGCGCCCGCCTCCGGTGTTCCGGTGTTCCGTGGATTTCGAGGTGGAGCGGCGTTCCGGCCTGACGCCTTAGCTATTTGCCGATGCAGAAGCTGGAGAAGATTCGCCCGAGCAAATCGTCGGAGCTGAACGCACCGGTGATTTCGCCCAGGCACTGCTGGGCCTGGCGCAGGTCTTCGGCGAGCAGCTCGCCAGCGCCGGCGGCCACCAGTTGGTCGCGGCCGTGCTGCAGATGGCTTGCGGCGCGGCGCAGGGCGTCCAGATGGCGGCGGCGGGCGCTGAAGCCGCTCTCGGCGGTCTGTTCGTAACCCATGCAGGCCTTGAGGTGTTCCCGCAGCAGCTCCAGCCCATCGCCGGAGCGGGCGGAGAGGCTGAGGGTGACGTGGCCGTCGGCATCTTCCCGAAGCCCCACCGGCTCGCCGCTGAGGTCGGCCTTGTTGCGGATCAGGGTGACCCGCGCCGGATCGGGGCGCCGTTCGAGGAATTCCGGCCAGAGGGCGAAGGGGTCGTCGGCCTCGGCGGCGGTGGCGTCCACCATCAGCAGCACCCGGTCGGCGCCCTCGATGGCTTCCAGGGCGCGCGCCACGCCGATGCGCTCCACCTGGTCCTCGGTCTGCCGCAGGCCCGCGGTGTCCACCACGTGCAGCGGCATGCCGTCGAGGTGGATATGTTCGCGCAGCACGTCCCGGGTGGTGCCGGCGATATCGGTGACGATGGCGCTCTCGCGGCCGGCCAGGGCATTGAGCAGGCTGGACTTGCCGGCGTTCGGCCGGCCGGCGATCACCACCGTCATACCGTCCCGCAACAGCGCGCCCTGCCCGGCCTCCCGCAGGACCTCGGCGAGGCGTTGGCGCAGGGCGTCGAGCTGGCCGAGCACATGACCGTCGGCGAGGAAGTCGATTTCTTCCTCGGGAAAGTCGATGGCCGCCTCGACGTAGATACGCAATTGGATCAACTGTTCAGTCAGGCCATGGACCCGGCGCGAGAACTCCCCTTGCAGGGAGCGCAGGGCATTGCGCGCCGCCTGCTCGGAGCTGGCCTCGATGAGGTCGGCGATGGCCTCCGCCTGGGCCAGGTCGAGCTTGTCGTTGAGGAAGGCGCGTTCGCTGAATTCACCGGGCCGCGCCTGGCGCGCGCCCAGGGCCAGGCAGCGGCGCAGCAGCAAATCGAGCACTACCGGACCACCGTGGCCTTGCAGCTCCAGTACGTCCTCGCCGGTGAAGGAGTGAGGACCAGGGAAGAACAGCAGCAGGCCTTCGTCGATCACCTCGCCATTGGCATCGCGGAACGGGCCGTAGTGGGCGTGGCGCGGGCGCGGTTCGCGGCCTCCCAAGGCGAGGGCCAGGTCACGCGCTCGAGGCCCGGAGACCCGGACGATGCCGACCCCGCCGCGCCCCTGGGCGGTGGCGACGGCGGCGATGGTTTCGCGGGCGGGGTTCATGGCGTTCTCCGGACAGCAAGACGCCCCACGAGGGGGCGTCCGGTTTCAGGGCGGGCGGTCCGTCAGGCCTTGCCCGGGGTCGTCTCGATCTTCCGGGTAATGTACCACTGCTGGGCGATGGACAAGCAGTTGTTGACCACCCAGTACAGCACCAGGCCGGCGGGGAACCAGAGGAAGAAGAAGGTGAAGATGATCGGCATCAATTTCAATACCTTGGCCTGCATCGGGTCCGGTGGCGTCGGGTTCAGGCGCTGCTGGAGGAACATGGTGGCGCCCATGACGATCGGCAGGATGAAGAACGGGTCCTTGATGGACAGGTCGGTGATCCAGAACATCCACGGGGCCTGGCGCATCTCGACGCTTTCCAGCAGTACCCAGTAGAGGGCCAGGAACACCGGCATCTGCACGACGATGGGCAGGCAACCGCCCAGCGGGTTGATGCGCTCCTTCTTGTACAGCTCCATCATGGCTTGGGACATCTTCTGGCGATCGTCGCCGTACTGTTCCTTCAGCGCCTGGAGCTTGGGCGACACGGCCCGCATGCGCGCCATGGACTTGTAGCTGGCGGCCGACAACGGGAAGAAGGCCAGCTTGATCAGCACGGTCAGGACGATGATCGACCAGCCCCAGTTGCCCAGCAAGGTGTGGATATGTTCCAGCAGCCAGAAGATCGGCTGGGCAATGAACCAGAGGATGCCGTAGTCGACAGTCAACTCCAGACCGGGAGACAGTTGTTTCAGGTGGGCCTGGATCTTCGGGCCGGCATAGAGGGTGGCGCCGGTTTCCGCGTGGCCGCCGGCGGGCACGCTGAGGACCGGGCCGGTGAGGCCGACGATGTAGTTACCCTGGCCGTCCTTGCGAGTCTGGACCACGTTGTTGCCGTCCTTCGACGGAATCCAGGCGGTGACGAAATAGTGTTGCAGCCAGGCGACCCAGCCGCCCTGCACGGTTTCCTTGAAGGGCTGCTTGTCCATGTCCTTCAGGGAGACCTTCTTGTACGGCTCGCCGGGTGTCCACACCGCCGCGCCGAGGTAGGTCGAGGTACCGGTGGCGGTGCTGGAGGACGGGTCGGCGCTGGCGTCGCGCTTGAGCTGGGCGAACAGGTTGCCGTTCCACGGCTGGCCGCTCTGGTTGTCCACCAGGTAGCGCACGTCGATCTGGTAGGCAGACGGGTCGATGCAGCCGGGTTTCTTCTGCTCCCGTTCCTTGTCCGAGCAGTCCGGGTTGAGGCCGCGCTTGAAGTTGAAGCGCTTGATGTAGTGGACGCCCGCCTCGCTGAAGGTCAGGTCCACCGTCAGGGTGTCTTGTCCGTCCGCCAGGCTGTACTGGCGCTGGGCGCTGTCGTACAGCGGGCGGCCATCGGCGCGGGCGTCGGGGCCGTTGGCGCCGGTCAGGCCGCTCTGGGCGAGATAGGTGCGTTCGCCGCCGTTGTCGAACAGCTGGAAGGGTACCTCGGGGTGGTCCTGGCGACGCGGGTACTGGGGCAGCGAAAGTCGCACGATATCGCCGCCACGGGGGTCGATGGCCAGGTCGAGCACGTCCGTGCGCACACGGATCAGGTCCTGGCTGACGGGAGCCGCCGCGACGGTGGGGTCGGTCCGTTCGGCGCTGGCGGTGGGCACGTCGTCGCCTGCGGCGGGCGTCGGGTTCGGGCGCTGCGATGCGGTGGCATCGGCGGGCGCTCCGGCGGCGGCGGTCGGCAGGGCGGCTTGGCCGTAGTCCTGGTTCCATTGGAGAACCATCAGGTAGGACACGACTGCCAGAGCGACGATCAGGATCGAGCGTTGAATATCCATGATTACTCGGCCATCGAAGAAGAGTGTGGGGAAGACAGGGGCGGCACCGGGTCATAGCCGCCGGGATGCCACGGATGACAGCGGCTCAACCGCCGTAGGCCCAGCCAGCCGCCACGCAGCACGCCATGGCGTTCGATGGCCTCTTGGGCGTAGCAGGAGCAACTGGGATGGAAACGGCAGTGGTAGCCCATCAGCGGACTGATGGCATAGCGGTAGAACTGGATCGGGACGAGGGCCAGTTTACGCATGGGAGGTATCGGTCACCCTTGGATCGGGTTGCGCGTCCGTTCTGGGTCGAGTGCGCGCCAAGCGCTTCCAGAGTTTGCCGAACTGATGGATCAGCTCGGGGTTGTCCAGTTCACCGAGGCCCTTGCGGGCGACCACCACGATGTCCCAGCCAACCAGTTCGTTCTGATTGAGGCGGAAGGAATCACGGATCAGTCGTTTCAGGCGGTTGCGCTGGACGGCGAGCTTGACGCTCTTCTTGCCAATCACCAGGCCCAGGCGGGGGTGATCGAGGCCGTTGTCGCGCGCGAGGATCAGAACGTGCTTGCCGGGCGCCTTGCCGGTGGGTGAGTCGAAGACCGCTTTGAAATGCCGGGGGGTCAGCAGGCGCTTCTCCCGGCCGAAGCCTCGACTCACCACCTGTTCCGGGTCGGTCAGACGGTCAGACGCTTGCGGCCCTTGGCGCGGCGACGCGACAGGACTTGACGGCCATTCTTGGTGGCCATGCGGGCACGGAAACCGTGGGTGCGAGCGCGCTTGAGGGTGCTGGGTTGGAAGGTGCGTTTCATGATGCGTTACCTGGTGATCACGTGAGGCCATAAATGGGGCCCGAAGTGGTCCCCGTTCAAAGAGACCGGCGATTCTAGACAAATGCCGAGGGCAGGTCAATTTCCGGTCAATGGCGCTTGTCTTGAAGTAGAAAACAGAGAGAAAGGTTTAAAGAAGAAAGAAGCTGATGTAATGCTTAAGCCGGGTCCAGGTTGTGGAAAACCGTGTGGAGCCTCGATCCGACGTGGCTTTGCGCGCTGTATAAGCCTGTTCAAGGCAGTGGGATGAGGTGTGCGGCGGCGGTACACAGCGTGTGGGCAACCGGAAGGGTTATACACAGCCGGGTTATTCCCGGCGTTTTCCCCTGGCATATACGCAGCGTTTCGGAGCGGTTATGCACAACCTTCACTGACTCGCAGGCTCATCCCCTAAGTCGATAACGCCTTGATTTGATTTGAAGAGCATACGTCGGACCGTGTGGATAACCCCTCGCGGACGAGGCTACAATGGCGGCTTGTGCCGAGCGTTTCGCTTCTTTCACGTTTTCGAGGGATATCCGTGTCCTTGGCTATTTGGCAGCAGTGCGTCGACCTGCTTCGCGACGAACTGCCCGCCCAGCAATTCAACACCTGGATCCGCCCTTTGCAGGTCGAAACCGATGGCGAGGAACTGCGCATCTATGCGCCCAACCGCTTCGTGCTCGATTGGGTGAACGAGAAATACATGGGCCGCCTGATGGAGCTGCTCGCCGAGCGCAGTGGCGGGCTCGCCCCGGCGATTTCCCTGGCGATCGGCAGCAAGCGTGCCCCCGCCGCGGTACGCCCGGCGCCCCCGCCGCCTGCGCCTTCGGCGAGCGTGCCCGCCCCCGCCTCGTTCCAGAGCGAACCGGCGCCGGTACAGAGCCTGGTGAGCGAGGCCAACGGTCATTTCGCGGCGCCCGCCACGCCGGTTCGCACCGAGCGCGCCGTGCAGGTGGAAGGCGCGCTCAAGCACACCAGCTATCTGAACCGCACCTTCACCTTCGATAACTTCGTCGAAGGCAAGTCGAACCAATTGGCCCGCGCCGCCGCCTGGCAAGTGGCCGACAATCCGAAGCATGGCTATAACCCGCTCTTCCTTTATGGAGGCGTCGGTCTCGGCAAGACTCACCTGATGCACGCGGTCGGCAATCACCTGCTAAAGAAGAATCCCAACGCCAAGGTGGTGTATTTGCATTCCGAGCGTTTCGTCGCCGACATGGTGAAGGCGCTCCAACTGAACGCCATCAACGAGTTCAAGCGCTTCTACCGCTCGGTCGACGCGTTGCTGATCGACGACATCCAGTTCTTCGCCCGCAAGGAGCGTTCCCAGGAAGAGTTTTTCCACACCTTCAACGCCCTGTTGGAGGGTGGCCAGCAGGTGATCCTGACCAGCGACCGCTACCCCAAGGAAATCGAAGGCCTGGAGGAACGCTTGAAGTCCCGCTTCGGGTGGGGCCTTACCGTGGCCGTGGAGCCGCCGGAGCTGGAAACCCGCGTGGCGATCCTGATGAAGAAGGCCGAGCAGGCCAAGGTGGACCTGCAACACGACGCGGCGTTCTTCATCGCCCAGCGCATCCGCTCCAACGTGCGCGAGCTGGAAGGCGCCCTCAAGCGGGTCATCGCCCATGCCCACTTCATGGGACGCGACATCACCATCGAACTGATCCGCGAATCCCTCAAGGACCTGCTGGCCTTGCAGGACAAGCTGGTCAGCATCGACAACATCCAGCGCACCGTGGTCGAGTACTACAAGATCAAGATCACCGATATGCTGTCCAAGCGCCGCTCCCGCTCGGTGGCGCGCCCACGGCAGGTGGCCATGGCCTTGTCCAAGGAACTCACCAACCACAGCCTGCCGGAAATCGGCGATGCGTTCGGCGGTCGCGACCATACGACCGTGTTGCACGCCTGTCGTAAGATCGCGGAATTGAGGGAGTCCGACGCGGATATTCGCGAGGACTACAAGAACCTGCTGCGTACACTGACCACCTGACCATCGCGCAGCCTCACGAGGCAAGGGACGAGACCATGCACTTCACCATTCAACGCGAAGCCCTGTTGAAACCCCTGCAACTGGTCGCCGGCGTCGTGGAACGCCGCCAGACCTTGCCGGTTCTGTCCAACGTCCTACTGGTGGTCCAAGGCCAGCAATTGTCCCTCACCGGCACCGATCTCGAGGTCGAGCTGGTGGGCCGTGTCGCGCTGGAGGAAGCCGCCGAGCCGGGCGAGATCACCGTACCCGCGCGCAAGTTGATGGATATCTGCAAGAGCCTGCCGGCCGATACCCTGATCGACGTCCGGGTGGACGACCAGAAGCTGCTGGTCAAGGCGGGCCGCAGCCGTTTCAGTCTGTCCACTCTGCCGGCGAACGATTTCCCGACCGTCGAGGAAGGGCCGGGCTCCCTGACCTTCACCTTGCCCCAGGCAAAGGTACGCCGCCTGATCGAGCGCACCAGCTTCGCGATGGCGCAGCAGGATGTGCGGTATTACCTCAACGGCATGCTGCTGGAAGTGAACGCCACCTCTCTGCGCGCCGTGGCCACCGATGGCCATCGCCTGGCGATGTGCTCCCTGGAATCCAATCTGGGCCAGGCGGACAAGCACCAGGTCATCGTGCCGCGCAAGGGCATCCTCGAGCTGGCGCGCTTGCTGACGGACCAGGACGGCGAGGTCGGTATTGTCCTGGGGCAGCATCATATCCGCGCCACCACCGGTGAGTTCACTTTCACCTCCAAGCTGGTGGATGGCAAGTTCCCCGATTACGAGCGCGTCCTGCCCAAAGGGGGCGACAAGCTGGTACTGGGCGATCGCCAACTGCTGCGCGAAGCGTTCAGCCGCACGGCGATTCTCTCCAACGAAAAGTACCGGGGCATCCGTCTGCAATTGGCCACCGGTTTGCTGAAAATCCAGGCGAACAACCCCGAGCAGGAAGAGGCCGAGGAGGAAGTAGCGGTGGATTACACCGGGGGGAGCCTGGAAATCGGCTTCAACGTCAGTTATCTGCTGGACGTCCTCGGTGTGATGGGGACCGAACAGGTCCGCATGACCTTGGCCGATGCCAATAGCAGCGCCCTGCTGCAGGAAGCGGACAACGACGATTCCGCCTATGTCGTCATGCCCATGCGCCTGTAAGCGCTGAATGTCGCTGAGCCGCCTCGCCGTCACCGCAGTGCGCAATTTGCATGCGGTGACGCTCTCCCCCTCCCCCCGCATCAACATTCTATACGGCGCCAATGGCAGCGGTAAGACCAGCGTGCTGGAAGCCATCCACTTGCTGGGCCTGGCGCGTTCGTTCCGCGGCTCACGGTTGCAACCCGTGATCCAGCACGAAGAAGGCGCTTGTACGGTATTCGGTCAGGTCGAGCTGGCGAGCGGCGGACACAGCCAACTGGGTATCACCCGGGATCGCCAGGGCGATGTGCAAATTCGCATCGATGGACGAAACGTGCGAAGCGCCGCCGAATTAGCGGAAAACCTGCCGCTGCAACTGATCAACCCGGACAGCTTCCGCTTACTGGAAGGGGCACCGAAGCTACGGCGTCAGTTTTTAGACTGGGGCGTGTTCCACGTGGAACATCGCTTCATGCCCGCTTGGCAGCGCTTGCAACAGGCGCTTCGGCAACGAAACTCCTGGTTGCGGCATGGTACACTGGACGCCGCTTCCCAAGTGGCCTGGGACCGGGAATTGTGCTCGGCCAGCGAGGAAATCGACCGTTACCGGCGTGATTACATCCAGGCGTTGAAGCCGGTATTCGAAGAGACCCTGCGCGAACTGCTGCAGCTCGAGGGACTGACATTGAGCTATTACCGCGGCTGGGACAAGGAGCGCGAGTTGAGCGAGATACTCACGGCTTCCCTGGGGCGCGATCAGCAGCTGGGTCATACCCAGGCGGGGCCCCAACGCGCGGACCTTCGGCTTCGCCTCTCCCATCACAACGCCGCCGATATCCTGTCCCGAGGGCAGCAGAAGCTGGTCGTATGCGCCCTGCGGATCGCCCAAGGCCATCTAGCCAACCAGACCAAGCGAGGTCAATGCATCTACCTGGTGGATGACCTGCCCTCCGAATTGGACGAACACCACCGACAAGCGCTGTGTCGCTTGCTCGAAGATTTGAATTGTCAGGTATTCATCACCTGCGTCGACCACGACATAGTGAGGGATGGCTGGCGAGCAGAGACCCCGGTCTCGATGTTCCACGTGGAACATGGACGGGTCACGCCGCACGCATCCATCAGGAGTGAAGCATGAGCGAAAACAACACCTACGACTCTTCCAGTATCAAGGTGCTGAAGGGCCTGGATGCGGTGCGCAAGCGCCCTGGCATGTACATCGGGGATACCGACGACGGCACCGGTCTGCATCACATGGTCTTCGAGGTGGTGGACAACTCCATCGACGAGGCCCTGGCCGGTTACTGCGACGACATCAGTATCACCATCCACATGGACGAATCCATCACGGTTCGCGACAACGGGCGCGGCATTCCAGTGGACATCCATAAGGAGGAAGGCGTGTCGGCGGCCGAGGTCATCCTCACCGTCCTGCATGCGGGCGGCAAGTTCGACGATAACTCTTACAAGGTCTCCGGAGGTCTGCACGGCGTGGGTGTATCGGTGGTGAACGCCCTCTCCGCCGAACTGCTGCTGACGGTGCGCCGCGACGGCAAGGTCTGGGAACAGACCTACCACCATGGCGTCCCTCAATACCCGCTACGGGCCGTGGGTGAGACCGACGGTTCGGGCACCGAGATTCACTTCAAGCCGTCCGACGAGACCTTCAAGAATATCCACTTCAGTTGGGACATCCTCGCCAAGCGCCTGCGGGAACTGTCGTTCCTCAATTCCGGCGTCGGCATCTTGTTGAAGGACGAGCGGAGCGGCAAGGAAGAACTGTTCAAGTACGAGGGCGGCCTGCGTGCCTTCGTCGATTACCTCAACACCAACAAGACCGTGGTCAACGAGGTATTCCACTTCAACGTCCAGCGCGACGATGGCGTCGGCGTGGAGGTTGCGCTGCAGTGGAACGATGGCTTTAACGAGAACATCCTCTGCTTCACCAACAACATTCCCCAACGGGATGGCGGCACCCACCTGGCCGGCTTCCGCTCCGCCCTCACCCGTAACCTGAACACTTACATCGAGCAGGAAGGCCTGGCGAAAAAACTCAAGGTCTCCACTACCGGCGACGACGCGCGCGAAGGCCTGACCGCTATCATCTCGGTGAAAGTGCCGGACCCGAAGTTCAGCTCCCAGACCAAGGACAAGCTGGTCTCTTCCGAGGTGAAGACGGCTGTCGAGCAGGAAATGGGCAAGTACTTCGCTGACTTCCTGCTGGAGAATCCCAACGAGGCGCGAGCCGTGGTCGGCAAGATGATCGATGCCGCCCGCGCCCGGGAAGCCGCGCGCAAGGCCCGGGAGATGACCCGGCGCAAAGGCGCCCTGGATATCGCCGGCCTGCCCGGCAAGCTGGCGGACTGCCAGGAGAAGGACCCGGCGCTGTCCGAACTCTACCTGGTGGAGGGTGACTCCGCCGGCGGTTCCGCCAAGCAGGGCCGCAACCGCCGGACCCAGGCGATCCTGCCGCTCAAGGGCAAGATCCTCAACGTGGAGAAGGCCCGCTTCGACAAGATGATTTCCTCCCAGGAGGTCGGCACGCTGATCACCGCCCTGGGCTGTGGCATCGGCCGCGAGGAATACAACATCGAGAAGCTGCGCTACCACAACATCATCATCATGACCGACGCCGACGTGGACGGCTCCCACATCCGTACCCTGCTGCTGACGTTCTTCTTCCGCCAACTGCCGGAGTTGATCGAGCGTGGTTACATCTACATCGCCCAGCCGCCGCTGTACAAGGTCAAGAAAGGCAAGCAGGAGCAGTACATCAAGGACGACGAGGCCATGGACGAATTCATGACCCAATCGGCCCTGGAAGACGCCAGCCTGCACGTGAACGATCACGCGCCCGGTATTTCCGGCGAAGCGTTGGAAAAGCTGGTGAACGATTTCCGCAGCGTCATGCGCACCCTCAAGCGCCTGTCGCGCCTGTACCCCCAGGACCTCACCGAGCACATGGTCTACCTGCCCCGGGTGAGCCTGGAACAGTTGTCGGACGAAGCCGCCATGCAGGCCTGGCTGGCGCTGTTCCAAGCTCGCCTGACCGGCGCGGAGAAGTCCGGATTGAGCTATACGGTCAATCTGCGGGAGGATCGTGAACGGCACCTGTGGCTACCGGAAGTGGAGATGGTCGCTCACGGGTTGTCCAACTACGTGACCTTCAACCGCGATTTCTTCGCCAGCAACGACTATCGCACCGTCACCACCCTGGGCGACCAGTTGAACAACCTGCTGGAAGAAGGCGCCTACGTGCAGCGGGGCGAGCGCCGCAAGCCGGTAGCCACCTTCAAGGAAGCCCTGACCTGGCTGATGACCGAGACCACCCGGCGCTACACCATCCAGCGCTACAAGGGCCTGGGCGAGATGAACCCTGATCAATTGTGGGAAACCACCATGGACCCGAACGTGCGGCGCATGCTGCGGGTGACCATCGAGGACGCCATCATCGCCGACCAAATCTTCAACACCCTGATGGGCGACGCCGTGGAACCCCGCCGCGACTTCATCGAGAGCAATGCGCTGGCGGTGTCGAACCTGGACGTTTGATCCAAGTGTAGGTTCACAGAAAAGCTGCACGTTTTCACAAATAGATGACCGGCCGGGCCCGAATCTTAGTCGCCGCCGGTCACCATCAAGCCCGCATTAGCGGGCTTTTTTTTGCTTCCAATTCCTGTGGGCACCCTGCCCCCCCAACGGCTGGTCTGAGGCTGGCCGCCTGCGTATGGATGGTGGAAAGGAAGATCGGGCCCAAGGGCTCGGTGGATGAATCTGTAAGGGAGTAGCGAATGGAGCAAATCTTTAATAGTGCACCGGAATACAAGTAGATTAATTAAATCTGCCTGTATTAATTTAATACATAACAAGAAACTGTAAGAAACACCAAATTGGCTAGTTGGATTAAATGTAGATTTCAATGGGATGTTGGAATAAGATCTATGACTGCATTTTGTAGCTTCCAGATTGGATGTCTACGCGAATCAGACAGTTGAAGCAATAACCTAAGATCAAACAGAAACTGCTGGTGCGGTGACAAGCGTCTTGCTTAGAAAGAAAGAGATCAAGGCGATCTCCGGAAATTCTGATTAGTCATTAAATCCAGACCATTCCAGCAGAAAGTGGAGGCCCAAATGTAGAAAAACGCGACCAAAACCGAGAGGTTCTGACCGCGCTTAGCGAAGCGGACTTGCGACGTAGGAAACCGCAATGTCTGCTTTTTCGAAGCCCCTGTCAATCCTCTCCCATCTTTTCGACCTTAGCGAGGCTACTCGACGGCACAGTGTTGCCTGTCGAAAGGCCTCACTTCGCCTGCCCTGCGCCTTGATTTTTTGGCGCAGCGACGGCGCTCGTTTCGAGATTTTCGGAGGTGTTTCATGACAGTACGAAAGGTGGTCACGCGTCGGTCTAACCACTACCGCGGCTACTTCCCATCGCTCAAAAATAAACTGCCTGTGCCCTGGGAGTCCCAGCTCGAAGGCGCGTTTTATCGGCTTCTTGAGCTGTCTCCTGCAGTCATCGGCTACGTCCCGCAGCCCAGTGAGGAGCGTATTCCATCGCTTCAGGGCTATTTCAAATACTACCCGGACGTACAGGTTTTCCTCGCGGATGGGCGCGAGTGGTGGTTTGAAGTGAAACCTCACGAACGACTGAAGATAGCCAGTGTCAGGCAGCGACTGGATGCAGCTGAGCGCTACTTCAACGCCACCGCTCGTAACTTTTCGGTGGTCACTGAAAGGTTAATTGAAGCTGAGCCCCTGGCTACCAATCTTCGAAGGCTGATGTATCACCGGCGCGGTCCAGAGCTTTCGCATCAGGCGTTGGAGGAGGTAATGGTGGCCTTCAACAAATGGCCGCCTACGACCGTTGCAGATTTGCTCTGCGTGGTTGGTGAGAGGAAAGCCTGGCGCTTGTTAGGCCTTGGGGTGGTGGGCATTGACCTTGATAGGTCAATTGACACTGACTCCCCGGTCTTCCTGCAGGGGGGGCACCGTCATGCAAACCTTTTCCCTTAGGGTGAAATTGGTCGTCATCGTTCGTGGCGTACTGATGGTGCTTGAGAAGAGGCTTATCGACCGGAAGCTGCTCTTCTTCGATGAGCTTGGTGAGCCCACGAAGCTATCCGAGAAGGAGTTCTATGAGGCCTACGAGAAGCGCGAGATCGAGATCTCCGCTGATCAGCCTTATCTCGGGAAGGTTCCGTATGTACGGAACATCCCTCCAGACATCTCATGCTTCCCCAAAAAACATGGGGATGAAGCATTGCGCCGACGCAAGTATCTGGACGACCTAACTAAGCGCGGTAAATACAAGCTGCCGGGTGACGAAGACATGATCAAGACACTTAGAGATATCGCCAAAAAGATTGGGGATGCGTGCGCACCCTCGGTTTCCACCATTCGACGTTGGGCAGCCAAATACATTGGTCAGAACGTAGTAAAGCTGATCCCTCAGCATGCAAAAAAGGGCCGGGCTCCCGCGATACAGGGCGAGCTCGAAGTTATTCTCGAAGGGGTGATTAATAGCACCTACCTGCAGGATACGCTTCCTGCGGTCAGCGTGGTCGTTTCAGAATTTGAGGACCAGATTAAAGAAAGGAACAAAAGTCGTTTGCCCTCGGATCAGCTCAAGATCCCAAGCGGAATGACTGTCCGAAGGTACATCGCCAAGCTGGATCCGTATCTTGTGGATAAGGAGAGGCTTGGAAAACACGCAGCAGACAAAAAGCACCGCGTTGCGGCGGGTGTCCTACGTGTCCATGAGATTTTGGAACGGTGGGAGATTGATCACACGCTATTGGACGTACAGCTTGTGGATGAAACCTCGGGGTTGTGTATTGGGCGCCCCTATCTGACGATCGTCCTGGACCGCTTCTCTCGTATGGTGATGGGATATCTGCTTCACCTGTCGGCGCCAAATACGGAAACCGTGCTTCGTGTGATCGAACGCTCAATCCGTCCAAAGGCTGAACTGCTGAAGCGTTTTCCTAAAGTGAGAAATGAATGGTGGGCACGTGGGCTGCCAGCTCGCATCGTCCCAGACAACGCGGCGGAATTTCACGCGGGTGATCTCATCATGGGGTTCAACGAGTTGGGTATCGAGATCATGTATCCCGCTTCCAGGGCCCCCCAAAGGAAAGGTGCCGTCGAACGCTTTTTCAGCACACAGAACCTGGGGCTTATCCACAACCTCCCGGGCACCACGTTCTCGAATATCCAACAGCGTGGCGACTACGACTCGGAAAAAAATGCATGTTTCACGCTGCCGCAACTGGAGGCGGTGGTAGTGAAATGGATTGTCGATGGTTACCACCAGACACCCCATCGCGGGCTCGCTAATAGGACGCCGGCTCAAGTCTGGGGGACTAGCGAGGCGAACCACGTCATCAGTCTTCCCGTCGACCTGGACTCGTTGGAGTGCATCCTGGCCAAACGCGCTTCGGTGAAAGTTCACCATTACGGCATTGAGGTAGCCAAAGTGGGCTACCACTCTACGGAACTTGCTGAACTCCGTATGCGTTTGGCAGACGGGGAAAAGGTAAACGTCCGCTATCGAGACGAAGCCGGGCACGTCTGGGTTCACGACCGCTTCAGAAACTTGTTCTTCAAAGTGCCCGCCAAAGATGAGCGAATGGCCGGTAAGAGCAGGGAGGTGTGGAAGGCTGCCGAGAAAGCGCTTCGAGAAAAATACAATGAGCAGCCTAGCTTCGAGGCTACGCACAGGTGCTACCAGGAAATTATGGAGGATGCAGACGAGGCCCGCCGTTCGCAGACGCTCAGAAAACGGCGCGCAGCTGCCATAGCGAAAATTGACAAGGAGGGTCGAGTGACCGAAAGCACGCCTCCACCCAAGGTACTCGCTGAAGTGGAATGGACCGGTGACTCTATTCCTAACATTCCGCCAGCAGCCTTCAAGGTTTCGGTTCGTCGCCCTGCTGGGAGTTCTAAGCCATGAACGCCATCGATCTTTATGAGTGCTATGAGCATGGTGAATACAGCTTTACGCTCCGCGATCGTTTTATTCACAGCCCTCAAGTCGAGCGAGCGTTGACGCGACTAGGCGATATCCACGGCGATAGTCGGCGTACCAGAGCAAGTAAAGGGTTGCTGATCCAAGGTCCAAGCGGTGTGGGCAAGAGCACATTGGTCAAGGAGTACATTCGGTCACTGGAGGAATCGGAGAGCCATGACCCACAGAAGCGGGCAGTTCTGTTCGTTGAGATGCCTTCGTCACCTACGAAGAAGAACCTGGCAGCAGCCATTTTGGCGGAGTTGAAGGACCCCTTCGCTGAGGCACGAGGACATTCGGCTGAGGTTAAATTTGCACGTGTAGTCCTGCTGCTGAAGAACCTTGGCGTGGAGATGTTGGTCCTCGATGAGGCGCAGCATCTGGTCGATTATCGTCGTAACGGTGCGTATGAGGCAGCAGACTGGATCAAGAGTCTGATGAATGAAACCAGTATCGCTTTTGTTCTGATTGGGCTGAAGCGCACCGAAAATCTCCTGCTAGCAAACGAGCAACTGCGACGCAGGTTTTCGGCCACGGTGGCATACGATCGCTTCACCTTCTCCGCTAATGCGTCTCTTCATTTCGTGATGTTGTTGCAGGCAATCGAAGGCGAACTGCCTGTTCAAACCATCAGTTTTGTTGAGCCAGCGATGATTAAACGCTTCTACCTGGCTTCCTATGGATTGATCGACTACCTCATAAAGATTGTGGACAGGGCTGTTTGGCTGGTTCAAGTCCAGGACCTTGCCGGGATTGAACTTCCGGTGCTTGCCCAGGCTTTTGAGGACGAGGTTTGGAGCTACGCCACCGAGGAGCGAAACCCCTTCAGTGCGAGCTTCAATTTCCAGCCTCTGTTCGGGAAGCGGGAGCCGTTTGAGACGTTCGAAGAGAGCAATACCTGACGGCCAAGGGCCGGGCTTATCGGCCCGGCTCTACTCCCCTGATTTTTATGTCTTCGATTTCATGGATGTGTAGGAATGTTTGGTCTTTTAATCAACCCACGACCACACCACGACGAAAGTCTTTTGGGGTACCTGCAGCGCCTGGCGAAAGCCAACGGATTACCCAGAAAGGAACTGCTCACAGCTTTTGCACGTGCAGGCGAGCCCGAGGTTGCTGACTGGCTGCAGATGATCGAAGGTCCTTTGAGCTGGCCAACAGTTGCTGCTGAGATTCGTGATCCTAAGCCTAAAGGGGTCAAGCTATGGACGACTCATCACGCACGTTACTGTCCGATCTGTTTGGGCGAAGCCGGTTATTGGAGAGAAAGCTGGGGCTTGACCCTGGTTACGACGTGCTCTGTCCACGGCACTGAACTCCAGGGGCGGTGCCCCAACTGTCTGAAGGAAACCGACCCAAGCGCGATGAGTGCGAATAGTTGCCAAGCGTGTGGCACCTCATTGTGTGGGACCAATTTTGCGATCGCGCCGGCGAGTGATTCAGCCGCCTGGCTCACCTCTGGCTTTGAAAAGAGGTTGTACGCTGACTCGTTGCCAGCCGACGCGGGATTGGGTGCTCTCTCCTACGATCAGTTTCACGAGTTGTCATCACGCCTCGCCGTAAGAAGTGTCCCAACGGAAAGCACCAAGCCTCTGAAGGTTGCTGATTCGGGTTCTCTAGAGATCTCGCGGCTCATGGCGAATGCTGCAGGTGAGGTTCTGATGAACTGGCCTCTGGCATTCAGAGAAATGCTCAGTGGCTTGAAGGAGGCCTATGCCGAAAGCGGACGCTGGAAGCTCAGCAGGGCGTTTGGCCCTATATATCATGATATCCATCGTGATCTGAATGACCCTTGTTTTGACTTTCTCCGTCGAGAGTTCGAATCATTTCTGCAGCATGCTTGGGAGGCGCCGTTAGCCAAGCGAAATCGTAACTTGAGCGAAGAAGCGGTAGAGAGGCACCGCTGGGTGTCCTTCGCTACTGCAGCGGAAGCCTGTGGCCTAGGCGCATCAGTTGTAAAACGCCTTCACCATCATGGAGAGCTCGCCTATCGGGAGATGACACATGAACACCGTGTGTTTACGGTGGTGGATCTGGAGCAGCTAAAAGAGATCTCGCAGCAAATCCCGGATGCGGTTGATATGAAGCAAACCGTGAATTTGCTAAACCTCTGTCACAAACGTGTTAGGCAGTTGCTGGCTGTCGGTATCCTGAAGTCCTTCGGTGGAGAACCACGGCCAGGCGAAAGGTGGCTTATTGACAGCCACTCTATCAACGAATTGCTAGATGAAAAGCTCTCCACCAGCACTGACCAGGATCTGGTGACGATCAATCATTTGGCCAAGCATTCCCTGCCCAAGGGCGGTGGATTGGTCGAATTGGTTCAGGCAATCCGTGCAGGTGATCTTCGCGCTTACAGCCCAGCTGAGAATGGCTCGGTTGCGGTAGGTGCGTGGTTACTCAAGCCGCAAGATTTTGCAGCGTGGCAACAAGCCCGAGCTGAGAAAAAGAGTCCGGTCTTTCCCGGCTTGTCGGTAGTCAAGGCCGCTGCGCTGTTAGGCGTCAAAGAACAATGCGCATACGCGTTCGTTCGGCTTGGTCTGCTATGGAGCACTGCTGTTGAACGAGGCCGGCGTACACAATTGATGGTGAAGCCTCAAGCGATCGACAGATTCAGGCGTGGCTATATTTTGGGACCGGAGATTGCGGTGTATTTGGGGAAGTCGACGAGGGAGGCGTTCAAGCACCTTTGGGAGGCCAGGTTTCGCCCCGTTGCGGGGCCATCCATTCCAAACGCGGCTTGCCGGCAGTACGTTTGGGTGAGAAGCAAAAAGCTGATCGATTACCTCGCAAGTGAAGCCGCCCAGATCGACGATCCTGAAGCCATCACGTTTTTATCCACACCGATCGCTCAGCCTCGTGATTGCCGATTCAGGCATGTGGGATCAAGATAGTTAGCACGCTTTCTTTCTTGATTGCTAAAATCATCGAACCCATTTTGGAGAATCTTATGTCCCGTCTCGCTGAATTCCGCCTGCTCGAACAACAGCTCGCAGCCCAACTGGCAGAGCTGGAAGCGCTGAAAAATGACTCTGCCTTGAAGCAGGAAATGGAATTTGAAACGAAGCTGCGCAGTTTGCTCAACGAGTATGGCTACGGCCTGCGCCAGGTGGTGCTGATCCTCGATCCGCAAGCGGTGGCTTCCGCTGATATGGCCCCAAAAACCTCTCGGAAACCGCGCGAAGTGAAGGTGTACAAAAATCCACACAGCGGTGAGGTTGTTGAGACCAAGGGTGGTAATCAGCGTACGCTCAAGGCCTGGAAAAACGAGTATGGCGCTGAGGTAGTCGAGTCTTGGCTCGCCAACTGATTGCACCGCAGGCGGCTTCTGGCACGAGATAAATCGTGGTGCGCCCCGAATGCGAATTCCTATTCTGGGGCGTGACGAAATTTTCTGCGGGTGGTGGTGACACACAGTTTATGCGCATTAAATAGAGGTCCACTTCAAAAAATGGACTCTCCAAAATGCGGAATGCTCTCGTCTCAATCTCAGTGAACACCATCGCAAGCCTCCTGACTGCGCTTGTGCTTCACTGGATCACTCCCCCTCTTACTGACCCGTCGATTCGACTAATCGCTGCGTCAAGCTGCGTATCCCAAAGCGCTGCGTAGCTGAGTGATCTGTAAGCTACCGGTCAAGTCACCTTCCGAACTCCAGCATTAAGGGAGATGGTGTCCGCGTATCTTCAAGCGGGCGCGATCACCTTTGTCGTCAGGATTTCCATGCGTCAACGAAGCTATCGGCTCCCGGCGTCACCGAAATAATCATCCTTTGCGACCAGACCAAGATCATCTGTGAAATCCTGGCCATCCTCGCTGAACAGATTTTGAGTCCGCCGCTCCTGCTTGAGGTAAGCCAATGTTTGGAAGAAGCAATCCTCACACAGGTGCAGTTCATAGCGCTCCCCATCATGGGCAGTACCATAGCCCCAGTGTGCTTGTAGGGCGCCGAACTGATTCCCGCCAGTATCCAAGCGGGTGGAGCAACGGCATACATCGCACACGACGTCTATAACGGTCTCGACTTCGACTCTTCCGGTTATTTTCATCGCTGACTCCTACAAGCGCCTCTGACTTTCGCGTTCAGCATGCTACCTCCAGGACGGAGCGTAGGCTTGCCATTGTAGTCTCCATTGTGTGAATCCATAGCCGTTCTTTACCGGTCATGATCATGGAATGTAGTGGTCACTTCCATGCCAATGGCTACTCAGATCAAAGTGATCTGGCCTTTAGGGCCCGCCCAGGACGATCAGGCATGCTTTGGTCGGGCCTCAAACCAGTGGGTGACCGTCAAAAGGGTCAGTTAGGCCTACTGCTGCCTATCCTCGCTCGTTACCATCAAGAGACCCTCTATTGAAACGGTCTCAGCAAAGATGGATGTCTATAAGCTCCGCATCGAAGACACAGAAAGCAAGATCATCGACAAGGAAGGTTTCGAGGCCGAGACCTTCCGCAGAGATCCGTGGTACCAGCCTGGAAGTGCGGGCAAGCTAGCTCAGTTTGCTGTATGCCCGGCATGCGACAACCCTGTCCAGCTAGTTGGGCTGTATGAGCTACCACCTAACGTGAAGAGCCCATTCGGGAAGCATGCTACTAAGAGCATTCGCGGCATCGCTCCATTTGATAGTGAGGCCCGTAACGATTGCCCGTACTTCCAGCCTCGCCAGCACAAGAAAACTGAGCGGAAAACCAGGTTTGACGGCATCCCGCGGAAGATTCTCAAGCTGTTGATCGAACAGTTCGATCGCGTGGTTTACATCCTGGAGAAAGAGACCCAACTGGTCCTTTCCGAGAACGCGTTGAGAGGCATGCTGCAGCGTTACAAGGGAGAGCGTGGCTACCTCTATACCGGCGCGACGCTTCGCAATGTGCCATGGATCTTTGCTTACATGTCGGACGCCACCCGCCTGTTTGGCCAGAAGGTCAGTGGAAATGCTGAACTGGTGAAAGCTATTGCCTCTGAGGTTCCGGGGGCGGAAATCAGCAGCACTGGTCGGCTGGAATCGAAGAAGGTGCCTGGTTCGAAGGCGGCATATTTTGATCTCAAGATGAGTTTCATCCGCCATCGAATCGTCAAAGACAGTGAAGCGTCAGGGTTGGTTGAAAGCATGGAGTTTGTGGTGTCACAGCCTCGCAGAGGTGAGCTTGAGCACATTCACAAGGAAGTCATCAAATTCGATTCGGCTTGGTTCGAATCCCTTATCCGGATGCCGGTTGATCATCCTTATCGCAGAATGGATAGAGTGAAGATGGCCCGGGAGGAACTGGGCGATCTGCTGGAGATGCCTCAAGCCTGAGGAGCCCTGCTGTAAACCACTTTTTTTCACTGTAAACCACAGTGGTTTACAGTTGAAAAAAGTGGTTTACAACGCAGCTACGGCACGCGCCCTGGCGACTCCCCAGGCCAACGCGCTCGTCATTGATTCGTTCGGCCTGGTGTCGAACGCTTCCTCATACAGAGCGGTTCCCGACGACGCGTACACACCGATAAACAGCTGCGTTGCGCCTATCCGTGAAAGCCTTACCTGCACGTCGAGATAAGATCCGTCATTCAGGATCTCTTCGTGGGTCCGGTGATGAAGCGTAGGATCTGCCCAGCTCCAATAAACATCTCCCCGCAAACGCATGCAGCCCCCAGCAACCGATGGATAGCCATAGATTCCAAACTAGCCAAAGCGAGGCGGCAATCAAGCCGATCTAAGCTGCTTGTGAGTCGCGCCCGACAAGTGACCAGCTTGGAGTGACTTCGAACAGCCCCAACCGATCACGCAAAGCAGAAGACTCACGCCTGGGTCCGATTGATCAGCGAGACAGTCAGGAAGGTTTGCACACAGCCCAAACAAAAAAGCAGCTCCCGAGAGCTGCTTTTTTCTTACTCCCCCTTTTTGTGCTTGTGGGGTTTCAGGTCCGGATGGTCCTTCTGCTTTTCAGGGGTGACTCGCTGCCTTTTGTCCGGAGTGCCATCTTCATTGGTGCGCTTTGGGCCTGGCTTGATGCTCATGCAAAACTTCCTTTTCCGCTTGGGTTGTTGAATGCAGCTATGTAATTAGTCCAGCTTCTCTCAGCTGTCAAAGCAGGCTGGTGCAGAACCGCCTGGCCGATGATCCGGTCCACATCGAACATTCAGAGGCCAGAATAAGAGCCTCCGGCCAAGGGCTTGCAAGGGGCTGTGAAATCCAGCGCTGAGCGATACGAAGACGTCTGGACGTTCATCATGCCGAGCACGGTGTGGAACAGGTTGTCGTGGCTCAGCGGTGACGTGGTTTGAGCTTTCAAACAACCCACGTTGACCTTTTCGCTCTTCGCGAGCGAGTCAGACATCCAAAGTACCAACGGCACCTTTGTTTGCTCGTCAGGAGCCATCGCGTAAGGCAGCCCGTGCAGATAGAGCCCACCCTCCCCCAGCGATTCGCCGTGGTCCGAAACGTACATCAGCGCAGTGTCGAACTTGGTGTTGGCCGCCAGGATATCGATGAGATTTGCAGTCACATAATCGGTGTAGAGGATTGAGTTGTCGTAGGCATTGACCACCTCCTCCTGCTTACATTTGTCGAGCTCGTTGGTCTCGCACACCGGTGCGAATTTCTTGAATTGCGAGGGGTAGCGCTTGTAGTAGGCCGGGCCGTGACTGCCTTTGTAGTGGAGCACCAGGACAGCATCGCCTTCCTGGCGCTTGATGAAGTCTTGCATCTCCGTGAGCAGCACCCCGTCCTTACACTCCTCGCTGGTGCACAGTTGGGAATCCGCGTGAGAGGCAGCCTTGTGGTTGGGAACCCTGTCGCAGACCCCTTTGCACCCCGAGTTGTTGTCAGTCCACATGACACTAATGCCAGCGCGTTGAAGCACGTCGAGCAGCCCTTCTCGGCTCTTGGCCAAGCCATCTTTGTACTGGGCCTTACCCACGTCCAAGAACATGCATGGCAGCGAGACCGCGGTAGCGGTACCGCAGGAGCTCACGTTCGTGAAGCTGATGACATTTCGCTTTTCTAGTTCCGGATTCGTTTCACGGGAGTAGCCGTTGAGGGAGAAGTTGGCGGAGCGAGCGGTCTCTCCTACTGCCAGTACCAGCAGCCTGGGTTTACGAGCCGCACCCTGTCGATTAACTACCGCATCAGTACCAATGGCCGTTAGCGTTTTAGGTGTGGCCAGCTGTCGCTTCAGGTACCCATGGCCAGCCGCAAACAAGTTAGTAGGTACCAGGATCAGCCGGATCTCCCGATTGTTGCGCAGCAAGGAGGCATACGACTGGTACTGACTCAACGCGATGCCAGACAAGGTCAACAGAGCGAGCGACAGAGCAATGACCCTGCTGACCAAAGCTTTGGCCCAAGGCTTGCGCCGGAGGGGAACCCGGGTGATCAGGTAGACGGGCAACACCCCAACCATTGCGACCCAAAGACCGAGCTTCCAACTCAACAGCTCGGTTGCCTCAGCGACGTCGGTCTCCACAACGTTGGTGAACATTGTGTAATCGACCACGATGCCGTAGGCATTCATGAAGTAACTCGCGAATGACGCGCTGATCAGCACCAGACACAGCAAGGGTTTGGCCAGCCGCCCCCATGACAGCAAGCTCAGCACGGTAAACACCCATGCGAATACTATGACTGGGAGGCTAGCCGCTAGCAGCCAGTTCACTTCATCGGTTTTGAATACCAGCTTCCAGAGCACGTTCCAGAGCTCAGCGTTCGCGAATAGCAGTAACCAAAAAGTTACCAGGCCGATTAGCAAATTAGTACTGATGCCTATCTGCCGCGCATTGCGAATAGCAAAGATCCATTTGCTTAACAGGGTGTGAACAATGGATTTGGAAGGTGTCATTATCAAACTCTGGAAGCTGCTTATCCATGGCGGTAGCTATGGAGTTAGCGGGAGCTACAAGGCAAGCCGTCGACAGATGCTGAGCGATTGCGCAATGTGCGGAGCGCCAGAGGCCTTAGGCCCCTAGGCGTTGGAGACGCTTAGTATGTGTGAGGCATAGGGATAAAAAGAGAAATGAATCTCGCTGAGCGCATTATTTCCGGGACCTGATAACGACACGATGACCTCGGGATTACAATGCTGACAGAAATCCAATAACTGCTGTTTTGATTGTCGTTGATCACGCTATGATCAAAATTAGGGGAATACCACCCACCAAAAAAAATGCGCCGCTCAGCTAGATAAATTTAATTTCACAAACAAAACGGTTTCGTTTTGACGTAGGCTAATTTTGAACTTTCACTTCAACTTACAAGTCTTTCTCGCGAGCAGAACATTCTTTTCAACTTTTGCTCGTTAATATGTCACCCATCAATGAGGGGCGAATACCATGAGCTTTTTCAAAAATATCCTGGGCGGGCACCATGGCCGTGGAAACCACGGTGGCGGCAAGCACCACAGCGGGGGACATGGGGCCGAGCAATATGATCGCCATGGCCGGCAGCAGGGCTGCGACGGCGGCAATCAGGTGTATGACGGAGGGCGCCCTGCCACTCCAGCCCCCATCAAAGATCTGCAGGGCTGCAGGCAGTGCCGGACGGCCAACGATCCGTCAGCACGCTTTTGTCTAAACTGCGGTACACCACTATCGAGTGGTTGCACCGCCTGCGGCTCGTTGCTGAGCGCAGGAGCAAAATTTTGCAGTCAGTGTGGCCAAGCGACGCTCTAACGCTAGGCAGACAGGAAGGCCAACGAGACCACAACCTTGCGCAAGGAGAAATACGTGGGTTCAAATCATGACCATGGCAGCGCTGCAGTACGCGAGGGGCATCAGAAGAAGCTAATCATGGCGCTCGTCTTGACTGGCAGCTTCATGATTGCAGAAGTGATCGGTGCGTGGATTACCGGCAGCCTGGCGCTGCTGTCGGACGCATCTCACATGTTCACAGATACTGCCGCCTTGGCGATCTCACTGATTGCACTTCAGATAGCCAAGCGGCCGGCGGATCAGAAAAGAACCTTCGGCTATGCGCGCCTGGAAATTCTGGCTTCGACGTTCAACGCAGTGCTGCTCTTCCTGGTGGCGATGTACATTTTGTATGAGGCCTACCAGCGCTTCTTCATGCCGGCGGAGATCGCTACCGGAGCGATGATGTGGATCGCAATCGCCGGCCTGATCATCAACCTAATTTCGATGCGCCTTCTGGCATCTGCGAGCAACGAAAGCCTCAACGTCAAAGGAGCCTACCTCGAAGTTTGGAGCGACATGCTCGGCTCGCTTGGCGTAATCATCGCGGCACTTATCATCCGCTTCACCGGCTGGACCTGGGTCGACACGATTGTCGCTGTGGCAATCGGCCTTTGGGTTCTGCCGCGGACGTGGCAGTTGCTTCGCGAAAGCCTGGGGATCCTCATGGAGGGTGTCCCGAGGGGGCTCGACGTTACGGCAATCGAGGCCACCATCCTCGGCGTAGATGGCGTGACGGACGTTCATGACTTGCACGTGTGGGCTGTCAGCAGTGGCAGCAACGTGATGACGTCGCACGTAGTGGTTCGGGATTCTGCAGATGGGGATGCTGTGCTGGCGGCCGTCGTGGATGCTGTCAGCGATGCATTCGAAATCCATCACTGCACCATCCAGATCGAGCGGGCAGCTTTCCACGAGAGCGTTCCCTCGCCCTCGCACTGACCGATCGGTAAACACCATGCAAACACATCACCCTCCTGGCTGAGGGTGATGTTGCAAAAAAATGCGGTGAGGGATGCCGTAAACGGCAGGAGCGCTTCGAGGGGGGTTGGTGAATGGCTTCGCCTGCCCTCGTCAACAACCTCCAGAAGGCTCAGCGATGGCCTGGATCATCACGAAGTACCTACTCACTGCCGGTATAGTGATTCTCGTGTCAGAGCTGGCGAAACGCAGCGACAAGCTGGGCGGCTTGGTCGCCGCCCTACCCTTGGTCACGGTCTTGACGTTGGTCTGGCTCTATTTAGAGAACCAGAGCATGGAGAAGATCTCCAACCATGCTTGGTACACGTTCTGGTACGTGCTTCCTACCCTGCCGATGTTTATTGCTTTTCCATTGCTGCTACCTAAGCTCGGCTTTTGGCCGACACTGATCAGCAGCATCCTCATCACAATGGCCAGCTTCGGAGGCTTCGCCATACTGCTGCGCCGGTTCGGCATTGAGCTTCTATGATCCGGTGGCCGCAGGGATCATCTTGATGAGCCTTAACGGCTATTAACACACTCGCCCTTCACTAGGTAGCGAACCATGTGCAGTTCGCCTTTCGAGTCTTCGTAGGTCATCATGCTTCTTACATTACCGCAGTACCGCACGCTGGGTGATACATACACCAACTTACCAACGTCCAGGTCCATGCCGTAGGCGTAGTCTTCTAGTTGAGGCATGGGCTTTTTTACGCGTTGAGCATAATCCGCAGTAGCCTCCCTAGCAGAACGCTCGATGCGTTGATTGATCTCCATACCGCTTTGGGCATTGGCTGTTAGTGATGTAAAGAGCATAAACACGGCGATCGCTGATACAGTAGTGTTCATAAGAAGTCCCTTAATAAAAAAGCGCCCGTAGGGGGGCGCTAAAATTCACCTACCAAAGGAGCGTATGGTTTACAGGTGAATGCACTGGCGCGAACAACTGCTCGATGCTCTTGCCAAGCTGCTTTGAAATGAGACAATTTCCAAAGCAGCGATGCCTCTTCCGCTGCCCTTAAACTAGCAAAGGAGGCTAACACCAAGATGATCGCGCAATTACAATTTGGACATGTAATAGATTGTAAGATAATTATTCGAGAGAATATCGAGCCGCCACGTGAACTAATTTGCAGAAAAGCGCTGCGGTTTGCGGCCGTGCATGGGGTCTGCCTGCGTGGCGCCCTCGATCCAAGGCCAGTACCAGTCCTTGCAAGCTAACGACCGAAATGCTGCCTGCCCTGGCCGATTCCACCTGCCAGGCGAATCTGTCATACACCGCCGCAGGCCCCAGAATCCGCTATGCTTAGGGGTGGAGCCTGCATGACTGTCAGAAATCTTGCGGCTACATTACAAATTTGTAGGATTTCGCCGCGGCCAGCTTCTTCGCGTTAAGATTCAAGCGTCCTCAGGTGACCCGGCGTATGGACAGAGGTAGCGACTACCACATGCCATACCCTCAGCCAAACTTTCGAACAGCCTGCAACCATAATCTTGGCGGATTAGGCCAACTCCTTCCTCACACCTTGAGATAAGTTATGCGCGTTCTAGTTGTGGAAGACGAAATTAAAACTGCCGAATATCTTCAGCAGGGCCTATCCGAAAGCGGGTATGTCGTAGATATCGTGCACAACGGTGTAGATGCTCTGCACTTGTTCAACACTAATGTCTATTCGTTGGTCCTCCTGGACGTGAACCTCCCGGGTATCGACGGCTGGGACCTGCTGGAAACCATCCGTAAGACCAGCCGGGTCCGCATCATCATGCTGACCGCCCGCGGACGCATCAATGACAAGCTCAAGGGCTTGGACGGCGGCGCGGATGACTACCTTGTGAAGCCATTCGAATTCCCTGAGCTGCTTGCTCGCATCCGTTCGCTGCAACGCCGTGGTGATGAGTTAGTCGAGAAGAGCTCGCTGAAAATTGCCGACCTGGAACTCGACTCCGTCCGCCATCGCGTCTTCCGCGGTGGCACACGCATCGATCTCACCACCAAGGAATTTGCGCTTCTGCACCTGCTCATGAGCCGAACGGGCGAAGCGCTGACTCGCTCTCAGATCATCTCGTTGGTCTGGGATATGAATTTCGATTGCGACACCAATGTCATCGATGTAGCCATCCGGCGCTTGCGCTCGAAGATCGATGACCCGTTTGAAACCAAGCTCATTCACACGCTTCGTGGCGTTGGGTACGTTTTTGAGGAACGCGCATGAGGCCATTCAGCCTGGCTGCAAAGCTGGGGTTAAAAGTTGGGTTGATGAGCGCAGCGTTGCTGCTTCTGTTCGCCACCTTTGGCTATCTGATGGTAGGCAAGGCTCTGGAAAGAAATGCCAGAGCAGACCTGGAAGTAAAGATGGCGGGGATGGCTCACAACCTGTCCACCATCCCGGACATCTCCGGCGTCAACGCGGATGCGCATCAGCTTGTCGATTTGGTCATGGGCCACAACAACCTGTATGTGAGCATATTCGATACCTCACAGAATCAGACTCCCCTGCTCTCGATTGGCTCGAAACAGGTCAATCTGGAGGTGCACAAGTTTCAGCCGGCGGCCCAGCCCAAAGAGCACGAATGGCGTGATACGCAGGACCGTCCTCTGCTGAGTGCTTCTCGAATCATGCGTTTGGGCGATGGAACAGAGGTCAGCGTCTATATGACCATGGACCAGTCATCCAGTGAGGCGCTACTCGATGCGTTGCTGACCTGGGCCTTGATGATGTCCCCCGTCATCCTTGCACTGATCTTGGCCATTGGCTGGTGGACTGTGCGCAGAGGCCTGCTACCACTGACCAAGTTCCTCAAGATCGCCTCGAAGATCTCAACCGAGAGCCTCGACCATCGCCTTCCAACTGATGGGATGCCGGCAGAACTCAAAATGCTCGCCGACGGCATCAACATCATGCTGGCTCGCCTGGATGATGGGGTTCAGCAGCTCTCGCAGTTTTCTGACGACCTTGCTCACGAACTTCGAGCACCGCTTTCCAACCTGATGGGCAAGGCCCAGGTTGCCTTGACCAGAGAACGATCGCTTTCCGAGTACCGGGAGGTTCTGGAGTCGTGCACAGAAGAGCTGGACCGCATGAGCCGCATGGTTTCCGACATGCTGTTCTTGGCCCAGGTCAGTCATCCAGCATCCATGGTGGAGTTCGAACCCGTGTCCCTGGTCGACGAGGTTCAGCGCGTGTGCGACCTCTTCAGCATTTCGGCAGAGGAAGGTGAGATCCAGCTGCAGATCTCTGGCAGTGATGATGTGGTACGCGGGAACCGTCTGATGGTTCAGCGGGCTGTCTCGAACCTCGTGTCAAATGCGATTCGCTACTGCCCCCGCGGCCGCACCGTCTACGTGAAGGTGCAGCATAGTGCGAGCGGTACGACGCTGAGTGTCGGTAACCCCGGCCGCGGTATTGCCAAGGAACACCACGCGCACTTGTTTGAGCGTTTTTACCGCGTGGACAAGAGCCGAGCACGGAGTGAAGGCGGTACCGGTCTTGGCCTGGCCATTGTGCAGTCGATCATGAGCCTGCACCAAGGGTCGGCGAGCGTGGAGGTGACCGAAGAAAACTTCACCTGGTTCCACCTTCACTTTCCCGCAGCCCAGCAAATGCAGCCGGCAATGACCGCCGCTTAAATTGCGCAGACACGATTAGGCCCGTCAATCGACGGGCCTTTTGTTTGCCTCAGTGCATCAGTGCCGAAGGACCACAGGGTCCATGGGCGACCGCAGAATCACCGATTTGATGATCTTCTGTTCGTCAGGATTGGCGTTCTTCCACAGGTGGGAGAAGTACTGAGCATTCACTTTCTCTTGAGCACTTACGCTGCCGGCGGCATCGATCAGGCGCATGGTCGAGTAGACACAGATCAGCGCCAGAATGAAGAACGCCGTCGCGACCACCATCACATAACGCTTGGCCAGCACCGGAGCCCGCTTGAGCTCCTGGATAGAGGCATCCGCAGCCTTTGTCGCTGCTGTAAGCTCCGAGATCAGTGGCTGGATGGCGGTGTCGACTCCGCGGCATGCAGCTGAATACGCTGAAGCAGCCGCGCGCAAGGCAACCTCTTCCGCGTTCGACCAAGCCTTCTCCGCCTTTCGCACCTCCTCCTGAATTTGCCGGCCGACAGCGTCCACCTGCTCCACCAGTTCGTTCGACCTCTCCAGAACAGCGCTGGAGGTGCGCGTCTGCGAGGTCAGCTCATCGAGCTGGACAGTGAGTTTTTCAGTGCAGCGGCGAAAGTCACCGATAGCAACTGCCCAGGGCTCTATGTCATTCATGGCTATCTCCTAGGGCGGCCAACAACGCCGCGCTGAATTAACGCGCTAGATATCAAAATTGTAATTTAAGAGAAAATTCGAAGTCGCCCTCGACAGTGCCGAGATAGACATGATCCTTCCAGATTTGAAGATTTAACGCATCCTATCTGCAGCCAAAATTACGGAATTGTAATTATTGACTCACCTTGTCGTTAGCTTCGCGTTCCTAAACTACAAACCAACAAAGGCCGCTAATCAGGCAGGCCTAGTATGAACCGAGGTTCACAATGAAATTTGTCAAATCTATCGCTATTGGCAGCCTGCTGCTGGGTCTCATGGGTACCGCTTACGCTGAAGGCGGCTTCGAGCGAGCGAAACAGTTCAACGAGAACTTCCGAACCGAACAGGCTCGCCTATGGAGCGATGACTCTTCGGACCAGAACAAACAACAAGTCGCTCAAGAGCAAAAGAAAGAAAGCAAGGATGGTAAGGAACAAGCCGACAATTAATCGGCGGTTAAATAGGACTTCAAATGACGAAAGCAATCGACAAAAAAGCCAGGGTAAAACCTGGCTTTTTTGTGCATGGAATTTAGCCTTCGTTCTTGCGAAGCGTTCCCACATTGCTTTCTCCAGCCAGACCCTCGGCACCTTGTTCGGTGCGTTTCCAATGGCACAGCAGGAGCTGGCTAGCGTTCGCTTCCGTGATCGCTGTGCAAGCCAGATCAACAGGCATTCCATCCTTGCTATCTCTCAAGCGCCTGGACAGGTAGAACGAGCCATCCCGCGGCCACTTGGCAGGATCCTTGATGTTCTCGGACTTCCCGCTGCTGTAAAACTCCGACGAGTATGAGCGGCGGCCAGGATAGATCAAGGGAGCGGAATGAGCAGACTGCACATTGAGCCAGGCTTGAACCACATCTCGCTGATTTTGAGGGCGCTCCTCTAGTACCCCGGCGTAGATGATGCCCGCACCGATGATTGGCAACACCAATGCGCTCGCAGCGGCAGCCCAGGTGGTCTTCGGGCCAACTTCGCTGACCCGTGCAGACAGCAGCAATGCCCACGCTGGCAGCGCGGGTAGCAGGTAGGTCCACAGAATGTTGCCTGCAAATGTGAAGAAGACCGGTGTCGCCAAGGCCCACAGCCAGAGGTAGGCTTCGAAGCGCTGCATCGATCCACGCTTGCGGATCAACAGTGGTAGAAACAAGGCCCATGGCAGTAGCGACAATCCGAGCTGGATCCAGATGCTGCCGTACGGCTTGGCATGAGCACTACCATAGAGGTCCCCTGCCCAGTTACTGACGACGTAGCGGCTCCAGTGCTCACCAACGAAGAAGTACTCCATGAAGCCGGGCGTTTTCATCTCGGCCGCGACATACCATGGCACGGATATACCGAACATGAGTACAAGGCCGCTAATCCAGGGAAGCCTCAGTACCCGTCCCCATTCCTTGTAGATAACGAACCAGGCAAATGCCGGCGCCCCCATAAGCACCAGGGTCAGCGGCCCTTTGGCAAGCAAGCCCAGCCCGAGACCTGCGAACATCAGGTAGGCATCCGCCTTGCTGGCGTACTTCATCCAACGCCAGAAACCGTAGCTGGCCAGCAGAATCGAAAACGACAAAACAGGGTCAGTCAGCACAACACCGCTGGAGACCAGGCCAAGTGTGGTGCTGGAAAAAATAATGGCAGCCCAGATGCCGGCGTTACGAGAAATCTGCTGCGTGCCGAGTTTGATGATGATGAAACAGCTTGCCAGGTGGAGTAGCCACGCTGGGAAGCGCGCAGCGAACTCGTTAACGCCGAAGACCGTCATGCTCGCGGCCTGGGTCCAGAAGGACAACGGAGGCTTGCCCCAGAACGGTACCCCGTAGTCGAACATGGGCGTGATCCAATCATTCAACTCGACCATCTTGCGAGCCATTTCAGCGTAGCGGGCCTCAGATGTGTCCATCAGCGGGTAGATGCCCAGCCCCACCAAACGCAATAGCAAAATCGAACCCAGGATCCACCACAGCGTCCTCTCCTTCTTCAGGTTCAGCATTTCTTACCCTCGATCGAAGCCATCGAAGGGTGGAGTGACACGGGATCTGCCTTGTTGCTGTGCTTCAGGAAATAGAGAGGCCGGCGCTTCACTTCCGCGAGTGTCACGCCCAGGTACTCCCCCACCATGGCGACACCAACGCACATGAATGAAGCCATTCCGACGATCAGGTGATGGATGTCGAAACTGCCTGCCACAAGCGACGCAAGCATGTAGCAGATGCTGGAGACGAAAAGACCGAAACTGATGAGGCTGAAAATGCGCAGTGGTTTGCGAGAGAAGCTGACGATGCTCTCGATGGCCAGATTGAACAGGCCAGCTGCATTCCATTTGGTGCTCCCGGCATGGCGAACAGTGCGATTGTAGGGCAGTTCGATGGTACGAAAGCCTACCCAGCCGATCATTCCTTTGAGAATCCTGGAGCGTTCATCCAGGGCCCGCAGGGCTGCCAGCGGCGCAGGCCCAATCAATCGGAAATCGCTGACATCGGCCGGCATGTCCACCTTCTCCACCAGGCGCTGCATGACCCAGTAGTAAGCCCGGGCACTCATGCGCTTGAACCACGAATCACCGATTCTCAGGTTGCGCTGCATGTTCACCACGTCGTAGCCGCGTTGCCAGTAGTCCACCATGGCCGCGATGAGCTCTGGTGGGTCCTGCAGGTCGACATCAATGAAGATCAGCGCACTGCCACGGGCATGGTCTATCCCGGCGCTCAGTGCAGCCTCTTTGCCGAAGTTGCGACTCAGGGACAGGCAACGTACAGATGACCCATCCTGATAGTGGCGAAGAATGTCGGCCGTCCGGTCATTACTGCCATCGTCGACATAGAGGATTTCGCAGGAGACGGGCAAGCGCTTCACCACGCGGGTGATGCGCTGGTGGAACTCGGGGATGGTTTCCTCTTCCTGGAAACAAGGGACCACGATGGTTAACAAGGGATCAGGGCGCTCGGGAAAGCGATGTAATGTCTGCATGATTGAATGTCCAAAAACGATGTGCAATGAATCCAAGTGCAGTGAGGCTTAAGGTCACTACGATTTGGGAGATGAGCGGTGACAGATTCGACTTGATGAGGAACCACATACCCACGCCATTGCCGAAGTTTGTGGCTAACGCGACCAGTGCAAACCTGACAGGCTGAAACTTACGAGAGCCATCTGCCACAAAACAGAGCGCCCTATTTCCAATAAAGCTTGCGATTGCGCCAACCATGCCGCCAGAGATACTGGCCAGCAACGGAGTAGCGAATTCTGTCGTAACCAGCACTAGGAACACCACGTAATGGATTCCCGTTGCTATGAAGCCGATCCCCAGATAACGAATTAGTAAGGTAATAAGAGGTGGGTTTTGATTTTCCATGCCCAAAGCCTATGGAGGCAAAGGTGAAAAAATAGTGAACTAAATGTAAATGCGTAATTAGCCGAATCTATATATGATAAGTAATGAGTTGGCGCACTAGGCTAGCACGCTACAATATCAAAGGGATTGCCTGAGGATTACGCTTTTGAAATAAAGGCCTGCCAATAACGCACGCATGACCTGTGCATTACAATGTTGTCAAGATAAGGAAATGTCAGACGACATTGAGCTAGATTCCCCGAATGAAGGGGGATCGAATGGTTACACAAAATGAAACATATACAAGCAGCGTTGTTCCTTACAGTCCTGACATATTGGATGATCTGCCAATTGATGATCAGCTGGCCGTAGAGTTTTTCGCAACAGCACGTTGTGCCAGTTTCAAACAGGCGGCCCGAGGGCTCAATGTGCCAGTGGTAGGCCTTCGCAAACGCTTGGAGAAACTGGAAGAGCACATTGGTGCTCCCGTGTTTGTCTACAAGCACAACAAGCTTGCTCTGACCCGGACAGGCGAGAGGGTCAGCCAGTACCTGTGCCAACTCTTCGGCCCTGAAGGCCTGGGCAAGTCCGGTGAAAAGGAGGTCCCGAAGCTTACCATCGCGATCACAGAGCCAGTACTGAGCGACATCGTGAACCGCGATCTAGTCGCCTACGTGCGCGATCATGCCGAAATGCAGCTGGAAATCCATTCAGAGTGCACAGCGCAGATGCTTTCTGAGTGTGAGGTCGATGTGGGTATCGCTTTCGTGAGCCCAGATGATGAGTGCGCGTTTGATCGCCATCCTACGTATAGGTTTGAACGGCTCGGCCGGATTGGGCACGCGCTGTTCATTTCCAGCCGCTACTCAAGGAGCGTCACCCTTCCAGTAGAGAGCTTGGACTTGCACAACTTCATGCTCGTTGTCCCTTGGGATGAAGAGATCTTGGCGGGCTCACGAAAGTGGGCATCGATAATGGCTGAGCATCAGGGCGGTACCACTCGGGTCAAGAGCTACAACCTATCACGAGGCCTTGTCGTTGGTGGTGCGTGTATTGGAGTACTGCCCGACTACAGCCGAAAATTGGAGAGAAATATCCTACCCGTGCCGGGTTTCTTGGACGACCTGGAGGAGAAAGATGTCTATCTTGTTATCAAATCGAAACTGATACGTAATCCGCAGGTTTTGGAAATTCGAAGATTGATCAAGAAGAGCTTCTTTGATAAGAAGGACTGGCTTGTTCGGTAACAGTTTTGTTAGGTTTAAAACTCTCCCGTTAACACTTCAGAAACACAACTGTCATATTCGCTTGCAATCTAGTCAGAGTGCTTAAAACAAAGGCATCTTGTTACAGCAGGTGACAACCGTGGCCTGCTCCCATCTGCAAGATAAATTTAGGCCGACGTAGGGCGAAATATAACGTCGGTAGCTAAGCACTTAACATACGAGAGGCAAGCAATGATCCGTTCTTCGAACATGCGGGAAAAGCTGTTGGCTGCCGCAATAATAGGCACATTTTCCTCGCAAGCATTCTCCGGAACAGTAACCACTGACGGAGCTGACATCGTTCTGAAGACCAAGGGCGGTCTTGAAGTATCGACTTCTGACAAGGAATTCAGTTTCAAACTGGGCGGCCGAGTTCAGGCCGACTACGGCCGTTTCGATGGTGTCTTCACCAAGAATGGCGATACCGCTGACGCAGGCTACTTCCGTCGCGCCTACCTTGAGCTCGGCGGCGTTCTGTACCGCGACTGGAAGTATCAGCTCAACTATGACCTGTCCCGCAACACGGGCAACGACTCCGACGGCTACTTCGACGAAGCCAGCCTGACCTACACCGGTTTCAAGCCGGTCCAACTGCGATTCGGTCGTTTCTACACCGACTTCGGTCTTGAGAAAGCCACCAGTTCGAAGTGGACCACCGCCATGGAGCGGAACCTCTCGTACGACCTGGCGGACTGGATCAACGACAACGCCGGCATGGGTGTTCAAGCCACCAGCACCATCGCTGACATGGCTTATGTCTCCGGTAGCGTTTTCAGCGAAACCAACAACAACTCGGATGGCGACAGCACCAAGCGCTACAACGTTCGTGGCGTGTTCGCACCGCTGCACAGTGATGGCAACGTCCTGCACGTCGGTGCTCAGTACGCCTACCGCGACCTCAAAAACAGTGCGGTCGATACCCGGATTCGTTCGCGTCTGGGTGTTCGCGGTGTAGATACCAATGGTGGCGGCGATGCCGGTACCAACGGCAACCGCATGCTGTTTGGCGGTGCTGCTGCACAAGATGGCCTGTGGAAGGACGATTCGGTCTGGGGTCTCGAAGGAGCCTGGGCCACCGGCCCGTTCTCGGTGCAAGCGGAATACCTTCGCCGTAAGCTGAAAGCTGACCAGGCCAACAACGACATGAAGGCCTCCGGTTACTACGCCCAGATGGCTTACACCCTGACCGGTGAGCCGCGTATCTACAAGCTTGACGGTGCCAAGTTCGACTCTATCAAGCCAGAGAATAAGGAGCTGGGTGCCTGGGAAGTCTTCTACCGCTTTGACGACATCAAGGTTGAAGACGGCAACCTGGTTACTGCAGCCGATCAGTCGAATGAGCGCAAGGCCAAGAGCCACACTGTTGGTGTGAACTGGTACGTCAACGAGGCAGTGAAAGTCAGTGCCAACTACATCAACGTCCGCACCGACAACAACGAGAATACCGTGGGCGACGACAGCGGCAATGCCATCGTGACCTGCCTGCAATACGTCTTCTAATTACTCACTAGCGGACGAAAAAATCGGGGGCGCTTTTTGCGCCCCCGATTTTTTTCGACCCAATCAAATGAGTTATCACGCGTCTTTGCGGTAGGCCAGCAGGCGCAAAGCGTTGAAGACAACCAACAAGGTGGAGCCCTCATGGATCGCAACAGCAGCACCAATGCTCAAGCCCATGATGGTGGACGGAACCAGAATGGCCACAATCCCCAAACTGACGAACAGGTTCTGGCGGATGATCGATCGCGTGTGACGGCTCAGCCCCACCGCAAATGGGAGTTGCCTGATGTCGTCAGCCATAAGCGCGATATCAGCCGTTTCCAGGGCGACATCAGATCCGGCAGCCCCCATTGCGATGCCAACGCTCGAATTGGCCATGGCAGGGGCATCATTCACGCCGTCACCCACCATGGCCACCCTGGCGCTAAGGCGCAGGTTCTTGATGGCCTTGACCTTGTCTTCCGGCATCAGGTCTCCCCACGCCTCATCTAAGCCAACTTGTTTGGCTACCGCCTCTGCAACGCGGTTGTGGTCCCCAGAAATCATGACCATGCGGTCGATGCCCATCTCTCTGAGTTTCTGGAGTGCCTCTTTGGCACCCTCTCGGGGCGTGTCCAATAGCCCGATAGCGCCCAGATCCTTATCAGCACGACGTACCACCATGGTTGTGCGGCCCGACTGACGCAGACGCTCCGCAGCCTCCAAGGCTGCCTTGCTCAGTGCGGGAATACCGTTGGTACCGAACATCTCGACCTTGCCAATCCAGACGAACTGCCCATCAAGCTCAGCACGCACGCCGCGGCCAATCATGTTGCTCATGTTCTTGGCTTGGAATCGGCGCCGTGTGCCAATCATTTCTTCACCGTCACGCACAATTGCCGCAGCCAGCGGGTGGTCGCTCATCGACTCCACAGCGATGGCGACGTTTAGTAAATCCTCAATCTGCGTACCGCCCACGGGTATTACATCGGTGATGCGTGGGCGCCCTTCGGTCAGGGTACCGGTCTTGTCGAATGCCATGGCATTCAAGGAACCAAGCTCTTCAAGCGGCGCACCGCCCTTGATCAATACCCCACCACGGGCTGCCCTGGCGATGCCCGATAGAATGGCGCTTGGTGTTGCGATCGCAAGCGCGCAGGGGCTGGCTGCAACCAGTACGGCCATCGCCCGGTAGAACGAGTCACGGAACGGCTCGTCAAGGAAAATGCCGGCAAACATCAGCCCCACCACCAGCAGCAGAACTAACGGGACGAATACACGTTGGAAGCGGTCCGTGAATCGCTGAGTCGGTGATTTCCTGACTTCAGCTTCACTGACCATCTTGATGACCCGCGCCAGGGTACTTTCCGTGGAGCGCCGTGTTACCTCAACCTCGATGAGCGTTTCGCCATTGATGGTACCGGCGAAGACTTTCGAGGTAGCCTCCACGGCATCTGGTTTGCTGCGGGCGAGTTCGGCATCAGCGACAGGCTGCTTGTCCACGGGGACGCTCTCACCGGTCACTGGCGCCTGGTTGATGCTTGAGGAGCCTACGACTACAAAACCATCGGCCGGCAGGCGATCATTGGGGCGCACGATGACAACGTCACCGGGAACCAGCAGCTCCACGGGTATTTCCGCAGTGCCATTTGCTCTGCGTACGATCGCGGTGGCCGGTGCGAGCTTGGACAGTGCCTCAATCGCTTTCTTGGCCCGCCCCATCGCGTAGCTTTCCAGGGAATGCCCCAGACTGAACAGGAACAGCAGCAGAGCCCCCTCCGCCCAGGCGCCAATGCTTGCAGCACCGGCTGCGGCGAGAAGCATCAGCGAGTCGATCTCGAAGCGTTTCTTGCGGATGTTGTTGATCGCTTCTTTGGTGGTGAACCATCCACCGAACACGTAGGCCGACACATACAGAATCAGGGGCAGACGATCAGTCAGGCCAAGTTTTCCAGCAAGGGCTCCGGCACCCAGGAGAGCACCACAGATCAGCGCGAAAATCAGCTCGGTGTTCATGCCAAAAATGCCGCCATGCTCATGGCTATGACCTTCATGCCCGGCTTGGTCATCAGGGCGTTCAAGCAAACTCTTCATAACTCGTCCCTTCTGGAGTCAAGGCTTCCAATTGCCCTCTGCAGTTGGGAGCCGTCGCTGTTGGTTAGCTAAGATTTATTGCACGGCTTGCCTGGGCCTAGGCGTTAACATTTCGAACCTATGGAGGCATCGGGCGTAATAAAAAATGCCAGGCACTGCCTGGCATTTATGAATTCTCTAATTGTTCTGTTCAAATCGTTTACTACTTGTTGTTGATGCATTGCGAATACATCGAGTAACGAACAGTCTTGAGCGTGCCCTGGGAGTCCTCGAAGGTCATCAACCGTGGGTAGACCTGGCAGGTACGGGGGTCCTGCGACTGACGTACGAATTTCGCAACGTCTATCTTCATGCCATATTTGTAATCCTGAATCTCTGGCATTGGCTTGCCATTTTTCTCCGCGTACTTGGCCACTGCGGTCTGGTGTTCCTTGGTGTATTGCAGCTGCTTGCTCTCGGAGAAAGTGTTGGCCTGCGAAGCCACCGAGAAAACAACAAGTGCAGCAGCGATAATTAGCTTTTTCATAAAACCCTCTCAATTTCAAAACTTCTCGGGCGTAACCTTAGCAATGCATAGGCATCACCGGCATGACGAGAAACTTACAATTTTGAAAGGTAAGTGCATCTACTTCACTTTAAACAAAAAAGCCCACAACACGTGTTGTGGGCTTCTCTTTAGCGGAGGCTGTTAGCTAACCACTTCGGCCTCGTCGCCGTCTTCATCCTTGCGGTGTGCCCAGTGATACAGGGCAGGCAGTACCAGCAAGGTCAGTGCGGTGGAGGACAGGATCCCGCCAATCACCACCGTCGCCAATGGCCGCTGAACTTCGGCACCGGTGCCGGTGGCCAAAGCCATCGGGATGAAGCCCAGGGACGCTACCAAGGCTGTCATCAGAACAGGTCGCAGACGGGTCAATGCACCTTCATCGACTGCCTGTCTGAGCGTTCGTCCCTCCTCCCTTAGCCCGCGGATGAAGGCAATCATCACCAGGCCGTTCAGTACTGCAACGCCGGACAGTGCAATGAAGCCGACACCTGCCGAGATCGACAGTGGGATGTCCCGCAGCCACAACGCCACAACACCACCGGTGAGTGCGAATGGAATACCGGTGAAGACCAGCATGCCGTCCTTCAGGTTGTTGAACATCAGGAACAACAAGGTCATGACCAGCAGCAAGGCGACTGGAACAACGATCTGCAGGCGTTTGGCAGCCGACTGCAGCTGCTCGAACTGGCCCCCCCAAGTCGTCCAGTAGCCCGCAGGGATTTGCACCTTCTTGTCCAGCGATGCGGTCGCCTCCTCAACGAAGGACCCCAGATCGCGGCCTCGAACGTTGGCGCTGACGATAACCAGACGTTTGCCGTTCTCGCGGCTGATTTGGTTCGGGCCCAGTTGCAGGTCCAGATTGGCGACCTGGGACAGCGGGATGAAACCGATCTGATTGGCACCCTGTGCCGCATTGGCAGGTACCGGGATCAGCAAGCTGGACATACCCGCTACGTCGGTGCGAACGGTCTCTGGTAGGCGTACTACCATGTCGAACCGACGGTCGCCCTCATACAGCGTGCCGGCCTGACGGCCACCCACGGCGATAGCGATCGAGTTCTGAACATCCGCGATGTTCAGGCCGTAGCGTGCTGCTTTTTCGCGGTCAATGTTGATGGTCAGCACCGGCAGGCCGGATGTCTGCTCAACTTTCACTTCCGATGAGCCCGGGACCGCTTTGAGCGCTGCCGCGATCTTGTTGGCGGTGTTGTTGAGCACGTCCATGTCATCGCCGAAGACCTTCACAGCGACGTCACTACGCACGCCCGAAATCAGCTCGTTGAAACGCAGTTGGATTGGCTGCGACAACTCGTAGTTGCTTCCTGGAACACCCGCTGCGGCCTTCTGCACTTCAGCAATCAGCTCATCACGAGGCTTCTTCGGGTTAGGCCACTGATCCTGAGGCTTGAGCATGATGTAGGCGTCAGAGGCGTTCGGCGGCATCGGGTCAGATGCAATTTCTGCGGTACCCGAGCGTGCGAACATCCGCTCAACTTCAGGCACCTGCGCAATCACCGCTTTCTCCAGACGCTGCTGCATCTCGACAGACTGAGTGAGGCTCGTTCCAGGCACACGCATGGCCTGCATCGCAAAGTCACCCTCACTGAGGCTTGGGATGAACTCGCTACCCATACGACTTGCCAGCACACCACTGAGCACGACCAAGGCTACTGCGGCCGAGAAAGCGATGTTCCGATGTCCCAGCACCCATTGCAGAACCGGTTCATAGCGCAGTCGAGCTGTGCGCATGACCACGCCTTCCTCTTCCTTCACCTTGCCAGTGACGAACATGGCAATAGCTGCAGGAACAAAGGTAACGGACAGGACCATTGCACCCAGCAGCGCCATCACAACGGTGAAGGCCATCGGGTGGAACATTTTGCCTTCGACGCCGGTGAGGGCGAAGATCGGCAGGTACACCACCATGATGATCAGCTGACCGAAGATCAGCGGCCGGCGAGCTTCTCGCGCCGCGGCAAAGACCTCGTGGAAGCGTTCGGTTTTGGTGAGCATGCGGCCATGCTTATGCTGCGCATGAGCCAGTCGACGGATCGCGTTTTCTACAATAACCACGGCACCGTCGACGATGATGCCGAAGTCGAGTGCCCCCAAACTCATTAAGTTGGCACTGACCTTGTTGTTGAACATGCCTGTGAAAGTGAACAGCATGGACAGCGGAATCACCATCGCGGTGATCAGTGCAGCACGGATGTTGCCGAGGAACAGGAACAGAATGGCGATTACCAGGATCGCGCCTTCCACCAGGTTTTTCTTCACCGTCGCGATGGCTTTTTCAACCAGGTTGGTACGGTCGTAAACGGTCACAGCCACTACGCCCTTTGGCAGGGTGCGGTTGATGTCCGCCAGTTTGGCGGCGACAGCTTGAGATACGGTACGGCTGTTTTCACCAATCAGCATGAACACGGTACCGAGCACGACTTCGCGGCCGTTCTCAGTAGCAGCACCTGTACGGAGCTCTTTGCCGATGCTGACGTCAGCAACGCTGCTGATGCGAATCGGTGCACCGTCCACGCTGGTGATCACGATGTTGGCGATGTCTTCGATGCTGCTTACCTGACCCGGCGCACGGATGAGCAACTGCTCACCATTACGCTCGATGTAGCCGGCGCCGACGTTGGCGTTGTTACTTTCCAACGCTGCGACCAGGTCATTGAGGGTCAGCTTGTAGGTAGCCAGGCGCTTAGGATCCGGCGCAACCAGGAACTGCTTGGCATAGCCGCCGATGGTATTGATCTCGGCTACACCCGGCACGTTGCGCAGCTGAGGCTTGATGATCCAGTCCTGGATCACGCGCAGATCGGTCGGGGTGTACGGCGTACCGTCCTCTTTGACCGCGCCATCTTCGGCTTCAACGGTCCACAGGAAGATCTCGCCGAGGCCGGTAGATACCGGACCCATGACGGCCTCTACGCCTTCGGGCAGCTGTTCCTTCGCAACCTGCAGCCGCTCGTTGATCAACTGGCGGGCAAAGAAGATGTCTGTGCCATCCTTGAAGATCACGGTGACCTGAGACAGGCCAGAGCGAGACAGGGAACGGGTCTGCTGAAGGCCCGGGAGACCGGCCATGGCCGTTTCAACTGGAAACGTGATCCGTTGTTCGGTTTCCAAGGGCGAATAACCAGGCGCTGCAGTGTTGATCTGCACCTGGACGTTGGTGATATCGGGTACCGCATCGATGGGCAGCTTTTGATAGCTGTAGATACCGATACCCGCCATGATCAGAACAGCGATCATTACTACGATGCGCTGCTCGATGGCGAATCTGATGATACGTTCAAACATGAGAAATCATCCTGTCAGTTCGCATCAGTGACCGTGTTCGGCAGAAGCTTTGCCGAGCTCGGACTTGAGTGTGAAGCTGCCACTGGTTGCTACCTGGGCGCCGGCTTCAATACCGTCGATGATTTCCACGTACCCATTGTCGCGGCGACCCAGTTTTACCGGGCGGGTGTCAAAGCCATCTGGGGTGCGTACGAATACCGAGGGTTTGTCTTCAACGGTCTGCACTGCGTGCTCAGGTACCGCTACGGCAACGCGATCGGTCTGGGAAGTGACCGCAATGTTCACGAACAGGCCTGGACGCCAAGCGCCGTTGGGGTTGGTCAAGGTGACGCGGACAGTAGCTGCACGGTTTTGCTCGCCCAGCAGGCTGCCGACATAACCCACCTTCCCTTCGACCTCGACGTTCATGTCAGGCGAAGAGACTTTCACCGCACGACCAGTCGTGACCTTGCCCAGATCTGTAGGCGGTACAGCGAAGGTTGCCCAGACCTGGTTCAGGTCGGAAAGGATGAAGGCGTTGGTTGCCTCGCTGACAACTTCGCCAACGGTCAGGTGTTTCTCCACTACCACGGCGTCGAAGGGAGCTCGGAGTTCGTAACGATTGCCGCCAACGGAGTTAACCGAGGCACCGATCGCACCGACCTTCTGCTTGGCGTTGGCCAAGGAGATCTCCGCTTCTTGCAGCGCTTGGCGTGCTTGGAGGTAGTCTTGCTCTGCAGAAATCTTGTCCTGCCACAGCTGTTTTTCGCGCTCGAAGGTCACACGCGCCAGTTCGACGCGACGCTGTGCGGCCTGTTGTTCGCTGCGCAGGTCAGAGATCTGCTGGCTGGCGATTACAGCGAGGACCTGACCTTTTTTGACCGTCTCACCCAGGTTGGCTTGGACAGTCTCGACAACGCCAGGAACACGAGGAACCACGTGGGCAGTACGGTCTTCATCGAAGCGGATTTCGCCCGGGAAGCTCACGACGGTACCGAGGTCACGAGGCGCTGCAGCTTCCAGGGCAACACCGGCTGCCTTGATCTGTTCAGCGCTGAGCGTCAGCTTGCCCTCTTCTTCACCGCCCTCCTCGCTGTGGCCTTCTTCACCATGGCCCTCATCACCTTCCTCTTTGGCGGCAGATGCGGCTTTCTTTTCGTCGCCATGGCCATCGTTAGCGCCATGCTCGGCGGTACTGGCGGCCTGCTGTCCGGAACTGTTGTTCCAGGCAAGGCTGCCAAATCCGAGGGCTGCCACAGCGGCTACCGCGAGGGCGATCTTGCGTTTGTTATCCATTGCTACTCCTGCTGATCGTAGGCACCGGCTTGTTCAAGGCTGTGTGCCGAAGAAAATGTTTGGCCCGTTCAGCGAGCGCCGGCAGTTGAGCCGACTTCGCCATAAACCCTTTCCACCTGCGCACGCGCATTGGTCGCCGCTGCCAACGATTCGAGGTATTGGCCACGAGCGACGATCAAGGTGCGCTGGGCATCCAGCACTTCGATGAAGCCGAATTTGCCCATCTCGAAGCCGCGGGTTGCGGTATCTACGGCTTGTTGGGCTGACGGCAGAATGGTCTTGTCGTAGGACTCGACCTCCTGCATGGCGGTAGACCACTGGTTCAACGCGGTTTGGGTTTCGGTGCGCAGGCGCAGCTCCACAGCATTGCGCTGGTCTCGGGCCTGATCTGCACGACGAGAAGCGGAAAGAATGTTGCCCTGGTTACGATCGAACAGCGGCAAAGGCATAGACAGGCCCACAGTGTTGACTCGCTCGCGCACAGAGCGGTCGTACTGGCTACCTACGCTGACGGTAAGGTTCGGGATACGCTGAGCTTTCTCTGAACCGAGCGAGGCATCGCTCTTGTCGATCTGCACCACGGCCTGGCGCATTTCTGCGGTCTGATCGAGCTTTGCCAGCAGATCTTCAGTGCGAGGTGGCAAGCCCGGGGAGAGGGTTGGCGATTCGAGTCGATCAAACACGGTGACTGAGCTCCCGGTAATTTGAGCGAGCTGTTGGTAAGCGGTCGCTTTTTCCGTTTCGGCACGTCGAACTTGCAGCTGGGCTTCGGCCAGTTGCACTTGAGCGCGGGTCGCCTCCACTGGGGACGATTTACCTGCGCGAACACGGCCATCGACGATGCGAAGACCGCGTTCAGTCAATTCGAGAGATTGCTTGGCCAGGTCGAGACCTGTCTGGGCTCGCAACGCGGCATAAAAGGCTTGGACGACGTCTGCACGCAGGCCGTTAACGCGACGGTCTAACTCAAGCTGTGCGGCGGTCTGCCCGTATGTGGCGACGTCAACACGAGCCCCCCGCTTGCCACCCAGCTCAAGGGTCTGGCTGAGAGAGACAGTCGTCTGGCTGGTGTTACGACGGGTGTCTTCCACGTCATACGAGATTGTGGGGTTGGGGATAAGCCCGGCCTGCTTGCGAGCACCATCAGCGATCCCAATCTCTTGCCTGGCAGCGGCCAGGTCTGGGTTGGCATCCATGGCCGTCGAAAGCGCCTGAGGCAAGCTGATGCTTTGGGCAAGGGCTGCAGGAGCCATCAACCCAGAGATGACTGCACAGAGTGCAGCGATCTTCCAGGGCGAGACGGGGGTCTTGGGTAAGACATTGCGGTTATACCGGGGCACTTTGATGGTCCTCGTGCACAAACTTCGATAAAGCTTGGCGAGAACGCCGAAACAGCTGCCAAGCCCCACTTGATTAGGTGATGGCACTCTAATGAGCGGTAGCTATCAGAGGGGTGGCTAGAAAATTACAATTTCGTAAGAAAGCTTTGTAATGCCCGTAAATACTGGGAAACCCAGCCCGACACGATGATTTCGATACAAGCAACGGAGATGGCAAACACGCGGTGCGAAGGCGCCGAACAACAGGTAGATGACGAAATTGTAATTGTCCTATCACCCTCCCGTTATCTTCGGCCTGCAAATATTAGCTCGCGCTACGCTAGGCGCGCCGCCGGGTCAGAACAATTAACGACACCCGCGCCGGTAAACATAATAAAAACTGCCGTGAATCAAAGGAGCATCGGATGAAAATCAAAGTACCACTGTATTTGGCGGCAGTTTCTGCGCTGTCTGGAAGCTATGCTATTTCGGCACAGGCTGAAGACAAACCAGAAGGCTTCATTGAAGGCAGCAGCCTTACAGTGTTGAACCGTAACTTCTACTTCAACCGTGATAACCGCGACAGCACCGCCCCCACTTACAACAGTGGCAAGGGCAACACCAATGGCTACTCCGAAGCCTGGGCGCACGCGATCATCAGCAAATTCAACTCTGGGTTTACCCAGGGAACAGTTGGCTTTGGCGTTGATGCCTTCGCCATGATCGGCCTCAAGCTCGACACCGGTGATGGGCGCAACGGCGGCCGTAGCTCTTTCGACGTGCTACCCGTTGATAACAAGGGCGAAGCTCGCGACGAATACACCAAGGTCGGCGGCGCAGCCAAAGTCCGCTTGTTCGATACCATCGTGAAAGTGGGTGATGTTTTCCCATCGACCCCGGTGGTTGCATCCGGCGACTCTCGCCTGCTGCCAGAAAGCTTCCGCGGCGTGACCGTTGAGAACACCAGCATCCAGGGCCTCACCCTGCAGGGTGGTCGACTGCACGCCATGAGCCAGCCAGTCTCCAGTGACCTGAACGACAACTTCGTGACCTTCTACGGCGGCCCGGTCAACTCGCCATGGATCGGTTACGGTGGTGGTGACTACTCGATCAACGACAACTGGACTGTGAGCGTCTACGCCAGCCAGCTGAAAGACGTCTGGAATCAGTACTACGCCGGCACCAGCGTGGTTTACCCGCTGAGCGACGATCTGGCGCTGATCGGTGGCTTCAACTACTACAAAGCCGTAGATGAAGGTAAGAAGCGCCTGGGTGAATTCGACAACAATATCTGGAGTGCCAAGGTCGGTGTGCGTTACGGTGCCCACACCCTGGCCCTGTCGCATCAGCGCAACAACGGCGACGACGATTTCGACTACCTGCGTCAGTCGGACTCGATTTTCGTCGACAACTCCATCCAGTACAGCGATTTCAACTCGCCGAAAGAGCGTTCCTGGATGCTGCGCTATGACCTGAACTTCACCAGCTACGGCATTCCAGGCCTGACGTTCATGACCCGCTACGCCAGAGGCTCGGGCGCGGATTACTCGAACGCTAACCAGTTCTACATGCGCACCGACGACAACGGCAACCCGCTCGACAATCAGAAGCGTTGGGAGCGTGACGTCGAAGTCAAATACGTTGTCCAAACCGGTCCGGCAAAAGATCTGTCCTTCCGGTTGCGCCAGGCAACCACGCGTGCCACTGCTTTCGAATCGGATCTGGATGAAACTCGTGTAATCATCGAGTACCCGCTTTCGATTCTGTAATTCGCTAACTGGGCCAGTTATCCATTGGCTGGTCCTGTTAGTAAAACGAGCATTACGCATTCACCTTGAGTGGCTTAAGTGCTCCTTTGGTAAAAGGTGGATATTTGGCGCCCATTGGGCGCCTTTTTTTTGCCTAGAATTCAAGTAGGCGTTCGATTGTACGCATCGCATGCCGGTGAAGTTCATGACTACACCAATGACCAGTCTCTTCAATGTGAGCGACCTCGCCGTCATCTGAGCGGAACGAAGCCAGCACAAAGAATAAAATAACCCAATACTTCATAAGGTCAAATCACCTGCTGGAGAGAGGGCCCGCAACTGTCAAACCCAAACCGCGACAAGATATACCGCCAGACTATCAACTGTATTACCTAGAAATTACAAATCCGTCATTTGAGCCCCGGCACGCTCATTTTGATTTACCATCCCTTTCAATAATGCCGGCGCGCGTGCGCGGTTAATTGCTCAGTGATATCGAGACAAAATCCCATGCGAATTCTGGTAATTGAGGATGAAGTAAAAACTGCGGAGTATGTGCGTCAAGGTCTGACGGAATGTGGCTATGTCGTAGATTGCGTCCACACCGGGTCAGATGGATTATTCTTGGCTAAGCAGCACGAATATGAGCTGATTATCCTGGATATAAATCTGCCAGAGATGGATGGTTGGCAGGTTCTTGAGTTGTTGCGCCGTAAAAATTGCCCTTCCCGCATCATGATGCTGACGGCGAGAAGCCGGCTGGCGGATAAGGTCCGGGGGCTGGAGAACGGCGCAGATGACTACCTGATCAAGCCATTTGAGTTCCCTGAGCTGTTGGCCCGGGTTCGCGCCTTGATGCGCAGGTCGGATCACCCGGCATCCGTAGAGGTCATTCGCGTCGCAGACCTAGAGCTTGATCAGAGCCGGCACAGGGCGTTCAGGGACGGTCAGCGTATTGACCTGACCACGAAAGAATTCGCGCTACTGCATTACCTGATGCGTAATACCGGTGTGGTGCTGAGCCGCACACAAATTATCTCGCAGGTTTGGGATATGAATTTTGACTGCGATACAAACGTTGTAGAGGTGTCGATTCGAAGACTCAGAGCCAAGATAGATGACCCTTTCGAGACCAAATTGATACATACGCTTCGGGGTGTAGGGTATGTGCTTGAAAAGCGATAATTGCCAAGCTCTCAAGTATCGAAAATCGGCTATATAGTCCCGTCGCTTGCGAGCTTGAGATTTCTGTTTACGGTCCGCAGCGCTGATTCCTCACCCAACAAATGAGGTAGGCTGTACATGAGGTATAGCATTGATTATCAGCAGGTTTCGCAAGGGCAATCGCATGCCAGGATTGATGCCTGTCCAGCTGACATTATCTTCAACAGCGACCATGGCTTAGCACTTATTCCGTGCGTCGGCGATGTTATCAACCTCCCCTCTACGGCGGTCAAAAAAGGGGTTTGCGGCATCGTTAGATCTAGGATTTTCAATTATCTACGAGGCCCTGAAGAGCTGTACTGCCACGTCAATATTCTCGTTGAAGAGGCAGACATCAACTTCGGAAATCTCATCTCGGAATACATGCGCAATCAGGCACGTGCACGCTCGCCATCTTCATAAAGTCGAAGGCGAGCCTGGCCATTAATGGCTACGTATGCATGAGTGAGGATTCAGCAGATCGAGCCTCTACTGAGCGCCAGAGGCGGAATAGTCACAGCTTAGTGGTTGAACGGGGTGCTGCTGGTGTACGCAGAGCCGGACTCATGGTTTTTTGAATGGCGCATTGCAGTATAAAGAAGTACATAAGCCCTGAGACAAATACGATAGCAGACAGAGAAACCATTTCTGAATCTAAGACCCCAGAAATCATATACTGCTTAATCGTAATAGATCCCAGGATGATTCCGGTGCAGTACATGACGCCCGTGAACTGATTCCCCATAAAACTCAGTATGCCGCTGAAGGCATTGTTTGCACTGAGTAGCACTGCCTTTAAAATGGTCCACCCGAGAAGTGGTAAAAATGCCTTAATCATGAAGGCAAATAGCATCGACGATGCAAATAGCTTTATCGGCGTTTCTGCCCAGGGCTTGATGGTACCGTCTATTTCAACGCCGGTATACAAGATGACATTCAGAACAATTGCCATGACGGTGCATATGCCGAGGCGTATCATTTCCCGCTTAAGTGGGGCCATCATTATCACTGCGTGAATCTTGCGTCCGATGAATCGGTTTAGTCCTTGGGTCGACATTTCTCTTCCTATGCTCTCGGGATGACGCTGTTTTAACGTTGTAAGAAGGTCATGCTTTTACCCGATGAGAGGTGACGCTTCAACGGTTCTGAATTGCGCAGGGGGTCTCATGTCTTTCCCTGGTCGGGTATCTTGCTGAAAAATCCTCATCTATCTGCGGGGCAAAGATGCGATCACCCCGCCGCCGTCAGAGCTCTGGAAGACTGGTTGCTGTCAGCAACTCATCGAGTGACGGAACCTTAGCGTTTGCACTGAGGACGAGTGTCCTGGATCGGAGTATGGATACATCAAATAAAGATTCGCACTCGACTCTTCCGTTTACTTCTCTCCAGTGGGTGACTTCTGGTATCAGCTCATTAGGCACCGGGTGTAGTGCCTTAGGGTTATGGAAGACCTCCACTTCAGCAGACCACGGCTCGTAGCCATATTGCGGCCAGAGCTGACCGTAGTCGCTGGACGCTACATCCAACAGAAATGGGATGCCTCGTGATGCTCCTGGAGAACGGTCGAAAAACTCACCAAACCGCAAGTATCGGTACCCGTCTAGATGAGCTCCGCCTGAGATCGGCACTCGGCTGAGCTTTGGCACTGTGCAGGCATTGGTGAAAATGACCGCTGAAAGATGGGCATTTTCCCTTAGCGTAAATAGGCCGTTGGGGCGCCCTGATAGCAGAGATGTCTCTTCCTCCACAGTTATCAGGTGCGTTCCACGATGCGCAGACGAGTGAACTGCAAAGCCATAGAGATAGCTGATGAGCGACTCCCTGCTCCACAGCATTGAACTGGGCGCATGGAAATCGGCTAAGGCCAGAATGAGCGGTTTACCCTCCACGTGCGGTAGGGATTCGTAACGCTTGTCCAATTTGTTTTGAATGGTCCTCGCAAACCTTTCTGCAGCCGCTCCTAAGAAGCGCTCATGTCGGTCAGCGGGTGGGGGGACCGGCGAGGCGCCAAAATGCTCATACCGCTCTTCCGGGTTGGCTGTCACTGCTTCAACCCAGGCCTCCTCTCCCAGCCTATTCTGGATGTGAAAATCGGGTGATTCTTTAGGCTGGGTGACCAAGAGTCCCTGTTCACGAAAAATCGCTAATAGGTGGGCTTCCCAAAGGCGGGTGTGAAAATTCTCAGTCTGGCAATCGGGAACCCAATTTCTGTCTGGGGATGGCAGTGCGAGATACAGTTGATTCAGCGCCCACGCCCCAATACGGCGGCTTGGATCAAATAGTGATTTGAACACCACGCTTGGTGTGCGCTTACCCATTCTGCTTAGAGGAGCACGTCGTCGTTCACCTGAAGGGAGTGGAAGCGGATGGGCTTGGGTATTGAGAAAATGGCTGATTGAGGCGCGGGCTTCGGACTCGCCAGTGGTGCACTCACTATGGCTGAGGATCACCCACACGCTATCGACACGACGCCGCAAGGTGACAATTCCGAAGCTGCCGGAATGGATATTTCGGGTTAGAGCGGCACAAGAAATTCCGTCCTCACTAAGCCATGCCCCTACTGGCGGGCTGTCCCCAAACCCCAACCCTCGTGGAAGCGACAAAGCGATTAGATCGAACATCGGCGCAGCAATTTCTTTCATTCGCTGATCTCGGCAGCCGTCAAAATGCATTCCATCAATGCCTCGGAGCGTGCCCGCCGGCGATGACATCGGTGGAGGTACCTATTGAAGGAGGGGGCTTTGCTCCACCAGGACGTCTCGGTTGGTGAAGATGGTCTCAATGGTTGCAGCCTCGGCAGCCACATGAGTCTTTCGCGTGATCTCTTCAAGGGCCAGTTCGAGCCGGTAGTCTTGGAAATACTCGTACAGCTTTTCAGAGCTCTCGGATATCTCCTCCCCACCATTCTTTGCGAACAAGATGTGGATGATCGCTGCGAGTGGGAGGGAGATGTCGAGATCCTTCTCTTCTGCATCTGACTCCGAGTTCAAACCGTCGAAATACCTCTCCAGATGATTCTGGAGCTCCTCAAGCCAGAACTGAGATAGGTTGCTAGGTAGGGAGCTTTCAGGCCCGGCCAGAAGGACTTCATCTCTGAATCGAGCCAGCAGATTGGGGTTTGCCATGGAGGACCTCACGATTAGATTTGAGAGCAACTGGTCAGCATAGTCCACCTCAAAATGACCACCTCCTTGACGCCCATCCTGGTGTTCCTGAGTCTCAGACGAGGTCTCAATGGGGGCGATCCCTCAAACTCAAATCAGGACACCGCTCATAGGAATAGAGTCGTCTCCCTTGACTCTAACTGCTACCATGGTGGCATAACGTAATCCTGCTTTGGCGAGCAGGATGCGAGTCATTGATTCCCTCCTATCCTGAGCACCGCGTCGTCGCCATAGCCACGGATTGGGCATTTTTTTGCAGAGATCAGGTAACAGAAATGGCCAGCGCCGAACAGCTCAAAGCGCTCGTGAAATCTCACATCGAACGGGATGATAGTCAGTTCTATTCCGTAGCGATGCAGGTTGCCGCGCGCGAAGCTAAATCGGGCCATGGCAAGCTCGCGACCGATCTGCGCGACATGATCGATGCTGCTAAAAGCAGCGTGAGTCTTGAAGGTCGACGCAATAGCCCCACACCCCTTGCCAAGCCTCGCGGCGAAATGGCGGGCTTGCTGAGCGTTACCTATCCAAAAGATCGTTTCGTTGAAATGGTTCTCGACGAAGCAGCATCAGCTCAGTTGCAACGAGTGCTGAAAGAGCAACGAATGTTTTCTCGTCTACGAGAGCATGGGCTTTCTCCTCGCAGGAAGGTGCTATTGGTGGGCCCCCCAGGAACGGGTAAATCCATGACTGCATCCGCTCTTGCTGGTGAGCTCGGGGTGCCGCTCTTTCTTGTCCGTTTGGACACGCTTATTACCAAGTTTATGGGTGAAACTGCGGCGAAGCTGAGGCAGGTTTTTGATGCCATAGCTGAAGTCCGTGGTGTCTATTTTTTTGATGAGTTCGACGCAATTGGTTCCCAGCGTGGAATGCCAAACGATGTTGGCGAGATACGCCGGGTACTCAATAGCTTTTTGATGATGATCGAAGAAGACCAATCAAATAGCTTAATCATTGCTGCGACTAATCACCCCGAGATCCTTGACTACGCCTTATTTCGTCGTTTCGATGACGTCATCGAGTATCACTTACCGACTGCTGAACAAGCATCGAGTCTTATTCGTTCACGGCTTGGACATTTCGCGCCTAAGCCCTTTTCATCCAAGGCCATTGGGGAAAAGGCTGCTGGTTTGAGCTATGCCGAAATCCGGCGGGCGGTGGATGACGCTATCAAAGATGCCGTTATGCACGATGAAGAACGCGTCAAAGGACAGACGCTGGGCAAGGCATTGATGGACCGCCAACTGCTCAGCCAGAAATTGGCAAAACAACGTAGCAGCGAGCCATGCCGGACAAAAGAAACGCAAAGCGTGAACACTTAATACTGCCAAAAAATTCTAAGCCGAGAGATTTCACGGCACATGCCTCTAAGGGTGGCGTAAAACCGCAGATCCCAGATTTGCCAAGGCAGCAGCATGGTGCGTCACTTCAGCATCAACTGCACGCATTGAAGCCAATGGCCGAAGCAGCTAAGAACTTTCAACAGGGGATAGATGTTGAAAGCGGCTTGGGCTTGCAAATCCAGTTCGTCGGTCAGCCCGATGTGGAAATGGCTTTCCAAAGCCTTGGTGATGAGCGCAAGAAAATCGAACTCCTCAGCGTACGCCAAGAGGGAGACCAGACCATTGCCAACGTCTTCGTCCCCGATGGCAAGCTCGACCACTTTGAGAGGATCGTTACGGAGTACCTTCAGGAGAAGAAGGACAAGAACGGTAATCCCCGAGACCACCGTAACCTAGTCAACACGATCGAATCGATTCGCAACGCCGAGTTGGAAGCGTTATGGACAGACGATCCAGATTTGCTGCCGGACGACAAATCAAAAGAGTTTTGGTGGGAGGTGTGGCTTCCGGTACGAGGTGCGCGCCAGGCCGTTATTAACGATTTCACCAAGATCGTCGAAGGTAGTGGATGCGTAGTCAGCGAAGCACGAGCTGATTTTCCCGAACGAACTGTGGTGCTGATGAAAGGTTCCCAGCGCCAATTCTCGCAATCGGTGATGGGGCTCAACTGCGTCGCTGAGCTTCGTCGAGCCAAAGAAACCGCAGACAGTTTCGATGACTTGGCCAATGAAGAGCAAATCGAATGGCTGGATGAATTGGTTGCGAGAACTGATTTCCCAGCAGTCAATCGTCACGCTCCCAGGATTTGTTTGCTGGATTCTGGTGTCAATCGCGCCCACCCCTTGCTCAGTCCACTGATCGAGGAAGAGGATACTCACACCGTAAACCCTCAGTGGGGTAAGCACGATGAGGAGAACCACGGCACCGGTATGGCAGCCCTCGCAGCCTATGGCGATCTTACCGACTGCCTATCATCACTTGAACGTGTGAGCATTCATCATCGGCTTGAGTCGGTGAAGCTTCTTCCAAGCCATGGGGCGAACGAGGGGAACGCACTGCTTCATGCATCGCTTTTTGCTGAAGGGGTGGCGCGACCAGAAATTAGCCACGCGGATCGATCCAGGGTCTTTAATTCAGCAGTTAGCGCCGAGGACTATCGTGACCGCGGTCGCCCATCCTCCTGGTCTTCAAAGCTGGATAGCCTGGCTGCGGATGCCGATAACGAAGGTGAGTTCCCCAGGCTGTTTATCCAATCGGCCGGGAACATTCGCGACATCAACGCTTGGATGCTTTATCCCGCGAGCTTGAGCACCAACCTGATCCATGATCCGGGGCAGGCTTGGAACGCTCTGACAGTGGGGGCCTGTACCCGTAAAATGGACACGAGACCCACTGCCTATGAACCAATAGCGCAAGAAGGTGGGCTCAGCCCCTTCACCACAACCTCTGCTACGTGGGAAAGTGCCTGGCCATTGAAACCGGACGTGGTTTTTGAGGGGGGCAATGCTGCCAAGGACCGATATGGCGCAGCGGGGATGGCGAGCCTTAATTTGCTCACCGCAAAGAATGAGTTCGAGGCAAGACGATTCTGTACCTTTAACGCTACGAGCGCAGCGTCGGCATTGTGCTCTCGTATGGCGGCCCAAATTCTGGTTCAGTATCCGGCCTTGCGTCCAGAGACAGTCCGCGCCCTGATTGTTCACTCAGCAGAATGGTCGGAAGCTATGCGCGAGGCTTATCTCCCTGCTCGCCCAGTGAAATCGGACTACGTAAACCTCATTCGACATGCCGGCTGGGGAGAACCAAGTCTTGAACGTGCTCTTTGGAGTGCGAGCAACACTCTCACCTTGGTGGTGGAAGACCAGCTCTACCCTTATAAGAAAGGTAAGGGGAAGATCGATACGAAGGAGATGAATCTCCACAACATCCCTTGGCCAAAGGACGAGCTTGAAGCTCTTCAAGGTGCAGAGGTGGAGATGAAGGTAACCCTTTCCTATTTTGTTGAGCCGAATCCCTCTGCTCGCGGCTCCGCGTCCAAGTATCACTACCCATCACACCGCCTACGATTCGATGTTAAGCGGCCTTTGGAAGGGCCTGATGATTTTGTGGGACGCGTAAATGCGGCTGCTGAGCAAGTGAATGAAGGGATGGCGCCCAAGGATCCCGACTGGCTCCTGGGGGGGCAATACAGGCACAAAGGGTCCATTCACCAAGACATTTGGAAAGGCACTGCTGCTGATCTCGCAAGCCGTGGCTTGCTGGCTGTGTTTCCTGGAATGGGCTGGTGGAGAACCCGACCCAATCTCAACCGGTACGCGCTCCCCGCTCGTTACAGTCTGATCATCTCTATCAAAACCCCGGAGACGGACATCGATCTGTATACCGCTGTCGAAAACAAGCTGGCTATCCTGGTTTAAATATCCTTCAAATGGGCTCAGGGTTCCGCCTCAGGAATAGTGATGATCAAAATTTCTGAGAGGGCGGTAGGCGATTCTGAGCATTTTGCGTTTTTCGGAGGGTTGATTCATAGACGAAGTGACCACAGCCATGCATCAGATGTTGATTGACACGCGTGCCGCCTAGGTTAGCCTTGCGGTTGAGGGCTGCAATTGCGCATTTGTCGGGTTTGGGTACCAGTATGAGCCCCCCGTAATTTTGGCAGCAGAGGAAGCTGGTTCCTCTGAAGTAGTGACGGCGGGCATTGCCCGTCGGATTCTGAACCCAAGGTCGCGAGACTTGGAGCTAAAGGATCGCTGCGACTACTCCTCATCCATTACCCCGTAAAGGCACACATCGGTAGCGCAGTGGAAACACTGACCCTCACTAGGCTATTCAGCTTTTGTGAGATGTGGGTAGGGTCTTCTCAGCTTTTTTGTGAAACGCGCCCCTTCACTTCACAAAAAAAATGGCCAAGCGTCCCATTTCACGAGGCCTGGCCTATCACCTATTTTGTGAACCTACACCAAGCGTTGGACGCGTACCTCTCGACCCCGGCCTTGTGCCGGGGTTTTTCATTTCGGTGGGGGAAAGCGAAGGAGAGATCGTTCGCTGTGGAGAAACGAACCGTCGGTTGCCGACGATGGCTCATCGAACGCAAGGCAGGTAAGAGAGGCGGCTGAGGCTACCGCCAGCCTCGGCAGCCTCAGCGCCTGGATGAGCCGGCCAGTACCAGGCCGCTCAGCCTCAGGGTAACGTGGCCGGCGTCTCGACCAGCGGAGCGTCGGCGTCGAGGCAGCCGATTTCCCGCTGGGTGCGCTCGACCCAGGCGAAGGCCCGTTCGTTGAGGTCGGCGGCGGCCCGGGAGCCCTGCCCTTCGGCCCACATCGCCGGGCCGATGACCACCCGCACGGTGCCGGGATATTTGGCCCAGCCCGCCTTGGGCCAGTAGCGGCCGGCATCGTGGGCGATGGGCAGCACTGGCAGGCCGGCGTTGACAGCCAGGGAAGCGCCGCCCCGGGAGAACTTGCCGATCTGCCCCACCGGGACCCGGGTGCCTTCCGGGAACACCAGTACCCAGGCGCCCTGCTGGAGGCGTTCGCCGCCTTGGCGGGCGAGCTGTTTGAGGGCGGCCTTGGGGTTGTCGCGGTCGATGGCGATGGGCCGGAGCATGGCCATGGCCCAGCCGAAGAACGGTACGTAGAGCAGCTCCCGCTTCACCACCTGGCTGAGGGGCTCGAAGAACGCCGAAAGGAAGAAGGTTTCCCAGGTGCTCTGGTGCTTGGCGAGGATCACGCAGGGGCGCTCGGGCAGGTTCTCCAGGCCGCGGATGTCGTAGCGGATGCCGACCACCACGCGCGCCAGCCACACGGCCAGGCGGCACCAGTTCTGGATCACGAAGCGGTAGCGGGCGCGAAACGGCAGAAACGGCGCGACGAAGACGCTGACGATGCACCAGACGAAGGAACTGGACGACAACAGCAAGTAGAACAGAACGGTACGCAGGACCTGCAGGACACTCATGGGGTGCACTCTCGGGCAAGTAGCCGGTCGGCCACGGCCGCCAGATCGTCGAACACCAGCACGCTCGCCGGTAAGGGGGTTTCCAGGGTGCGCGGGCCTTTCCCGGTCTTCACCAGCACCGGCTGGCAGCCGGCCGCCACGGCCGCTTCCAGGTCGCCCCGACTGTCGCCGACAAACCAGACGCCCTCCAGGGGTACGTCATAGTGGGCCGCGATCCGGCGCAGCAGGCCGGGCTTCGGCTTGCGGCAGTCGCAGCCTTCGTCCGGGCCATGGGGGCAGTAGAGAATCAGGCCCAGCTCGCCGCCCCGCTCCGCCACCCGCTCGCGTAGGCGGTGGTGCATGGCATCGAGTGTCTCCCGGGTGAAGTAGCCCCGGGCCACGCCGGATTGGTTGGTGGCGACCGCCACGGTCCAACCCGCGCGGGACAGGCGCGCGATCGCGTCGAGGGCGCCAGGAATCGGCCGCCACTCGTCGAGGGACTTGATATAGGCGTCGGAGTCTTGATTGATGACGCCGTCGCGGTCGAGGATCAGTAGCTTCATCGGGCAGCCTCAGCGCCGAGCGGCCCGGGCGCGCGAGGCGCCCGGACCGGCTGGCGTCAGCCCAGCAGGGAGATGTCGGCGACGCCGAGGAACAGCCCGCGCAGGCGCGCGAGCAGGGCGTAGCGGTTGGCGCGGACATTAGCGTCCTCGACGTTCACCAGCACCGCCTCGAAGAAGGCGTCCACCGGCTCGCGCAGCTTCGCCAGGCGCTCCAGGGCCTCGCCATAGCGCCGCTCGGCGGCCATGGGCTGCACCGCGTGGTCCGCCTGCTGGATCGCCGCGTAGAGGGCGAATTCGCTGGGGTTGTCGAAGTAATGGGCCTCGACGCTGGCCGGCACCGTGCCTTCCGCCTTGCCCAGCAGATTGGAGACCCGCTTGTTCACCGCCGCCAGGGCCTCGGCGTCCGGCAGCCGGCGGAAGGCCTGCACCGCCTGTACGCGTTGGTCGAAGTCCAGGGCCGAGTCCGGGTTCAATGCCCGCACCGCCAGGTAGACGGGCGCCTCGATGCCCTCGTCCTCGTAGCGTGCCCGCAGACGGTCGAAGATGAACTCCAGCACCTGCTCGGCCAGGCCTTCGCGCTTCACCTTGTCGCCGTAGCGCTGGATGGCGAAGGCCACCGCCTCCCGCAGGTTCAGGTCCAGGCGTTTCTCGATCAGGATGCGCAGGATGCCCAGGGCCTGACGGCGCAAGGCGAAGGGGTCCTTGCTGCCGGTGGGCAGCATGCCGATGCCGAAGATGCCCACCAGGGTATCCAGCTTGTCGGCGATGGCCACGGCCGCCCCGGTGGCGCTTTGGGGCAGCTCGGCACCGGCGCCGCGAGGCATGTATTGCTCGTTGAGGGCCTGCGCCACGTCCGGCGCCTCGCCGTCGTTGAGAGCGTAGTAGTAGCCGGCGATGCCCTGCATCTCGGGGAATTCGCCGACCATCTCGGTGGCCAGGTCGCACTTGCCGAGCAGGCCGGCGCGGGCCGAGCGCTGCGGATCGGCGCCGATCTGCGGGGCGACGAAGGCGGCCAGGGCGGCAACCCGCTCGGCCTTGTCGTAGACGCTGCCCAACTGCGCCTGAAACACCACCTGCTTGAGGCGTTCGTTGAAGCTTTCCAGGCGCTGCTTCTTGTCCTGCTTGAAGAAGAATTCGGCGTCGGTGAGGCGTGGCCGCACCACCTTCTCGTTACCGGCGACGATCTGCGCCGGGTCCTTGCTGTCGACGTTGGCCACGGTGATGAAGCGAGGCAGCAACTTGCCGTGGGCGTCCAGCAGGCAGAAGTACTTCTGGTTGTCCTGCATGGTGGCAATCAGCGCCTCCTGGGGCACCTCGAGGAAGCGTTCCTCGAAGGCGCACACCAGCGGCACCGGCCATTCCACCAGGGCGGTCACTTCGTCCAGCAGCGCCGGCGGCACGATGGCCCGGCCCTGCTGTTCGGCGGCCAGGGCCTCGACGCGTTGGGCGATGAAGGCCCGGCGCTCGGCGAAGTCGGCCATCACGTGGGCGCTGCGCAGGTTCTGCAAATAGCTGGAGGGCTGAGCGATGCTCACCGCCTGCGGATGGTGGAAGCGGTGGCCGCGGGACTCGCGGCCGGCGCGCTGGGCGAGGAGCTCGCATTCCACCACCTGCTCGCCGAACAGCATCACCAGCCATTGGGTCGGCCGGACGAATTCCTCGCGGCGGGCCGCCCAGCGCATGCGCTTGGGAATCGGCAGGGCCGCCAGGGCGCTCTCGACGATGCCGGGCAGCAAGTGCACCGCCGGCTGGCCCGGGATCTGCTGGGAGAAGCGCAGCTTGGGTCCGCTGCGGTCGATCCGCTCCAGGTCCACGCCGCACTTCTTGGCGAAACCCAGGGCGGCCGGGGTGGGGTTGCCCTCGGCGTCGAAAGCCGCTTGCAGCGGCGGGCCGTCGAGGTTGACGCTCCGATCCGGCTGCTGGGCGGCCAGTTGGTCCACCTGCACCGCCAGGCGGCGCGGCGCGGCGAACACGCGAGCGGCCACGTAGCCGAGGCCGGCGGCCTTCAGGCCTTGCTCGATGCCGGCGAGGAAGGCATCGCCAAGGCTCTTGAGGGCCTTCGGCGGCAGTTCTTCGGTACCCAGTTCGACGAGAAAATCCTGTGCGCTCATTGCGCGGCCTCCTTCAGCTTGGCCAGTACTTCGTCACGCGCCAGCACCTCATCGCGAAGCGCGGGCGGGGCCAGGGGGAAACCGAGGCGCGCGCGCGCCTGCAGGTAGCTCTGCGCCACGGCGCGGGCCAGGGTGCGCACCCGCAGGATGTAGCGCTGGCGCTCGGTCACCGAAATGGCGCGGCGCGCGTCCAACAGGTTGAAGGTGTGGGACGCCTTGAGCACCATCTCATAGGTAGGCAACGGCAGGTCGAGCTGGCTCAGGCGGTTGGCTTCGGATTCATAGAAGTCGAACAGCTCGAACAGCTTCGGCACGTTGGCGTGCTCGAAGTTGTAGGTGGACTGTTCCACCTCGTTCTGGTGGAACACGTCGCCGTAGGTGACCTTGCCGAACGGGCCGTCCGCCCACACCAGGTCGTAGACCGAATCGACGCCCTGCAGGTACATGGCCAGGCGCTCCAGGCCGTAGGTGATCTCGCCGGTCACCGGGTAGCACTCAATGCCCCCGACCTGCTGGAAGTAAGTGAACTGAGTGACTTCCATGCCGTTCAGCCAGACTTCCCAGCCCAGGCCCCAGGCGCCGAGTGTCGGCGATTCCCAGTTGTCCTCGACGAAGCGGATGTCGTGCACCAGCGGGTCGATGCCGATGGCTTCCAGGGAACCCAGGTACAGCTCCTGGAAGTTCTCCGGGTTGGGCTTGAGGACCACCTGGAACTGGTAGTAGTGCTGCAGGCGGTTGGGGTTCTCGCCGTAGCGGCCGTCGGTGGGACGCCGGCTGGGCTGCACGTAGGCGGCGTTCCAGGTCTCCGGCCCGATGGAGCGCAGGAAGGTGGCGGTGTGGAAGGTGCCGGCGCCCACTTCCATGTCATAGGGCTGCAGGACGACGCAGCCTTGCTCGGCCCAGTATTGCTGCAAGGCCAGGATCAGATCCTGGAAGGTGCGCATGGCGGGTATGGTCTGGCTCACGGAAAAGTCACCCGATTCGGCGGCGAGGAAAAGCCGCTGAGTATACCCGAAGGCTCCTTCGCGGACCCAGCCAGAGGGGCATGGACGGTCGACGAGCGCCTTGAGCGGAGCGCCTGGTCTGGTTTTTTATACAGGTCCGTTTATAGTGCGAGACCCCATCCGCTTCCAAGAACCTCCCATGCCCCGCTGCGCCTGGTGCACCGACGATCCCTTGTACAGGGCCTACCACGACGAGGAATGGGGCGTGCCCCAGCGCGATCCGCAGCGGTTGTTCGAAATGCTCCTGCTGGAGGGCTTTCAGGCCGGGCTCTCCTGGATCACCGTGCTGAAGAAGCGCGCCCGCTACCGCGAGGTGCTGTTCGGCTTCGACGCCGGGCGCCTGGCGCGGCTGGGCGACGACGAGATCGACGCGCTGATGGAGGACCCGGGGATCATCCGCAACCGCGCCAAGCTGCGCTCGGCCCGGCGCAACGCCCAGGCCTGGCTCGAATTGGAGGACCCGGTGGTGTTCCTCTGGTCCTTCGTCGGCGGCGCGCCGAAGGTCAATCGCTTCGTGGCCCTGGGCGAGGTACCGGTCACCACGCCGGAGGCCGAGGCCATGAGCACGTCGCTGAAGAAGGCCGGCTTCACCTTCGTTGGGCCCACCATCTGCTATGCCTTCATGCAGGCCACCGGCATGGTCATGGACCACACCCTGGACTGCGAGCGGCACGTGGCGCTGTCGACTGATCGCCGGTAACGGAGCGGCATGCGTCTTGTCCTACAGGATGGGTAGAATAGGCGCCCCCGATTTTCAGGAGTGACCCGTGGAAAAGCTCAAAGGCGCGATGGTCGTCGGTTTCCTGCGCCTTTTCGCCCTGCTGCCCTGGGGCGTGGTGCAGCGCCTGGGCGGCATGATCGGCTGGATGATGTGGAAATTGCCGACCCGCGCCCGGCGGGTGGTGCGTATCAACCTCGCCCATTGTTTCCCCGAACTGGACGACGAGGCCCGCGAGCGCTTGGTGAAGCGCAGCCTGATGGACATCGGCAAGACCCTTACCGAGAGTGCCTGTGCCTGGATCTGGCCGGCCCGCAAGTCGCTGCGGCTGATCCGCGAGGTGGAAGGCATGGAGGTACTGCGCGAGGCGCTGGCCTCCGGCGACGGCCTAGTGGGCATCACCAGCCACCTGGGTAACTGGGAAGTGCTCAACCACTTCTACTGCACCCACGCCAAGCCGATCATTTTCTACCGACCGCCCAAGCTGAAGGCCGTGGACGAACTGCTGAAGAGGCAACGGGTGCAATTGGGCAATCGGGTGGCGCCCTCCACCCCCGAGGGCATCATCAGCGTGATCAAGGAAGTCCGCCGGGGCGGTTGCGTGGGGATTCCGGCGGACCCCGAGCCCGCCCTGAGCGCCGGCCTGTTCGTGCCGTTCCTCGGCACCCGGGCGCTGACCAGCAAGTTCGTTCCTTCCCTGCTGGCCCGGGGCAAGGCGCGCGGGGTCTTCTTCCACGCCGTGCGGCTGGAGAACGGCTCCGGCTACAAGGTGATTCTGGAGGCAGCCCCTGCCGACCTCTACGACCCCGACCCGCAGGTGGGCGTGGCGGCCATGAGCCGTGTACTGGCAAGCTACGTGCGGCGCTACCCGAGCCAGTACATGTGGAGCATGAAGCGCTTCAAGTACCGCCCCGAAGGCGAGGCGCGCTGGTACTGACCGGCGCGTGGCGCTGGGCTTCGCGGTCGTTTTGCGTTATTTAAGCCAGACCTTTCACGTAACGGCGGGCCCATGACCAGTTCCAACCAGCGCCAGCATCCCCGGGTCCCGATGAAGTGCCGGATCAAGATCGGTCACGCTCGCTTCGGCGAGCTGATCGCCCAGACCCGCGACCTGTCCGACGGAGGCGTGTACATCCGCCATCCGGACCTGGCCGCCCTGCCCCTGGGCACCCGGGTCAGTGGCCAGGTCCAAGACCTGCCGGGCGAGGCGCCGGTGCTGACGCTGGAAGTCATGCGGGTGGATGCCGAGGGCGCCGGCCTGCGTTTCGTGAAGGATTGATACAAGGCGGTTTCCGACAAAAACCGCCCAACGGAAGCGGTGAGCCGTTAGAATCCACCGGTCGCGCCATTCCGGCGCGGCGATGGGTTCCCTCACCCCATGTCTTTAAAAAGGATTGCCATGACCTTCATATCCCCCTCGGTCCAGCGTGGCACGCTGGCCGGCCTGATCGCCTTCCACATCCTCATCATCATCGCCAGCAACTACCTGGTGCAGTTGCCGATGACTCTGTTCGGCTGGCAGACCACCTGGGGCGCCTTCAGCTTCCCATTCATCTTCCTCGCCACCGACCTTACCGTGCGCCTGATGGGCAAGGAGCCCGCGCGCCGGGTGATCGCCCGGGTCATGGTGCCGGCGCTGGTGGTGTCCTACGGGGTCTCGGTGCTGTTCCAGGAAGCGGAATTCCGTGGCTTCGGCGCCCTTCTGGAGTTCAACGTCTTCGTCCTGCGCATCTCTCTGGCCAGCTTCTTCGCCTATGTGCTCGGCCAGTTCCTCGACATCCAGGTGTTCAACCGCCTGCGCCAGCTGCCCCAATGGTGGATCGCGCCCACCGCCTCCATGGTGCTGGGTAGCTTGCTGGACACCTTCACCTTCTTCTCCATCGCCTTCTGGCACAGCGACAACCCGTTCATGGCCGAACACTGGGTGGAAATCGCCACGGTGGACTACGGCGTGAAGCTCTGCGTCAGCCTGATCTTCTTCGTGCCGCTCTACGGCATGTTGCTCAACGCCATCGTCCGCCTGCTGAGTCGGCGCCCGGCGTTGTCCCACTGAGGAAGGATCGGCCCGGTTCGCCATGGCGGCCGGGCCATCGAGACGTCGCCCGACAGGATCGAAACGCCACGCCACGCCACGCCACGCTCGCGGCTAGACGGCGGGTGTCGCGTCAGGGCGTCGAGCGTTCCAGCTTGCGCAGGAATACCGTCATTTCCCTTTCCGCCTGCTTGTCGCCGCGCGCCCGCGCCGCGTCCAGGCCGTGCCGCCAGGCGTCGTGGGCGCCCGCCGGGTCGCCGCTGGCTTGCAAGGCCTTGCCCAGCAGTTTCCAGGCGGCCGAATAGGTCGGGTCCTGTTCGACGCAACGGCGCAGGTGCTCGACGGCTCGCGCCGCCTCGCCCGCGTCCAGGCAGCCCTTGCCGAGGCCGAAGCGTAGCAGCGGGTTGTCGGTGCCCTTGGCCAGCAGGTTTTCCAGGGATTCCAGCATGCAAGCACTCCCGGGCACGCGGCGGCGCCCTTTCCGTCAGAAGAAGGTCAGTCCCGCCTGGAACAGGCGTTCCACGTCGCGAATGTGTTTCTTGTCCACCAAAAACAGGATCACATGGTCGCCCGAGGCGATTACCGTGTCCCCGTGAGCGATCAGCACTTCTTCGTCGCGAATGACCGCGCCGATGGTGGTGCCCGGCGGCATGTCGATCTCGGCGACGCTGCGCCCCACCACGCGGCTGGAATGGGCATCGCCGTGGGCGATGGCTTCGATGGCCTCGGCCGCGCCCCGCCGCAGGGAATGCACGCTGACGATGTCGCCGCGGCGCACATGGGTCAGCAGGGTACCGATGGTGGCCAGTTGCGGGCTGATGGCGATGTCGATGTCGCCCCCCTGCACTAGGTCCACGTAGGCCGGGTTGTTGATGAGGGTCATCACCTTGCGCGCGCCCAGCCGCTTGGCCAGCAGCGAGGACATGATATTGGCCTCGTCGTCGTTGGTCAGGGCCAGGAAGATGTCCGTGGCGTCGATGTTCTCTTCCACCAGCAAGTCGCGGTCCGAGGCGCTGCCCTGGAGCACCACGGTGCTGTCCAGGGTGTCCGACAGGTGTCGGCAGCGGGCCGGGTTCTTCTCGATGATCTTCACTTGGTAGCGGCTCTCGATGGCCTCCGCCAGGCGTTCGCCGATGTTGCCGCCGCCGGCGATGACGACCCGCCGGTAGCCGTCTTCCAGACGCCGCAACTCGCCCATCACCGCGCGGATGTGGGCGCGGGCGGCAATGAAGAACACCTCGTCGTCGGCCTCGATCACCGTGCCGCCGTGGGGCACGATGGGCCGGTTGCGCCGGTAGATGGCCGCCACCCGGGTGTCCACAGTGGGCATGTGGGCCCGCAACTGGCGCAATTCCTGGCCCACCAGGGGGCCGCCGTAGTAGGCGCGCACGCAGACCAGCTGCGCCTTGCCCTCGGCGAAGTCGATCACTTGCAGCGCGCCCGGGTACTCGATCAGGCGCTTGACGTAGGTGGTGACCACCTGCTCGGGGCTGATCAGCACGTCCACCGGGATCGCATCGTTGTCGAACAGCCCGGTGCGCGACAGGTAGGCCGATTCCCGCACCCGGGCGATCTTGGTCGGGGTGTGGAACAGGGTGTAGGCCACTTGGCAGGCGACCATGTTGGTTTCGTCGCTGTTGGTCACCGCCACCAGCATGTCGGCGTCGTCGGCGCCAGCCTGGCGCAGCACCGTGGGAAACGAGCCGCGCCCCTGGATGGTGCGGATGTCCAGGCGGTCGCCCAGGTCTCGCAGGCGTTCGCCATCGGTGTCCACCACGGTGATGTCGTTGGCCTCGCTGGCCAGGTGCTCCGCCAGAGTGCCGCCCACCTGCCCGGCGCCGAGAATGATGATCTTCATGGCCTGTCCTCAGCCGCGGGGCATCGCGGCGATCTTGATCAGCTTGGCGTAATAGAAGCCGTCGTGCCCGTCGGGTCGGGGCAGCAACTGGCGCCCATGGGTGGCCTTGAAGCCGGCGGCGGTGATCACCTCCAGCTCCCGGGCGCCCGGCGTACGAGCGAGGAACGCCGCGAGGGTCTCGCTGTTCTCCCGGGGCAGCACCGAGCAGGTGGCGTAGAGCAGCACGCCGCCCACCTCCAGGGTCGGCCAGAGGGCGTCCAGCAGTTCGCCTTGCAGGCGCGCCAGGGCCTCGATGTCCTCGGCCTGGCGGGTGAGCTTGATGTCCGGGTGGCGGCGGACCACCCCGGTGGCGGAACAGGGGGCGTCCAGCAGGATGCGCTGGAACGGCCGGCCGTCCCACCAGCGGGCGGTGTCGCGCCCGTCGGCCGCCACCAGGGTGGCGTCCAGGCCGAGCCGGTCGAGGTTCTCTCGCACCCGTTGCAGGCGCGCCGGCTCCAGGTCCAGGGCGACCACCTCGGCGAGGCCCGGCTCGGTCTCCAGCAGGTGGCAGGTCTTGCCGCCCGGGGCGCAGCAGGCGTCGAGGACCCGCTGCCCGGGGGCCAGCTCCAGCAGGCCGGCGGCCAACTGGGCGGCTTCGTCCTGCACGCTCACTCGGCCCTCGGCGAAGCCCGGCAGGGTCCGCACGTCCAGGGCCTGGCCGAGACGGATGCCGTCGGCGCTGAAGTCGCAGGGGTCGGCGGAGAGTCCGGCGGCCCGCAGCTCCGCCAGGTAGGCGTCGCGGTCGCCCAGGCGCCGGTTGACCCGCAGCAGCAGCGGCGGGTGCAGGTTGTTGGCGGCGCAGACGGCTTCCCATTGTTCCGGCCAGGCCGCCTTCAGCGCCTTCTGCAGCCAGCGCGGGTGAGCGGTGCGCACCACCGGGTCGCGCTCCAGCTCGGCATACAGCGCCTCGCCCTGGCGCTGGGCGTTGCGCAGTACTCCGTTGAGCAGGCCCTTGGCCCAAGGCTTGCGCAAGGCGTCGACGCACCCGACGGTCTCGCCGAGCGCGGCGTGGGGCGGGATGCGGGTATGGAACAGTTGGTAGAGGCCCACCAGCAGCAGGGCCTCCACGTCGCGGTCGGCCCCCTTGAAGGGCTTTTGCAGCAGGCGCTCGGCCAACGCGGCGAGGCGCGGCTGCCAGCGGGCGGCGCCGAACGCCAACTCCTGGGCCAGACCGCGATCGCGCGGGTCGACCCGTTCCAACTGCGCCGGCAGGCTGCCGCCCAGGGACGCCTTGCCTGACAGCACCGGCGCCAGGGCGCGGGCGGCGGCCAGACGCGGATTCATCGGCCCAGCACCGTGCCGGGGGCGAAGCGCTCGCGGCGGCTGTTGTAGAGGTCGGCGAAGTCCAGCGGCTTGCCGCCTGGCAGTTGCAGACGGGTCAGGCGCAGCGCGCCTTCGCCGCAGGCCACCGACAGGCCATCGCGGCTGGCGGCGAGCACCGTGCCGGGTTCGCCGGCGCCTTGTCCCGGCCTGGCCGCCAGCACCTTGAGCGTCTCGCCATCCAGCCGGGTATGGCACGCCGGCCAGGGGGTGAAGGCGCGGATGCGCCGTTCCAGTTCCACGGCGGGCCGCCGCCAGTCCAGGGTCGCCTCGTCCTTGTTCAGCTTGTGGGCATAGGTGGCCAGGGCGTCGTCCTGGACCTCGCCGGTCAGGGTGCCGTCGGCCAGCCCTTGCAACGCCCGCACCACGGCGGCCGCGCCCAGCTCGGCGAGGCGATCATGCAGACTGCCGCCGGTGTCCTCGGGGCCGATGGGCGTGCGTGCCTTGAGTAGCATCGGCCCGGTGTCCAGGCCGGCTTCCATGCGCATGACGGTCACGCCCGACTCGGCGTCCCCCGCCTCCACCGCGCGCTGGATCGGCGCCGCGCCGCGCCAGCGGGGCAGCAGCGAGGCGTGGCTGTTGATGCAGCCCAGGCGCGGGATGTCGAGCACCGCCTGGGGCAGGATCAGGCCATAAGCGACCACCACCATCAGGTCCGGCACCAGGGCCGCCAGCTCGGCCTGGGCCGCCGGATCGCGCAGGGTCGGCGGTTGGCGGACGGCGAGGCCGTGGCGCTCGGCCAATTGCTTGACCGGGCTGGGCATCAACTTCTGGCCGCGACCGGCGGGGCGGTCCGGCTGGGTATAGACGGCGACCACCGACTGGCCAGCGTTGAGCAGGGCCTGGAGGTGGTGGGCGGCGAATTCCGGGGTTCCGGCGAAAACGATGCGCAAGGTCGACTCCTGTTGCGTGGCGCCGTGGAGCGTCAGGCTCCGGAAAAGAAAAAGGCTTGCCGGGGCAAGCCTTTGGGTTCGGGAATCATCACGCTTGCTGGCGGTGCTGCTTTTCCAGCTTCTTCTTGATCCGGTCGCGCTTGAGGCTGGACAGGTAATCGACGAAGAGCTTGCCATTGAGGTGGTCGCACTCGTGCTGGATGCACACTGCCAGCAGCCCCTCCGCGATCAGTTCGAACGGCTGGCCGTCGCGGTCCATGGCCTTGATCCGTACCTTCTGCGGGCGCTCGACGTTCTCATAGAAGCCGGGCACCGACAGGCAGCCTTCCTGGTACTGATCCAATTCCTCGGTGAGCGTCTCGAACTGAGGATTGACGAAGACCCGGGGCTCGCTCCGGTCTTCGGACAGGTCCATCACCACCACGCGCTTGTGCACGTTCACCTGGGTCGCGGCGAGGCCGATCCCGGGCGCCGCGTACATGGTTTCGAACATGTCTTCGATCAGCGTGCGCAGCGCATCGTCGAACACCTCCACCGGCTTGGCCTTGGTGCGCAGGCGTGGATCGGGAAATTCGAGGATATTCAGAATCGCCATTTGGGTTTGTGATGCACTTGTAGAATAAATTCAAAACCGGCTGCTAAGATGATGAGCAGCATTGAAAAACGCCTGCGGAGCCCGGGTGGGGCGGCTCTCAGGCGTTGTTAGCGAACGATCATAATAAAGGGATTCACCGCAATGAGGAAATCATTACTCGCCCTGGTACTGCTGGCGGCCAGCGGCCTGGCGCATGCGGCCGTGCAGCTCAGGGACGGTCACCCGGAGAGCTACACGGTGGTCAAGGGCGACACCCTGTGGGATATCTCCGGGCGCTTCCTCCGCGAACCCTGGAAATGGCCGGAAATCTGGCACGCCAACCCCCAGGTGGAGAATCCCCATCTCATCTACCCCGGCGACACCCTCAGCCTCGTCTATGTCGACGGCCAGCCTCGCCTGATGCTCAACCGCGGCGCCTCCCGCGGCACCATCAAGCTCTCGCCTCAAGTACGCAGCACGCCGATGGCCGAGGCGATCCCCGCGATTCCCCTGGAGGCGGTGAATAGCTTCCTGCTGAGCAACCGCGTGGTGGACACGCCCGAGCAGTTCAATGGCGTCCCCTATATCGTCGCCGGCAACGCCGAGCGGGTGATCAGCGGCACCGGCGATCGTATCTACGCCCGGGGCCATTTCGACGAAGGCCAGCCGGCCTACGGCATCTTCCGCCAAGGCCGCGTCTACAACGACCCGGAAACCGGTGAGTTCCTCGGCATCAACGCCGACGACATCGGCAGCGCCGACGTGGTGGCGGTCGAGGGCGACGTGGCCACCCTGTCCCTGACCCGTTCCACCCAGGAGGTGCGCCTGGGCGACCGCCTGTTCCCCACCGAAGAGCGCGCGGTGAATTCCACCTTCATGCCCAGCGCGCCGACCCAGGACGTCAAGGGTGTGATCATCGACGTGCCTCGCGGCGTGACCCAGGTCGGCCAGTTCGACGTGGTGACCCTCAACAAAGGCAAGCGCGACGGCCTGGCCGAGGGCAACGTGCTGGCGGTGTACAAGACCGGTGAGACCGTGCGCGACCGTCTCACCGGCGAGAAAGTGAAGATTCCGGACGAGCGCTCCGGCCTGCTGATGGTGTTCCGCACCTACGACAAGATCAGCTACGGCCTGGTCCTGGTGGCCAGCCGGCAACTGGAGTTGCTGGACAAGGTCCGTAACCCCTGACACTCGAACCCCCGCCCCGGCGGGGGTTTTCGTTCCACCGGGCCGCTTCGCGCGGCACACCGATCAAGGATGATCGACATGCCCCAACCCCGCCTCGCGCCGGTGTCGCCGGCCGAACTGGAGGCGCGCCTGCGTCTCCACGCCCTGCCCGAATTCGGCCCGCGCCGCTTCCGCCACCTGCTGGCCGCCTTCGAGAGCGCCTCCGCCGCCCTCAGCGTGCCGGCCGCCGCTTGGCGCGCCCTCGGCTTGCCGCCTGGGTGCGCGGAGCACCGCCGCGCCCCGGCGGTTCGCGAGCGCGCCGCCCAGGCCCTGGTCTGGCTGGAAGCGCCGCGCCATCACGTGCTGATGTGGGACGCGCCGGATTACCCGGCGCTGCTGGCCGAACTGGACGACGCCCCGCCGCTGCTGTTCGTTGCCGGCGATCCGGCGATCCTCGAGAAGCCCCAGCTCGCCATCGTCGGCAGCCGTCGCGCCAGCGCCCCGGGGCTGGACAATGCCCGGCGCTTCGCCCGGGCCCTGGCCGAGGCCGGGTTCGTCATCACCAGTGGCCTCGCCCTGGGCATCGACGGTGCCGCCCACCAAGGCGCCCTGGACGTGGCCGGTGCCACGGTGGCGGTGCTGGGCACCGGCCTGACCCGTCTCTACCCGCCCCGGCACATCGCGCTGGCGTCGCGCCTGGTGGAAGAAGGCGGCGCCCTGGTCTCCGAACTGCCCTTGGACAGCCCGCCCCATCCGAGCCACTTCCCGCGCCGCAATCGCCTGATCAGCGGCCTGTCCCTGGGGGTGCTGGTGGTGGAGGCGAGTCCGTCCAGCGGCTCGCTGATCACCGCCCGGCTGGCCGCCGAACAGGGTCGCGAGGTCTATGCCATCCCCGGCTCGATCCACCACCCGGGCGCCCGAGGCTGCCATCAGTTGATCCGCGACGGCGCCACCTTGGTGGAAGGCGTCGAACACATCCTCGAAGCGCTGCGGGGCTGGCGTGGGCCGCTGCCGGTGGTCTCGCCCGCCGCCGGGCCGGAATCGCCACTGCTGTCGCTGTTGCGGGCGGCGCCCCACAGCAGCGAGAGCCTGGCCCGCGAGGCGGGCTGGAGCGTGCCCGATACCCTCGCCGCCCTCACCGAGCTGGAGCTGGACGGCGCGGTGGCCTGCGAGGCGGGTCGATGGGTGTTCCGTGGGGCGCCCGCCTGAGCGAGGCCACGCTCGCCGCTGTACACTGCCGCCGTGTCGTGACGAGCGGAGGATGTCCATGGTCAGCAGTTGGCGCGTGCAGCGCGTGGCGCGGGTGGTCCGTCAGGGCGGGGTCATCGCTTACCCCACCGAGGCGGTGTGGGGACTGGGGTGCGACCCCTGGAACGAGGCGGCCGTGTATCGCCTACTGGCGCTCAAGCATCGCTCGCCGAACAAGGGCCTGATCCTGGTGGCGGACACCATCCGCCAGTTCGACTTCCTCCTCGAGGACCTGCCGGAGGCCTGGCTGAACCGCCTGGCCAGCACCTGGCCGGGGCCCAACACCTGGCTGGTGCCCCACCGGGGCCTGCTGCCGGAATGGATCACCGGCGTCCACGACAGCGTCGCCCTGCGGGTCAGCGACCATCCGCTGGTGCGCGAGCTGTGCGCCCACACCGGGCCGCTGGTCTCCACGTCGGCCAACCCCGCCGGACGACCGTCGGCGGTCAGCGCCCTGCGGGTCCGCCAGTACTTCCCCGACCAGCTCGACGCGATCCTCACCGGACCCCTGGGCGGCCGGCGCAACCCCAGCCTGATCCGTGACTTGGCCACCGGCCGGGTGATCCGCCCGGCCTGACCGCCTCGCGCCGGCTCGCCGTCGGCGCCTGCTTCAGGGCAACAGAATGGTGGAACCGGTGGTGCGGCCCGCGGCTAGTTCGGTCTGGGCCCTGGCCGCTTCCCGTAGCGGGTAGCGCTGCTCGATATCGATCCGCAGGGTACCGTCGGCGACCAGCCCGAACAGCTCGTCCGCCATGGCCTGCAGCCGCTCCGGCGTATCGGCGTAATGGAACAGGGTCGGCCGGGTGACATACAGCGAACCCTTCTGGGACAGCACCCCCAGGTTGACCCCGGTGACCGGGCCGGAGGCGTTGCCGAAGCTCACCAGCAGCCCGCGCGGCGCCAGGCAGTCCAGGGAAATCTCCCAGGTGTCCTTGCCCACGGAGTCGTAGACCACCGGGCACTTGCGACCCTCGGTGAGCTCGCGTACCCGGGCGACGATATCGTCGCGACGACGGTCGAGGGTGGCCCAGGCGCCCAGTTCGCGCGCGCGCTCGGCCTTCTCGGGGGAGCCGACCACGCCGATCAGGCGCACCCCCAGGGCTTTCGCCCACTGGCAGGCGATGGAACCGACCCCGCCGGCGGCGGCATGGAACAGCACGGTGTCGCCCGCCCGCAGCGGCGCCGTCTGGCGCAGCAGGTATTGCACGGTGAGCCCCTTGAGCATCATCGCGGCGGCCTGCTCGAAACCGATCGAGTCCGGCAGGCGCACCAACTGGGCGGCCGGCACCACGTGTCGCTCGGCGTAGGCGCCCAGGGGCGCGGTGGCGTAGGCCACCCGCTCGCCCACCTTCCACTGGGTCACCGCGCTGCCCACCGCCTCCACTTCGCCGGCGCCCTCGCTGCCCAGGCCGGACGGCAGCGCCGGCGGCGCATAGAGGCCGCTGCGGTAGTAGGTGTCGATGAAATTCAGGCCGATGGCGCGGTTGCGCACCCTAACTTCGTGGGGACCGGGCTCGGCCGGGGCGACATCGACGTACTCGAGCACCTCGGGCCCGCCATGGACGCTGAACTGGATTCGTTGGGACATCGGACTCTCCTCGGTGGCGCCGGCGCGGCCGCGTCCGGCTGGCGAAAGTCCTAATCCAAGCGGGCCGCCCCACCCCTGTCAACCGTGGCGCGTGGCCCGGGTGGTATGCTGGCGCCCTCCCCGGGTCGCCGCGCGGCGCGGGGGCGCCGAACGAAGACTGCCGGGGTGAACCGTGATCGAATCCATCGAGGCCGTGAAGGCCTACCTGCTGGACCTGCAAGACCGCATCTGCGCCGCCCTGGAGGCCGAGGACGGCGCCGCGCGCTTCGTCGAGGATGCCTGGACCCGCCCGGCCGGCGGCGGCGGGCGCACCCGGGTGATCGGCGAAGGCGCGCTGATCGAGAAAGGTGGAGTCAACTTCTCCCACGTCCATGGCGGCAACCTGCCGCCGTCCGCCAGCGCCCACCGCCCGGAACTGGCCGGCCGGAGCTTCCAGGCCTTCGGCGTGTCCCTGGTGATCCACCCGCGCAACCCCCATGTGCCCACCTCCCACGCCAACGTGCGTTTCTTCGTCGCCGAGAAGGAGGGCGAGGCGCCGGTGTGGTGGTTCGGCGGCGGCTTCGATCTGACTCCTTATTACGGTCACGACGAAGACTGCGTGCACTGGCACCGGGTGGCCCGGGACGCCTGCGCGCCCTTCGGCGAGGACGTCTATCCGCGCTACAAGGAATGGTGCGACCGCTACTTCCACCTCAAGCACCGCAACGAGCCCCGGGGCATCGGCGGGCTGTTCTTCGACGACCTCAACGCCTGGGACTTCGACACCTGCTTCGCCTTCATGCGCGCGGTGGGCGACGCCTACCTCGACGCCTACCTGCCCATCGTCCGGCGTCGCAAGGCCCTGCCCTACGACGAGGCGCAGCGCGAGTTCCAGGCATTCCGCCGGGGACGCTACGTGGAATTCAACCTGGTGTACGACCGCGGCACCCTGTTCGGTCTGCAATCCGGCGGGCGCACCGAGTCGATCCTCATGTCCCTGCCGCCCGTGGTGCGCTGGGGCTACGACTGGCGTCCCGAGCCGGGCAGCGCCGAGGCGCGGCTGACCGAGTATTTCCTCACCGACCGCGACTGGCTCGCGGCGCCCTGACCCCTCTGGCCGCCCGGACGGCGGCCTTTCACCGCCGGGCCGCGCCGGCCCGCGAGGAGCACCCATGGACCGCTACGGCGTCTTCGGCAACCCCATCGGCCACAGCAAGTCACCCATGATTCACCGGCGCTTCGCCGACCAGACCGGCGAGGCGCTGACCTACGAGGCGCTGCTGGCGCCCCTGGACGACTTCCCCGGCTTCGCCCGGGCCTTCTTCCGCGAGGGCCACGGCGCCAATGTCACCGTGCCGTTCAAGGAGGAAGCGTTCCGCCTGGCCGACCGCCTCACGCCCCGGGCCGAGCGCGCCGGGGCGGTGAACACCCTGAAGCGGCTCGACGACGGCCGCCTGCTGGGGGACAACACCGACGGCGCGGGGCTGGCGCGGGACCTCACGGTCAATGCCGGCGTCACGCTGCGCGGCGCGCGCATCCTGGTGCTGGGCGCCGGGGGCGCGGTGCGCGGAGTGCTCGAACCGCTGCTGGCGGAGGGGCCGGCGGCTCTGGTCGTCGCCAACCGCACCGCCGACAAGGCGCGCCACCTGGCCCGGCGCTTCGCCGACCTGGGCGAAGTCCATGGGGGCGGCTTCGACGAGGTGGACGGCGCCTTCGACCTGATCGTCAACGGCACCGCCGCGAGCCTTGCCGGCGAGCGCCCGCCCCTGCGCGCGAGCTGCCTGCGCCCCGGCCACACCCTGTGCTACGACATGATGTACGCGGCCGAGCCGACGGTGTTCTGCCGCTGGGCCGCCGAACACGGCGCGCGGACCCGGGACGGCCTGGGCATGCTGCTGGAGCAGGCCGCCGAGGCCTTTTACCTGTGGCGCGGCGTGCGGCCCCGGACCGCCCCGCTGTGGGCGGACATGGGCGGCGCGGCGAACGGCTGAGCCGTCCATCGCGTTCTGGTACGGAAGTCCCGTTCCTGCAACGTGGCTGCCATGTTGCTTGGCTATAGGTAAGGCGTTACTTCCTCACTGCCGAGAACGAACATGCACCGTACCCTGCCCCTCCTCGCCGGCATCGCCGGCCTGTGCCTGGCCGGCCAGGCGGCCGCCTGGTCGCAACCCACCCACAAGAACATCGCCAAGGACGCCCTGGCCTTCCTCAACTCGCCCTACGCCACGGCGGAAATGCAGCGGGCGTACCGCTTCTACGTCGACGCCGCCGGCAGCGAGGAAAAGGCTGGCGAGATCCTCGGCCAGGCCGCCTACGACGTCGACGACTTCCAGGACACCCACCTGGGCGGCTGGTGGGTCGGCTATGAGTACGCGCCCCTGGGCGACGCCGCGGCCAAGCTGGTCAACTACACCTCCTACTGGCACTTCATCAACATGGGCCGCGACGGCGACGTGCACGGCAACGACCATGGCGGCTACGACTACCGCTACCACAAGGTGGACGGCGGCCTGGACGACATTGACCGCTACGCGATGATCTACCTGTACAACCGCGAGCTGCTCAAGCGCGACTTCGACACCACCGAGGCCCACTACCGCCAGGGCTCCCGCTCGGACTGGCAGGCCCACTACGGCGACTTCCAGACCACCGCCTTCCAGCCCATCGATAACCTCGCCCAGTACTGGTTCGACCAGTTCAAGGCGGCGCCCTCGCTGCAGACCATCGGCTACGTGCTGCACGCCACCGGCGACGTGGCCCAGCCGCATCATTCCTGGGTCACCTCCGCCAACGGCCATACCGGCTGGGAGAACTGGGTGGACGACCGCTACGCCCGCGAGCGCTTCGCCGACCCGGCGGCGGTGGCCAACCTGATCGGCGCCTACGACACCCGCCAGCCGCTGCGCGACCTGCTGACCCAGACCGCGCGCGTCGCCTACCAGCACCCCGAGGCGCTCTACGACACCAGCGACGCGACCCGCATGCGCCTCGCCCGGGAACTGATCCCGCAATCGGTGGCCCTGACCGCCGCCGTGCTGACCAAGGCCGCCAATGCGTTCCATGGCCAGGACAGCCTGTAACCGCGCGAGGGCCCGGCGCGGTCTCGCGTGGCTGGGCATGGTCGGGCTGGGCCTGGCGGGGGTTGCCCAGGCCCAGCCCGGTTCAGCCCCGGCCGAGTCAGGCCCGCGCGGACCGGGCCTCGCCGTGCAGGCCCAGGCGGCCGCCGAGCCCGACCTGCGGGTGGACGACGAGCGCTTGCCCGCCGCCAGCATCGCGCTGCTGCGCCAAGCCCTGGCGCGCCCGGAGGCGCGACCGTCGGCGGAGGCGGAGCGTGGCCTGCGCCGGGGGTTGGTGGAGAACCGCCTGCTGGCCCGGGACGTGGAAGCCGACCTGCCCGAGGCGGCGCGCCGGACCCTGGATGCGCAGGTCGAGGACGAGGTCGAGCGGATCGTGTGGCAGGCCCGGGGGCCGGCCTTCGCCGAAGGCGGCGAGGCGTTCCGCCTGCCCGGCGAACGCCTCGACCCGGCGCGCCTGCGGGCATTGCTGACGGCGCCCGGCCCTGCCCTGCGCCTGGACAGCCAGCGCCTGGAACCCGGGCAGCGCGCGCAGGCGGCGGCCGTCGAGGTACTCGCCTGGCGCTTCCCGGATCGTCCCCGGCAGGCGGTGGACCTGCTCGCCGTGTACGAGCGGGAAAGCGTGCAGGGGCGCGCCGAATTGCAGCAGGGCAACGTCGATTACCTGGACACCCGCGCCCTCGCCTTCCTGCGCCGCGCCTGGCTGTACGAACGGCTGTCCCGGGAGGGCTTCGGCGAGGAAGAGCGGGCCGGTCTGGCGCGGCTGGCGCGGGATCGCCTGGTGCGCCTGGAATACCTGCGCCAGCAGGGCCTGACGGACGACCCGCACCATCACGCGGCGATCCTCGACGAGGCGGCGCGCCAGGTGAGCGAGGCCGAGGCCCGCGCCTACTACCACCGCCATGCCGAGCGCTACCGCAACGTCGCCCAGGTCGAGGCGGCGCACCTGCGCCTGGCCGACCAGGCCAGCGCCGACCGGGTCTATGCCGAATTGCAGGGCGGGTTGGACTTCGACGAGGCGGTGCGCCGCCATTCCGTGGCCGACGATCGTCATCGGGAACCGCCCGGGGACTTAGGCGTCATTCGCGCCTTGGACCCCGACCTGGACCTGCTGCGCAAGACCGCGCTGATCCAACGGGCCGGCACCCTGTCCCAGCCGATGCGGGTGGGCGATGCCTTCGAGATCGTGCGGGTGCGCGGCCGCGAGGATCGCCAACTGCCCCTGGAAGACCCGTCGGTGCGCGACGAAGTCAACCGCGCGGTGGCCCGGGAGCGGCTCGCCGCGCGGCTCCAGGCACGGCTAGACGCGCGCCTGGCCCAGGCCCGGGTGGTCGGACTATGACGCGCCTGCTGCTGACTGCCCTCGCCTGCTGCGCGGCCTCGGTGACCGCCGCGCTGTACTGGCCCCAGGCCGCGCCGGCGGCGCCTCCCGCGTCGTCAGCCCCCGTCGCGCGGCCGGTGGCCGCCCCGGCGCCGGCAAGGCCCGCTTCGCCGGCCCTCGCCCCGCAGCCGGCGCGCGCCCTGGGCCGTTCGTCTCCGACACCTCGGGCCCGATTGAACGACGGCCCACCGCCGACGCTCGACGCCGAGGAGGCCCAGGTGCTCATGGAGGTCATGGCCGAACGCGGCGACCCCCGCAGCCCAGCCTTGGGTGGTTTGGAGCCGAGGCAGCCGGCGCCGGCCTCGGCCCTGGCCGACCCCGGCGCCTACGCCGCCTTCGAGAGCGAGGCCGAGCGCCGCCAGGCCCGGGCCTACCTGGAGGGGCTGAAGCAAATCCCGGCGATCCGCGAGCGGATCGAGCAGGCCGCCCAGTCCGGCGAACGCGACGCGGCCCAACTGGACGAAGCCCGGATCGCCCTGCAGCAGCTGGAAATGCTCCGCGACAGCCTCGGCCGGGAAGCGCCAGAGCTGCTGCGGGACACCCCGCCGACCACGCCCTAGGCGAGGGGGATGAAGAAGACGGCGGTTCCCCCCTGGGGGCGCCCTGGTGGATGAGAACGGCGTCATCCACCCTACGGGTAGCCGCTTCGAGGGTGTCCATCCCACATCCCCCCTAGGCCGCGTAGGGTGGATGACGCTTCACCCATCCACCGGCACGCGTACATGAGGCGTGGCATCGACCAGGCGGACGCGAGCCTTATATCGGTGGCCCGCCTGGCCGCTTCGAGGCTTGTCCCGGCCCTGACAGCCCCTCGGGCATGGCCCGCGCAGGGTGGATGACGTCTCACCCATCCACCGGCACGCGTATATGAGGCGTGGCATCGACCAGGCGGACGCGAGCCTTATATCGATTGGCCCGCCTAGCCGCTTCGAGGCTTGTCCCGGCCCGGACAGCCCCTCGGGCATGGCCCGCGTAGGGTGGATGACGCCTCATCCATCCACCGGCAGGCGATACATAAGGCGTAGTGTCGATCAGTCAGGCGCGAGCCTTCTCGGTCGGTTCGCCCTGACCGCTCGATGGCCGTTCCGGCCCCGGGCAATCGTCGGGGGCGGTCCCGGCAGGGCGCTTCTAGGGCATGCGCCATGAATAGGCTCTTCGCTGCGGACGGCCGGGTTCGCGCCGACGCCTACGCCCACTAGGCCGCCGGCCGCGCGTCCCGGGATACGCTGGCGGTGCTGGCGCGCAGGGTCAGGCAGTGCTCCCGCAGCAGTTCGTCCAGCCAGGGCGACGGCCGTTCGCTGGCGGCCCATAGGGCCTCGGCGGATATCCACAGGCCGGTCAGGCGCCAGGCCCCGGTGGGTTCCGAAGGCGCCTGCAGGTGGCTGTCGAGGCAGCCCGGGGCGCGACGGATGGCCTGGGCGAGGTGGCGGAGCAGTGTCCCGGTGGCGGCTTCATGGCCGGGCCGGGCGTGGCAACTGAGGTGCTGTTCGATGGTCATGACGTTCCTCCGTTCAGAACGGGCTGGCGGTGGGGCGCACGATCACTTCGCTGACGTCCACCTCGGGGGGCTGGGCGATGGCGTAGGCGATGGCCCGGGCCACCGCGTCCGCGGGGATGGCGAAGCGGCGGAACTCGGTCATGGCCGCCCGCGCGGTGGGGTCGGCGAGTTCGTTGGCCAATTCCGAGACGGTCACGCCTGGCGAGATCACGCTGACCCGGATGGTGTCGCCAGCCTCCTGGCGCAGCCCTTCGGAGAGGGCCCGCACCGCATACTTGGTGGCGCAGTAGACCGCCGCCGTCGGGCTCACCGCGTGGGCGCCGATGGACGCCAGGTTGACGAACTGGCCGCCGCCCTGGCGCTGCATCACCGGCAGGGCGGCGGCGATGCCGTAGAGCACGCCACGCACGTTGACGTCCAGCATGCGCTGCCAATCGTCCACCCGCAGCGCGTCGAGGCGCGACAGCGGCATCACCCCGGCGTTGTTCACCAGTACGTCGAGGCGGCCGAAGCGTTCCACGGCGAAGGCCACGAAAGCCTCCACCTCGTCCCGCCCGGTCACGTCCAGGCGCCGGCAGACCGCCTCGCCGCCCTCGGCGCGGATCGCCGCCGCCAGGGTCTCCAGGCGCTCCTCGCGGCGCGCGCCCAACACGACCCGCGCGCCTTGTTTCGCCAGCACGCGGGCGCTGGCCTCGCCGATCCCGCTGCTGGCGCCAGTGATCGCCACTACTTTGTTCCGGATGCCTTCCATCGTGGGACCCTCCGCAAGGCGACGCTCGATGCGCCGCGTTGGAGACAGGCTAGGGCGGCGGCCGCGAAGGCCGGTAGGCCATTGCTATCGGCTTATTGCCCGATCCTGCGAGAGGCTGCCTTGCAGGTGGCGAACACGGGACGCGAAGCCCACGCGAAGTCCGCGCGGCTTGCCCGATCCTCCTTGCGGCTTGCACGATCCTGCCGAACACGCGCCGGCCCGCTTCCTCGCGCCCGGCCAGCCGCTAAGCTGTCGTACCGGTCACCGAGGAACGCGCGCCCATGCCGTCACACGTCCCCACCCTGCACGCCGCCGAGGCGGCGCTGCACCGCGAACTGACCCAGCGGGTGCACCGTCATTGCCCCCACGAGGGCAGTCACGCCACGGCGGTGCCGGCCCTGAGCCTGATCCGCTGCGACGCTCCCACCGAGCGGGTGCACGGCGTGCACGAGCCGGCGCTGTGCATCATCGCCCAAGGCAGCAAGGACATCGGCCTGGGTACCGAGAACTACCACTACGACCCGCTGAATTTCCTCGTGGTCTCGGTCGCCCTGCCGGTCGTCGGCAAGGTGATCCAGGCGTCGCCGGAGCGGCCCTACCTGTGCCTGCGGCTGGCCATCGACCCCGGTGAGATCGCCCGCTTGATCGCCGAGGCCGGCCTGTCCGGGGCGGCGAAGCACCCGACGGGACGTGGACTCTACGTGCAGCGCCTGGACGAGCCGCTGCTGGACGGCGTGCTGCGGCTGCTGCGCTTGCTGGACGAGCCGGGCGACGTGCCGATGCTGGCGCCGCTGGTGGTCCGGGAGATTTTCTATCGCCTGTTGCGGGGCCCCCGGGGCCACCTGCTGCATGACATCGCCATGGCCGATACCCAGTCCTTCCGCGTCACCCGCGCCATCGAATGGCTGAACCGCCACTACAGCGAGCCGCTGCGCATCGAGGAACTGGCGCGCACGGTGAACCTCAGCGTGTCCACCCTGCACCACCGCTTCAAGGCGGTCACCGCCCTCAGCCCGTTGCAGTACCAGAAGCGCCTGCGCTTGCAGGAAGCGCGGCGGCTGATGCTCTCCGAGGGGCTGGACGCATCCCTCGCCGCCCACCGGGTGGGCTACGGCAGTCCTTCGCAGTTCAGTCGGGAATACCGCCGCCTGTTCGGCGCGCCGCCGCTGCGGGACGTGAGCGGCCTGCGCCAAGGCCCTCGCGCGTCCGTCGGATAACCGGGCCCCGGACGGGGCGGAAAAGTGTGAAGGCGTTCACGCCACACGAGAACGGCGGGTATGATCCGCAGCGTTTCCTCGCCCGCCGGGCGGCGCCGCCCGCGTCCCGCGCCGCCGTCCGGCCCTCTTCCCCTCGACTCGCTCCAGGTGATCGCCGTGAACATGTGCCGCCCGATCCTCTCGCTGTGCCTCTGCGCCGCGCTCGCGTTCGCCCAACCCGTCGGCGCCGCCGCCAAGGCCGCTCCGGCGGTGCAGGAGCTGGCCTCCGGCAGCGCCCTGCTGGTGGACTTGCAGACCGGCAAGACCCTCTATTCCAGCAACCCCGACCGGGTGGTGCCGATCGCCTCGGTGACCAAGCTGATGTCGGCCATCGTCACCCTCGACGCCAACCAGCCCCTGGACGAATCGCTGGCCGTCGACATCCGGGGCGTCAGCCAGATGCGCGGCGTGTACTCCCGGGTGCGCCTGGGCAGCGAGATCAGCCGGCGGGAAATGCTCCTGCTGATGCTGATGTCCTCGGAGAACCGCGCCGCCGCCAGCCTCGCCCAGCACTACCCGGGCGGCGTGCCGGCGTTCGTCGCGGCGATGAACGCCAAGGCCAAGGCCCTGGGCATGCGCCACACCCGCTACGTGGAGCCCACCGGCCTGTCGGAAGAGAACGTGTCCAGCGCCGAGGACCTGGTGGTCCTGCTCAAGGTCTTGCACAAGTACCCGTTGATCGAGAAATTCAGCACCACCCGCGAGCAGACCGTGGCCTTTCGCAAGCCCACCTACACCTTGGGCTTTCGCAACACCAACCACCTGGTGCAGAAGGCCGACTGGGACATCCAGCTGACCAAGACCGGCTACACCGACAAGGCCGGCCATTGCCTGGTGATGCGCACCATGATGGCCAAGCGGCCGGTGGCCTTCGTGGTGTTGGACGCCTTCGGCAAGTACACCCACATGGCCGACGCCACCCGCCTGCGTCGTTGGCTGGAAACCGGCCAGGTGACCCCGATCCCGCCGGCGGCGAAGAGCTACAAGCAGCAGAAGAGCCTGGCCCGCACCGCGTCGCGCACCTGAAGGGCGTTGCGTCGCCGGTCCGCCGCGCCGGGTCCTTGGAAAGCCCGCCCGCTTCGCCATCCCCGGCGCGGCAAGGCGGCCGGGCGAAGGCTCCACGACTCCCGGGCTGAGTCATTACGCCGCCGAGAATCCGCTTTACCGGAGCGAGGCGGCTCGCTAAGGTCGCCCGCGTCACGGTCGCCCGTCCCGGGCGGCCGCCCCGCCACGGAAGGTTTCGCTCGATGGCCCGCTTCTTCCCCGTTCGTTCCCAGTGCCGTTTCGATACCCCCGGCGAGCGCCGTTTCGCCGAACGCCTGGAAAAACTGCTCGAAGACGATTACCTCTGCTGGAGCAACGTCCCGGTCGGCCCCAAGGCGCGCTACCCCGACTTCGTCGTGCTGCACCCCAAGCGCGGCCTGCTGGTCCTCGAGGTCAAGGACTGGAAGCTCGCCACCCTCCAGTCGATGACCCATGGTCAGGCGACCCTGCACACCGCCAACGGCCTCAAGACCGTCACCAACCCCCTGACCCAGGCCCGCGCCTACGCGCTGGAAGTGGTGCTCGCCCTGCAGAAGGACCCGCTGCTCCGGCAGGACAAGGAATCGCCGCGCCCGGGCGAGGTGATCATGCCCTGGGGCTGGGGCGTGGTCCTCACCCACATCACCCGCCGCCAGTTCGAGCAGACCGACCTGGCCGAGGTGCTCGACCCGCAACGCGTCCTGTTCCAGGACGAAATGACCGAAAGCGCCGACCCGGAGGCCTTCCAGCAGCGCCTGTGGGGCATGTTCCCCCATGTGTTCCCCTGCGCGCTGAGCCTGCCCCAGCTCGATCGGGTGCGCTACCACCTCTATCCCGAGGTGCGGGTCAACCAGCAGACCGGCCAGTTCGGCCTGTTCGCCGAGGCCGAGGCGCCGATCCCCAGCCTGATCAAGGTGATGGACCTGCAGCAGGAGCAACTGGCCCGCTCCCTTGGCGAGGGCCACCGGGTCATCCATGGCGCCGCCGGCAGCGGCAAGACCATGATCCTCGGCTACCGCTGCGCGCAATTGGCCCAGGTCTCGCCCAAGCCGATCCTGGTGCTCTGCTACAACAAGTCCCTGGCGGGCCGCCTGCGCCAGGTGATGGAGGAAAAGGGCCTGGGCGAAAAGGTCAGCGTGCGCAATTTCCACGCCTGGTGCTCCGACATGCTCACCGCCTACCACCTCGACAAGCCCAACCCGCGCCTGCCAGTCGGGCAAAAGATGGAGCAGCTCATCCAGTTCACCATCGACGGCGTCGAGCGCGGGCAGATTCCCCGGGCGCAGTATTCCGCCGTGCTGATCGACGAGGGCCACGACTTCGCCCCCGAGTGGTTCAAGCTGGTGGTGCAGATGGTCGACCCCGCCACCAACGCCCTGCTGGTGCTTTATGACGATGCCCAGTCCATCTACCGGGGCAAGGGCGGTAAGAAGGGGCTCGACTTCAGCTTCGCCAGTGTCGGCATCCAGGCCCAGGGCCGCACCACGATCCTCAAGCTGAACTACCGCAACACCGTGGAAGTGCTCTCGGTCGCCCGCGCCTTCGCCATGGAGCTGCTGGCCGGCCGCGACGCCGGAGAAGACGGGGTACCCCTCGTCGCCCCCGAAAGCGCCGGGCGCCGGGGCGCCTTCCCCGAACTGATCCGCTGCGACGGCGCCTGGCGGGAGTGGGAGTGCCTGGCCACCCATATCCGCGACGAACAGGGCAACGGCCGCGCCCTCAGCGACATGGCCATCCTCTACCGCAGCGACGCCCAGGCCCGCGTCGCCGAGCAGGCCCTGGAACGGGCCGGCATTCCCTACGCCTCCGGCCTGAGCGCCAAGGGGCGCGGCGAACTCTACGGCCCCGAGGACAGCGTGAAACTGGTCAGCATGCACTCCAGCAAGGGCCTGGAATTCGGCCTGGTGCTGATCCCCGGCCTTGGTGAGATGCCCAAGGCGGGCGAGGCGGAAGCGGACGAGGCGCGCCTGCTGTACGTGGCGATGACCCGGGCCATCGACCGCCTGGTGATGACTTACCAAGAGCCCTCGGACTTCACGCGGCGGGTGCAGGCGGCCATCGGGGGCGCGCGGGAGAGCCTGGCCCGGGCGTTCGCCTGAGGCGGAGAGCGGGCATCGCCCGCCGAGGCGAGCCCTTCGACGCCTCGACAAGGGGCAGCGAACGGGCGCGAAGCCCCGGAATCGCCTCCGAACCCGAGGGGAACGCGCCGGGCCGCCGCGTTTGCCACCCCAGTCGCCCGACTGCTACGGTGACCCCTTCGACGAATAAGGAGGCTCGCCGAATGGCTGAAGGAAAAGGCGGCATCGACACCGTGGTGTTCGACCTCGGCGGGGTTCTGATCGACTGGAACCCTCGTCACCTCTACCGCAAGGTCTTCGCTGGAGACGAACCGGCCATGGAGACCTTCCTCGCCCAGGTGTGCAACGCCGCCTGGAATGAGCGCCAGGACCAGGGACGCCCCTGGGCGGAGGCCATCGCCGAGGCGGTCGCCCGGCATCCCCAGCATGAGGCCCACATCCGCGCCTACCGGACGCGTTGGCAGGAGATGCTGGGCGGCGCGCTGGACGGCACCGTCCGCGTGCTGAACGAACTGGCCGAAGAGGGCCTGCGCTTGCTGGCGCTGACGAACTGGTCGGCCGAGACTTTCCATTTCGCCGAGGAGCGCTTCGCCTTCCTGGACAGGTTTGACGGCGTGGTGGTGTCGGGCCGGGAAGGGGTGATGAAACCCGACCCGGCGATTTTCCACCTGCTGATTCGCCGGTACGGAGTCGACCCGGTCCGGGCGGTCTTCGTCGACGACGTGCAGAAGAACGTCGACGCCGCCGTCGCCCAGGGGCTGCGCGGCATCCGTTTCCTCGACAGCGCCCAGCTCCGCCGCGACCTGCGGCGTCTCGGGGTGCCCGTCGCGCCAGACGAGGCGTGAGCGAGGCCGACCTGACCGACCGTCATCAAGCGGGTACAGGCCCTGGCCGGCTCGCCTACGGCAAGGACCTGCTCGACAGGGAGCGCCAGGAGGAGGTGGCGCGCGCGGCGGGTGGACACAGCCTGTGGCGGATCGTCGAACGGCGCCCGGACGCGAAGGCCACCCGACGCCCAAGGTGGACGCGCGGGCCGCTAGGGTCGAGGACGGACGCGTCTTGCTGGCGCGGGAGCGGAACAACGGCCGCTGGACCTGCCGGGCGGCTTCGCCGATCGACCTGTCCCCGGCGCAGAACGTCGTTCAGGAATTCGCGAGGAAGCGGGCTGGAAGTGAGCGTCCAGCGCCTGTACGCCGTGTGCCATAAGGCCAGGGTGCCCTTCAGGCCCGATCCAAGGGACTTTTAAAGGCTCTATTTCTCTGCGTACGCGCGACGAAGCGCCGCCCCCGGCCCGGAGACCACGGCTTTCGCCCTTGACCGGTTGCCCCCGCTCTGCACGGGCGTCGAGGCCCTCGAACGGGCGTGGAATGCCCGCGTCCCCGGGTCGCCCGACCTGGTTCGATTGACCCGGCTGGCCGGCTGGCGTCCCGCAATCACCTGTCCGCGCCAGCGTGACGGGCAACGGCCCTCGGACGACGGGGGCCGTCCCTCCAGGGACCGCTTATTTCCGGGCGTTGCGCACGCCCTCGGCCAGTTGCCGGCACAGGCCGAGCACGCCGTCGACCGCCTCGGCCGGGTGCTTCGCCTCGGCGATCCGGTCGATCAGCGCCGAGCCCACCACCACGCCGTCGGCGAGACGGGCGACGGTGGCGGCGTGTTCCGGGGTGCGGATGCCGAAGCCGATGGCCACCGGCAGGTCGGTGTGGCGCTTGAGCCGCGCCACCGCTTGCTCGACGTGTTCCAGGGTAGCGGAACCGGCGCCGGTGACCCCGGCCACCGAGACGTAGTAGACGAACCCGGAGCTGCCGTCGAGCACCTTGGGCAGGCGCCGGTCGTCGGTGGTCGGGGTGGTCAGGCGGATGAAATCCAGTCCGGCGGCCTGGGCCGGGTCGCACAGGTCGGCGTTGTGCTCCGGCGGCAGGTCCACCACGATCAGGCCGTCGACTCCGGCTTCCCGGGCGTCCTTCACGAAGCGCGGCACGCCGTAGCGGTGGATCGGGTTGAAATAGCCCATCAGCACCAGCGGGGTGGTGGTGTCGCCCTGGCGGAAGTCGCGGACCATCTCCAGGGTCTTGGCCAGGTCCTGCTTGCCGGCCAGGGCGCGGAGGTTGGCGAGCTGGATCGCCGGGCCGTCGGCCATGGGGTCGGTGAACGGCATGCCCAGCTCGATCACGTTGGCGCCGGCCGCGGGCAGGCCCTTGAGGATCGCCAGGGACGTGGCGTAGTCCGGGTCGCCGGCGGTGACGAAGGTCACCAGGGCCGCGCGGCCCTGCTGGTTCAGCTCGGCGAAACGGGTCTGCAAGCGGCTCATATGTGCTCTTCCTGTTCGTCGTAGTGGTGCATGACGGTCTGCATGTCCTTGTCGCCGCGGCCGGACAGGTTGACCACCATCAGGTGGTCGCGGGGCAGGGTCGGGGCGCGCTTGAAGACTTCGGCCAGGGCGTGTGACGACTCCAGCGCCGGGATGATGCCCTCCAGGCGGCAGCACTGGTGGAAAGCGGCGAGGGCTTCGTCGTCGGTGATGGCGGTGTACTCGACCCGGCCGATGTCGTGCAGCCAGGCGTGCTCGGGGCCGATGCCGGGGTAGTCGAGGCCGGCGGAGATGGAGTGGGCGTCGACGATCTGGCCGTCCGGGTCCTGCAACAGGAAAGTGCGGTTGCCGTGGAGCACCCCCGGCACGCCGCCGTTCAGGCTGGCCGCGTGCTTGCCGCTGTCGATGCCGTGGCCGGCGGCTTCCACGCCGACGATCTGCACGCGGGCGTCGTCGAGGAACGGATGGAACAGACCCATGGCGTTGGAGCCGCCGCCGATGCAGGCGACCAGGGTGTCCGGCAGGCGGCCTTCCTTCTCGGCCAATTGCTCGCGGGTCTCCTTGCCGATCACCGCTTGGAAGTCGCGGACCATGGCCGGGTAGGGGTGCGGGCCGGCGACCGTGCCGATCAGGTAGAAGGTGTTGTCGATGTGGGTCACCCAGTCCCGCAGGGCCTCGTTCATGGCGTCCTTGAGGGTGCCGGTGCCGGCGGTCACCGGGATCACCTTGGCCCCCAGCAGGCGCATGCGGAAGACGTTGGCCTGCTGCCGCTCGATGTCGGTGGTACCCATGTAGATCACGCAGTCCAGGCCGAAGCGCGCCGCCACGGTAGCGGTGGCCACGCCATGCATGCCAGCGCCGGTCTCGGCGATGATGCGGCGCTTGCCCATGCGCCGCGCCAGGAGGATCTGGCCGATGCAATTGTTGATCTTGTGGGCGCCGGTGTGGTTGAGCTCCTCGCGCTTGAGGTAGATCTTCGCCCCGCCACAGTGCTCGGTGAGCCGCTCGGCGAAATACAGCGGGCTCGGCCGGCCCACGTAGTCGCGCTGAAAGTAGGCCAGTTCCCGGGCGAACTCGGGGTCGGTCTTGGCCTTCTCGTATTCGGCGGCCAGGTCGTGGATCAGCGGCATCAGGGTCTCGGCGACGTACTGGCCGCCGAAGGCGCCGAACAGGCCGGAGGCGTCGGGGCCGTTGCGCAAGCTGGTCATGGCTACGCTCCTGCGTTCCGGGAACGCGATGAAAGAAAAGGGCGAGCCGGTCGCGGCTCCGTCTGGGGCCCACCTTAGCCAGGACGAGGCGGTGGGAAAAGCGATAAGATCGCCGCGACCTGTCAGTAAAACTCACGCATGGACCCTCATGAACCACGATCTTCCATCCCTCAACGCCCTGCGCGCCTTCGAGGCCGCCGCCCGCCTGCTCAGCGTCAGCCGCGCCGCCCACGAGCTGCACGTGACCCACGGAGCGGTCAGCCGGCAGGTGCGACAGTTGGAGGATCACTTGGGATGCGCGCTGTTCGTCAAGGACGGACGCGGCCTGAAACTCACCGATGCCGGTAGCCGCCTGCGGGACGGCGCGGGCGAGGCATTCGAGCGCCTGCGAGCGGCATGCGACGAGGTCCGCCGGCAGACCGACGATACCCCCTTCGTGCTCGGCTGCCCCGGCAGCCTGCTGGCCCGCTGGTTCATTCCCCGGCTCGACCGGCTGCACGCCGAATTGCCGGACCTGCGCCTGCAGCTTTCCGCCAGCGAGGGGGAGCTGGACCCGCGCCGCCCGGGGTTGGATGCGCTGCTGTGTTTCGCCACGCCGCCCTGGCCGGCCGACATGGAGGTCCATGCCCTGGCATCGGAACGCATCGGCCCGGTTCTCAGCCCTCGCCATCCTCGAGCCGGGGCGTTGCGGGCGGCGGGGCCCGAGGCGCTACTGGACGAGGCGTTGCTGCCCACCGCCTCCCGGCCCCAGGCGTGGCCGCAATGGTTCGCCCTGCAGCGATTGCCGGTCGAACGCCTGCGGCTCGGCCAGGGTTTCGAGCATCTGTATTACCTGCTGGAGGCGGCGGTGGCGGGGCTGGGCATCGCCATCGCCCCGCGCGCCCTGGTGGCGGACGAACTGGCCGCCGGGCGTCTGTTGGCGCCCTGGGGGTTCGTGGAAACCCCGGCGCGCCTGGCCCTTTGGGTCCCCCGGCGGAGCGCCGCCGCCGGACGGCGACCGGTGCTGGCCCAGGAACGCGCGGCGCGCCTGGCGGCCTGGCTGGCGGAGGCATTGGCGGAGGAGGGCTGAGCAGGCCCAGGCGGCCGGCGGACCGGCGCTACCTGGGTACGGCGGGGGTGAAGCGAGGAATGGACGCGTTACGCGTCGCGACGAAACATCAGGTAGCCGATCAGCGCCGCGGCACCGAGGGCGATGCCGGCCACCACCATCGGGTTTTCCCGGGAGTAGTCGTAAGTGGCGGCGGTGGCCTTGTAGGTGCGGTCGCGGACTTCCTCATAGGCATCGCCCAGCAGGTCGCGGGAATGGCTGAGGGCGCGCTCGGCGCTGCTGCGTAGCGCCTTGAGGGACTTGCGGGATTCTTCGCTGGCATCGCCGCGCAGGGTGTCCAGGGTGGAAATGAGGTGTTCGATTTCCGATTCGATGCTGTGCAGGGATTTCTTCGAGCTGTTGAACAGGGCCATGAGAGTCTTCTCCTGGTGAAGGTGAGTGAAAGAGTGGACTGCGCCGGGGCTGGAAAGTGCGGCTATGCTCGGCTGAACTTATCCTGGGTTTTCCCGGACTCAGCAGTAAGCGGCGGCCACGCCGCCTCGCCCTCTGTCCTAGGAGAATCAGTCATGTCGGATCACCACACGTATAAGAAGGTCGAGCTGGTGGGTTCTTCCCAGACCAGCATCGAGGACGCGATCGGCAACGCCTTGGCCGAGGCGTCCAAGAGCTTGAAGAACCTGGAATGGTTCGAGGTCGCCGAGACCCGTGGCCATATCCAGGACGGCAAGGTCGCCCATTATCAGGTCACCCTGAAAGTAGGTTTCCGCATCACCGACAGTTGACCCGGGCGCGCCCGACCGGCAGGCCGGGTGGGCACGGGGTGGGGCCGAGCGTTACGACGCGACGCCATATCGTCCGCACCCGCGGACATCCGTGAAACGAGGGAGCGTTATGAAAAAATTCATGATGGCGGTGGGGTTGTGTTGCATGGCGGGTTCGGCGCTGGCCGCCGCCAAACCTTGCGAGGAACTCAAGGCCGAGATCGACGCCAAGATCAAGGCCAACGGGGCGACCTCGTACACCTTGGAAATCGTCGAAAAAGGCGCCGGTGGCGACAAGAAAGTCGTCGGTACTTGCGAGGCGGGCACCAAGGAAATCGTGTACCAGCGCAAATGATCCGGCACCCACCTGGAGCCGATCCCGGTTCCAGGTGGCATGCCGCCGTCGGTTCGTCTTCCGGCGTAGTGGCCGTTCCCGTGCGTCGCCAGCCGGACCCCGCTTCAATGGCGATCGGGGGTTCAAGGACCCCAGGCGGGGCGTTTCGTATTCCCCCTCTTGACTTCCGGCCCCGTTCGCTGACCTGTGAGTTTTCCTGACGGTAGGCGGCTAACCTGGATAGTGAGGGCCGCTCAAGGCCGCTCTCCTCTTTTTCCGGAGGCCCACCTCGCCCTCGAACCGTTACGCCTGGGCGGGTTGTCTTTCCCCCATCCAGCCCCATCTAGGTCGGATCGACTCAGGAGAACTCCACATGAACCGTCTCGCCCGCGTACCGTTTTCCGTGCTGGACCTGGCACCCATCCGCGACGACGGCGGGCCCGCCCAGGCACTGCACAATTCCCTGGCCCTGGCCCGGCATGTGGAAGCCCTCGACTTCAGCCGCTTCTGGGTCGCCGAGCACCACAACATGGATGGCATCGCCAGCTCCGCCACCGCCGTGCTGCTGGGCTACCTGGCGGCCGGCACCCGCACGTTGCGCCTGGGCTCGGGCGGCGTGATGCTGCCCAACCACGCCCCGCTGGTGATCGCCGAGCAGTTCGGTACCCTGGCCAGCCTCTATCCGGGCCGCATCGAGCTGGGCCTGGGCCGGGCTCCGGGCGCCGACCAGGCCACGTCCCGGGCACTGCGCCGCGAGCGCTCCGGCAGCGCTGATGATTTTCCCCAAGACGTCGAGGAACTGCAGGCGCTGCTGGGGCCGCGTCAGCCGGGCCAGCGTGTGATCGCCATGCCGGGGGCGGGCACGGAGGTACCGATCTGGCTGCTCGGCTCCAGCCTGTTCAGCGCCCAGTTGGCGGGGCAGAAAGGCCTGCCCTACGCCTTCGCCTCCCACTTCGCGCCGCGCTACCTGCACGAGGCGATTCGCGTCTACCGTAATCACTTCCGCCCCTCGGCGGTGCTCGACAAGCCCTACGTGATGCTCGGGGTCCCCCTGGTGGCGGCGCCCACCGACGACGAGGCGGACTTCCTCGCGACCACCGTCTACCAGCGCGTGCTGGCCCTGATGCGTGGCGAAAGCCTGGTGTTGCGGCCGCCGGTGCCGAGCATGGCCGGGCGCTGGCAGCCCCACGAGAAAGACGCGGTGGGCAGCCTCCTCGGCCTGGCGATGGTCGGCGGCCCGGAGAAGATCCGCGCCAAGCTGGAGACCCTGCTGGAGCAGACCGAGGCCGACGAGTTGATCTTCACCTGCGACCTCTACGAACACGCCGATCGCCTGCGGGCCTTCGACATCCTCGCCGGGCTGCGCGTCTGAAGCGCGATGCGTGGCGTCGAACTTGCGACGCCACCCGGGCCTCTATGAGCAAGACCTATCCATCGGAGAGACATCATGGAAATCAAGAAAACCGCATCGGCTCACTGGCAAGGTGGCATCAAGGACGGCAAGGGTCATATCAGCACTCAGAGCGGAGCCTTGAATAACAACCCCTACGGCTTCAACACCCGTTTCGAGGGCCAGCCGGGCACCAATCCCGAGGAATTGATCGGCGCCGCCCACGCGGGCTGCTTCTCCATGGCCCTGTCCCTGCAACTGGGCGAAGCCGGGATGACCGCCGAGCGCATCGATACCCAGGCCGAGGTGACCCTGAAGAAGGACAGCGGGGGCTTCACCATTACCGCCGTGCACCTGACCCTGGTGGCGAAGATCCCCGGCGCCGACCGGGAGAAGTTCGAGAAGGCGGTGGACGCCGCCAAGACCGGCTGCCCGGTGTCGAAAGTGCTGAATGCCGACATCACCCTGGAAGCCACCCTGGAAAACTGAACCGCCCTTGGAGCGGCGCCGACGTGGGCCGCTCCTGTCCTCGCTGTGCGCCACGCCCGGTTCAGAACGGGCCGCAGCGCAGCACGTCCGCCCGCGCCAGCAAGCGGCGCCGGTCATCGAACAGGTAGCCTTGGGCCTTGAGCACCAGCGGCCGCACTTCCAGCCGGTAGCGCTGGCCGGCGGCGAATCCGTCGTACCGCACTTCCAACTGACAAGTAATGCGAGTCGGCTCGCTGACGCCGTCGCCGCCCTGGCTGTTCACCTCATGCTGGAAACGCACCCGCAACGCATGGGCCCCCGGAGCCACCTGGAAATAACGAGCATCGCCGACCCGCTGGCCGTCCTGGCTCTGGGCGCTGATGTCGTGGCCGGGCGTGGCGTAGATATCGATCCAGGCCTGGGTCGGGTCCGGCGTCGGCAGGGTGGAAGAGGCGCAGCCGGTCAGTAGCAGGCCGAGCAGGGCGAGAGACAGGCGGGGGCAGGGCATGGGGCGTTTCCTTCCGGGAAAAGCGTGAGCATACGTCAGCTGGCGCGGCCCGGCTTCACACGTCGCCGCACCGGCCTTCCCGGGCCTGGGCCAGCGGCGCGCCAGTCTCGTCGTAGAGCTTCGCCCAAGGACGGAAGCCGGCGCTGCCGGTATCCAGGCGATAGCGCCGTCCCGCGTCGAAGCCGTCGTAATCCAGGGTCAGCAGGCACGTGCGGGAAAGGCCCGCGCTGTCGGGACCGATATTGCTGGGGTCGACCTCGAATTGAAGCCGTACCTGCAACGCGTGCTCGCCCGGCGAGACCTGGAAATAGCGCTCGTCGTCCAGCGCGCGAGTATCCACACGGGTGGCCTGCACCACTTCGTCGGTGGGGCCGTCGAGGTCGATCCAGGCCTGGGACGGGTCGTGGCGGGGAAATAGCGAACAGGCGCCGAGCAGGGGAAACAGACAATAGAGCGGCGAGTGGCGCATGGGATTCTCCGAGGTCGAGGGCGGCTGCCGGGCTGGAGAGGGGACGTGCGTTCGGGTAGGGTGCTGCCCATGACGCCCATCCGTTCAGCCCTGATCGACTCCCTGCGCCGCGCCGGGGTTCCGCTGGCCCTGGCCGCTCTGCTGAACGGTTGCGCCAGCCTCGACTACTACGCCCAGGTGACCCGGGGCCAGCTCGACCTGCTGCGCGCGCGGCGGCCGGTGGCCGAGGTGCTCGCCGAACTGCCGGCGGGCAGCCCCGAGCGGCGGCGCCTGGCGCTGGCCCGCCAGGCCCGCGAGTTCGCCAGCCAGCGACTGGCCCTGCCGGATAACCGCAGCTACCGGCTGTATGCCGACATCCACCGCCCCTACGTGATGTGGAACCTGTTCGCCACCGAGGAATTCTCCCTGGCGCCGCGCCTGAACTGCTTCCCCATCGCCGGTTGCGTCGCCTACCGGGGCTACTACCAGGAGAGTCGCGCCCGGGGCGCCGCCGCCCTGCTGCGCCAGCAGGGCCTGGACACCTACCTCGGCCCGGTCCCGGCCTATTCCACCCTGGGCTGGTTCGACGACCCGATCCTCAGTCCGATGCTGGCCTGGGACGATGATCGCCTGGTCTCCACCCTGTTCCACGAACTGGCCCACCAGCGCGTCTACCAGCCGGACGACACCGCCTTCAACGAATCCTTCGCCCGTTTCGTCGAGCAGGAGGGCCTGCGCCAGTGGCGCCGCGACCGGGGCTTGGCGGAGGTCGATCCGCGTCTCGCCGACCAGGAGGCGCGCTTCATCGCCCTGGTGCTGGCCTGTCGCGAGCGCCTGGAGGCGCTGTACGCCCGGCCCCTGCCGGCGCCGGCGATGCGCGCCGCCAAGCAGGCCGAGTTCGAGCGGCTGCGCCGCGACTACCGGGCGCTGCGCGACGCCGAGGGCTGGCGCCAGCCTGGCTACGACGCCTGGATGGCCGGGCCGATGAACAATGCCAAGCTGTTGCCGTTCGGGCTCTATGACCAATGGGTGCCGGCCTTCGCCACCCTGTTCCGCCAGGCCGGCGGCGACTGGCCGCGCTTCTACCGGCGGGTCGAGGCCCTCGCCGGGCTGCCGGACGACCGGCGCGGGCACGCCCTGGAAACCCTGGCGGCGGCCTCGGCGAACTCGCCTGGCGTCGTGCCGGTCGAAGCGCCAGGACCGGCCTGAACCCGCGCCTCCCCTCTCCCTTGCAAGGAACCCTCGATGAACAGGTACGCCGCCGTCGCCCTGCTGAGCCTCGCCGCCACCCCCGTGCTGGCCGAACCCAAGGACTGCGAGGCCCTCAAGCGGGAAATCGAAGTGAAGATCCAGGCCGTCGGCGTCACCAGCTACACCCTGGAAATCGTCCCCAACGCCGAGGTGAAAGACCCCAACATGGTGGTCGGCTCCTGCGCCTACGGCACCCGCAAGATCATCTATCAGCGCAACGACGGCTGAGCCGCAGGGCGGCCTTCACGGCGTCGGCACCTCGCGCTCCAGGCGATAGCCGATGGGCAAGGGTTGTTCGCGATACCCCGGCGAGACTTCGCAGTACTCCTTGCGCACGAGATAGAAGGCCGCATGGTCGCCCAAGGCTGGGTTGCGAAGCTCCGCGCAGGGCAGCAGCTCTCGGCCTTGGAAGCGGCCATCAGCCTGGGCCGCCTCCAGGGCCTTCAAGGGTGTCCAGTCCGCGAGCACCGTGCCGCCGGCGGGGACCTGCTCCTCATAGGCCACGACGAAGCGCTCCGCCGAGTCTTCCCGCAGGTAAGGCGCCAGGAAGTACCGCGCATCGTCGCGAAACGGCAGTGGTGACGGTTGCCGAGGCAACGCGATGGCCCCGGCTTGATCGAGGGCGTAGACGCTCAACAGGAGCAGGGGAGAAATCAGCGGCGACAGGCAGGCGCCGTAGTAGAGTCCCCGGTTTTCCTCCAGCCGTTCGCTCAGATAAGTGAAGGCGAGCACGCATAGCAGGGCCGTGCCAGGCAGAAAGAAGGTAAAGCGATCGCTTACCCCGTAGGTCAGGGCGAAGAGGAAATCGAGGATCGCCGCCCACCCGAGCAGCGCCTTCCTGCGGTTGCCGAACCCCGTCAGGAACCCCAGCGCCTGGACGCCCGCCAGCGAGAGCAACAGGATCAGCACGTAGCTCTTTTCCTGCAGGAGCGTACCCAGGCGCAGGAAGCTACCCTCCCAGCCACCATTGGCCGCGCCGCTCGCGCCGGTCAGGTAGAACCGCAGGGCGTGAAACACATCGTCGCCCTGGGTCAATCGATCGAATAGCCCGGGGTAACACGGAGCGACCCCCACCAAGAAGCCGGGCAGTACGTACAGGATGCGGCTCTTCTCCGCCACCAAGAGCGCGAGATACAGCGGCAATAGAACGATGAAGGTCAGTTGGTGGGTAGCCGCGCCCAGCCCTGTCAGCACTCCCAGCAGGACCAGGGTCGAGACCCTGTGGGGACGGCTTTTGCTGGTCAGCACCAGACCGTAGGCCGCCACCATCAGCAACGTGTGCAACAGATAAACCTCGGCCTTGGTTGCTATCCAGAAGATGCCATGGGAGAAGATCGCCGCCGCTGCGGCCAGCCAGCCGAAGGCCGGCTTCGCGCCCAGCGCGCACGCCAGGCGGTAGAGCGCATAACTCAATGGAATCAGCAGCAGGACGTTCAGGTAGGCCAGGCTTTCCAAGCCGAACACACACTGAAACGCGACCGTGACCCCGTGATAGAACGGGTGCGATAGCGGGCCGAAATCACGGGTGAGCAGAGGGCCGGTGGCGGCATCCGCCATGAACGCACCGTTGTCGCCCCACTGAATGGGGCCGCTGGCGGCCAGAAATGCCCAGAGCACGGCCAGCGCCACGAGGATCAGGGGAAGTGTCGGGTATCGATGAGGATTCAAGGAGCGGGCCTCGGAAGTTGAGTTCGAGATGCCTTGGATCAGGCGAACGCCTGGCGCAGGTCCGCCACGCGGGAGAAGAAGTATTCCGGCGCTTCCGCTTCCAATTCCTCGCGGCTGCCGTAGCCGTAGCCCACCGCCGCCGCGTGCAGGCCGTTGTGGCGGGCGCCGATCAGGTCGTGCTTGCGGTCGCCGATCATCAGGGTTTGGGCGGGGTCGAGGCGTTCCTCGTCCAGCAGGTGGCGGATCAGGTCGCGCTTGTCGGTGCGGGTGCCGTCCAGCTCGCTGCCGTAGATCACCTTGAAGTGACGGGCGAAGTCGAAGTGGCGAGCGATCTCCCGGGCGAACACCCAGGGCTTGGAGGTGGCGATGTACAGCGTGCGGCCCTGGCCTTCGAGCAGGGCCAGCAGTTCGGCGATGCCGTCGTAGACGGCGTTCTCGTACAGGCCGGTGACCTTGAAGCGCTCCCGGTAATACTCCACCGCCCGCCAGGCGGTGGCCTCGTCGAAGCCATAGCTGTGCATGAACGCCTGCAGCAGGGGCGGGCCGATGAAGTGCTCGAGCCGGGCCAGGTCCGGCTCGTCGATCCCCAGCCGGCCGAGGGCGAACTGGATGGAACGGGTGATGCCCAGGCGCGGGTCGGTGAGGGTGCCGTCCAGGTCGAAGAGCAAGGTCTGGTAGTGCATGGCGGGCCCCGATGGGTGGGAAAGGGCCGACATGGTAGCGGCTTTTCCCGGGGGAGGGGCCGGGCGGGCGCGGCGCGGGCCGCCCGTGAACCGCGATGGCGGCGCTTGCCGGTTCACGAAAGGCCGGGCCCCGGCTCGGCCCGCGAGCGGGTTCGAAGGCCTGCTAGGCTTGAACGTTTCACGCCGAGGAGACAGCCATGAGCGCATTCAACGGCGCCAAGCTCGCCCTGCTGCTGGCGGACCGGGTGCTGGTCTATCGCCGCGACGACAAGGCGGGCATTCCCTTTCCCGATCACTGGGACCTGCCAGGTGGCGGGCGCGAGGGTGACGAGGACCCGGCCCAGTGCGCGCTGCGGGAGCTGGAGGAGGAATTCGCCCTGCGCCTGACGCCGGAGCGGCTGGTCTGGCAGCGCCGCTACGAAGGGGTACGGCCCCAGGCGTTGCCCAGCTACTTCCTGGTGGGCGACCTTACCCCCGACGAGGTGCGGGCGATCCGCTTCGGCGACGAGGGCCAGTACTGGATGCTGATGGCCATCGACGAATTCCTCGACCATCCCGCCGCCGTGCCCTACCTGAAGGCCCGGCTGCGGGACTACCTGGCCCGGCGCGGGTCCGTCGGGGAGGGCTAGCGGTCGTACCCCTCGGCCAGGTGCAGGTCCTTGAGCTTCACGTAGTTGCCGGCGGTGTAGGCGAAGAAGGTGCGTTCCTGCTCGGTCAGGGGGCGGGCCTGCTTGACCGGGCTGCCGACATAGAGGAAGCCGCTCTCCAGGCGCTTGCCCGGCGGCACCAGGCTGCCGGCGCCGATGATCACCTCGTCTTCCACCACCGCGCCGTCCATGACGATGCTGCCCATGCCCACCAGGATGCGGTCGCCCAGGACGCAGCCGTGCAGGGTGACCCGGTGGCCGACGGTGACCTCGTCGCCGATAACCAGGGGAAAGCCGTCGGGGTTGAACGGGCCGGCATGGGTGATGTGCAGGACGCTGCCGTCCTGGATGCTGGTGCGCGCGCCGACGCGGATGCGCTGCATATCGCCGCGGATCACGGTGAGCGGCCACACCGAGCTGTCGTCGCCCAGGGCGACGTCGCCGATGACCACGGCGCTGGTGTCGACGAACACCCGTTCGCTGAGGGTGGGGGCGAGGCCCCGGTAGGTTCGAATCGTCACGATAGCCACCTCTCGGGCTGCGGGAGCGGTCGATTCTAAATTAAGATGCGGCCCCCGCACGGTGTGAAAACCTCTCCGGGTTGTGGTCACACCCCTCATGTTCCGTTTTTCCAGGTGACTGCCGTGACTGCCAGCAACCCCCTTCTGCAAGACTTCGACCTGCCGCCCTACGAGGCCATCCGCCCCGAGCACGTGGAGCCGGCCATCCGCCAGATCCTCGACGACAACCGCGCCGCCCTCGTCCCGCTGCTGGAGCGCCAGCGCGAGGCGCCGAGCTGGGACGGCCTGGTGCTGGCCCTCGATGAGATGGGCGCGCGCCTGGGCCAGGCCTGGAGCCCGGTGAGCCACCTCAACGCGGTGTGCAACGGCACGGAACTGCGCGCCGCCTACGAGGCCTGCCTGCCGCTGCTGTCGGAATACTGGACCGAGCTGGGGCAGAACCGCGCGCTGTTCCACGCCTACGAGGCCCTGGCCACCAGCCCCGCGGCGGCCGGCTTCGACGTGGCCCAGACGACCATCCTGGAGCACGCCCTGAGGGACTTCCGGCTGTCCGGCATCGACTTGCCGGAAGCCGAGCAGAAGCGCTACGGCGAGATCCAGATGAAGCTCTCCGAACTGACCAGCGCCTTCTCCAACCAGTTGCTGGATGCCACCCAAGCCTGGACCAAGCATGTGGTCGACGAGGCGGCCCTGGCCGGCCTGACCGATTCGGCCAAGGCGCAGATGAAGCAGGCCGCCGAGGCCAAGGGCCTGGACGGCTGGCTGATCACCCTGGAATTCCCCAGCTACTACGCGGTGATGACCTACGCCGACGACCGCGCCCTGCGCGAAGAGGTGTACGCCGCCTATTGCACTCGCGCCTCCGACCAGGGCCCGGACGCCGGCCGCTTCGACAACGGCCCGCTGATGGCGCAGATCCTCGACCTGCGCCAGGAACTGGCCGAGCTGCTGGGCTTCGCCCATTACGCCGACCTCAGCCTGGCCACCAAGATGGCCGATTCCAGCGAGCAGGTGCTGAGCTTCCTGCGGGACCTGGCCGCGCGCAGCAAGCCCTTCGCCGAACAGGACCTGGCCGAGCTGCGCGCCTTCGCCGCCGAGCGCGGTTGCGCCGACCTGCAAAGCTGGGACATGGGCTACTACGGCGAGAAGCTGCGGGAGCAGCGCTACAGCATTTCCCAGGAGACCCTGCGCGCCTACTTCCCTGTCGACAAGGTGCTCGACGGGCTGTTCGCCCTCGTGCAGACGCTCTATGGCATCGAGATCGCCGAGCTGCGCGACTTCCCCCGCTGGCACCCGGACGTGCGCCTGTTCGAGATCCGCGAGGGGGGCGAGCATGTCGGGCGCTTCTACTTCGACCTCTACGCCCGCCCCAACAAGCGCGGCGGCGCCTGGATGGATGGCGCCCGGGACAAGCGCCGCACCGCCCGTGGCGAGCTGATCAGCCCGGTGGCCAACCTGGTGTGCAACTTCACCCCGCCGGTGGCGGGTCAGCCGGCGCTGCTCACCCACGACGAGGTCACCACCCTGTTCCACGAGTTCGGCCACGGCCTGCACCATCTGCTGACGCGGGTCGAGCACGCCGGCGCCTCGGGCATCAATGGCGTGGCCTGGGACGCGGTGGAGCTGCCCAGCCAGTTCATGGAGAACTGGTGCTGGGAGCCCGAGGGTCTGTCGCTGATCTCCGGCCACTACCAGACCGGCGAGCCGCTGCCCCGGGACCTGCTGGACAAGATGCTGGCGGCGAAGAACTTCCAGTCCGGCCTGATGATGCTGCGCCAACTGGAGTTCTCCCTGTTCGACTTCGAATTGCACGCCACCCACGGTGATGGCCGTAGCGTGCTGGACGTGCTGGGGGCGATCCGCGACGAGGTCTCGGTGATGCCGCCGCCGGCCTACAACCGCTTCCCCAACAGCTTCGCCCACATCTTCGCCGGCGGGTACGCGGCGGGCTACTACAGCTACAAGTGGGCCGAAGTGCTGTCCGCCGATGCCTTCTCCCGCTTCGAGGAGGAGGGCGTGCTCAACCCAGGGACCGGCCGCGCCTTCCGCGACGCCATCCTGGCCCGGGGCGGCTCCCAGGCGCCGATGGTGCTGTTCGTCGACTTCCGTGGCCGCGAGCCACGCATCGACGCGCTGTTGCGCCACCTCGGCCTGAGCCAGGAGGCGGCATGAACGACGCGCCTTCCACTCCACCCAAGCGCTTCATCGCCGGCGCCGTGTGCCCGGCGTGCAGCGCCATGGACACCGTCCGCATGTGGAGCGTGGACGGCGTGCCGCACCGCGAGTGCGTGTCCTGCGGCTACGCCGATACCCTCAACGCCCAGGGCCAGTCGGTGCCCCGGGAATTGCCCACCCGGGTCAACGCCGCCACCCCCAAGGCGCCAGCCGACCCTGCCGTGCAGCCGGTGCAGTTCTTCCCCAACCCGAAGCTGAAGAAGCCTTGAGCCCGCGTTAGGACGGGCCGCCCAGGTCGGGCCGGCGCGCTCAGCCGGCCGCGCGGGAGGGTCGGTGCCCCGCCCGGCGCGCCAGGCATGGCCTCTGGTGGGTACCGGCGAGCGGCTCGAGGGCCGCCGCCGCCCGGCCGACGGGTCAGATTTTCACCGCGGCGTTGCCGCCGTCCGCCCACAGCGCCGAGCCGGCGACGAAGCTGGCCATGTCGCTGGCGAGGAATAGCGCCGCCTGGGCAATCTCGTCCGGCTCGGCGATCCGCTTCAGCGCATGCAGGCCAGCGGCCCATTCCCGTTGGGCGGCGTCGCCGGCCATGCCGGTGTCGGTGCCGCCGGGCAGCAGGGCGTTGGCGCGGATGCCCCGGGCCCCATAGTCAGCGGTGAGGCCCCGCACCAGACCCATCAGGCCGGCCTTGGCCGCCCCGTAGGCCGTCATGCCGGGCAGGCCGACGCTGTTGCCGACGAAGCTGCCGGTGAAGATCAGCGAGCCGCCGCCGCTGGCCAGCATCGCCGGTACCTGCGCCCGCGCGCCGAGGAACGCGGCGGTCAGGTTGACCGCCAGCACCTCCGACCACTCCGCCAGGGAAATGCCTTCCAGGGGCTTCATGGCGCCCACCAGGCCGGCGTTGTTGAACGCGACGTGCAAGCCGCCGAACGCCCGTTGAGCGGCCTCCACGGCGGCGCGATGAGTCTCTTCCCGGGTCACGTCCCCCGGCACGGCCAGGGCTTGGCCGCCCCGCGCCTCGATGTCGGCGACGAGCCGCTCCAGTGGCTCGCGCCGTCGCGCCACCAGCACGACGCGCGCGCCATTGGCCGCGAAGCGCTTCGCGGCGGCCATGCCAATGCCCGAGCTCGCCCCGGTGATCAGGGCCACTTTGTTCGTCAACAGGTCCATCGTCTCGTCTCCGCAGTGAAAGCCCGAGGGTAGGACGGCGCGCGCGTCCTGGCGTCCCGCTTCTTGCGCCCATTTTCCAGGGCGGCCCCGTCGCCGCGTTCCCCACGCCACCGGAGCGGCGTCCGCGGGACTCGCCCACCCGGATGGAAGGTGGGTTGAACCTCCCGCTTTCGCGTTCAGTCTCTAGCCAAGGCCGCCGTCTTCGCGGCGCCGGCCCCGGCTAGGGACAGCCTTGATAAACGCCGGAACGGCCCACGTTCCGCATCGACCGTGTTCGCCAGATAGGTAGTGCCCCCATGTCAGCCGACGACATCCTCGACTCGCGGCGCAGTTTCCTGCGCAAATCCCTTACCCTGATCCCCGTGGTCACCGTGGCCGGCAGCGGGATCGGCCTGGGCGCCGCGGTGGCGGCGGACCCGGCTCCCGCCCCGGCGCGCCAGGGCGAGGCGCCCCGGGCGGGCGAGGCGTACCGGCCGGCGTTCTTCACCGAAGAGGAGTGGGCCTTCGTTGGCGCGGCGGTGGCGCGCCTGATCCCCGCCGACGACACCGGCCCCGGCGCCCTGGAGGCTGGCGTGCCGGAATACATCGACCGGCAGATGACCACGCCCTACGCCACCGGGGCCAACTGGTACATGCAGGGGCCCTTCGTCACCGACGCGCCGGCCGAGTTCGGCTACCAGCTCAAGCTGGTGCCCCGGGACATCTACCGGCTGGGCATCGCCGCCGCCGACGACTGGTGCCGGCGCCAGCACGGCAAGCCGTTCGCCGAACTCGAACCGGCCACCCAGGACCAGGCGCTGACCCAGTTCGAAACGGGCAAGGCCGAGTTCGAGACGGTGCCGGCCAAGGTGTTCTTCTCCTACCTGCTGATCAACACCCGCGAAGGGTTCTTCTGCGACCCGATCCACGGCGGCAACAAGGGCCAGGTGGGCTGGAAACTGGTGAACTTCCCCGGCGCCCGCGCCGATTTCATGGACTGGGTCGAGCGGGGCGAGCATTACCCGATCCCCTCCGTGTCGATTCGCGGCGAGAGGGCCTGACATGGCGAAGACGATGGACAAGGCCGACGTGGTGATCGTCGGGTTCGGCTGGACCGGAGCGATCATGGCCAAGGAGCTCACCGAGGCCGGGCTGCGGGTGGTGGCGCTGGAGCGCGGGCCGATGCGCGACACCTACCCCGACGGCTCCTACCCCCAGGTGATCGACGAACTCACCTACAGCATCCGCAAGAAGCTCTTCCAGGATCTGTCCCGGGAAACCGTGACCATCCGTCACGGCCTGAACGACGTGGCGCTGCCCAACCGCCAGCTCGGCGCCTTCCTGCCTGGCGACGGGGTCGGCGGCGCCGGCCTGCACTGGTCCGGGGTGCACTTTCGCGTCGACCCGGTGGAGCTGCGCCTGCGCAGTCACTATGAGGAGCGCTACGGCAAGCGCTTCATCCCCGAGGGCATGACCATCCAGGACTTCGGGGTCAGCTACGAGGAACTGGAGCCGTACTTCGATTTCGCCGAGAAGGTCTTCGGCACCTCCGGGCAGGCCTGGACCGTGAGGGGCGAGAAGGTGGGCGAGGGCAAGGGCGGCAACCCGTTCTCCCCGGATCGCTCCGACCACTTCCCGCTGCCGTCCCAGAAGAACACCTACTCCGCCCAACTGTTCCAGAAAGCGGCCTTGGAGGTGGGCTACCACCCCTACAACATGCCCTCGGCCAACACGTCCGGCCCCTACACCAATCCCTATGGGGTGCAGATGGGCCCGTGCAACTTCTGCGGCTTCTGCAGCGGCTACGTCTGCTACATGTACTCCAAGGCGTCGCCGAACCTGAACATCCTGCCGGCTCTGCGCCAGGCGCCAAACTTCGAGCTGCGGCCCAACTCCCACGTGCTGCGGGTGAACCTGGACGGCAGCCGTAGCCGCGCCACCGGCGTCACCTACGTGGACGCCCAGGGCCGCGAGGTGGAGCAACCGGCGGACATCGTCATCCTCGGCGCCTTCCAGTTCCACAACGTGCGGCTGATGCTGCTCTCCGGCATCGGCAAACCCTACGACCCGAAGACCGGCGAGGGCGTGGTGGGGCGCAACTTCGCCTACCAGAACATGGCCACCATCAAGGCGTATTTCGACAAGGACGTGCACACCAACCCGTTCATCGGCGCCGGCGGCAATGGCGTCGCGGTGGATGACTTCAACGCCGACAACTTCGATCATGGGCCCCACGGCTTCGTCGGCGGCTCGCCGCTGTGGGTCAACCAGGCGGGCACCCGCCCGATCGGCGGCCTCTCCAACCCCCCCGGCACCCCGGCCTGGGGCAGCGCCTGGAAGCGGGCCAGCGCCGACTACTACACCCACCACCTGTCCATGGACGCCCATGGCGCCCACCAGTCCTACCGGGACAACTATCTGGACCTCGACCCCACCTACAAGGACGCCTACGGCCAGCCGCTGCTGCGCATGACCTTCGACTGGAAGGACAACGACATCCGCATGAACCAGTTCATGGTGGAGAAGATGCGCCGCCTGGCCGAGGCCATGAACCCCAAGGCCCTGGCGATCCTCGGCAAGCAGCCGGGGGACCGCTTCAACACCCAGACCTACCAGACCACCCACCTCAACGGCGGGGCGATCATGGGCAGCGACCCGAAGACCAGCGCGGTGAACCGCTACCTGCAGAGCTGGGACGTGCACAACGTGTTCGTCCCCGGCGCCTCGGCCTTCCCCCAGGGGCTGGGCTACAACCCCACCGGGCTGGTGTCGGCGCTGGCCTACTGGTCGGCGCGGGCGATCCGCGAGCAGTACCTGAAGAACCCCGGCCCGTTGGTGCAGGCATGAGGAGGCCGACCATGAAGGCATTCGCCGCCGCATCCGCCGTCCTGGGGCTCGCCCTGGCCATCGCCGCCCGCGCCGACACGCCCCCGGCGCCGGCTCCGCTCCCCCCGGAAGACGCCACCCGCGACCAAGCCGCCCCCGGCGGGAGGCCGGCGATGCCCGCCTCCTCCGCCCGGGCCCTGCCGGACGGGGTCGACCCGGCCCTGGTGGCCCGGGGTGAATACCTGGCCCGGGCCGGGGATTGCGTCGCCTGTCACACCGCCAAGGGCGGCAAGCCCTTCGCCGGCGGCCTGCCGATGCAGACCCCGGTCGGCACGCTGTACTCCACCAATATCACCCCGGACAAGACCGGCATCGGCAGCTACCGCTTCGAGGATTTCGACAACGCGGTGCGCCACGGCATCGCCAAGGGCGGCGGCAGCCTATATCCGGCCATGCCCTATCCCTCCTACGCCCGGGTCGGCGACGAGGACATGCGCGCGTTGTACGCCTACTTCATGCACGGCGTGGAGCCCGTGGCCCAGGACAATCGCGATAGCGACATTCCCTGGCCGCTATCCATGCGCTGGCCCTTGACCCCCTGGCGCTGGATGTTCGCGCCCAAGGTCGAACCCTTCGCCCCGGCGACCGGCCAGGACCCGGTGCTCGCCCGTGGCGCCTACCTGGTGGAAGGGCTCGGCCACTGCGGCGCCTGCCACACGCCCCGGGGCCTGGGCATGCAGGAGAAGGCCCTGGGCGCCACCGACGGCGACGCCTACCTGGCCGGCGGCGCGCCCCTGGAAGGCTGGATCGCCAAGAACCTGCGGGGCGACCATAAGGACGGCCTGGGCGGCTGGAGCGAAGCGCAATTGGTGTCCTTCCTCAGGACCGGGCGCAGCGAGCGCAGCGCGGTGTTCGGCGGCATGTCCGATGTGGTGGTGCACAGCATGCAGTACATGAGCGACGACGACCTCGTCGCCATCGCTCGTTACCTCAAGTCGCTGCCGCCCCGCAACCCGGAGAACCCGCCCTACGTCTACGACCGCCAGGTCTCCGACGCCCTCTGGCGAGGCGACGACAGTCGTCCCGGCGCGTCGGTCTACGTGGACAACTGCTCGGCCTGCCACCGCACCGACGGCCAGGGCTACAAGCGGGTGTTCCCGGCCCTGGCCGGCAACCCGGTGGTACAGACCGAGGACCCCAGCTCCCTGATCAACCTGGTGCTCAAGGGCGGCACCCTGCCGCCGACCCACCGCGCGCCGTCCTACTTCACCATGCCGCCGTTCGGCTGGCGCTTGAACGACGAGCAGGTGGCCGCGGTGGTGACCTTCATCCGGAGCAGTTGGGGCAACCAGGGCGCGGCGGTGACCGCCGAGCAGGTTCGGGACCTGCGCGAGGCCCTGCCCACGACCACTTCCGGGGACGACCTGGGCCAGGGCACCGGCGGCTAGGCTGTCCGTTCGGCGCTATCCGGCGGGCTTCCGGCGTTAGCCGGTACCGGCCCGTCCGGGTAGAGTGGCCCGACGTTCCGCTGCCCGAGTCGCGCCATGACCCGTCCCCGCTTCCTGCCCGACACCTTCACTCTCCTGCTGGTGGCGGTGGTGGCCGCCGCCAGCCTGCTGCCCTGCGAGGGGCGGGCCGCCGTGGCCTTCGGCTGGATCACCGACCTCGCCATCGGCCTGCTGTTCTTCCTCCACGGCGCCAAGCTGTCGCGCGAGGCCATCGTCGCCGGCGCCACCCATTGGCGCCTGCACCTGGCGATCTTCGCCTGCACCTTCGCCTTGTTTCCGCTGATCGGCCTGGCCCTGCGCCCGCTGCTCTCGCCTTGGGTCACCCCCGAGCTGTACACCGGCATCCTTTACCTGTGCGCCCTGCCGGCCACCGTGCAATCGGCCATCGCCTTCACTTCCCTGGCCCGGGGCAACGTGCCGGCGGCCATCTGCAGCGCCTCGGCCTCCAGCCTCTTCGGCATCGTCCTCACGCCGTTGCTGGTGGGCCTGTTGCTGGATCGGCAGGCGGACGGAGGCTCGATGCTGGACGCCATGCTCAAGATCGTCCTGCAACTGCTGGTGCCCTTCGTCGCCGGGCAGGTCGCCCGTCGCTGGATCGGCGCCTGGGTCGGGCGTCACGCCCGGGGCCTGCGCATGGTCGACCAGGGTTCGATCCTGCTGGTGGTCTACACCGCGTTCAGCGCGGCGGTGATCGAGGGGCTCTGGCGCGAGGTGCCGTTGCCGGCGCTGCTGGCCCTGGCGCTGGCCTGCGTGCTGATCCTGGCCCTGGCCCTGGGGTGCACCACGGCGTTGGCCCGGCTGCTGGGCTTCCACAAGGAAGACGAGATCACCCTGGTCTTCTGCGGCTCGAAGAAGAGCCTGGCCAGCGGCGTGCCCATGGCCCAAGTGCTGTTCGCCGGCGGCACCATCGGCGCGGCGATTCTGCCGCTGATGGTCTTTCACCAACTGCAACTGATGGTCTGCGCCGTGCTGGCCCAGCGCTACGAGCGCCGACCGGAGCCGGGCGACGCGCCGGATGCCCGGGTGCCGGCCCGTTCCTGATCCGTTCGGCGGGCCGGCTTGTCGACTCCGCGCGAAGCGAATACTGTATGCATGAACAGTATTCGTGGAGCGTCGAGATGTCCCGCGCGATCCTGCCGCCCCGTGGCCGCGGCACCGCCAGCAACCCCCACAACCGCTTCGCCCCCACCCGCTCGGTGCCCAGCGACGACGGCTGGTACGACGAGGCGCCGCTGCCCTGCGTGACCGAGGTGCGGCTGGAAACCGCCAAGAGCATCATCACCCGCAACCAGTCCCCGGACCTGCCGTTCGACCGCTCCCTCAACCCCTACCGGGGCTGCGAGCATGGCTGCATCTACTGCTACGCGCGGCCCAGCCATGCCTACTGGGACCTCTCGCCAGGGCTGGACTTCGAGACCCGGCTGATCGCCAAGACCAACGCCGCCGCCCTGCTGGAGCAGCAATTGTCCAAGCCCGGCTACGTCTGCGCGCCGATCAACCTGGGCTCCAACACCGATCCCTACCAGCCCATCGAGCGCGAGCACCAGCTCACCCGGCGCTGCCTCGAAGTGCTGCTGCGCTACCGCCACCCGGTGACCCTGGTGACCAAGGGCTCGTTGATCCTGCGCGACCTCGACCTTCTCAGCGAACTGGCCGAGCAGCGCTTGGTGGCGGTGATGATCAGCCTCACCAGCCTGGACGACGAACTCAAGCGCATCCTCGAACCCCGGGCGGCGGCGCCCTCGGCGCGGCTGCGGGCGATCCGCGTGCTGCGCGACGCGGGGGTGCCGGTGGGGGTGATCTGCGCGCCGATCATCCCCATGGTCAACGACCGCGAATTGGAACGCCTGCTGGAGGCCGCCCGCGACGCCGGCGCCCGCTCCGCCGCCTACCTGCTGTTGCGCCTGCCCCGGGAAGTGGCGCCATTGTTCGAGGAGTGGCTGACGGCCCACTATCCCCAGCGCGCCGAGCACGTCATGAGCCTGATCCGCCAGTGCCGGGGCGGCGAGGTCTACGACAGCCGCTTCGGCCACCGCATGCGCGGCGAGGGGCCGTTCGCCGAGCTGCTGGCCCGGCGCTTCGCGGTGGCGATCAAGCGCCTGGGGCTCAACCGCCGCGACGGCTTCGGCCTCGATTGCAGCCGGTTCGCCCCGCCCGGCGGGCAGTTGTCCCTGCTCTAGGCGACGGAGGCGGTGGGCAAGGCGCGCCGGGACTGGCATGCTGGCGGACCGCGTCCGGGTGCGACGTTCCGACACACGCGGAAACCCTCGGAGCCCTCGCCAGAGCGTCTCGTTCAGCTTCGCTTAAGCTTGCCGCCGTAGGGTGACCCGGTAGCGAGCCAGAGGCCCGGGCTTCGCCGAGGCCGGGCGAGGCCGCGAACGCGCTAGCGACACGGGAATGTTTCTTCCGCCAGCCACGAACCAGAGGTAGGGATATGAGCGACAACCATCCGAGTGCGACTCCCGCGGAGACGGAGAACGCCGAAACAGCGCTGCAGCACATCGTCGAAGGCTTCCTGCGCTTTCGTCACGAGGTGTTCCCGCAGCAGGAAGAGCTGTTCAAGAAACTCGCCACCGCCCAGCAACCCCGGGCGATGTTCATCACCTGCGCGGACTCGCGCATCGTCCCCGAACTGATCACCCAGAGTTCCCCCGGCGACCTGTTCGTCACCCGCAACGTCGGCAACGTGGTCCCGCCCTACGGGCAGATGAACGGCGGTGTCTCCACCGCCATCGAGTTCGCCGTCCTCGCCCTCGGGGTGCAGCACATCATCATCTGCGGTCACTCCGACTGTGGCGCCATGAAGGCGGTGCTCAACCCCGAGACCCTTGAGCGCATGCCCACGGTCAAGGCCTGGCTGCGCCACGCCGAGGTGGCCCGCACCGTGGTGGCCGACAACTGCACCTGCGCCGGCCACGAGATGCTCGGCGTGCTCACCGAGGAAAACGTGGTCGCCCAGCTCGACCACCTGCGCACCCATCCCTCGGTGGCCTCGCGCCTGGCCAGCGGCCAGTTGTTCATCCACGGCTGGGTCTACGACATCGAGAGCAGCGCCATCAAGGCCTACGACGCCGAGCGCGGGGAATTCCTGCCCCTCGACGGCCAGGGCCCGGTGCCGATGGCCACGCCGCGACCCCGCTACAGCGGCGCTTAGCCAAGCCCTGCCAACGCCCGCTGATGTCACGCCGGGCCGCATAACGCAACCACCGTCTACACCTGCCCGATACCGCGCCTCGCGCGGTGTCGCCACCCGTCATGTGCCGAAACGTGCAGGAGTCCCCGATCATGCTCGACTCACTCAAGACAACCCTGCCCCGCGACGCCCTCGCGTCGGTGGTGGTCTTTCTCGTCGCCCTGCCCTTGTGCATGGGCATCGCCATCGCTTCCGGCATGCCACCGGCCAAGGGCCTGGTCACCGGTATCGTCGGCGGCCTGGTGGTTGGCTGGCTGGCCGGCTCGCCGCTGCAGGTCAGCGGTCCCGCCGCCGGCCTCGCGGTGCTGGTCTTCGAACTGGTGCGCACCCACGGAGTCGCCTTACTCGGACCGATCCTGGTGCTCGCCGGCCTGTTGCAGCTGCTCGCCGGGCGCCTGCGCCTGGGTTGCTGGTTCCGCGTTACCGCGCCGGCGGTGGTCTACGGCATGCTCGCCGGCATCGGCGTGCTGATCGTGCTGTCCCAGGTCCACGTGATGCTGGACGCCCGTCCCCAGGCTTCCGGCCTGGCCAACCTGTTGGCGTTCCCCGGAGCGCTGGGAACGGCGCTGCCGGTGCTGGGCGCCGGCCTTGGCCTGGACGCCGCCCTGGTGGGCCTGGGCACCATCGTGGCGATGGTGGCCTGGGAGCGCTTGCGCCCGGCGCGCCTGCGCTTCCTGCCGGGAGCGCTGATCGGCGTGGCCCTGGCCACCGTCGCGAGCCTCTGGCTGGGGCTGGAGGTGAACCGGGTAGAGGTGCCGGCGACCCTCGGCGAGGCCATCGACTGGCTGCGCCCGGCCGACCTGCTGGCCCTGGCCGACCCGGGGCTGCTGGTGGCGGCCGTGGCCCTGGCCTTCATCGCCAGCGCCGAGACCCTGCTCTCGGCCGCCGCGGTGGACCGCATGCACGCCGGCCCGCGCTCCGACCTGGACCGGGAGCTGAGCGCCCAGGGCATCGGCAACCTGCTCTGCGGGGTGCTGGGGGCGCTGCCCATGACCGGGGTGATCGTGCGCAGCTCGGCCAACGTCCAGGCCGGCGCCCGCACCCGGCTGTCGGCGATCCTCCACGGCGCCTGGCTGCTGGCCTTCGTCGCGCTGCTGCCGGGGGTGTTGCAGAGCATCCCGGTGGCCAGCCTGGCCGGCGTGCTGGTCTACACCGGCGTCAAGCTGGTGGACCTCAAGGCCCTGCGCGGCCTCGGTCGCTACGGGCGCATGCCGATGTTCATTTACGCGGCCACCGCCTTGGTGATCGTCTGCACTGACTTGCTCACCGGCGTGCTGGTGGGCTTTGGCCTGACCCTGGCGAAGCTGGCCTGGAAGGCCTCGCACCTGAAGGTCAGCCTGGTCTACCGGGACGCGAACCATGCCGAGCTGCGGCTGGCGGGGGCCGCCACCTTCCTCAAGGTGCCGCTGCTCGCGCGAGTGCTGGAGTCGGTGCGCCCCGGCACCCAGTTGCATGTGCCCTTGGAGCGCTTGAGCTACATCGACCACGCCTGCATGGAACTGCTGGAGGACTGGAGCCGCGCGGCGGCGGCCAGCGGCTCGCGGCTGGTGATCGAGCCCCGGGCCTTGGAGCGCCGCCTCGAAGGACGTTCGCGCGGCCTGGACGGCGCGAAGGCCGCCGGGCCTGCTTGAGCCGTTCGCCTCAGCAAGGGCCGACCGGCGAGGAAGCGGCTCGAGCGAGGCGATGGCGGCGGCCTCAGGCCGGTGTGTCTTCCAGGCGGATGTCGAGCCCCAGCCGGCGCGACAGGCACGGCCAGCGGCGCCACGCCGCTTCGCCGGCTGGTTCGTCCAGGCGGGCGCGATAGGCGAGGGCGCTGTCCTGGGCGAAGGCGCGCTCGTCCAGCAGGCCCTCCACCGCCAGTCGCACCGCTTCGTCCAGGCGGTTGGCGAAGGGCTCGCCGATCAACTGGTGGGCGATCAGGTTGGCCACGGTGGTATCCAGGGGTATCAGCGGGCGCCCGAAGTGAGCGATGTAGCGGTCGTTCACTTCCTCCACCAGGCGATGGGCCAGGTAGGCTTCGTCCAGCAGGCCGTCGAGGCCTTCGTGGCCGTCCAGCAACGCCGGCGGTTGCAGGAAGAACTGTTCCGCCACCTTCAGCACCGGTTTCACCTGGGCCTCGATGCCGGCGTCCCGGGCCACGTCGGCGGCCGCGTCCAGCAGCTCCGGCACTTCGTCCAGGTAGGCGGCGACGAAGGCGGCCAAGGCGGCGCGAGGGTCGGACTGGGGCAGTCGGATGGCGGGGTGCAGACGGTCGAGGCGGGTGTCGAGCAGGCGGGCGAGGTGGCCGGTGTCGGCCTCGTGGCGATGGGCCAGCCGGATCGACTCGCGCAAGGCGGCGGTGTTCATGGGGACTCCTGTGCAAGATCGTGAGGGGGCGGCGCGGCGGCGAAGTTGCCGTTCGGACGCCGCGAGGGTCGTCACAGACCTTAGCCGTTCGCGCGCCACGCCTCAGACGGGTTCCGCATAACGCCGTCGGAGATAGGCGCGCGAAGGCATATGGCCACCTTCGTCGCGTTTCGCGGTCGAGGGCGGTGCGTCTCGCGCCAAGTCCGTGGGTCGCGCCATCACCCGGGGGCGCCGACTATACGCCGACCCGGCGACGCTTACCCGCGTCGATGCGTCTCGCCCTTCGCGGAGCGCCCGGCCCTGGCGTGGGCCAGGTGTTCGCCGCCCTGGACTACAGCGAACCGACGCCGCGCCGGGGCGCGATCGGCCATGCCAGCAAGCTTGTCACCGGAAACCCCAATATTCGTCCGGCTGGTCGAAGCGGCGCGCCGCCTCCCCGCGACGGCGTGGCCCAAGCGGCCGGTCGACCCGACGCCCTCGCTGATCCTATGATGCGCGGCGGGCCTCGCGGCCGTCCGTTCTCTTTCAACAGGCAATGCCATGACACGCGTGCAGAAAACCGTTTCGCTCCTCATCGTCGTCGTCGCCCTGGTAATGGGGCTCGTCGTCTACCAGGCCCTGGGCCAGCGGCAGCACCCGGACCCGGCGCGATTGCTGGACGCCGGCATCGTGCTGCTGCCGCAGCCGCGCCACGTACCGGCCCTGAGCCTGGTCGACCAGGATGGCCAGCCGGTGCGAGTGGACCGCCTGCAAGGCCAATGGAGCCTGGTGTTCTTCGGCTACACCTTCTGCCCCGATATCTGCCCGACCACCCTTGCCCAGTTGCGCCAGATTCAGGGGATGCTGCCCGAGGAGACCCGCGCGCGCCTGCGGGTGGTGATGGTCAGCGTCGACCCGAACCGCGACACGCCCCAACAGCTCAAGCAGTACCTGAGCTATTTCGACCCGGCGTTCCGGGGCCTCACCGGGGACCTGGAAAGCGTGCAGGCCTTCTCCGGCGCCGTGGGCGTACCGTTCGTGCCCGGCGACACCGCCAAGCCCCACTACACCGTCGACCACAGCGGCAACCTGGCGGTGATCGGCCCCGACGGCACCCAGCGCGGCTTCATCCGCGCGCCCCTGGATAACGCCAAGCTCGCCGCCCGGCTGCCGGCGCTGGTGGCCGGCGACTAGGCGAGCGAGCACACCGCTGCCGACCGGAGCGGCGCGAGGCGAAAGGGGATCAGTGAGCGTCTCGCCGACAGACGTGCCGGAAGGCTCGCAGAGGTTCGCGGAAAGAGAAAGCGGCGGGGCCTCGTGGGCGCCCGCCGCCGGGCCGGGAACGGCCGGGAATCAGAACGCGGGGACCACGGCGCCCTTGTATTTATCCTGGATGAACTGCTTCACCTCGGCGCTGTGCAGGGCCTGGGCGAGTTTCTGCAGGGCCGGCGCGTCCTTGTTGTCGGCGCGGCTCACCAGAATGTTCACGTAGGGCGACTCCGCCCCCTCGATGGCCAGGGCGTCCTGGGTCGGGTTGAGCTTGGCTTCCAGGGCGTAGTTGGTGTTGATCAGTGCCAGGTCCACTTGGGACAGCACCCGCGGCAGGGTCGCCGCTTCCAGCTCGCGCACCTTGATGTGCTTGGGATTGTCGGCGATGTCCTTGGGCGTGGCGAGGATGCCGGCGCCCTCCTTGAGGGCGATCACCCCGGACTTGGCCAGCAGCAGCAGGGCGCGTCCGCCGTTGGTGGCGTCGTTGGGAATGGCCACGGTGGCGCCGTCGGGCAGGTCTTCCAGGCGCTTGATCTTGCTCGAGTAGGCGCCGAACGGCTCGATGTGGACCCCGGCCACGCTCACCAGCTCCACGGCGGTCTTGCGGCTCTTGTTGAACTCGTCCAGGTACGGCTGGTGCTGGAAGAAGTTGGCGTCCAGGCGCTTCTCCGCCACCTGCACGTTGGGTTGCACGTAGTCGGTGAACACCTTCACCTCCAGCTCCACCCCTTCCTGGGCCAGGCGCGGCTTGAGGAATTCGAGGATTTCCGCGTGGGGCACCGGGGTCGCGGCCACCTTCAGGGTTTCCCCGTGGGCGGAAAAGGCGGCGACGGCGGCGAGGACGGTCAGCAGTTTCTTCATGGACGGCTCCTGGGTCAGTAGCGGAAGCGGCGGACGGCTGTCCGCGCCGGTTCACTTGCGGGAGAAATGCACCACCAGGCGGTCGCCGACGGTCTGCAGCACCTGCACCAGCACCAGCAGCAGGACCACCGTGACCACCATCACGTCGGTCTGGAAGCGCTGGTAGCCGAAGCGGATCGCCAGATCGCCGAGGCCGCCGGCGCCCACCACGCCGGCCATGGCGGTATAGGACACCAGGGTGATGGCGGTGACCGTGGCGGCGGCGATGATCCCCGGGCGCGCCTCCGGCAACAGGGCATTGAGGACGATCTGCCGGGTGGTGGCGCCCATCGCCTGGGTGGCTTCGATGATGCCCCGGTCCACTTCACGCAGGGCGGTTTCCACCAGCCGGGCGAAGAACGGCGTGGCGCCCACCACCAGCGGCGGAATGGCGCCGGCGACCCCCAGGGAGGTGCCGGTGATCAGCACCGTGAAGGGGATCATCACGATCAGCAGGATGATGAATGGCAACGAGCGCAACACGTTGACCAGCAGCGACAGTAGAGCATAGACGCCCTTCTGCTCGAACAACTGGCGCGGCCCGGTGAGGAACAGCAGCACCCCCAGGGGCAACCCCAGCAGCACGGTGAACAGCAGCGAGCCGCCGAGCATCAGCAGGGTGTCCAGGGTCGCCAGCCAGATTTCCGCCCAGTCGATGTTCTGGATCAGGGAAGCGAAGGAAGCGTCCATCAGCGCAGTACCTCCAGGTGCACGTCGGCGGCCTGGAAGCAGCTCAGCGCCGCCTCCACGTCGCCACCGGTGAGGGCCAGGGTGAGCTGGCCGTAGGGGACGTCCTTGATGCGGTCGATGCGTCCCGCCAGGATGCTGTAGTCCACGCCGGTCTGCCGCGCCACCGTGCCCAGCAGCGGCGCGTAGGTGGCCTCGCCCTGGAAGGTCAGGCGCAGGATGCGTCCCGGCACGTGGGAGAAGTCGTCGCGCTGTTCGTGCTCGTCCACCTGCTCGGCCTCCAGCACGAAGCGCTGGGTGGTGGGGTGCCGGGGGTGCAGGAAGACATCCGTCACCGGCCCTTCCTCGACGATGACCCCGGCGTCCATCACCGCCACCCGGTCGCAGACCCGGCGGATGACGTCCATCTCGTGGGTGATCAGCACCACGGTGAGGCGCAGCTCTCGGTTGATCTCCGCCAGCAGTTGCAGGACTTGGCCGGTGGTCTGCGGGTCGAGGGCACTGGTGGCTTCGTCGCACAGCAGGATGGTCGGCCGGGTGGCCAGGGCGCGGGCGATGCCGACCCGCTGCTTTTGGCCGCCGGAGAGCTGCGCCGGGTATTTCCTGGCATGGTCGGCCAGGCCGACCCGGGCCAGCAGCTCGGCGACCCGCGCGTCGATCTCCCGCCGCGACAGCTCGCCGGCCAGTCTCAGCGGCATGGCCACGTTGTCGGCGACGGTCTTGGAGGAGAGCAGGTTGAAGTGCTGGAAAATCATTCCGACCCGCTGGCGGTAGCGCCGCAGGCCTTCGCCGCCCAGGGCGGTGATGTCCTCGCCGTCCACCACGAGGCGGCCGCCGCTGGGCTCTTCCAGGCGGTTGATCAGCCGCAGCAGGGTGCTCTTGCCGGCGCCGGAATGGCCGATCAGACCGAAGATCCGCCCGCTTTCGATGGTCAGGCGGCAAGGATGCAGCGCGGGGATTTCCCGCCTGCCGACCGTGTAGGTCTTGTGGACGTCGTGGAACTCGATCACGGGACAACCTTGTGGGAACGAGGGTCGGTTGGAACGGGGCGAGAGCGCCGGGCGGGCATTTTAGCCTGAACCCTTATGCGAACTTAGTTTTTGTTTCCAGCCATCCCGAGCGAAAAGGCATAAGTCGATGAGCGGAATCCGCCTGCGACAACGCGTATGGGTAACGAAGCGGAACAGTGGGCGATACCCCCGGTCAGTACCTAGACCCCCGCGACGGCCCGCTTCGCCGTCCGTCGCCATGACCGTGACCCGGTCCACCTCCGGACCGGCCAATAGCCCGAAGCCCCCAGGGGCCCAGAAAGGAGTCTATGTTCCATGGCTAGCAAGCCCGCCAACCCCAGCGATCTCGCGGGAACCGATACCCTCGACCGCGCCAACCGCAACGCCAAGCTGGACAGCCTGGAGCCGTACCGCTCCGACGCCACCGGCATGGCCCTGACCACCAACCATGGCACCCGCATCGCCGACAACCAGAACACCCTGCGCGCGGGTGGCCGCGGGCCGTCGCTGCTGGAAGACTTCATCATGCGTGAGAAGATCACGCACTTCGACCACGAGCGTATCCCCGAGCGGGTGGTGCATGCACGAGGCAGCTCCGCCCATGGCCACTTCCAGGTCTACGAGGACCTATCGGCCCTGACCAAGGCGGACTTCCTCACCGACCCGTCGAAGAAGACGCCGGTGTTCGTGCGCTTCTCCACGGTACAAGGTCCGCGCGGTTCCGCCGACACCGTGCGCGACGTGCGCGGCTTCGCGGTGAAGTTCTACACCGACGAGGGCAACTTCGACCTGGTGGGCAACAACATGCCGGTGTTCTTCATCCAGGACGCGATCAAGTTCCCCGACTTCGTCCACGCGGTGAAGCCGGAGCCCCACAACGAAATCCCCACCGGGCAATCGGCCCACGACACCTTCTGGGATTTCGTCTCCCTCACCCCCGAGTCCGCCCACATGGTGCTCTGGGTCATGTCCGACCGGGCGATCCCGGTGACCTACCGGGCCATGGAGGGGTTCGGCGTGCACACCTTCCGGCTGGTGAACGCCGAGGGCAAGAGCCACTTCGTCAAGTTCCACTGGAAACCCCTCTCGGGGGTCTTCTCCCTGGTCTGGGACGAGGCCCAGAAGCTGGCCGGCAAGGACCCGGACTTCAACCGCCGGCAGTTGTGGGAAGACATCGAGAGCGGCGACTACCCCGAGTGGGAACTGGGCATCCAGGTGGTGCCGGAAGAGGACGAGCATAAGTTCGACTTCGACCTGCTCGACCCCACCAAGATCATCCCCGAGGAGCTGGTGCCGGTGCGGGCCATCGGCAAGCTGACCCTGAACCGCAACCCCGACAACTTCTTCGCCGAGACCGAGCAGGCGGCGTTCCACCTGGGCCACATCGTGCCCGGCATCGACTACACCAACGACCCGTTGCTGCAGGGCCGGCTGTTCTCCTACACCGACACCCAACTGCTGCGCCTGGGCGGGCCGAACTTCAACGAGATTCCCATCAACCGCCCCGTGGCCCCGGTACACAACAACCAGCGCGACTCTTTCCACCGGCAGACCATCAACAAGGGGCGTGCCTCCTACGAGCCCAACTCCATCGACGGCGGCTGGCCCAAGGAAACCCCGCCGGCGCCCAAGGGCGGCGGCTTCGAGACCTACCCGGAGCGGGTCGAGGGGCACAAGATCCGCAACCGCAGCGAATCCTTCGGCGACCACTTCTCCCAGGCCACGCTGTTCTATAACAGCATGAGCGAGCCGGAGAAGGAGCACATCATCGCCGCCTTCAGCTTCGAGCTGAGCAAGGTGGAACGGCTGTGGATCCGCGAGCGCGAGGTCAACGAAATTCTCGCCAACATCGACATGACCCTGGCCACCCGGGTGGCGGCCAACATCGGCGTCGCGCCGCCCAAGGGGCCCAGCGTGCCGCCGAGGACGCCGAGCCTGGAGTGCTCGCCGGCCCTGAGCCAGATGAACCTGCTGTCCGGCAACATCAAGTCGCGCAAGATCGCGATTCTGATCGCCGAGGGCGTGGACGAAGCGGCCATCTCCGCATTGCAGAAGCGCCTGGGCGCGGAAGGGGCGAAGACCAAGCTGATCGGCCCGTCCGCCTCGCCGGTGAGAACCGCCGCCGGTGGCCAGCTGGTGCCGGACGCATCCATGCAGGGCATGCCCTCCGTGGCTTTCGACGCGGTGGCGATCCCGGGCGGCGACCAGGCGATCAAGGCCATGTCGACCGATGGCGAAGCCCTGCACTATGTGCTGGAGGCCTACAAGCACCTCAAGGCCATCGCGGCGTTCGGCGAAGCCAAGGACCTGTTGGACCTGCTGCGTTTGCAGCCGGACGAAGGCTTGGTAAGCGGCGCCTCGGCGGACTCGGTGATCGACGCCTTCGTCGCGGCGATCGCCAAGCACCGGGTGTGGGCGCGAGAACCCCTGGCCAAGACCATTCCGGCGTAGGTCGGTAGGCCCGGCGGGCGACCCGGTTCGGTCTGACCGGTCCGCCGGGCCGGATCGCCCTGCCTGGGCGGCCCTACCCGGGCGGCCCTACCCGGGTGGCCCTGCCCGAATAGTCCAAGCCCCGTCGACCTCGCGGTCGCGGGGCTTTTTCGTTTCGCCGTGACCGTCGGCCGCGCGTGGCCGCTCCTCGTCCGGTCGACGAGGGACGGAAGGCGGGCACGGCCCCGCTGCCGGCGCATCGACACTCGCCGCGTCCGGCACGATCGCGTCGCCACCACCTTCTGCCATGCAGTGTCCTTCGGCGGCGGGCTCAAGGCGCCGAAGCCTCGTCTGGTCCGCCTACCGGTCACGCCTGCAAGCGGATCGCACCGGCCCGCATGGGCGGTGGCCTTGGATCGCGGCGCCGCCTCGGGCACACTGCCGGCCTTCTCATGCCGGACGGCGCGCTTCGCGCCGCCCAAGGCACTCGTGCAGGCGAACGCCATTCGCCACCCGAAAGGGAATTCACCCCATGCAGTCGATGACCTCCCCACCCCTAACGCCCTCGCGGCCCCGCGAACGGCTGGCCGGCCTGGATTTCCTGCGCGGCTTCGCGGCCCTCTGGGTACTGCTGTTCCACTACATCGAGCTGGTCCCGGCGGCCTACCGGCCCCCGCTGTCCCCTTACCTGCTGCATGTCGGCTGGAACGGCGTGGACCTGTTCTTCGTGCTCAGCGGCTTCCTCATCGGCGGGCTGCTGACCGCCGACCGGGGCGAGACCCGGCGTGGCTTCCTGCTGCGACGGGCGTTCCGCATCTACCCGGCTTACTTGGTGGTGATCGTGATCTGCCTGGCGGGGAGCCGGCCGCATCTGGTGCACGAACCGGACCTGCTGCTCGCCCACCTGTTCATGGTGCACAACCTGGTGCCCGGCTTTGGCGGGGCGATCAACGGGGTGTTCTGGACCCTGGGCAGCGAATTCCAGTTCTACCTGCTGGCGGCACTGTTGCTGGGGTTCGTTCGTCGGCCAAGGGTGTGGTGGACGGTCGTCATGGCCATGCTGGGGATTTCCGTGCTCAGCCGCTACGGCGTGTACCACCTGATACAGGAGCCGGCGCAGCGCTTCTTCCTCGCCACCCAGTTGCCGGGAATGCTCGGGCTGTTCGCCGCCGGGTTCGTGGTGGTGAGGGCGCGGCCGGCGTGTCGGGCCCTGATCGAGCGGTATTTCCCGGTGTTCGCCGGGGTCGGCGGGGCGCTGCTGTGGCTATACCTGCGCTGGCTGCGTGGGCATATCGGCGACTATTGGGACACCGAGGGGCCGACGGTCTGGGGGCGCTTCTTCACCGCCGGAGTGTTCGGCTATCTGGTGCTGGTGTTCGCCTGCGTGCCCCCGGCGCTGGCGCGGCTCTTCCACCGCGGCGGCTGGGTCTACCTGGGGGAGATCAGCTACGGCGTCTACCTGGTGCACTTGCTGGTGATGGAAAAGCTGGCGCTGTGGATGCCCCAGTTCGCACCCGAACTGCCCTGGTACGGCTACCTGGCGGCCATTCTGGCACTGGTGGGGCTGCTGTCCATCGCCCTCCACGTCGGCGTGGAGAAACCCTTCATCGCCCTCGGCCGGCGCCTGTCGGCGCCGCGCGGGGCCCGGGTCCCGGCGCCTGTCCTGCCCGAGGGGGTCTGAGGGCGACGCCGGCCACCGCCCGGCTCAGCCGTTGAAGGTGGCCGGGTCGGGACCGAGACGCTGGCCGCGCTCCAGGCCGGCGATGCGTTGCAGGTCCGCTTCGTCCAACTGGAAGTCGAAGATCGCGGCGTTCTCCTCGATGCGCGCGGGGTTCGAGGATTTCGGGAAAATGATCGAGCCCTGCTGCACGTGCCAGCGCAGGATCACCTGGGCCGGGGTCTTGCCGTGCTTGGCGGCGAGGTCGCGCACCACCGGGTCGGCCAGCAGTTCGCCGCCCTGGGCCAGGGGGCTCCAGGCCTCGGTGGCGATGCCCTTGTAGGTGCCCAGTTCCCGCAGCGCCCGCTGTTGCAGCCAGGGATGCACCTCGATCTGGTTCACCGCCGGGACCACACCGGTCTCCATGATCAGCGTCTCGATCTCTTCCTCGCGGAAGTTCGAAACCCCCACCGACTGGATGCGGCCCTCGTCCCGCAGGCGCAACATGGCTTTCCAGCTGTCGAGGAAGCGGTTGCGCTCCGGGCATGGCCAATGGATCAGGTACAGGTCGACGTAGTCCAGGCCCAGGCGTTGCAGGCTCTCGTCGAAGGCCTTGAGGGTCTCGTCGTAGCCCTGGCGGTCGTTCCACAGCTTGGTGGTGATGTACAGCTCGCCGCGCGGCACGCCAGCGCGGGCCAAGCCCTCGCCGATGCCACGCTCGTTGCCGTAGATGGCGGCCGTGTCGATGTGCCGGTAGCCCAGCCGCAGGGCGGTCAGCACCAGGTCAGCGGCATCGGCGTCGGCGGTCTTCCAGGTGCCCAGGCCGAGCTGCGGGATGCGCTGGCCATCGTTGAGCTGGATGAAAGGAATGTCCATGGTCGCTCCTCGCTAGGGATGGCATGCGGGCGGCGCGACGCCGCCCTCCAGGGCATGTGACCGGAGCCCGCGCCGGTTTCTCCGTGCGTCGCGCTCAGGCGCGCCGGGGCAGGGCGAAACTGAGCAGGAACAGCCCGGCGGCGGCCACCACGATCGACGGGCCGGCCGGGGTGTCCTTGTACCAGGACAGCGCCAGCCCGGCGCACACCGCCAAAAGCCCCAGCAGGCTGGCGCCGCCGGCCATCTGCTCGGGAGTGCGGGCGTGGCGCTGGGCGGCGGCGGCCGGAACGATCAGCAGGGAAGTGATCAACAGCACGCCGACGATCTTCATCGCCACCGCGATCACCACCGCCACCAGCATCATCAGCGCCAGGCGGATCGCCGCCACCGGCAGTCCTTCCACCTTCGCCAATTCCTCGTGCACGGTGATCGCCAGCAGCGGCCGCCACAGCGGCACCAATAGCGCCAGCACCAGAGCGCTGCCGCCGAGGATCCAGGCCAGGTCGGCGCGGCTCACCGCCAGCAGGTCGCCGAACAGGTAGCCCATCAGGTCGATGCGCACATCGGGCATGAAACTCAGGGCCACCAGCCCCAGGGACAGGGTGCTGTGGGCGAGGATGCCCAGCAAGGTGTCCGAGGCCAGGGGCTGGCGCTGTTGCAGGGTCACCAACAGCACCGCCAGCAGCAGGCAGCCGACGGTCACCGCCAGGGTCGGGCTGACGTCCAGCATCAACCCCAGGGCCACCCCCAGCAGGGCGGCGTGGGACAGGGTGTCGCCGAAATAGGCCATGCGCCGCCAGACCACGAAGGAGCCGAGAGGGCCGGCCACCAGGGCCAGGGCGAGGCCGGCGAGCAGGGCGTTGAGGAGAAAGTCAGCCATGGCGCGGTATCCGAAAAACGGGCTCGAAAGAAGGGAATGACGGGCTCAGTCGGGGCGGTCGTCGGAGAAGGGCGGCGCCCCGTGGGCGCAACCGGGGCCGTGGACATGGGCCGGGCGCACCACGCCGCCTTGCAGGTCGTGGGCATGGTCGTGGCGATGATGGTAGACCGCCAGGCCACGGGCGTCGCCGCCGAACAGTTCGAGGAACGCCGGGTCGCCGCTGACCTGCTCGGGATGGCCGCTGCAACACACGTGGCGGTTCAGGCAGACCACCTGGTCGGTGGCGCTCATTACCAGGTGCAGGTCGTGAGAGACCATCAGCACCCCGCAGCCGTAGCGCTGCCGCAAGCGGCCGATCAGCCGGTACAGCTCGGCCTGGCCGGCCACGTCGACCCCTTGCACCGGCTCGTCCAGCACCAGCAGCTCGGGACGGCGCAGCAACGCCCGGGCCAGCAGCACCCGTTGCAGCTCGCCGCCGGAGATGCGTTGCAGCGGGCTGTCGATCACCGACTGGGCGCCCACCTCGCCGAGAGCCGCCAGGGCCCGGGCGCGGTCCACCCGGGGCACCAGACGCAGGAAGCGCAGCACGCTCAGGGGCAGGGTCGGGTCTACCTGCAGCTTCTGCGGCATGTAGCCGATGCGCAGGCGCGGCTTGCGCCAGACCTCGCCGCGGTCCGGTCGCAGCAGGCCGAGCACGGTGCGCACCAGGGTGGTCTTGCCGGCGCCGTTGGGGCCGATCAGGGTGACGATCTCGCCGGGCCGCACCGCCAGGCTCACGTCTTGCAGCACGTCCTGGCCGGCGAAGCGCACGCCGACCCCGTCGAGGCGGATCAGCGCGTCGCTCATGCCGCCGCCTGGCAGGGGGCGCACAGGCCCACCACTTCCACCGTCTGCGACTCCACCCGAAAGCCCACGGTGCGCGCGCCGGCGAGGATCGCCGCGCTGATGGCCGGGTGCTCCAGCTCCACGGCGGCGTGGCATTCGCGGCAGATCAGGAACTGGCCTTGGTGGGCCTCGCCGGGATGGTTGCAGCCGACGAAGGCGTTGAGCGAGGCGATGCGGTGCACCAGGCCGGTCTCCAGGAGGAAGTCCAGGGCCCGGTAGACGGTGGGCGGCGCGGCGCGGCGGCCGTCCTCGCCGCTCAACACGCCGAGGATGTCGTAGGCGCCCAGGGGCTTGTGGCTCTGCCAGACCAGTTCCAGCACCCGCTTGCGCAGGGCGGTCAGGCGCACGCCGAGGCGCGCGCAGATGCGCTCGGCGCTGGCCAGGGCATCGCTCACGCAATGGGAATGGTCGTGGGGCTGGCAGGCCAGGGAGGCCCGGGCGGGCGACAGGTCGGTCATGGCGGCGGCGCGATGGGGAGAAGGACGTTATTCTATAACTCTTTTTCCCGAGGTGTGCTGCCGTGATGCGACCGTTCCTCCTGTTCTGCCTCTGCCTGTTCGCCCTCGGGGCCCGTGCCGAGGCGCGCCTGCTGACCAGCATCAAGCCGCTGCAACTGATCGCCGCGGCGGTCCAGGATGGCATCGGCCAGCCCGAGACGCTATTGCCTCCCGGGGCCTCGCCGCACCACTACGCGCTGCGCCCGTCCGACGTGCGGCGGGTGCGCGAGGCGGACCTGTTCTACTGGATCGGCCCCGACCTGGAGGGCTTCCTCGACAAGCCCCTGGCCGGTCGCGACAAGCCCAGCGTCGCCGTGCAGGACCTGCCGGGCCTGCGCCTGCGGCGCTTCGAGGCCGACGGCGGCGCCCACGAGGCCGACCTTGAGCACGATCACGACCACCGCCCCGGCAGCCTCGACGCCCACCTCTGGTTGTCGCCGGCCAATGCCCGGGTGATCGCCGCGCGGATGGCCACCGACCTGGCCGCCGTCGACCCCGCCAACGCCGACCGCTACCAGGCCAACCTGAACGCCTTCGACGAACGCCTGACGCGCCTCGACGAGCGCCTCGCCGGGCGTCTGAAGCCCCTGGCCGGCAAGTCCTACTTCGTCTTCCACGAAGCCTACGATTACTTCGAGCAGGCCTATGGCCTGCGCCACGCCGGGGTGTTCAGCGTGCTCGGCGAGGTGCAGCCCGGCGCCCGCCACGTGGCCGCCCTGCGCGAGCGCCTGCGGGATGCCGGGCCGAGCTGCGTGTTCAGCGAACCGCCGCTGCGTCCGCGGCTGGCGGAAACCCTCACCGCCGGGTTGCCGGTGCGCTTGGCCGAGCTGGACGCCATGGGCGCCAACCTGGCGCCCGCCGCCGACGGCTACGAGCGCCTGCTGGAGGGCCTCGCCGACGGCCTCGGAGCGTGCCTCGGCGCGCTCTGAGGCGCGCCGTCGACGCGCGGCGAACGAAGAACCATCGCGCAAGGCGCGGCGCGGGGCGTTTCAGTCGACCCGGCGCTGTTCGGTGGGGCGGGGGTGATTGCGCCGCCAATCGTCCAGGTGGATCACCCGGCCGTCGTCGGGCGGCGCGCGGAACGGATGGGGGTCCATCTCGATGGGCCCGGGGCGCGGGCCGAACATGTGGATGCTGCCGGCGTGGCGCTGCTCGCCGGTGACGGTGAACTCGAAGCCATAGACCCGCGCCAGGCGTCGTCGCCCGCCGGCGTCGCGGACCCAGCGCAGGCCGCGGAACGCCACATTATCGTCCAGTAGCTGGACCTCCTGCGTGGCGCAGTGCTGCTTGACCCGTTCCAGGGCGCGCTCGCGCACGCCGTGGGCGCGCCAGAGCCAGGCCGTGGCGGCGATGAACAGCAGCAGGACCAACAGATCGCTCAGACTCAGCATGTCGCCTCCCATGGCAGGGCGCCCAGCTTACCCCAAGCCCGGGCGGGTTTCTTGCCCTGGCCGACGTTCTTGGTTAGCGTCCGCTGCCTATCTCGCGTCGCCCCGACGCGCCAGCCCGCCGAGGTCACGATGAAACGCACGCCCCATCTGCTCGCCATCCAGTCCCACGTGGTGTTCGGCCACGCCGGCAACGGCGCCGCGGTGTTTCCCATGCAGCGCCTGGGGGTGGAAGTCTGGCCGCTGAACACCGTGCAGTTCTCCAACCACACCCAGTATGGCCGCTGGACTGGCGATGTCCTGCCGCCGGCGCAGATTCCCGCCCTGGTGGACGGCATCGCCGCCATCGACGAGCTGGGCCAGTGCGACGCGGTGCTGTCCGGCTACCTGGGCTCCGCCGCCCAGGGCCGGGCGATCCTGGACGTGGTGGCGCGGATCAAGCAGGCCAACCCTCGCGCCGTGTACCTCTGCGACCCGGTGATGGGGCATCCGGAGAAGGGCTGCGTGGTGGCCCCGGAAGTGAGTGCCTTCCTGCTGGACGAGGCGGCGGCGGTGGCCGACTACCTGTGCCCCAACCAGCTTGAACTGGACAGCTTCGCCGGCCGCCGCCCCGACTCCCTGGCCGACTGCGTGGCCATGGCCCGGGACCTGTTGGAGCACGGGCCGAAGGCGGTGCTGGTGAAGCACCTGGACTACCCCGGCAAGCCCGCCGACCGCTTCGAGACGCTGCTGGTGCAGCCCGACGCCTGCTGGCACCTGTCGCGCCCGCTGCTGGCCTTCCCGCGCCAACCGGTGGGGGTCGGTGACCTCACCTCCGGGCTGTTCCTCGCCCGCCTGCTGCTGGGGGACGAACCGCGCGGCGCCTTCGAGTTCAGCGCCGCGGCGGTCCACGAGGTGCTGCTGGAAACCCAGGCGTGCGGCAGCTACGAGTTGCAACTGGTGCGCGCCCAAGACCGCATCGCCCACCCCCGGGTGAAATTCGACGCTGTGGCGCTGTGACCTTGGCCTGGTGGGGGCGCCCCATGCCGACACGGGCCGGCCGGCGACGCTTCGGCCTGGCGCTCGGCCTGATGCTGATTGCCCTCGCCCTCGCCCTCGCCCTTGGCTACTGGTTATGGGACGAGCCCCTTAGCCCGGAAGCCGACGCGTGGCTGCGAGCGGCCACTCCCGAAGGCGGTGACGCGCCGGGTTACCTCTACCTGCTGGGCCTGGATGCCGCCGATGGCGACCCCGAAGCCATTGGCCGCCAGCGGCTGGAGGCGTATCGCCAGCGGCGGGCGGGCTCCGCGTCGAGCCGCGACGCGCCTTCGCCCGATCATCCGAAGCTGGCGCGCCCCCCGCGTTGTGCATTGCCGGAGGCCTGTCGCGCGCGCTGGGCCGATGGCCAGGGCGGTTCGCCCTGGGAGGCCCACGGCGAGCTACTGCGGCGCTACCGGCAGGCGCTGGCCTACTCGAGCTATCGCAGCGGCGCCACGCCGGGTGCCCTGGAGCCCTGGCCAGACCTAACCTATCTGCTGGACGCCAACCGCCTGCTCAACGCGCAGGCACTCGCCGGGGCCCGCAGCGACGGCGCCGCGGCGCGGGACATGCTGGAGCGGGACCTGGCCAGCGCCCGCCGGATGTTGAGCCTCGTCGACCTGCTGATCCTGAAGGCGGCGCTGCTGAAGATCATCGGACGCGACTTGGACAGCCTTGCCTGGCTCCACCAGCGGGGGTTGATCCCGTCGCCGTCGCGGCAGGTGCCGCTGTCCGACGCGGAGCGCTCGCTGTGGGCGCCGATGCGTCGCGAGTTCGCTGGCGGCGCCCAACTCTTTCGCCAGGGCCTGTTCGACGGGCCGCCCAGTCCCGAGGCACGCCTGGAGCGGGCGCTCGCCACGCTGTTCTTCAAGCCGGGCATGTCCATCAATCGCCTGCTGCCCGGGTACCGCCAGGCCGCCGAGGCGTCCCGGCTGGACGCCCGAGCCTTCGCCCGTGCCTTGAAGACGCCGGCCCCGGCGCTGCCCGAGGGCGACTGGCGTAACCGGATGGGCAATGTGCTGACCGATATCCGCCAGGACTGGAACCCTTTCATTGCCCGCTTTCACGACCTGGACGGCAAGTTGCGGCTCTACGAGCGCTTGCTGGCGTTGCCGTCCGGCGAAGCCCCTGATCCCCAAGCGTTCGCCGACCTGCCAGGCCTCTACGCCGAGGCCGACCGGCCGCAGTGGGACGCCCAGGCGGGGCGGCTGTGCTGGCCGGGGCCATGGGCGGACCGGGACACTACCCGATGCCTCGACCTCCGCCGCGAGTGATCCGGCCCGGCCCTGCGGCCATCCGTCCCAGGGGCTATGCTTCATCCCCGGCGCGGGCTTTCGCTAGGATAGCGGCGCATTTTCTTCCTCCTTCCCATGGATCACCCGTGACCCACCCCAGTCGCGTACGCTCCGGAGCCTGGCTGGCGCTGTTCGCCATGCTCCTGCTGCTCGCCGGGCCCCTGCTGTCCCAGGGGCTGGCCCAGGCGCGCGCGACCCCGGCCATGGCCGGGATGGAGCCCATGGCCGGGATGGAGCACATGGACTGCGGCGAGCACGGCGCCAGGGCCCCCGGGCCGGCGAAGCCCGCCGACCACATGGCTCCGGACGAGCACTGGGCCAAGTGCGGCTACTGCACCCTGCTGTTCAATTCCCCCGCGCTGACCGCCACCGGCGTGGCCGCCCTGGCGGCCGCCGCGCCCATCGATACCCGGCCGGTCGCCCCCCTGGCCGAAGGCCACGCCGGTTCGGCGATCTTCCCCGGCGCCCGCACCCGGGCCCCTCCCGCCTCCAACTGATCGACCCGCTGTATCCAGGAACGGCTCGCCGGCTGGCCAGCCCGTTCGCTCGCGCGGACGGAGCGGCCCCGGCGCGCGCCCTTCGTCTCGATCATGGAATCCACATGTCCGCATTCATCGTTTCCGGGCGGCCGCGCGCCGCTCGCCCCGCCGCCACGCGCCTGCTGTTCGCCGCCTGTGGGGGGCTGCTGAGCCCCCTGGCCCTGGCCGACGCCGCGCCGGTGCCCGCCGAACTCGACGCCACGGTGATCACCGCCGTCGCGCCCCGTTCGCCACTGACGGTGGTCACCGACCCCAAGACCCCGCGCCAGCCGGTGCCCGCCAGTGATGGCGCCGATTACCTCAAGACCATCCCCGGCTTCTCCGCCATCCGCAACGGGGGCAGCAACGGCGACCCGGTGCTGCGCGGGATGTTCGGCTCGCGCCTCAACCTGTTGAGCAACGGCGGGCAGATGCTCGGCGCCTGCCCCGGGCGGATGGACGCGCCCACCTCCTACATCGCCCCGGAGAACTATGACCGGCTGACCGTCATCAAGGGCCCGCAGAGCGTGCTCTGGGGGCCCATGGGCTCGGCCGGCACGGTGCTCTTCGAGCGCGACCCGGAGCGCTTCGGCGAGCTGGGCAGCCGGGTCGACGGCACGTTGCTGACCGGCACCGACGGGCGCCTGGACAAGCGGCTCGACGCCGCCGCCGGCGGGCCCCTGGGCTACATCCGGGGGTTGGCCAACGATTCCCGGGCGGACGACTACCACGACGGCGACGGCCACACCGTGCCGTCCCGCTGGCGCAAGTGGAACGGCGACCTGGCTCTGGGCTGGACCCCCGACGAGGACAGCCTGCTGGAGCTGAGCGCCGGGCGCGGCGACGGCGAGGCGCGTTACGCCGGGCGCGGCATGGACGGCGCGCGGTTCCTCCGCGAGAGCCTCGCCCTGCGGGCCGAGCGCAGCCACCTGAGCGAGACCCTGGAGAAGGTCGAGGCGCGCCTCTACTACAACTACGCCGACCACGTGATGGACAACTACAGCCTGCGCCGCCCCTCCGGCAGCGGCATGATGGCCGGGCCCATGGCCTCCAACGTCGACCGCCGCACCGTGGGCGGACGCCTGGCCGCCACCTGGCGCTGGGACGACCTGGAGCTGGTGTCCGGGGTCGACGGCCAGGCCAACGAGCACCGCCAGCGCGCGGCCATGGGCGAGGGGGCCTACGACCGGCTCCCCCGCGCCAAGGACGCCGACTTCCACACCTACGGCGCCTTCGGCGAGCTGACCTGGTTCGCCGCCGAGGGGCAGCGCCTGGTGGGCGGCGCCCGGGTGGACCGCGCCGAGGCCCGCGACCACCGCGAGCGCCTCGGCTCGGGGATGATGGCCAAGCCCAACCCTACCGCCGGCGACACCCGGAGCGACACCCTGCCCGGCGGCTTCCTGCGCTACGAGCGGGACCTCGACGCGATGCCCGCCACCGTCTACGCCGGCCTCGGCCACACCGAGCGCTTCCCCGACTACTGGGAGCTGTTCTCGCCCAAGGGCACCCCCGGCGCGGTCAATGCCTTCGACGGGGTGAAGCCGGAAAAGACCACCCAGCTGGACGTGGGCCTGCAATACCAGGGCGAGCGCCTGGAAAGCTGGGCCTCGCTGTACGCCGGCGTGGTGCGCGACTTCATCCTCTTCGACTATGGCAACCGGGGCGGCGCCATGGGGCCGTCGTCCCTGGCGCGCAACGTCGACGCCCGCATCGCCGGCGGCGAGCTGGGTGCGGCCTACCGCTGGAGCGACCACTGGAAGAGCGAGGCGAGCCTGGCCTATGCCTGGGGCGAGAACCGCGACGACCGCGAGGCGCTGCCGCAGATGCCCCCCCTGGAGGCGCGCCTGGCGCTGAACTACGAGCACCAGGACTGGAGCGCCGGCGCCCTGTGGCGGGTGGTCGCCGCTCAGCACCGGGTGGCCCGGGACAAGGGCAACGTGGTGGGGCAGGACTTCGGCGACAGCGCCGGCTTCGGGGTGTTCTCGGTCAACGGCGCCTACCGCGTGACGCGCAACCTCTCCCTGAGCGCCGGTGTCGACAACCTGTTCGGCAAGGATTACGCGGAACACCTGAACCTGGCCGGGGACGCTGGTTTCGGCTACCCCGCCGAGGTCGCCGAGGCCATCGACGAGCCGGGCCGCACCCTGTGGACCCGGCTCGATTTCAGCTTCTGAGCGCCCGCGAGGAGTTCCATCGATGAGCGATAGACCCGTGTCTTTCTACAACCTGGCGTGGCGATGGCATTTCTATGCCGGGCTGTTCGTCGCGCCCTTCATGATCCTGCTGGCGCTGACCGGCATCGTCTACCTGTTCAAGCCCCAGTTGGACCCGTGGCTGGACGCCGACCTGCGGGTGGTGGCGCCCGCCGGCCAGACCCTCTCCGCCGACGCCCTGCTGGCCCGGGTCGGGGAACTGCGCCCCGAGGCCCGGGTGAGCAAGTACCTGCCGCCGGCCGCGGCGGACCGTAGCGCCGAGTTCGTGGTCAGCGAGCGGGGGCGCGAGACGAGCCTGTTCCTCGACCCCTATCGCGGCACGCTGCTGGGCACCCAGGACGCCCGCTACAACCTCCAGGCGGTGGCCCGGGCGCTGCACGGCGAACTGATGCTGGGTACCGTCGGCGACCGTCTGGTGGAGCTGGCGGCCGGCTGGGGCGTGGTGCTGACGGTGTCCGGGCTGTACCTCTGGTGGCCCCGGGGGCGGAGCGTGCGGGGCGTGCTGTGGCCCCGGCTGAACGCCCGGGGCCGGCTGTTCTGGCGCGACCTGCACGCCGTGCTGGGCTTCTGGGGCTCGTTGCTGCTGCTGTTCATGCTGCTCAGCGGGATGACCTGGACCGGCTTCTGGGGCAAGGCCTTCGCCGGCGCCTGGAACCACTTCCCGGCGGCCATGTGGGACGCGGTGCCCACCTCCGGCGCCCAGACCGGCAGCCTCAACCGGGCCGAGGCGCAGACCGTGCCCTGGCCGGTGGAGAACACCCCGCTGCCGACCTCCGGCGGCCATGCCGGCCACGAGGGCCACGGCGGCCCTGCGAGCCAGGGCGGGCATGACGCCGCGCCGGCGGCGCCGCGCATCGGCCTGCAAGCGGTGGTGGCGCGCGCCGAGGCGGCCGGCGTGGCGCCCGGCTACAGCGTCACCCTGCCGGCGACCGCCGACGGCGTGTACACCGTCGCGGTGTTCGCCGACGACCCGCGCCAGGACGCCACCCTGCACCTAGACGCCTACACCGGCGAGGTGCTGGCCGACGTGCGCTGGCGCGATTACGGCGCCGTGGCGCGCACCGTGCAGACCGGGGTGGCGCTCCACGAGGGCAAGCTGTTCGGTCCGCTGAACCAGGCGCTGATGCTCGTCGTCTGCCTGGCGATCCTGCTGGGAGCCACCAGCGGCCTGGTGATGTGGTGGAAGCGCCGCCCCCAGGGCCGTCTCGGCGTGCCGCCACGGCCCCATGCCTTGCCCTTGTGGAAGGGTGGGGTGGCGATCATCGTCGGCCTCGGGCTGGTGTTCCCCCTGGTGGGCCTGTCGCTGCTGGCGGTCTGGGCCCTCGACCGGCTGCTGCTGGCCCGTCTGGGCGGCGCCCGGCCGCTGGCGGGATGACAGGGTCCTTTCCTTTCGCGCCGGCGGCCTTCGCCGCGGGCGCGCCTTATCGATTCTTTGGAGTTTTCCCCATGCGCAAGACCCTGCTGACCCTGGCCGCCCTGTGCGGCCTGTCCACCGCCGCCCTGGCCCACGAGTACGAGGCCGGCTCCCTGCACATCGTCCACCCCTGGGCCCGGGCGATGCCCGCCGCCGCGCCCACCGCCGCCGCCTACCTGACGGTGCGCAACCAGGGCGAGGCGGCCGATCGTCTGCTGGGGGCCGATACGCCCCGGGCGGAGACGGTGGAGCTGCATCGCCATGTCCACGCCGATGGCCTGATGAAGATGGAGCCGGTGGAGGGGGGCCTGGAGATTCCCGCCGGCGGCGAGCTGAAGGTGGCGCCGGGCGGCTACCACCTGATGCTGTTCGGCCTCAAGGAGCCCCTGGCGGACGGCCAGCGCTTCCCCATGACCCTGCACTTCCAGCAGGCCGGCGACGTCACCGTGGACATCGCCGTGCAGAAGGACGATCCGACGCCCGCTGGCGCGACGCCCGCTGGCGCGGCCCACGACGGCATGGCCCACGACCACGGCGCCATGGCACCCCACACCCACGGGGCCGGCCAGCCCTGACCGGCATGCCCGGCGCCGCGCCTCAGGCGGCGCTGGGTGTGGCGTGGGGGTCCACGCCGTCGGCGATGTGCTCGATCATGCTGCGGGCGATCTCCCGCTCGCCCATGATCACCAGGTCGGCGCCGCGCTGGCTCAGGTGATCCACCTCGGTGTCGAAGTGGGCCCGGGCCATGATCTCCAGGCCGGGGTTGACGCCCCGGGCGTACTGGGCGATCTCGCCGGCCTCGAAGCCGTTGGGAATCGCCAGCAACAGCCAGCGCGCCCGCTTCAGCTCGGCGCGGTCCAGTACCTCCTGGCGCGCGGCGTTGCCCAGCACCGCGCTGTAGCCCTGGCGGCGCAGTTCGTCGATATGGTCGCGGTCGTTCTCCACGATCACCAGGGGGATGCCCCGTTCCCGCAGGTTGCCGCTGACCAGCCGGCCGACCCGGCCATGGCCGACGAGGATCGCGTGGTCGCGCTCGGTGATCGGCGGCGGCTGGTCCATTTCCGCCGCGTGGTGGGTGCCGCCCCTCAGCCGCCGGCCCTCGCGGCGCTCCAGCCAGGGCTGCAGGCGGTCGATGGCGAGGAATAGCAGCGGGTTGATGGTGATGGACAGGATGGCCCCGGCCAGCAGCAGGTCGCGGCCTTTCTCCGGCAGCAACTCCAGGCTGACCCCGAGGCTGGCGAGGATGAAGGAGAACTCGCCGATCTGCGCCAGGCTCGCGGAAATCGTCAGGGAGGTGGACAGCGGGCGGCGGAAGGCGAGCACGATCAGCGCCGCGGCGATGGACTTGCCGATGACGATCACCAGGAAGGTGCCCAGCACCGGCAGCGGCTCCTGGATCAGGATCGCCGGGTTGAACAGCATGCCCACCGAGACGAAGAACAGCACGGCGAAGGCGTCCCGCAGGGGCAATGAGTTTTCCGCCGCCTCGTGGCTGAGCTCGGACTCGTTGAGCACCATGCCGGCGAAGAACGCGCCAAGGGCGAAGGACACGTCGAACAGCTTGGCCGAGCCGAACGCCACGCCCATGGCGATGGCCAGCACCGAGAGGGTGAACAGTTCCCGGGAGCCGGTGCCGGCCACCTTGGCCAGCAGCCAGGGCACCACCCGCCGGCCCACCACCAGCATCAACACGATGAACGCGGTGACCTTGCCCAGGGTGACCAGCAGGTCCATGGAGAGCGTGCCGCCGCCCTCGGCGGCCTTGCCGCCGAGCATTCCGGACAGGGCCGGCAGCAGTACCAGGGCCAGCACCATCACCAGGTCCTCGACGATCAGCCAGCCCACCGCGATGCGCCCACGCCCGCTGTCCAGCAGCTGGCGTTCTTCCAGGGCGCGCAGCAGCACCACGGTGCTGGCCACCGACAGCGCCAGGCCGAACACCAGCCCGGCGCCCAGGGACCACCCCAGCAGCCAGGCCAGGCCCATGCCCAGCCCGGTGGCCACGGCGATCTGCACCAGGGCGCCGGGTATGGCGATGAACTTCACCGCCATCAGATCCTTGAGCGAGAAATGCAGGCCGACGCCGAACATCAGCAGCATCACGCCGATTTCCGAGATTTCCATGGACAGGTTCGCGTCGGCGACGAACCCGGGAGTGAAGGGCCCGCACGCCACGCCGGCGAGCAGGTAGCCGACCAGCGGCGGAAGACGGATACGAGCGGCCAGGGTGCCGAAAACGAACGCCAGCACCAGGCCTACGGCAAGTGTGGCGATGAGCGGTGTCTGATGGGGCATGGGCACTCCTGTCGGGGGCGCCGGCGCGTCCGGACCCAAGGGGACAGGCGCGTCGGCGTGGGTGGGTCGGACGGGCCCGCGCGAACGGCGAGCCCCGCTGGCAGCGTAACGCGATAGGACGGCTCTATCCATGCAAGGCTCTGGCCAAGAACCGTTCAATTTAAACAGAACGTGTCATGGCGCTTCGCTGGCATCGGCCTTGCCGCGCAATTCGCGGTAGCGCCGTTCCAATTCCTGGCGCAGTTGGCGGCGCTGGCGGCCTTGTTCGAAGCGCCGCCGCTCCTCGGCGGTGCGCGGGACCCGGGGCGGCACCGTCACCGGTTGGCGCCGCTCGTCCAGGGCCACCATGGTGAAGAAGCAACTGTTGGTGTGGCGCACCGAGCGCTCGCGAATGTTCTCGGTGATCACCTTGATGCCGACTTCCAGGGAGGTGCGCCCGGTGTAGTTCACCGTGGCCAGGAAGGTCATCAGCTCGCCGACATGGACCGGCTGGCGGAAGGTCACCTGGTCCACCGAGAGGGTCACCACGTAGTGGCCGGCGAAACGGCTGGCGCAGGCGTAGGCCACTTCGTCGAGGTACTTGAGCAGGGTGCCGCCGTGGACGTGGCCGGAAAAATTGGCCATGTCCGGGGTCATCAGCACGGTCATCGTCAGTTCGGCGTTGCCGGGTTCCATGAGGGCGCTCCGTGGGTCGTCGGTGAACCTACCTTAGCCGGGCGCGCGCCCGCGCGCCTCAGGCATGCACCAGGTACCAGCGCCAGTCCTGCTCGCCCACCTCGCCCATGAAGCGGCGGTACTCGGCGTGCTTGATCGCCAGGTAGACCTTCAGGAAGTCCTCGCCGAAGGCCTGGCGCGCCCAGGCCGAGCCCTCCAGGGCGCGCAGGGCGGTGAGCCAGTCGGTGGGCAGCGGCGCGTGGCCCTGAGCGTAACCGTTGCCGCGCACCGGGGCGCCGGGGTCGAGGCGCTCGCGCAGGCCCCGGTGGATGCCCGCCAGCACCGCCGCCGCCGCCAGGTAGGGGTTGGCGTCGGCGCCGCCGATGCGGTGCTCGATGTGGCGGCTGGCCGCCGGCCCGCCGGGCACGCGAAACGACACGGTGCGGTTGTTCACCCCCCAGGTGGGCGCCAGGGGCACGTAGCTGTTGGCCTGGAAGCGACGGAACGAGTTGGCGTGGGGACAGAACAGCGCCAGGGATTCCAGCAGGCTCGCCTGCATGCCGCCGATGGAGTGGCGCAGCAGCGTGGCGGCCTCGCCGGTGCCCTCCAGAGCCTCCGGCTCGCTGGCGTAGCGGTTGGCGCCGTCGCCGTCGGCCAGGCTGACGTGCAGGTGCAGGCCGCTGCCGGCCAGGTCGCCGAAGGGCTTGGCCATGAAGCAGGCCTGCAACCCGTGGCGGTTGGCCACGCCCTTCACCAGGCGCTTGTAGCGCACGCCCTCGTCCACTGCCTGGAGGGCATCGGCGCGGTGCTCCAGGGTGATCTCCAGCTGGCCGGGGGCGTACTCGGAGATCGCCGTGCGCGCCGGCAGGCCCTGGCATTCACAGGCGGCGTAGAGGTCGTCGAGGAACGCTTGCTGTTGCTCCAGCTCGTAGACCCCGTAGACCTGGGTGGCCCCGGGGCGCTGGCCGTTGGCCTGGCGCGCCGGCAGCGGCCGGCCGTCGGCGCCGCGCTCGCGGTCCAGCAGGTAGAACTCCAGCTCCACCGCCATCACTGGGTGGTAGCCGTCGGCGCGCAGCCCGTCGATCACCCGTGCCAGCACATGGCGCGGGTCGGCCACCGCGGCCGGCAGGCCCTGCTCGGGGTGCATGCTCACCTGCACCTGGCCGGTGGGCTGGGCCCGCCAGGGTTGCAGGGTCAGGCTGCCGGGCAGCGGGTAGGTCCAGCAGTCGGCGTCGCCCACGTCCCAGACCAGCCCGGTCTCGTCCACGTCGTCGCCGTTGACCGTCAGCCCGAGGATGGTGCTGGGCAGTGGCCGGCCGTGCTCGTAGACCGCCAGCAGCTCGTCGCGGTGCAGCAGCTTGCCCCGGGGCACGCCGTTGGCGTCGATGAGGAACAGTTCGATGCTGCGCACCTCGGGGTGGGCGGCGAGAAAGTCCCGGGCTTCCCGGGGATCGGCGAATCGCATGGCGGTTTCTCGGTAGGGTGGCCGGGGCCAGGCCCCGGGGAGTCGGTCCGGTGGGTCAGGCGAGCCGCGCGCCGGGCTGCGCCAGCACCTCGGCCAGCGCCTGGTCGAGGCTCTCGATCAGGCGCTCGACGTCCGCCTCGGTGGTGTCCGGGCAGCACAGGGTCATGTTGTGGAACGGCGTGATCAGCAGCCCGCGGTTGATCAGGTAGAGGTGCAGGGCCATTTGCAGGCTGTCGTGGAAGGCCGCTTCCGCCTCGGCGCCGGTGCGCGGCGGGGTCGGGCAGAATTGGAATTCGCAGCGGGCGCCCAGCTCGGTCACCGACCAAGCCAGGCCATGCCCCGCGATCACCCGGCGAAAACCCGCCGCCAGGCGCGACGCCAGGCCCAGCATGTGGGCGTAGGCGGCCTCGGTCATCACCTCTTCCAGGTTGACCCGCATGCAGCGCATGGCCAGGGCGTTGGCCGACAGGGTGGTACCCATGCCGCTGTGACCGTGGCCGCCGTGCTGGCTGGCGTGACGCCGGGCCAGTTGCATGGCCTGGGCCATCTCGGCGGTGCAGCCATAGACCGAGCAGGGCACGCCGCCGGCGATGGGCTTGCCCAGGGTGACGAAGTCCGGTTGCAGATTCCAGGCGCGGGTGCAGCCGCCGGGGCCGGTGGAGAGGGTGTGGGTCTCGTCGACGATCAACAGGGTGCCATGGCGGCGGGTGAGGGCGCGCACCTGCTCCAGGTAGCCCGGGTCCGGCAGCACCATGCCGATGTTGGTCATGGCCGGCTCGCAGAGCAGCGCCGCCACTTCGCCGCCGGCCAGGGCCGCCTCCAGGGCGGCGAGGTCGTTGAACGGCACCGCGCCGCTGGTCTTGGCCAGGTTGCGCGCCTGGCCCAGCAGGCCGGGGCGGTGCACCGTGCGGCCGTCGCGGTAGCGCACCAGGGTGTCGTCCACGGTGCCGTGGTAGCAGCCATCGAACACCAGCAGCCGCTTGCGCCCGGTGATCGCCCGGGCCCAGCGCACCACGAAGCGGTTGGCGTCGGTGGCGGTGGTCGCCACCTGCCAGAACGGCAGGCCGAAGCGCGCGGCGAGCAACTCTCCGGCCACCACCGCGTCTTCCCCGGGCAGCATGGTGGTGAGGCCGTTGCCGCCCTGCTCGGCCAGGGCCCGGGCGATGGGCGCGGGGGAATGGCCGAACATGGCGCCGGTGTCGCCCAGGCAGAAATCCACGTAGGCGTGGCCGTCCACATCGAAGAAACGCGCGCCCCGGGCTCGCTCGACGAACAGCGGCGAGGGGGTCGGCCAGTCGCTCATCCAATGCATCGGCACGCCGCCGAACAGCGAGTGGCGGGCGCGCTCGGCCAGGGCGAGGGAACGGGGGTTGTTGGCCAGGAAGCGCGCCCGCTCCCGAGCGGCGAAGGTTTCCACGGCGTGTTCGGCGATGCCACTGGCGGTCATGGGCGATTCCTCGGGCGGGGCGATGGCACATCCTTGTTTTGTGATCACAGAATGTCAATAGGAGCCCTTTAGATAGGCCGCATTACGCTAGAATTCCGATTTACGTGATCACAAAGGATGACCCCATGCGCAATTGCAGCCTGACCCTGTCCCAACTGCCGGCCCCTCCGACGCGGAGGGCGCGGCCATGAGCGACGCCAACCTGCAGGAACGGCTCTACGAGAACCTGCGCCAGGCCCTGCTGGAGGGTCGCTTCCAGCCCGGCGAGGCGCTGAAGATCCGCGACCTGGCGGCCGCCTGGGGCACCAGCCCGATGCCGGTGCGCGCGGCGCTGCAACGGTTGGTGGCCGAGGGCGCCCTGGAAGGCGGGGCGCAACGCTCGGTGCGGGTGCCGGCCATGACCGAGGCGCGCTTCCGCCAGCTCGTCGAGGTGCGCCTGAGCCTGGAGGGCCTGGCCGCCGAGCGGGCCTGCCCGCGTCTGGACGCCGACGCCCGGGCGCGCCTGGAGGCCGAGGTCGAGACGATGGACGCCGCCCTGCAACGCCGCGATATCCGTGCCTACCTGGAAGCCAACAGCCGCTTCCACCTGACCCTCTACGGTGCCTGCGACAACCCGCTGTTGCTGCGCCTGATCGAATCCCTGTGGTTGCAGGTGGGCCCTTTCTTCAACCGCCTGTTCACCGAGGCCGACCTCAACCTGCGCCTCAACGGCTTCCATGAGGACGCCTGCCGCGCCCTGCGCGCCGGCGATGCCCAGGCCGTGCGTCACGCGGTGGAACAGGACCTGCGCTACTGCGGGCAATACCTGGCCGGGCTGCTGCGCCTGGAGACCGCTCCCGCGTCCCGTCGCCCGGCGCGCCTCGCCGAGACCGCATCGGGCCACGACAGGCCGGGCCGCGACAGGCCGGACCGCGCCAGGCCGAGCCACGCCAGGCCGGACCGCTCTACGCCAGGCCGAGCCGCGCCAGGCCGGGCCGCGTCGGCGCAAGCCGACTTGGAAGGAGCCGCTCTGGAGGGAGCCGCTCTGGAAGGAGCCGCTCAGGTAGGAGCCGCGCTGGAGGGACTCGTGTCGGAAAAAGCCGCTCGGGAATAAACCGGGTCCGCCGACGCCTTGCCGGACTGGGCGCGCGCTCGGCAAGGCGACTCCAGGCCGGCTCGGCGACCGACCAGCCGCGCCACGCCACGCCACGCCTGTTAGCCGGGGTCCCAGGCCGGGTTGATTCCAAGTGGTTCGCGTCAGGCCGCGCCGGGCCACGCCACGCCAGACCGAGCCGCGCCGGTCGCGCCCGCCCCGGCAGGGCCACTTCGGCAGGGCCATTTCGTACCCGGCCGCGCAGCGCTGCCCCTTGGCCGCCTCCCGGTCGCGCCCGCCCCGGCACCGCCACCGGCAACTGTTTCGCGATATTGCCTCGCGCCGGGTCGCGCGGGGCCGATGGTACGCTCCGGCTGTCCGGCCGCGCGGCCGCCCACCGGATCGAGGAGTTCCCGTCATGCACGCCATCGGCTTCATTCAGGACCTGGCGGTGATCATGCTGGTCGCCGGCGTGGTCACCGTGCTCTGCCACCGCTTCCGCCAGCCGGTGGTGCTCGGCTATATCGTCGCCGGCTTCATCATCGGCCCCCATACGCCGCCTTTCGGGTTGATCCACGACGAGGCGACCATCAAGACCCTCGCCGAGCTGGGGGTGATCTTCCTGATGTTCTTCCTTGGCCTGGAGTTCTCCCTGGGCAAGCTGGCCCGGGTCGGCGCCACCGCGTTCCTCGCGGCGTTCCTGGAAATCCTGCTGATGGTCTGGCTGGGCTACGAGATCGGCCATTTCTTCGGCTGGGCCCCCATGGACGCGATCTTCCTTGGCGCGATCCTGGCGATGTCCTCCACCACCATCATCGTCAAGGCCCTGGGCGACCTGACGATGAAGCACGAGCGCTTCGCCCAGCAGATTTTCGGCGTGCTGATCGTCGAGGACATCCTCGGCATCGGCATCATCGCCCTGCTCTCCGGGGTGGCCGTGAGCGGCACCGTGGCGGCCGGCGAGGTGGCCGCCACGGTGGGCCGTCTGACCTTGTTCATGATCGTCGCCCTGGTGGTGGGCATCCTGCTAGTGCCGCGCCTGCTGGCCTACGTGGCGCGCTTCGAGAGCGACGAGATGCTGCTGATCGCCGTGCTCGGGTTGTGCTTCGGCTTCTGCCTGCTGGTGGCCAAGCTGCAATACAGCATGGTGCTGGGGGCGTTCCTGATGGGGGCGATCATGGCCGAGTCGCGCCAGTTGCCGCGGATCGAGCGGCTGGTGGAACCGGTGCGCGACCTGTTCAGCGCGATCTTCTTCGTCGCCATCGGCCTGACCATCGACCCGTCGATCCTGCTGGAGCACCCCGGGCCGATCCTGGTGATCACCGTCGCGGTGATCCTCGGCAAGATGGTCTCCTGCGGCACCGGCGCGTTCCTCGCCGGCAACGATGGGCGCACCTCGCTGCGGGTCGGCATGGGCCTGTCGCAGATCGGCGAGTTCTCCTTCATCATCGCCGCCCTGGGCACCAGCCTGGGGGTGACCAGCGACTTCCTCTACCCCATCGTGGTGGCCGTCTCGGCCCTCACCACCCTCACCACGCCCTACCAGATCCGCGCCGCCGACCCCCTCAGCCGGGCCCTCGCGCGGGCGGTGCCGGGCCCGGTGGCACGGGTGTTCGGCCACTACGGCGCCTGGCTGCGGAGCATCCAGCCCCAGGGCCAGAGCGCGGTGCTGGCGAAGCTGATCCGGCGCATCCTGCTGCAGGTGGGCGTCAACCTGGCGCTGGTGGTGGCGATCTTCCTCGGCGCCGCCGGGTTCGCCGACTCCCTGGCCTCGCGCCTGGACCCCTGGGTGGCCCGGGAGAACCTGCAACGGGTGCTGATCGGGGGCGGCGCGCTGCTGCTTTCGCTACCGTTCTTGATCGCCGCCTACCGCAAGCTCAAGGCGCTGTCGCTGCTGCTGGCGGAAATGGCGGTGAACCCGGCCCAGGCCGGCCGCCACACCGCCCGGGTGCGGCGGGTCCTGGCCGAGGTGATCCCGATCCTGTCCCTGGCCGGCATCATGCTGCTGTTGATGCCGCTGTCGGCGAGCATCCTACCGACCCTGGAATGGCTGCTGGCGATCGGCCTGCTGGCCGTCGGGGTCAGCGCGCTGCTCTGGCGCTGGCTGATCCGCGTGCATTCGCGCATGCAGATCGCCCTGATGGAAACCCTGGAGCGTCCCGAGCCGCCCTCCTGAGGCAAGGGCCGGGTCGCCTCAGCTCGCCAGCCACACGTCCCGCGCCCAGTGCCAGACCGAGTCCCAGGTCTCGTCGGTCAGCTCCTCCTCGTCGCCGTCCCACAGGGTGACCTGACCCTCGATGTCCACCACGTAGTAGTCGTGGCCGTCCTGGCAGATCGGCAGCAAGTCCCGGGGCACCCCGGCGTCCCAGGCGTTGGCCGCCACCTCCGGCAGGTAGGTATGGGACTGCGGGTCGGTGGCGGTCACCGGCTCCAGGCGCCCGTGGACCACATCGCTGACCTTGAGCAGGAACTCCCGCAGCTCGAAGGGCAGGTTGATCAGCAACTGTTCCTCGATCTCCACCAGCAGGTCGTCGTCCGGCAGTTCCAGCGGCACCGGCACCGGCTCGTTCGCTTCCCGTAATTGTTCGATGACTTCTTCCACGCGCTGGCCTCCTGTTCGTCCAGAGCGCTTTTTCCGCCAACTCGGCCGGCGACGCAAGAGGCACGACGCCCCCGCTCGCGCGAGCGGGCGGGAGAGGCGACGGGTTCGGGGCGCTGGCGCCCCGAACCCTTGGCGGCCCCTAGCCTCCTTGCAGCGCGGCGCCCACCGCCGCCCGCAGGTAGTCCAGCAGGTCCGGGGTGAGCCAGGTGCCTTCCAGCAGCTCCGGCTCCCGCTCCATGGCCAGGCGGAACTTGGCCTGGGTCTCTGGCCGGTCGCCGGCGTAGGCGCGGAACAGCTCCAGCCAGGCCAGGGCCAGGGTCCGGGCGCGGGGATCGGTCGCCGGCACGCCTTCGTCCAGGGCCTGGCGGAAGCGGGCGATCAGCGGTGGCCACTCCTCCAGGCGGTCGAAGTAGTGGGCGCGGAGGTGGGCGTACTCAGTGTCGTCCAGGTAGCGCCGGTAGATCGCCAGCTTGCCCTCGGCGAAGGCGCGGGTGATGAAGGCACGGATCTCCGGGGTGATGCCGGTCTGCCGGGCCAGGGCCGGTTCCTGCTCGTGCATGGCGTTGAGACGGGCGACGAAGCCCGGGTCGCCGGCGGTGTCCCGTTCCAGGGCGCGCATCCAGCGGCGGGCGAGCTGGCGCGCGGCCTCGCTCCCGGCCTCGACGCCGTCGGCCAGCAGCGCGTGGGCCTCGGCCACCCGCGCCTTCCATTCCGCCTCGTGGCGAGGGTCGAGCTGGGCGAACGGCAGGCGGGCCAGTTCGTCGGCGGTGAAGTAGGGGTCGTACATCGTGATGGTCTCCAAGGTGGTCAGCCAGTCGGTGGACGCCGGGTCGCCGTCCTCGGCGAGCCGCCGGTGCAGCCGTTCGAGGCGCCGGCGCAGCGCGGTGAGTCGCGCCAGCCGGCGATCCAGCGCCGTCAGGTGTCGAAGGACCAGTTCGGACGGGGAGGGCGCCGTGTCGTCCAGCAGCGCGGCGATGTCCGCCAGCGGCACCCCCAGCCGTTGCAGGGCGAGGATGCGTCCCAGGCGGCCGACGTCTTCCGGGTCGTACAGGCGGTAGCCCGCCTCGCTGCGCGCCGACGGCACGAGCAGGCCGATCCGGTGGTAGTGGTGCAGGGTGCGTACGGTGATCCCGGCGCGGCGCGCCAGGGTGCCTACGGTCAACATCGGGGTCCTCCCGGGTCGTTCAACGGAGCGAGAGCCTGGGGCCTGACGCCACGTGAGGGTCAAGGGGCGAACGCGACGAGGCGGGCGGGCCGCCCGGCGACGGGGCGGCCCGCGGCGCTCAGAGGGCCTGGGCGTATTCGCGGAACGGCGGGATGGTGTAGCGCACGCCGTGGCGACGGCAATCCTCCAGGGTGCCCTCGGCGTCGGCGCGCAGGTGGTAGTAGCTTTCCCCGGCCTGTTCCTGGGGCGTGTCCACCAGGTCCCGGGTCAGGTCGATATAGGGCGCCGCCAGCAGGTCGTCGCGACCCGTGGCGCCGGTCTTGGCGTCGACGCTGCGCCCGGCCCAGGGGATCAGCCGCTGGCCCTCGAGCCAGTGCACCGCCGCGCGGGAGGTGCCGTCCGGCCAGACGTAGGCCACCAGGCAGAAGTGATTGGTGTGGCGATTGGCGCGCGCCTCCAGCAGCAGGCGACGCAGGTCGTGGCGCGGGTCGCGAAAGCGCGCGTCGACGGCCGGGTCGGTGGGGCGCGGCTGTCCCGGGAAGATGGTGCGGGCGGGCGCCTCCCGCTCGACGGAGACGAAGGAGGTCAGACCCAGGGGCGCCAGCAGGAGCAGCGCCAGCCCGAGGCGGCGGGTGGCCGGACGCGCGAAGCGGTGCGGATTCATGGTCGCGTCCCCCGGGGGCGTGTGGCGCGGGGGCCGGGGGACGGGGGAGATAGAGGCGCGCGGGCGCCACGGGGCCGGCGGTCCGCGAGGGGCGCGCCGGGGGAGGGATGCCATGCCTGGCTCATAGTTCGGTCCTTCGTTATCGCTCTCGCCAGCGCGCCGTCGCGGGTGCGAACCGGTCGCGCGCTGGCCTGCACACTAGGTTAACTGATTTGGTTATAGGTTGGTCAAGTCCGCTTTTCCCTGTCGGATGGCTCGACGTCCGCCCGTCGACCTCCTACCATCGAGCTCGGTTCCCTCGATGCAGGAACAGCCCATGGCGATCGTTTGGCTGGCTCACCCTCACCGCGAACTCGATACGGCCACGCTCTACGCGATCCTCGCGTTGCGCGCCCGGGTCTTCGTGGTGGAGCAGAAATGCCCCTACCTGGATGTGGACGGCGAAGACCTGCAGGGAGACACCTGCCACGTGACCGCCTGGGAGGACGGCGCGCTACTGGCCTGCCTGCGCCTGCTGGACCCGACGCGCCACGACGGCGAAGTGGTCATCGGCCGGGTCGCCACCGACGCCGCCGCCCGTGGCAAGGGCCTCGGCCACGGGCTGATGGCCCACGCCCTGGCGCTCTGCGCCGAGCGCTGGCCCGGCCGCCCGATCTACCTCTCCGCCCAAGCGCATCTGCAAGCCTACTACGGACGCTACGGCTTCGAACCGGCCACTGGCGTCTACCTGGAAGATGACATCCCCCATATCGGCATGCGCCGGCCCTGAGCCGAGCCCGTCGATCACACAAGGAACGATTCGTTGGACTTCCTCGACCTTTACCGGCAGCGCATCGGCCACACCGGCGACTGCGCCCCCACCCTGGAGACCCTGGCCGCGTTGCAGGCGGCCCACATCGCCACCATCGCCTTCGAGAACCTGACGCCGCTGCTCGGCCTGGAGGTGAATCTCGACGAGCAGGCCCTGCTGGACAAGCTCGTCCATGACCGCCGGGGCGGCTACTGCTTCGAACAGAACCTGCTGTTCCTGCGGGTGCTGCGGGCCCTCGGCTTCCAGGCCCGGGGGCTGGCCGGCCGGGTGCGCTGGAACCTGGCGGACGATGCCCCGCCGACCCCACGCACCCACATGTTGGTGCTGGTGACCCTGGACGAGGGCGAGCATGTGGTCGACGTCGGCTTCGGCGGCCTCAACCCCACCGCGCCGCTGCGGTTGCAGGCCGACGTGGTGCAGCCCACGCCCCACGAGCCGTTCCGCCTGCTGCGCGACGGCGAGGACTTCATCGTCCAGGCGCTCTCCGCCGACGAATGGAAGACCCTCTACCGCTTCGACCTCTCCCCGCACCTGGAGGTGGACTACCGGTTGACCAGTTGGTACCTGTCCCACTGCCCGGCCTCGCTGTTCGTCAACGACCTGATGGTCGCGCGGACCTTGCCCGACATTCGCTACACCCTGCTCAACGGGCGTTACAGCGAGCAGCCGACGGAGGGCGAGAAGCGCACCCGGCTGGTCGCCCACGTGGGCGAACTGGTGGAGCTGCTGGAAGGGCCGTTCGGCCTGCGGGTCCGCCACCTGCCGGGCTTGGTCGAGCGACTCGGCCGGGTATTGTCCCAGCAATAAAAAAAGACCCGGGCCGAAGCCCGGGTCTCTCGTTGCGTCAGACGTTCTGCCGGATACCGGCGACGCGCCACGGCTGGTTATCGCCGTGGGGGCGCTCCATGCGCCAGCTCTCGCTGAAACGCTCGCCCTGGTCGAAGCGGGAGTTCTTCGACACGCCGTTGAAGGTCAGGGTGGCGACGGTCTTGTCCGCCAGCTCGTCGATGCCGTCCAGTTGCACCTGCAGGTCTTCGATATAGGTGGACTGGTAAGCGTCTCCCAGGCTGGCGCGCTCCTCCTTGAGGAAGGACAGCATCTGCGGGGTGACGTACTCGGCGATCTTGTCCATTTCCGCCGCGTCCCAGTGCTGTTGCAGGGCCAGGAAGTGCTCGCGGCCGGCGTCGAGGAACCGTTGTTCGTCGAACCAGGCCGGGGCGGCGAACGCCGGACGGGCGGCCGGGGCGCCCGCGCCGAACACCGGCGGCTGGACCTCGGGCATCTGCCGGTGCATCGGCCCGGCGGGCATCGGCTGGCCCTGCTGCTGGCGTCTGCGCGCGGCGAGGAACCGGAACAGCAGGAAGGCGATCACGCCGAAGATCAGGATGTCGAAGAACTGCAGGCCCTGGAACCCGCCGCCCATGAACATGGAGGCGAGCAGGCCGCCGGCGGCGAGGCCGGCCAGGGGGCCGAGCCAGCGCGAGGCGCCGCCGGCGGCGGGCGCGCGGCCTGGCGCGGTGGGCGCGGCGGCCGGGGTATTGGGCTGGGCCTGGCGGGTCTGGTGGGTCGGCGCGGAGCCGAAGGATTTGCCGCCGCCCATGCGCTTGGCATTGGCGTCGAGGCTCAGCGTCAGGGCGACGCAGAAAGCCAGGGCGATACTGAGGACACGCTGCATGTCGGGCATCTCGCGAGTGGTAGGGTACGCGCGCCATGCTGCCCATTCGGGCCGGGCTTGGCCAGCCGGAGAATGTTTCGGGATTTTTGCCGCGCCGCTCGGGCCGGCGCGGCGCACTCGCCGAGCCGTGCCGCGCGTCTCGCGATACGCGCGATATCGACCGAGGCTGGCCGGCTCCCGGAAAAGGTCACGAAGCCCCTCGCGCCGCGCCGACCCGCCGGATGCCGCCCGCCGCCTGGTCTCTCAGAGCGGTTGCAGCTTGGCGTAGGCGAGCATCAACCACTTGCTGCCCTCGCTCTCGAACTTCACCTGTACCCGCGCCTGGGCGCCGGCGCCCTCGAAGTTGAGGATCACCCCCTCGCCGAAGAGGGAGTGCAGTACCCGCTGGCCGAGGGCCAGGCCGGTATCCGGCACCTCGGCGCCGGCGAAGGGCGAGGCGCCGCCACGGGTCACCCCGCCCAGGGGCCGGCTGACGCTGTTGGACAGCCGCACCTCCTGCAGCAGCCCCGGGGGAATCTCGCGGATGAAGCGCGACACCTTGTTGTAGGTCTCGCTGCCGTAGAGCCGCCGGGTTTCGGCGTAGGTCACCACCAGGCGCTGCATGGCGCGGGTGATGCCGACATAGGCCAGGCGCCGCTCCTCCTCCAGGCGGCCCGGCTCTTCCAGGCTCATCTTGTGGGGGAACAGCCCTTCCTCCATGCCCACTAGGAACACCAGGGGGAATTCCAGGCCCTTGGCGCTGTGCAGGGTCATCAGTTGCACGCTGTCCTCGTGGGCGTCGGCCTGGGTATCGCCGGCCTCCAGGGAGGCGTGGGCGAGGAACGCCTGCAGCGGGGTGAGGCCCTCGTCCTCCTCGCCGTGCTCGAAAGCACGGGCGGCGCTGACCAGTTCCTCCAGGTTCTCCACCCGGGCCTGGCCCTTCTCGCCCTTCTCGTCGCGGTGGTAGGCGATCAGCCCGGACTGTTCGATGACCGTCTGGGTCATCACGTGCAGCGGCATCTCCTCCACCTTCAGCGCCAGGGTGTCGATCAGCTCGACGAAGGCGTTCAGCGCGCCCGCCGCGCGGCCGGACACATGCTTGGCGCCCACCGCCTCGTGCAGCGCCGCCCACAGCGAGATCCGCCGCTGGCGGGCCAGGTCGCGCAGGGTTTCCACGGTTTTCTCGCCGATGCCCCGGGCCGGCACGTTGATCACCCGCTCCAGGGCGGCGTCGTTGTCGCGGCCGTCGATCAGCCGCAGGTAGGCGACGGCGTTCTTGATCTCGGCGCGCTCGAAGAAGCGTTGGCCGCCGTAGATGCGGTAGGGGATGCGCTCGCGCAGCAGCGCCTCCTCCAGCACCCGAGACTGGGCGTTGGAGCGGTAGAGGATGGCGATGTCGCGGCGCGCCAGGCCGTCCTTGAGGGCGCGCTCGATGTTTTCCACCACGTAGCGCGCCTCGTCGTGTTCGTTGAAGGCGGCGTACAGGCCGATGGGCTCGCCGTCGGCGCCCTCGGTCCACAACTCCTTGCCCAGGCGTCCCTGGTTATTGGCGATCAGGGCGTTGGCGGCCTTGAGGATGCCGCCGGTGGAGCGGTAGTTCTGCTCCAGGCGGATCAACTGGGTGTCGGGGAAATCGGCGGAGTACTGGTGGATATTCTCGATCTTCGCCCCGCGCCAGCCGTAGATGGACTGGTCGTCGTCGCCCACCACCATCAGGCTGTCGCCGTCCTTGGCCAGCAGGCGCAGCCAGGCGTACTGCACGGCGTTGGTGTCCTGGAATTCGTCCACCAGGATGTGGCGGAAGCGCCGCTGGTAGTGGGCCAGCAGGCCGGCGTGGTCGCGCCAGAGGTCCAGGGCGCGCAGCAGCAGCTCGGAGAAATCGATCACCCCGGCGCGGGCGCAGGCGTCCTCGTAGGCCTGGTAGATCTTCACCATGGTGGCGACGAACAGGTCGCCGCCGGGCTGGATGTGCTGGGGCCGCAGGCCCTCGTCCTTCTGCCCGTTGATGAACCACTGGGCCTGGCGGGCCGGCCAGCGCTGCTCGTCCAGGCCCAGCTCGCGGATCACCCGCTTGACCAGGCGTTGCTGATCGTCGCTGTCGAGGATCTGGAAATTCTGGTTCAGCCCGGCTTCCTGCCAGTGGGCCCGCAGCAGCCGGTGCGCCAGGCCGTGGAAGGTGCCGACCCACATGCCCTGGGGGCTGATGCCCATGAGCTGCTCGATGCGCCCGCGCATCTCGGCGGCCGCCTTGTTGGTGAAGGTCACCGCCAGGATCGAATGCAGCGAGGCGCGCTCCACGTGCATCAGCCAGGCGATGCGATGCACCAGCACGCGGGTTTTGCCGGAGCCGGCGCCGGCGAGGACCAACTGACGGCCCAGCGGGGCGGTCACCGCCTGGCGTTGGGCATCGTTGAGGGAGTTCAGCAGGGGGGAGAGGTCGTCGTTGAGCATCGCGGCATTCTAGGGGGCGGCATCCGCACCGGCAAACCGGATGGCACCGGCGGCGTCGCGCGTCCACGTTGAGGGGATTGGTATAGGCATTCTGCGCGGCTCGCCTTGCGCGATGGTGGTTTCCCTTCTATTTGGTATGTACAAATAAAAAGCGAGGGATCGTCATGCCGCCCGCGACCTGCTGGACCAACCTGCGCATCGCCACGTTCGATGCGGCCCTGCCGCAACCCTACGGCTGGCGCGACGACATGGCCCTGGAGGTGGTCGACGGTCGCATCGCGCGCCTGCTGTCCATGGCCGACTGGCGGCCCCGGGATGGCGTGGAGACGATCGACGCCGAGGGCCGCTGCCTGACCCCGGGTCTGATCGACTGCCACACCCACCTGGTGTGGGGTGGCGACCGCGCCGGCGAGTTCGAGCGCCGCCTGGCCGGCGCCAGCTATGCGGAGATCGCCGCCAGCGGCGGCGGCATCCGCGCCACCGTGGCGGCCACCCGCGCCGCCGACGAGCGCACCCTGTTCGACGCCGCCTCGCCGCGCCTGCGGGCGCTGCTGGACGAAGGCGTCACCTGCGTCGAGATTAAGTCCGGCTACGGCCTGGCCGTCGAGCCCGAACTCAAGCAACTGCGGGTCGCGCGGGCCTTGGGCGAGCGCTTCGGGGTGCGGGTGCGCACGACCTTGCTGGCGGCCCACGCGGTGCCACCGGAATTCGCCGGCGATCCCGACGGCTACATCGAGCGGGTCTGCGCCGAAATCCTCCCGGCCGCCGCCGAGGCCGGCCTGGCCGACGCGGTGGACCTGTTCTGCGAAACTGTCGGCTTCGACCTGGCCCAGTCGCGCCGGGTGTTCCAGCGCGCCCGGGAACTGGGCCTGCCGTGCAAGGCCCACGTCGAGCAACTGTCGGCCATGGGCGGCGCGCGGCTGGCCGCCGAGTTCGGCGCGCTGTCGGTGGATCACGTGGAATACCTGGAGGACGCCGACATCGCCGCCCTGGCCGCCGCCGGCAGCGTGGCGGTCCTGCTGCCCGGCGCCTTCCTGTTCCTCAACGAAACCCGCAAGCCGCCGGTGGCGGCCCTGCGCCGGGCCGGCGTGCCCCTGGCGGTGGCCAGCGACCTCAACCCCGGCACCTCGCCTTTCGCCTCCCTGCGATTGATGGCCAATTTGGCTTGCGTCCAGTTCGGCCTGACCCCCGAGGAAGCCTTGGCCGGCATCACCCGTGAAGCCGCCCGGGCCCTGGGCCTGGACGACTGCGGGATTATCCGGCCCGGCCTACGCGCCGACTTCGCCCTGTGGGACGTGGAGCACCCCGCGCAACTGGTCTACGAGCCGCTGACCCCGCGCCTGTGGCGGCGGGTGATGGCTGGGGAGGCGCGACCATGAGCGTGGACATGAGCCCCTGGCAGGGTCGCGTCGATGCCGACGAGGGGCCTCGGGCGCGGCGCTGGCACCAGTGCGTGCGGCCCTTCGCCGATGGCGCCGAGCCGGGTGTCGTCCTGCTCGGCTTCGCCTGCGACGAAGGGGTGCGGCGCAACCAGGGCCGCATCGGCGCCGCCGCCGGTCCGCGGGCGCTGCGCCAGGCCCTGGCCAACCTGGCCTGGCACGGCACGCGGCCGGTATACGACGCCGGTGACGTGGCCTGCCCCGACGAGGACCTGGAGAGCGCCCAGGCGGCCCTGGCGCGACGGGTCGCCGCGCTGATCGAGGCCGGCCAGTCGCCGTTGCTGCTGGGCGGCGGCCACGAGACCGCCTGGGGCAGCTTCCAGGGCCTGGCGGCGGCGCGGCCGGCGGCGCGCATCGGTGTCCTCAACCTGGACGCCCACTTCGATCTGCGCCGCGCCGCCCGCCCCAGTTCCGGCACGCCCTTCGCCCAGATCGCCGACTGGCAGCGGGCCCGGGGCCAGCCCTTCCACTACCTCTGCCTGGGCATCGCCGAACCGGCCAACAGCGCCGCGCTGTTCGACACCGCCGAGGCCCTGGGGGTGGCCTGGGTCCTCGACGAGGCCATTGACGACGCCCGCCTGCCGGCGCTGCTGGCGCGGGTCGAGGCGTTCTGTGCCAGCCTCGATGCGGTGCAGCTCTCCATCGACCTGGACGTGCTGCCCGCCGCGAGCATGCCGGCGGTCAGCGCCCCGGCCGCTCGCGGCGTGGCCCTGGCCCACGTCGAGGCGATCCTCGACCGGGTCAAGGCCAGCGGCCGCCTGGCCCTGGCCGAGCTGGTGGAGTTCAACCCCCGCTACGACATCGACAACCACGGCGCGCGTTGCGCCGCCCGACTGCTGTGGCGCCTCGCGCGCTGACGGAGAGCCCCCATGAGCCACGCCCAACACCCCGCCGCGCGCACCCTGCGCGCGCCCCACGGCGGCACCCTGCATTGCAAGAGCTGGCTGACCGAGGCCGCCTACCGCATGCTGCAGAACAACCTCGACCCGGCGGTGGCCGAGCACCCCGAGGAGCTGGTGGTGTACGGCGGCATCGGCCGCGCCGCCCGGGACTGGGACTGCCTGGACGCCATCCTCGAGACCCTGACCCGGCTGGAGGACGACCAGACCCTGCTGATCCAGTCGGGCAAGCCGGTCGGGGTGTTCCAGACCCATCCCGACGCGCCCCGGGTACTGCTGGCCAACTCCAACCTGGTGCCCCACTGGGCCACTTGGGAGCACTTCCACGAGCTGGATCGCAAGGGCCTGATGATGTACGGCCAGATGACCGCCGGCAGTTGGATCTACATCGGCAGCCAGGGCATCGTCCAGGGCACCTACGAAACCTTCTTCGCCGTCGCCGACCGGCACTTCGGCGGCGACCCGAAGGGCCGCTGGATCCTCACCGCCGGCCTCGGCGGCATGGGCGGGGCCCAGCCCCTGGCGGCGACCATGGCCGGTTTCTGCCTGCTGGCGGTGGAATGCGACGAGACCCGCATCGACTTTCGCCTGCGCACCCGCTACCTCGACCACAAGGCCGCCGACCTGGACGAGGCCCTGGCGCTGATCCAGGCCGCCCGCGCCGAGGGCCGGGCGATTTCCGTGGGCCTGTTGGGCAACGCCGCCGACGTCTACCCCGAACTGGTGGCCCGCGACGTGGTTCCCGACTGCGTCACCGACCAGACCTCCGCCCACGACCCCCTCAACGGCTACCTGCCCTCGGGCTGGACCCTCGGCCGCTGCCGCGAGGCGCGGTTGCGCCAGCCCGCCGAGGTGATCGCCGCGGCGAAGCGTTCCATGGCGGTGCAGGTGCGCGCCATGCTGGCGTTCCAGGCGCGCGGCGCGGCGGTGCTGGACTACGGCAACAACATCCGCCAGATGGCCCTGGAGGAGGGCGTGGCCAACGCCTTCGACTTTCCCGGCTTCGTCCCGGCCTACATCCGCCCGCTGTTCTGCGAGGGCATCGGGCCGTTCCGCTGGGTGGCGCTGTCCGGCGATCCCGAGGACATCCACCGCACCGATGCCAAGGTCAAGGAACTGATCCCCGACGACCCGCACCTGCACACCTGGCTGGACATGGCCCGCGCGCGCATCGCCTTCCAGGGGCTGCCGGCGCGGATCTGCTGGGTCGGCCTGAAGGACCGGGCGCGCCTGGGCCTGGCGTTCAACGAAATGGTCGCCCGGGGCGAGCTGAAGGCACCCATCGTGATCGGCCGCGACCACCTGGACTCCGGCTCGGTAGCCAGCCCCAACCGCGAGACCGAGGCCATGCGCGACGGCTCCGACGCGGTCTCCGACTGGCCGCTGCTCAACGCCCTGCTGAATACCGCCGGCGGCGCCACCTGGGTCTCGCTGCATCACGGGGGCGGCGTCGGCATGGGCTTCTCCCAGCATGCCGGGGTGGTGATCGTCGCCGATGGCAGCGAGGCGGCGGCGCGCCGCCTCGGCCGAGTGCTGCGCAACGACCCCGCCACCGGCGTGATGCGCCATGCCGATGCCGGCTACGACAGCGCGCGCCGCTGCGCGCGGGAACAGGGCCTCGACCTGCCCATGCTCGCCCGGGAGCGCTGACATGCACGAGCTGAACCTGCGTCCCGGCCGCCTCGGCCTCGCCGACCTGCGCCGGGTGGCCCGCGAATCGGTGCGCCTGCGTCTGGACGACGAGGCCCGGGCGGCCATCGCCGCCTCCGCCGCCACGGTTACCGACCTGCTCGGCGAAGGCCGGGTGATCTACGGCATCAACACCGGCTTCGGCCTGTTGGCCAGCACCCGCATCGCCGCCGCCGACCTGGAGACCCTGCAACGGTCCCTGGTGTTGTCCCACGCCGCCGGCATCGGCGCGCCCATGGACGAGGCCGCGGTGCGGCTGATGATGGTGCTGAAGATCAACGCCCTGGCCCGGGGTTATTCCGGCATCCGCGCCGACGTGCTGGATGCGCTGATTCGCCTGCTGGACGCCGAGGTCTACCCCTGGGTGCCGGCCAAGGGCTCGGTGGGCGCCAGCGGCGACCTGGCGCCCCTGGCCCATATGAGCGCGCTGCTGCTGGGAGAGGGCGAGGCCCTGCATCGCGGGCGCCGCCTGGCCGCCGTCGAGGCCTTGGCGGTGGCCGGCCTGCGGCCCCTGAAGCTGGCACCGAAGGAGGGCCTGGCGCTGCTCAACGGCACCCAGGCCAGCACCGCCTTCGCCCTGATCGGGCTGTTCGCCGCCGAGGACCTGTTCGCCGCGGCGCTGGTCTCCGGCTCGCTGTCGGTGGAGGCGGCCAAGGGCAGCCGGCGCCCGTTCGACGCGCGCATCCACGCGGTACGCGGCCAGCCGGGGCAGATCGAGGTGGCGGCGGTCTACCGGCGGCTGCTCGATCGCAGCGAGATCGAGGCCAGCCACCACGACTGCGACAAGGTCCAGGACCCCTACTCGCTGCGCTGCCAGCCCCAGGTCATGGGCGCTTGCCTGGATCAGATGCGGCATGCCGCGCGGGTGCTGGAAATCGAGGCCAACGCCGTGTCAGACAACCCGCTGGTGTTCCCCGAGGACCGGGACATCCTCTCCGGCGGCAACTTCCACGCCGAGCCGGTGGCCTTCGCCGCCGACAACCTGGCCCTGGCGCTGGCGGAGACCGGCGCGTTGTCCGAGCGGCGCATGGCGCTGCTGATCGACGCCGGCCTGAGCGGCCTGCCGCCATTCCTGGTGCGCAACGGCGGGGTGAACTCCGGCTTCATGATCGCCCAGGTCACCGCCGCCGCCCTGGCCAGCGAGAACAAGAGCCTGGCCCACCCGGCCTCGGTGGACAGCCTGCCCACCTCGGCGAACCAGGAGGACCACGTCTCAATGGCCACCTTCGCCGGGCGGCGCCTGCTGGAAATGGCCGAGAACACCGCCGGCATCCTCGCCGTGGAGTTGCTGGCCGCCGCCCAAGGCGTGGACTTCCGCCGCCCGCTGCGCAGTTCGGCGGCCCTGGAGAGCGCCATCGGCCTGCTGCGGGAGCGGGTGCCGTTCTACGACAAGGACCGTTACTTCGCCCCGGACATCGCCGCCGCCCGGGACCTGATCGTCGCCGGCGCGTATCTCGATTTCATGCCCGCCGGGCTGTTGCCGAGCCTGCCCGCCTAGCCCGTCGCCCGCCCCGTCCGGGGGCGGGCCGGGATCAGTCGTCGTCCGCGTCCCACAGACCGCGATACAGGCACGCCAGCCCGGCCACGAAGGCGATACCGCCCGCGATCATCGCCAGCACGCCGCCCGCGCCAAGGGCGCCGCGCGCGTACTGCCAGGCGAGAAACGCCAGGAACGTCCCGACCAGAACGGCGCTGCCCAGCAGCGGCCTGAGCCTCATCCCCGGGCGCCAGGAACCGGGTTCACAGGGCGATGGGCAGCGGCAGGTCGAGGACCTGCCGGTGGGCCAGGCGTCGGTGGAATTCCTCGGGGTCGTGGATCAGCACGTCCTGGCCGGCGAAGGCGTCGGCGGCGATCAGCCGCGACAGCCAGAAGCGCACGCAGGCGATGCGCAGCAGGGTCGGCCACAGCTCCGCCTCGGCGGCGACGAAGCGGCGGCGGGCGGCGTAGGCGCCGAGGAAGGCCCGGACGTACTCCGGGTGCAGGCGGCCGTCGGGGTGGGAGCACCAGTCGTTGAGGGTGATGGCCACGTCGTAGAGCATCGGCCCCGAGCAGGCGTTGTAGAAGTCGATCACCCCGGCCAGGTGGGTGCCGTCGAACAGCACGTTGTCGCGGAACAGGTCGGCGTGCAGGTTGGCCCGGGGCAGCGCCCGTACCCGCTCGGCCTGGGCCTCGATCTCCGCCAGGGCGGCGGCCAGCAGCGGTTGCGCGTCGGCGCCCAGGCGCGGCAGACGGGCACGGCCCTCGGCCAGCATCCAGTCCAGGCCGCGGTCGCTGCGACGCTCGATGATCCGTTCGCGAGTCGCCAGGTGCAGGCGTCCCAGCAGGTCGCCCACCGCCGCGCAGTGGGCGGCGTTCGCCTCGCGCACGTGGCGCCCGGCCAGGCGCGGTTGCAGCAGCGCCGGCTTGCCGGCCAAGTGGCGCAGAGCCGCGCCGTCCGCGTCGCGCAGCGCGTAGGGCACCGGCAGGCCCGCCTCGTGGAGCACGTCGAGCAGGGCGATGAAGAACGGCAGGTCGGCGCTGGGGCCGCGTTCCACCAGGGTCAGCACGTACTCGCCGCGCTCCAGGCTGACGAAGAAGTTGCTGTTCTCCGAGCCCTCGGCGATGCCCTGGAAGTCCTTCAGCCGGCCCAGCCCATAGGGGGCGAGAAAGGTTTCCAAGGCATCGCGTTCGAGGGGGGTGAAGACCGACATAGGGTTCCTTAACTCGCGCCGGCGCGGCGCGGGATGCTTACCAACTGAAGAGTTCCCACTGGGGGATGAGCATGTCCGGGTTGTCCGAGCGGACGAAGTTGCTGTCGCCGTCGGCGCGCACCAGGAAGTACGGCTTGCCGTGCTTCGGCGTGACCTTGATCGCGTAGAGGAAGCCGTTGACCCGGTATTCCTGGACGGTCTTGTCGCCTTCCTGGCGGATGGTCACGTCCGGTTCGGGCGTCGCGGCGTCGTCCTCGGCGTGGACGGTCAGCGCGGGGCCGAGCAGCAGGGCGGCGAGCAACAGGCGATTGAGCGTACCCATGGTAACCTTGTCCTTTTCTCGACGGGGGTCCGGCCATTCTAGCGAGGCCCCGGCGAAAAAGCCCTGCCGTCGTCGGCCGGCCGCCGGCGAACCGCCGTCGCCACGGGGCTGTCGCATTCACTGTCGCCGGTCCCGCGCCCGGCCCATCGATAAAGGTTGACGCCACCCATGACCCACGCCCCTCTCGTCCTGGTGGACGGTTCCTCCTATCTCTATCGCGCCTTTCACGCGCTGCCGCCGCTGATGACGTCCACCGGCAAGCCCACCGGGGCGGTGAAGGGCGTGCTGAACATGCTGCTGTCCCTGCGCAGGCAGTACCCGGACAGTCCCTTCGCCGTGGTCTTCGATGCCAAGGGGCCGACGTTCCGCGACGAGCTGTTCGCCGACTACAAGGCCCACCGTCCGCCGATGCCCGACGACCTGCGGAGCCAGGTGGAGCCGCTGCACGCCTGCATTCGCGCCCTCGGCCTGCCGCTGCTCAACGTCGACGGCGTGGAGGCGGACGACGTGATCGGCACCCTGGCGCGGCGTTGCGCGGCGGCCGAGCGGCCGGTGGTGATCTCCACCGGCGACAAGGACATGGCACAGCTGGTCTGCCCTTACGTCACCCTGGTCAACACCATGAGCGGCAGCGTGCTGGACGTGGAAGGGGTGAAGGCCAAGTTCGGCGTCGGCCCCGAGCTGATCATCGACTACCTGGCCTTGATGGGCGACAAGATCGATAACATCCCCGGCGTGCCGGGGATCGGCGAGAAGACCGCGGCGGCGCTGCTCGGCGGCATGGGTGGCGGCCTCGAGGTGATCTACGCCAACCTGGAGCAGGTGGCCACGCTGCCGATTCGCGGCGCCAAGTCCCTGGCCGCCAAGCTCGCCGAGCACCGCGAGCAGGCCTATCTCTCCTACCAGTTGGCCACCATCAAGCTGGACGTGGCGCTGGACGTGGCCGTCGAGGACCTCGTGGTCGGCGAGCCCCATGTCGAGGCGCTGATGAGCCTGTACCGGGAGCTGGAGTTCAAGTCCTGGCTCGACGACCTGCTGCGGGACGCCAAGAGCAGCGGCGCGCCCCTGCCGCTGAGCGAGGACGAGGCCGCCACCCAGGTGGACACCGACTATTACACCCTGCTGGAGCGCGCCGAGTTCGACGCCTGGCTGGCGCGCCTGGCCGCCGCCGAGCGCTTCGCCTTCGACACCGAGACCACCGGCCTGGACGCCCAGCAGGCGGCCCTGGTGGGGGTATCCTTCGCCATCGAGCCGGGGCGCGCCGCCTACGTGCCGCTGGCCCACGGCTACATGGGCGCGCCGGCGCAATTGCCCCTAGAGGAGGTGCTGGACGCCCTCAAGCCGCTGCTGGAAGACCCCGAGCGGCTGAAGATCATGCAACACGGCAAGTACGACATGAACATCCTGGCGCGCTACGGCATCGAGCTACGCGGCGTCGCGTTCGACACCATGCTCGAATCCTACGTGCTGGACGCCACCGCCACCCGCCACGACATGGACAGCCTGGCGCTCAAATACCTGGGCCACAGCACCATCCGTTTCGAGGACATCGCCGGCAAGGGCGCCAAGCAGCTCACCTTCGACCAGATCGCCCTGGAACAGGCTGGCCCCTACGCCGCCGAGGACGCCGACGTCACCCTGCGCCTGCACCAGGCACTGTATCCGAAGCTGGAGGCCACGCCGGCCCTGCTCGACGTGTTCCGCACCCTGGAGATGCCCCTAGTACCGGTGCTGGCGCGCATCGAGCGCAACGGCGCCCTGGTGGACAAGGATTTGCTGGCAGAGCAGAGCCGCGAGCTGGGCGAGAAGATGCTGGAGCTGGAACGGCAGGCCTACGAGCTGGCCGGCCAGGAATTCAACCTGGGCTCGCCCAAGCAACTGGGCGACATCCTGTTCATCAAGCTCGGCCTGCCGGTGATCGCCAAGACCGCCTCTGGCCAGGCTTCCACCGCCGAGGCGGTGTTGCAGGAGCTGGCTGACCAGGATTACCCGCTGCCCAAGGTGATCATGCAGCACCGCTCCCTGAGCAAGCTCAAAAGCACCTACACCGACAAGTTGCCCCAGCAGATCAACCCGCGCACCGGGCGCATCCACACCAGCTACCATCAGGCGGTGACCGCCACCGGGCGGCTGTCCTCCTCCGACCCGAACCTGCAGAACATCCCGATCCGCACCGCCGAGGGCCGGCGCATCCGCCAAGCCTTCATCGCCCAGCCGGGCTACAAGCTGCTGGCGGCGGATTATTCCCAGATCGAGTTGCGCATCATGGCCCACCTGGCCCAGGACGAGGGCCTGCTGCACGCTTTCCGCAACGACCTGGACGTGCACCGCGCCACCGCCGCCGAGGTCATGGGCGTGGGCCTGGACGAGGTGACCCACGAACAGCGCCGACGCGCCAAGGCGATCAACTTCGGCTTGATCTACGGCATGAGCGCCTTCGGCCTGGCCAAGCAGATCGACGTCGCCCGGGGCGAGGCCCAGGCCTACATCGACCGCTATTTCATGCGCTACCCCGGCGTGCTGGCCTACATGGAGCGCACCCGCGCCCAAGTGGTCGAGCAAGGCTACGTGGAGACCCTGTTCGGTCGCCGCCTGTACCTGCCGGATATCCAGTCGAAGAACCAGGGCATCCGCCGCGCCGCCGAGCGGGCGGCGATCAACGCGCCCATGCAGGGCACCGCGGCGGATATCATGAAGCGCGCCATGGTGGCGGTGGATGGCTGGCTGCAAGCGTCCGGGGCCGACGCCCGGGTGATCCTGCAGGTCCACGACGAACTGGTGCTGGAAGTGCGCGAGGACCAGGCCGAGACCGTGCGCGAGGCCCTGCGGCCGTTGATGAGCCAGGCCGCGCAACTGGACGTACCGCTGCTGGTGGAGGCCGGCATCGGCGATAACTGGGACGAGGCGCACTGAGCGCGGCCCGAGGGCGGTCTGGGTTTCCGCCGAGCGGTCGATCGGGGCGTTTGAACTTTCCCCGGACGCCCACGGTCAGACCCCTGGAATGGCTCTGAAGCCCTTCGATGCTCCTTTTGCTGTGTTTAGTGTTGGCAGATATCTGAACCCCGCCCTAGCGGTTCAGTCTTGAACCCCGAACTTCCCCCTCCCCATACGAAGCTCGGGGTTTTTTTTGCTCGCGAAAAACTCGCGGGTGCCGCCTCAGGCTTCGTTCGTCACCGGCTCGATCTCGCCCTCGTCTTCTTCCAGTAGGCCCAGCCAGCCGGCGAGCACGGCGTGGGCTTCCTCGATGCCCTGGCGCTTGGGCGCGGAGAACAACTGAATACCAATCCCTTCGCCCCAGGTGTTCTGGATGTCCCGGCGGACCTTCAGCAGGGCGTTCTTCGCCGCGCCGAAGGCCAGCTTGTCGGCCTTGGTCAGCAGGATGTGCAGGGGCATGTCGCTGCTGCCGGACCAGTCCAGCATCAACCGGTCGAAGTCCGTGAGCGGGTGGCGGATGTCCATCAGCAGGACCAGCCCGGCGAGGCTGCGGCGGCTGCTCAGGTAAGCCTCCAGGTGGTGCTGCCAATGCTGCTTGAGGGGGATCGGCACCTTGGCGTAGCCGTAGCCGGGCAGGTCCACCAGGCGGCGATCCTCGTCCAGCTCGAAGAAGTTCAGCAACTGGGTGCGCCCGGGAGTCTTCGAGGTGCGCGCCAGGCTGGCGTGGGTCAGGGTATTCAGGGCGCTGGACTTGCCAGCGTTGGAGCGGCCGGCGAAGGCGACCTCCAGACCCTCGTCCGGCGGACACTGGTCCACCTTGGCGGCACTGATGAGGAAGCGGGCCTGCTGGCACAGGCCGAGGATCGGATTCTTGCTTGACATGAAGGGTGTCCAACGGGTGCGACTCGGTGTCGCAGAGGGCGGTTTCGTTTCCGTTTATGCGTTGCCAGTATATAATGCCGCAGATTTAGTGTGCGCTTTATGCGCGGGGATCGGGTGCTTGCGGAGCGGCGGACCGCGCGCTCGGAACGCGGTACCGACGTTCGCCGTACAGGCGGCAATCCCGCGACGAGCCGGGCCCTGGTCCAAGACGTCGCGCCCTGTGCAATGAATGTGCGATTGCACGGCCGAGGCTCACCAGCGGCCATCCGCGGGATGGCGAAATAAGGTGCCCGGCATGAACTCTTTCACCCTTAGCCGTAGTTGGATTAGCTGATGAACAAACTACTCGTGAGTCTGCTGTTGAGCCTGGGCGTCTCCGGTCTGGGCATCGCCGGCTCGGCGAACGCCGCGGACGAAGCCCTCGTCGGCGATGCCGCCGCCGGCCAGGCCAAGGCCGCCGTCTGTGGCGCCTGCCATGGTCCCGACGGCAACAGTCCGGCCCCTAATTTTCCGAAACTGGCCGGCCAGGGGCCGCGCTACCTGCTCAAGCAACTGAAGGATATCAAGGCGGGCAACGCGCCCACCGCCAAGCCGGGCGAAGGCCGCAAGGTCCTCGAAATGACCGGCCTGCTGGACAACCTCAGCGACCAGGACCTGGCCGACATCGTCGCCTACTTCTCCAGCCAGCACATGAGCATCGGCACCGCCGATCCGGCCCTGGTGAAGCATGGCGAGGAACTGTTCCGCGGCGGCAAGCTCGACCAGGGCATGCCCGCCTGCACCGGTTGTCACGCGCCGAACGGCGTCGGTAACGCCCCGGCCGCCTTCCCGCGCCTGAGCGGCCAGCACGCCGCCTACGTGGCCAAGCAACTGACCGACTTCCGCGAAGGCAATCGTGTCAACGATGGCGACAGCATGATCATGCGCAGCATCGCTTCCAAGCTGAGCAACAAGGACATCGAAGCGGTATCCAGCTACATCCAGGGTCTGCACTGAGGTTCGCCCGCGCCGACACGCGGCTTTGCATGAAAGGGTGGCTTCGGCCACCCTTTTTCATTGGCGCGGCCGCTACAATGAGCGGAACCCGATCATCCCGCGCCGGTCGAAGCCTCGCCGTTCGCGGTGCCCTTATCCGTTCGAGGAGTGAAACATGCGTAACCTGATCTTCGCCGCTGCGCTCGCCACCGCCAGCCTGTTCGGTCCCTCTGTCCAGGCGGAGCCCATCGAGGCCGGCAAGCAGTACGTGGAGCTCAAGAATCCGGTTCCCGTGGCCCAGCCCGGCAAGATCGAGGTGGTCGAACTGTTCTGGTACGGCTGCCCCCACTGCTACGAATTCGAACCGACCCTCAACCCCTGGATCGCCAAGCTGCCCGAGGATGTCCATTTCGTCCGCGTGCCGGCCATGTTCGGCGGCCCCTGGGATGTCCACGGCCAGACCTACATCACCCTCGACCTGATGCGCGTCGAGCAAACGGTTCACTCGGCGCTCTTCGAAGCCCTGCACGAGCGCAAGCAGCCCCTGAACACCCCCGAGCAGATCGCCGATTTCCTCGCGCCGCTGGGCGTGAACAAGGACGCCTTCCTTAAGACCTTCGACTCCTTCGCCGTCAAAGGCCAGGTGGAGAAGGCTCGCAACCTGGCCAAGGCCTACCAGATCACCGGCGTACCGACCATGGTGGTCAATGGCAAGTATCGCTTCGACCTGGGCTCCGCGGGCGGCCCCGAAGGCGCGCTGGACGTGGCCAACCAGTTGATCGAGAAGGAGCGGGCCGCCCGCTGAGGCGCTCCGATGCTGCGCCGGGCGGGAAGCGTCAGGGTGGCGGGGCTGCGCGACGCGCAAGTCAACCCGCACTGTGGCGAGGGCGGCGCCTTGCCGCCCGACGGCCGCTTGCGGCTGCTCAGCTTCAATATCCAGGTCGGTATCAACACTGGCCGTTATTCCCACTACCTGACCAAGGGGTGGCAGCACCTGCTACCCCACGCCGGGCGCGCGCTGAACCTTCAGCGCATCGGCGAATTGCTGAGCGGTTTCGACCTGGTGGCGCTGCAGGAAGCCGACGGCGGCAGCCTGCGCTCCGGCTTCGTCAACCAGGTCGAACACCTCGCCCGCCTGGGCCATTTCCCCTACTGGTACCAGCAGCTCAATCGCAACCTGGGACGTCTCGCCCAGCACAGCAACGGCCTGTTGAGCCGCTTGCAGCCTGCCGCCCTGGAAGACCACCCCTTGCCCGGCCCTCCGGGGCGTGGCGCCGTGCTGGCGCGGTTTGGCGAAGGGGAGGATGCGCTGGTGGTGGTGGTGATGCATCTGGCCCTGGGGGCCCGGGTGCGCACCCGTCAGTTGGCCTACATCCGCGAACTGATCGGCGGCTACCGCCATCGGGTTCTGATGGGCGATATGAACACCCATGCCATCGATCTGCTGGAGCGCTCGCCGCTGCGCGACCTCGGCCTGCTGGCGCCCCAGGCGGAGGCCACTTTTCCCAGTTGGCGGCCCAAGCGTTGCCTCGACCATATCCTGCTCAGCCCCACCCTCGCGCTGGAACGCGTGGAGGTGCTGAGCCAGCCGATCTCCGATCACTTGCCGGTGGCCGTGGACATTCGCCTGCCGGAAGCGCTGACGCGACACCAGGCGCCCGCCCGGGTGGGCTGATCGGCCTCGACCTTCCGTAACGGACTTCTCCCATGAGCGACGACGCCCAGCGCTGGAAAGACAAATACCTGACCAACCTCGAAGAGCAGGAAAAGCTCGAGCGTCGCTGGGAGGCCCGCCTCGACCTGCTCAAGCGAGGACTGGTCCGCAGTTCGCTGGCGGCGGAGGGGAGCGACAAGGCGGTCGACCAATGCATGCAGGAACTGCGTGAAATCATCCGCGGCGACAAGCTGGACGCCGGCCTCGCCGGGCTGATCCCCCGGCTGGAAAAGGCCGTGCTGGAATCCGAGGAGCGCCGCCGGCAGCGCGCCGAGCAGAACGTCGCCGCGCTGAACGGCCTGGCTGGTCAGTTGCTCAAGCTGGACCTGCCTCGGGAAGTGCGCAAGCCCCTCAAGCAGTTCGCCAAGCACGTCGACGACCGGGCAGGGCAGGCCCGCGAACTGCCGCTGCTGCTGAGCGAGCTGAGCGAGTTGCAAAGCAAGGCCTTGCAGGTGCTGGAAAGTGGTGAGTCGGAGCGGCCGGGCCTGCTGCAGCGGCTGTTCGGCAACCGCGACAACGGCGCTGGCGAGCCGGCCGAGGAAGCCGTGCCGCCCACGCCCGCGCTCGCTGACGAGGCCGCCGCGATGGGCGCCGCCGCCACCGGCGAGCCCCTGGCGAATACCGGGCCCGGCCCGGGCGAACCCGCGCCCGCCGGTCTCGATCCGGCCTCCCCACTGGCCGGAGCACCCCTGGTGGCCCTCACGGTGGCCGGCGAGGGACATGCTCCGGTGCCGCCCTTGACCACCCCGGCGGCCGAGCAACGCCTCGCCCAGGTGGCCGGTCGGAGCCCGCGTGGCTTGTCCCTGGACAGCTTGCCGATGGCCTCCACCCTGCTCACCGGCCAATCCGACCCCGCCTACGCCCTACCCGGCCTGCCGGAGCCCGGCTACAGCGCGGTGGCGCCCCACATCGCCGATAGCCTGCTGCGCCTGCTGGACGAACTGGATCTGCCCGAGCGGCACAAGCCCCAGGGCGAGGACTTGCGTGAGCGCTTGCGCGGCGGTCTGAACTGGTACGAGCTGGTTCCGGTGCTGGATGACTTGGGCGTGCTGGTGCTGGCGGTCACCGACAACGACCAGGACGAGTTCGCCGGCTACCTCAAGCAGCTCAACCAGCGCCTCGTGCAGTTTCTCGGCACCTTGTCCGCCGCCCACGAGGGCTATGCCGACTCGCTGCGCAACGCCCGCGCCCTGGACCAGGAACTGCGCGGCCAGGTTGGCGACCTGCAAAGCAGCGTGCAGGACGCCCTGGACCTCGAGCGCCTCAAGCGCACCGTGGAGGAGCGCCTCGACGGGTTGCTCACCACGGTGAACGAATACCAGCGCCAGCGCGACCTGCACGAGCAGGAGGTCAGTGGCCGCTTGCAGGACATGGTGCAGCGCGTGAGTCTCATGGAACAGGAGGCCCAGGGGTTCCGCGTGCACCTGGAAGAGCAGCGCATGAAGGCGTTGTCCGATCCGCTCACCGGGCTGCCCAACCGCGCCGCCTGGAGCGAGCGCCTGGAATTGGAGGTGGCGCGCTGGCAGCGTTATGGCGGCGACCTGCTGCTGGCGGTGATGGACATCGACTACTTCAAGCGGATCAACGACAACTATGGCCACCTGGCGGGGGACAAAGTCCTGAAGATCGTCGCCGGGGAGCTGGCCAAGCGCATCCGTAAAACGGATTTCCTTGCCCGCTTCGGTGGCGAGGAATTCGTCCTGCTTATCCCCGGAACGCCCCGGGACGGTGGCGCGCAAATGCTGGAAGCGTTGCGCACGGCCATCGCCGGTTGCCCGTTCCACTTCAAGGGCGAACCGGTGACCATCACCTTGTCCGCCGGGCTGACCGCCTTCGCCCCGGGCGATACCGCCGAGGCGGTGTTCGAGCGCGCCGACGCGGCGCTCTACCGCGCCAAGGGAAACGGCCGGGATCGCCTGGAACTGGCCTGAACCGGCGGGCGCCGGTTAGGACGGACTGGGTTCGGGGCCGACCCCACCGACACCGTCCGAAGCGGGCCTCCGCCCTTTCCCGGAGGCTTGTCGCAGCAGCAGGTGCAGCCCGGCGGTAGCCCCCGACAGACGCAAGGTCGACGTTGCCTGCTTGAGCGTGGCGACCACCGAGGCGGTAATCCTCAAGCCGGCGTTGATGCCTCGACATCGCCATCGGGCGCCTGGGGGCGGCCACCAGCGGTCCGTGCGCTCGCCTTGCGGGGGCGGAGCAGGCTTGGATACAGAGGGCGCCTTCAGGCCGCCTCGCTGAAGTAGGGGCGCCAGGCGTCGGGCACGCGCTCCAGCCGGGGATAGCCGAGGGCCTCCAGGCGCGGCGCGGCTAGCTGGAAGGGCGAGTGGCGCAGGTCGGCCGGCAGGCCGCGCAGCTCCGGTAGCCAGAGGCTGACGTAGGCGGCCTCGGGGTCATAGCGCCGCGCCTGCCCCAGGGCGTTGAAGGCCCGGCGGCGCCGGGGATCGGCGGCGACCCCGGCGAGGAAGGCCCAGTTGCCCCAGTTACTTGCATCCTCGTGGTCGATCAGGTGTTCGGCGAACCAGGCGGCGCCGTGCCGCCAGTCCTGCTGCAGGTCGATCACCAGGTAGCTCGCCGCCACTTGTCGGCCACGCGCGGTGAGGTAGCCGGTGGCGGCCAGCTCGCGCATGCAGGCGTCCACCAGCGGCATGCCGGTGCGCCCCTGGCACCAGCGCACGTAGCGCTCGTCCAGGTTGCGCGGGGCCCGGGCGGTAGCCTTGACCCCGGCGGGCTGGAACAGCGCCTCGCCGTGGCGACGCAACGTCCAGCGGAAGAACTCGCGCCAGAGCAGCGCGCCCCAGAAGCCCTGGGTCGCTTCGCTACGCCCATGCTGGGCTTCGTAGCGGCGCAGCTCGGCGACCACCCGGCGCGGCGACAGGCAGCCGTGAGCCAGCCAGGGGGCGAGCTTGGAAGAGGTTTCGCCGCTGATCCGTTCCTGGCTGATCCCATAATCCTGCACCCCCTGGCCCTGCCACAGGTAGTCCCGCAGGCGCGCCTGGGCCGCCGCCTCGCCGCCGGCGAAGGGAAAACCGCTGTTGGGGATCAGCACGGGCTCGCCGAGACCCAGTTGCGCCAGCACCGGCAGGGGTTGCAGCCAGGCCTCGCTGCCCTCCGGCAAGGCTGGCAAGCGCTCGGGCGCGAGGGCCGGCTGGAAGACCAGGAGGCGCTGCTCCAGCGCCGCGCGAAAGTGGTTGTAGACCATCGGCACGCGATGGGGCAGCCAGGGCAATTCCTCGGCCCGCAGCAGGCCGTTGTCCTCCAGCCGCCGCACCGGCACGCCCTCGAGGGCGCGCTCCACGGCGGCGAGGCGGGCCCGCTCGGCCGGGGCGATCTCGTCCAGAGTCACCACGCCGTCCAGGTTCAGCCGGGCCACCAGCTCGGGGATCAGGCGTTCGGCCTGCCCGTGCAGTACCAGCAGGTTGGAGCCGCGCCGGCGCAGCTCCACGTCCAGCGCCTGCAGGCTCTCCAAGAGGAACCCGGCGCGGTGCACCCCCAGCGGGCGGGTGCCGAAGGGCGTCACGTGCAGCCAGGCGGGGTCCAGGACGAAGACCGGGAGCACGCGGTCCGCCTCCAGGGCGGCCTGTACGGCGGGATGATCGTCGAGTCGCAGGTCGTGTTTGAACCACAGCAGCAGACGAGGCATGGCGGGCTTCCTCGCGAAGGGTCTTGTTATGGCAGCCACCATAGCGCGGGGTTCACCGGCGAGGAAAGATCGACGCGGGGCGCGCGGCGGCGTCGCGCCCGGTAGACTACCGGGTTTCCATTCCGGAGCGGCCTCCCATGGACATCCTTGGCATCGCGGTGCTGATCTTCTTGGTCACCGATCCGTTCGGCAACATCGCCATCTTCCTCGCGGCGCTCAAGAGCGTGGCGCCGGAGCGGCGGCTCAAGGTCGCCCTGCGCGAGCTGCTGTTCGCCCTGGCGCTGCTGCTGCTGTTCCTCACCTTCGGCGAGAAGATCCTCAGCGGGCTCGGCCTGTCCAAGGAAGCCATCGCCATGGCGGGTGGGATCATCCTGTTCATCATCGCCCTGCGGCTGATCTTCCCCACGCCCCAGGGTGTGTTGGGCGACCTGCCGGACGGCGAGCCGATGCTGGTGCCCCTGGCCACGCCGGCGGTGGCCGGGCCGTCCGCCCTGGCGGTGCTGATGACCCTGCGCAACACCCACCAGGGCGAGCTGTGGGAGCTGTACCTGGCGGTGCTGCTGGCCTGGGCCGGCACGGCGCTGATCCTGCTCCAGGCGGCCTTCCTGCAACGGTTCCTCGGGCCCCGGGGGCTGCTCGCCATCGAGCGGCTGGCCGGCATGCTGCTGATCATGCTGAGTATCGATATGCTGCTGCGCAACCTGCAACGCGTGCTGCACATCGCCCCATGAAGACTTTCCTGCTCTGCCTGACGCTGGTCCTGCTCGCCGGGTGCGCCCGGGGTCCGCGGATCGACACCCGCTTCGTCTCCGCCAACCAGGACAGCCGGGTGCAGTACGTCGTGCTGCACTACACCTCCACCGACTTCATGCATTCCCTCGCGTTGTTGACCCACGGCGAGGTCAGCGCCCATTACCTGATCGACGAGAACCCGCCCAACGTCTACCGGCTGGTGGACGAGGACCGCCGCGCCTGGCATGCCGGAGAGAGCCAGTGGCAGGGGCGCACCTGGCTGAACGCCAGCAGCATCGGCATCGAGCTGGTCAACCGAGGCTACGACGACACCCCCGACGGCCGGGTCTGGTATCCGTTCTCCGACGCCCAGATCGACGCCCTGATCGACCTGCTCAAGGATCTGAAGAAGCGCCACCGGCTGGCCCCGGGCGCGATCATCGGGCACATGGACATCGCGCCCCAGCGCAAGGTGGATCCCGGTCCGCTGTTCCCCTGGAAGCGCCTGGGGGAGGCGGGGCTGATCCCCTGGCCGGATGCTGGCGAGGTGGCGAGCAAACAGGTGTTGCTGGCCGCCGGCCTGCCCAGCGTGGCGTGGTTCCAGCACCAGTTGTCGATCCAGGGCTACGCGGTGCCGCAGAACGGCGTGCTCGACCAGGCCACCCGCAACGTGCTGGCGGCGTTCCAGATGAAGTACCGCCCGGCGCGCTACGACGGCGAGCCGGACGCCCAGACCGCCGCGTTGCTGCTGGTGCTGAACACCGCCCGCTGAGCTGGGGGAGGACGGGCGGGCGGCCCGGGGGTCGCGACCGCCCGGGCTACAACGGCAGCGCCAGGTAGAACTGGGCGCCCTGTCCGGGGCGGGAATAGACGCCGATGCGCCCCCCGTGCAGTTGCACGATTTCCTTGCACAGGGCCAGGCCGAGGCCGGCGGCGCCCTTCTTCTGGCTGGCCTGAACGAACGGTTCGAAGATGCGTGCCTGCTGGCTGGTGGGAATGCCGTCGCCGTTGTCCTCGACGCTCATGATCACCCGGTCGCCATGGCGCCGGGCCTGCAAGCGGATCACCCCGCCGTCGGGGGTGTGGCGCAGGGCGTTGACCAGCAGGTTGTCGAATACCCGCTCGATCTGGGCACGGTCGAGGTTGATCCGGGGCAGCGGCTGGTGCAGGTCCATCTCGATGAGGATCGAGCGCTGCGCGGCCTGTTCGATGAAGCGGTTCCGGACCCCCTCCAGCATGTCGTCGAGGGCGCAGGGGGCCCGCTCCAAAGGCTGCAGGCCATTCTGGAAGCGGGAGAAGTTCAGCAGGTCGGTGATCAGGCGCACCAGCCGCTGCATCTCCGCGTCCACCGTGCCGAGCAGGTCGGCTTCCCGGGTGTCCGGCGGGAAGTCGAGTCGCTCCCGCAGCAGGCCGAAGGCCATCTGCATGCCGGTGATCGGGGTGCGCAGTTCGTGGGAAGCGCGCAGCATGAATTCGTTGCGCACCCGCTCGAAGGCGCGCTGCTCGGTAACGTCCCGCAGCACCATCACGGCGCCGAGGGGGCGGCCCTCGCCCAGGCTCACCGGGGTCAGGCGCCAACTCAGCAGGCGGGTTTCCCCCTCGGCCTCCACCACCAGGTCGGGCGGCGTCTCGTCGAGGAAATCCCCACTCAGGACGCGCCGGGTGAGTTCGTCCAGTTCCGGGTGGTCGAGGGCCTGGCCCAGGGGCTGGCCGAGCAGGCTGTCGCGCCAATCCAGTTGGCGTTGCGCCACCGGGTTGGCGTGCTCCATGTGGCCCTGGCAGTCAAGGATCAGCAGGCCGTCGTCGATGCTGTCGAGGACCGCCTGCAGGCGCTTCTGCTCGGCCTTGAGCCGCTCTACGTCCACCGCCTTCAGTTCCCGCAGCGACTCCGCCATGAGGCCGAAGCGCCGGCTCAGCAGTTCCATTTCGCGCACCGGGGAGTGGGGCAGCGCGATCTGCAGGTTGCCTTGGCCGATCTGGTCGGCGGCCTTGGCCAGTGCCTCGATCGGCCCGCCGAAGCGCCGGGCGATGCCGTGGGCGGTGGCGAAGCCGATCAGCAGCACGGCCACTCCCATCACCCCCAGCAGGGTGGCGATCAGGAAAGCGCGGTCGTGGTCGCGGTCTTCCGCCTGGGTGACGTTGCGCAGCGCCCAGTGGTGCATGTCCAGCATGGTATGGCGCAGAGCGTTCAGGGCCTGGCTGAAATCGTTGTCGTTGCGTAGCGACCAGCGCGTCGTGCCCGGCTCGTCGACCACCGACAGGAACACGTCGTATTGGCGACCGATCTGTTCGTAGCGGGCGCGGGTCTGCTCGTCGCCGGAACCCTGAATGCCTGCCTCGAGTACCTGGCGGAACTGAGCCTGGGATTGCCGCAGCGCCTCCTGTTCCACCGACTCGCTGAGCAGGTTGACCAGTTGATCGCCCAGGAGTTGGCGCAGTTGCAGGTTGAGCTCGATGGAGGCCAGGTTGTCGCTGATCAACCGTTCCTGGGAGCGGTTCATTTGCATCACGCTGATCAGGCCCAGCAGCAGGCCGATCAGGGCCACGGTGATCAGCGCCGAAATGCTCAGGAACAGGCGTGCGCGCAGGGTCGTCAGCCGCGCGAATGCAGGCTTCATAGTCCGTACTGCTTGCGTTTCCTGTAGAGCGTCGAGGCGTCTATGCCCAGTGTTCGGGCGGCTTCGTCGAGCGTATCGCTGGTGGCGATGACCGCGGCGATGTGGGCTTTCTCCAGGTCTTCCAGGCTGAGCGCGGCGCCGATGCGCGGGGTATTGCTTTCGGTGGCGGCGCCGCCCAGGCCCAGGTGGGAGACTTCCACCAGCTCCTGCGGGCAGATGATGCTGGCGCGCTCGATGACGTTGCGCAGCTCGCGCACGTTGCCGGGCCAGCGGTAGCCGAGCAGCGCCTCCCGGGCGCCGTCGGAGAAGCCCCGGGCGGGGCGCGCGTAATCCTTGACGAAGCGGGCGAGGAAGCGCTCGGCCAAGTCGATGAGGTCTTCCGGACGCTCGCGCAGGGGCGGCAGGGTGAGGGTGATCACGTTGAGGCGATAGAGCAGGTCTTCGCGGAATTTGCCGGCGCGAACCATCTCTTCCAGGTTGAGGTTGGTGGCGGCGAGGATGCGCACGTCGGCGCGGCGCGTCACCGGATCGCCGACCCGCTCGTATTCCTTGTCCTGGATGAAGCGCAGCAGCTTGGGTTGCAGCGCCAGCGGGAAGTCGCCGATCTCGTCGAGAAACAGGGTGCCGCCATCCGCCTGGCTGACCCGGCCGAGGGTGCTCTCGGAGGCGCCGGTGAAGGCGCCGCGGGTATGGCCGAACAGCTCGCTTTCCATCAGTTCGGCGGACAGCGAGGGGCAGTTGATGGTGACGAAGGCCTTCTTGGCCCGCTTGCTCCAGCCATGGATCGCCCGGGACAGCTCGCCCTTGCCGGTACCGGATTCGCCCAGGATAAGGATGTTGGCATCGGTGGTGGCCACCTGCCGGGCGGTCTCCAGCACCGCCATCATCGCCGGGCTGTGGGAGTCCATCCCTTCACCGGGCTTGCGCACCTCGCCTTCCAGCGCCTCCAGGCGCGCCGTCAGTTGGCGCACCTCCAACTGCTTGGCGGCGGCCAGCCTCAATTGGTCGGGGCTGCACGGCTTGACCAGGTAATCCGCCGCGCCGGCCTGCATGGCGTCGACGGCGGTGTCGATGGCCGAGTGGGCGGTGACGATCACCACCCGCATCCACGGGGCCTGCACACGCATCTGGGCCAGCACGTCGAGGCCGTTTTCCTCGCCCAGGCGCAGGTCCAGGAAACACAGGTCGAACACCTGGCGACGCAGCAGCGCCTCGGCCTGCGCCGAGCTGCCGGCGGTGGCGACGGCGTACCCCTCGTCCTCCAGGCAATAGCGGAAGGTGCGCAGGATGGCGGACTCATCGTCCACCAAGAGAATGCGCCCCTGGTTTTCGGTGGCGGGTTGCATGTGGGTACTCCGTGATGGCTGCCGTGACGCTTAGTCAAGGGGATATCGTGCAAGTTGCATGGTAGTTCGAGCGCGATCTTGCAGGGTGCATAAGGGGGCGTTCGAACGTTTCGCTTAAGCCATTGAAAAATAACAAAAAAATTGTAGATCTCGAACTGGCACGCGGCTTGCGAATAACCCGCAAACGTCGGCGCGCCAAGCGCGTGCCGGTGGATCGAGCCCGATCGGGATACCGCGATTCGTTCATCCAGAGGAAACGTCATGTCCAGTGCCACTTCGAAACTCAACCAATTGATCGAAATCACCCGCGATGGCCAGCGTTTTTACCTGCACGCCCTCGAGGAAGTGAAAAGCCCCGACCTGCAAAGCCTCTTCCGCGACATGGCCCAGGCCAAGACGCAAGTCATCCAGGCGCTCGCGGTGAAAGTGGCCGCGAACCACGACCAACCCGCGGAAGGCGGCACCCTGCTGGGCAAACTGCGCCAAGTGTACGCCGATACCCGCGCCAGCATGGCCCGCGACGAAGACGCGACCTACGTGGCCCAGCTCGAAGAAGCCGAGGACCGCATTCTGCATGCCTTCGAAGACGCACTGGAAGAGGCCGAACCGGACGTTCGCGCACTGCTGGTGGCGGAACTGCCGAAGGTGCGTGCCTGCCACGATCGCATGCGCAGCCTGAAACAGGCCCAGTGACACGGCGGGAGGCGGGGACGCCTCCCAACCCCGAACCGCTTCGGATGGCCCTACCGCTCACGCATCAGGAGTTCGCCATGTTCCAGTCCTTCGCGGCCCGTCGCCTGGGCCAGGTCCTGATCGGCTTCCTCGCCCTGGCGGCGTTGTTGTTCGTCGAGCATCAGCTCAACGCCCGCTTCAGCGCCTTGCAGCCCATGCGCCCGATTGTGCCGAACAAAGCGGCCGAGCGCATCGTGGCGCCCGAGCCAGCGATGGAGGAAAGGGTAGGCGATGCCCAGGGGGTATCCGCCGAGGCGGGCATGGTTCGGACCTCGGGTGGGCGCGAGGCTTCGTTCTCGGCCACCACGTGGGCGTTCTGAGCGGAGGACCCGCCATGACTTATCTCGCGTTTCTCGCCTTGTGCGCCGGTTTCGTTTGCGTGCTGTCCGTGCTGGCCTTGAGGGTCGGGCGCGTCCGCCCGGCCCCCGTGCGCTGCGCCAACGTTAAACCGAACCGGTTCTTCGCCAAGCCGTCTGATTTTCAGTAACCACACGCATCCAGTAACCACACGCATCACACCGCAAAGGAGATACACCATGTTGAGTTGGGCTCTGACGTTTCTGGTAATCGCCATCGTGGCGGGTGTCCTGGGCTTCGGCGGTATCGCCGGTACGGCCGCCGGGATCGCCAAGATCCTCTTCGTGCTGTTCCTGGTGCTGTTCGTGTTGTCGTTCATCTTCGGACGTCGGCGCGGATAGTGGCTTGCCCGCTTCGGTAGGCCGATGCGCGCATCGCCTACCGAAGCGGGCGCGCATGAGATGAGAGGGGTTTCGGCGCGCGACGCGGAAATCCCGGATCGGCCGGTTGTCGGGTCTATCCAGCATTCGAACGCCCTCCCATTCTCGGGAGGCGAGCTACGCGGCTCCGGATGGAGCCATGACCAGGGGGCCGGATTGCCTTGAACGCGAGGTTCGAGGCGACCTAGGGGTACAGGGAGTACCTCCGTTCGCGGGCCGGGTCAGGCGCACGGCCACCGGGGGCAGGGCGGAAACCGGCCCCCGGGGCGGCTGTCCTTGCCGCTCCGCCTGTTCTTCCCTGTATACAATCATCGAGCGGCTTCTGGTTCTGGTGTCCGTGCCGGACTTCCCTTCACTGCGTGGCATTCACTCGTGGATCAGGCGAATCGCGTGGCCAATCGGGCCACATGGGCACCCTGGTAGCGGGCCAGGGCCAGTTCCTTGTCGCTGGGCTGGCGAGAACCGTCGGCGGCGGCGACCGTGGCGGCGCCATAAGGCGTGCCACCGCGCAGCTCGCTGATGTCGGTCAGTTCCGGGGCCGTATAGGGCAGGCCGACGATCAGCATTCCATGATGAGCGAGGGTGTGCCAGAAGGAGGTGATAGTGGTCTCGCTGCCTCCACCGGTGCCCGTGCTGGTGAATACACTGCCCAGCTTGCCCACCAGCTTGCCTTGGGCCCATAAGCCGCCGGTCTGGTCGAGGAAGGTGCGCATCTGCCCGGTCATATTGCCGAAGCGCGTCGGGCTGCCGAAGAGGATGGCGTCGTAGTCGGCCAGTTCCTGAGGCGAGGCGATCGGCGCCGCCTGATCGAGCTTGGCGCCCGCCTTCTTCGCCAGCTCGGGAGCCATGGTTTCCGGGACTCGCTTGAGACTGACCTCGACCCCCGGCACGCCACGGGCGCCCTCGGCCACCGCCTCGGCCATGCGCTCGACGTGGCCATACATGGAGTAATACAGCACCAGAAGTTTCTTCATCGCAATCTCCTGTCGGGACAGCGACCAGGCGAATGCCCGGTCGAACCGGGAGGACGACGCCGAAGCGGCGGTCCGCTACGTTCGGCTGTGGCACCGGGGCAAAGTTCGTCTTCCGTCGAGCCCCACGGCGAGCGAACTCCGGCCGCGACCCTCGCCTGGCACGTCGCCGGGGTCGCCGTTATCATCCCGCCCTCTGCTTGCGAGGACTCGTTCATGCTCAACGGCTTGTGGCTCGGCTTTTTCGCCATGGCGGCGCTGGCCGCCGTGGCGCGTTGGATCGGCGGCGATCCCGGCGTGTGGGCGGCCATGGTGGAGAGCCTGTTCGCCATGGCCAAGCTCTCGGTGGAGGTGATGGTCCTGCTGTTCGGCACCTTGACCCTGTGGCTCGGTTTCCTGCGCATCGCCGAGCGCGCCGGCATCGTCGATGTCCTCGCCCGGCTGCTGGGGCCGCTGTTCTCCCGGCTGATGCCCGAGGTGCCGCCGGGGCACCCGGCCCTGGGGTTGATCACCCTGAACTTCGCCGCCAACGGCCTGGGCCTGGACAATGCTGCCACCCCCATCGGCCTGAAGGCGATGAAGGCCCTGCAGAGCCTCAACCCCAGCACGGACACTGCCAGCAACGCGCAAATCCTCTTCCTGGTGCTCAACGCCTCCTCCCTGACCCTGCTGCCGGTGTCGATCTTCATGTACCGGGCCCAACAGGGCGCCCACGACCCGACCCTGGTGTTTCTGCCGATCCTGCTCGCCACCAGCGCCTCCACCCTCGTCGGCCTGTTGTCGGTGGCGGCGATGCAGCGCCTGCGCCTGTGGGACCCGAAGGTGCTGGCCTACTTGGTGCCCGGTGTCCTGCTGCTGGGCGGCTTCATGGCGCTGCTGGCGGGGCTGTCGGCCACCGCCCTGGCGGCGCTCTCGTCGCTGTTGGGTAACCTGGTGCTGTTCGGCCTGATCCTGCTGTTCCTGCTGGTGGGGGCGTTGCGCAAGGTGCCGGTCTACGAGAGCTTCGTCGAGGGCGCCCGGGAAGGCTTCGAGGTCGCCCGGAACCTGCTGCCCTACTTGGTGGCGATGCTCTGCGCGGTGGGTGCGCTGCGCGCCTCGGGCGCCCTGGACTTCGGCCTGGACGGCATCCGTTGGCTGGTGGACCTGTTCGGCTGGGACAGCCGCTTCGTCGACGCCCTGCCCACCGCCCTGGTCAAGCCGCTCTCCGGCAGCGCGGCCCGGGCGATGTTGATCGAGACCATGCAGAGCCATGGCGTCGACAGTTTCCCGGCCTTGGTGGCCGCCACCGTGCAAGGCAGCACCGAAACCACGTTCTACGTGCTGGCGGTCTACTTCGGCGCGGTGGGTATCCAGCGCGCCCGCCATGCCGTGGGCTGTGCCCTGCTGGCCGACCTGGCCGGCGTCCTGGCATCCATCGGGGTGTGCTACTGGTTCTTCGGCTGAAGCACGGACAGCGCGCTCGCCGGGTGGTCCGGCCCCTCCTGCGCGGCGGCCTCGTGGGGGCCGCTGACGTGGAAGCGCAAGGTGCCGATCATCTGCCCCGCCTCGGTCAGCACCTTCACCTGCCAGCGGCCCTCGGCGTCCTTGGGAAAGTTCTGCTTGTGGGTCCAGGCGCGGTAGCCCTCCTTGCGCCCGCCATGGATGTCCAGGGCGATGCGGTCGATGCGCTCGCCGTTGTGCAGCCACTCGTGGTAGATGCGCTCGTTGAGCCCCCGGGGCGCCGAGATCGCCGTGTATGCGTACAGGCCGCCGGCGCGTAATTGAGCGATATTCACGTCCCCCAGGCTATCGGCCGGCGCGCGGTTGTCGCCGTCGAGCTGGGTGGCGATGGCCACGTCCGTCAGCCAGAGGGTCGCCGGCGGCACCCAGACCCGCGCCAGCCAGCCGCCCAGCCCCAGCACCAGGGTCAGGCCGATCAGCGCCACGCCGCGCCAGCGCGCCACCGGGATCACGCTGTACAGGCTGGCGAAGGACAGCAGCGTGGCGATGCCCAGGGCCAGCGGGTAGCTCTGGGCGGTGCTCAGGTGGAGGATGATCGGCAGCGCCGTGAGCAGTGCGGCGAACAGCGTCAGGGTGTGAAACGCCAGGTACAGCCAGCGCCGGCTGGCCAGCCGCCGGTGGTAAAGCGGGTCGATCACCGAGACCAGGGCGCCCGCCGCCAGCAACCCGGTGAACAATGCCTGGCCGCTGTTCCAACTGGTGGTCACCAGGAAGAACGGCAATACGAAGAACAAGGTTTCCTGGTGGATGAGCTGAGTGGCGAAGCGCAGCAGCGGCGCCGGCAACTCCCAGCCGCTGAACCGCGCCACCAGCCGCCGCACCACCCCCTCCAGCAGCAGCCACACCCAGCTCACCAGCATGATCGCCGCCACCATCACCGCCAGCCGCGCCCCCCGGTCCACCAGGAAGAAACTGCCGACCCCCGAGACGAACCCGTAGAGGGCGAACAGACGCGGGTAGCGCGCCAGCAGCTCGAACAGTTTGAGGATGCGGTTTTTCCAGATCGACATGGCGGGGTCGGATGAGCACAGGATCGGAATGGCAGGATACTCCTTCAGCGTCTTTTCTTAGGACCGACGCCGGCCATGAATACGGTATGCGCTGGACGAAAGGTCGGCGGTGTGAACATATTGCCGCCTAATCGCTCCGCTAGGGAGACTGGGCCCTTGCCACCCGCTTATGGCCGCCCGAGGGGTTCGTGTCCAGGCAGGATCGGCGTCGAACGAACAGCGTCTTCGGAGTAATCGGCGTACTGCTGTCGGCCCTGGCACTGACGCGCTCTGAACGCGCGCCCCCGGACCCGCCGCCGACGCCGCCGGACTCCAGGCCCTCTGGCTCGCCGAGCGCTACAGCGCTCTTGGAACTGCTGGTGATGCCCGGCTTGACGCTGGCAATAGTGCTAGTAAGGGCTTGCCATACTGAACGGAAGTTCGACCCTAGCAGGCGCGATATTGATTCACTTGTGAGATCGAGAAGGAGCGTATGGATGTGGGTCTTCACCGAGATTGCGAACTGGTGGGAAGAGCATCGCAGGAGTGCGGGTCTTTCGCTCGAAGAATATGTAGAAAACAATCCCAATCAATTTGCGATCATCGTGGCGACTACCACGTATACCTCGATGGTCATCGGCTCTGGTGTAGTCGATGTACTGAGGTTGGGAGACGGTGTTAGCGAGGGGAACTGGAAAGGAGTCGCGAGCGATGGATTGAGATTGCTCGGCGTGGCAGGCCCTGTAGGGAAGGGCGTTCAACTGCTCAAAGAAGCCCGGCATACCCGCCTGGCTCGGTTGATCGCCGATCCCGGTGGGCCGTGTTGTGGTTGGGTGGCCTCTACGAAGGCCCTTGTTCAGACGGGTAATCGCGTTAATGGACGCCTCTTGGCATCGGTGGAGGATCTGGCCAAGGCCTTGGGAGTACCTATGCATCAAGCCGGCCCTCTCACCCTTGAAGGAGTCGCCAGTAATCTGCGAGCCCTGGGCGCCAATGTAGGGATAGTGAAGAAAGCTCAGCACATCGACGATGTGGCTCGCGACTTACCGCGCGACGGAAGCGCGGCCATCGTGGGCATACGGGGATATTCCCGTGGGCAAGGAGTAGGCCATGCGGTTTATGTGTTCAAAGACTTGTCGGGGTGTACGAAAGTGATGGACGCACGGGCGTATACAGGTCGCTTTCTGAGCTGAACAGCGTGTATGGCGTGGAGTCATTCAGCCCTTTCGCGTACCTCCATGTGAAAAATGTATTCGGAAAAATACCGGTGCCAAGTGGGGCCGCTGTACTGGCAATGGAAGTCTTGGCTGTGGTCGCAACGCAACGGGGAACGACTCGATGATTCCGCTCCGGCAAAGGGCTGAAGCCTTCGACCAAGCGCGCTACCACGTGCAGGTCTGCATAAAGGACATGTTTCTTTCTATCGATCAAGGAACGGCCCATCTCGAAGCAGAAGTAGTGAAGTGTTACCGGGGCAACGACTTGGCGATAGGCGCCGTAATAAGGTTCGACATTCGACATGTGTCTCCTGAAAGCGAGGACGTGCTCATGGGTGGTCAGTCCGTACGGTTCGAAGAGTTGAAGCCCGGCAACCTGTTGGAGGTATGCCTGGGGGGCGATGAGGAGCCCTATGCCGTAGTCCTGGATTTATGCCAGTCCATACAGGCGGCCACGGAAACGCCTTTTTTCGAGTTCAATGCGCCTGACAGGTCCGTAGAGAAGGGATCTGGAAGATGGCGACTGTTCGACTGGCTGAAGCGGTAGCCCAACTGAGTCCTGGAGACGAAAAAAGCATCGAAGCCCAAGCTCTTCACGGCCCTCTACGGCTCGGCTAGCTCCGCCGCCAGCGCAGCAGGAGCAGGAGCAGCGCGAGGAGGGTCGTTAGGGCCACGGCCAGGCCGGCTGCCAGCCAGGCGAGGCCGGCGAAGCCCAGCAGGGGTTTTTCGATGCGCAGGTAGCCGGGCTGGTCGAGCAGAAGCCGCAGTGCCTGGTCGGCCTGTTCGAGGGTCACCTTCCGCAGGCGCGCGGCGGTGTCGCCGAAGCGGCCGTCCTGGTAATCGCCCAGGGCGTACCAGTAGTGGTCGGCGAGGTCGCTGTCGCCCTGGATGGCCCAGGCTTGGCGGGCCACCGCGGCGCCTTGCAGGCGGGCGAAGGTGGCCGGGTCGAGGCCGTCGCGGCGCAGCTCCTCGACCAGCCCGCGCAGCACCCGCTCGGCGCGTTCCACGTCGCCGCGCTCGAGGTCGGCGTTGAGGCTGAGGAAGCTTTCCTCGCCGAAGGCGCGCCGCTCGCTCCATGGCCCGTAGGACAGCCCCTGCTCGATGCGCAGGCGACGGTACAGGGCCCATTCCAGGTAGTCCCGTAGCAGTTCCCAGGTCTCGTCGTCGCCGTCCAGGTCCGGCTCGCGGAAGATCCAGTGCAGCTTGGCGCTTTCGCCGAACAACCCCTGGTTCAGGGTGCGGCGCAAGGCGGCCGGCTGGCGGATCGAGGCGAGGGGCCGGCGGTCCATCTGCGGGCCCTCGGCGAGCGCGCCGAAGCGCCGCTCCAGGTAGGCCGGCAGGTGGCGGTCCAGGTCGCCGACGACGATCAGGGTCATGTTGTTGGGCACGTACCAGTCGCGGCGCAGGGCTTCCAGGCGCGCCCGGGTCAGCCCGGCCACCTGGGGCCGCTCGGCGCAGGCCAGGCCCAGCTCCACGGCGAGTTGCTGGTGGGCCTCGCGGCCGATCAGGTCCTGGCGGTCGAGCCAGCGCTCCAGGTGGGAATAGTGGCCGCCGCTCTCGCGCTGGACGATGCGCTTGGCCTCGGCGACGCCCGCGTCGCTCAGGCGGGTGTCTTGCAGCACGTCCAGCAGCAGGTCGAGGGCATCGCGCTGGCGGGCGGCCGGGGCCTCCACCAGGTAGGCGGTGTCGCCCTCGCCGGTGAAAGCGTTCCATTCGCCGCCCAGCGCCTGCATGCGCGCTTCCAGGGCCGCTTCGCCGCCGGCGTCGAGGCCGCCGAAGAACAAGTGCTCCAAGAGGTGCGGCAGCTCCTGGTCGGTGCAGGGGAAATCGTCGAAGCCCACCCCCACCACCAGGCGGATCGACACGTGGCCGCGCTCGGCGGTGGGCTTGAGCAGCACCTGCAGGCCGTTTTCCAGCAGGTAGCCTTCGACCTGGAGGCGGTCCTCGGCGTGCAGCGGCAGAGCCAGCAAGAGGGTGAGGCCGAGCAGGCGGGCGAACAGGTAACGCATGGGGCGCGAGCGGTGACGGCGGAAGACGGCCAGCATAACGGGTTTCGCCGCCCCCGCGCAGGGCGTTCGACGGCGAATCGACCGAATGGCCTTCGGCGCGGCGACTCAGGCCGGCGCGGCGCCGTCGTCCGGGCCGGACGCGGGGCGGCTGCCCTCCAGGCGCACCTTGAGCGCCAGGTCGGTGCGCGAGTCGGCGTGCTTGAGGGCCTGCTCCAGGGTGATCCGGCCGGCTTCATGGAGGGCGAAGAGGTGCTGGTCGAAGGTTTGCAGACCCTGCTCCGGCGCCTGGCCGATGGCGTCCTTGAGGGCCGCCAGTTCGTCGCGCTTGATCAGGTCGCGCAGGTAAGGCGTGCCCAGCAGCAGTTCCACCGCCACCACCCGCTTGCGCTCGCGCCCCGGCACCAGGCGCTGGGCCACCACCGCCAGCAGGTTCTGGGACAGGTCCCCCAGCACCTGGGCACGGGCCGCCTCGGGGAAGAAGTGCGCCACCCGCTCGATGGCCTGGACGCTGCTGGTGGCGTGCAGGGTGGCGATGCACAGGTGGCCGGTCTCGGCGTAGTGCAGGGCGTGCTGCATGCTGTCCAGGTCGCGGATTTCGCCGAGCATGATCACGTCCGGCGCTTCCCGCAGCACGTTGCGCAGGGCGGCGGCGAAGCTGTGGGTATCCAGGCCGACTTCCCGCTGATCCACCAGGGAGCGCTTGTGGCGGTGGATGAATTCGATGGGGTCCTCGACGCAGACGATGTGTCCGCTGCGCCGCTCGTTGCGGTGGTCGAGCATGGCCGCCAGGGTGGTGGACTTGCCGGAGCCGGCGGCGCCCACCACCAGGATCAGGCCACGGTCGAACAGCGCGAGCTTTTCCAGCGTCGGTGGCAGGCCAAGGGTATCCAGAGAGGGGATATGGGTCTTGATGTGGCGCACCACCATCGCCACCTCGCCCCGCTGGCGGTACAGGTTGACCCGGAAGCGGCCGACCTGGGGCACGCCCACCGCCAGGTCCAGTTCCCAGTCCCGGGCGAACTCGGCGCGCTGGGCCTCGTTCATCAGGTCGTCGGCCATGCGCCGCAAGGCCGGGGGCGACAGCGGCGGCAGGTCCAGGGGCAGGCTGTGGCCGTCTACCTTCACGTGGGGCGGGGCGCCGACGGTGAGGAACAGGTCGGAGCCCTCCCGTTCGGCCAGCACCCGCAGCAGGGCGTGGATGTCGAGGGGGTCGCGGGGCGGCGGTGCGGTGTCCATGGCGGCGCTCGTCGAGGCGATAAACCGCGCCATCATCGCCTCGCCATGGCCCGCCCGCAATGCGCCGGGCGGTCGCCCTTAGCCGTCTTCCAGGCGAGCTTCGCCGACGTCGCCTTCCAGGGGGCTGTCATCGCCCACCGCGGCCGGCGCGTGGGGGTTGTCCAGGACGGCGTAGGCGATGGCGCAGAACAACGAGTTGAGGCGCTTCATGTCGCTGATCAGGTCCAGGTGCAGAGAGCTGGTCTCGATGCTTTGCACCACCTGCTGATGCAAGCGGTCGACGTGGGCGTGGGCGAAGCGACGCTCCTGCAGGCGGAAGCGCTGCTTGGCGCGGCGCAGGCGCTTGGCGCTTTCCACGTCGCCGTTGAGGAACACCGACAGGGCCAGGCGCAGGTTGGCCACCAGTTGGGCGTGGAGGGTGGTCAGCTCCTCCAGGCCGGTGGCGGAGAAGGAACGGCTGCGAGCGGTCTTCTTGTCCTGCACGGTGCTGAGCATGTGCTCCACCAGGTCGCCGGCCTGCTCCAGGTTGATCGCCAGCTCGATGATCTCCGCCCAGCGCCGGCTGTCCCGCTCGCCCAGGTCCTCCCGGGGCATTCGCGCCAGGTACAGCTTGATCGCCGTGTAGAGGGCGTCGACATCGTCGTCCTGGCGGCGGATTTCCTTGCCCAACTGCGGATCGCCGCCGTGGATCACCTGCAACAGGTTGTTGAGCATCTGCTCCACCATGTCGCCCATGCGCAGGGTCTCGCGCACCGCGTTGGCCAGGGCCAGGCTCGGGGTGTCGAGGGCGGCCGGGTCCAGGTGGCGCGGCCGCGCCACGTTGTCCTCCAGGGCGCGGTCGGGCAGCAGGCGGTTGCAGAAGCGCGCCATCGGCGCGGTGAGCGGCAGGCACAGGGTGCAGCGCACCAAGTTGTAGAGCACGTGGAAGGCGATCACCAGCTCCTGCTGGCTGATCGACCAGCGCTCCATGCCGGCGGCCAGGGGTTCCACCAGCGGCAGCACCAGCAGGCAGCCGGCGAGCTTGAACAGCAGGCTGCCCAGGGCCACCCGGCGGCCCGCGGCGTTCTGCGCGCTGGCGCTGATCATCGCCAGGATGCCGCTGCCCAGGTTGGCCCCCACCACCAGACACAGCGCCACCTTCAGGGAGATCACCTTGGACGCCGCGAGGGTCGAGGTGAGCAGCACGGCGGCCAGGCTGGAGTAGGAGATCATGGCGAACAGCGCGCCGGTGAGGGCGTCCAGCAGCACGTCGCCGGTGAGCGAGGAGAACAGTACCTGCACGCCCTTGGCCTCGGTCATCGGCGTGGCCGCGGCGACGATCAGTTGCAGGGCGAGGATGATCAGGCCGAGGCCGATGGCCACCCGGCCCAGTTGGCCGGCGCGGGTCTGCTTGCGGGACAGGAACAGGATCACCCCGAAGAAGATCAGCAGCGGCGACAGCCAGGACAGGTCCAGGGTCAGCACCCGCGCCATCAGCGCGGTGCCGACGTCGGCACCGAGCATCACCGTCAACGCGGGGCCCAGGGCCATCAGCCCCTGGGCGACGAAGGAGGTGGCCAGCAGGGCGGTCGCATTGCTGCTTTGCACCAGGGCGGTGACGCCGATGCCGGTGATGAAGGCCAGGGGCTTGCGCTCCACGCTGCGGCTGATCAGACGTCGCAGGTCGGCGCCGTACACCCGCAGGATGCCGGTACGCACGATGTGGGTGCCCCAGACCAGCAAGGCGACGGCCGAGAGCAGATTGAGCAAGGTCAGCATTGGTGGCCCTCCGGACTGACGAGGATAGAGCCGCGACGAACACCCCTGGGGACGACGATGAACGGACGAGTGGTCACACGATTGTCATATTTGTCCGGAATTGCAATCGTGAGTTCGCTAACGAAGCGCCTCATGCACCGTTCCGGTCCTTCTCAGCGTAGCCGCGCCGGCCGGCGTCCGGGCGGGGCGGTGGCCGGTGCATCTGGTACCCTTGACGACCGGATTCCCGCAGGCACCGCGATGCTCGATCTCTACCATGCCAACGACCTGGAAAGCCTCGGCGAATTGGCCTGCGCGCTGCTCGCCCAGCCCCAGGCCGACCCGCTGGCGCCGGCCCGGGTGGTGGTGCCCAGCCAGGGCATGGGACGCTGGCTGACCCTGCTGCTGGCGCGCCGGCAGGGCATCGCCATGCACGTGGAACTGCACCTGCCGGCGCGCTTCGTCTGGGACCTGACCCGCCAGGCGTTGGGCGAGCTGCCGACGCAATCCGCCTTCAACCCGGCGACCCTCGCCTGGCGCCTCTACGACTGGCTCTGCGAGGACGCCCACCTGGCCCGGGCGCCGCGCCTGGCGCGCTACCTGGACGGCGGCGACGACCGCCGGCGGCTGGCCCTGGCGGCGCGCATCGCCGACGTGTTCGACCAGTATCTGCTGTACCGCGACGACTGGCTGGCCGCCTGGGAGCGGGGCGAGCGCCTCGGCCTGGGCGACGACGAGGACTGGCAGGCGTTGCTCTGGCGTGAACTGACCGCCGACGGCCACCCCCATCGCGCCCGCCTGCTGGGCGAGCTGCTGGCTCGCCTGCACGACGACGCGCCGCTGCCGGGGCTGCCCGAGCGGCTGCTGGTGTTCGGCATCAACAGCCTGCCGCCGCACCACCTGCGGGTCCTCGAGGGGCTGGCGCGGCACACCCGGGTGGTGCTGTTCGCCCTCAACCCCAGCCGCGAGGCCTGGGGCGACATCCGCGACATCCGCGAACTGGCCCGGGAAGACCTCGGCGCGGTCCCGGGCGCCGGCGCGGACGACTGGTACCTGGACGTGGGCCACCCGCTGCTGGCGAGCCTGGGCAAGCAGGGCCGGGACTTCTTCGACGCGCTGTTCGCCCTGGTCGCCGGCGAGGGCGGCCAGGACACCGGGCTCTACGCCGACGACGCCGGGCTGCGGGACGACAGCCTGCTGCACGGCCTGCAGAACGACATCCTGCGCCTGCGCACCCGCGCGCCCGACGAACGCCTGGCGCTGCGGGAGGACGACCGCTCCCTGGAAGTGCATGTCTGCCACTCGCCGCTGCGGGAGGTGGAGGTGCTGCACGACCAGTTGCTGGCGCGCTTCGCCGCCGACCCGACCCTCAGCCCCGACCAGGTCGTGGTGCTGACCCCGGACATCGAACGCTATGCCCCCTACATCGAGGCGGTGTTCGCCGGCCGCGAGGGCGCCGCCGGACGCGCCACCCCGGCCATCCCCTACAGCCTGGCGGACCGTAGCCTGCGCGCCGAGCTGCCCCTGGTGGATGCCTTCGTCGCCCTGCTGGGCCTGCCCGACAGCCGCTTCGCCGCCGAGGAGCTGCTGGCCTGGCTGGAGCACCCGGCCCTGGCCGCGCGCGCCGGGATCGAGGCCGACGACCTGCCGCTGCTGCGGGAGTGGCTGCGGGAGGCGGGGGTGCGCTGGGGCCGCGACGCCGAGCACCGGGTGCGCCTGGGGTTGCCCGGCGACGAGGCGTTCGGCTGGCGGCAAGGGCTGGATCGCCTGCTGCTGGGCTTCGCCGCGCCGCCGCGGCTGGCCGGCGAGCGCCCGCCGCTGCTCGGCGGCACTTGGCCCCTGGACGCCCTGGAAGGCGCCCGCGCGCAACTGCTCGGTCGCCTGGCGGCCTTCGTCCAGCGCCTCGCCGGCCTCGCCGCCGACCTCGCCCGCCCGCGCCCGCTGGCGGAGTGGGCCGACGCCCTGCAAGAGCTGCTGGACCTGCTGTTCGACGAGCGCGAGGCGGGGGAAACCCTGCTGCTGCTGTCCCAGGCCTGCGCGACCCTGCGCGACCACGCCCAGGCCTCCGGCATCCGCCGGCCGCTGGACCTAGCCCTGGTGCGCCAGCACCTCATGGGTGTCCTGGAGCAGGGGAGCGGCGTGGGCGGCTTCCTCACCGGCGCGGTGACCTTCTGCACCATGGTGCCGATGCGCAGCCTGCCGTTCCGCCAGGTCTGCCTGCTGGGCCTGGACGACGGCGCCTTCCCGCGCCGCACGCCGGCCGCCGGCTTCGACCTGATGGCCCGCCACCCCCGGCGCGGCGACCGCGCGCGGCGCCTGGACGACCGCTACCTGCTGCTGGAAACCCTGCTCTCGGCGCGGGACGGGCTGTACCTGAGCTATGTCGGCCGCGACCCCCGGGACAACGCCCCCCTGCCGCCCTCGGTGCTGGTCAGCGAACTGCTGGAAAGCATCGACCTGACCGCCGAGGCCGGCTCGGCGCGCGCCAGCCAACGGGTTACCGTCGCCCACCCGTTGCAGCCCTTCGCCCCGGGCAACTTCGCCGGCGACGCCCGGCGGGGCTTCGCCGCGCCCTGGCACCGCGCCGCCGAGCGCCTCGCCGCGCCACCGGCGGCGCCGGACGCGCCGTTCGACGTGACGCTGCCGGAACCCGAGGGCGACTGGCTGACCCTGGAGCCGGCACGGCTGGTGCAGTGCTTCCGCCACCCGGCGCGCTTCCTGCTGGAACAGCGCCTCGGCCTGCGCCTGCCGGACCGCGAGGAAGCCCTGGCCGGCGACGAACCCTTCGAAGTGGAGCGCGCCGCCCTCAACGGCCTGCGCCGCCTGGCCCTGGAAGCCGCCGAGCGCGGCTGGAGCGAGGCGGACGAGCGCCGCCTGGCCGCTGCCTCCGGCTGGCTGCCGGCGGGCGAGCTGGGCCAGGCGCTGTGGGGCCAGTTGCGCGGGCCGATCCGCGCCTTCGCCCCGGTGCTGCGGGACGAACGCCCCGAGGACACCCCCCGGCCGCTGCCGGTCGACCTGCGCCTCGGCGGCGTGCACCTTCACGGGTGGCTCGACGGAGTCACCGCCAGCGGGCTGTTCGACTACCGCCTGCGCGACCTCGGCGCCTGGGAACTGGCGCCGTTCTGGTTGCGCCACCTGCTGCTGGTCGCCTGCGCCGGGCCCGACGTCGCCCGGGAGAGCCGGCTGCTGTCGCCCTCGCGGGAATGGCGCCTCGGCCCGGTGGACGACCCCCTGGGGCGCCTCGAACCCTGGCTCGCCGCCTATCGCGAGGCCCTGCTGCGCCCACTGCCACTGTTTCCGCGCAGCAGCCACGGCTTCGCCCACAAGTGGCGCCACCCCGGCCGCAAGGCGCCCGTCGACGCCGCTCGCCTGGAAGCCTTCGTGCAATGGACCGGCAACGACTACCTCGCCGGCGAATCCCTCGACCCCTGGAACGCCCTGGCCTTTCGCGGCGTCGACCCCCTGGGCGAGCGCTTCGAGGCCTTGGCGGAGCAGCTCTACGGGCCGGCCCTGGATGCCCTGGCCGACGTCGACGAGGAGGCCCCGGCATGAGCCTCGACCTGCTCGCCTCGCCCTTCGACGGGCGCAGCCTGATCGAGGCCAGCGCCGGCACCGGCAAGACCTGGACCCTCACCGCGCTCTACGCCCGGCTGCTGCTGGAGCGGCAGCTCGGCGTCGGGCAGGTTCTCGTGGTGACCTACACCACCGCCGCCACCGCCGAGCTGCGCGAGCGTATCCGCGCGCGCCTGGCGGCGCTGCTGGCGGTGTACCAGGGCGGCGAGGCGGAGGACCCGATCCTCGCCGGCCTGCACGCCCGTTATCCCGGCGAGGACGCCCACCGCCGGCTGCTGCTGGCGGTCCACGGCTTCGACGAAGCGGCGATCTTCACCATCCACGGCTTCTGCCAGCGGGCCTTGCAGGACGCCGCGTTCGAGGCTGGCGGCGACTTCGACGCCGAGCTGACCGCCGACGACCGCGAAGTGCTCGACGCCCTGCTCGCCGACCTCTGGCGTCGCGAGCTGGCCGAGGCCGAGCCGGCCTGGGCGCGCTACCTGGCCCAGCGGCGCATCACCCCGGCCTGGCTGCGCCAGCGCCTGCGCGGGCACCTGGGCAAGCCCTACCTGCGCATCGAGCCCCGGGACCTGGCGGCGGGCGACCTGGCCGCCGTCGAGGCGGCCTGGGAGCGGGCGCGGGACGCCTGGGCGCGGGACAGCGGCGCCTGGCTGGCGGCCCTGTGCGCCTTCGACGGCCTCAACAAGCGCAGCTACGACCCCGCGCGCCTGCGCCTCTGGCAGACCGAGCTGGGCGCCTACTTCGCCGATCCGGCGGCCCTCTACAAGGCCCCGGCGGGGCTGGAGAAGCTCGGCCGGGAGGCCCTGCTCAAGGGCACCCGCAAGGGCCTGGAGACGCCCCTGTCGCCCCTGGCCGATGCGTTGCAGGACCTCCACGAGGCCCTGGCGGCGGCCGAGCCGGTGGGCGCGGCGCGGCTGGTGGCGCTGCAGGTGCGCCTGCTCGACGCCCTCAACGCCGAACTGCCGACGCGCAAGGCGGCCCAGCGCCTGCTGGCCTTCGACGACCTGCTCAACCGCCTCGACGACGCCCTCCACGGCCCGGCGGGCGACGACCTGGCGGCGACCCTGCGGGGGCGCTACCCGGTGGCGTTGATCGACGAATTCCAAGACACCGACCCGGTGCAGTACCGGATCTTCCGGCGTATCTATGCCGACGCCGGCGACCTGTGCTTCGTCGGCGATCCCAAGCAGGCCATCTACGCCTTCCGTGGCGCCGACCTGAGCACCTACCTGCGGGCCCGGGAGGAAGCGGCGCGGCAGTACAGCCTGGCGGTCAACCACCGCTCCACCCCGGAGCTGATCGCCGCCCTCAACCGCCTGTTCGACCGCCCGCTGCCCTTCGCCGAAGCCGGCCTGCTCTACCCGCCGGTGGGCGCCAGCGAACGGCCCCGGGCGCGGCTGGTGCTCCCCGAGGCGGGCGCGCCGCTGGAGCTGGTGTGGCTCGGCGACGACCCCCTGGGCAAGGGCGAGGCCGGCGAGCGGGCCGCCCGCGATAGCGCCCGGCGGATCGCCGCGCTGCTGGCCGCCAGCGCCGCCGGCGAGGCGTATTTCGAGCGGGACGGCACCCGCGCGCCCCTGCGCGGCGGCGACATCGCCGTGCTGGTGGCCAGCCACCGCCAGGCCGCCTCGGTGGCCGCCGAACTGAGCGCCCGGGGCGTGCCCAGCGTGCGGCGCGGGCGCGACAGCGTCTGGCTCAGCGAGGAGGCCGAGGCCCTGGCCGCGGTGCTCGCCGCCTACGCCGAGCCGGGCCGCGAAGGCGTGCTGCGCTACGCCCTCGCCAGTCGCCTGCTGGGGCGCGACGCCGCCCACCTGGCGCGCTGCCAGGACGACGAGCAGGCCTGGGACGCCGAGCGGGAAAGCGCCGAGCGCTACCACCAGCTCTGGCAGCAACAGGGTTTCATGCGCGCCTTCCGCGCCTGGCTCGACGAACAGGGCGTGGCGGAGCGCCTGCTGGCCCTGGCGGACGGCGAGCGGCGCTTGACCAACCTGCTGCACCTGGCCGAACTGCTCCAGGCCGAGAGCCGCCTCCGCCCCGGCCTGGAACCCCTGCTGGCGTGGTTCGACGCCCAGCGCGGCGCCGACCACCACGGCGAGGACGCGCTGCTGCGCCTGGAGAGCGATGCCGAGCGGGTGCAGATCGTCACCGTGCACACCAGCAAGGGCCTGGAATATCCCCTGGTGTTCTGCCCGTTCCTCTGGGACGGCGCGCTGCTGCGCCGGGACGAAGACATCACCTGCCACGCCGAGGACGGCACGCCGCTGCTCGACCTGGGCAGCGAGCGACTCGACGACCGGCGCCTGGTCGCCCGCCACGAACGCTTCGCCGAGCGCCTGCGCCTGGCCTACGTGGCCCTGACCCGCGCCCGGGACCGGCTGTGGCTGCACTGGGGCCCGGTGGCGATGCCCAAGCCCCGGGCCGACGGCGGCCTGCCCGACGAGGGCCTGCACAGCAGCGCCCTGGCCTGGCTACTGCACGGGCGCCACCTGGACGGCGCGGCGTTGCTGGATCAGCTCGCCGCCCACCTGGCGGCCCTGGATGGCGCCGGCCTGCGGGCCGAGCTGGACGCCTTGGTGGCGCTCGGCGACGGCCACCTGGCGGTGGTCGCGCTTCTGGAGAGCGAGGCCCGCGCCCAGGGCGAGCGCCGCGCCGAGCCCCCGGCGCCGCTGGCCCGCCTGGGCCGCACCCTGCACAGCGCCTGGCGCATCGGCAGCTTCTCCGGCCTGGCCGCCGGCATGCACCAGGAAGCGCCGGACCGCGACGCCCTGGCGGTGCCCGCCACCGTCGAGCCCGGCGAGGGCTTCCACGGCTTCCCCCGGGGCGCCCGGGCCGGTACCTGCCTGCATGCGATCCTCGAGGACTGGGCGCGGGGCGAGGGCGAGCTGCCCGCCCTGGTGACCAAGCACCTGAAGGGCCATGGCCTGCCGGAGCACTGGGCGGAGATCGCCACCGCCCATCTGCGACGAGTCCTCGACGCCGACCTGGACGGCCATGGCCTGCGCCTGTCGACCCTGGACCCCACCCGGCGCCTACCGGAGCTGGGCTTCACCTTCCCGGTGGCGAGCCTCGACGTGGCGGCGCTGCGCGAGCTGCTGGTGGACCCCGCCCACGGCCTGCCGGCGCCCATGCGCCAGGCGGCCGAGCGCTTGGAATTCGAACACTTGAAGGGCTTCATGAAAGGCTTCATCGACCTCACCTTCGAACACGAGGGACGCTGGTACATCGCCGACTACAAGTCCAACTGGCTCGGCCCCGACGCCAGTCACTACCGGGGCGAGCGCCTGGAGCAGTCCATCGCCGCCGAGCACTACCACCTGCAATACCTGATCTACCTGGTGGCGCTGCGGCGCTTCCTGCGCCTGCGCCTGGCGGACTTCGACGACGACCGCCTGGGAGGCGCCTACTACCTGTTCCTGCGCGGCATGCCCGAGGCGGGGGTCTATCAGCAACGCCCGGACGACGCCCTGCTGGACGCGCTGGACCGCCTGTTCGCCGAAGGAGGCGCGCTATGAGCCGACGACCTTCCTCGCGCGCGGAGGCCCGACGATGAGCCTCGCCGGCCAGCCCCTCGGCGCCCTGGAGCGGGCCTTCGTCGACAGCCTGCTGCGCCTCGATCCCCAAGCCCCCGATAACGTGCTCGCGGCGGCGGCGCTGTGCTGCGCGGCCCTGGCCGACGGCGACGTCTGCCTGCCCCTGGCGCGCCTGGCGGGGCGGGTGGCCTTCGACCAAGAGGGCGGCGGCCTGAGCCTGCCGCCCCTGGATGCCTGGCAGGCGCAGTTGCGCGCCTCGCCCCTGGTCGCCGCGCCTGGCGGGTTCGCGCCGCTGGTGCTGGACGACGAGCGCCTCTACCTGGCCCGCTACCACGCCTACGAGCGCGACCTGGCCGAGCAGTTGCTGGTCCGCCACGCCAGCCGCCCGGCGCTGGACGAGGCGCGCCTGGCGGATTCCCTGGCGCGGCTGTTCGCGGGCAACGCCGAGCGTCCGGACTGGCAGCGCCTGGCCGCGGCCCAGGCGGTGCGCCGCTGCCTGGCGGTGATCTCCGGCGGGCCGGGCACCGGCAAGACCACCACCGTGGTGCGCCTGCTGGCCGCCTTGCTGGAACAGCACGACGCCGCCGCCGGGCCGCCGCCCCTGGCCATCGGCCTGGCCGCGCCCACCGGCAAGGCGGCGGCGCGCATGGCCGAGGCGATCCGCGCGGCCAAGGCCTCGCTGCCGGTGAGCGAGGCGGTGCGCGTGGCGCTGCCCGAGGACGCCCAGACCCTGCACCGCCTGCTGGGCGGCCGGGGCGACAGCCCGCAGGTGCGCCACCACGCCGGCAACCCCCTGGCCCTGGATGTGCTGGTGGTGGACGAGGCGTCCATGGTCGACCTGGCGCTGATGGCCAAGCTGCTGGACGCCTTGCCGCCCGGCGCCCGGCTGATTCTCCTGGGGGACAAGGACCAGCTCTCGGCGGTGGAGGCCGGCGCGGTGTTCGCCGAGCTGTGCGAGGGGCGCGGCTTCGACCACGAGACCGCCGAGGCCCTGGGCCGGCTGACCGGCCAGCCGGTGCCGGCGCGGATGCCTCGCTCGCGCCTGGGCAGCGCCGTGGTGCTGCTCGAATACAGCCATCGCTTCGCCGGCGACAGCGGCATCGGCGAGCTGGCGCGGCGGATCAACGCCGGCGACCCGGCGGCGGTGCTCGCCCTGCTGCGGGAGGGCCGCGACGACCTCGGCTGGAACCCGGCGCCGGGGGTATCCGCCTTGCTGGAGCGCCTCGAGCGGGGCTACGAGCCCTACCTGGCGGCCGCCCGGCGCGGCGACCCGGCCAGCGCCTTCGCCGCCTTCGCCGGTTTCCGCGCCCTTGCCGCCCAGCGCGAGGGACCCTGGGGCGTGGCCGGTCTCAACGAAGCCCTGGAGACCCGGCTCAAGCGGCGCCTGGGGGTGGCCCAGCGGGAGCGCTGGTTCCCCGGGCGGGCGGTGATGGTCCGCCAGAACGACTACGCCCTGGGCCTGTACAACGGCGATATCGGCCTGTGCCTGGCGACGCCCCGGGGCCTGGCGGTGTTCTTCGAGGGCGAGCAGGATTACCGGCGCTTCGCCCCGGCGCGCCTGCCCAGCCACGACAGCGCCTTCGCCATGACCGTGCACAAGAGCCAGGGTTCGGAGTTCGACGAGGTGTTGCTGGCCCTGCCGGAGCAGAGCAGCCCGCTGCTCAGTCGCGCGCTGCTCTACACCGGGATCACCCGGGCGCGGCGACGGGTGGAGGTCTGGGGCCTGCCGGCGCGGCTGGAAGAAGCGGTGAGCCACCGCGCCGAGCGCGCCGCTGGGCTGGCGCGGCGACTGGCCTTGGACGGCGCACCCGAGGCCGAGCCCGCCAGGGTGGCGGCCGGTCCAGATCAGGCCGAGCCACGTCAGGCCGGGCCGCGCCAGGCCGAGCCACGTCAGACGGGGCCGTCCCAGGCCGAAGCAGGCCCGTCCCAGCTCGACCTGTTCTGAGCCTTGGCGCGGGCGGTGGCCTTGGGGTAGGGTCCTCGGGTTCGTCCGCCGCGCCACGGCGGCCGCTTTCCGGAGAGGACCCCCATGAACGCACCCCTGGTGATCATCGGCACCGGCCTGGCCGGCTACACCCTGGCCAAGGAATTCCGCAAGCTGGACGGCGACACGCCGTTGTTGCTGATCACGGCCGACGACGGCCGCTCCTATTCCAAGCCGATGCTTTCCACCGGCTTCGGCAAGGACAAGGACGCCGACGGCCTGAGCATGGCCGAGCCCGGCGCCATGGCCGAGCAGTTGCGGGCGGAAATCCGCACCCATACGCGGGTCACCGGCATCGACCCGGGGCATCGGCGCCTGTGGATCGGCGAAGAGGCGGTGCCTTACCGCGACCTCGTGCTGGCCTGGGGAGCCGAGCCGATCCGCGTACCGCTGCAAGGGGACGGCGCCGACGCGGTGTATTCGCTCAACGACCTGGAGGACTACACCCGCTTCCGCGCCGCCGCCGCCGGCAAGCGCCGCGTGCTGGTGCTTGGCGCCGGGCTGATCGGCTGCGAATTCGCCAACGACCTGCGCCTGGGCGGCCTGGAGGTGGACGTGGTGGCGCCCTGCGAGCAAGTCATGCCGACCCTGCTGCCGTCCGCCGCGGCCGCCGCCCTGCAGGCCGGTCTGGAAGGCCTGGGGGTGCGCTTCCACCTGGGGCCGGTGCTGAGCGCCGTGGAGCGGCGCGGCGCCGACCTGGAGGCGCACCTGTCCGACGGCACGCGGATCGTCTGCGACCTGGTGCTGTCGGCGGTGGGCCTGCGTCCGCGCACCGACCTGGCCGCCGCCGCCGGCCTCAGGGTCAACCGGGGCATCGAGGTGGACCGCCACCTGCGCACTTCCCACGCCAACATCCACGCCCTGGGGGACTGCGCCGAGGTGGACGGTCTCAACCTGCTCTACGTGCTGCCGCTGATGGCCTGCGCCCGGGCCCTGGCGCGGACCCTCGCCGGCACGCCGACACCGGTGGGCTACGGACCGATGCCGATCACCGTGAAGACCCCGGCCTGCCCGGTGGTGGTCTCGCCGCCGCCCCACGGCCTGCGCGGCGACTGGTGGGTGGAGGGGCAGGGGACGGACATCCGTGCCCTCTGCCGGGATGCCGACGGTCGCCTGCTGGGCTACGCCCTGACCGGCGCGGCGGTGCAGGAGAAGCTGGCGCTGAACCGCGAGCTGCCGTCGCTGTTGGCCTGATCCACGGCGCCGCCCGCCGGATGCGCCCGCCTCGCGCGCCGGCAGGCTGGCGTGGCCCCCATGGGCATGCCATGCTCCCTGGGGTCTGCCTTCCGCCGCGCCACGCGGACGGCTCGACGCCGTCGAGGCAGCACGGACAACAACAACAAACCGTCAAAGAGGCACTTATGCGCAAACCGGAACTCGCCGCCGTCATCGCGGAAAAGGCCGACCTTACCCGCGATCAGGCCAATCGCGTCCTCAATGCCCTGCTCGATGAGATCGCCGGCGCGCTGAACCGCAAGGACAGCGTCACCCTGGTCGGCTTCGGCACCTTCGTCCAGCGCCATCGGGGCGCCCGCACCGGCAAGAACCCGCAGACCGGCGAACCGGTGAAGATCAAGGCCAGCAACACCGTGGCGTTCAAGCCGGGCAAGTCCCTGCGGGACGCCGTCAACTGAGCGCGGGCCCGCCGGTGGCACGGCTCGGGGGTCGTGCTCCGGTGGGCCACCGCCCGGGTCTGTCTCGTCCGGCGCGGGCTGTAGTCGCCCCGACAAACCGCTACAATGCGCCGCCGTCGCAACCCAACCCGAGGCCGCGTGCATGAAATTTCGTTTTCTCCTGTGGATGATGGGCCGCCTGATGGCCAAGGCCAGCCGCGTCGACCCGGCGTTCCGCCAGCAACTGGTGGGCAAGGACCTGGTGTTCCAGTTGCACACCCTGGACGGGCGGATCGCCCGCCACTACATCGTTCGCGACCAGCGGGTAGTCAGCAAGGGGGGCGCCTACAAGGACCCGGACTTCGCTCTGGGCTTCAAGGACGGCGCCTACGGCTTCGCCACCTTCACCGCGAAGAACAAGCAACTGGCCTTCATGCAAGGCATCCAGAACAAGGACATCCAGATCCAGGGCAACCCGGCCCTGGTGATCTGGTTCCAGGGGCTGACCAAGCACCTGGCGCCGAAGAAAAAGAAACCCACCGAGCAGAAAGCCGCCTGACCGTCGCGCCGGGCGGCGACCGGGCGAGTCCCCCGGGCCTGGAGCCCCATGGGCTTGTTCCCCGGTCGAGCGTCTGGACCGCCTCGCGCGCCGGCCGGCGCGCCGCCTTGAGCACCGATTCGCGCCGGCGGCCCCCCGCAGTCCTCGCGCCGGCAACGGCGGACCTGGCGCACGCTTCGCGCCGCCCCCGCTGGCCCGCGCCAAGGGCTTTCGCTAGGCTGGGCGGGTTCTCCAATGGAAGGCCCCGTCATGCGCGCCCGCACCCTGTTTCCGACGTTCCTCGCCTGCGCGGTTGCATTCGTTCTTTCGCCCCTCGCCGCCCAGGCGGACCCCGCCGAGGGGGACTACACGCGATTGTTCCGCCTCGCCGGGCTCGACCTGCTCTGCGAGCAGAGCGCGCCCCTGGCCCAGCGGGGCCTGCCGGCGGAGCAGGCGCGCCAGGCCGAGACGCTGCTGGACAGTGCCCTGGCCCGGCGCTTCACCGAGGCCGAGCGCGACGTGGGCGACGGCGAGGGTCTCGCCGCCTACCGCGCCCAACTGGAATCCCGCCCGCCGCGCCCCGAGCGGCTGGCCCTGGTCCGGCGCCTGGACGAGGCGGCCCATACCACGCGCCTGGCGGCGCTGCTGCGCTACGAGGCGGGGAAGACCCAGGCCCTGGCGAGCCTGCGCGCCCGGGGCGAAACCCTCGACGAGGCGACCCTGGACGCGCGCACGGCGGAGCAGGCCGCCGCGCTGGAACGATCCAGCGCCCAGGCCGTGGAGTCCTTCATGCTGTACGCCTACCGGCAACTGCCCAGCGAGCAGGTGCGCGCCTATGCGGAGCTGTACGAGCAGCCGGCGGTCAAGGCGCTGCTGGATATCAGCGTGGCCAGCTTGCCCGCGCTGTTCGCCGAGCGCCGCGCGCGGCTCGACCCGCCGGCGCCGTGAGCGCCGTCTTCAGACGGCGTGGCCGCCGAACTGCTGGGCCAGGTCGCGCAGGGCGGCTTCCGCTTCCAGGACCTTGCGCACCGCTTCCTGGGCCTTGGCCGGGGTCAGTTCCAGGCGCTCGTAGAGCGCGGCGGGGACGGGCTGGCGCGGGCCTTCGCCGATGCCTTGCTCGCGCAATAGGTTGACGGCGAGGAAGATCAGGTTCGGGAAGGCGGCGTGGGGGCCTGCGTAGTCCGAGTCGTGCTGGAAGCGCAAGGCCGTGGACAGTTCCTCCGGCATGTCCCAGAAACGCAGCAGCCAGGCGCCGATCTGCTCGCGGGTGATGCCCAGCAGGTGCTGCTCGACATAGCCGTGGGGCAAATGCGGGTTGACCTCCAGGTGCCGGCAGATCAGCGAGAAGTGGGGCGGGAACACATGGGCCAGGACCAGGTAGCCGAAGTTGTGCAGCAACCCGGCGAGGTAGGTCAGGCCGGCTTCGGGCCGTAGCGCTCGGGGCATCGCCCGGGTCAGCCCTTCGATCACCGCGGCGGTGTAGATCGCCTGTTGCCAGTAGGGCGTCGCCTGCTGGGGCTGGTCCTTGGGCAGGCTGAGGGTCTTGCCCAGGGCGAGGCCCAGCGCCAGGTTGATCACCAGGTCGAAGCCCAGCACCCGGACGATGGCGTCTTCCACCGAGCGAATCCTGCCGGGCGCCGCGTAATAGGGCGACGCCGCCCAGCTCACCACCTGGGCGGCCAGGGCCGGGTCGGTTTCCACCACGCCGGTGATGTCGTCCACCGTGGCGTTGGGGTCCACCCGCAGCTTGATGATGCGCTGGGCGGTTTCCGGCAGGGGCGGGATCTCGATGGTTTCTTCCAGGCGCTGCTGGATGCGCCGGGCGGTGAAGGCCTGCACCGCCTGGGTGATTTCCGCGCGGTCGTCGGCGGGGCGGTCGAGGTTCGGCCGGATGCCGCTCACCGGTTCGCCGAAGCGCGCGGCGCTGGCCTTGCCCAGCAGGGGCCGGAAGGCCTCGGCGGGAATCTCCAGCAGCACTCCGCGCTGGCCGGACTCCACGTACAGCGTGGGCGCCTCCTGGAGGCGCTCGTCGTACAGGCAGGGAGAACTGGTCAGCGGCGGCAGCCCCGGCAGCGCCTCCAGGCCATGGCGGCCGAGCATGCGTTCCAGGCGCTCCGGCCCGATCGCCGTGAGCTTGCGTCCGGTGAGTTCGGCCAGGCGCTTGAGGTCCAGCAACTGGCTGCGGGGGAACAGCACCAGCAGGGCGCCCACCGCGTCGTCCAGCAGGATGGCTTGCAGGCGCTGGCCGGACGCCAGGTCGCCACTGTCGGGGCGCACCTCGTAGGCCACGCCGAGCTGCTCCAGCAGTTGATGGATCGCCGCGGGCGGCTGGGCGGCGTTGTCGGGGGCGAAGGCGGGATCGGTCATGGGTCGGTGTCCGGCGACGGGCGTTGGTCGAAGTATAACCAGAGGCTTCGGCGATGGGCCGGCGGGCTGACCGGCGCGCCGTCACACCTGGCCGTACTGCTGGCCTTGGCGCAGCCAGCGTTCCAGCAGCGGCGCGACGTGTCGCGGCCAGCGCGCCAGCAGCGCCTGGGCGGCGTCGCGCACCGCCGGCAGCAGGTCGGCGTCGCGCATCAGATCGGCGACCTTGAACTGCAGCAGGCCGGTTTGGCGGGTGCCGAGCATTTCACCGGGGCCGCGCAGCTCCAAGTCCTTTTCGGCGATGACGAAGCCGTCGCAGGTCTCGCGCATGATGCCCAGGCGCTCGCGGCCGAGTTGGGACAGCGGCGCGTGGTAGAGCAGCACGCAGTGGCTGGCGGCGCTGCCCCGGCCGACCCGGCCGCGCAACTGGTGCAGTTGGGCCAGGCCGAGGCGCTCGGGGTTCTCGATGATCATCAGGCTGGCGTTGGGCACGTCCACCCCCACCTCGATCACCGTGGTGGCCACCAGCAGTTGCAGCGCGCCGTCCTTGAACGCGGCCATCACGGCGGCCTTTTCCGCCGGCTTCATGCGCCCGTGGATCAGCCCGACCCGCAGCTCGCCCAGGGCGGCGCCGAGTTCCTCGAACGTGGTTTCCGCCGCCTGGCAGGTAAGCTCCTCGGACTCCTCGATGAGGGTGCAGACCCAATAGGCCTGGCGGCCCTCGCGGCAGGCGGCGCGGACCCGTTCGATCACTTCCGGGCGGCGACTGTCGGCGATCACCAGGGTGTTCACCGGGGTGCGCCCGGGAGGCAGTTCGTCGAGCACGGAGGTATCCAGGTCGGCGTAGGCGCTCATGGCCAGGGTCCGGGGGATCGGTGTGGCGGTCATGATCAACTGGTGCGGGCAGAGCTGGCCGTCGATACCCTTGCGGCGCAAGGCCAGGCGCTGCTGCACGCCGAAGCGATGCTGCTCGTCGATGATGACCAGGGCCAGGCGCTGGAAGCGCACCTCGTCCTGGAACAGCGCGTGGGTGCCGACCACCATGGGCGCGCCACCGGCGATCCGCTCCAGGGCGGCGGCGCGGGCCTTGCCCTTGAGCTTGCCGGCCAGCCAGGCCACCTCGATGCCCAGGGGCTCCAGCCAGCGGCTGAAGGTGAGGAAGTGCTGCTCGGCGAGGATTTCCGTGGGGGCCATCAGCGCCACCTGGTAGCCGGCCTCCAGGGCTTGCAGGGCGGCGAGGGCGGCCACCACGGTCTTGCCGGCGCCCACGTCGCCCTGCACCAGGCGCAGCATCGGCTCGCCCTGGCTGAGGTCGTAGGCGATTTCCGCGCCGACCCGCCGCTGGGCGCCGGTGGGGGCGAAGCCCAGGTTGTCCAGGAAACGCGCCGGCAGGCGGGTCGCGGGCGGCAGGGCCGGCGCCCGCTGGGCGCGCACGCTTTCCCGCAGGCGTTGCAAGGACAGTTGATGGGTGAGCAACTCCTCGAAGGCCAGGCGGTGCTGGGCCCAGTGGCGGCCCTCGGCCAGTTCCTCCAGGTCGGCGTCCGCCGGCGGCCGGTGCAGGTAGCGCAGGGCTTCGTCGAGGGGGCCGAGGCGGTATTCCCGGGCCAGTTCCTCGGGCAGCCAGTCCGGCAGGCTGTGGGGCCCGAGGCGCGCGAGGGCCTGCTGGCTGAGCTGGCGCAGGCGAAGCTGGGTCAGCCCCTCGGTGGTGGGATAGAGAGGTGTGAGGGTCTGCTCCACCGGCGGCGGCTCGCCGCCGTTCAGGGCGCGGTACTCGGGGTGGTAGATCTCCAGCCCGGAAGCGCCAGGGCGGACTTCGCCGTAGCAGCGCAGCGCGGTGCCGCGCTTGAGGGCTTCCTTCTGGGCCTGGTTGAAATGGTAGAAGCGCAGGCTGAGGGTGCCGCTGCCGTCCTGCAGGCGCACCAGCAGGCTGCGACGTCGGCCCATGACCACGTCGGCCCCGGCCACCACCCCTTCCACCACCGCGTCCTGGCCGGGCCGCAGGGCGCCGATGGGCACGATGCGGGTACGGTCCTGGTAACGCAGCGGCAGGTGGAACAGCACGTCCTGGAGGGTTTCCAGTCCGACCTTGGCGAGCTTTTCGGCCAGCGCCGCGCCCACCCCCTTGAGCGCGGTGACCGGGACCTGGGCGAGTTCGCTCATGCCGGCCGCGTGTCTTCCCGCGGGGCGGGCGGGCGCGCCACCGAGCACAGGCGGATGGAGTCGGCCAGCACCTCGATGGCCCGTGGCCGCGGGAAGCTGGCGCGCCAGGCGATGGCCACGGTGCGGTAGGGCACCGGTGGGGTCAGCGGGCGGATCTCGATCACGCCGGGGGCGTAGTGGTGACTGTCCACCGCCGAGAACGGCAGGATCGACACGCCCAGACCCGAGGCCACCATGTGGCGGATGGTCTCCAGGGAGCTGGATTCCACGGTGGTGTGCTTGCCCGCGTCCTCGCTGCGGCGGGTCGCCGGGCAGGCTTCCAACACTTGGTCGCGGAAGCAATGGCCCTCGCCGAGCAGCAACAGGCTCTTGTCGTTGAGCAGGTCGGCGTCGATGGTCCGGCGCGCCGTCCAGGGGTGCTCGGCCGGCATCAGCACGTAGAACGGCTCGTCGTAGAGGGTCTTGGTGAGGACATCGGCCTCGTTGAACGGCAAGGCGATGATGATCGCGTCCAGCTCGCCGGTGCGCAGCTTGTCGCGCAGCACATGGGTGAAGTTTTCCTCGATGTACAGCGGCATCTGCGGGGCGACCCGGTGCAACTGCGGGATCAGGTGGGGAAACAGGTAGGGCCCGACGGTGTAGATGGCGCCGACCTTGAGGGGCGCGGTGAGCTGGTTCTTGCCGGCCTGGGCCAGTTCGCGGATGCCCTGGGCCTGTTCCAGCACCTTCTGCGCCTGGGCGACGATGCCCTCGCCCACCGGGGTCAGGCGCACCGCGCTCTTGCTGCGCTCGAAGATCAGCACGCCCAGCTCGTCTTCCAGTTTCTTCACTCCCACCGAGAGAGTCGGCTGGCTGACGTGGCAACGCTCGGCGGCGCGGCCGAAGTGCTGTTCCTGAGCGAGGGTGACGATGTAGCGCAGTTCGGTGAGGGTCATAGCGAAAGTCCATTGAAGTGGCCCAAGCATAGCGGGTCGAGTCAATGGAACCAACACAACGGCCGGTCGCCCGAAGGCGACCGGCCGTTGTGTATGTCGCCGGCTCAGCGGCGCCCGCGCTCCAGGGAGTAGACGAAGGGCGCGACCACTTCCAGGCTGCCGTTGTTCAGCAGCTCCGGCGGTGGCGGCGGCAGCGGCTGGGCACGCCGGATCATCTCCAGCGTCGCGCGGTCGATGGAGGCGCTGCCGGAGTTGCCGACCAGGGAGTAGGACAGCACCTTGCCTTCTCCGTCCACCACGAAACGCAGCCGGTTCACCCCTTCGAAGCCACGCCGGCGCGCGTCTTCCGGGTAGCGCTTGTAGCGGCTCAGGTGAGCCAGCAGCTTGCTCTGCCAGGTGACCTCGGCCTGGGAGGGCGCGCTGGCGGCGGCCGGCTGCGGCGTGGCGCTCTTGTCTTCCTTCTCGGCCACCGGCGCCGGCGGCGCGGGAGGCGCCGGCTGGGGCGGCGGCGGGTCCGGCTGGGGCTTGACCGGGGGCTTGGGCTCGACCGGCTTGGGCGGTTTCGGCTTGGGCTTGGGTTTCGGCTTGGGCGGCGGCGGGATGGCGATCGTCGGCTTCGGCGCCTCGGCCAGCTTCGGCAGCGGTTCCGGTTCTTCCGGCACCGCTTCCGGCGGCGGTGGGGCCGGTTTGGGCGCGGCGGGCGGCAGGGGTTCCAGCTCCACCATCATCGCCGCCGGCGGCAGCTCGATGGGCTGGGCTTCGACGCGCCAGAACAACGCCCAATAGGCCAGCCCGAGGTGCAGGCCGAGGATCAGCAGCAGGCTGCCGGTCCACTGCAACAGCGTGCGGGCTCCCCTCATCGGCCGACCGTCTCCAGGCCGACCAGACCGATCTTCAGGTAGCCGGCGCCGCGCAGGGCGTCCATGACTTCCATCAGGGTGGCGTATTCGACACCCTTGTCGCCACGGACGAACACGGTCTTGTCCTTGTCGCCATGGGTCAACTGGTCCAGGGCCGGGCCGATGCGCTCCTGGGTCACCGGGTCCTCGCCGAGGAACAGCTCGCGGTTTTCCTTGATGCTGAGGTAGATCGGCTTATCCGGCCGGGGCGCGGGCTTGGCGGTGGAGGCCGGCAGATCGATCTTCACGTCCACCGTCGCCAGGGGCGCGGCCACCATGAAGATGATCAGCAGGACCAGCATCACGTCGATGAACGGCGTGACGTTGATGTCGTGGACTTCGGCGAGGTCGTCGTCGCCTTCGTTCAGATGCAGTCCCATGCCATTACCCCACTTTCACCATGTGGGGTTGGGCCGCGCGGTCGGCTGGAAGCTGGTCCAGGTCGCGGCTGACCAACAACAGCACCTGGGCCGAGGCATCGGCGACCTGGGCCTTGTAGCCGGCGATGGAGCGGGCGAAGACGTTGTAGATGACCACGGCGGGGATCGCCGCCACCAAGCCGAGGGCGGTGGCCAGCAGGGCTTCGGCGATGCCCGGGGCCACCACCGCGAGGTTGGTGGTCTGGGATTTGGCGATGCCGATGAAGCTGTTCATGATCCCCCAGACGGTGCCGAACAGGCCGACGAAGGGCGCGGTGGAGCCGATGGTGGCGAGCACCCCGGTGCCCTGGCTCATGCGCCGGCCGCTGGCCGCCACCAGGCGCTCCAGGCGGAAGCTGACCCGCTCCTTGATGCCCTCGCGCTCGCGGACGCTGGCGGACAGCTTCACTTCTTCCAGGGCGTCGTGCACCAGCAGCCGCGACAGGCTGCCGGCGCGGTCCGCCTTCTCGCCGGCCTCGTTCAGGGTGCGGGCCGACTTCAGCGCCAGCAGTTCCCGGCGCAGACGGCGCTTGGCGCCGACCAGCTCGATGCCCTTGGCCAGCCAGACGGTCCAGGTGAGGATCGAGGCGATGGCCAGGCCGATCATCACCGCCTTCACCACCACGTCGGCGTTCTGGTACATGCCCCAGGGCGACAGATCGTGGGCGAGGCGCGCCGGCTCCTCGGCTCCGGTCAGCGGCGCGGTGGGCTCGACGGCCGGCGCCGGGGTCGCGGCGGGAGCGGTCGGCGCGCCGCTGGCGGACGCGGTGGCCGGGGCGCTCTGGGTGGCATCGGCGGCCGGCGCGGCGGTCGGCTCGTCCGCCATGGCGCCGAAGGGAAGCGCCAGCCCCAGCAGCAGGGCCGCGGCGAAGCGCAGGAGGCGGGTGGAACGGAAGGAGAAGGGCAAGGCACCTGAGGCGAGAACGTTCATGCTGGCCGGACCTGAGAGTGAGGAAATCAGTTGTCCACCGCGAAAGGTAACGGGCATGCGGTGGCGCGAGGTCGGTTATTATTGCAAGTAATTCTTGTTTGTAACAGGGATATGAGCGGCGCGATGCGAAACCCTGGGGTGGCGGTGCCTTCCGCGCCGTGAACTGGCATCCTGACCCTTTTCCAGGAGTCCGCGTTCATGAATACGCCTTCCTTGTTGATAGCCGGTTGCGGTGACGTGGGTGGCCGCCTGGCGAGCCGCCTGCTCCCGGAGGGCTGGCGGGTGCATGGCCTGCGCCGCGACACCGCGCGCCTGCCGGCCGGGGTGCTGCCGGTGGCGGGCGACCTGCGGCGCGCCGAGTGCCCGGCCGCCTGGCCACGCGAAGCGCTGGAGTACCTGGTGTACAGCGCGGCGGCCAGCCAGCACGACGAGGCCGGCTACCGCGCCGCCTATCTCGACGGGCTGCGCCATGTCCTGGGCTGGCTGGAGCGGCAGGGCCAGCGTCCGAGGCGGCTGCTGTTCGTTTCCAGCAGCGGGGTGTACGACCAACGGGACGGCGAGTGGGTCGATGAAACCTCGCCCGCCCGGGCCGAGCGCTACTCGGGGCGGATCATGTGCGAGGCCGAGGCGCTGGCCCTGGAGTCCGGCGTGCCGGCCACCGTGGTGCGCCTCACCGGGCTCTACGGGCCGGGCCGCGAATGGCTGTTGCGCCAGGTGCGCGAAGGCTACCGGGTGACCCGCGAGCCGCCGCTGTACGCCAACCGTATCCACGTGGAGGACGCCGCCGGGTTGCTGGCGTTCCTGCTGCGGGCGGATCGCCAGGGCGTGGCGCTGGAGGACTGTTACCTCGGGGTGGACGACGAGCCGGCGCCGTTGCACGAGGTGGTGGACTGGCTGCGGCAGCGCCTGGGGGTGCGGCAGTGGTCGGAGCAGGAGACGGTGCGCCGGGCGGGCAGCAAGCGCTGCTCCAACGCCCGCGCGCGCGCCCTCGGCTGGCGGCCGGAGTACCCCAGCTACCGCGAGGGCTACGCGGCGATCCTCGCGGCCCCCTGAGCGGCGGTCAGTCCCGGCGCAGCAACCAGCGGCGGGTACCGGGCGCGTAGTCCGGCATTTGGTCGGGTGGCGCGCGGTTCACCGCTTCGAAGAGTTCCAGCTCGTCGCCGTGGCGGCTGAAGAGCCATGGCCCGCCTTGGGTGCCTCGTTGCAGCCAGAGGCTGTCGTGCTCACCGCTCATCGAGGCGCAGTCGCCAGCCAGGCACAGGGCGTAGCGGTCGGCCCCCGGCAGGCCTTCCAGGCCGCCGTCGGCGGCGAAGCGCACACGGCCGCCCTGGCCGGGACCTTCGCGGACGATCCAGTCGCCGCCCAGGTAGGCCGCGTACAGGGCGCGCTCGAAACTGCTCCCCAGCGGCGCGTTGGGCGCGGGCACGAGGGTCGGCCGGACGAAGCGTTGCTCGGGCAGGTGGGGGCTGGCTTCCTGGATCAGGTGCGGCCCATCCAGTCGGAAGGCCTCGTGGTCGTCCTCGGGGGTGTCGAGGGCCCAGCGTCGTCCGGCATCGGTGGCGGTCAGCCGGCCCTGGAGGGTTTCGAAGCCGTTGCTGCCTTCCGCGCGGCCGGACGAGGGGTCGAGCCGCCATTCGAAGGTCGGGCCATAGGCCAGCAACGCCTCGCGCAGCTTGCCACCGTCGCGGGCGGCGTCGATGGCGGCCTGGTTAATCCAGACCCCGGCGGGGTCCTGGGGTTTGCCGGCGCAGCCGGCGAGCAGGGCGCTGCAGAGCAGCAGGGCGACGCGGTTACGCATGGCGGCATCCGTTACGGCGGGCGGGAGCCGGGCTCCCGCCGATTCCTCACTCGAGGACCAGAATGGCGTCCATCTCGACCTGGGAGGCCCGGGGCAGGGCCGCCACGCCGATGGCGGCGCGGGCCGGGTAGGGCTGCTGGAAGTAGCGGCCCATGATCTCGTTGACCTTGGCGAAGTGACTCAGGTCGGTGAGGAAGATGTTCAGTTTGACGATGTCCTTGAGCGAGCCACCGGCTGCCTCGGCGACCGCCTTGAGGTTCTCGAAGACCTGCACGGTCTGTGCCTCGAAGCCCTCCACCAGTTCCATGGTCTTGGGATCGAGGGGAATCTGCCCGGACAGGTAGACGGTGTTGCCGGCCTTGATCGCCTGGGAATAGGTGCCGATCGCGGCGGGGGCGTTCTCGGTGTTGATCACGGTCTTGGACATGCTGACTCCTTGTGAGAGAGGGATGGGAAGGAAACGGAGCTTTCCGTTCGGAGCCGCGCCGCGCCGGTCAGGCGCGCACGCGGGTGATGCGGACGACGCCCGCCAGGGCGCGCAGCTTCTTGATCACGCGGGCCAGGTGCACCCGGTCGTGCACGCTGACCACCAGTTGGACGACGCTGATGCGGCCATCGCGCTCGTCCATGCTGATTTTCTCGATGTTGCCATCGGCGGCGTTGACGCTGCTGGCGAGCAGGGCGATCAGGCCGCGCTGGTGCTCCAGTTCGACCCGCAGCTCGACGTTGAACTCGCCACTGACGTCCTTGGCCCAGGAGAGCTGAATGCATTTCTCCGGGTTGTTGCGCACTTCCTCGATGTTCCGGCAGCTCTCCAGGTGCACCACCATGCCCTTGCCGGCGGAGAGATGGCCGACGATCGGGTCGCCAGGAATGGGCGTGCAGCACTTGGCGTAGCTGAGCACCAGCCCCTCGGTGCCGCGAATCGCCAACGGGCCCTCGCTGCCCGGGGCCTGCTCGCCCTCGCTGGACAACAGGCGGCGCGCCACCACATAGGCCATGCGGTTGCCCAGGCCGATGTCTTCCAGCAGGTCTTCCGCGCTCGCCAGGCGGTATTCCGCCAGCACGGCCTGCAAGCGGTCGGCTGGAATCCTTTCCAGGCGGCTGTCGAACCCGGCCAGGGCCTTGTTCAGCAAGCGTTCGCCCAGGTTCACCGATTCCGAGCGGCGCTGCAGTTTCAGCGCGTGGCGGATATGGGTGCGGGCCTTGCCCGTGACCACGAAATTCAGCCAGGCGGGGTTGGGCCGCGCGCCGGGGGCACTGACGATTTCCACCGTCTCGCCGCTCTGCAACGGCTCGGACAGCGGTGCCAGGCGGCGGTCGATCCGGCAGGCGATGCAGGTATTGCCGACGTCGGTGTGCACCGCGTAGGCGAAGTCGACCGCCGTGGAACCCTTGGGCAGTTCCATGATGCGGCCCTTGGGCGTGAACACGTAGACCTCGTCGGGGAACAGGTCGATCTTCACACTCTCGATGAATTCCAGGGAGTTGCCGGCGCGCTGCTGCATTTCCAGCACGCCCTTGACCCATTGCCGCGCCCGGGCGTGGCTGGCCTTCGGCGCTTCCTCGTTGGACTTGTACAGCCAGTGGGCGGCGATGCCGTTGTTGGCCATCTCGTCCATCTCGTGGGTGCGAATCTGGATTTCGATGGGCACGCCGTGCATGCCGAACAAGGTGGTATGCAACGATTGGTAGCCGTTGGCCTTGGGAATAGCGATGTAGTCCTTGAAGCGGCCCGGCAGCGGCTTGTACAGGTTATGCACGGCGCCGAGCACGCGGTAGCAGGTGTCGACCTTGTCGACGATGATGCGGAAGGCGTAGACGTCCATGATCTCGTTGAACGCCTTGCGCTTGCCGCGCATCTTCCGGTAGATGCTGTACAGGTGTTTCTCGCGGCCGCTCACCTCGCCCCGCATGCCCTCGCGTTCCAGGCAGTGCTTGAGGGACTCCTCGATGCGGCTGACCAGTTCCTTGCGATTGCCCCGGGCGCGCTTGACCGCGGCGCGGATGCGCTCGGCGCGCATCGGGTGCATGGCCTTGAAGCCCAGGTCCTCGAACTCCACGCGCATGGTGTGCATGCCCAGGCGATTGGCGATGGGCGCGTAGATTTCCAGGGTTTCCTTGGCGATGCGCCGGCGCTTTTCGCCGGACAGCACTTCCAGGGTACGCATGTTGTGCAGCCGGTCGGCCAGCTTCACCAGGATCACCCGGATATCCCGGGCCATGGCCATGGCCATCTTCTGGAAGTTCTCGGCCTGGGCCTCCGCCTTGGTCTCGAAGTTCATCTGGGTCAGCTTGCTGACCCCGTCCACCAGGTCCGCGACGGTCTCGCCGAACTGACCGACCAGCGCTTCCTTGGCGATGCCGGTGTCCTCGATCACGTCGTGCAGCATCGCGGCCATCAGGCTCTGATGGTCCATGTGCATGTCGGCGAGGATGCTGGCGACCGCCAGCGGGTGGGTGACGTAGGCCTCGCCGCTACGTCGGCGCTGGCCGTCGTGGGCCTGCTCGGCGTAGTAGTAGGCGCGGCGGACCAGATCGACCTGATCCGGGCCGAGGTAGGACGCGAGCCGGTCGGCGAGCGTGTCTATGCTCGGCAAGGCAGGCCTCCACGCCGGCGACCGTCCGGCTCCGCGTCACGTCGACCCGGCATCGTCTCAGAGCGCCTCGCTGGAGTCGTCCTCGAAGGCGGCGAAGATCGGCTCGTCCTCGACGATCTCTTCCTGGGCGATCACGTCGTAGTCCACCAGGCCGCTGGCGATCTCGCGCAGGGCGACCACGGTCGGCTTGTCGTTTTCCCAGGCGACCTTTGGCTCCTTGCCACCGGTGGCCAGTTGGCGGGCGCGCTTGGTGGCGAGCATCACCAGCTCGAAACGGTTATCGACGTTGTCCAGGCAGTCTTCAACGGTGACGCGAGCCATGGTGTTCCTCGTAGAACGTGGGAAATGAAAGCGAAAGGGCTGTGCCCCGTAAGGGCGAGCGGACTGGTTAGTCTAAAAAATCACCAGCCCGAAGGGAAGCGCTGATTTACGCCAGCAACTCGCCCAGCAGACCGCCGTGGCGCTGCTGCTGGACGCTCTGGAGGAGCTGGTTGGAGCGGAAGATCGCCCGCAGGTCGTCCAGGGCGTGGGCGAAGTCATCGTTGATGATGAGGTAGTCGTATTCCACGTAGTGGCTCATCTCGCTGACCGCTTCGCGCATGCGCCGCTCGATCACCTCGCCGCTGTCCTGCCCGCGCTTGGTCAGGCGGTGGCGCAAGGCTTCCTGGGTCGGCGGCAGGATGAAGATGGACTTGGCCTGGGGCATCAGCCGGCGCACTTGCTGGGCGCCCTGCCAGTCGATCTCCAGGATCAGGTCGAAGCCCTCGGCCAGGGTCTGCTCGACCCAGCGCTGGGAGGTGCCGTAGAGGTTGCCGAAGACTTCCGCGTGTTCGAGGAATTCGTTGCGCTCGAGCATGGCGAGGAAGCCCTCGCGGTCGACGAAGTGATAGTTGACCCCGTCCAACTCGCCCGGGCGCATCGGCCGGGTGGTGTGGGAGACCGAGACGCGGATGCGCGGCTCGATGTCGATCAGGGACTTGACCAGGCTGGTCTTGCCGGCCCCGGAGGGCGCGGAAACGATGTACAGGGTGCCGAGGGTGGTGGGCATGGCGGAATTCCGGTAAGCGTCAAGTAAGGCGCGGCGCGCCGCGTCATTCGATGTTCTGCACCTGCTCGCGCATTTGCTCGATCAAGACCTTGAGGTTGACCGCGGCCTGAGTGCTGCGGGTGTCGAAGGCCTTGGACCCCAGCGTGTTGGCTTCGCGATTGAGCTCCTGCATGAGGAAGTCCAGGCGCCGGCCGGCCGCGCCGCCGGCCTCGAGCACCCGGCGCACCTCGCCGACATGGGTCTCGAGGCGGTCCAGTTCCTCGGCGACGTCGCTCTTCTGCGCCAGCAGCACCAGTTCCTGTTCCAGCCGCTGTGGGTCCAGCTCCGCCTGCATGTCGCGGAAACGCTCGAGGATGCGCCCGCGCTGGGCGGCCAGCATCTGCGGCACCAGGGCGCGCAGCGAGGCGACTTCCGTGACGATGGTCGCGAGGCGCTCCTCGATCAGGCGCGCCAGATCGACGCCTTCGCGCGCGCGTCCGGCCTTGAGTTGCTCCAAGCCCTGTTCGAACAGTGCCAAGGCTTCTTGGTTCAAGGCCTGAGGGTCGGCCACGTCCGCCACCAGCACCCCCGGCCAGGCCAGGACTTCGAGGGGGTTGAGGGGCGCGGGGCGGTCGATCAGGCCGGCCACCGCCTCGGCGGCGGCGATCAATTGCGTGGCCCGCTCGCGGTCCACCTGCAGGGTACCGGCGGCGTTTTCCTCGGCGAAGCGCAGGGTGCATTCCACCTTGCCGCGGGACAGGCCCTGGCGCAGGGCGTCGCGCACCGGCCCCTCCAATTCGCGGAAGGCATCCGGCAGGCGCAGGTGCGGTTCCAGGTAGCGGTGATTGACCGAGCGCAATTCCCAGCTCAGGGTGCCGTGGGCACCGGCCTTCTCGACGCGGGCGAAGGCGGTCATGCTGCGCACCATGGGCGATACCTCTCGGAAGTCGATGACGAAAGGCGCGGGATTGTAGCGCCAAACCCCGGGCGGCGGCGCGGCCACCGACCGAAGTGTCGTCCGGCATGCCGGCCGGCGGGCGATACCCGCTCGCCGATGTCCGGCGCCCGCCGCCTTCCCTATAATGCGCAACAGTTTTCGACCAACAGGTATTCACCGATGAAGCGTCCCAGTGGCCGCGCCGCCGACCAGCTGCGCCCGATCCGCATCACACGCAACTACACCCGGCACGCCGAAGGCTCGGTCCTGGTGGAGTTCGGTGACACCAAGGTGATCTGCACCGCCAGCGTCGAAGCCGGGGTGCCGCGTTTCCTCAAGGGCCAAGGCCAGGGTTGGTTGACCGCCGAATACGGCATGCTGCCGCGCGCCACCGGCGAGCGGAACCCGCGAGAGGCCAGTCGCGGCAAGCAGGGCGGGCGGACCCTGGAGATCCAGCGGTTGATCGGCCGTTCGCTGCGCGCCGCGCTGGACATGACCAAGCTGGGCGACAACACCCTTTACCTGGACTGCGATGTGATCCAGGCCGACGGCGGCACCCGCACCGCTTCCATCACCGGGGCCATGGTGGCCGTGGTGGATGCTCTGGCGGTGCTGAAGAAGCGCGGCGCGATCAAGGCCAGCCACAACCCGCTCAAGCAAATGGTGGCCGCGGTGTCCGTGGGCATGTACCAGGGCGAACCGGTGCTGGATCTGGACTACCCGGAGGACTCCGCCGCCGAGACCGACCTCAACGTGGTAATGACCGAGGCCGGCGGTTTCATCGAAATCCAGGGCACCGCCGAGGCCGCGCCGTTCCAGCCCGAACAGCTCACCGCCATGCTGGCCCTGGCGGAGAAAGGCGTGCGGGAATTGTTCGAGCTGCAGCGCGCCGCGCTGGCCAGCGAGCCGGGCGTATAGCCTATGGACACCCACGAACCGACGCCCGGCCCGAGCCGCGAGGCCCGGCAGTGGGCGATGGGGTGCCACTTCGCCGCTTTCCTTGGCCTGGTGTTTCCCTTCGGCAATCTGCTGGGGCCCTTGATCCTCTGGCAACTGAAGAAGGACAGCGACCCCTTCATCGACCAGCAGGGCAAGGAAGCGCTGAACTTCCAGATCACCGTGGCGGTGGCCGCGCTGGTGTGTCTGCTGCTGACCCTGGTGGTGATCGGTTTCGTGCTGCTGAGTCTGCTGGGGCTTGGCGCCTTGGCGCTCACTATCATCGCCGGGATCAAGGCCAACGAAGGACGTGCGTACCGCTATCCCTTCACCTGGCGGCCCTTGAAATAAGCCCATAGTGCCGCGCGTAGCCCGCGCGGCGTGTGATCAGATGCTCAGGGTCCAGTCGTAGTCGATGATCAGCGGCGCGTGCTGGGAGAAGCGCGGCTGGCGCGGCAACCGCGCGCTACGGACGAAGCGGCGCATGCCGGGCGTCAGGATCTGGTAGTCGAAGCGCCAGCCCAGATTGAGCAGCTCCGCCTGTTCGCTGTCCGGCCACCAACTGAACTGGTCGCCTTCGCGGTTCACTTCCCGCAGCGCATCGACGTAACCGAAGTTGCCGAACACCTCGTCCAGCCAACCCCGCTCGGGGGCCAGGAAGCCAGGCATCTGCTGGCAGTCCCGCCAGTTCTTCACGTCCAGCTTCTGGTGCGCCACGTACAGCGAACCGCAGTAGATATATTCGCGGCGCTTGCGACGCTGCTTGTTCAGATAATGAGTGAAGTCATCCATGAACTTGAACTTGTGGTTCAGGCTATCGTCCCCGCCCTGCCCGGACGGCAGCAGCAGGGTGGCGATGCTCACCTTGTCGAAATCCGCCTGCAGGTATCTTCCGTAGCGATCGGCCATTTCGAAACCCAGGCCGCTGATCACCGCCTTGGGTTGCTGCCGCGAATAGAGCGCCACACCGCCTTGGGCGGGCACTTCGGCATCGCAGGCATAGAGGAAATAGCCGTCCAGTTGGAAGGCCGGGTCGTCCAGTTCGAAGACGGAGGCACGGGTATCTTGCAGGCAGATCACGTCGGCATTCTGGGCTTGCAGCCAACTGAGCAACCCTCGCTCGGCCGCAGCCTGAATACCATTCACGTTCACACTGATGATCCGCATAAATGGCCCCCAAAAACACGTCCGTGTATGATACCCGAGCTCATTCCCATTAGCTAAATTCATAGCTGAATCCGTGTCGTCCGGGGCTTTTTCCTATGCAGGCGTATCAGCGCGATTTCATTCGTTTCGCCATCGAGCGCGGGGTCCTGCGTTTCGGCGAATTCACTCTCAAGTCCGGACGCACCAGTCCCTATTTCTTCAATGCCGGCCTCTTCGACAGCGGCCTCGCCCTGGCCCGTCTCGGCCGCTTCTACGCGGCGGCGATCGCCGACAGCGGGCTGGCTTTCGATGTGCTGTTCGGGCCGGCCTATAAGGGCATTCCGCTGGCCGCCAGCACGGCGGTGGCCTTGGCCGAGCATCATGAGCGCGACTTGCCCTGGTGCTTCAACCGCAAGGAAGCCAAGGACCATGGCGAGGGTGGCACCCTGGTGGGCGCGCCGTTGCGCGGCCGCGTGTTGATCGTCGACGACGTGATTACCGCCGGCACGGCGATCCGCGAGGTGATGCGGATCATCGAGGCCCAGGGCGCCCGCCCGGCTGGCGCGCTGATCGCCATGAACCGTCAGGAGCGTGGCCGTGGCGAGCTTTCCGCGATCCAGGAAGTGGAGCGCGACTTCGGCATGCCGGTGGTGAGCATCGTCGGCCTGGATCAGGTGTTGGACTACCTGGCCGGGGATGCCGAACTCAAGAAACACTTGCCTGCGGTGGAAGCCTACCGCGCCCAATACGGTATTTGATTGCCCACGGGAATCGCGTCATGGCCAGACAGGAAGCGTTCCACCTGACGATGTTGCTCGGTCTTTGCTGCAGCCTGCCGTTGGCGCAGGCCGCCGGCGAGCTGTATCGCTACGTCAACGATAAAGGCGTGACGGTGCTCGACCGCCAAGGCGTGCCGCCGGAATTCGTCAGCAAGGGCTACCAGGTCTTGAACGATCAAGGGCGAGTGATCCAGGTCGTGCCGGCCGCGCCCAGCCCCGAGGAAATGCAGCGTCGGCTGGACGCCAAGGCCCAGGCCAGCTCCGATGCGCAATTGCTGCGCTTGTACTCCAGCGTCGACGACGTGGACCGCGCCCTCAAGCGCAAGCTGGGGGAAATCGATGGGTTGATCAGCGTGGTGCGCGGCAACCTGCAATCCCTCAAGGTGCAACAGGACAACCTGCAGGGCCGGGCCGCGGACATCGAGCGCGCCGGCCGCGCGGTGCCGGAGGTGCTGGTCACCCAGATAAACAATCTGAGGGAAGAGCAGCAGCGGCTGGAAAAGGATATCCAGCGTTACCAGGACACCCGCCAGCAGACCGAGCGGACCTTCAGCGCGGATCGGGCGCGCATCGCGGCGCTCCTCGGGCCGTCTTCCCCGGCCTCCCCCTGAAACGGCCGCCCGAGGCGGCCGCCGTCAAGGCGCCGACGGTTCACGCGTCGGGGCGGTTGGTGATCAAGGTGCCGACGCCGCTGTCGGTGAAGATTTCCAGCAACACGGCATTGGGCACGCGTCCGTCGATGATGTGCGCGCTGGTGACCCCGCCCTGTACCGCTTCCAGCGCGCAGCGGATCTTCGGCAGCATGCCGCCATGGATGGTGCCGTCGGCGATCAGCTCGTCGACTTGCCCGGTGGATAGGCCGGTGAGTACCTGGCCCTGCTTGTCCATCAGGCCGGCGATGTTGGTCAACAGCATGAGCTTCTCGGCCTTGAGGGCCTCGGCCACCTTGCCCGCCACCAGGTCGGCGTTGATGTTGTAGGACTCGCCCTCGGTCCCCACGCCGATCGGCGCGATGACCGGGATGAAATCGCCGCGCACCAGCATGTCCAGCAGCTCGACGTTGACCCCGGTGACTTCCCCCACGTGGCCAATATCGATGATCTCCGGCTGGGTCATCTCGGGGGTCTTGCGGGTGACGGTGAGCTTCCGGGCGCGGATCAATTCGGCGTCCTTGCCGGTCAGGCCGATGGCGCTGCCGCCGTGGCGGTTGATCAGGTTGACGATGTCCTTGTTCACCAGGCCGCCCAGGACCATCTCCACCACATCCATGGTCTGTGCATCGGTGACCCGCATGCCGTCGACGAAGCGGCTTTCGATGGAGAGGCGGTCGAGCAACTCGCCGATCTGCGGGCCGCCGCCGTGCACCACCACCGGGTTGATGCCCACCGCCTTCATCAGCACGATGTCGCGGGCGAAGCCGGTCTTGAGCTCGTCGCTTTCCATGGCATTGCCACCGTACTTGACCACCAGCGTCTTGCCGACGAAGCGTCGGATATAGGGCAGCGCCTCGGACAGCACCTGGGCGACTTGGGTGGCGACTTCACGGCTGTGGGTCATGCGGGACTCCAATGGAACGAAACGGACGAGCGACCGGCGCGCGACGAAGACGCACGCCGGCCGGGCCGCGCGGGGCGCGGCGTGGATCAGAAGGGCAGGGTGAGGTCCGACGCCACGGCGTAGAGCTGGGCGCGGAACACTTCCTGGATGCGCTTGAGTTCTTCCTCGCTGTCGGCCTCGAAGCGCAGTACCAGTACCGGCGTGGTATTGGAGGCACGGATCAGGCCCCAGCCGCGCGGGTAGTCGACGCGCACGCCGTCCAGGGTGGTCAGGTTCGCCTCGCCCCAGTGCCCGTCGCGCTGCAGGCGCTCGATCAGGCGGAACTTGCCTTCGTCGGTGACGGTGATGTTGATCTCCGGCGTGGAAATGTCGCTGGGGAAGGCGGAGAACACGTGCTCGGCGTCGCGTTTGTCCTGGCTGAGGATTTCCAGCAGGCGGGCGGCGCTGTAGATGCCGTCGTCGAAGCCGAACCAGCGCTCCTTGAAGAACACGTGGCCGCTCATCTCGCCGGCCAGCAGCGCGCCGGTTTCCTTCATCTTCTTCTTGATCAGCGAGTGGCCGGTCTTCCACATCACCGGGCGGCCGCCGTAGCCGCTGATGAGGGCGATGAGACGCCGGGTGCATTTCACGTCGAAGATGATGTCGGCGCCGGGGTTGCGGGAGACCACGTCCTTGGCGAACAGCATGAGCAGGCGGTCGGGGTAGATGATGGTGCCGTCGTTGGTCACCACGCCGACACGGTCGCCGTCGCCGTCGAAGGCCAGGCCCAGATCGGCGTTCTCTGCCTTGACCTTGGCAATGAGGTCCTTGAGGTTCTCCGGCTTGCCCGGGTCCGGATGGTGGTTCGGGAAGGTGCCGTCCACGTCGCAGTACAGCGGGATCACGCTGCAGCCCAGGGCCTCGATCAGGCGCGGGGCGATGACACCGGCGACGCCGTTGCCACAGTCCACCACCACGCGCATGGGCTTGGCCATGGCGATGTCGTCGCGAATCTGCTTGAAGTAGCGGTCGAGGATTTCCACCTGCTCGACGCTGCCGACACCGCTGGCCAGGTCGTTGTTCTGGATGCGGGTGTGCAGGGCGGTGATGCTTTCGTTGGCCAGGGTATCGCCGGCGATGACGATCTTGAAGCCATTGTAGTCCGGCGGGTTGTGGCTGCCGGTGAGCATCACGCCGGATTTGCCTTCCAGCACGTGGGTCGCGTAGTAGAGCACCGGGGTCGGGACCATGCCGATGTCGCTGACGCGGCAGCCGCAGTCCAGCAGGCCTTGGATCAGCGCCTGCACCAGCTCCGGGCCGGAAAGGCGGCCATCGCGGCCGACGGAGACGTTGGGCTCGCCCCGCGCCAGGCTCTCGGAGCCGATGGCGCGGCCGATCCAGTAGGCGCTCTCGGCGGTCAGCGTGTCACCCACCACGCCACGGATGTCGTAGGCGCGGAAGATGCTGGCAGGCAGTGCGGGGGCGGTGCGTGAAGTGCTCATAATCGGGGCTTGCTCCAATCCCAGGAGGTCCTGGTCTTCGTCGAGGATGTCGATATCGAGGATGTCGTTATCTTGGAAAAGTGGATCGACCAATTCGTTGGTCGAGGGCCGGGCTGGCGCCGTCGTGGGAAGGGGCTCGCCCTTCGCGGCGGACTCCTGTTCCGGTGCGGCGGGCATGCCCTTGCGACGGGCCTGACGGATCAGGGTCTGGGCCAGCAGGTCCAGCGCCGGGAGCTTCAGGGCCGTGCGTTTGACGCTCTTGCCGGAAGAGAGTTCTTGCACCATCTGGTTCAGGGCCAGCACGTCGTCCTGCAACCGGTGCCGCAGGTTCTGTCGCTGCAGGTACAGGCCGGTCAACGCGCCGGCCAAGGCCAGCAGCGCGGCCAGGCCCAGCAGCAGGGGCGAGCCGCCGGCCTGGTCGAAGGCGGGGCCGGGGACGAATTCCAGTTTCCAGTGGGGATTGCCGGTGGGGAAGCTCTCCGCCGCGCCTTCCCCACCCTGGCCGCCCTGGGCGAGGGTCTGGGGCGTGGCGCTGCCGAACTGCTGGACCAGCCGCCATTGGCCAGCCTCCTCGGGAAGCGGGGGCAGGGCGCGCAACAACCGCTGCAGGTCGACCGCCAGCAGCAGCGTGCCCTGAGCTGGCAGCCCCTCGCCGGCGCGCAGCGGCGCGGCGCTGTAGACCAGCCAGCGTTGGCCGATGCGATAGGCTTCCGGCGCCGGTGGCGGGCCGCTCTCGGTGCGGCGTAACAGATCGAGGGCGGCGAAGTTCAACGGCGCGGCCCGTTCGCTGGTGGGTTGCCCCTGGCCGGGCAGGTTGAGGTAGGCGTCCACCACGTCGCCCCAATAGGCGAGGGAACGCTCGGCCGCCAGCACCTGGGCCGGTTGCTGGCTTTGCAGGGCTTGCAGCAGTGTCGGATTACGCGCCGCCACCTCGGTATCCCGGGCCAGTTGCGCCAATGCTTTCTGCAGGGTGGCGGCCTGGCCGGCGCCCCAGGCCTGCAGCAGGCGCTGGCGTTCCTGTTGGCGGGTGCCTTCCAGGCTGCCGAACCACAGCAGCGCGCCCGCGGCGAGCACGCCGGCGACGCAGGCCGCCAGGGCCGGAAGAGAGTCGCCGAAGCGACTGGACGACCGGCCGGGCTCCAGCGGGGTGAGCGTCAGGCTGACTTCGTCCTTGGCGGTACGCTTGAAGAGTTTCACGGCACGTCTCCCGAGCGGTCGTCCTGAGGGGTCAATGGCTGCCGGAATGACCGAAGCCGCCCGCGCCGCGCTGGCTCGGCCGGGCTTCGTCGAAGGCCTCGACCACGTCGAACCGCGCCTGCACCACCGGTACCAGCACCAGTTGGGCGATGCGCTCGCCGACGGCGATCTCGAAGGCGCTCTGGCCACGGTTCCAGCAGGACACCATCAGTTCTCCCTGGTAATCCGAGTCGATCAGCCCCACCAGGTTGCCGAGGACGATACCGTGCTTGTGGCCCAGGCCGGAGCGCGGCAGTACCAGCGCGGCGAGGCCGGGGTCGGCGATGTGGATCGCCAGCCCGGTGGGAATCAGCACGGTCTGGCCCGGTTCGAGGGTCAACGCCTGCTCGCTCATGGCGCGCAGGTCGAGCCCCGCCGAGCCGGGAGTGGCGTACTGGGGCAGGGGGAAATCGCGACCCAGGCGCGGGTCGAGGATCTTCGCTTGCAGGGAATGCATAGGGCTAGGCCTGATTGAGACGTTCGGCGATGAAGGCGACCAGTTGCCGGGCGATCTTGCTCTTGCTGGTCTGCTCCAGGCTGGTCTGCCGCAGCTCGCGGTCGATGATGGTGATGGCGTTTTCCTCGCTGTTGAAGCCGATGGCCGGGTTCGCCACGTCGTTGGCCACGATCAGGTCGAGGTTCTTGTCTCTGAGCTTGCGCGAGGCATAGTCCAGCAGGTGCTCGGTTTCCGCCGCGAAGCCCACGCTGAACGGGCGGTCGGCGCGGTGCGCGAGGGTGGCGAGGATGTCGGGATTGCGCACCAGTTGCAACAGCAGCCCCTCGCCGCTGGTGGGGTCTTTCTTCATTTTGTGCGGCGCCACCACTTCGGGGCGGTAGTCGGCCACCGCGGCGGCGGCGATCAGCAAGTCGCAGGGCATGGCCGCCTCGCAGGCGGCCAGCATGTCGCGGGCGCTGATCACGTCGATGCGGTTGACCCGGTCGGGCGTCGGCAGGTGCACCGGGCCGGTCACCAGGGTCACCTTGGCGCCCGCCTCGGCGGCGGCCTCGGCCAGGGAAAAGCCCATCTTGCCGGAGCTATGGTTGGTGATGTAACGCACCGGATCGATGTTTTCCTGGGTCGGGCCGGCGGTGATCAGCACATGCCGGCCGTCGAGGGCCTTGCGCTGGAAGCAGTCGGCGGCGAGTTGGGCCAGGTGCTCGGCCTCCAGCATGCGGCCCAGGCCGACGTCGCCGCAGGCCTGGCTGCCGGCGGCCGGCCCGAACAGTCGGATGCCGCGCTGGCCAAGAGCCTCGGCGTTGGCCTGGGTGGCCGGATCGCGCCACATCGCCTGATTCATCGCCGGCGCCAGCGCCACGGGGGCGTCGGTGGCCAGCACCAGGGTGGTCAGCAGGTCGTCGGCGATGCCTTGGGCCAGGCGGGCCATGAGGTCGGCGGTGGCGGGCGCCACCAGCACCAGGTCGGCCCAGCGGGCCAGTTCGATGTGCCCCATCGCCGCCTCGGCGGCGGGGTCGAGCAGGTCGAGATGCACGGGGTGGCCGGAAAGCGCCTGGAGGGTCAGCGGTGTGATGAACTCGCGTCCGCCACGTGTCATCACCACCCTGACCTCGGCGCCCTGATCCCGCAGCCGGCGGACCAGTTCGGCACTCTTGTAGGCGGCGATCCCGCCGCCCACGCCCAGAACGATGCGTTTCCGATAAAGCCGCTGCATAGGCCTGCCTTTTATAAAGGGGTTCCGTGTGGAGGGGATTCCATGCGCGGCGCAGACGCCTCCCCAGGCAGCCGCCGCGCTGAGTCGGGGGCTAAGATAGCACAGGGTCTGTACGGGAACAGCGGGGCGCCCGCGCGTCATCCGGCCGCCCCGTCGAGGTGACTGCGGGCGCGCTCGGAAGCTGGGCTAGGCTATGCTTCGCGGCCACGGATGGGCCGCGTGAGCGGCGCCTGAATCACAAGGAGAAGTGGCATGAGCATTCGAGAATGGCCGGCGCAGGAGCGGCCCCGGGAAAAACTGCTGGAGCGGGGCGCGGCGACGCTGACCGACGCCGAGCTGCTGGCCATCTTTCTGCGCACCGGCGTCGCGGGACAGAGCGCGGTGGACTTGGCCCGGCACCTGTTGAACGATTTCGGCAGCCTGCGCCAGTTGCTGGAGGCGGACCTCCAGACGTTCAGTCGCCGGCTCGGGCTGGGCCCGGCGAAGTTCACCCAGTTGCAGGCGGTGCTGGAGATGGGGCGGCGGCACCTGGCCGAGCGCCTGCACCGCGACTCGGCGATGGAAAGCCCTCAGGCGGTGCGGGACTATCTCAAGGCGCAACTACGCCATGAGCGGCATGAAGTGTTCGCCTGTCTGTTCCTGGACGCCAAGCACCGGGCATTGGCCTTCGAGGTCCTGTTCCACGGCACCATCGACAATGCCAGCGTCCATCCGCGCCAAGTGGTGCGGCGTGCCTTGGCCCATAACGCGGCGGCGCTGATCGTCACCCACAACCATCCCTCGGGCATCGCCGAGCCGAGCCAGGCGGATCGCAAGCTGACCGCGCGCCTGAAGGAGGCCCTGGCCCTGATCGATGTACGTCTGCTGGACCATTTCATTGTCGGCGACGGCGAGCCGCTGTCGCTGGCGGAGCGAGGCCTGCTGTGAGGATCAGGCGTCGAGGGCGCGGCGGCGGATGTCCCGCAACAGGCGGTGGCGGATCAAGCCGCTGACCGGGCGGATGGCCAGCCAGTAGGGCGTGAACAGCAGTCGGCTGCGCCGGTCCGGGCAGTACACCCGGGTTTCCGTGTGCAGTCGCATGCCATGGGTGCCTTCCTCGCAGCGGAAGTGCAGCAGCAACTTGGCGGTACCGGGTTCGCTGAAGGCGCGGAAGTCATCGCCGTTCGTGCACGGACGCAGGCCGAAATCGCTGCGCCAGAAGCGCCCGATCAGGCCGAAGGCGATTTCCCGGTCATCGGTTCGCCCCAGCGGGGTGAAGGCATGCAGGCCGAAGCGTGGCCGCTCGGCCAGACCGTTGCGCAGGCCCAGGCGCAACGCCAGGCGCGCGGGGGCCTCGCGCACCTGGAGGAACAGCCGCACCAGGGGATCGTCTTCATCGGTGGTTCGCGCGATGGCCTCGAGGATGCGCACGGGCGCCGCCTGGACGTCCAGGGCATGCCGCTCGCTGAACTGAAAGACCGGCAGCAGCTGGCCGGCGAGGCCCCCGCTCAAAGCATCACCGCGGAGAAGTCCTGGCGGCCGAACGGGTTGGCCTGGTAGCCCGTGACGTTCTTGCGCAGGAGCGCCGCGGCGGTCGGGTGGGCCAGTGGCAGCCACAATGCCTGGTCATGGATGATCCGCTGCGCCTGTCGGTAGAGCGCGCTGCGCTTGGCCGGGTCGGCCACGATCTTGCCCTGGCCGATCAGGTCGTCGAGGGTCTTGTCGCAGTAGCGGGCGAAGTTAAGCCCGGACTGCACGCTGGCGCAGGCGAATTGCGGGGTGAGGAAGTTGTCCGGGTCGCCGTTGTCTCCCGACCAGCCCATGAACAGCAGGTCGTGTTCGCCGGCCTTGGCGCGGCGGATCAACTCGCCCCATTCGATCACGCGGATCTCGGCCTGGATTCCGATCTTCGCCAGATCGGCCTGCATCAGCTGGGCGCCCAGGTTCGGGTTCGGGTTGAGCAGGCTGCCAGAAGGGCGCGTCCAGATGGTGGTCTTGAAGCCCTGGGCCAGGCCCGCCTCGGCCAGCAATGCCTTGGCCTTCTCGGGATCATGGGCATAGCCGGGCAGCTCCTTGGCATAGCTCCAGGTCGTGGGTGGGTAAGGGCCGTTGGCCTCGGTGGCGCTGCCCTCGAACACCGCCTTGAGGTAGCTGGCCTTGTCGAAGGCCAAGTTGATCGCCTGGCGGACCTTGGGGTTGTCCAGGGGCGGGTGCTGGCTGTTGAGGGCGACGAAGGCGGTCATGAAGGCCGGTGTCTCGCTCACCGCCAGGGCGGCGTCGCTGCGGGCCTGCTGCACGTCCAGGGGCTTGGGCGAGAGGGCGATCTGGCATTCGTTGCGCTTGAGTTTCTGCAGCCGCACGTTGCTGTCCGGGGTGATGGCGAAGATCAGGTTATCGATCGCCGGCTTGCCGCTGAAGTACGCGGCATGGGCGGTGTAGCGGATCGCCGCGTCCTTCTGGTAGCGCTTGAACACGAACGGGCCGGTGCCGATCGGTTGGCTGTTGAGCTTTTCCGGCGTGCCCGCCGCCATCAGCCGGTCGGCGTATTCGGCGGAATAGATAGAAGCGAAGCCCATGCTGAGCATGGCGAGGAAGGTGGCGTCCGGGGTCTTCAGGGTCAAGCGTACGGTGTGCGGGTCGAGTTTCTCCACCGCCTTGATCAGGCTCGGCAACTGCATGGATTGGGCATGGGGGAACCCGCTGGCGGCCACTCGGTGCCAGGGGTTCGCCGGGTCTAGCATGCGCTGGAAGCTGAACACCACGTCGTCGGCCTCCAGCGGGCGGCTCGGGTCGAAGTAGTCGGTGTGGTGGAAGCGCACGTCCCGACGCAGTTCGAAGCGATAGCTCAGGCCGTCCTCCGAAACGTCCCAGCGCTGCGCCAGGCTGGGCACTACCTTGCCTTGGGCCGCGTCGAACTCCACCAGGCGGTTCATCAGCACGTCGGCCGAGGCGTTGGTGGTGGTCAGCGAGTTGTACTGCACCACGTCGAACCCGTCCGGGCTGGCTTCGGTGCACACGCTCAGGCTGGCGGCCTGGGCCAGCAGCGGAGCGAACAGCAGGGGCAGGGCGGCGAGACGCATGGGTGGGATTCCTGTGAGGCGTTGGCGGGGCGCCCTACCCTAGACCAAGGGGGGGGGATGGCACAATCGAACCGGGCGACGAGCGGCGCCTGCAAGCGCGGGAAGCCCCGTCGGGCGCGGCTGTCCCGGGGGAGGCCGCCGGCTTTCCGTCCTTGCGGGGGCAGGGGTGTTCTGGTATAAAGCAGCGCTCTTTTCTAGGGGCCCGGTCCTTCGCGGTACGTGTGCGGCCGGTAAGACCCTGACGAGACGGGCGTGAATCACGCCCACAATATGAGTTCAAGCGGCCAACCCATGCCGGGTTGGGCATGTGGTCTTAGAGGGCTGAGGCATGTCGAGAGTCTGTCAAGTGACCGGTAAGGGTCCGGTCACCGGGAATAACATTTCCCACGCGCATAACAAAACCCGCCGTCGTTTCCTGCCGAATCTGCAGCATCACCGCTTCTGGGTCGAGTCCGAGAAGCGCTTCGTGCGTCTGCGCGTTTCCGCCAAGGGCATGCGCATCATCGACAAGCGTGGCATCGACGTCGTTCTGTCCGAGCTGCGTGCTCGCGGCGAAAAGGTTTAAGGAGACAATCATGCGTGACCTGATCCGTCTGGTGTCCAGCGCCGGTACCGGCCATTTCTACACCACCGACAAGAACAAGCGCACCACCCCCGACAAGATCGAGATCAAGAAATACGATCCGGTCGTGCGCAAGCACGTGATCTACAAGGAAGCCAAGATCAAGTAATTGATCGGCCCTTGTCGAAGAACCCGCCTCCCGGCGGGTTTTTTTATTGCCCGCGTGACGGTCAGGCGGGCTTCGGCTCGAAGATCACGTAGACCTTGCGGCAGGGCTCCAGCACTTCCCAGGTGCCACGGAAGCCGGCGGGAATGACGAAGCGGTCGCCGGCCCGCAGGGTCTTGGCGGCGCCTTCGTGGTCGCGCAACACGGAGACGCCTTGGAGGATCTCGCAGTATTCGTGCTCGGTGTAGTTCACCGTCCACTGCCCGACCGCGCCCTCCCAGATGCCCGCCGAAAACTGCCCGCACGGGCTGCCGTAGTGATTGCGCACGCTCTGTTCGGGGTCGCCCTTGAGCACTTTTTCCGCCGCCGGCCGGTAGCGTTCGGGTGCGGTATCGGTCTGGGCGAAATCGACGAGATGTGAGAGATCCATCGGTCTGTCCTCGATAAGGGCCGCGAGAGGGCGGACGCCTGAGTGTATGTTTAATAAAACGCACATGAAAGGCGCTTTGGCGAGCCAGTGTCAAAAATATTGAAAATTCGCTTGGCGTTGGTTTAGGGTGGCGAGCTAACGCCGTGCACACGGCCTCCCGACCAGAGGACCCGCCCCATGACCGTTCTGACCCGTTCCGACTGGGAACAACGCGCCCAGGCCCTGAAGATCGAGCGCCGTGCGTTCATCCATGGCGACTATTGCGACGCCGTATCCGGCGCTACGTTCGATTGCATCAGCCCGGTGGATGGGCGGGTGCTGGCCCAGGTCGCCAGTTGCGATCAGGCCGACGCCGACCGCGCGGTGGCCGATGCCCGCGCCACCTTCGAATCCGGTGTCTGGTCGCGCCTGGCTCCGACCCGCCGCAAGGCGGCGATGATCCGCTTCGCCGACCTCCTGGAACGGCATGCCGAGGAGCTGGCGCTGTTGGAGACCCTGGACATGGGCAAGCCCATCGGCGATGCCCTGAACGTCGACGTGCCGGCTGCGGCGCGGGCGCTGCGCTGGAGCGGCGAGGCCATCGACAAGCTCTACGACGAGGTCGCCGCCACGCCCCACAACGAGCTGGGCCTGGTGACCCGGGAGCCGGTCGGGGTGGTCGCCGCCATCGTGCCCTGGAACTTCCCGCTGCTGATGAGCTGCTGGAAGCTCGGCCCGGCCCTGTCCACCGGCAACTCGGTGATCCTCAAGCCCTCGGAGAAGTCCCCCCTGACCGCCATCCGCGTCGCCGCGCTGGCGATCGAGGCCGGCATCCCCGCCGGGGTGTTCAACGTGCTGCCCGGCCATGGCCACACCGTGGGCAAGGCCCTGGCCCTGCATATGGACGTGGATACCCTGGTGTTCACCGGCTCCACCAAGATCGCCAAGCAACTGATGATCTATGCCGGCGAGTCGAACATGAAGCGCGTCTGGCTGGAGGCCGGCGGCAAGAGCCCGAACATCGTCTTCGCCGACGCGCCCGACCTCAAGGCGGCCGCCGAGGCGGCGGCCGGTGCCATCGCCTTCAACCAAGGCGAGGTCTGCACCGCCGGCTCGCGCCTGCTGGTGGAGAACAGCATCAAGGAACGCTTCGTGCCGATGGTGGCGGAAGCGCTCAAGACCTGGCGGCCCGGTAACCCCTTGGACCCGGCCACCAATGTCGGCGCTCTGGTGGACACCCAGCAGATGGATACCGTGCTGGGCTACATCCAGGCCGGCCACGACGACGGCGCCCGCCTGGTGGTCGGCGGCAAGCGCACCCTCGAGGACACCGGCGGCACCTACGTCGAACCGACCCTGTTCGACGGCGTGACCAATGCCATGCGCATCGCCCGGGAGGAAATCTTCGGGCCGGTGCTGTCGGTGATCGGCTTCGACGATGCCGAGGAAGCGGTGCGCATCGCCAACGACACCGTCTATGGCCTCGCCGCGGCGGTGTGGACCAGCGACCTGTCCAAGGCCCACCTCACCGCCAAGGCGCTGCGCGCCGGCAGCGTCTGGGTCAACCAGTACGACGGTGGTGACATGACCGCGCCCTTCGGCGGCTTCAAGCAGTCCGGCAACGGGCGCGACAAGTCACTGCACGCCTTCGACAAATACACCGAGCTGAAGGCCACCTGGATCAAACTCTAATCCACGAGCGCCGGGGGCCTCGCGGCCCCTGATCACCGCGCGGCCGGGCTCCCCCAGGGACCCGGCCGTTTTGCATGGTGGAGCGGACAAGGAGAACGGATGATGCGTTGGGGAACCTATTTCGCCGTGACCGCGGCGGTGATCAGCATCGGGCTGGCCCTCGGCGTCACCCTGCCGCTGGTATCGCTGCGCCTGGAAGGCTGGGGACACGGCCCGTTCTCCATCGGGGTAATGGCGGCGGTACCGGCCTTCAGTTCGCTGCTCGGCGCCAGCCTGATGGGGCGATTGGCGGCCTGGGGCACCACGCCCCAGTTGATGCGCGCCAGCCTGCTGATGGGCGCGGTATCGGTGGCGAGCCTGGCGCTGCTGCCCCACTACGCGGTGTGGTTGCTGCTGCGCCTGCTCACCGGCATTGCCCTGACCGTGGTGTTCATCCTTGGCGAGAGCTGGATCAACCAGTTGGCGGTGGAGCGCCTGCGCGGCCGGCTGGTGGCGTTGTACGGTACCGGCTACGCCTTGAGCCAGTTGTCCGGCCCCTTGTTGCTGGGGGCCCTGGGCACCGAGGGCGACGCTGGCTTCTGGTTCAGCGCGGTGCTGCTGGTCGGCGGCGCGGCCCTGCTGATCGGCCGTGGCGGCGCGCCCCGGCAGGAGGCTCACGACACCTCGGCGCGGCAACTGGCGCGCTTCTGCGCCGATCTGCCGGCGATCGCCTGGGCGGTGGTGCTGTTCGCCGCCTTCGAGGCGATGATGCTGACCCTGTTGCCGGTCTACGGCCTGCGCCAGGGGTTCGATCAAAAGGGCGCCCTGGCCATGGTCAGCACGGTGGTGGTGGGCAACGCGCTGCTGCAACTGCCGATTGGCTGGATGGCGGACCGGGTTCCGCGCCGGGCCTTGTTTCGCGGGTGCGGCGTGGCGCTGCTGGTGGCCAGCCTGGCGATCCCGGCGCTGCTGCACACGGTGGCGCTGTGGCCGGCGCTGGTGGTGTTCGGCGCCAGCGCCGGCGGGCTGTTCACCCTGTCCCTGATCCTCATCGGCGAGCGTTACCGCGACGATCACCTGGTGCGCGCGAATGCCCATATCGCCCAGCTCTGGGGCATCGGTTGCCTGATCGGCCCGCTGAGCACCGGCGCGGCCAGCCAGTGGATCAGCGGGCACGCGCTGCCGCTGCTGCTGGCTGGGGGCGCGGCGGTGTTCATTCTGCTGGCCTGGCGGCCCGGGGGAACGCCGGCCGCCGACTAGCGGACCGGCTCCGTCGGCGCGCCGGCCCGTTCCGTGGCGGGGCCCTCGTCCCCGGAGGCCAGGCGCCGATAGTCGAAGCCGAGCCAGGACCGGGTGCCCTCCAGGCGCGCCGGGCCCCGTGTCAGGCCATGCCTGGCCAGGTCGACGGCGAGGGCGCAGGGCACTCGCCCGCCGACGTGGGTGGGGACGTTCAGGCGAGTCCGGTAGGCACAGCCGCGCGCGCCGCCCTGGTGCTCCAGCGCCTCGACCCGCACCTCCAGGGTGGCCGGTCGCGCCCAGAGCGGGTGCAGCAGCGCTGGCACGCCGCCAAGCAGCGCCAGGCTCGTGCCCGCCTGGATCAAGGTCGCCAGCATGAGGGCGATCACGGCCAGACCCAGACTCTCCAGGCGGCGCCGGCGTCCCCAGGCCTCGGTCCGCGCCAGGGCGCCGAGGCCCAGGGCGCGAAAGAGCCGCCAGCCGATCGCCGCCGCGACCGCCAGGCTGAGCAGCAGTAGCGTCCAGTACCAGGGACGAGCCAGCAGCAGCGGCCGGAGCGCGCCGAGCAGGACCAGGCCGAACAAGGCCAGGACGAGCGCGCCGCCTCGCCAGCGATGCCGTCGTCGCTGGCGCTCCTGATCCAGGATCCGGGCCCGCAGGCGACGCTCCAGGCGGGCGCGCTTGGCCGGGGAGGGCGGCTTGGACATCGTCCGCCGGCCGCTAGAGCAGCCGCTCCAGGCCCACGGCGCCGCTGACCCAGGCGTTGAAGCGCCGCCACAGGCCCGCCGGCTCGTGCTTCAGGGTATGCAGACGGCCGCCGTCCTCGGTGACCCAGACCAGCCGGGTCTCATCGCCGTGGCGTTGCAGCTTCACCTCGTAGCTGAGGGGCGGCGACATGCCCCGCAGGGCCAGTTCCCGTACCCGTCCCGCCAGTTCCGGGCTGTCGACGATGACCCCGACCTCGGTGTTCCATAGGGCCGAGCGAGGGTCGAAGTTGAACGAGCCGATAAAGACTTTCCGCCGGTCGAAGATCGCCGCCTTGCTGTGCAGGCTGGAGTCGGACATGCCGGTCAGGTTGTAACCGGCGCGGCTGCCCGAGCCTCGCTGCCCGGGCCGCCGGCGTAGCTCGAACAGGCGCACCCCATGCTCCAGCAACGCCCGCCGCGCCGGCGCGTAGCCGCCATGGACCGGCGGCACGTCGGTGGCCTCCAGGGAATTGGTCAGCAGGCGGATGTCGACTCCCGCCTCGGCGCGTTGGGTGAGATAGCGCAGGCCCTCCTGGGCGGGCACGAAATAGGCGGACACCAGGTAAAGCTCTTGGCGCACCTGCTCCAGTTCCGGCGCCAGTTGGGTGGTGAGCAGCAGCGCGGGGTCCGGCTCGTCGCCGGTCAGCACCTTGCTCGGCGCGTCCCACAGGGACTGGCCGGGCGCCCAGATCAGCTCGTCCAGCCAGCCGGCCAGCCGGGGCTCGTGGCGGTAGGTCAGCAGCGATTCCACCAGAGGGCCGCGCTCGGCCTGGGCACGGGCGATGCTCCGGCGCAGGCCCTTGCGCGCATGGTCCAGGTCCCGCGCATCGGGCTGCCGCCAGAGAAAGTCCTGCACCGGCTTGCTCAGGGCGCTGTTCCAGTACTGGTCGAAGCTTTGGCCCAGTTGGTGGGCCACCGGGCCGACGCCGAGCAGGTCGATGTCGGTGAAGTTGAGGCTTGGCTCGGCGTCGAAGTATTCGTCGCCCAGGTTGCGCCCGCCGACGATGGCCACGCTGTCGTCCGCCAGCCACAGCTTGTTGTGCATGCGCCGGTGTTGCTGGGACAGGTTCATCAGCCGGCCGAGGGTCCGGGTCAGGCCGGTGCTGCGGCCCAGGTGCATGGGGTTGAACAGGCGGACCTGGATGTTCGGGTGGGCGGCCAGCACGCCGATCTCGTAGTCGCGGCCGTCGCTGTTGAGGTCGTCGATCAGCAGCCGCACCCGCACGCCCCGGTCGGCGGCGGCGAGCAGCTCGTCCATCAGGATCTGGGTGCTCAGGCCATCGTGGACGATGTAGTACTGCAGGTCCAGGCTGCGCTGGGCCGCGCGGATCAGCTCGGCCCGGGCGAGGAAGGCTTCGTGGCTGCTCGGCAGCAGGCGAAAGCCGGACTGGCCGACATGGGCGTCGGCCCGGGCCAGGATCGCCGTGCCGAAGGGCGATGCCTGCGCCGGCAGGACCTGGCTCGGCTGGCGGGGCAGCGGGGTGGTACAGCCGGCCAGGCAGATCAGCACCAGTAACAGCAAACGGACGGGCACGGTGGGCTCCAGCGCTAACGGGGTCCTGAGACGTGAAGCGTCGCCGGCGCGACGTGGTCGGCGAGGCCGCGAGTGTACGGGCGCGCGGGCGCTTTCCGAAGCGGTTCGGCGCGTTCGTCGACCCGGGCGGTTTCGCGGCGCTAGTTCAGACGGCGGCCCCGGCGAAAAGATTCAGCCCGCGTGGGTCACAGCAATTCCTTCAATCGGTACCAGAGCATGCCCAGGGCCAGCAGCGGCGAGCGCAGCCGGCGGCCGCCGGGGAAGGTGACATGGGGCACCCGGGCGAAAACATCGAAGCCCCGGCTGTGCTCGCCGGCGATGGCCTCGGCGAGCAGGTGCCCGGCGAGATGGGTGGCGTTCACTCCATGGCCGGCGTAGGCCTGGGCGAAGTAGACGTTGGGGTGCTCGGCGAGCCGGCCGATCTGCGGCAGGCGGTTAGCGCCGATGCCGATCATCCCGCCCCACTGGTAGTCGATGCGCGTCTCCGCCAACTGCGGGAACACCTTGAGCATTTTGGGCCGCATGTAGGCGGCGATGTCCGCCGGATCGCGGCCGGAGTAGTGGCAGGCGCCGCCGAACAGCAACCGACGGTCGGCGGACAATCGATAGTAGTCCAGGGCCACCCGTTGATCGCAGAGGGCCATGTTGCGGGGGATCAGCTCCCGGGCCAGGGCCTCGGGCAGCGGCTCGGTGGCGATGACGTAGCTGCCGGCGGGGAGGATCTTGCCGTCCAGGGTCGGGTCGAGGCCGTCCAGATAGGCGTTGCAGGCGATGATCAGGGTCTTCGCCCGCACTTGGCCGCGGGCGGTGCGGACCCGCGCTTCGGCGCCGTGGTCGATGCCGGTCACCGCCGAGCGCTCATGCAGGCGCACTCCCAGGCGGGCGGCCGCCTCGGCCTCGCCCAGGGCCAGGTTGAGCGGGTGCAGGTGCCCGGAGCCCATGTCGATCAGGCCACCGACGTAGCGTTGCGACCCCACCACCTCGCGCATCTGGTCGGCCCGTAGCAGGCGCAACTCATGGCGATAGCCGAGCTGGCGCAATTCCTCCATGTCCTCGACGAAGCCGTCCACGTCGGACGCCTTGTTGGCCAGGTCGCAGTAGCCCCAGGTGAGGTCGCAGTCGATGGCGAGCGCCTCGATCCGGCGGCGCACCATGTCCACCGCCTCCAGCCCCAGGCGCTTCAGCTCTTTCACGCCGTCGGCGCCGACCACCGGCTCGAACTGGTCGAGGCCATGGCCGACGCCCCGGATCAACTGACCGCCGTTGCGGCCGCTGGCGCCCCAGCCGATCCGCCGCGCCTCCAGCAGCACCACGGAATAGCCGCGATGGGCCAGCTCCAGGGCGCTGTTCAGCCCCGAGAAGCCGCCGCCGATCACGCAGACGTCGACCACCGTCTCGCCTTCCAGGGGCGGGAAGTCCAGGGCGCGGTTGGCGGTCGCGGCGTAGTAGGAGGGGGCGTGCTGGTCGGTGTGCACGGGCAGGCGAACGCGGGCGCTCATGTGCGGAATCCTGATTCTTGTGTTTGGAAAATTTGACGCAGGATACGCGCAAGCCCTCGGCCCCGCCAAGGCCGCTCAATCGGGAATGGGCAGGTTGAGGGACTCCTTCACTTCTTCCATGACGATGTAACTCTTGGATTCCCGCACGTGGGGCAGCTTGAGCAGGATGTCGCCGAGCAGCTTGCGGTAGGAGGCCATTTCCGAGATACGCGCCTTCACCAGGTAGTCGAAGTGGCCGGAGACGAGGTGGCATTCCAGCACGTGGGGCAACTTGAGCACGGCCCGACGGAATTCCTCGAAGGTGTCCCCGGACTTGTAGTCCAGGCTGATCTCGACGAACACCAGCAGACTGGCCTTGAGCTGCTGCGGGTTGAGCCGCGCCGAGTAGCCCATGATGATGCCCTCGCGCTCCAGCCGGCGCACCCGCTCGGTGCAGGGCGTGGTGGACAGACCGACGCGCTCGCCCAGCTCGGTGAAGGAGATGCGCCCGTCCTGCTGCAGGATGCGCAGGATGTTGCGGTCGATCTTGTCCAGCTCGCGGCGGCTCTGGTGTTGGGTGCGCATCGGGAGGGTCTCTGCAAAAAGCGCTTTATATACCAAGTTCCCGTGGCGCGCGCCGGGGTGGGCGAAACCCTTGATCCGCGCGCCCCGTGCCGTCACCCTGGGCGTTCACGCCCTCGAAACGGGAGGCCCATGGGCCCTTTTCGCGCCCGGACCGGGCGGTTGCTCTTGCTGTCGGTCGTCGCGCTGACGCTGGCGGGTTTGCTCGCGGTCGTCGCCGGTCGCGCCTGGCTGCGCGCCCAGGGCGTCGAGGCGCTGACCTGGCAAGGGCCGTCGCTGTCGTTCTCCGGCGTCGGGCTGGATCGGCTGGCGCTGAGCTGGCGCGGCGCCGATGCCCGTCGCCTGGAGGTGGAGGCGGAGGGCCTCTGGCTGTCCTGGCCGGGCCCCGCCGGAGCGGATCGCGGTTACCTGCGACAAGCGCGGATGGCCCGCCTGGCGCTGAGGTGGGAGCCGCCGGCGGACGAGGCCGCCCCGAACGGCGATCCACCGCCCGACCCGGGGCCCTTGCTGGCCTGGCTGCCCCAGGAGCTGCGGCTCGACCGCTGGGTCCTCGACCTGCCCTGCGCCTCGGGCCGCTGCGTGGAGCGAGGCGCGCTGGTCCTGCGGCGCAACGGCTTCGGCCTTCCCGGCGGCGACCCCCTGGACCTGCGGCTGGAGGCTCACCGCGACGATCATGCGCTGGCGCTACGCCTGCTCGCGCAACGCCTGAGGACGGGCTGGACAGCCAATCTGCTCGGCGAACTCGACCGCCAGCCACTGCTGGCCCTGGCCAGCCAATGGCGCGACGGCGGCGGCGCGCCGCTCTGGCAAGGCGAACTGGAGGTGCCGGGCCTGCCGGACACGGCGGTCCTGCTGGACTGGCTGGCCGCCTGGACGCCCCTGGCCGGCAACGTGCCGCGCGCGCCCCGGGCCCTGCGCCTGAGCGGCCGCTGGACCTTGCGCCCGGCCGCCGGCGAAGCGCCCCTGGACCCGGCGCGGGTGTGGCGTGGCGGCGGTTCCGCCGAGGCGCGGATCGACCTGCCCCAGCCCTGGCCGGTCCCGGCGTTCGGCCTGCTGGAAGGTCATCTGGACCTGGCCCTGGAAGGCGACGCCGGGCGCTGGCGAGCGCGCCGGCTGGACGCCGATCTGCGCGCCGGCGCCTTACAGGGCGACGCCTGGGCGGCGCTGCCGTCCACCCTGCGGCCTCGGGCCATGGCCTTGCGCCTGACGCCCCTGGACGAGGCCGCCACCCGGCTGCAACTGCACCTGAGCGGCCCCGGTGAGGCCCAGCTCGAAGTGGCCGCTCGCCTGGTCGCGGACGAGCAGGCGCCCCTGGCGGCCCGCCTGGAAAACGCGCGGCTGCAGGCGAGCGGCGCCGCGTACCGCGCGCCGGCCTGGTCGCTGGGCGGCCTGGCCCTGGACCTACGCCTGGAGGGGCGCCTGGATCGACAGCGCGCCGACCTGCGCCTGCGGGCGGGGTCGAGCATGGCGCTGGATCGGCTGGAGGTACCCGGGGTGCTGGGCCTGGAACGCCTGGGCGGCGAAACCGGCGAGCTGGACGTGACCCTGGCCTACGGCGCCGGCCCGCCGACAAGCGCCCGTCTCCACGGGCCGCTGTCCCTGCGGGCGGGGCGTCTGCGCCAGGCGGAACTGCTCGACTTGGGCTGGCGCTTCGCCGGTGACCTCGACCTGAGCGACGCCGCCCTGGCCTGGCGGGGCCGACTGGAGAACGACGCCGGGTTGAGGCTCGACCTGGATGGGGCGCGCGGCGCCGATGGCGCCCTGGCCCTGAAGGCGCGTCTGCCGGACCTGTTCCTGCGGGCCGGCAACCCCCTGGCCAAGACCGCCCGGCAATGGCCGGCCTTGCTCAGCCTGTCCAGCGGACGCCTGGGTGGCGAGGCGCGGCTCGACCTGCCGGCCGGCGGCGCGCCGGCGACCGGGACCCTCGCCCTCACCGCCGATGGGCTGGCCGGCATCCATGATCGCGTCGAGCTGAACGGCCTGCGCGGGCGCCTCGCCCTGCGCCTGGATGCGCGGACGCTGACCCTCGACCTGCCGGCGCTGCGCCTGGACCAGCTCAACCCCGGCGTGCCCCTCGGCCCGCTGACGCTCGCCGGCGCCTACCGCGCCGAGCGGGCGCGGCCCCTGGGCGGGCGCCTGACGTGGACCCAGGCCGAAAGCGGCGTGCTGGGCGGCCGCGCCTGGCTGGCGCCGGGCGCCCTGGACCTCGGCGCGGCGGAACAGCGCCTGGACCTGCGGCTGGGCGGGTTGCAACTGGCCGAGCTGTTCAGGGTCTACCCCGCCGAGGGGCTGTCGGGCCAAGGCGTCATCGACGGCGAACTGCCGCTGCGCCTGGAGGGCGCCGGGCCCCGCATCGAGGCGGGCCGGCTGGCGGCCCACGAACCGGGCTTCCTGCGCTTTCGCTCGCCGAAACTACGCGCCCTGGCTCAGGGCAACCCGGGCATGGGCCTGCTGGCGGACGCCCTGGACGATTTCCGCTACGAGCGGCTCGACAGCCGCGTCGGCTACGATGAGCACGGCACCCTGCGCCTCGGCCTGACCCTGCAAGGGCGCAATCCGGCCCTGCAGGGCGGCCGTCCGATCAACCTCGACGTCAACCTGGAAGAGGATCTGCCCGCCTTGCTCACCAGTCTGCAGCTCACCGACCGGGTGAGCGACACCATCCGCCAGCGTGTGCAGGAGCGCCTGCGTCACGCGCCGGCCCCCTGACGGAGACTTCGCCATGCGCCTGCGCGCCCTGTTCGCCGCCCTGTCGCTGGGCCCATTGCTGGCGAGTTGCACGCCCACCGTGCAGCTCGCGGTGCCCAACGAGCCGATCAACATCAATCTCAACGTGAAGATCGAACACGACATCTACATCAAGGTCGACAAGGCCCTGGACGGCATCATCGACCCGTCCAGCGGCCTGTTCTGAGGAGAAGCCCATGACCCTGCGCAGCGTACTCGCCGGCGGCCTGCTGGCCTGCTGTTTCTGCCTTCCCGCTTCCGCCCTGGAGTTGGGCGAGGCCATGTCCGCCCTGGCCGCCGCCAAACAGGGCGGCCAGGTGGGCGAGCAGCCCGACGGCTATCTCGGGGCGGTCACCGGCCAGGGCGCGGACATCGCCCGGGTGATCAACCAGGCGCGCCGCGCCGAATACCAGCGCTTGGCCAAGGACAATGGCCTGCAACTGGGCGACGTGGAGGCCCTGGCCGGGCAGAAGGCGCTGGAGAAGACCCCGGCCGGCCAGTACATCCAGGTCAACGGGAAGTGGGTGCGCAAGTGAGCATCCGGCGCCGGGCGCGCTCGGCGCCCCGGCGCGACAGGCCGTCGCGACCCATCCTGAAAACCGCTGAATCTCGCGGTTTTGACGACACTCTCCGTGGATGCCCCTCCGTCATTCCGCTCTTTGCCGGGCTTTCCAGCCAAATAAAGCTGGTTAATCAGTGAAAACGCCTGGCGTCGGCTTCCTATACTGCGCCCATCTTCGTTCAAGAATAACGACGCTGCGGCGCGCCCGCGGCGAGGAGAGGAACATGCGTGTAGTGGTACTCGGCAGCGGCGTCATCGGGACCGCCAGTGCGTATTACCTGGCCCGTGCCGGCTTCGAGGTGGTGGTGATCGATCGCCAACCCGCCCCGGCGCTGGAGACCAGCTTCGCCAACGCTGGCCAAGTCTCCCCCGGCTACGCCTCGCCGTGGGCCGCGCCTGGGGTGCCGTTCAAGGCCATCAAGTGGCTGCTGGAAAGGCACGCGCCCCTGGCCATCAAGCTCACCGGCGATGTCCAGCAGTACCTGTGGATGGCGCAGATGCTGCGCAACTGCACCGCCGCCCGCTACGCGGTGAACAAGGAGCGCATGGTGCGGCTGTCCGAGTACAGCCGCGATTGCCTCGACGAGCTGCGCGCCGAGACCGGCATCGCCTACGAGGGCCGCCAGCTCGGCACCACCCAAGTGTTTCGCACCCAGGCGCAACTGGACAGCGCCGCCAAGGACATCGCTGTCCTGGAGCGCTCCGGCGTGCCCTACGAGTTGCTCGACCGCGCCGGCATCGCCCGGGTGGAGCCGGCCCTGGCCGGAGTCACCGACAAGCTCGCCGGCGCGCTACGCCTGCCCAACGACCAGACCGGCGACTGCCAGCTCTTCACCGTCCGCCTGGCGGAAATGGCCCAGGCCCTGGGCGTCGAGTTCCGCTTCGGGCGGACCCTCGAACGCCTGGACTTCGCCGGCGGCCGGATCAACGGGGTGTGGGTCGACGGCAAGCTGGAAACCGCCGACCAATACGTGCTGGCCTTGGGCAGCTACTCGCCGCAACTGCTCAAGCCCTTGGGCATCAAGGCGCCGGTGTACCCGCTCAAGGGCTATTCCCTGACGGTGCCCATCACCGACCCGGCCATGGCGCCCACCTCGACCATCCTCGACGAAAGCTACAAGGTCGCCATCACCCGCTTCGACCAACGCATCCGCGTCGGCGGCATGGCGGAAATCGCCGGTTTCGACCTGGGCCTCAACCCGCGCCGGCGCGAGACCCTGGAGATGATCGTCAACGATCTCTACCCCCGCGGCGGCGACCTGCCCCGCGCCGAGTTTTGGACCGGCCTGCGCCCGGCGACCCCGGACGGCACGCCGATCGTCGGCGCGACCCCGTTCTCCAACCTGTTCCTCAACACCGGACACGGTACCCTGGGCTGGACCATGGCTTGCGGCTCCGGCCGTTTCCTCGCCGACCTGATGGCGAAGAAGCGCCCGCAGATCAGCGCCGAAGGCCTGGACATCTTCCGCTACGGCCACAACAAGGAGAGCCACGAGCATGTCAATCCAGCGCCTGCACACCAATAAGCGCATGAGCCAGATCGTCACCCACAACCGCACCGTCTACCTGGCGGGGCAAGTGGGGGACGACATGGGCGCCGACGTCGCGCAGCAGACCCGCGAGACCCTGGCGCACATCGAGCGCCTGCTGGGCGAGGCCGGCACCGACACTCACCACATCCTGTCGGTGACCATCTACCTCAAGAACATCGAGGCGGACTTCGCCGCGATGAACGCGGTCTGGGACGCCTGGCTGCCCGAGGGCGTCGCCCCGGCCCGCGCCACCGTCGGGGCCCCGCTGTGCGAGCCGGAGATCCTCGTCGAGATGTCGGTCATCGCCGCGCTGCCCTGATCCCCACCCGCGCCCGGCTCCGGCCGGGCGCGCCCATCGAAACGCCACGAAGAAGTACATCGCCATGCGTCCCGCCCGTGCCCTGATCGACCTGAAGGCCCTGCGCCACAACTATCAACTGGCCCGGGGGCTCACCGGCGCCCGCGCCCTGGCGGTCATCAAGGCGGACGCCTACGGCCATGGCGCCGTGGCGTGTGCCCGTGCCCTGGAAACCGACGCCGACGGCTTCGCCGTGGCCTGTATCGAGGAAGCCCTGGAGCTGCGCCAGGCGGGCATCGGCAGGCCGATCCTGTTGCTGGAAGGGTTCTTCGAGGCCGCCGAACTCAGCCTCATCGACCAGCACGACCTGTGGTGCGTGGTGCATGCCGCCTGGCAGATCGAGGCGATCGAGCAGGCCCGGCCGAGCCGGCCGCTGACCGTCTGGCTGAAGCTGGACACCGGCATGCACCGGGTCGGCTTTCATCCGTCGGCCTACCAGGACGCCTATCGGCGGCTGATGGCCAGCGGCAAGGTGGCGCGCATCGTGCTGATGAGCCATTTCTCCAGCGCCGACGAGCCGGACAGCCCGCGCAACGAGGTGCAACTGGCCACCTTCGCCGAGGCCAGCGCCGGCCTCGATGCGCCCATCAGCCTGTGCAATTCGCCGGGCCTGCTGCGCTGGCCGCAAATGGCGCTGCGCCAGCGGCCGGACGACTACGTGCGCGCCGGCCTGATGCTCTATGGCGCCACGCCGTTCGAGTTCGACCAGGCCCAGGCCGCCCGGCTGCAACCGGTGATGACGCTCGAATCCAAGGTCATCGCCGTGCGCGAACTGCCGCCGGGCGAGCCCATCGGCTATGGCGCGCGCTTCGTCACCGAGCGGCCGACCCGGGTCGGGGTGGTCGCCATGGGCTACGCCGACGGCTATCCGCGCCATGCCCCTAGCGGTACCCCGGTGAGCGTCGGCGGCCGACCCAGCCGACTGATCGGCCGGGTTTCCATGGACATGCTCACCGTGGACCTCACCGACCTGCCCGAGGCCGGCCTCGGCACCCGGGTGGAGCTGTGGGGGCGCGAAGTGGCGGCCAGCGAAGTGGCCAGCCTGGCCGGCAGCATTCCCTACCAACTGTTCTGCAACCTCAAGCGGGTACCGGTGACGCACCTCGGCGCCTGATACCGACCGGGCAGCATTTACAATCGCTGTGTTGTAAATAATGAACACTGTTGCCATCATACCGGCGACTTCGTTTCCCTCTGCCCGTAAGGAGGATCGCCCCCTTGGACGTCGGTGCCCGACTGCAAGCCATCCGCAAGCTCAAAGGTCTTTCCCAGCGTGAACTCGCCAAACGGGCGGGCGTCACCAACAGCACCATCTCCATGATCGAGAAGAACAGCGTCAGCCCTTCCATCAGCTCGCTGAAGAAGGTGCTGAGCGGCATCCCGATGTCCCTGGTGGAGTTCTTCTCCATCGACTTCGAGCAGGAAACCCCGGTCCAGGTGGTCTACCGGGCGGAAGAACTGGTGGATATCTCCAGCGGCGCGGTCACCATGAAGCTGATCGGCAAGGCCCACCCGAGCCGCAGCATCGCCTTCCTCGACGAGACCTATCCGCCCGGCGCCGACACCGGCGACGAGATGCTCAATCACGAGGGCGAGGAAGCCGGCATGCTGGTGGACGGGCGCCTGGAGCTCACCGTCGGCAAGGAAGTCTTCGTGCTGGAAAGCGGCGACAGCTACTACTTCGAGAGCAACCGGCCGCACCGTTTCCGCAATCCCTACGACCGTCCGGCGCGCCTGATCAGCGCCACCACGCCGGCGAATTTCTAAAGGCCGAGCGGCCGCTTCCGACCACCGCTGCGACCGTATGCCGCAAGTCCTTGCGCGGCGCGGGGTTGTTTCGATGTGACAGGCATACCGGTATACTGGCGCCCGCCCGCGAAACCGTGGCCGCGGGCGTGACTAGCCACGATGAGGGTGTAAGGGTGAACCTAATCAAGAACATGCTGGCGGCGCAGGTTGCCGTCCTGGCCCTGTGGGCGGTAAGCGCTCAGGCCGCGACCAAGGATGACATCGCCGAGCGGCTCAAGCCGGTGGGCGAGGTCTGCGTGACCGGTCAGGAATGCAAGGGCGTCGAGGCTGTCGCGGCCGGCGGCGCCGGTGGCGGCGCGCGCACCCCCGACGACATCATCGCCAAGCATTGTGGCGCCTGTCATACCGCCGGCGTGCTGGGCGCGCCGAAGATCGGCGACAGCGCCGCCTGGAAAGAGCGGGCCGACCATCAGGGCGGGCTCGACGGCATCCTGGCCAAGGCCATCACCGGCATCAACAGCATGCCGCCGAAGGGCACCTGCGCCGACTGCAGCGAAGACGAGTTGAAAGCGACCATCAAGAAGATGTCGGGTCTCTGAGGCCTGTCCGTCGCGTCACGCGAAGCCGCCTCCGGGCGGCTTCGTCGTGTCCGGGGTGCCATGCGGTGAGCAATACGCGCCGGTGCCGGGTCCAACCGGCACGTTCCCGGAAGGAGATTCACCGTGCCCACCTGTACGCTGGAGCAAGCCGTCGACCACGTGCTGGCGCGCATCGACGGACCGATCCGCCTGGGCCTGCCCCTCGGACTGGGCAAGCCCTGTGCCTTCGTCAACGCGCTGTACCAGCGAATCAAGGCGCAACCGCAACGCAGTCTGACCCTCTACACCGCGCTCTCCCTGAGCCGCCCCGAAGCGGACAGCGAACTGGAGCAGCGTTTCAGCGGGCCGTTCCTGCGCCGGGTGTTCGCCGATTCGCCGGAGCTCGACTACCTGGCCGACCTGCGCTGTGGCGACCTTCCGCCCAACGTGCGGCTGGAAGAGTTCTATCTCCAGCCGGGCAGCCAGTTGGGCAACCCGCTGGCCCAGCAGCATTACATCAGCCAGAACTACAGCCAGGTGGCCCACGACCTCGACCGAAAGGGCCTCAATGTCATCGCCCAACTGGTGGCTCGCCGCGACGCCTCGCCGGGGCGGCTCTCCCTGAGCTGCAACCCGGACATCACCGTGGACCTGCTGCCGCGCCTGGAAGCGCGGCGCGCCGCTGGCGAGAGCGTGCTGTGCATCGCCCAGGTCCACGAGGCGCTGCCCTACATGCTCGGCGAGGCCGAGGTGGCCGAGGAGCGCTTCGACCTGTTGATCGAGCCGGCCGAGCGGCGCCGGCTGTTCTCCATGCCGAACCTGCCGGTCAGCGCCCAGGACCATGCCATCGGCCTGTACGCCAGCGCCCTGGTGCGGGACGGCGGCACCCTGCAGATCGGTATCGGCGCCATGGGGGACGCCCTGGCCGCGGCGTTGCTGGCGCGCCATACCGAGCCGGACGAATACCGCGCCTTGCTCGATGAGCTGGAGATCGACCGTCACGGGGCCGGACTGGTGGCCCGGGAAGGCGGTCTGACCCCTTTCGAACAGGGGGTGTACGGCTGCAGCGAGATGTTCGTGCTGGGGCTGCTGGAACTGATGGAAGCCGGCGTGGTGCGCCGTCCGGTATACCCCGACGAACGCTTGCAGCGGCTGGCCGACGCCGGCGGGCTGACCGCCGAGGGGCGCCTGGGAGACATCGCCGCCTGGGGACGCGCGGGCCTGGCCACCCGGCTGGACGCCGAGGCCCTGGCCTGGCTACGACGGGTGGGCCTGCTGACGGCGGATGTCGCGTGGACGCCCGAGGGCCTGGTGCTGCCGGACGGCCAGCGACGGGTCGCCGACCTGGCCGACCCGCAGACCGCCGCCGCGTTGCGGGCGCTGGGCGGCGCGGCGGCGGGGGTCTGGGTCCACGGAGGCTTCTTCCTCGGCCCCCAGGCCTTCTACCGGCGCCTCGCCGAACTGGACGAAGCCAGCCGCGCGCGCATCGGCATGACCGGCATCCGCTTCATCAACCGGCTCTACGGCGACGAGGCGCTCAAGCGTGCCCAGCGGCGTCACGCGCGCTTCGTCAACAGTTGCTTCAAGGTGACCCTGCTGGGCGCCAGCGCCGCCGACCAGTTGGAGGACGGCCGGGTGATCAGCGGGGTGGGCGGCCAGTATGACTTCGTCGCCCAGGCCCACGAATTGGAGGACGCGCGCTCGATCCTCATGCTGCGGAGCTGGCGCGAGTCCGCTGGCGAGGTGAGCTCCAACATCGTCTGGGAGTACGCCCACACCACCATCCCCCGGCATCTGCGGGACATCGTGGTCACCGAGTACGGCATCGCCGACCTGCGCGGCAAGAACGACGCCGAGGTGATCGCCGCCTTGCTGAGCATCGCCGACGCCCGCTTCCAGGACGACCTGATCGCCCAGGCGCAGCAAGCCGGTAAGCTGCCCCGGGACTTCCGACTGGACGAAGCCTGCCGGCGCAACACCCCCGAGCGCCTGCGAGCCCTGCGGGACAAACATCCCCGCCTGTTCGCCGAGTACCCCCTGGGCTGCGATTTCACCCCGGTGGAACAGGACCTGTTGCGTGCCCTGGGGTGGCTCAAGGGCAAGCTGCGCCTGAGCGAGATCGTCGAGCTGGGGGTGAGCGCCCTGGTCGAGGCACCGGACCCGGCGCCCTATGGCGAGCACCTGCGGCGCCTGGGCCTCGACGACTCCACCGGGCTGCGCGAGCAGCTCTACCGCAAGGGCGTGCTGGCGGGGCTGGCGGCGACCGCGCCGGGCAATGGTGAGGCAGGTCCGGCCTAAGCGCCGCCGCGCTCATGCCTTGACCAAGGGCCATGGGCAGCGACCCGCTGCGTCGCGCTAAGCCGGCCCAGCCGTCGGGCCGGTGGGCGCGATGCCGTATGCGCGTCCCATGAGTCTGCCTGGCTGGCGATTGACGCTCTTCGCCGCCAAGGTCGGCCGATGCTGCCTCACCCTGATGTCCATGAAGAACGTCCGGGTACTAGCCCTGGACGAACGAGCCGGCGGACCGGACCATTTCGGCCATCCGCCGCTGCGACTGCGGCGACCCGATCCGCTTCGTGTCGTCCGCCGATAGCGGAAGGGTCACCCCTGACATGCTTGCCTATCGCCGGACAGCGAGCGCGGAAACGTGTCTATGGCGGGCGCCTCCTCTTAACCTGACCTTGCCGCTCAACCGCCAGTCCTGCTCGTCTCCTGCGCCAGATGCCGCCGCTCCGGAAGCGCCGGGCCTGGCCGAGATGAACCTACTCGCGCGGAGCTGCCCGGGAATGCGTCCTTTTGCCGGCGCCTGAAGCCGGGCCTGCCCGCCGGCCTGCCCCGACTCCGGCCGACCCGGCGCTTAGGGCCTCCCGAGTTCGGCGCAGACCTCGAGCACCTGCTCTCGCAGCCAGACATTGGCGGGGTCCTGGTCGAAAGGCCGGGCCCAGAGCATGTCTAGGGAAAAGCCGGGCAAGCCCAGGGTGGCCGGGCTGGCATGGGTGGCGCCGTCGTCGAACAACCGGTAGACCCGGGCCGGCAGCGCCAGCAACAGGTCGCTGCCGGGAAGCAGCCGCAACGCGGCGAAATAGCTGGTGGCGCGGGCGGCGATCCGGCGCGCCCGGCCCTGGCCCTGCAGCCAGCCGTCGATCATGTTGTGCTCCGAATCCCAGGGCGTGGGGAACACATGGCGGTGCTCGCAGAAGCGGTCGAGGCTGTCCACCACCGGCCGCTCGCGGGCCTGCACGCAGCGCAACTCGTCCTTGAGCAGGGCCACGGCGAACAACTCCGGGTGGACCCGATAGTGATGCGGGCCGAAGCTCAGGGCCAGGTCCAGTTCGCCGGCCAGCAGGGCCTCGGCGGGCAGCGTCCGCCCTGGGCGCCGGACCTCCAGGCTGATGGGATGGCCGGCATCGGTCAGCCGTCGCAGCAGCCGGGGCAGGACCAGCAGTTCGAAGTACTCCGGGGCGCATAGCCGGAAGCGTCGCGCCTCGCGGGCCGGGTCGAAGCCGCGGTCCTCGGCCAGGCAGTGATGCAGGCGATCGAGCATGTCCTGTACCTGGGGGCGCATCGCCTGGGCCTTGCGGGTCGGCTGCATGCCGCCGCGCGTGGCGATGAACAGCTCGTCGTCGAAGCCGGCGCGCAGCTTCTTCAGGCAGTAGCTCACCGCCGAGGCGCTGAGGTTGAGCGCCTCGGCCACCTCGCCGAGGTTCGGTCGTTCGAAGACTTCCAGGAAGACCTGGAGATCCTGCAGGTCGATCTTGCGCAGTCCGTTGGCCAGCGGCATGGCGGCACCCATGAAACCCAAGGGCCGTCATCAAAGCGCGTCGTGGCGGCCGGGGCAAGGCCGCATCGCCCCGGGGACGCCGTTCGGGGCCAGGCCCATCGCGGAAGGCGGAATCAGGCGCCGCCGTCCGCCCGGCGCGGCGCGAGACGGGGGCTCTCGTCGTTGCCGGGCGAGGGTACCCGCCGTGGCGGCTCGGCGAACAGGCCGGGGTAGCGACTCGGGTCGAAGCGCAGGCTGAGCGCCAGCAGCACCAGCATGGCGCCGGCCAGGGCCAGCCAGGCGCCGGCGAACTGGCCGAAGGCGTCCCGTAGCAGGCCGGCCAGCCAGGGCGAGAGCCCGGCGATCAGGTAGCCCACGCCCTGCACCCAGGCCGCCAGGCCGCCCGCCTGGCGCGGGTTTTCCAGGTGATCGAGGCAGACGATCAGGCTCAGGGGGAACAGGCCGCCGATGCCCAGGCCCAGCAGCGCCGCCCACAACCAGGCGCCGGGCAGCGGCGCCAGCACCAGCCCCAGCAGGCCGGCGAGGATGGCCAGCAACAGGCCGACCAGCACCGGCCGGCGGTCGCGGCCGCGGTTGGCCAGGGCTGGCGCCAGCAAGCCGGAGACCACCTCCATGGCGGTCAGGAAGCCCAGCAGCAGCCCGGCACGCTGGGCGCTCCAGCCCAGCTCCACGTAGAAAGGCGCGAGCCAGGCCAGCACGCAGGTGTAGCCGGCGGTGCCCAGCCCGAAGTAGGCCGCCAGCAGCCAGCTACGCCCATGGCGCGGGTAGCGCAGCCGCGTCGCCTCGACCGGCTCCGCCGGCAGTCGCAGGGTCTCCCCAGGCAGCGCCCGCCACAGCGCCAGGGCGGGAATCGCCAGGAGCCCGGCGCAGGCCAGGGCCGCGCGCCAGCCCAGCCGGTCGGCGAGGAGCGGGGACACGCTCGCCGCCAGGGCCGCGCCGGCCATGATGGCGGTAACGTAGAGGCCCATGGGCAGCGCTACCCGCGCGCCGTGGCGGGCCTTGAGCAGCGCCGGCAGCAGGGCTTGGGCGAGAGCGATGCCGAGGCCCGCCACGGCCGCGCTGAGCAGCAGGCCGAGGGTGTCGTTCACGTATAGCCGGGCGCCGCTGGCCAGGCCCAGGGCCAGCAGGGCGAGGCTCAGGGTGCGGCGTTCGCCGACGCGCCGGGCGAGGGCGAGCCCGCCGAACATCGCCAGGCCGATGGTCATGACCGGGAGCAGGGTGAGCAGCGCGGCGCTTTGGTAGCTCAGGGCCAGGTCGCCGCGCATCGCCCCCAGTAGCGGGCCGATAGCGGCCATGGATGGCCGGAGGTTGAGGCCGATGAGGATCGCCGCCAGGAGCAACCAGCCGGTGCGGGGAGTGTCGGGTGTCGAGGTAGGGGTCATGTCGCCTCCAGGGACGGGAAGGGGCTCATTGCGCCCGTCCCGCGCCGATCCCGCAACTCAAAAAACCGAGGCGCCTCGCGGCTTTTTGCGCTGGACAGGCGCGCTGGAGCGTCCCGCGTCCCCGCCTTGCGGCGGAATGTCCTCGTTCGCCGCTGGATAGTCGGGCGACGACGGGCCACACTCAGTCCGTCCAGAATTCGCGAGGCCAGGATGCGCGCACTTCTTTCCAGTCCCTTGCAGGTCGCCCTGCTGCACGCCGCCGGTCTGGTCGCGTTGCTCGGCATCCACCTTTTCCATCCCCTGCCCGCCGCGCTGCTGTTACCCGCCTGCCTGGCCCTCGCCCTCTGGCCCTGGGCCGGCCCCTGGCGAGGCGCTTCCCGGCCGCCTCCGGTCGCCGAGGCGGCGGGCCAGCACGACCTCACCGCGCGACTGTCGCGCTCCACCACCGCCACCGCTCTGTCAGCCGCCCAGGTGGCCTTCGCCGTGCGTCGCCTCACCGGCGAGCTGCATGCCCAGCGCGAGGCGGTGGAGCAACTGAGCGGCGACGCCGAGGCCATGACCCACACGGAGGAGGACAGCGCCCAGCGCGCCGAGCAGACCCTCAGCGCCGCCCGCGCGGTGCGCGGCCGCAGCGACGACGGCCAGCGGGAGCTGCAGCGCGCCATCGAGCTGATGCAGCGCCTGAGCGCCCAGGGCGACGACAGCCGTACCCTGATCGACGGCCTGGGCGCCCGCACCGAGCAGATCGAGCAGGTCACCGCCGTGATCCAGTCCATCGCCAGCCAGACCAACCTGCTGGCCCTCAACGCGGCCATCGAGGCGGCGCGCGCCGGCGAGCAGGGACGCGGCTTCGCGGTGGTGGCGGACGAGGTACGCAGCCTGGCCGGGCGCACCGCCAGCGCCACCGGGGAGGTGGGGCAGATGATCGCCGATATCCGCCAGCAGAGCGCCGCGGTGGTCAACCATATCCAGCAGCAGAGCCGCGAGCTGGACGAGGCGGCCCGGGAGGTGGAGCGCACCGGGCAGTTGCTGCAAGGCATCGCCGGGCTGGCCGGGGACGTGGAGCGGGAGGTGGCGCAGATCACCGTCGGCACCGAGAGCAACCACCAGCGCCTGGCCAGCCTGTTCGAGGCGCTGGGGCGACTACGGGACACGGTGAGCGCCAGCGAGGCCCAGACCCAGCGCCTGGACGACACCGCCGCGCAACTGGTGGGGGAGGCCGAGCAGGTCAGCGAGCAGTTGGCGGCCTTCGGCTTGGACGATTACCACCAGCGCGTCTATGACCTCGCGCGCGAAGGCGCGGCGGCCATCGCCGCGCGCTTCGAGGCGGACATCGAGGCTGGCCGCATCGGCGTCGAGGCGCTCTTCGACCGGCGCTTCCAGCCGATCCCCAATACCCGGCCCGTCCAATACCGCTCGGCCTTCGACGGCTACACCGATCAAGTCCTGCCGGCGATCCAGGAGCCCCTGCTGAGCCGCCACGAGGGCCTGGTGTTCGCCATCGCCACCACGCCGGAAGGCTACGTGCCGACCCACAACAACGCGTTCGCCCACCCGCCCACCGGCGACCCGGCGGTGGACATGCTCAGGAGTCGCAGCAAGCGCAAGTTCGACGATCGCACCGGCATCCGCTGCGGCAGCCATCGTCAGCCGCTGCTGTTGCAGACCTACATGCGTGACACCGGCGAGCTGATGCACGACCTGTCGGTGCCGATTCTGGTCCGTGGGCGGCACTGGGGCGGGCTGCGGCTGGGCTACCGGCCGGCCCCCGCCTGATCCGGGCGCGCCTCGGCGGCCCGGCGCAAGGCCGCCAGGTCGAGGATGCGGATTTCGCCGTAGGCCAGGGCCAGCACGCCCCCGGCCTGGAGATCGCGAAGGATGCGGTTGGTGGTCTGCCGGGACAGCCCCGCCATTCGCGCCAACTGCTCCTGGGCCAGGGGGATCGCCCGGCGCGGGTCGCCAGGTTCGCCATAGCGCTCGGCCAGCAGCAGAAGTCGCCGCGCCAGGCGCGGCGGCGCCGGCAACAGGCTCAGTTCTTCCAGGGCGACGAAGGCCAAGCGCAGCTTCTGGCTCATCAGCAAGGCGAACTCCCGCCAGTGGGCCGGTTGGCGCTCCAGCAGGGCCAGCAGCGCCGCCTGGGGCACCTGAAGCAGGCGGGTCGGCGTTTCGGCGAAGGCGTCATGGGTGCGCGGCTGGCCGTCGAACAGGGCGATCTCGCCGAACCAGTGGGGCGCCTCCACCAGGGCCAGCAGAGCCTCCTTGCCGGCGGCATCGACGCCGCCGATGCGCATCGCCCCGTCCAGCACGGCGTAGAGCCCACAGGGCGGGTCGCCACGGCGAAACAGGCGCTGGCCAGCGCCCAGCCGGCGCGTCTGGGCGGCGGCGAGCAAGGCCGCTTGCAGGGGCGCGGGCAGGCTCCGGTACCAGTGGCCTTGGAGCAGGCGTGCGTGGTCGTTGGTCATGGAGGGTGGCCAGGAACTGTCGTCTAGCTGACAGAGCATACGCGCCGCGAGGCGCCATCATCACCGCATCGTTCGCCGGAGCCCGCGCCATGAAGAGCCTTGTCGACCACCTCGCCCAGTACGCCGCCTATCACCGCGACCGGCGCAACATTGTCAGTCACTTCGTCGGCATCCCGCTGATCGTCTACGCGGTGGCGGCGTTGCTGTCGCGGCCAGGGCTGGAGCTGGCCGGCCTGTGGCTGTCCCCGGCCGCCGCCGTGGCGCTGGTGGCCGGGCTGTTCTACCTGCGTCTGGACCGCCTGTTCGGCATCGTCATGGCGCTGTTGCTGGCACTCGCTCTGTGGGGCGGCGCGCTCCTCGCCGAACAACCCACCGCCGTCTGGCTCGGGGCCGCCGTGAGCACTTTCGTGGTGGGCTGGGCGATCCAGTTCGTCGGCCACTACTACGAGGGACGCAAGCCCGCCTTCGTCGATGACCTGATGGGCCTGGCGGTCGGTCCGCTGTTCGTGGTGGCTGAAGCGGCCTTCGCCCTCGGCCTGCGCGCCGAGGTACGCCGCGCGGTGGAGGAGCGCGCCGGGCCGCCCGGGGTTCGCCCACGTGTCTCGGCGCGGGCACGCTGATCGCTCAAGCCGCCGCCTCGCGGGCGAGTCGAGGTGGCGCTGGCCGAAGAGCATCGCTTCGCCGATGGCTATCCACGGACGACGGCGGCCTCGGTGTCGCGCCTGACGTCTTCGCCTCGCTGGCCCCTTGGCCGGGGTTCGTAGCGCCTCGGGCCGAAGCCGGTCTTCGCCAGCCCTGCCCAGCGCATCCGGATCGCCCAGGTTATCCCCCGGTGGGCATACAGGGTCAGGTTTCGGGGCGCTCCGGTCGAGCGGCGAACGCCGTGGCGAGGCGCATCAGCGGCAGGTGTGTCGAGAGGACAGGCGAGCACATCGTCAGCGGCACGCCGTAGCGGCGGCGAAGCGCTGAAGGTCGATCAGGTTATGGCAGCCCTTGCTGGAATGACGTGGACGAGGCATTGCCGATGGCCCTGAGACCCTGCCCAGCCGATCGGTAGCTTGCTCCGCCTGCTGTCGCTCCATCGGGAAATCCTGGCCGATTTCCCGTGCACGGGGGCGAAATTTCTGACCCCAGCGGGCAAGCCGCCGCACGGATCGAGGGGTTGTACCGGACCGCCTCGTCATGGTGTGCGAGGGCTACCGCCAAACCGCGACGGCCGCCATGCGCGTGGTTACCGGCTGGCCGGCGTGGCGCGTGCCGTACATCCAAGTCGCCTTCAGGCGTTCGGCGAGGGCGGCACCGGTGGCCTCACCCGGCGCGTGGCGTGCCTGGGCGACGGCTGAGGCATCCACGCGGCGGCGCCCTCAGCCGTGGACGATCGGCTGGCGCGCCTTGGGCTTGAAGTACAGCACTTCGCCCCGGGCCAGGCCGGTGAGGCTGTCGTGGTCCTTGACCACTTCCGCCTCGATCAGCTCGTCCTGGCCGTCCACCTTCAGGGTCACCCGGGTGATGGCGCCCAGGGGGCGGATGTCGCGAACCTCGGCGGCGCGGTGTTCCTCCACCGCCTCGCGGGACAGCGACACCTCGTGAGGGCGGAACAGCAGGTGGCGGTCGTCCCCCAGGTGCAGGCGGTTGGAATCGCCGAGGAAGTGGTAGACGAAGTCGCTGGCCGGCTTCTCGTAGACCTCGCCCGGCGCGCCGATCTGTTCGATCACGCCTTTGTTCATCACCACGATGCGGTCGGCGACTTCCATCGCTTCTTCCTGGTCGTGGGTGACGAACACGCTGGTCAGGTTGATCTCCTCGTGGAGCCGCGCCAGCCAGCGGCGCAGTTCCTTGCGCACCTTGGCGTCAAGGGCGCCGAAGGGCTCGTCCAGCAGCAGGATCTTCGGTTTCACCGCCAGAGCGCGGGCCAGGGCGATGCGCTGGCGTTGGCCACCGGAGAGCTGCTCGGGGTAGCGGTCGGAGAGCCAGTCCAATTGCACCATGTTCAGCAGCTCGTGGACCTTCTCGGCGATCACCTTCTCTGTCGGGCGCTCCCCCTTGGGCTTCATGCGCAGGCCGAAGGCGACGTTGTCGAACACCGTCATGTGGCGGAACAGCGCGTAGTGCTGGAAGACGAAGCCGACGTTGCGGTCGCGCACGTCGTGCTGGGAGACGTCCTCGCCATGGAACACGATGTTGCCGGCGTCCGGGGTCTCCAGGCCGGCGATGATCCGCAGCAGGGTGGTCTTGCCGCACCCGGAGGGGCCCAGCAGGGCCACCAGCTCGCCGCTCTGGATATCCAGGTTGATGGCGTCCAGGGCCTTGAAGGCGTTGAAGTTCTTGCTGACGTTACGGATTTCGATGCTCATGGTTCATTCCTCGTCAGCATTGCTTTTCAGTCGGGACATGCGCGATTCGCTCCACTGCTTGAGCAGCAGGATGACCAGCGCCAGCAGCAGCAACAGGCTGGCGACGCCGAAGGCGGCCACGTGGTTGTATTCGTTGTAGAGGATCTCGACGTGCAGCGGCAGGGTGTTGGTAACGCCGCGGATGTGCCCGGAGACCACCGACACGGCGCCGAACTCGCCCATCGCCCGGGCGGTGCACAGCACCACGCCGTAGATCAGGCCCCATTTGATGTTCGGCAGGGTGACGTGCCAGAACATCTGCCAGCCGTTGGCGCCCAGCAGGCGCGCGGCTTCCTCTTCCTGGGTGCCCTGTTCCTGCATCAGCGGGATCAGCTCCCGGGCGACGAAGGGCACGGTGACGAAGATAGTCGCCAGGACGATGCCCGGCACGGCGAAGACGATCTGGATGTCGTGGTCGCTCAGCCATTCGCCGAAGTAGCCCTGGGCGCCAAACAGCAGCACGTAGATCAGGCCGGCGATCACCGGCGAGACCGAGAACGGCAGGTCGATCAGGGTCACCAGCAGGCTCTTGCCGCGAAACTCGAACTTGCTCACGCACCAGGCGGCGGCGACGCCGAACACCAGGTTCAGCGGCACCGAGATGAAGACCGCCAGCACCGTCAGCTGGAGGGCGGACAGGGCGTCGGGTTCGAGGATCGCGTCGAAGAAGGTGCCCAGCCCCTGCTTGAGGGCCTCGCCAAGCACCACGAACAGCGGCAGCAGGAGGAACAGGGCGAAGGCCAGCCAGGCGGCGAGGATCAGCGCGCGGCGGGTCCATGGGTTGCCGCGACGGGTCGCGCGGGCCGGCGTGGCGGCCAGGATGGCGGAGGTCATGGCGCGCTCCTCAGGGGGTTTCGATGCGACGCTGCAGCAGGTTGATCAGCAGCAGCAGGATGAACGACACCACCAGCATCAGCACGCCGATGGCGGTGGCCCCGGCGTAGTCGTACTGGTCCAGCTTGACCATGATCAGCAGCGGCAGGATTTCGGTCTTCATCGGCATGTTGCCGGCGATGAAGATCACCGAGCCGTACTCGCCCACGCCCCGGGCGAAGGCCAGGGCGAACCCTGTGAGCCAGGCCGGCAGCAGGGCCGGCAGCAGGATATGGCGGAACACGTGCCACGGCCGCGCGCCCAGGCAGGCGGCGGCTTCCTCGATTTCCCGGGGGATGTCCGCCAGCACCGGCTGTACCGTGCGGGCGACGAAGGGCAGGGTGACGAAGGTCAGGGCCAGGGTGATGCCCAGCGGGGTGTAGGCGATCTTCAGCCCCAGCTCGGTGGCGAAGCGACCCACCAGCCCACTGGGCGCGTACAGCGCGGTGAGGGCGATGCCGGCCACCGCGGTGGGCAAGGCGAAGGGCAGGTCCACCATGGCGTCGATGATTCGCCGGCCGGGGAATTCGTAGCGCACCAGCACCCAGGCCAGCAACGTGCCGATGAGGCCGTTCAGCACCGCCGCGGCCAGCGCCGCGCCGAAGCTCAGGCGCAGCGCCGCGAGCACCCGGGGCGCGGTGACGATGGCCCAGAAGTGTTCCCAGCTCAGTTGCGTGGTCTTGAGGAACATGGCACCCAGGGGAATCAGAACCAACAGGCTGAGATACACCAAGGTGTAGCCCAGAGTCAGCCCGAAGCCGGGTATGACCGGGGATATGCGTCGCGACATCGTCTGTCCTTAATGCATGCGTTGGTACGCTGGTGGTTCTCTCCACGCGCCGGCCGCCAGGGCCGCCGACACGACGAGGCCCGGCGTCGCCGGGCCTGGTTCGCCCCCGCCTCCGGAGAGGGGCGGGCGAGGGCGCTTGTCACTGCCCCTGGTAGATCTGGTCGAATACCCCGCCGTCGTCGAAGAAGCGCGGCTGGGCGCGCTTCCAGCCGCCGAAATCTTGATCCACGGTCACCAGCTCCAGTTTGGGGAACCGCTGAGCGAACTCCGCGGCGACTTTTTCATTGCGTGGGCGGTAGAAATTCTTCGCGGCGATGCGCTGGCCTTCTTCGCTGTACAGATAGTTCAGGTAGGCCTCGGCCACCTGCCGGGTGCCCTTCTTGTCGACGTTCTTGTCCACCACCGACACCGGCGGTTCGGCGAGGATCGACAGCGATGGCGCGACGATCTCGAAGCTGTCGCCGCCCTGTTCCTTGAGGGCGAGGAACGCTTCGTTCTCCCAGGCCACCAGCACGTCGCCGATATGGTTGTTGACGAAGGTGATGGTGGAACCACGGGCCCCGGTGTCCAGCACCGGCACGTGCTGGTACAACGCCTGTACGTACTCTTGGGCCTTGGCGTCGCTGCCGTAGGCCTTCTTCGCCCAGGCCCAGGCGGCGAGGAAGTTCCAGCGGGCGCCGCCGGAGGTCTTCGGGTTCGGCGTGACGACCTCGATGCCGTCGCGGACCAGATCGTTCCAGTCCTTGATGCCCTTCGGGTTGCCCTTGCGCACCAGGAACACGATGGTCGAGGTGTAGGGCGTGCTGTTCTGCGGCAGGCGGGCCTGCCAGTCGGCCGGGATCAGCTTGCCGAGTTTCCCCAGCTCGTCGATGTCGCCGGCCAGGGCCAGGGTCACCACATCGGCCTTCAGCCCGTCGATCACCGAGCGCGCCTGCTTGCCGGAGCCGCCATGGGATTGCTGAATCTTCACGTCCTCGCCGTGCTCCTGCTTCCAGTGCTTGGCGAAGGCGGCGTTGTACTCCTGATAAAGCTCCCGGGTCGGGTCGTAGGACACATTGAGCAGCTCGGTGGCGGCGCTGGCCTGGCCGGCGAGCAAGGCGCCCGCCAAGGTGGCCAGGGCGAAACGGCGGATGGACATGCTACGGCTCCTGTTCAGTCCGGCGAGCGCGCCGGCGAGGCGGTCACGGCGGGATCAGCTGCTCTTGCCCGGGGGCGCCTGCAGACGGAATTTTTCCTTGCGTTCGATCTGCACCACCTGGCCGTTGTGCACGGTGATTTCCACCGCGCCGTAACGCAGGCCGTTCAGGGCGTTCTGGATTTCCCGGAGGATGACGGTTTCGGTCGGGTCGACGCTTCGAAGGGTGGCGCTCATGACATGCTCCTTGGCTATGGCCCGCGGGCTCCCTTTAGGCGCTTCCCGTGGCGTTGGCGCATTTAAGCAGCGGTGGATTATTCTTAAAAATACTGTTTAAGAATTTTTATATAACCAACACAAAAGAGACAGGTCGCTTCGCTCCCAATGGGGGATGCGCTTCCGTGCTCCCCCTACCGACGAATGGACGCGTCCGGGGACGTGTCCGGCGTTCCGCCGCGCCGCTTCGCTGGAGGACACGTGGCGCGGGCGCCTCGATGGATCGGACGAAGGGTGCCGGCACGCTCGGTCATGAAGGGTTACAGTTGTACACCGATGCGCCTGGCGTTCGTCGCTGGTTTTCCTTCCCCCCTTGGCGATAATGCCGGCCTGCGCGGCGCGCCGCGCCTTCCTACCAGTGAGGCTTTCCTCCCGATGTGGCATAACGGTTTACTCGATCTTTCTCCCTGGCAACTGGTGGCGGTGACCCTGGCGATCACCCACGTCACCATCGTCAGCGTCACCGTCTACCTGCACCGCTTCTCCGCCCACCGCGCCCTCGACCTGCATCCGGCGCTGCAACACTTCTTTCGCTTCTGGCTGTGGCTGACCACGGCCATGAACACCCGCGAGTGGACCGCCATCCACCGCAAGCATCACGCCAAGTGCGAAACCCCCGACGATCCCCACAGCCCGGTGCACAAGGGGCTGGGCACCGTGCTGCGCAAGGGCGCCGAGCTGTACCGCGCCGAGGCGGAGAACGAGGACACCCTGCGCATCTACGGCAAGAACTGCCCGGACGACTGGATCGAGCGCAACGTCTACGGCCGCTTCCCCGCGGGCGGCGTGGCGCTGATGGCGATCATCGATCTGGCGCTGTTCGGCGCCTTGGGCCTGACCGTGTGGGCCGTGCAGATGATCTGGATTCCGCTGTGGGCCGCCGGCGTCATCAACGGCCTCGGCCACGCCGTCGGCTACCGCAACTTCGAATGCCGCGACGCCGCCACCAACCTGGTGCCTTGGGGCATCCTCATCGGCGGCGAGGAGCTGCACAACAACCACCACACCTACCCGAACTCCGCCAAGCTGTCGGTGAAGAAATGGGAGTTCGACCTGGGCTGGGCATGGATCAAGCTGTTCTGCGCCCTCCGGCTCGCCCGGGTGCAACGGGTCGCCCCCATCGCCCACCGGGTGGAAGGCAAGGGCAGCCTGGACATGGACACCGCCATGGCGATCCTCAACAACCGCTTCCAGATCATGGCCCAATACCGTCGGCTGGTGATCGCGCCGCTGGTGAAGCAGGAAGTAGCCAAGGCCGATGCCTCGGTGCGCCACCTCTATCACCGCGCCAAGCGCCTGTTGTCCCGGGAAACCAGCCTGCTGGAGGACCGTCACCACGCCCGCATCCAGGATCTGCTGGCCCAGAGCCAGGCCCTTAAGGTGATCTATGAGAAGCGCTTGGCGTTGCAACAGATCTGGGCCCGCACCAGCAGCAACGGTCACGACATGCTTGCCGCGATCCGGGAGTGGGTGCAGGAGGCCGAAGCCAGCGGCATCCAGTCGCTTCGGGAATTCGCCGAGCAACTGAAGACCTATTCGTTGCGCCCGGCCGCCCCGGCGTTGTCCTGAACGCCCACGCGGGCGACGAAAAGCCGGCCTCGCGCCGGTTTTTTTTTCGCCCCTTTTCGCGGTCAAAAAAAAGGCCGCTCGGGGGCGGCCGGGAGGGACGTCGATCAGGAGCATCGGCGATCGACGCCAGGAGGGAACGCGGGCTCAGCCTTCGCGGCGAGCAGCGCTCTCGGCGTTCAGCCGAGCGATGCTCTGATCGTGGGACGTGGTCTGCGGGGCGCCTTTCTGCGCGGCCTCTACATGGGCGATGAAGGCCGGGGATTCCTCGGCGTGGCCGAAACCGGCGAACAGCAGGGCGGAGACGGAAAACAGGGCAGTGGTGAAGAGACGGGGTATCATCTTTCGGGCCTCCGGTGGAGCGTTTGGAACACCCGTGCAGCTTATTCCCCCGCCTCGAAAGGAAAAATCCTTTGAAAAAGGAATGACTGTTACTTGGACTGCAACAATTGTTCCGACACCGCCCAATGCTCCGGGTTTTCCAGGATCCGCTCGTCCTCGGCGAAAAGCTTGGGCAACTCGACCCGCAGGAACTCCACCCAAGTCTTGATCTTCGCGTCAAGAAACAGCCGCGACGGGTAAAGCGCGTAGATACCGCGCTCCTGCAAGCGGTAGCGCGGCAGCACCCGCAGCAGCTTGCCTTCGCGCAACGGCTGGGTGGCGACGAAGAACGGCAGCAGGCTGACCCCCATGCCGGCCTGGGCGGCCTTCGCCAGGGACTCGGCGACATTCACCTGGAAGGTCTGCCCCAGTTGCAGAACGTGTTCGCCCTCGGCGTCGCGGAAGGTCCAGGCATCCGGGTAGGTCGGGTCCAGCAGGCGCAGGCAGCGGTGCTCTCCCAGGTCCGCCGGTCGTCGTGGCACGCCGTGCTGGCTCAAGTAGTCGGGCGCCGCGCAGACCACGCTATAGAACTGCCCCAGCGGCTGGGCCACCAGTTGGGAGTCCGGCAGTTCCCGGGCGACGGTGAGCACCACGTCCTGGCCTTCTTCCAGGGGGTCGGGATTGCGCTGGGACAGGGTCAGCTCGATCACCACCTGGGGGTACAGCTCGCAATAGCGGGCGATCAGGGGCGTGATGTGCAGGCCCAGGCCGGTCAGGCTGTGCAGGCGCAAGCGGCCGCTGGGCGTCAGGTGCGCGCCACGGGCCTCGGCGGTCGCCTCGTCGATCTGGGTGAGGATCTGCCGGCAGCGCTGCAAGTAGCGCTCTCCCGCCTCGGTGAGCGCCAGGCGCCGCGTGGTGCGATGCAACAGCCGGGCCTGGAGATGCTGTTCCAGCTCGGAAACCAACCGGGAGACCTGGGCGGTGGACAGGTCGAGGGCGCGGGCGGCGGCGGTGAAGCTGCCGGTTTCGACCACCCGAACCCACACTCGCATGCTCTGCAGCGTGTCCATTGTTGCTCCAGTCGTAATTCATATTTCTGATATTCGGGATTATCCCGGAAAACACCCTGAATATACTGTGCCGCTTTTGAGCGGACCGGGCCCCGCGTCGGCTGCCCGTTTTCCGCCCCGCGTCTATCGCCTTCCGTTGCAGAGATTGCCATGACACCGGATCAACGATTCGCGCGCCGCATTCAGATCGCGATCGTCGCGTTCGTCTTGCTGTTCGCCTACTTCCTCGCCGCCGACCTGTGGATGCCCCTCACGCCCCAGGCCCAGTTAACCCACCCGGTCCTGCGCATCGCGCCCCGGGTCGGAGGACAGGTGCTGGAGGTGGCGGTCGCCAACAATGAGTCGGTGCGCGCCGGCCAGCTCCTGTTCCGCCTCGACCCCGAGCCGTTCCGCCTGGCGGTGGAGGCGGCCGAGCTGGCGGTGGAGCAGGCCGAGCAGGACAACACCCGGCTCGACGCGGCCCTCGCCGCCGCCCGCGCCGAGCAGGCCGCGGCGGGAGCCTCGGCCCGGGAGCTGGAGCAGGAAGCGGCGCGCCTGCGCCAGTTGGTGGAGCGCCAGCACGTTTCCCGCCAGCTCTACGAACAGACCGAGGCGCGGCGCCTGGCCGCCCAGGCCAAGGTTCAGGCCAGCAGCGCCCGGATACGGGAACTCAGCGTGCAACGCGGCGCCGGCGGTGAACACAACCTGCGCTGGCGCCAGGCGCGCAACGACCTGCAACGGGCCCAATTGAACCTTACCTACAGCGAGGTCCGCGCCGAGCGCGACGGCGTGGTGAGTAACCTGCAACTGACCGCGGGCGCCTTCGTCGTCGCCGGCACGCCGGTCGCCGCGCTGGTGGCCGACGAAGCGGACATCAGCGCCGATTTCCGGGAAAAGAGCTTGCGCTACGTGGAAGCCGGCGATGCCGCCTCGGTGGTGTTCGACGCCTTGCCCGGGCACGTCTTCCCCGCCCGGGTGAGCGCGGTGGACGCCGGGGTACGCGAGGGCCAGTTGGAAGCCAACGGTTACCTCGCCGCGCCGGCGAACTCCGACCGCTGGGTGCGCGACGCTCAGCGCCAGCGTCTGCACGTGAGCCTCGCCGCGCCGCTGCCTCACGTCCTGCCCAGCGGCGCCAAGGCGACGGTGCAGCTCTACCCCCACGCCTCGCCCCTGGCGACCGGCCTGGGCCGCTTGCAGATCGGCCTGATCAGCCTGCTGCACTACATCTACTGATGGCACTCAAGGACGCGCTCACCCTCAACGACCTCCGCCAGTGCCTGCGCCTGGCCGGAGGCGGTACCCTGGGCCTGTTCGTCTGCAAACTGTTCGCCCTGGACAACGGCTCGTTCTTCTGTGTCTACCCGATGCTGCTGCTGGGCCTGACCCCCCAGTTGAACGCCCACCTGATCCGCCAGTTCCTTGCCCAGGCCGTCGTGGTGAGCCTGGAGGTATTGGTGCTGCAAGGGTTGTTCGGTGACCGCCCGCTATTGATGCTGCCGCTGGTGTTCGGCCTGTTCCTCCACCGCTTCGCCTTGATGGCCCGGGGGCCACTGTTCCTCTACGGCGCCCTGGGCGCCGTGTTCCTGTCGATGCAGCTGCATTTCGCCAGCTACCCCGATACCCATCTCTACGACCTGGTGGCCAGCAATTTGGTGGCGGCCCTGCTGACCGTGCCGATCGCCTGGCTGATGTTCTACCTGTTCCCCGACGCCGAGCCGCGTCCGTCGCGCCCGCCCGTGACGAAGGACGAGCCGAGCCGGCGCCACGAGGCGCTGCTGGGAGCGATCATCGCCACCCTGTCCTTCGCCCTGTTCCAATGCCTCGACCTGCGCGACTCGCTATCCGCCCAGGTCGCCTCGATCCTCGTGCTGTTCCCCATGCACTGGAACGGTATCCGCTTCGCCGGGCGCATCCGGGCCCTCGGCACGCTGCTGGGCTGCGGGGTGGGGCTGGTGCTGCAACTGCTGCTGTACGACCACTACGACGTGTTGCCCCTGGTGACCTTGCTGTACTGGCTGGCGGCGTTCTGCTGCGCCCGCGTGCATGCCCTGGAGAACGGCGTGCCCGGCATCGGCTTCGGCGCGCTCACCACCCTGGCGATCCTCTTCGGGCAATACCTCACCCCCCACCACGACCTGGTCTTCAACATCGTCTACCGGCTGAGCTCGGTCTGCGTGGCCGTATACATCACGTTGCTCGCGGTGTTCCTCATCCACCGCTTCTTGAATCGATTTTCTGCCACCCGTCACATCAGCCACGGTTGACCGTCGTCAGCGAGTCCGGGCCCGAATAAGCTGTGGAAAACAGCCATGAGACCCACGATGGACGAGTCCGCCCAGACGCCCAGCGAACTGGAACAATTGACCCTCGCCCTGCTGCACAGCCGGGCCGAGGCGGAACGCCTGCGCGAGCGCGAGCAACTGTTCAGCACCCTGCTGGGCAGCGTCAACGCGGTGCTCTGGGCGTTCGACTGGAACGCCGGGCAGATCATCTATGTCAGCCCCGCCTACGAGAGCGTCTTCGGCCGCTCGGCGGCCTTGCTGCTGGCCAACTATGACGAGTGGCGCAACAGCATCTACCCCGACGACATGGACTACGCGGAGAAAAGCTTCGCCGAGGTGTTCGCCCGAGGGTCGGTGGAGACCCGCGAATACCGCATCATCCGGGGCGACGGGCAGATTCGCTGGCTCAGCGACAAATGCTTCGTCAGTCCCTACGGCGACCCCAAGGGCTCGCCCATCGTGGTGGGCATCGCCGAGGACATCACCGACAAGAAGCGCATGGAAGGCGAACTGCATCGCCTGGCCACCCTCGACGTGCTGACCCAGTGCAGCAACCGCCGGTACTTCTTCGAATGCGCCGAGCGGGAGTTCGCCGAAGCCCGGCGCAACGGCTCGTCCCTGGCGTTCCTGCTGCTGGACGTGGATGACTTCAAGCAGGTCAACGACACCCACGGCCACCAGGTGGGCGACCAAGTGTTGCAGCGGGTTGCCCAATGCGCCGCCGCCGCGTTGCGGCGCGCCGACCTGTTCGGCCGGATCGGCGGCGAGGAATTCGCCGCGCTCCTGCCGGGCTGCGACCAGCAGCAGGCACGGCTGATCGCCGAGCGCTTGCAGCGCGAAGTGCAGCGGCAGAGCTTCACCGTCGAGGGCACGACCTTCGGCGTCACCCTCAGCCAGGGCCTGACCGGCCTGCGTCCCGGCGACCGGGACCTGGATGCGCTGTACAACCGGGCCGACGAAGGCATGTACCGGGCCAAGCGCCAGGGCAAGAACCAAGTGGTGGAGAACTAGCGTTCATCGGGTCGGGGACCGGCGCCGGGGCATGTCGTTCGTTCGCGCCGGTGGCCGCCGCCGTTGCGCCGGGGCGCACGGCACCCGCTGGCATGGCGGACGTCGAGGATGAGAGGGTTGGCCCAAGGCGGGAGCCAGGGCGCGGCTCGCGCCTGACGAAACCCGCCCGGCGCCGGGCGCCGGACAGGCCCATTCCGTGCCGGCTACGGCCGCCCGTTGGCGCTGCCGATCATCAGGAACGCCGCGCTCACCGCGCCCCAGGTGCCGCCGGCGTCGCGGCTGCGTACGTAGACCAAGTGCTTGCCGGCGGACAGCCCGCCGGTGGCGATGGTACCGCCGAGGCTTTCGGTCTTGGCGTCGAACGCGCCGTCGCTGGCTTGCAGCGGATAGGCGGTGGCGCCGGACTCCCAGGGTGCCTTGTCGATGTAGTACTCGGCGGCCGCGATGTTCTGGGTCGGCTCGGTGCCGTTGCTGCTGTTGTAGCGGCTGTCGGTGGTCACCGCCCTGAGGGTCACCACGGTGCCGGGGCTCACGCCGGTGGTGGACGCCGGGCCGGCCAGGCCGAGGCTGGTGATATCCGGGCCACCGGGGGTGATGTACGGGGTGCGCACCACCTTGGCGGCATAGATCAGCGCCGGCAGGTTGCCCTTCTTCACCGCGTTGTCGTAGCTGGAGCAGCTTTGGAAGAACGCGGTGCCCAGTTCGATGGTGTAGGCGGCGACGCCCAGTTCGCCATAGCTCACGCCGTCGCTGGTGCCGTCGGTGGGATACAGGCCCACCGATTGTTGGGGCGTATAGCCGTTGAAGAAGGCGAACTTGCGACCCAGGGTCTGCAAGGCGGTGCCGTTGGGCGCGGCTTGGGAGGTGTCGCCCCAGGGCCAGAGCACCAGTTGGCTGTAGCTGTGGATGTCCAAGTGGATGCCGCTGGTATCCCGGGGCGCGGCGTCGTTGCGGTTGGGGCCGCGACGGTCCGGCCAGAGGCCGCGCACGTAGCGCTCCAGAGCCTGCACTTCCGGCTCGGAGGCGGCCGAGCGGCCCCGGTAGGTTTCGTTGCAGGCGCTGCCGCTGGAACCTTGGCCGTTGGTGCTGTTCCAGCCGAAGGTGAAGTTGCGGTTGAGGTCGGCGCCCCGGTTGTTGCTGGTGACGCCGCAGTAGGCCTGGTTGGTGTTCTTGCGCCAGGACAAGCCGGTCTCGGCTTTCTTGCGGCCGTCCGGGTTGGTCTGCAGCATCAGGTGCACTTCGTGGTGATCGAGGATCCAGGTAGCGTCGGCATCGGTGCCATAGCCGTCCACCAGCCAGCGGGCGAAATCCAGGGCCAGCGGGGCGGTGGCGTATTCCCGGGCGTGGATGGCGCTATTGACGAACAGCTTGGGCTTGTCGCCCCCCTTGACCTTGCTGGTCAGCTTGAGCACGCCCATGTCGTAGCCGCCCAGGCCCTGGGTTTTCTGCCAGGACTCGCCGACGTCGATCCACTGGGCGAGCTGGGGCTTGCTGCTGGCCATGCTCTTGGCGATGGCATAGGTCTCTTCCACGGTCGGGTAGCAGCTATAGCCAGGGATGCCGGCGACGGCGACGTCCTCCACTTGGCGGGTGGCGCGGGCCTCTTCGCTGCCAAGGGCGCGATCGCGGGCCGCGTCCAAGGCCTGGTTGCGCTTCTCGATGAAAGCCGTGTCGCGCTGGAAGGTGAAGCCGAAGGCTCGCAGCTTGTCCATTTCCGCCGGCTCCAGCTCCATCACCAGGTAGCCGTCGCGGTAATGGGATTCCAGGAGCTGGGCGTGGAAGCTGATGGCGGCCTTGCGGGCGATGTCCAGGCTCGGGAAGTAGGCGCGGTAGATGTCCGTGGAGGCTTTTTCCTGCTCGATCAGCAGCAGGTTTTCCTGGACGTCGTCCTGGGCGTGGAGGGCCGGGCTGAGCAGGGCGAGGGCCAGCAGGCCCCGCGAGAACAGGGTGGCGGTAGGGTGCACGATTCGGGTCCTTGAAGTGTCATCTTCCCGATGGGCCGGGAGGCCCGACAGCCAGGAGCCGGGCTCGGCCCGGAGGGTTGAGGAGAGACGGAACTGCCGGCGTTCCGTATCCGTATCCGTATCGGCGACGACCTTGCACGACCGTACGAATGCGCGCGGCGAGTGGGTTGAACGTAGAAGCGCCACGGGGGGCTGTCAAATACCGCCCGGTCGTCCCGCCACGGCGGCGGGCACCCCGGCCGACGGGGCCCGCGACGCGGCGCAGGGCGCGGGGGCTCTAGGCCGGGCCCTGTGCCGACCGGACGGTCAGGACATTGAGCAATTTTTTACAAGTTCGGCTCGTCGGCGCGTGCCCACACTGGGGGTTCTCAGTGAGGGGAGTACCATCATGCGCAATGAGACGTCGATCTTCTGGCCCAGCAGCCACCGGCACTACATCAGCAGCCTGCGGTTGGACGTGGAGGAAACCGGTCTGTCCCAGCAGACCCTGTCGCTGATTCCGCCGCTGTTGAAAATCGTCGATGCGATGCGCGATCTGGAATCGCTGCCGTTCGCCTTGACCAGCGAGCTGGAGTCCCTGCGCCGCCGCGCGGCGGATACCCTGGAGGCCATCGCCGATACCCTGCGCGACCCCGCTTCCGCCCGTAACCTGCGGCTGCGGGCCCAGATTCTGCGGGGCAGCGATCACCGGCTGCTGGCCCAGGAAATCATGGGGACCCTGGAGCAGGAGTTGATCGTGGTGTGCGGTCGCCTGAGCACCTGGCTCGGCAAGTCCACCGGCTACTACAGCTCGGCGCTGTTCGCGGTGCCGGACGCCCCGGCCCAGGCGGTCAGCGACCGCGCCGACGGCGCGCTGCCGGCAGCCTTCGAGGAAGTCCAGGGGTTATTCGGCCAGCGGCTGGAGCTGCGTCCGCACTACCCGCTGCAATGGGCCCGCCTGATCGCGGCGGCCGGCGAGGCCAATCTGTACCCGAAGCACTTCGCCTACTTTCTGCCGGAGGACGAGGGCGCCAAGTATTCTCCCAACAAGCGCTCCCTGGTGTTCATGAACACTTACCAGGCGCTGTTCAACCTGATCACCCAGGAGGAGTCCACCAATCACCTGTACCTGCACGACGCCGAGCTGGACATGTCGCGCATTCCCACTTACCTAGTGGCCTGGTTCCGAGGCCACGACCTGGGACATTCGATCCTCCGGCCGCAGACGGATTTCCGCCCGCTGAACAAGGTGGATCGCTGGGGCTCGATGCAATTGCAGGAGGCCCTGGCCGACAGCTTCGGCCTGCTGCTCTGCAACACCCGCGCCTGGCGCCAGCGCCTGGGCATTGAGAGCGGCATGCTGAGCATGGTGTTCGTCCTGGAGATGTTGCGCTACCTGCGCCGCGACCCCTGCTCGTTCCCCGACGCCGGGGCCGCGTTCATCGAGTTGCAGTTCCTGATCCAGAACGGCTACGTCGACATCGACCCAGCGACCCGCAAGATCAGCACCGGCAGCGAGCGACTGCTGGCCGGCATCGCCCACTTGGTGGAGACCCTGAGCCACAGCGTGCTGGCCAACGACCTGCCGGCGACCCTGGCCTTCATCGAGCGCTACGCGCCGCACCGCAACAGCGAGGCCCTGGAGGACCTGATGCACCTGCTCGGCCAGTCCAGCCATACCCTGGACTACGTGCAGCCGATCTTCCATTGCGCGAGCCAGATGGGGAGCGGCGCATGAACCCGGTGTCCAACGGGTTCCTGCTGTCGTTGTCGCTGTGCATGGACATCGGCGTCGTCAATATCGCGATGATCACCCTGGCCTTGCAGCGTGGCTTCTGGAACGGTTTCTGGCTGGGCCTGGGGTCCTGCGTCGGCGATCTGGTCTATGCGCTGTTGGCCCTGGGGGGCATGGTGCTGCTGCTGCGGTTCGAGCCGGTGCGCTGGGTCATGTGGGTGGGCGGCAGCCTGGTGATGCTCTGGTTCACCTGGCGCATGTTCCAGGCGGCGCGGCACGCGGCGCGGCTACAACTGGCCGATACCCAAGGGGCGCCGAGGGACCACGGTCGGCAGTTCCTGCGCGGGCTGCTGCTGGCGATGTCCTCGCCGTCGGCGATCATCTGGTTCGCGGTGGTGGGCGGCGCGCTGATCGCCAAGTCCGGTGCCGCCGGCGACTGGCGGGTGACCGCGTTGTTTCTCTCGGGCTTCTTCACCGCCGGGCTGGTCTGGACCGTCGGCCTGTGCTTGCTGGCCAATCGCGGCGGCTCGCTGCTGGGCGACCGTCTGCTGCAGTTCAGCTACGCCGCCTCGGCGCTGCTGTTCGCCTGGTTCTCCTGGCAGGTGATCACCTCCGGCTACCAGAGCCTGATCGTGGCCCCGCCCGGCGCCTGAGCCTCAGCCGCCCAGGCCGAGGGCGGGCCAGGTGGGCCGGGCGAAACGCCGTGGGCTGGCACCGACGCACTTGCGGAAGGCGTTGCTGAAGTGGCTCTGGTCGTAGAAGCCCAGGTCGAAGACCACGTCCTGGATGTCCTGTCCGGCGCGCAGGCGCCGCTTCGCCTCCAGCAGCCGCAGTTGCATGTGGTACTTGCAGGGGGTGAGCCCGGTCTGGGCGCGGAACGCCCGCAGCAGGTGGAACTTGCTGAGACCGCCGACGCTGGCCAGTTCGTCCAGGGAAACCTGGCGGCTGAGGTGCTCGTGCAGGTAGTCGGTGAGCAGCGGGTCGCGCCGGCCGGGCGCCGCGTCCGTCCACGGCGCATCGCCCCGGCCATCCCCCAGCAGGCGCGCCACCAGCTCGTGGAGCAATGCCTGCAAGGGTTCGTGCTGGCCGAGGCGGCCCAGGCGTTCCATCTCCAGGATCAACTGGCTCAGCCGGGGGTCCCGTTGCAACGGCCGGCGCAGTTCCGGCTCGCCACCACCCGGCAGGCTGCCCTGGGCAACGATCTCGCGCATCAGCTCGGGGCTGAGGTAGAGGGACACGAACTCCAGCGGCACGCGCCGGCAGGCATAGGACGAGGCTTGCAGCGCATGCGGGTTGTAGGCGGTCACTTCGCCGGGGCGGACCTCGAACTGCCGGCCGTCCAGCCACACCGCCTCGCTGCCGGAGAGGTTCGCGCTGATCACGTATTCGTCGTGGGTGTGCTTGGGAAAGGCGTCGGCGTCGGAGGCCCGCATGCGCACGATTTCGAGTCCGGCGCGACGATACAACCCTATCAGCTTCGGCATGACGCCACTCCTTGCGAATAGGAAACTCGGTGGGGTGGCATCAGTGTGCCAGATACCTCGGGGCGGAACGCAACCCCGAAACGGCCCCGTCGCCGGACGCGCCGAAACATGCGGTTGCCCGACCGCCGCGCGGAGTGCCATCCCGGCGACCGGCTTGCTTTAGAATCCCCGTCTTTTGCCGGCGCCGCCGCGGTGGCCATGTCGTACGAGGAGACCCCATGCGCCCTATTCCTACCGCCTTGCTGACGATCCTGGCCCTGTCCCCCGGCCTGGCCCTGGGAGCCGACCTGGACGGCGCCGCCCTGAGCCTCGCCTGGACCCTGCCGTTCGTCGGTATCCTGCTGTCCATCGCCCTGTTCCCGATCTTCGCCCCCGGCCTCTGGCACCACCACTTCGGCAAGATCGTCGGGCTCTGGACCCTGGCCTTCCTGGTCCCCTTCACCGTGCAGCACGGCGGGCACGCCAGCGTGGCTCTGGTGGTGCATGCGCTGCTCAGCGAGTACATCCCATTCATCGTCCTGCTGTTCTCCCTCTACACCATTTCCGGCGGCATTCTGGTCTGGGGCCGCCTGCGCGGTTCGCCCGGGCTCAACACTGGATTGCTGGCCATCGGCGCCCTGCTGGCCTCGTTGATGGGCACCACCGGCGCGGCGATGCTGCTGATCCGTCCGCTGTTGCGGGCCAATGAAGGGCGCCGGCACAAGGTCCACGTGGTGGTGTTCTTCATCTTCCTGGTGGCCAACATTGGCGGCGGCCTGACACCCCTGGGCGACCCGCCGCTGTTCCTCGGCTTCCTCAAGGGGGTGGATTTTCTCTGGACCGTCGAGCACATGGCGCTACCGGTGCTGATCGCCTCGCTGGCGCTGCTGGCGCTGTTCTTCGCGTTGGACCACTGGCTCTACCGCCGCGAGGGGCCGGTCGCGGTTTCCGACGCGCCTCACGATTCGCCGCTGCGGCTCTACGGCACCTTCAACTTCCTGCTACTGGGCGGGGTGGTCGGCGCGGTGTTGATGTCGGGGCTGTGGAAGCCGGGCCTGAGCGTCGACATGCTGGGCACCGAGGTGCAGGCGCAGAACCTGTTGCGGGACGGCCTGCTGCTGGCCCTGGCCCTGCTATCCCTGGCGCTGACGCCGCGCCAGGTGCGCGCCGGCAACGAGTTCGACTGGGCGCCGATCCTCGAAGTGGGCAAGCTGTTCGCCGGCATCTTCGTCACCATCGCGCCGGCCATCGCCATTCTGCGGGCTGGCGAGCAGGGACATCTGGCGAGCTTGGTGAACCTGGTCAGCGACGAGAACGGCGCGCCGCTGGACCTCATGTATTTCTGGATGAGCGGCCTGCTCTCCAGTTTCCTCGACAACGCCCCGACCTACCTGGTGTTCTTCAACCTGGCCGCCGGCGACGCCGATACCCTGATGCATCGCCTGCCAGGCACCCTGCTGGCGATTTCCATGGGCTCGGTGTTCATGGGCGCGTTGACCTATATCGGCAACGCCCCGAACTTCATGGTCAAGGCCATCGCCGAGCAGCGCGGCGTGGCAATGCCCAGCTTCTTCGGCTACTTGCTATGGTCCTGCGCGATCCTGCTGCCGCTGTTCGCGTTGATGAGCCTGGGGTTCTTCGTCTTGGCCTGAAACGGTGATGGTCGAAGCGAATAAGCTTATGCGTGATAAGTAAATAGCTTCTTATTACTTAACAGTTATATAGGCGGTGCCTAGACTGAGCCACATCACAGTCAAGGAGGTGCCGCCATGGGCAGCCAAGCCATTCGCTACCTGATCCTGCCGGGATGGCAGGGTTCGCCCGACGACCATTGGCAGAGCCACTGGCAACGCAGCTTGCCCAACGCGGCGCGGGTCGAGCAGGCGGACTGGGCGAGCCCCGATCCTCACGACTGGGTGAGGCAACTGGAGCGGCGGGTGGCCGCCGAGGACGCGCCCACCATCCTGATCGCCCACAGCCTGGGCTGCGTCACCGTGGCGCGCTGGGCGGCGCGGACGCCCCGTTCGCTGGCGCGGGTGCGCGGCGCGTTGCTGGTGGCGCCGGCCGACGTCGAGCGGCCCGATTGCCCCGAGGTCCTGCGCGGCTTCGCGCCCATTCCCCGCCAGCCGCTGCCGTTCCCCGTCCAGGTGGTGGGCGCGGACAACGACCCCGCCTCCAGCCCCGGCCGTACCCTGGAGCTGGCCCGCGACTGGGGCGCCCAGGCGGCGATCCTCGGCGGCGCCGGCCACATCAACGTGAAGTCCGGTCACCACCGCTGGGAGCAGGGCTTCGCCTACCTCTACCGCCTGCAGGGCCGCATCGAGCAGATGGCCCGCCGGCGCGCCTGATCGTATCCACCCGCCGCGCGTCGTCCGAGCGCGCGGCCCGCGTCACCCGCTTCACCGAGACCTACGCCATGAGTCGACTCGATACGCCCCGGCCTTCCCTCTTGACCTTCGCCGACGCCGACCGCAGCCCGCTGAGTATCCGCGCCCGCGCCCTGGTGTTCGTCGATCCCCGCTCGCGGCGCCTGCGGGAGGAGGTGGAGGCGCTGGCGCCGAGCGGCGTGCCGGTGCTCATTCACGGCGAGACCGGCACCGGCAAGGAGTTGCTGGCCCGGCATATCCACCGCGGCAGCGAGCGGCCCGGGTTGTTCGTGGCGGTGAATTGCGGGGCGATCAGCCAGGCCCACGCCGAAGCCGAGCTGTTCGGCCACGTCGCCGGCGCCCATCCGGGCTCGGCCAGCAGCCGCGCCGGCTGGTTCGGCTCGGCCAATGGCGGCACCCTGTACCTGGACGAAATCGGCGATCTGCCCCTGCCGTTGCAGGCGAAGCTGCTGGCGGTGCTGGAGAGCCGCGAGGTGCTGCGGGTGGGCAGTCGCCAGCCGACCCCGGTGGAGGTGCGCCTGGTGGCCGCCACCAGTATCGACCTGGCCCAGGCGGTGGCGGCCGGCAAGTTCGATCCTCGCCTGCATCGTTACCTAGAAGCGGGCGCCCTGGCGCTGCCGCCCCTGCGGGAACGCCCGGCGGACATCCTGCCCCTGGCCGAATACTTCCTCGGCATCTACGCCCAGCGCCTGGAATTGCCCCTGCCGCTGATCGGCGCCGAGGCCCAGGCGGCCCTGGAACGGTACGGCTGGCCGGGCAATACCCGGGAACTGGAGAACAGCATCCATTTCGCCCTGCTGGTGAGCGAGGGCGCGGAGATCCTCCCGCGTCACCTCAACCTGCCGACCCTCGCCGGCGTCGATGCCGTGGAGGGGACGCTACGGGCCCTGGCCGCCGATCCGGCCCAGCGCGACGCCTTGCGCCGGCTGGTCCGGGAGCTGTTCGCCGACTGAGCGGGCGGCCGTTTTCAGTAGCGGGCGTCCACCGGGCGGCCACCGTTGGGCCAGTCCTTGACCTTGTCCGGGAAATCCGGGCGGGGTTGATGGGAGAAGAACTCCGCCACGTCCAGCGCCTCCTGATCCGTCAGGCCGCCCTGGCCAAGGGGGAACTTGTCATGGAAGCCGATGGGCATGTTGCGCTTGACGAACGCCGCGGCGGTGTAGGTGCGGGCCATGCCGGCGCCGATGTTGAACGACTCGTCGCCCCACAGTGGCGGGAAGATGAGGCTGCCGTCGGCCCGCTTCAGGCCCTCGCCCTCGGCGCCATGGCATACCGCGCACTGCGCCGCGTAGAGACGCTTGCCGTTTTCCGGGTCGGGCTTGAGGGCCGGGTCGATCTTGCCGACCCCACGGCCGGCCACCTTGTCCTCGGGGCGGGTGTTCAGCTTCATCCAGTCGAAGTAAGCCACCATCGCCCGCATGTCCGGGGAGTCCACCGGCAGCGGCTTGCCGTTCATGGAGCGGCGGAAACACCCGTTGATGCGCTCTTCCAGAGTGATGGTCTTGCCCGCCCGGGGCGCGTAGCCGGGGAAGAAGGCGGAGACTCCGACGAAGGGCGAGCCGTCGGCGACGGTGCCGGCGTTGAGGTGGCAACTGGTGCAGTTCAGGGCGTTGCCGACGTTGTTCGGCAGCAGTGTCCGGGTTTCCAGGTGCAGGCGCATGCCCCGCACCAGTTGCTCGGCGTTGGGTTGCGCCAGCAGGTCGGCCAGGCGCGGGGTCTGGAATGGCGTGCTTTCCACCTGGGGGCTGAGCTGGGCGCGCATCTTGCGCACCTGGGCCGCGTCGATGGGCGCCCCGGCATTTCCCCAACTGGTCCGGACGAAGCTCAGGATCTCGGCGAGTTCGTCGTCCTTCAACTGGGCGAAACCGGGCATGGTGTAGGCCCGGGGGTGGGTATCGGTCCGGGCGGTCTCCCAGCCGGTCAGGGTGATGTGCAGCAAGGAGCTGGGGTTGGCCGAGGCGACGCTCGGGTTGCCCGCCAGGGGCGGGAACATCTGCGGCACCCCAGCGCCGTCCTGGCGGTGGCAGTCGGCGCAGAACTGGGCATAGCCCAGGCCGCCACGGGATGTGAACAGGGCGCTCGGCGGTTCGGCCGGGGCCCGGGCCTCCGACGGCATGGGCAGGTCGTCTTCCCCGGCGGGCAGGGACTTGAGGTAGGCGGCGATGGCCGTCAGGTCTTCGTCGGTGAAGTGCTGGGTGCTGTGGTGGATGACGTCGACCATGTTGCCGGACACCGTGGCGAAGCGGTTCTGGCCGGTCTTGAGCAACTGCACGGTGTCTTCCACCGTCCACAGGTTGCGCAGGCTCAGGGCCCGCCACTCCTCCACCGTCTCGCCGGCCAGGTAGTGCTTGCCGCCCGATTCGGTGTCGCTCAGGGCCTTTTCCTGGAAGGCCAGGCCGCGAGGCGTGTGGCAAGCGCCGCAATGCCCCAGCCCCTGCACCAGGTAGGCGCCCCGGTTGAGCTGCTCGTCCCGGCCCGGATCGGGCTGGAACGGCTCATCGTCGACGAAGGCGAGGTTCCAGAACCACAGGCCCCAGCGCTGGTTGAAGGGAAAGCTCATGTCGGCTTCCCGGTTGGCCTGGCTCACCGGCGCCACGTCGTGCATCAGGTAAGCGTACAGGGCGCGCATGTCCTCCTCGCTCATCTTGGCGTAGGAGGGGTAGGGCATGGCCGGGTATAGGTGCTTGCCATCCGGGGTCACGCCCTGGCGCATGGCGCGGTCGAAGGCTTCGAAGCTGTAGCCACCGATGCCGGTCAGTGGGTCCGGCGTGATGTTGCTGGAGTAGAGGACGCCCATGGGCGACTTCAATTCCAGCCCGCCGGCCATGGCCGCTCCGCCCTTGGCCGTGTGACAGGCGACACAGTCGCCAAGCTGGGCCACGTAGCGCCCGCGTGCGATCAGGGCGTCCTGGGTGGAAGAGGGGGCCGCTACCGGGGTCGGTTCGCTGCCATGGGCATGAGCGCCGAGCAATGCCGCGCCGAGCAGACACAGGCGATACAGAGAGTGAGCCATCGAACTGTCCTTCTAGATCCGCCTGGGGTGTTCCCCTTGGCTGATAACCGCAACGGTTTCCAATGACACCCTCCCGAGGCGTTGCCGCTCGGGCGCGCCAACCGGGACGAGTCTCTTTCCTTATAACGGTTCTTTCTGTGTAGCGCTTGATTCATGTCAGGTACGAGGGGGTGGCGGACAGCAATCGGCTTCGAATAACGCCAAGTCCGGTTGCTTCAGGGAATTGTCCCTGAGCGGGTAGGCGGAATGACGCTCATTTCTTTGATATTTTTTATCACTATATGGAATTAAAAAATAAAAATTAAATATTTCTAAGGAATAAACAAACCTCGTACTGTGCGTTCCAGGCCAGCTTCTTCCGCTGGCACTTCACCGGTTTTCGCTCGGGCCGTTGCCCTCCAAGGATCGCACCATGAAGAAGACGTTGTTGTTGACCGCCCTGGCCGCCGCGCTGAGCGCCACCCTGGCTCAGGCCGGGGAGAAACTCCAAGTGGCCGCTACTCCCGTGCCCCACGCGGAAATCCTTGAACTGGTGAAACCCCGGTTGGCCAAGGAGGGCGTCGACCTGGAGATCAAGGTGTTCACCGACTACGTGCAGCCGAACCTGCAGGTGGACCAGAAGAACCTCGACGCCAACTATTTCCAGACCAAGCCGTACCTGGACAACTTCAACGCCGGCAAGGGCACCCACCTGGTGATCGTCGAAGGCGTGCATGTCGAGCCGTTCGGCGGTTACTCGAAGAAGTACAAGACCCTGGCCGAGCTGCCGGACGGCGCCACCGTCGCCATCCCCAACGAAGGCAGCAACAGCGGCCGCGCCCTGCTCCTGTTGCAGAAAGCCGGCCTGCTGACGCTCAAGGACCCGAACAACGCCCTCGCCACCCCGAAAGACATCGCCGAGAACCCCAGGCACCTGAAGTTCAAGGAACTGGAGTCGGCCTTGCTGCCCCGGGTGCTGGACCAAGTCGACCTGGACCTTATCAACACCAACTATGCCCTGGAGGCCAAGCTCAATCCGGCCCGGGATGCCTTGGTGCTGGAGGACCGCGACTCCCCCTACGTCAACTACCTGGTCGCCCGCCCGGACAACAAGGACAGCGACGCCATCAAGAAACTGGCCACCGCCCTGACCAGCCCCGAAGTGAAGAAATTCATCGAAGAGAAATACCAGGGCGCGGTGGTGCCGGCGTTCTGAGCGACCCTCGACGCCACGGCGGCGAGGCGGCCTGCGCCTGCCCCGCTTCCGCTTGCACCGGTTCGGCGACCCGAACCGGTGTTTTTCATTAGCGCCGCTTCGGCGTTTCTCGCGCCCGGTCCTGCTACCGTGACGCCCTGGTGAAGCGGCCTTCAGGAGAACCCCATGTCCGATTCCAAACCCGGCGTATCCACCCGTGCCGTGCACAGTGGCAACGACGTCGACCGGCGGATGGTCACCCGGGCCAAGAGCCTGCCGATCTACGAGACATCGGTATTCGTCTACGACTCCCTGGCCCAGGTGGACGATTTCCTCGCCGGCAACCCGGATAACTACATGTATACCCGCCTGGGCAACCCCAACGCGGCGGCGCTGGAGGCGTTGATCCGCGAGTTGGAAGGGGGCGAGGCGGCGCTGTTCTCGGCCTCGGGCATGGCCTCGGTGAGCGCCGCGCTGCTGGGGCGGCTGGGGGCGGGCGACCACCTGATCGCCAGCCGTGAGCTGTATGGCACCACCCAGAGCCTGATCGAGAAGGAGCTCAGCCGCTTCGGCATCGCCGCGACCCTGGTGAATATCGGCGACCTGGCGGCGGTGGAGGCGGCGATCACCCCGGCCACCCGGCTGATCTACACCGAGACCGCCTCCAACCCGCTGGTGCGGGTCAGCGACGTGCCGGCCCTGGCGGCCCTGGCCCGGCGCCGTGGCCTGAAGCTGCTGGTGGACAATACCTTTCTCTCTCCGGCCCTCTACCAGCCCCTGGCGGACGGCGCCGACCTGGTGCTGCACAGCACCACCAAGTACCTCAACGGCCACAGCGACGCCACCGGCGGCATCTTGGTGGGGGACGCCGAATGGGTCGCCCAGGCCCGGCGCTTCCAGATCAACGCCGGCGGCAGCGCCAGTCCCTTCGAGGCCTGGCTGACCTTTCGCGGCGCCAAGACCCTGGCCCTGCGCATGGGCGCCCACTCCGCCAATGCCCTGGCCCTGGCCGAGGCGCTGGAAGCCCACCCGCGGGTGGCCCGGGTGCATTACCCCGGCCTGGCCTCCCATCCGGATCATGCCCTGGCGGCGCGGCTGTTCCCCAAGGGCGCTTCGGGCATGCTCGGCTTCACCCTGCGCGGCGGGCTGGAGCAGGTGGACCGGCTGATCCAGGGGCTGCGGCGCACCGCTTTCGCGCCGTCCCTGGCGGGCGTGGCCAGCAGCATCACCCATCCCGGCAAGACCTCCCACCGGGCACTGTCGGCCGAGGCCCTGGCGGAGCTGGATATCCACGACGGCACCATCCGCGTGTCGGTGGGGATCGAGGACGCCGACGACATCGTCGCGGATTTCCGCCAAGCCCTGGATCGTCTCTGAACTCCCGCCGGCCCCTATGAAAACGGCCGCGTCGGCGGCCGTTTTCGTCAGGTGAGGCGGTCGCTCAGGCGCGGCGGTCGCGCACGTAGGCGTTGAAGCCGATGCAGATCACGACGAATACCGCCAGGCCCAGCCACTCGGAGGTACCGGCGAAGCCGGGGCCGACCAATGCCAGCGGGGCGTCCTTGCCGGTGGTGCCGATCAGGGCGGCCAGCAGGATACCCATCAGGCTCTCGCCGACGATCAACCCCGAGGCCAGCAGCACGCCGCGCCGGCGCGGCTCCTCGGCGTAGACCTCCAGGTCGGCTCCGGTTTCGGCGGCGCGGCGCTTGAGGCGGTTTTCCATCAACCAGGACAGCAGCGCGCCGACCACCAGGGTCATGCCGATGGTGGGCGGCAGGTAGATGCCCAGGCCCACCGCCAGCACCGGCAGGCTGGCCTTGCCGGTGCGGCGCAGCATCACATCCACCAGGATCAGGGCGATCCCCAGCACCACGCCGATGAGGATCATGTTCCAGTTCAGCGCGTCGCGGAAAATCCCGCTGGCGATGGCGGTGAGCAGGGTCGCCTGGGGCGCGGCCAGGGCCTGTTGCGGGTCCATGCTCGGGCGCGGCAGGGCGCCGACGAAGCCGTAGGCGTTGTACAGCAGGTCCAGCACCGGCGGGATCACCAGGGCGCCCACCAGGCAGCCGACGATCAGCGCGACTTGCTGGCGCCACGGCGTGGCGCCCACCAGGTAACCGGTCTTCAGGTCCTGCAGGTTGTCGTTGGAGATGGCCGCGATGGCCAGCACCACGGCGGTGGTGAACAGCGCCAGGGCGATGGCCAGCTTGCCGCCGGTGCGTTGCAGGAACTCGCCCTCGACGGTGCCCATGGCCAGGATCAGCAGGGAGACGAGGATCACCGCGATGATACCGATGCCGGAGATGGGGCTGCTGGACGAGCCCACCAGGCCGGCCATGTAGCCGCAAGCGGCGGCGATCAGAAAGCCGAAGATGAAGGCGAACACCACGCAACCGCCCACCAGGCCCCAGAAGGCGAAGCCGGAGAGGTCCGGCGCGGCGCTATGGAGGAACTGGGCGAACACGCCGAACAGCGCCAGCAGGAGCAGGGCGGCGATGCCGAGGATGGCCTTGGCGGACAGGTCGCGCTCGGTGCGCAGTTCGCTGGCGGGGCCGTCGCCGCGCACCGCCCGCAGGGAAATCATCACGCCTTCCACCATCGGCTTGAACAGCGTGGCGAGGGTCCACAGCGCGGCCACGCCGATGGTACCGGCGCCGAGGAAGCGCACCTGGCTGCTCCACAGCGAGGTGGCCAGGGTGCTGAGGGTCTGGCCCTCCTGCAGGGTGCTGTTGACCGTCAGCAACGGCACCGCCACGCCCCAGCAGATCAGCACGCCGACGAGGATCGCCACCCCGGCGGTGATGCCCATCATGTAGCCCGCGCCCACCAGGGCCAGGGAGAAGCCGGTGCTGAAGCGGAAGGCCGCCTGGCCGGCGCTGGCCCACAGGCTGATGCTCTCGCTGAGCACCCGGAAGCCGCTGCTGAACAGGCTGAACGCGGCGGCCGCCACGCCACCGGTGACGATGTCGCGCATCCCGGGACCGCTGCCGGCGGCGGACGGCTCGCCGTCCTCGCCGCTGCCGACCCGGAGGATCTCGGCCGCCGCGACCCCCTCGGGGTAGGGCAACTCGCTCTGCACCACCATCACCCGGCGCAGCGGGATGGTGTAGAGCACCCCGAGGATGCCGCCGATGGCGCAGATGGCGGCGGTCTGCCAGAACGGGAAGCCGGCCCAGTAACCGATCAGCAGCAGGCCCGGCAGGATGAAGATGATCGAGGACAGGGTGCCGGCGGCCGAGGCCTGGGTCTGCACCATGTTGTTCTCGAGGATATTGGAGCCGGAGAAGTAGCGCAGTACCGCCATGGAGATCACGGCGGCGGGGATCGACGAGGCGAAGGTCAGGCCGACCTTGAGGCCCAGGTAGACATTGGAGGCGGTGAAGACCACGGTGATCAGCGCGCCGAGGATCAACCCACGCAGGGTCAGCTCGGCGAGGTTTCGTTCGGCGGGTACAGCGTTGAGCATGGGGCACTCCTTGCGGTGTGGCGCCTGGACAGGTGGCCGCGACGCGCGGTCGGCAGGATCGGTGGACGGGCGATGCGATCGGCGGGAAGCGGACGGCATGGACGGCGGGCGCCGTTTCGAGCTCGCGAGCATAGCGGCCGGCGAGCGGCCTGGATATCCACGCAGGCGACGTCGACTTCCGCGATATGGACGCGACGCGGTGGCGGAGCCGCGTCCTGACTAAATCCCCGCCCTTCGACGCGGCATGACGCCGCAGCGGTGGTTTTTCCCGCACGGCGCTTCGCGGGCGGGCGGGCCTGCCGGGGAGCGGTGCCGGTCGGGAGCGACCCGCCTGGCCTAGAACGGCACGTCGCCGAGGATGGTGGCGCGGTGCATGACCCGCCGCCGGGGACGATAGTCGTCCACCGCGTAGTGTTGGGTGAGGCGGTTGTCCCAGAAGGCCAGGTCGTGGGCCCGCCAATGCCAGCGCACGGTGAATTCCGGCCGGCAGGCATGGGCGAAGAGGAAACGCAGCAGCGCGTCGCTTTCGGCCGGGGCCAACTGGTCGATGCGGGTGGTGAAGCCGTCGTTGACGAATAACCCCTTGCGCCCGGTGACCGGATGGGTGCGTACCACCGGATGGGAGCGGGGCGGGTTGTCCCGTTGCGCCTGCTCGTAGCGGGCCAGGGCCTCGGGGGTGGCGCCGAAGCGCTCCCGGGGGAACGAACGGGTCAGGTCGTGGGTGGCGGTGAGGCCGTCCAGCAGGTCCCGCAGCGGCGCCGAGAGGGCCTCGTAGGCGGCGACGCCGCTGGCCCACAGGGTATCCCCGCCCCACTCCGGCACCACCTGGGCGCTGAGCACCGCGCCGAGGGCGGGGGTTTCCAGGAACGTCACGTCGGTGTGCCAGATCGCGTTGTCGCGGACGTCGGTGACCGCCGTGTCCAGCACCAGGATTTCCGGCTGGTCCGCCACGTGGGGGTAGATCGGGTGCACGTGCAGGTCGCCGAAGCGCCGGGCGAAGCGTGCCTGCTGCGCCGGGGCGAGGGGCTGGTCGCGGAAGAACAGGACCTGGTGGTCCAGCAGGGCGCGCTCCAGCGCCTGGTACTGCGTGTCCGCCAGGGTGCGGGTCAGGTCGAGGCCCTCGACGAGGGCGCCGAGGGCGGGAGTCAGGGGCGTGATCTGCAGGGGCATGTCGGGGTCCTGGAGGGCGCGGGGGGGCGGAAGGGGTTACTGGCCCTGGCCATGCCAGGGCACCAGCCGGCGCTGCAGGGCGCGCAGGCCGAGTTCGAGGGCGAAGGCCACCAGGGCGATGATCAGGATGCCCAGCACCACCACGTCGGTGAGCAGGAATTGCGCCGCCGACTGCACCATGAAGCCCAGGCCGCGGGTGGCGGCCACCAGTTCGGCGGCCACCAGGGTCGACCAGCCGACCCCCAGGCCGATGCGGATTCCGGTGAGGATGTCCGGCAGGGCGCTGGGCACGATCACGTGCCAGAGTAATTGTCCGGGGCGGGCTCCCAGGGACTGGGCCGCCCGCAGCCGCGCCGGGTCGACGTTGCGCACCCCGTTGGCGGTGGCGATGGCCAGCGGGGCGAAGATCGCCAGGTAGATCAGCAGCACCTTGGACAGCTCGCCGATGCCGCACCAAATGACGATCAGCGGCAGGTAGGCCAAGGGCGGGATCGGCCGGTAGAACTCGATCAACGGGTCGAGCACGCCCCGGGCGATGCGGTGGCGGCCGATCGCCAGGCCCACCGGGATCGCCGTCGCCAGCGCCGCCAGCAGGCCCAGGGCGATGCGGCCGAGGCTGGCGCCAATGTGCTGCCCGAGGCTCGCGTCCAGGTAGCCTTCCCGGGCCAGCCGCCCGAAGGTGTCCAGCACCGCGCCGGGCGAGGGCAGGAACAGCGGCTCGACCAGGTCGAGGGTGGTCACCGCCCACCAGGCCAGCAACAGGCCGGCGACGGTGAACGCGCCCAGGGTGGCGCTGCCAAGGGGCCGGCGGGCGCGCCGGGGCGCGACGGCGGCCGGAGCGGGGTTGAGGGTGGCATCGACGCTCATGCGGGGCTTCTCTCGTATCGCTCGGCGAAGACCCGCGCCAGCACATGCTCGCGGGCCTCGATGAACAGGGGGTCGGACTTAATCGAGCGAACGCTCTCCCCGGCCCCGTGGCGACGGCCGAAGTCGAGGGTCAGGCGCTCGACGATGCGCCCGGGGCCTGGCGCCAGGAGGATCAGGTCGGTGGCGAGGAAGACCGCTTCCTCGATGTCGTGGGTGATCAGGAACACCGGCTTGGCGGTGCGCCGCCAGACCTGCAGGAGCAGCGCCTGCATCTGTTCCCGGGTGAAGGCGTCGAGCGCCCCGAACGGCTCGTCCAGCAACAGCAGGCGCGGGTCGGCGGCCAGGGCGCGGGCGATGCCGACCCGCTGCTTCTGCCCGCCGGAGAGTTGCCAGACGCGCCGCGTGGCGAGGTCCGCCAGGCCCACCAGGGCCAGCAGCTCCCGGGCCCGTGCTTCCCGCCGCGCGCGCGGCACGCCGGCCAGGCGGGGGCCGAAGGCGACGTTGTCCAATACGTTCTGCCAGGGCAGCAGGGCGTCATCCTGGAATACCACGCCGCGCTCGGCGGACGGCCCGACCACCGCCGCGCCGTCGAGGCTGATGCGCCCGGCGCTCGGCGCGACGAAACCGGCGATCAGGTTGAGCAGGGTGGTCTTGCCGCTGCCCGACGGTCCCAGGGCCACCAGCAATTGCCCGGGTCCGAGGTCGAGGGACAGGTCGGCCAGGACCGGCTCGGGCTGGCCGGGGTAGTGGGCGCTCACCCGGTGCAGGTGCAAATGGGCCATGGGGCGCTCCTCGCCGGTGCCGCTCAGGGCAGGAACCGGCTGCTGACGAAGGGGGAATAATCGTCGCGGACGCGGTCCACCTTGCCTTGTACCTTGAGGAAGGCGGCGGTGGCGGCGATGTCGCGAGCGGTCTCGCCGTCCAGCAGCGATTTCTGCGCGGCGGCCTCCGGAAAGGCCGAGCCGGCCAGCAGGGCCGGCACGTCCTTGGGATCGGCGCCGGTCAGCCGGGCGATCTTCGCCACGTTCTCGGAGCCTTCGCCCCAGGCCGAAGGGTTGGCGTTGTAGTCGGCGAAGGCCCGCAGGCTGACCTGGGCGAACCGCGCCAGCACTTCGGGGTGCTGCTCGGCGAAGTCCTTGCGCGCCACCCAGACCTCGAAGGTCGGCGCGCCCCACTGGCCCACTTCGGCCGCGTCGGTCAGTACCTTGCCGGTCTTCTGGATTTCCCCCAGGGCCGGCGACCAGACGAACGCGGCGTCGATATCGCCGCGCTTCCACGCGGCGGCGATCTCCGCCGGGTTGAGGTTCACCACCTTCACCTCGCCGGGCGCGATGCCCCAATGCTTGAGTGCACCCAGCAGGCTGTAGTGGGAGGTGGAAACGAACGGCGTGGCGAGGGTCTTGCCGCGCAGGTCCTGGGGCGTGTCGATGCCGCTGCCGGTGCGCGCCACCAGTGCCTCGGCCGAATGAATCTGCGCGGATACGATGAACGCGACCAGGGGCAGGCCGCGGGTCGCCGCGGCGGCCAGGGGGCTGGAACCGATATTGCCGATCTGCACGTCGCCCGAGGCGAGGGCGGTGAGTACCTCCGGCCCGCTGTTGAAGCGCCGCCAGTCCAGGGGTTGGCCGATGGCCTTCTCGTAGGCGCCATCCGCCTGGGGCGCCTTGGTGGGGTCGATGCCGGTCTGGTAGCCGATGGTGATGTCGGCGGCCTGGGCGACACCGCCCAGCACGACCAGGGACAGGGCCGCCAGCAGGCGGCGGGGGAACGCGAAGGGGATCATGACAAGGCTCCTCGCCGGACTGTCGAGCCAGCGACGGAAACGCCACCGGGCCACGGAAAAGGAAAAAGAACGCTGCGATCCGGTGGTCCGGTGAGGAAAAGCTAAACGATCTAAAAATGAAGAAATAAATACTTATTTGGAATTAGCTTAAGCAGCTGCGTGCCCAGGTCGTTCGCGCGATGGCAAGCCCTGGTGCGCCGCCCCTGGCGCGACGTGCCAAGACCTCGGGAAAGCCGCTGGGCAGGCGGGCGCCGCCCTGGCGATGGGGAACGACGCGGCCCATTGCGCTGGCGGGCGAGGACGCCGAGACTGGCCCTTCTTCCCGTGTCAGGAGCGATACACATGGATGCCCGTTGGTTGTGCTCCCTCGCCTTGCTGCTGGTGGGTCCCCTCCAGGCCGCCAGCGTGCTCAAGTGCGTCGATGCCGCCGGCAATGTCATCTTCACCCAGAAGGTCTGCCCCGACGGCTACCGGCTGGAGCGCGAGCTCGACGTGGTCAACGAAGCGCCCCGGGGCAGCGGGGCACCGGTTCTCATGGCCGAGCCCCCGCCGCCCGCGCCGGCCCAGCCGCCGGCCCCGGTGGTGGTCGCGCCGCCCCCCGCCATCACTCCGCCCCCCTTGCCGCCGCCCCGGGATTCGTCCTACGCGCGCCAGCCGGACCTGCCCTACCGTTACCCGCCGGCCTGGCCCTCGGCCCCGCTGTGGCGCTACCCCCCGCCGCCCCCGCCTCCACTCCCGCCGAAGGAGCCGCCTTCGCCACCTCCTCCGCCACCCCCGCCGGCGATCCGGGGGATGCCGACACGGGATTGAGCGGCGAAGGGCTAATCGGGCGGGGAAACGCAGGGGTCGTCCTGCGTTTCGGCGTTGTTCGCACAGAGGCGTTGCACACATTGACTCTTCCAGCCGTCCGTTTCATGACGCATCTGGACGGGCAGGCGGTGTTGGCTGTCGGGGGTGGTACCCAAGGTAATGGAAAGCGTGGCCACATCGCCGTCCTGCTTGGCGGGGGTCGATGCGATATTGCCTGGCCAATCTTCGAGATAGTCCTGGGCCTTCAGGAAGTAGTCCGATCCCGCGTCATCCTGCGCATGTCTTTCCTGAGCGCCTTGAGCCGTGAGGCCGAGACATAGGGCCGACAGGGTTTTCCTGTCCCTGCCAGGTTCCTGATTGGGCTCCAGCGATTTCAAATACCAACGATAAAACGCCACGCCCTTGTCTCGGGTTCCGCTGGGCCGACGAAGGTCGAACCGGGGCCGAGCAGCAACGCGAGCAGAAGCGCAAAAAAGGGAATTCGCTTAGGCATGGGGTCGAACCGTCCTTTTCAATTGTTCTGTTTGAGCGATCGGTAGAGGGCGAATTCGGCTTCCTTGCCCTGTACGCGGGGTCGGGTAGAAGCCGTGTAGCTGCTTGAGTCAGCTACCCCGATACGCCCGTTGAACATCGCCCTATGCCTGTCCTCGTGGCCAGGAATGCCTTGGATAATGACGATGTCGCCCACCACAGGGAAGATCGAGCCGGCCCTTCTGGAGATGCCCGCAGCGAGCGGTCGGCTCCGTGGCGATAAAATGAAATTCGCCCGCATGGCGATACGAACAGAAGGGCGCATCGCCTTGGCAGGGGTGTGATGCCTGCGAATCAAAGATGCGATGGATCTGCTCACGTCTTGCTTCACCAACGTCCCGGTTGTCGAGTTCGACCGAGGGCACAGCACGGGTCCCGCGTGCCCGAAGGTGCTGGGAGTCTACACATCGCGAAGGACGTAATCGTGGGAAAACACAAGGCATTAAAAAACCGGCCTTTGGGCCGGTTCTTCGTATTCACCTAGATGGACAGGGACGGAATCGAACCTAAAGAGCAAACTCTTATCTTAAGCGCTTTCGGTTGTTTGCTTTTTTGGCTATGCCTCCAAAAATGCCCCAAAAGAAAAAATCCCTACCTCTGCCATATTAGAAATATGAGGCTGAAGACTCTTTTTCTATAGTTTGTTGTTAGCATCAAGTCTATCCATCTGTCTCTTAATCAGTGATGAAATTACTGCCCCCATGCCACCACTAAAGAGTACGGATTGGATCTTGCTCAGTTGCTCGCTTGATAGCCATAGACATCTTTCTGGGAGCATATAGTGCAGTGCCCATATCACTAAGCTACTCAAAAAAATCAGTGTAAAAACTGCGGCTATCCCGATAACAATCCAGCCATAAAAAACCAGCCATTTTCTATCGTTTCCTTGGCGTATATCATCAAGGGATGACCAGTTTTTTTCTTCCTTTAGCGCCGCTGACTGATCAATCCAGCTTCCATTCGGAGGGATATCAGGAGGCGGAACGCCTTCACCATCACTAGGCGGTCCGCCTGGAGGCTCCAAGTTCACGGTAATGGCTCCTGATCAGGTCGTCAGGAATCCCAATTTGGGATACTCCTGGTCTATATACGCTATCCCAAGGTGTGCCACTTTGGTGGGTCAGGTATGAGAGCTGAATTCCATTGAGATGCCCGTATTTATCGAAAACATCTCTTAAGAAATTCGCGTCATCTGGGGACACGAATATCTTATTTTCGTCGCCGACTAGTGACAATGGGATGGGATCCCTCCCGAATCTCTTCGTCGCGTGATACAGATCAGGCATGACAGGGCCGTACTGCCACGCCTCAATACGGTTTCTGAAAAGGTCAATATTCCGAAGGCCCAGGCTCCAGCCGTGAGCTATGTAAACCAGCTTCATTAGCTGCATGGGGGTAAGACTCTGCCCTTTGGCTTTTGCAATTTTTAGGATTGCATCAGCGACAGTGAGCACGTCGTACATAAGCCCTCCTTTCAGCCTGAACAGGTCGTTGCAGAAAAATATTTGGGCTTGTCAGTGCCGAATCAAGCTAAGGATGGAGATCTGGGGCTGCGCTGACGTTGAGTTACGTCACGAAACGACACGCATCAATTGCTGGCGCCTCCACCCTTTCAAACAGCCTGCTGTCGGATGGGGCGCTTGTGCGCCAATTTCATTTCCAGGTCGCCAAACCTGAGTCGCTGAATTTGCAGCGACGGGCGAACCATAACGCGGAGTTTGGGGGAGAGCAAGCGTCTTCATAAGCCCTCCAGTTCAATCGGCAGCCTCAGTTGCTCGCGTAGGTTGGCGACGTGTTGGTAAGCGCCGGGCTTGTCATAACGCCAGTTAGCCAGCCCGCGGCCGCACTTGCTGGCTTCCTCTTTGCGAGCTGCCAGCACTTGGAAGGCAGCGCCATAACGCGCTTCGCGGAAGGCCATCACCAGGTTGACCTTCAAGGCCCGAACCTTCTTAGTGTTGCGACTGTAGGTCAGCAGCAAATAGGCCTGATCCTCATTGAGCAACGCGAACTGCTCGGGCTGGCAACGGCCGATGATTTCTCCGATTTCAAATCGGAGTATTCCGAGCTCTTCAAAATCTGATTTGTAGCTGCGGATCTGTTTCATCAAGCTTTCGTGCTGGTTGCCCAGTTGCTTGGCGATCACGCGGCTATCCACCCGCTGTTCGCCCTGGTGCAGGATGAGTTCGATAGCGCTCACGCGGCCACCTCGCGCTCAGCGATCAATGCGGCGCACCAAGCGTCTACCTCGTCCATGAGCCACACGGCAGACTTTGGGCCGAGCATCACTTGCTTCGGAAAGCGGCCATCAGCAATGCGTCGATATATCTCGGAGCTAGAGAGGGTTGTCAGCGCTTTGACCTCGCTCAATTTGATGAACTTGCGCTGTAAGACCGTTGGAGTTGCTTGGGATGACTTGGCCATGTTTTCGCCTCCTTGGGTGGCGCTGTGAACATGGGCAAAGCTTCGGTGGCCAGAGAGTGCTGGAACAGGTGACAGGCTTCAGTAGAGGGGTAACAGGTTAGCACCTGTGCTGTGGATAACTTTTTGAAAGAGTGGCAGGGCGTGGCTGTAACCTGTCACCCTTTTTTTGCGTTTTTCTTGGCCACTGCGCCGCCTTTCTTGCGGGCTGGCCAAGCCAGCACCCATTGCAGATGCTTGGCTACGATGTTTTTTGGCTCTCCGAAACGCGCCAACCACCAACGCCGTGCCAGCTCACCTACGCCTATGCCAGTAACGTCCGTAGGGTCCATCTGGCCGTTATCGGTCAAGTCGCACCAGGCCGTCACCGCTCGCCTGCCCTCTACCGGTGATAATGGGTTTTCTTCGTTCATGAAGGCGATAACTCCTGCCAGCTCGTGCAGCCTCTCTTCGGCTATCACGCGGCTGCGGCGCTCCTCCTGCGCTTCTCGGCGATACTGCTCGGCGCTATTGTCGGCCTCATGCTTTGCCCATTGCGTCTGGCTATTCTCTGCCTGTAGGCGCGCAATCAAGTGCCTAAGGCTGGCGTTTTCTTGCTGGGCCGCGTTGAGCTCTCTGGCTGCCTGTTGTTCGGCTGCTTGCCGGTGCTGCTCTTGCAACAATGCAAGGCATTGCGGATCGCTGCCAGAAACTGGTCGCTGATTCTGGCCCGCAGGTTGCGCACCGCCGGTGGCAAATGACTCCGGCGCTATTTGCTGCAGGCCGGCAGCAACTCTTGCGCGGGCGGCCGCCTCGATCTCCAGGCGGCCTATCCACTGCTTGCTCAACAGAACTGCACCGGCCTGGACGACTCCGCTGGTTGTCTTAATCGTCTCCGCTGATATGCCAACAGTGCACTGATCGAAGTAGTCGGCCATGGCGTCAAGCGTGATGCCACCAGCGCCGGCGGATGGATCAAAAAGGGTCACATTGGCAGCGGCCTCTCCCAAGACCTGGGAGCCTGGCCCGATCGTGCGCAGCACACCAGCGAGTTCGTATGCTAACAATCGCGGGTTAAGCGGGTGCTCGGCAGACCATGACTCAATAACTTGAGTCAGTCGAATGCGGCCAAATGGCTGAGGGGGCTGGATTGGCAATGCTGCCTGTCCTGTGTGTGCATACAGTGACGGCCATGGTAGCAGTGCTTCCGATGCATTTGTGAAGCATTGGGACAGATCACGCCCTCTTAATGTTCACCACATTGGCGCCAGCGTATAGCACATCCACCGAGTCAGCCCAGGCCTGCATCATTTCCCGACGCTGCTCGAGGTAGGTGGCGTGGTTGTATGTGTCGCGGATCTCGTCCTGATCACCGTGGGCCAGTTGGCGCTCGATTCAGTCGCGGTTATAGCCCCGGCCGTTCAGCTCGGTGCTGGGCAAGTGGCGGAAGCCGTGGCCGGTCTGGCGGTCTTCGTAGCTGATCAGCCATAGCGCCTTGTTGATGGTGTTATCGCTCATTGGGCGCTCGATGTTCTGCTGGCCAGGGAAGAGCAGGGTATAGCGGCCAGTGAACTCCTTCAGCTGGCGCATGATGGCCACGGCCTGGCGGGGCAGGGCAGGGCAACCATTGCGGCCGGCGTGCCTTCATCCGTTCCTTGGGATGGTCCAGGTCGCTTTCTCCAAGTCGAACTCGGATCGGGGCGCGGCGCGTAGCTCGCCTGGCCTCACTGCAGTGAGGATCAGTAGGCGGATTGCCTAGCGGGTGAGGTTGCTCAGCCGGCCTGAGTCCAGCTTTTCAGCAGCTCGGGCAACTCCGCCAGAGGGACATGCGGGTGATGGCGGCGAGCCTTGGACGGCGCAGCTACCACGTCCAGGTCGGTGGCGGGATTGTGCTCTACCGATCCCTGGGCCAGTCCGAAGCGGAATATCTGGTGCAGCCATTGGCGGCTCTTGGCGGCGGCGTTAAGCGTGCCCCGGGCTTCCACCTTGCGCACCAGCTCCACCAGGTCGGGGCCGGGTGATGGTCTTCACTGGCCGGCTGCCGATGACCGGGATCATATCGTTGTCCAGATACAGCTTGGTCTTGTAGCGGGTGGCCTCTGCCCAGCGTGGTGCGTTGTAGGCACACCACTCGTTTGCCAGCACCTCGAATGTCAGTCCTTCGGCTCTCTGAGCCTCTTTGGTAGCTTTCTTGTGCTCGCCGGGGTCTTTCCCGTCGGAAAGCAGCTGCCGTGCGCTATCGCGCAACTGGCGACCTTTTGAAGTGTGACGGTAGGGTATGTGCCGAAGGAGAGGCGTTTTCCTTTGCCTCTGTGGCGATATTCATACGCCATAGCTTGGAGCCGTTGGTCATCACCTTAAGATAGAGACCTTGCCCGTCTGCAAGCTTGTAGGGCTTCTCTTTTGGCTTGGCGGATTTAAGCGCCGAATCGCTCAGGGGCGGGACTTTCAGGGCCATGGGGGCACGGTTTTGGGGGCATGCTAGGTGAACGAACCGGTCATGCCCCCCAACAGATTGGGCTTGTAAGGGAAGGGTGGAGAATCACAGGCAACAAAAAACCGGCTCAAGGGCCGGTTTCTTAGGGCTTTCGGAGGGCTTGGCACCACTCGAAAATAATGATGGTGCCCAGGGACGGAATCGAACCGCCGACACGGGGATTTTCAATTCGCCGGTGTCGCTATTCCACTAGGTACCACTAAGGCTCCAATGCGTCACGGTACATTACGCTAAATCACTATAAAATCAACGCGTTAGGTCTCAATACGTCACTGCTGGGAAAATTCGCGCTGCACCGCTAGTGTACCGGAAATCGCCTCATAGGAGCAGATTAGGAATGGCAAGGAACCACCTTCATTTAGTCGCTCAGTCCACGAAGAAGGAGATTGAGCTTTCGCCCCGTTTCCGTGGGTTTCATAAAGGCTTCAGCTTGCCTGGTGTGGAATTTGGGGTAGATGCGCGCTGGGCCGGAGCTTGCGCTGTGGGCTTCCTTATGGACGGAACCCGGCACCTTGATATTCTGCCTTCTGTTTCTGAAGCTCAGTTGGTCGCAGGTCTACTGGGCGCGCCGATTGTGGGGGCGGGTGATATCAGGATTCTGGCATCGGAGAGGGTAGAAGGAAGCTACAACTCGGCGGTCGAGTGGGGGCGCGTCAGGCTCGACGAGAAGGTGCTACGAGATGTGTTGAGCTGGTGGGGGCTGTAAAATGAAAAGGGTGATGCCCCCACCTGGTTGGGGTGAGGGCGTTAACGCAGTATTCAAGTTACGGAAATCATATTTTGCAAGAATCGCTTAAAGGCGCGCTCAGCACTTTTATGATTGGCAATTTCTGCATATGCGCTAATAACTTTCTCGCAAGCCGGGGCAAGAAGATCTCGCAATGCTTTTAACTCGGCTTCAGCACGAGGGTTCTCCAATCGCGGATTGGCTGTTACCAGTGCGTCGTTCAGAACAAGATCGGGTATGATTTGCTTAGCCATGTGGGACCCTCCTCCGGTCTCAGGTGGTAGGTGCTGGTCGGGGTTGCCGCCCCGGCTAGCACCGATCTTCTTACTCTACTTCCAAGCTTTAATTCCGTCCAGTCTGTTTGTCTGTTTGTTTTTTATTATTTAAAAATAACAAACATACAAACAAGGGGCGGCCTCGCGCGTCCTAAGTCTTTGTTATTTAAGGGTTATCGATTTCTATGGTGAACGTTTATGGGGCAAAGGTGAAAGGATATGGGGCGAAAGGTGAATGCTTATGGGGGGAGGGTGAAAGCTTATGGGGAGCCATGGTGAAAGGATATGGGGCAAAAGGTGAATGCTTATGGGGTGTCGGGTGAATGTTTATGGGGCGTAAGGTGAAAGCTTATGGGGTATTGTAGTTTTTTATTGATTTTGTGAAGTTAATAAAAATAAATTCTATTCGGGGTTTGCGATGTATTTTATTGAGCTAACCCCGAGCGATTTCGGTGTAACGAAATTTTCCTCGGGGTTTAATAGGTCTTTTCTCATGGGAAACCCCGAATGGGATAAAAGCCACTTAATTTTGTGCTTGTTGACGTACTGCTTGGCTATCGAGAGCATTTGAGCACCTGTCGAGATATTACAAAGGTTGCTCCAAATGAACGCGGTTACGATGACTCAGCAGAGCCAGAAAGCAAAATTTGAACAGGATTTTTTGAATCGATTTGGCCCGTTAGTTTCCCAAAGCCAGCTTGCTGATCTATTGGGAATGACTGCTAGAGGGTTGAGCACATTTCTATGGCGCAAAACTGAACTAGCTAAGGGGATTCGTGAGTGTCGAGTTAAAGTTGGTCGGAGAGTGCTTTATCGCACTGTAGAAATTGCGGGGCTACTCGCATGCCAACAGTAAATTTCGATGCGATTCTAGGTTCACCTGCATTCACGCGATTTACGCATCGCGCTTTTTATCTGCTGTTGCTACTGACTAACTTGGGAGTCCCACTAGGCCAACACCGCGTTTGGGGTGGGTTACCAGGCTGGTGGGTGTTCCCCATAACTGCCCTACTGGCCCTTTTAGCTGTGCAGCAGTATTTGTCCGGTGAGAGCCATCTTTATGCGCTCGCCGGCATTCCGTATGCCCTGCTGTACGTTCATGACGCTCTTTCCACTCCCTTGGTTTTACCGCCTGCACAGCGGAGAGCAGCCAGATGAAAAAAGCGCTGCTGCTTTGCCTATTCCTGGCCGCATTCTTCGGGGGAGCAGCCCACGCTGAATCCTCGGGCGGAATGAGCCAGTTCACCCCGCCGCCGGGCGACACTTCCGTTGACTTCCTGGAAGAAGTGTTCGGCTCCATCGTGGGTACCATCCACTCGGGTGGGAATGTAGAAGGAGGCGAAACCGAGGACGTGCTGGGCAGCATGATGTCCGTATTCGGTGGCGCCGTGATGTTCCTGGGGATGATTTTCATCGCTTACACCACGATCAAAGGCACCGTGGATTCCGCCCAGGATGGTGAGGTCCTCGGCCGGAAGATGAGCGATATCTGGATTCCATTGCGTACTGCTGCAGGCGGCGCGTTGCTACTGCCGCTCGGGCATGGCTACTCGCTGATACAGATCATGGTGCTCTGGCTCGCGATCCAGGGTGTTGGTGTAGGAGATGCAATCTGGAGCCAGGCCGTCGACCAGATCGGCAAGGACGGCATGCTGTCTCGACCGCTGATCCCGGATTCCAGGCCGCTCGCGGCCAATATCCTGAAATTCGAAGTCTGCACTGCGGCGATGAACAAGCAGTTCGAAGCCTCCGGTCGGTCGACGCGCATACAGGCAGTCGCATCCACGCGCAAAGTCGTCAACACCGGTGAGATTGACGTCGATATCACCGACGCCATTCCGGTCTATGGCGGCATCAACATGGTCCAGAAATACAACAAGGCGAGCTACACCGTCACCGACTACAAATGGAAGGCCAACGACAATTCCTACATGAACCCCGATGTGTGCGGCGCCCTCACTTGGAAGCAATCCTGGGAGGCTTCAGAAGGAAACAGCAACACCAAGGTCATCAAAGACCCAATCCTCGCGGCCCACGCGAAAGCCATTCAGCAGATGATCCAGGACATCCGGCCGACGGCCCAGCAGATCGTCGCCGGGCAAAAGCCGGCTCCGGGCGTGATCGATGCCGCAGCCAACAAATACGAGAACTCGCTTCGCACAGCTGCCAAGGCGGCCGTGATGCAAACCAGTGATCGAGCTGCGGCGGATTTCCTCAAGGCCGCCAAGGATGGCGGCTGGCTGTTCGCCGGCACCTGGTACAACCACATCGTCAAGATGAACGACGTGATGCAGTCCACCCTGAACGGATTGCCAGGGGCCGAGCCCATTGCCATCGTCGAGAAGGAAACCAAGGAGACGTTGCAGACTTACGCCGACGTCATGCTTACAGCCGATGAGTATGCCAAGCATCGCGTCGACTCGGTACGAAACACCTACTATGCCGAGACCAATGTGCGGGAACCCCGGGACGGCGAGGGCGCCTGGGAGTACGTCAAAAAGATGATGTCTGCACCATTCATGGGTGCGATCAACCAGATGACGCAGAGCATCGCCGGCTCCAATCTCAACCACATGAGCCAGATGAAAAGCTTCGGCGATGTCATCGTGACAATAGGTGAGGTAATGCTCGCTTCGATGGCCGGTGTGAGTGGGGCTGCAAACTCGCTGGCGGCCAAGGTCACGGTAGGAAGCGTATTCGACGTAGGGGCCGTGATTCAGTTCGCCTCTAGCCTGGTCACAACGTTTGTGCTGCTGTTGTTCTTTTTCGGCGTGACGTTGAGCACTTATGTACCCATGATCCCCTTCATCACCTGGACGACCTCAATCGTGAACTGGTTCGTTCTCGTCCTGGAGTCGGTCATTGCGGCCCCGCTGTTCGCTGTCGCGCACATCCATCCGGACGGTGACGATACGGTCGGACGTGCAGGCCAGGGTTACATGATGATCCTATCGCTCGTGATGCGGCCTGCCCTGATGCTATTCGGCCTAGTTGGAGGGATGTTGCTTACCCAGCCTATCGTCGGCTACATCAACGCGGCCTTTATGTCCGTGGTCTCGGGGATCCAGGCCGATTCGATGACCGGCATCGTGTCCTTCATCGCTTACGTGGCCATCTACGTGGTCATAATGACTACCGTAGTACACATCGTGTTCAGCCTGATTCACTGGGTACCGGACAACATTCTGCGCTGGATCGGCCAAGGTGCTACCGGCGGTATCGCGGACGCAGAGCGCACCGGCGATGGTGGACAGGACGTGTTTGTGGCCGGGGTCAGGGAAAGCAAGCACGGGGCTGCTGGTGGCCTGGGTGGTGGGGCGAAACATGGCAAGGGGCCTGATAACTCTACTACTGGGACTCCTGGCCGAGGCATGCCAGACAACAGCACACTGCTGGGCGGGCCGCCCCCAGGAGGTTAATTACCTCCGGGGGCGTGAACTTGGCCCCTCATATCCGCGATCTTCCAGATATCTATCAAAGGTCTTCTGACGAAGTGAGTCTCTGTTTTCCTTTACCAGTAGTGGAGAGTTAGGTGAGGTCTTTCTTAACTCTTCCAACAACAGAAGCAAAACATAGTTATTCGCTTCAAAGTGGCCTTGCATAATTTCGATGCGTTCATTCAAGGCGTTCACTTGATGTTTCAGATTCTCTGAATGCAAGCGCCATTCATTAATTGCGGCTTCGTATGATGCTTGGGCTGCGCGAGAGTGTGCGTAACCTGCAGATAGTCCAACTTGATATCCGGAGGACGACATTGAAAGTCTCCATGAATGAGGTGGTGAGAGTATTCAAGCAAAGTGATCTCAGATGTACAAGGATCAGACAAAGAAAAAGTCGCATGTGACCTAAAAGACGATGAGTCATGTGTGACCTAAAAAGGATAGGTCGTAAGTGACCTAAAAATAAAACACATTCACGCAGCTGCGTGAATGTGGGCACCGGTCGCCGGAACGGCGATTCGCGTAGCGAAAGGTGCCTTTTCAGTCAGCCAGTTCAAGCGAGTTAGGTCACTGGAGAAAGCGCTATGAGGACGCACGAGGAGATATTTGAGCTCGTCAGAGCTGGACGCCGACAGATGAAAGGTTTGCCTTCCAGAAAGGTATCTAGGTCGACTTATGAAGGTTATGTCCGCGAATATAATCGGCTTGTCGGCGACGAAGGCGCTGAGCCAGGGAAGTTATGGTCTGCTATCTGCAGAACTAGCAGTAAGTCGACCTATCGACGAAGGGTGGCCGCAGTAATTTACTGCTGCAGATCTCAACTGTCAGAGGCCCTGCAGAACCAAGATGCGGCTCAGCGAGCAGGAGATATGAGGAGTCTGAGAGAGCATGCATCGGTAATTGATGGAGTGCTTGAAGTTATAAAATTTGTAGAGCGGCACAAGGGGAGCTGCCCTCTTGAAACAATAGTGAGGCGAAAGTCAAAACGATCGGACTTAAGAAAATTACCGCATGACTGGCGTGAGCAGCTGTACAAAAGGTTTGAGCATAGTAAGTACAAGTTGCCATGCTTGGTTGAGGCAGTGTCTGGGTGTCGGCCAGGTGAACTTGAGAAGGGGGTTAAAGTAATCTGTAATCAGGCCATGTTGACTATACGCATAGATAACGGAGTCAAGGTTACTGAGGAAAAGGGGCAGCCATGGCGAGAAATCAGCTATCGGATTGACCAAGATTCGCATCTGCTAGTCAAAGCGCTCTACGATTCCTGCAGGGAATTAGGAAATGATACGTGCGCCGTGGTTGGCATTGATAAAAGTACCAACTGGCGAGCGGCACTTTCGGCGACTGGGCAGAGTTTATGGCCAAGATTGCACTTCAGAATTTGTCCGTACCATCTTAGGAATGCGGCGGCGAGCGATTTCAAACGATCAGAAATCAGCAATGAAGAGGTGTCGGCCGCCCTGGGCCACTGTGTGGATAAGACGGGGAGCCTGTATGGGCAGCATCAGGTTGGGCGAGGCGGCTTGGGGCTGCGTCCTGAAGTGATCAGCGCTGCACGTCCCGTCCTGAGGACCCGTAGCCCCGTCCCTGTTAAGCCTGGAGCGGCAGCCCCACGATAGGAGGAAAACCGCCAATCTCAATGGTTGCCCCGGCCTTGGGGCGGGGCGCTACCGGTGAAGGGGCTTTTTTGATATGGCCTAGATCGCTTTCATTGGGCGCACTGATAGAGAACTTCGATACCTCTAGTCCCGCAAATTTGCTAGACTAACAATGACAATGTGCCATCATGGTTGCCATCAATTCGATCTAAAGCTGTGTAAGGGGTAGCTAATGAAGGTGGGAACGGAAGCCTACAATATTGATCATGAGCAGACCCATGCAAGAGGCGTATTAGTAAGTGAGTCTGATCTTCATAAGATGCTGGCCGGCCCAGTAAATAAAATTATAAATGACACTCAAGGAAAGAGTGATATCCGTGTCCTGCTCTCCAGCGTCGTAAATACTGGTTTTGAAAATGCGGCACTAGAAAGTTTGCTGCAGGAAAGTTTTGATGTTCCTGATTGGTTGATCGGTGAGGCCCTGGCAGAGTTTTTGATTGCCGAGGAACGAGAGTGCGAGTTTCCCTGGCCATCGTCACGCGATTTAAAGAATCCAAATTCAAGTGCGACTGGTGCGGATTTGGTCGGGTTTCAACGAACAGGTGATCCCGACACTCCTTATAGGTTTGCCTTCGGCGAGGTGAAAACCTCCACAGAGGAGAAATGGCCACCTCAAGTAGTTTATGGCAGAGGCGGTCTTCAAGAGCAAATCGAGGATCTAAAGAGCTCCCAGCCGGTAAAGCGAGGGCTCTTCTTGTATCTCGGTCATCACGCCCAAAATAGCACTTGGGCAGACAAGTATATCAGCGCCGCCAAGAGATACTTGAAAAGCAACTATTGTGACTCGTCGCTATTCGGCGTTCTTGTGCGTGATGTAGAACCCAAGAGCCTTGATCTGAAACAGCGTGCCATCAATTCGTCCAAAGAGAAGCCCGCTGAGACTCAAATAGTATTTTTTGCGATATACCTTCCTTTGGGAGTAATTCCTAACCTCCCTGACTTGCTTGCGGCGAAGGCAGCCAAATGAGCTTGCTTCCTGAAAATTTCGATGTGGTTGATAACCATTGGGCACTTCTAGCTCTCGGGGAAGCTGATCGTGTCGAAGGTCTAGCTCAAGCTGACGAGCAATTGGCAAGAATGAGTCTAAAGGGAGTCTTGTCTTCACCAGAAGATAGTCCAATAGATCTAGCTCGTCTTGAGCGGCTTGCAACAGCCTATGAACTTGCTGCTATTGAGGGGCTGGAGTCGCTCATTCACTTGGCGCGAACCGAACAAGGTATCAAGCTAAAAATACAAGCTCAGGCCGGTGCGCATCGGGCGTTCGGAATCCTTAGAGTTTTGCCAATCCCGGTAGAGAGTGTCGAGGCAAGAATCTTTCATGTTCTTCATGTCGCTGGCGTGGCTTATTGCGGCGATCGTTGGACGGATTTACGCAGATGGTTGAATGAGAATGAGGAAGTTCAGTTGGTCCCTTCTGTCGCGGCCACTCGCTGGGACCAAAGGCTCCTTTATCGAATTTTTGATGCTTGGCTGAGTTTGCTCAGAAAAAGAAACTGGGACGATTTGGATCGCATCAGCCAGTTGATATTAACTCTGAGGGAAGAGCAGAAACTTTACGAAGCTACATATCTTGAGGGCTCAACCGCTCTAACTGGTGCAAGCCTCGCATTAAGACTGGTGGCTCTTTATCACTGGGCCAAGGCAACAGAGCGTCTTGCAGAGTACATGCTCCAGGGTGAGCCTGCACAAATAGCAACAGAGCTCGATCAGCACTTTGAAGCGGCCTGCAAAGCTGCTCTCAGCTCTCAGGACTATCAGCTGGAAGTAATTCTGCGGTGGTTACATGGCGCCAGTCGCATAATGGTCAATGCCTCAATTTGGTGGACTGCGGAAGGGGCAAGGTCAAGAACTACTAGTTTTGTGAAGTTAGTAACCCAAAGCAAGGGGATGTTTGAGCTTCTTCCGCCACAGCAAGCTGCAATTCAAGAGCAAGGCCTCCTTAATGCCGCTAGCCAAGCGGTAGTTATAGACATGCCAACCTCTGGCGGAAAGACAGCGCTTGCTCAGTTTCGGATGCTGCAGGCGCTAAATCAATTTGAGCAAGATAACGGATGGGTGGCATACGTAGCTCCTACCAGAGCACTTGTCTCGCAAATAACTCGCCGATTAAGAGAGGACTTTACGCAAATCGGCATAAGGGTAGAGCCTTTAACTGGCGCAGTTGAAATTGACTCGTTTGAAGAGGACCTTTTGCAGAGTAGCTCGGCCTTCCAAGTTTTAGTGCTTACGCCTGAGAAGCTCCAACTCGTAATTCGCAATAAGAAGGTCAAGCGACCTCTGTCGCTAACAGTTTTGGATGAGGCGCATAATATAGAAGATAAGGAGCGAGGGCTTCGCATTGAGCTTTTGCTAGCCACTATCAAGCAGGAGCATCCAAAGTCAAAATATCTTCTGATGATGCCTTTCGTGCCAAATGCAGATGATCTGGCGCAATGGCTGGGTGATGGTCGCGGAACCTCAATAAGCTTAAGCGCAGCCGCATGGCAGCCTAATGAACGTATAGTTGGCATATTCAATACCGAGCAATTCCAAGCAGAAGGAAGCAAGCGCGGAGACTGGCGCTTAACATTTGAGACGCTGACCACCACGCAGAATTCTATTAATCTCCGCGGGAAGCATTACGTTGACGGAGTACGACCACTAAAAAGGTTGAATTACAGCGAGGCGCAGGGCCTCAGCATACAAGCTGCTGCAATGGCAAAAGCTTTCTCTTCTAGAGGAACTAGTATCGCTGTGGCGCAGAAGATTCCTGATGTATGGAATATTGCAAGAAAGCTTTCCTCCGAAATGGAGGCGCTTCCAAAAGTCCCGGAAGAAATTGCTCTGGTTCAGCGCTTTTTGCAGTCTGAGATTAGTCCAGACTTTGAGCTGGTAGGGATGCTCGAGAAAGGCATTGCCGTGCATCATGCTGGCTTGCCTGCTGAAGCATTATCACTGATTGAGTGGTTGACCGAGAAAGGTTTAATCAAAGTACTGTGTGCTACGACGACTATCGCGCAAGGATTAAATTTCCCTGTTTCTTCGGTATTCCTTGCAACTAGGAAATATCCTTATGGCATTGAAATGTCTCATCGTTCTTTCTGGAATTTGGCAGGAAGGGCCGGGCGTGTGCAGCATGGAAGCGTTGGAGTTGTGGGTATAGCCGCAGGTGATGCGCCTAACGAAATTATAAAATATGTCAGCGATGCAACAGGAGAGCTAATTTCTCGACTGATCGGCATGCTTGACGATATTGAGTCAGAGGGGGATCTTTTAAATCTCCAGCAGGTCCTTCAGCAAGATCAGTGGGCGGATTTTAGAAGCTATATTGCTCACCTTTGGAATGAAAAACGGAATTTGGATATCGTTATAAGTGAGGCCGAACAGCTACTTCGGAATACCTACGGATATTCTGTTCTTAGAGGTAGAGGTGATCCTGAATCGAAACGGAAGGCAGATGCAGTCCTTGAGGCTACAAAAGGATATGTACGAGAGATCGCTAAGCATCCAGAGAACGCTAGTCTGGCTGATGCCACAGGATTCTCGCCTGAAGGTGTAAGAACAGCATTCCTTGAGCTTGGCCAGCTGGAAAATAAGATCCGAGCCTCAGACTGGGCGCCAAGCAGCCTTTTCGAAGGCAGTAACTCTATGTTGCCCGCGCTAGTCGGTGTCATGATGAAAATTCCTCAGCTTAAGAAAGGCCTTGAGGAAATAAAAGGAAACGGCCCTGGTCACAAGAAAATTTCGGATATAACTCAGGCCTGGGTGGCCGGAAAGTCCATTGAAAGTATCGCAAAACAATATTTTGATGGAAAAACTGCAACAGACAAGATTTCAAATGCCTGCAAGGCGATATATCGCGAGCTGGCGAACAATGCCACGTGGGGTATTTCGGCGCTGAGTAAGATGCCTACGTCTGGTCTTGATTATGAAGCTATGTCTGACGAAGAGAAGAGACAGATCAACAATCTACCTGCCATGCTTTATCACGGTGTCCGGTCAGAAGAGGCTGTTCTCATGCGAATGAACTCGGCGCCGAGAAGTATCGCGGAGAGCCTGGGGACCGAATTTAAGAGGTCAGCTGCATCAACTGGATCCGCCACTCAGGCTGCTGATTTCTTGAGGTCATTAAGCGAGATGGACTGGGATAGGCTCCGTCCCAAGTCGGCAGCTATGAGCGGTTCTGATTATCGTGAGGTATGGAGGCGCCTGTCGGGTCAGCATTAAGGCGGCTTTCCGGCGTCCCTGCCGGTGCTGGTGTCCAGGGCCGGGCAAGGAGCCGCCCGGCCCTGGCGCGGCATCCATGCCTCACCAGCTCTATTGGATCCTACCTGAGAGTTGTATTTCAGTTCCCCGCTACAGACTGCGCGCTAGTTGCAGAAAAGGGGATGGTGATCCCTATCCTTCGATGCGGATCAATTCTCTATCTTTTAGTACTGCCAATTCTTCTCTTACTTATGACGTTTGGGTTACCTTTCACTAGGCCGCGTCCAGTGTGCATTGAATAGTATTTGGCGCCGTTGTACTCCATGGCCCAAGAGGCTAAGTTGTCATTCCAGAGTTTAACTACGAGCTCGCCAACGTTGGCGTGATTTGCAATGCTTAGATAGGATCTCCATACCTTCCGGTAATGCCAGTCTAGGCTGTTGAAGACATATTCAGACTCGTCTTGAAATGACAGGTTGCTAAATATTAGTACTGTGGCGAGCTCTACGCTGCTGGCGTTTGGTAAGTTCCATCTGGCGCCGCTATACCAATAGCTTAGCGCTTGGAAAATTCCTCTTGAGCTCTTGCCGTGGAATCCTTTCCCTGTTATTGGGTTGAGATGCTTTACCTCAATGCCTATGTATTTATCAGTAAAGCCGTGCTCGATAAGTTCGTCTTTTGCTTTTATTACAAAGTCTATTCTAATGTGCTCTATTTCTCTGTTTACAAATCCGGTCCCACTCACCTCGTGATAAATGTGGAACCATTTTGAGAAATTTCGAATGAACCAGTCGTGAAGTTCATCTTCGCTCTGCCAGCGTGAGGAATACCCTTCATTAATATGGCGATCTCGTTGTCGCATCAGATATATGGGTAGCAGTGTTGAAGTTTCTATTTCGTTGGTTGAGCAGAACTCATCAATTACCTCTCCTAGCCCGGCCAGTTTCTGCTCAAGGGTCTTGCTATCTCCTGGGTGCGTAAGAGAGGATGGAGTTCTCTCCCTCGATGAAAGTATCTCTAGCCTTTTTCGTGTAAATGCATTTTCTAAGTTTTGGTCGCTAGGTGGTGGCTGTGTTTTTACTTTGGCCTTGCTTATTTCGCCGCCACGAAATTCTCCACAGAATTGACACTGTTTTGCATATGCAGTTCCAACCCCTTTATTTCTTAAGCGTAGCTCCAGGTACTCAGAACAATCATGATCTAAGTCCTCAAGAGCTGCGGCAGACTCAATATGTGGGTAATCCATGCGGCTATAGTCCGAACTAGGTGCTTGTAATGATTTATTGGGGCTGAATAATTAAGAGTTCTTTTGTTGTTTGGCGGCGTAGTGCCGCGTCTGATAGGGCAGGATTGCCTTGGTGTTCGGGGTTTCGGTCTCGTCCAGGTCCCAGGCATTGAGCAGATCTACCATCGACCCTCCCTCAAAACTAACTTTCAGGTCTACCAGGTCGCGTAGCGCCCGCTGGCGTTCGAGCTCTATGCAGGGGTAACGACGGATCACATCCAGGGCGAACCTGGCGCGGCGCTGCTGGATGCCCTCCAGGGCCTCCAGGGCGCGTTTCAGCGAGGGGAGAGGGTTTGGGGCGTACCAGACGAACAATGCGACTTCGATCAGCGTCTCAGGCGCAGCCTGGCCCAAGGGCGCCCTGGCCAAAGTAATCAGCGCGGTTATCGAATTCTCTGGCTGCTCTGTCATGAGAAGGCCCTTCGGTACGTTTTAGCTCGCTGAGCATACGCTCGGACTGGTCCAATGGCTTAAATCGAGCTGGTGAGGCATGGATGCCGCGCCAGGCGCCGGGCGGCTTTTTGCCCGGGGCCTGGCCACCAGCGCCGGCAGGGATGCCGGAGGCGGGCTTGAGTCAGGCGCTAGGCCTTGCGCCCTGGCGCAGCTGGTCGATGTTATCTAGTGCTTTGACCAGGTCTTTTGCTCGAAGGTGTGTGTAGCGCTTGAGCGTTTGCATCGACTTGTGCCCGCTGATTGCTGCAACTTGCTGATCAGTGAGCTGGCCGCTTTCTACGAGCCTGCTCACGGCTTCATGCCTAAGGTCATGGAACCGGAAATCCGACATGCCGAGCCGCTTTTTCATCCCATTCCAGACTTTCGAGAAGACATAGGGCCTTCTCTTTTTGTCCTTGCCTGGTTCGCCGAAGAATATGAGATCGGTATCAATGGGGCGTATGGGGTTCTCTAGGGCCTCTTGGAAGGCTTGGGTTGCTGCTTGGGTCAGCGGTACGGTGCGGCTTTCCCCGTTTTTCGTGTCCAGGAGCTTCACCACGCGCTTTTTGACGTCTACCTGGTGCCTACGTAGTGAGGTGATCTCTGAGGAGCGCATGCCGGTCTCCACGGCGATCCTGACTATCCATCCCAGCATTGGATTGTGGTAGGCGTTTACGGCCTGGAACAGCTTCCGTTCTTCGTCCGGGGTGAGTCGTCGGTCACGTCCCTCCCCAGGGCTCGGTTTGCGGATATTCAATACGGGATTTTGGGGGAGTCCGATGCGCCACTCCTGAATGGCCACCGTGAAGAGGTTGCTGAGTAGGGCTAGCTCGAGGCGAACGGTGTTGGCGCTAACGGTTCTAACGGCCACGTCGCTGCCTTCCTTGTATTTCGTGCGGACGGTTTCCTTCAGGCGCTTGTCGCGGTACTCGGCGATTACATCGGCAGAGAGGGCGGCCAGGGAATACTTGCCGAGGTGGCGGATGAGCGCAGCGGCCTTGGTTTGTTCGGCTTTTTGCGTGGAGGCTTTCTTGGTCGGGGTGACTTCCTCCAGATAGCGCCCCAGGGCTTTCTCTAGAGTTGTCTTCTCGGAAGGGGAGCGACGCAGATATACGCCGCGGACCATCTCGTCCTCAGTGGCGCGAGCCCAGTCTTCGGCATCACGTTTGACGCGAAAGGTCTTGGAAGCCGTAGGCCATCCTTGCTTGCGGATGAGGGCTTTCAGGTGCCGTAGGGGGTTTTTTTGACTGATGCCATCATCATCTCCAGTAGCAAAGTGCCGGTACTGCACCGAAACTGTACCACTGGAGCGTGGGACTGAACCAAGCGTTGCGCTAAGTCCTTGAAATTATTGGTGCCCAGGGACGGAATCGAACCGCCGACACGGGGATTTTCAATCCCCTGCTCTACCAACTGAGCTACCTGGGCAACGGGGCGCATTAAACGGATTTCGCGAGGAGGTGTCAAGCCGGGCGCGAAAAAATTTTCAGGCTTTACGGACGTTTACGAGCTGGGCGGCACGTAGCCTTCGGCCTGGGCGTAGTCTTCGCCGGAGAGGAACTTGTCCATTTCGGCCTGGAGGAACTTGCGGTCCTCGGCGTTCATCATGTTCAGCCGACGCTCGTTGATCAGCATGGTCTGGTGCTTCTGCCACTCGTCCCAGGCCTTCTTCGAGACGTGGGCGTAGAGGTCCTCGCCCTTGGCGCCGGGGTAGGGCGGGCGGTCGAGTCCCGGCAGGTCTTCGTGGTACTTGCGGCAATGGACGATGCGGGTCATGGATGGCTCTCCTGCGGTGACACGGCCACCGGCGTTCAGGCCGGTTGCGCCGTCAGTTCGGCTTCCGCGCGCTTGAGCAGTTTCTTCACCGGGGCGGCGAGGCCCAGGCGCTGCGGGGTGGCGAGGTTATACCAGAGCCAGTCGGCCTCGGTCACTCCGGCGGCGTCGCCCTCCACCCGCACCAGCCAAGGCTCGATGGCCAGTTGGAAGTGGCTGAAGGTGTGCACCAGGCCGGGCAGCGCGCGGCGCTCGCCCAGGGCCAGGCCGTGACGCGCGGCGAGGGTGTCCAAGTCCTCCGGGCCGTCCAGCTCCGGCAGGCTCCAGAGCCCGCCCCAGAGGCCGCTGGACGGGCGCCGGTAGAGCAGCACGGCGCCGTCGGCGCGGAGAAGCAGGGGCATGAGGGTGCGTTTCCGCGGCAATTCCTTGCGTGGCTTCGGCCAGGGGTACTCGGTCTCCCGGCCCAGCAGGTGGGCGCGGCAGCCGGCCTGCACCGGGCACAGCAGGCACAGCGGCCGGCTGCGGGTGCAGAGGGTGGCGCCCAGGTCCATCATCGCCTGGGTGTAGTGGGCGACCCGCCGCTCAGGGGTCAGCCGCTCGGCGATGGCCCAGAGTTGACGGGCCACCTTGGGTTCGCCGGGATAGCCCTCCTGGGCCACGTAGCGGGCCAGCACCCGTTTGACGTTGCCATCGAGGATCGGCGCCCGCAGGCCCATGCTCAGGCTGGCGATGGCGCCGGCGGTGGAGCGACCGATGCCGGGCAGCTCGGCGAGGGCCTCGACGTCCCGGGGGAATTCGCCGCCGAAGCCGTCCACCACGACCTTGGCCGCCTTGTGCAGGTTGCGCGCACGGCTGTAGTAGCCGAGGCCGGTCCACAGGTGCAGGACCTCGTCCTCCGGCGCGGCCGCCAGGGCCTCGACGGTGGGCAGCGCCTGCATGAAGCGGTCGAAGTAGCCGAGCACGGTGGCCACCTGGGTCTGTTGCAGCATCACCTCGGACACCCACACCCGGTAGGGCGTGACCGCCCGCTGCCAAGGCAGGTCCTTGCGCCCGTGGCGGTCGTACCAGTCGAGGACGGCGCTGGAGAATTGCTCGGGGCTCATCGCTTGAACAGCCCCTTGAGCGCGTCCTTGAGTTCCGGGCTCACCTTATCGCCGAGCTTCTCCTCGATCTTCTCGTTGAGCTTGTCGCCGGCCACCTTGGCGGCGATCTTGCCCAGGCCCTCCTTGTCCAGCCGGCAGGCCTTGGCGCCCATCTCCAGCGGGCCGCGGCAGCGCAGCGGCCATTCCAGGCCGACGTAGCGCTTGTTCACCTGGCAGGCCGGGTCTGGCATTTCCCGCTGGTCGCCCTCGATGATCACGCCGATGCGGTAGTCCATGCCCAGCACCCGCAGGTCCAGGTCGCCATCGCCATTCACCGTCAGGCCGGGGATGCGCACCTTGAGGTCGGGGTTGCTGGCGACGCCGTGGCGCACGGCCAGGGTGCCCTTGAGTTCGTCGAAGGGCGTATCGCGGCCCCGGGGCTCGCCGCTCAGGGGCTTGCGGTTGAGGGTGGCGATGCCCTGGCAGAGCTGCTGCTCCAGGTTGGCGTCGGGGAGCATGCCCTTGTTCAGGGCGAACGCGGCGCTGCCGTCGAGGGCGTCGATCAGGGCCTTCTCGCTGTTGCCCTGGCTGGTGAAGTCGCCGCTCAGGGTCAGTTGGCCCTTGACCGGCGGCCGCGGCTGGCCGGTATGCAGCAGTTTTTCCACCGGCACGTTGGTCAGCCGGGGCTGCGCGGACAAGGTCGGCACGGCGGGGCGGGCGTCGAGGGCGCCCTTGAGTTCGAAGCCGCCGTTCCACAGGTCGCCGCGCAGGGCGCCGAGGGTCAGCAGCCCCGCCTTGGCGGTCAGGTCAAGGGCAACGTTCTCCAGTGGCGTGCGCCGCAAGGTCAACTGGCCCACGTCCAGCTTCGCTTCCAGGTCCAGCTTGCGCAGGCGCTCCAGGGGCAGCAGCGGCGCTTCGCTCCAGGCCCGCTGGGACGGCGAGTCGGGCAATGGCGTGGTGCCGGCCACGCCGGCCTCGGTGACGCTGGCCTGGACCTGGTTCCGGCGGCTCGCACTGGCGCCGTCGTCGCTCTTGTCCTTGGGCGGCAGGTAGCGGTCCAGGTCGATCCGGTCACCCTTGAGCTGCACCCGCAGGGCCTTGCGGTCGACGTCGGCGAGGGCGAGGCGGCCCCGGAAGCGGCTGTCGTCCAGGCGCAGGTTGAGGTCCTCCAGGGCCAGGGCGTCGGGACTGCCGCTGAGGCGGCCGGCCAGTTCCAGATGGCTCAGGGTCTTGGGGTCGGCCATGGGCGGCGGCTGGATGCCGATGCCGTCGAGGAACGCCCGCAGGTCCAGGGCGGCGATGGACAGACCACCCTCCAGCTTGGGTGTCTTGTCCAGTTCGCGGACCTTCAGTTCGCCCAGCAGGCGCAACTGGTTGGCCGAGAGTTTGAGCCCGTTCCACTCGGCCACCTGGGCGGCCTGATCGAGGAGTAATTGGCCCTGGGCGGAGAAGGTGACGGTCTTGCCGGACAGTGGCTCGCCGGAGGCCTCGCCGCCGAAGCGGGCGTCTTCCAATTGGTAGCGTTTGAGTACCCGGTCGAAGCGCAGGTTGCCGCTGAGCTCGGTCTTGGCCCGCAACACCGGCTGGTTGGTGCCGAAGAAACCGGTGAATTTCAACGGGATGCTGGCGCCCTCGCGGATCGCCCCGGTACTGAGCTGCGCGCTTTCCAGGCTGTAGCGGCGGCCGCTGGCGGCGTCGTGGTAGTCGAGGCGCGCGTCGGTGACGGTCAGGCTGTCGATGTCCAGCTTCAGGGGCCGAGCCGGCGCCGGCTCGGCGGGAGGCTCCGGGGCGGCCGGGGCGGGCTCGGGCGGGCGCTCCGCGGCGGGCGCCGCTGGGCGGCCGATGTCCTGCCAGTTGCCGCGACCCTGCTCGTCCCGTTGCAGGGTCAGGTTGAGGCCCTCGACACGGATGTCGCTCATCTGCACCTGCTTGCGCAGCAGCGGCATCACCCGCACCGACAGCCCGAGCAGACGCGCCTCGGCGAAAGGCTTGCCGGGGGTGGCGGCGCTGGCCACCGTGGTGTCGTGGAGTTCCAGGCCGAGCCAGGGGAACAGGCTCCAGCCGATCTCACCGTTGAGGGTCAGCTCCAGGTTGGCCTTGTCGTGGGCCAGGCGGCGGATCTCGTCCTTGTAGTCGTTGGGGTCGAACAGGTGAGTCAGGGCGAAGCCGAGAGCCACGATGATCAGCAACAGACCGAGGAATAACAGGCCCAGGATCTTGCCGAGCGCTTTCATGGACGCGTCCTTTGTAGGTGTTCGAAAAACGGCCGCGAGTATAACCGCGCGGTCCGCCGGTCAGGCTAGGCTTGGATGGGCGCGCCGGCGGGCGGTTCCATGGCGTCGGGAGCGGGGCGCGGCGGCTTCAAGGTTTGCCGATTATCGGCCTATAATGCCGGCCCTTTCGCCCCCTGATTTCGCGGAGTTGCTGATGGCCGAACGTATGGCGTCCGTCGAGCGCAATACCCTGGAGACCCAGGTCAAGGCATCGATCAACCTGGATGGCAGCGGCCAGGCGCGTTTCGACCTCGGCGTGCCCTTCCTCGAGCACATGCTCGACCAGATCGCCCGCCACGGCCTGATCGACCTGGACATCCACTGCAAGGGCGACCTGCACATCGACGACCACCACACCGTCGAGGACGTCGGCATCACCCTGGGCCAGGCTTTCGCCCAGGCCATCGGCGACAAGAAGGGCATCCGCCGCTACGGCCATGCCTATGTGCCCCTGGACGAGGCGCTGTCGCGGGTGGTGATCGACTTCTCCGGCCGGCCCGGCCTGCACATGCACGTACCCTTCACCCGCGCCAGCGTCGGCGGCTTCGACGTGGACCTGTTCATGGAGTTCTTCCAAGGCTTCGTCAACCACGCCCAGGTCACCCTGCACATCGACAACCTGCGCGGGCACAACACCCACCACCAGATCGAGACCGTGTTCAAGGCTTTCGGCCGCGCCTTGCGCATGGCCGTCGAGCGCGACGAGCGCATGGCCGGGCAAATGCCCTCCACCAAGGGGTGCCTGTAATGGACACGGTGGCCGTCATCGATTACGGCATGGGCAACCTGCACTCGGTGGCCAAGGCCCTGGAGCACGTCGGCGCCGGCCGCGTGATGGTCACCAGCGACGCCGCGACGATCCGCGAGGCCGACCGGGTGGTGTTCCCCGGCGTCGGCGCGATTCGCGACTGCATGGCGGAGATTCGCCGCCTGGGCTTCGATCATCTGGTGCGCGAGATCAGCCGGGACCGGCCGTTCCTCGGCATCTGCGTCGGCATGCAGGCGCTGATGGAGCACAGCGAGGAAAACGACGGGGTCGACTGCATCGGCTTTTTCCCGGGCCGTGTACGGTTCTTCGGCAAGGGCCTGCGGGAAGACGGCGAGACGCTCAAGGTGCCCCACATGGGCTGGAACGAGGTAATCCAGACCATCGACCACCCCCTCTGGCATGGCATTCCCGACCGCGCGCGCTTCTACTTCGTGCACAGCTACTACATCGAGGCGGGCGATCCGGGCCAGGTCGTGGGGCGCGGTCGCTACGGCCTCGATTTCGCCGCCGCGCTGGCCGACGGTTCGCGTTTCGCCGTGCAGTTCCACCCGGAGAAAAGCCACGCCTGCGGCCTGCGCCTGCTGAAGAACTTCGTCGCCTGGGACGGGCGCGGGTAAGCCATGGGCCGCCAGGCGAAGGCTCCGCTCCTGCACCTGGACGCCGCCCTGGAAGAGGCGGTCGTGGCGCGGCTCAAGCACTTTCTCGAAGAACGCTTCGAGCTGTCCCTGGGCAGTTTCGAGGCGCGGGAAGTGCTCGACCTGTTCGCCCGCGAGCTGGCCCCGCACTACTACAACAAGGCGATCCTCGACGTGCAGACGCACCTCCGGGAGCGCTTCGAAAGCATCGAGAGCGACCTCTGGGCGCTCGAGAAGACCTGACGACCCCGCCGGGCCGGGCCGCCGCCGTCCGCGCCGGTCCCGTGCCCGTTGCGCCTGCGAAGGAACAGACATGCTGATCATTCCCGCTATCGACTTGAAGGACGGCGCTTGCGTGCGCCTGCGCCAAGGCCGCATGGACGATTCCACGGTGTTCTCCGACGACCCGGTGAGCATGGCCGCCCGCTGGGTGGACGCCGGTTGCCGGCGCCTGCACTTGGTGGACCTCAATGGCGCCTTCGAGGGCCAGCCGGTGAACGGCGAGGTGGTCACCGCCATCGCCCGCCGTTACCCCGGCCTGCCGATCCAGATCGGTGGCGGCATCCGCAGCCTGGACACCATCGAGCACTACGTGCGCGCTGGCGTCGCCTACGTGATCATCGGCACCCAGGCGGTGAAGCGGCCGGAATTCGTCGGCGAGGCCTGCCGGGCCTTCCCCGGTCAGGTGATCGTCGGCCTGGACGCCAAGGATGGCTTCGTCGCCACCGACGGCTGGGCCGAGGTCAGCCAGGTACAGGTGATTGACCTGGCGCGGCGTTTCGAGGCCGACGGCGTGTCCGCCATCGTCTACACCGACATCGCCAAGGACGGCATGATGCAGGGCTGCAACGTCGAGGCCACCGCGGCCCTGGCGAGCGCCACGCGTATCCCGGTGATCGCCTCCGGCGGCATCCACAACCTCGGCGATGTCCGGGCGCTGCTAGACGCCAAGGCGCCGGGCATCATCGGCGCCATCACCGGCCGGGCGATCTACGAAGGCACGCTGGACGTGGCCGAGGCCCAGGCCCTCTGCGACCTCGAAGACAAGGTGGAGTGACGGCTCCGCCGTCCTTTCTGGAGCCGGGCGGGTGAACCGTAGCGTTTCCACCGCCCTGGTGGGCAAGCGACGCGTTGCCCGCCCTACGTGAGAGCATCGACATGGCATTGGCCAAACGCATCATCCCTTGCCTGGACGTGGACAACGGCCGCGTTGTGAAGGGCGTCCAGTTCGAGAACATCCGCGACGCCGGCGACCCGGTGGAGATCGCCCGACGCTACGACGAGCAGGGCGCCGACGAGATCACTTTCCTCGACATCACCGCCAGCGTCGACGGCCGCGACACCACCCTGCACACCGTCGAGCGCATGGCCAGCCAGGTGTTCATTCCCCTCACCGTGGGTGGTGGCGTGCGCGCCGTGCAGGACATCCGCAACCTGCTCAACGCCGGCGCCGACAAGGTATCGATCAACACGGCCGCGGTGTTCAACCCGGAGTTCGTCGGCGAAGCCGCCGCCCGCTTCGGCTCCCAGTGCATCGTGGTGGCCATCGACGCGAAGAAGGTCTCCGCGCCGGGCGAGGCGCCGCGCTGGGAAATCTTCACCCATGGCGGCCGCAAGCCCACCGGCTTGGACGCCGTGCTCTGGGCGAAGAAGATGGAGGACCTGGGGGCCGGCGAGATCCTGCTCACCAGCATGGACCAGGATGGCATGAAGAACGGCTTCGACCTGGGCGTGACCCGCGCCATCAGCGAGGCGGTGGGCATCCCGGTGATCGCCTCCGGCGGCGTGGGCACCCTCGAACACCTGGCGGCCGGCATCCTCGAGGGCAAGGCCGACGCGGTGCTGGCCGCGAGTATCTTCCACTTCGGCGAATACACCGTGCCCCAGGCCAAGGCGTACCTGGCCGGGCGCGGCATCGTGGTGCGCTGAGCCGGTCGATTCGCCGAAACGGTGCGAGGCCGCGCGGCCTCGCCTGGGGCGTGCCCGGCCGGATCGAAGGGCGAAACCGACGGCCAGACCCGGCGTTTCGTCGCGATTCTGCCCGAACGTGGGCGAAACTCGACAGCCAGCGCCGTGTGGCTTCGCTAAACTAGCGAATCCGCGTCCGACCTCGCCCCCTGGCCCGGCGGCACGCGTCCCCCTTCCCGTTCCAGTCTTCTTAAAGGGTGCCCCCATGCCCATCGCCCGGCTCCTCGCCGTTGCCCTGTTATCGCTCGGCGCCCCGTTGGCGCGCGCCGATTCCCTGGTCCTGCTCACCGAGAACCTGGCGCCATTCAACATGAGCACCAGCGGCGGCAACTTCGCCAAGGACGATGCCGTGAAAGGCATCAGCGCCGACGTGTTGCGCCTGACCTGCCAGCGCGCCGGCATCGACTGCAAGATGATCCTGCGCTTTCCCTGGGACCGGGTGTACCAGCAGGCGCTCAAGGAGCCCGGCTACGGGGTGTTCTCCACCGCCCGGACCCCGGAGCGGGAGACCCTGTTCAAGTGGGTCGGGCCGATCGCCAGCAACGACTGGGTACTGCTGGCCCGCGCCGACAGCCCGATCACTCTGAGCAATCTGCAGGATGCGGCCAAATACCGCATCGGCGGCTACAAGGGCGATGCCATCGGCCAGCACCTGATCGACCGCGGCCTCGCCGTGGAGAGTTCGTTGCGGGACAACGAGAACGTCAAGAAACTCGAGAAAGGCCAGATCGACCTGTGGGTGACGGCCGACCCCAGCGGCCCCTACATGGCGCGCCAGGAGGGCTTCAAGGACGTCAAGGTGGCCTATCGCTTCCGGACCGCCGAGCTGTACCTGGCCCTCAACAAGGACACGCCTGACGAGTGGGTGCGCAAATTGCAAGGCGCCTTGGACGCCCTGCGCGCCGAGGGCGCCTTGCAGAAGGTGAACGCCGACTACCGATAGCCGTGCTGGCAAAAGGGCTGTGCGGCCTCGCTGGCGCTGGGTATGCTCTGTGGCACGCTCGTAGCGAAGGAGTAAGCGCGATGTGCAAATGCCTGCTGTCGATCCTCTGTGGCCTGCTGATGACGCTTTCCATGGGCGCCCGCGCCGAAGTGGACCCCCAGTACACGGTGGTGCTGCTGACCGAGAACTTCCCGCCCTACAACATGGCGATCAACGGGAAGAACTTCGCCCCCGAGGACAACATCGACGGCATCGCCACGGACATCGTCAAGGAGATGTTCAAGCGCGCCGGCATCAAGTACACCTTGAGCCTGCGCTTCCCTTGGGACCGCATCTACAAGCTGGCCCTGGAGAAGCCCGGCTACGGCGTGTTCGTCACCGCCCGCCTGCCGGAGCGGGAAAACCTGTTCAAGTGGGTCGGGCCGATCGGGCCCGACGACTGGGTGCTGCTGGCCAAGGGCAATAGCCCGATCCAGCCCCTGAAGAGCCTCGCCGAGGCCAAGCAGTACAAGATTGGCGCCTACAAGGGCGACGCCATCGCCGCCTCCCTGGCGGAGCAGGGAATCGAGCCGATCACCGCCCTGCGGGACCAGGAGAACGCCCGGAAACTGGACAAGGGCCAGATCGACCTCTGGGCCACCGGCGACCCCGCCGGGCGCTACCTGGCCAAGCAGGAAGGCATCAGCGGCCTGAAGACCGTGCTGCGCTTCAACCAGGCCGAACTGTTCCTGGCCCTGAACAAGGACGTGCCGGACGAGGTGGTGCAAAAGCTCCAGGGAGCGCTGGACAAGATGCGCGCCGAAGGCTTCGTCGACGATATCCTGAACAACTACCTCTGACCGAGGGCCGCCCACGCGGCCACGGTCAGGGTCGCATGCGTCGAGCGGCGACCCGCCGCCCAACAATAATCACAATCACGCTGACGGTATCCATTGATGTTCAAGACATTCAAACGCAGTCTGGTGTGCCTGGCCCTGTGCGCGGGCGCCGCCCACGCCGATCTCCCGGCGGACTACAAAATGGTCTTGCTGACCGAAAACTTCCCGCCCTTCAACATGGCCGTGGACGACAAGAACTTCGCCCGGGACGACGGCATCGATGGCATCAGCGCGGAAATCGTCCGGGAGATGTTCAAGCGCGCCAAGATCGACTACAGCCTGTCCCTGCGCTTTCCCTGGGACCGCCTGTACAAGCTGACCCAGGAAAAACCCAACTACGGGCTGTTCTCCACCACCCGCACGCCGGAGCGGGAGGGCGCGTTCAAATGGGTCGGCCCCCTGGGCAAGACCGCCTGGGTGCTGGCCGCCGCGCCCAACAGCGGGATCGTCCTGAAGGATCTCAAGGACGCCGGCAAGTACAAGGTCGGTGGCTACAAGAACAACGCCGTATCCCAGGCCGTGGAGAGCCAGGGCGTGCCGCTGATCGCAACGCTACGCGACCAGGAGAACGTCAAGAAGCTGGAGAAGGGCCAGATCGACCTGTGGGCCACCGACGACCCGGCCGGACGCTACATGGCCAAGCAGGAAGGCATGGGCGGGCTGCGCATCGTGCTCCGCTTCAACGAGGGCGAGCTGTACCTGGCCATCAACAAGGAAACCCCCGACGAGGTGGTCGAGCGCTTGCAACGGGCGTTGGACCAGATGCGCGCCGAGGGCTTCATCGACGAGATCACCAAGAACTACCTGTAGCGTCGCCCTGAAAAAAAGCCCGGCATCGCCGGGCTTTTTGTTTAGGAGGCGGGGGGCGCCTCACTTGCCGCGGGTAACGTTCAGTCCCTTGAGCAGGCTCAGCGCCTGGCTCAGTTGGAAGTCGTCGTCCTGAGGGCGGGGTTTCTGCGGCGCGGCGGCCTTGCCGCTGGGGCGGTCGGCGCCGCCGTTGCCATTGCCCAGGTGGCCGGCCAGGTCGGCCTCCTTGAAGATCTCGCCCTCCTGCTCGCGGGTCACCTTGGCGCGACTCACCGGAATGTCGGGCACGATGCCCTGGGCCTGGATCGACCGTCCGTTGGGGGTGAAGTACAGCGCGGTGGTGAGCTTCAGGGCGCGGTCGTTGTTCAGCGGCAGCACGGTCTGCACCGAGCCCTTGCCGAAGCTGTCGGTGCCCATGAGAATGCCGCGCTTTTGGTCCTGCAGGGCGCCGGCGACGATCTCCGCCGCCGAGGCGCTGCCGCCGTTGATCAGCACCACCAGCGGCACGCCCTCGCTGGCATCGGCCGGGTCGGCGCTGAAACGCAGTTCGGAGTTGGCGATGCGGCCCTTGGTGTAAACGATCAAGCCCTTGGTGAGGAAGTGGTCGGCCACTTCCACCGCCGATTGCAACACCCCGCCGGGGTTGTTGCGCAGGTCCAGGACCAGCCCGCTCAGGCGGCCGCCGTTCTCCTTGCGCAGGGACGCCAGGGCCTTGCCCACTTCCTCCCCGGTGTTGACCTGGAACTGGGTGATGCGCAGGTAGCCGTAGCCTTTCTCCAGCATCTGGCTCTTCACGCTCTTGACCTTGATCACCGCCCGCGCCAGTTCCACGTCGAACGGCTTGCCGCCGTCGCGCACCAGGGTCAGGCGGATCTTCGAGCCGGCCTTACCGCGCATCTTGTCCACCGCTTCCATCATCGACAGGCCCTTGGTGGGCTGGTCGTCGATTTTCACGATCAGGTCGCCGGGCTGGATACCGGCCTTGGACGCCGGCGTGTCGTCGATGGGCGAGACCACCTTGACGAAGCCGTCTTCCAGACCGACCTCGATGCCCAGGCCGCCGAATTCGCCGCTGGTGCTTTCCTGCAGTTCCTCGAAGTCCTTGGGCTCCAGGTAGGCCGAGTGGGGGTCCAGGTTGCTGAGCATGCCCTTGATGGCGTTTTCCAGCAGCGTCTTGTCGTCCACCGGCTCGACGTAGGCGGATTTCACCCGGTCCAGCACCTCGGCGAAGGTTCGCAGCTCATCCAGCGGCAAGGGCGCCTGGTTCGGCGTCGGTGCGGTTTCCGGCAGCGGCGCCAGGGAGGCGGGCGGCTCTTGCGCCCAGGCGCCGCCAGCGGCACCCAACGTCAGGGCCAGGGCGAGCGTGGCGGGGCGGAAGCGATGCGGCATGTCGAACGGCTCCTAATCAGGGTAGAGGTGGCGCTTAGCCTTGCGCCCGGCACCATTGCATCGGGTCGCTGGCGCGGCCCTGCTGGCGAATGGCGAAATACAAGGCGGGGGTTTCCTGCCCGCCGCTGTTGCCGACGGTGGCGATCGGCTCGCCGGCCTTCACCACATCGCCGGCATCCTTGAGCAGGCTCTGGTTGTGGCCGTACAGGCTGAGGTAGCCGTTGCCATGGTCGAGAATGACCAGAAGCCCGGCGCCGCGCAACCAGTCGGCGAACACCACGCGGCCGCCGTGCACGGCGCGTACCTGGCTGCCGGCGGCGGCGCCGATCAGCACGCCGTCCCAGCGGGTGCGCTCGTCGCCGCCACGGGGGCTGCCGAAGCGCGCCAGCAGGCGGCCGTCCACCGGCCAGGGCAGCTTGCCGCGGGCATTGGCGAAGGGGCCGCCATAGGCGCCGCCGGCGCTGGATACCAAGGGGCCTGGCGTGCTCGGCGTGGAAGGCGTGGCGGTGGGGGCTTGCTGGCGCTGGCGGCTCAACTCGCGCTGGCGCGCCGCTTCGGCCTGGGCCTCGGCCACCGCCCGCTTGCGCGCTTCCTCGGCCTCGCGGGCCTGGCGCGCCAGGGTTTCCTCGATGGTCTTGAGGACCTGGCCCAACTGGGCCTGTTCCTGCTCCCGGACCTTGAGCTTGCGGTCGCGGTCGGAAAGATCCTTGTCCAGCTTGGCCAGGGCCTGCTGGCGTTCCTGGCGCAACCCGGCCAGTTGTTCGTGGCGGCTGTCCAGTTCGGCCTTGCGGTCGACGAGCTGGTTCTGCTGGGTGTCGATGTCCCGCTCCACGTTGGCCAGTTGCCGCAGGGTCTCGTTGAACGCCTTGAGCTGGTCCAGGCGTGCCTGGCCGAGGTATTCGTAGTAGGTGAGAGTGCGCGCGAATTTTTCCGGCTGCTGCTGGTTCAGCACCAGCCGCAGCGGTTCCTGGCGGCCGCTCTGGTAGGCGGCGCGGGCCTGGATGGCGATCAGTCGTTGTTGCTCAGCGCGGGCGCCCTGGAGTTTTTTTTTCTCCTGGTCGAGGCGCTTGAGCTCTTGCTCGCCCTGGTCGAGCTCGCCCTTCAGCGCCTTGATCTGCTTCTCCAGCTCGCCCATGTCGGTTTCGGTTTTCTTCAGGTCTTTCTGCACGCCGGATTTTTCCTGCTGCACCTGATCCAGCAGCTTCTTCAGCTCGGCCACATCCTTGCGCGCCTGCTCCAGCTGTTGCTGGGTATCGGCGCGTTGATCGGCCAGGGCCGGGTTCAGCAGGCAGGCGAGAAGCAGGGGGAACAGGGCGCGGAACATGACGGCGGGCGGCACCGGGGTGAGGAAGCGACCTAGTATGCCCGTGGCGCGAGGCAAAAAGAATGCCCGCCGGCGGTCTCGCGGGGCGCCATTTGGCGGCCCTTCCACCGCGCGGACGCGCCGGCCGCGCGCGGGGAGTGGGAAGGGTGTGGAAGAGGCATTGGCCATGGGATGTCCCGGGCGCGCCGGAGGCGCGGCGCGCGGCGCGGTCAGTCCAGGCGGACGATGCTGGTGCCGGTCATTTCCGGTGGCACCGGCAGGCCCATGAGGGTCAGCATGGTCGGCGCCACGTCGGCCAGCACGCCGCCCTCGCGAATGCTCAGCGACCGCTTGCCGACGTAGATGAACGGCACCGGTTCGCAGGTGTGGGCGGTATGGGCCTGACCGGTGGCCTTGTCCTCCATCTGTTCCACGTTGCCGTGGTCGGCGGTGATCAACGCCTCGCCGCCCACCTTGTCCAGCGCCTCGACGATGCGTCCCAGGCAGGCGTCCAGGCATTCCACCGCCTTCACCGCCGCCTCGAACACGCCGGTGTGGCCGACCATGTCGCCATTGGCATAGTTGACCACGATGACGTCGTAGCGCCGCTGCTCGATGGCCTCGACGATGCGGTCGGTGACCTCCGGCGCGCTCATTTCCGGTTGCTGGTCGTAAGTGGCGACCTTCGGCGACGGGATGAGGATGCGTTCCTCGCCCACGAAGGGTTCCTCGCGACCGCCGGAGAAGAAGAAAGTGACGTGGGCGTACTTCTCGGTCTCGGCGATGCGCAGCTGGGTCTTGCCGTTGTCGGCCAGGTATTCCCCGAGCACGTTGCGCAGGCTCGCCGGGGCGAAGGCGCAGGGCGCGTCGAGAGTGGCCGCGTACTGGGTGAGCATGACGAAGCCGGACAGCCGTGGCTGGCGCGCGGGGAAGGCGTTGAAGCCCCGTTCGACGAAGGCGCGGGTCAGTTCCCGGGCGCGGTCGGCGCGGAAGTTCATGAACACCACCGCGTCGCCATCCTCCACCGGGGCCGGGGCGCCGATGCGGGTCGCCTTGACGAACTCGTCGCTCTCGCCCCGGGCGTAGGCCGCTTCCAGGCCCGCCACGGCGCTGTCGGCGCTGTATTCGGCCTTGGCGTCGACGATCAGGTCATAGGCCGCCTGCACGCGGTCCCAGCGATTGTCCCGGTCCATGGCGAAATAACGGCCCACCAAGGAGGCGATCCGGCCCTTGCCGAGGCGGGCGAAGGTGGCGTCGAACAGCTCCAGGGACGGCTGGGCGCTCTTGGGCGGCGTGTCGCGGCCGTCGAGGAAGGCATGCAGATAGATGCGCTCGGCGCCGCGCCGGGCGGCCAGCTCGGCCATGGCCACCAGATGGTCCTGGTGACTGTGGACGCCGCCGTCGGAGAGCAGGCCGAGGATGTGCACCGCCTTGCCGGCGGCCACCGCCTTGTCCACCGCCGTAGTGAGGGCCGGGTTCTCGAAGAATTCGCCGTCGCGGATGGCCTTGGTCACCCGGGTGAAGTCTTGGTACACCACGCGCCCCGCGCCGAGATTCATGTGCCCCACCTCGGAGTTGCCCATCTGCCCGTCGGGCAGGCCGACGTCCATCCCCGAGCCGGAGATCAACCCGTTCGGCTGGGTCGCGTAGAGGCGGTCGAGGACCGGCGTGCGGGCGGCGAGGATGGCGTTGGAATCCGGGCTGTCACTGTGACCGAAGCCGTCCAGAATGATCAGTACCAGGGGTTTGGGGGTGGCTGTCATGGGGCTGTCCTGAGAGTGCGCGGCGCCTGGGCGCGGACGCAGAACCGAATCGCGCCATCCGTCGAGCGTCCGCGACGAAGGCGGGCGATGCCAGGCCGGATGGCTCCGGAGAAAGCTGAGGGGGTCAAAAAAGGAGCGATATTTTACGGTGAAGTTCCACCGACGTCACCGCCGGGCGGTTTTGGCGGCCCGGTTGGGCTGTGTATACTGGCCGGCATTTTATCGCCCGGAACCCGTCGATGCTTCCTCACCTGATCGAATTCGCCACCCGTCACTATGTGCTCAGCGGAGCCTTCGTGGTGTTGCTGGTCCTGCTGATCGTCAACGAGCTGCGCCGTGGCGGACGCACCGTGAGCAACCGCGAGCTGACCGCGCTGGTGAACGGCGAGCAGGGCGTGGTGATCGACGTGCGCGCGCCCAAGGACTTCGCCGGCGGCCATATCGTCGGCGCGCTGAACATCCCCTTGGACAAGCTGGCCGCGCGCCAGGGCGAGCTGGAGAAGTACCGCGGCAAGACCCTGATCGTGGTGGACGCCATCGGCCAGCACGCCGGCAGCGCCAGCCGCGACCTGAAGAAGGCCGGTTTCGATGCGGTGAAGCTGTCCGGCGGCATCGGCAACTGGCGCGCCGACAACCTGCCGGTGGTGAAATGACATGGCGCCGGTGATCGTCTATTCCAGCGCCTGGTGCCCCTACTGCATACGCGCCAAGCAGTTGCTGACCCAGAAGGGCGTGGCCTTCGACGAAATCAGCGTGGACGGCCGCCCCGATGTGCGCGCCGAGATGACCCGCAAGGCGGGCCGGACCTCGGTTCCGCAGATCTGGATCGGCGCGACCCATGTCGGGGGATGCGACGACCTGTTCGCCTTGGAGCGCGCCGGCAAGCTGGACGCGCTGCTCAATTCAACCGTTTGAACCGCTAATGGAAGAGACTCCCTCATGACCGAACAAGCCCCCAACGGCGCCGCCGTCGATAACGACCAGAACCCGCAGTTCTCCCTGCAGCGCCTGTATGTGCGCGACCTGTCCTTCGAAGCGCCGAAGAGCCCGGAAATCTTCCGCCAGGAGTGGAACCCGAACGTCGCCCTGGACCTGAACACCCGTCAGCGCGCGCTGGAAGGCGACTTCTATGAAGTGGTGCTGACCCTGTCGGTCACCGTGAAGAACGGCGAGGAAACCGCGTTCATCGTCGAGGTGCAGCAGGCCGGTATCTTCCTGATCAAGAACCTCGACCCGGCGACCATGAGCCACACCCTGGGCGCGTTCTGCCCGAACATCCTGTTCCCCTATGCCCGCGAAGCCCTGGACAACCTGGTGGTGCGCGGCTCGTTCCCGGCGCTGATGTTGTCCCCGGTGAACTTCGACGCGCTCTATGCCCAGCAACTGGAGCGCATGCAGGCGGCCGGCGAGGCCTGATCGCCCGCTCCGCTCGCGAAACGAAAAGGCGCCCTCGGGCGCCTTTTTCATGCCTGCGGCTCAGGTCTGCCGTTCGCGCCAGAGCTTGACCAGCCCGTCCGGCGCCCGGGTTTCCGGCACCTTCAGATCGAGCACCGGATCGTCGTCCCGCGCCAGTTGCACTTCGATCCGGAAATAGCGCTGGTCGCCATGGCCGGCCCGCTCGGCATCCGCTTGTTGGACACTGGCCTCCAGCACCTGGCAGATGGCCTGCCGCTCGTCCTCGCTGCACTCTTCCAGGGCGATGGCGGAGGGCCTTGCCAGGGCCGGCAGGTAGGCCAGCCCGCCCTCGCGCCACAGGTGGATCACCGTCTTGGGGCCCAGGGGCGGCAGGCGGCTCACCGCGTCACCCCCACGCTCTTCCAGGCGCCGCGCAGCGCCCGGTACTCGGCGCCCTCGGTGCCGTACAGGCGCGCGGTCACCTGCTCGGTCAGTGCGGCGAAGGTGGCGAAATCGGCATCATTGGGCAGGTGCTCATCGCTCAGGGTTTCGTACCAGATGCGTCCGGCCTTCTCCCAGGCGAAGCCCCCCAGGTCGCTGGCCAGAAGGTAGAAAGCGCGGTTGGGAATCCCCGAGTTGATATGCACCCCGCCGTTGTCCTGGCGGGTCTCGACGAAGTCGCGCATATGCCCTGGCTGCGGGTCCTTGCCCAGCAGGGGATCGTCGTAGGCGCTGCCCGGTGCCTTCATCGAGCGCAGGCCGACGGCCTTCACCGTGTCGGTGAACAGGCCGGCGCCGATGATCCAGTCGGCCTGGTCCGCGCGCTGGCGCAGGTGGTATTGCTTGACCAGCACGCCGAACACGTCGGACAGCGATTCGTTCAGCGCGCCCGCCTGGTTCTGGTAGACCAGCCCGGCCTCCTGCTCGATGATGCCGTGGGACAGCTCATGCCCCACCACGTCCAAGGCGAGGGTGAACCGGTTGAACAGCTTGCCGTCGCCGTCGCCGAAGACCATCTGCGCGCCGTCCCAGAAGGCGTTCTCGTAATGGTCGCCGTAGTGCACGCTGCCCACCAGGGGCAGGCCGGCGCCGTCGATGGAGTGCCGACCGAAGACTTCCCAGAAGAACCCATAGGTGGCGCCCAGGTGATCGTAGGCCTCGTCCACCGCCAGGTCGCCGCGCTGGGGCTGGCCTTCATTGCGCACCAGCCGCCCGGGCAGTTCGGTGCGGCCTTCGGCGTCGTAGATATGGCGTTCGGCGGAGCCGGGCTGGCCGGCGGCGATGGCTGGCCGGGTACCGGGCGCGTGGCCCAGCAGGTTCCGGCGGTGATCCAGGGACAGGGTGTTGCTGGCGCAACTGCGCAGGTGCTCGTCGCCGTGCCGCGACAGGTGATCGAGGAGGTAGGGGGGCAGAACGCCGGGTCGCTGGTTGCAGATGATGGTCATGAAGTCGCCCTCGTGCGGTGATCGAACTCCGGCGAGGCGCCGGGACGGCTTGTTCAGGTTCGACTCCGCCCGCGCCCGGCGGTTTTCCCCGCGCCCCTCAATCCAGACGGAACGCGTTCTGCCGCCAGGCTTCGTAGACCGCCACGGCGACGCAGTTGGACAGGTTGAGGCTGCGGCATTCGGGGCGCATCGGCAGGCGCACGCGTCGCTCGGGCGGCAGGGCGTCGCGGACCTCCGCCGGCAGGCCACGGCTTTCCGGGCCGAACAGGAAGGCGTCGCCGGGGCGGTACGCGACCTCGTGGAACGGCTGCGAACCCTTGGTGGTGAAGGCGAACACCCGAGGCTGGCCGAGGGCGGCGAGACAGGCGTCGAGGTCCGGATGGCGGCGCAAGGTGGCGTATTCGTGGTAATCCAGCCCGGCGCGACGCAGGCGCTTGTCGTCCAGCTCGTAGCCCAGGGGTTCGATCAGGTGGAGATGGCAGCCGGTGTTGGCGCACAGCCTGATAATGTTGCCGGTGTTGGGTGGAATTTCCGGTTGGAAGAGGATGACGTGGAACATGGCTGGCTCCGAACCCGAGGACGGGCGGCATTCTACCGCCGAAGAGGACGATCCGCGGCCGCGTCTGTGGCCCAGGGTGGTGTTCTCCCTGGCGCTGTTCGGGTTGCTGGTGGGGATGATGGCGGGCCGCCTGACAACGCCCGAACCGGCACGCCTGGAACAGGTGGAGATCCTCGCCGACGGGCTGGCACTGCGCTTCAATGTCGAGCCGAACAGGTACGCGGAGCACCTCGATGGTGCGTTCGCCATGCTATTCCAAGCGACCGGAGAAGACGCGGCCGGCCGCCTGCGCCTGGCCAGCGGGCCGGCCAACTGGCGCCTTCAGCGCACCGAGCGGGGGTTGCTGCTGCATCTGGTGGCCGCCCGCCCGCTACGCGCCGAATGGCGCGGCGAGGCGGGGGACGGAGCGTGGCGACTGATCATCAGCGCCCGGGAGGAATAAAAGGGGGGAATCCCCGGCCTGCCTGTACCAAGGCCCCCAAAACCGTAGGTGCGATTCTCTATGCAGAGGGCGTGCCAGGTTGGGCGTCGCGGGTATGTCTCGAGAGCGTCTGGCGTTACCGACCGGCCCGGCAGGGCCGAGCCGGTACGACCCGCGGATTGCGCCAACGAAGGCCCATAGCCGCGCGGCCTGCATGAAACAGCGGATGGCCCGGTTTCGCGACGGCGCGACGCTTGCGCTATCGGCACCGTCGCGTGGGTTCGGCAAGCCAGGCCTGGCCGCTCGGGCCATGAAGCTCAGCCTTCTTCGCCGTCATCCTCGTCGCTGCCGCCGATCGTCATGTCCAGCTCCTTTATCTTGCGGGTCAGGGTATTGCGACCCCAGCCCAGCAGGACGGCGGCGTCGCGGCGACGGCCGGCGGTGTGCTTGAGGGCGGTCTCGATCATGATCCGCTCGAAGGCGGGCACGGCGATGTCCAGCAGGTTCGACTGCCCTCGCGCCAGCGCCTGGTCCGCCCACTGGCGCAACGCCTGTTCCCACTGAGCCACCGGCGCCGCATCCTGCGGCTGGGCCAACAGCTCCGGCGGCAGTTCGTCGACGTGAACCTCGCGGCCGGAGGCCATCACGGTGATCCAGCGGCAGGTATTCTCCAGTTGCCGCACGTTGCCCGGCCAGGGCAGGCGCCTCAGGTAGTCGGCGGTATCGGGCTTGAGCACCTTGGGCTCCACCGCCAGTTCCAGGGCCGCGCGCGCGAGGAAGTGCCGCGCCAGCGCGGGGATGTCCTCGCGACGGTCGGCCAGTCGCGGGATATGGATGCGGATCACATTGAGGCGGTGGAACAGGTCTTCGCGGAACTTGCCTTCGCGCACCAGGTTTTCCAGGTTCTGGTGGGTGGCGGCGATGATTCGCACGTCCACCTTCACCGGGGTGTGGCCGCCGACCCGATAGAATTCGCCGTCCGCCAGCACCCGCAGCAGGCGGGTCTGGGTATCGGCGGGCATATCGCCGATCTCGTCGAGGAACAGGGTGCCGCCGTCGGCCTGCTCGAAACGGCCCCGGCGCTGGTTGGCGGCGCCGGTGAAGGCGCCTTTCTCGTGGCCGAACAGCTCGGACTCCATCAGGTCCTTGGGAATCGCCGCCATGTTCAGCGCGATGAACGGCGCCAGGGCCCGGGGGCTGTGGCGATGCAGGGCATGGGCGACCAGCTCCTTGCCGGTGCCGGACTCGCCGTTGATCAGGACGGTGATGTGGGAGTGGGAGAGCCGGCCGATGGCGCGGAACACTTCCTGCATCGCCGGCGCCTCGCCGATGATCTCCGGGGTGCGCGCCAGGGCGGCCGGCGCCTCCAGGCCTTGCTGTTCCTGGGCATGTTGCAGGGCGCGCTTGACCAGCGACACCGCCTCGTCCACGTCGAACGGCTTGGGCAGGTACTCGAAGGCGCCGCCCTGATAGGACGCCACCGCGCTGTCCAGGTCGGAGTGGGCGGTCATGATGATCACCGGCAGGCGCGGGTACAGCTCGCGGATGCGCGCCAGCAGATCCAGGCCGCTGGTGCCCGGCATGCGGATATCGGAAAGGATCGCGTCCGGCTGCTGCCGCGTCAGGCGGCCGAGCACGCCGTCGGCGCTGTCGAAGCTCTGGGTAGTCAGGCCCTCCTGTTGCAGGGCTCGTTCCAGCACCCAGCGGATGGAGCGGTCGTCGTCGACGATCCAGACGGTTTCGCTTCGGCTCATGGGGCAGTGGCTCCTTGTTCCAGCGGCAGGAAGATCGAGAAGGCGGTATGCCCGGGATGGCTCTCGCATTCGATCAGGCCCTGGTGCTGACTGATGATGGTCTGGGTGATCGCCAGGCCCAGGCCGGTGCCGTCCGGACGGCCGCTGACCATGGGATAGAAGAGGGTGTCCTGGAGTTCGACGGGTATGCCGGGGCCGTTATCGATGATGTCCATCTTGGCCACCAGGCGGTGGCGGACGTGGCCGATGGTGAACTGACGCAGGGCGCGCGAACGCAGGGTGATGCGCCCGGGGCGCCGGTCGAGGGTGGCCAGCGCCTGCATGGCGTTGCGCACGATGTTGAGCACCGCCTGGATCATCTGCTCGCGGTCGATCAGCACCTCGGGAATGCTCGGGTCGTAGTCCCGCACCAGCGTCACGCCCCCCTGGCTCTCGGCTTCCACCAGGTGGCTGACGCGCTCCAACACTTCGTGGAGGTTGGTGGGCGCCAGGGACGGCAGCTTGTTCGAGCCGAGCATGCGGTCCACCAGGTTCCGCAGGCGATCGGCTTCCTCGATGATGACGTCGGTATAGTCCCGCAGGCCCGGCTCCGGCAGTTCCCGGGCCAGCAACTGCGCCGCGCCGCGAATGCCGCCCAGGGGGTTCTTGATCTCGTGGGCGAGCCCGCGCACCAGCATCTTGGTGGTTTCCTGCTTGGACAGTTGCGCCTCTTCCTTGGTGATCCGCAGCAGGCGGTCGCGAGGATGCACCTCCAGTAGCAACAGGGTGCGGTGGCGGCTGAGGATCGGGGTCACCGCGTAGTCGACGGTGAGGGTCTGGCCGGCCAGGGAGGTCAGTTGCGCCTCCCGCTTGGTGAACGGGTGGGCCTGCTCCACGGCCTGGCGCAGGGCGCCGAGGGCTTCCGGGGACTCGGTGAACAGTTCGCTGATGAACTGCCCGTGGCTGCGCTGGCCACTCACCGCCAGAAGCATCTCCGCCGCCGGGTTCATGTATTCCAGGCGAAGCCCGGCGTCCAATAACAGGGTTGCAGTGGTCAGGTTATCCAGCAGCAGCCGGTGCAGGGTGTCGTCGATGGTCATGGGGACGGGAAGGACCTCTCGCTAGGGGCCGCCTGCGTCGCGAGCGACGCAGCGGGTGGCGGGCGACGCGGTCACCGGGGCCATCGGCGCCTGGGAGACGCCGACATCAGCGGAAAAATGCAAGAAGCAAACCAGGCTGCCCGAAGCGGTGCGTGGCCGGCGTCTCGGCCGAAGCCGCGCATCCCAAGAGGGCGTCTGGCGCGCGCCCGTCGCGTGGGTGCCCCATGCCGGTGCGCGCTGCTCAGATAAAGGGCACGAAGGGGACGTCCGGCTTCTCCGGCGGCTTGTCCTTGAGCGGGCATTCGGGACGGACGCCGTAATCGCCCTTCTGGCAAGGGCGGACGCGACGCTTCTGCTCCAGGGAGACCTTCTGCACGTGAAGCGGCTGGCTGGGGGTGCGTTCCAGAATGCGGCCTTGGGCGTCGAGGATCTCCACGGCCAAGGTATGGGTGCCCCGGTCCAGGTTGGTCAACGGGAAGACCGGGCTGCGACCCTCGCCCGCCGGCTTGCCGTCCAGTTGCAGCCGATAGGCGTGACCGGGTTGCAGCCCCGGTTCGCTGCTGGCGGTGACGATGACGTCGCCGGTGCCGTTGGTGAGGGTGACGTCCGGCTCGGGCACGATGATCCGCAGCAGGGTATAGTACGGCGGCAGCACAGGCGGCGGCGATAGCCGCTGGACAGGCGTCGGAGGTGCCGGCATGGCGTTGGAGGGCGCCATTTCCAGGCGCTGGGCGTTGCCGGCGGCGGGTCGGTCGGTGAAAACCCGGTTGCCGTCCCGGTCGAGGTAGGTATAGACCTCGGCCCGGACCGGCAGGGCCAGCGCCAGCAGAGCGAGCAGCAGTAGGCGGGCCACGGTCAGGGCGCCCTGCGCGCGGGGCTGTTCACGCTGATCCGCTGCACGGTGACGGTGACCGGCGCGCTCTGTTGCAGCGACCGGCCCTGGGCCAGCACCTCGGCCACCAGGGTGTGCTCGCCACGGGCGGCTTCCGTGATCTGGAAATAGGGGATATTGGTCGGCTGGCCATAGGGCTGGCCGTCCATCAACAGGCGCAGGCTATGGCCCGGTCGCAGGCGCGGCTCGAGGGCGACACTGACGGTGAAGGAGCCATTGTTGCTGCGCAGGGCCTCGTCGGTGGGCAGGTTCACCAGTTGCAGCACGGTGTAGCGCCCCTCCGGGTCTTCCTGGGCTTTTTCCGGCGCGCTGGCTGGCTTCTGGCTTTCCACGGTGTTGGTCGGCGGCAGCTCCACGGGTTGCGCCCGCTCGCCTTCCGGCGGCTGGTTGGTGAAGACCGTGTTGCCCTTGGCATCGGTGTACTTGTAGATCTGGGCGCCGGCCGGCAGGGCGAGGGCCAGGGCTAGCGAGAGGCCGATGATCGCGGAACGCATGTCGCTCTCCGGGTGACTGGGTGCGTATGACGTTCAAGGGTTGCACCGGGCGCGCCGGCTGGCAAGCGCGGGCCACCGCGGCTGTGCGTTCGCTCGAAAAAACGGGGCTGCGACTGGCCACGAAAAAGGGCCTTCCGCAGGAGGCCCTTGGCAAGGCGCCCGCATCGGCGGGCGCGCGTCCGAAGACGCCTGGATCAGACGCTGTAGTACAGCTCGTATTCCAGCGGGTGCACGAAGGTGCGCACCTTGATTTCTTCTTCGCTCTTGAGCTCGATGTAGGCATCGATGAAGTCGTCGCTGAACACGCCGCCCTTGGTGAGGAACGCGCGGCCCTTGTCCAGTTCTTCCAGCGCCTCCTTGAGGCTGCCGCACACCTGCGGGATTTCCTTGGCCTCTTCCGGCGGCAGGTCGTACAGGTTCTTGTCGGCGGCGTCGCCGGGGTGGATCTTGTTCTGGATGCCGTCCAGGCCGGCCATCAGCAGCGCGGCGAAGGCCAGGTAGGGGTTGGCCGCCGGGTCCGGGAAGCGCGCCTCGATGCGGCGGGCCTTCGGGCTGGAGACATACGGGATGCGGATCGAGGCGGAGCGGTTGCGGGCGGAGTAGGCCAGCATCACCGGCGCCTCGAAGCCCGGGACCAGGCGCTTGTAGGAGTTGGTGGACGGGTTGGTGAAACCGTTCAGCGCCTTGCCGTGCTTGATGATGCCGCCGATGAAATACAGGGCGGTCTCGGACAGGCCGGCATAGCCGTCGCCGGCGAAGGTGTTCTTGCCGTCCTTGGAGATGGACATGTGCACGTGCATGCCCGAGCCGTTGTCGCCGTACAGGGGCTTGGGCATGAAGGTTACGGTCTTGCCGTAGGCGTCGGCGACGTTATGCACGCAGTACTTCAGGGTCTGGACTTCGTCGGCCTTGGCCACCAGGGTGTTGAATTTCACGCCGATCTCGTTCTGCCCGGCGGTCGCCACTTCGTGGTGGTGGACTTCCACGACCTGGCCCATTTCTTCCAGGGCGTTGCACATGGCGGTGCGGATTTCGTGATCGTGATCGACCGGCGGTACCGGGAAGTAGCCGCCCTTGACGCCCGGGCGGTGGCCCCGGTTGCCGCTCTCGAAGTCGGCGTCGGTGTTCCAAGAAGCCTGCTCGGAGAAAATCTTGAACATCGAGCCGGAAATGTCGGACTTGAACTTCACCTCGTCGAAGATGAAGAACTCGGGCTCCGGGCCGACGAACACGGTGTCGCCGATGCCGGTGGACTTGAGGTATTCCTCGGCGCGGCGGGCGATGGCGCGCGGGTCGCGGTCGTAGCCCTGCATGGTGGAGGGCTCGATGATGTCGCACACCAGGATCAGGGTCGGCTCCTCGGTGAACGGATCGAGCACGGCGGTGCTGTCGTCCGGCATCAGGATCATGTCGGAGGCCTCGATGCCCTTCCAGCCGGCGACGGAGGAACCGTCGAACATCTTGCCGTGTTCGAAGAAGTCGTCATCGGCGTCGCGGGCGGGCATGGTGAGGTGTTGCTGTTTGCCCTTGGTATCGGTGAAGCGCAGGTCAATCCACTTCACATCGTTATCTTTGATCAGTTGAAGCGACTTCGACATGGTGTCCTCCAGGTGGCGGGAGCCGGCTAGCGCGTTCCCGAAATACGGTTCGCCACGGATACTCCGCGCGGACTCTCTGCCTCACAAGGGAGCAATATGCATGCCAGTGCCCCGGAACGGGCGCCGACACGCTGGCATCGCCGGTCGAGCCGCTTCCCGGCCGGGGGCTCCCGAACGGCCGCACCATAATAGGACGACAGAACGGAGCGAACGCTCCCTTTCGGGGCGTTGTCCGTTCGAACGCAAGGTTTGGTCAAACCTTGAACAATTCCGCTATAATTCGCGCCCCTGTTTTTCGGTCGTCCCGCCTCGCGGCTTTTTGCATGAAACTGATCGTCAAAGTTTTCCCGGAAATCACCGTCAAGAGCCGCCCGGTGCGCAAGCAGTTCATTCGTCAATTGGCGAAGAACATCCGCAGCGTGCTGCGCGATCTGGACCCGGAGCTGCAGGTCGCCGGTGTCTGGGACAATCTGGATGTGGAAACCGCGCGGAGCGAGCCGAAGGTGCTCGCCGAGATGATCGAGCGGCTGCGCTGCATGCCGGGCATCGTGCATTTCCTCGAGGTCCACGAGTACCCGCTGGGCGATTTCGACGACATCCTCGACAAATGCCGCCTGCACTACGGTGACCGTCTGCCCGGGAAGATTTTCTCGGTGCGCTGCAAGCGCGGTGGCAAGCATTCCTTTAGCTCCATGGACGTGGAGCGCTACGTCGGCAGCCAGTTGCGCCAGCAGTGCGGCGCCGCCGGCGTGTCCTTGGACGCCCCGGAAGTGGAAGTCCGCCTGGAAATCCGCGACCAGCGCCTGTTCATCGTCCATCGCCAGCACGACAGCATCGGCGGCTATCCACTGGGCTCCCTGGAGCAGACCCTGGTGCTGATGTCCGGGGGCTTCGACTCCACCGTCGCCGCTTATCAAATGATGCGGCGCGGCATGCTCACCCATTTCTGCTTCTTCAACCTGGGCGGCCGCGCCCACGAGTTGGGGGTGATGGAAGTCGCCCACTACCTCTGGCAGAAGTTCGGCCGCTCGCACCGGGTGCTGTTCATCAGCGTGCCCTTCGAGGAAGTGCTGGCGGAAATCCTCGGCAAGGTGGACAACAGCCAGATGGGCGTGGTGCTCAAGCGCATGATGCTGCGCGCCGCCACCCGTATCGCCGAGCGCCTGCAGATCGACGCCCTGGTGACCGGCGAGGCGATTTCCCAAGTCTCCAGCCAGACCCTGCCGAACCTCACGGTGATCGACGCCGCCACCGACATGCTGGTCCTGCGCCCGCTGGTGGCCAGTCACAAGCAGGACATCATCGATACCGCCTATGCCATCGGGACCGCCGAGTTCGCCAAGCACATGCCGGAGTACTGTGGCGTGATCTCGGTGAACCCCACCACTCGCGCCAAGCGCGGCCGCGTCGAACACGAGGAAAGCCAGTTCGACATGGCGGTGCTCGACCGCGCCGTGGAGCGGGCGCGGCAGATGGCGGTGGACCGGGTGATCGACGAGCTCGGCCGCGACCTGCAGGTCGAGGAAGTGCGCGAGGCGTTGCCGGGGCATATCGTGCTGGACATTCGCCATCCCGACGACAGCGAGGACCGGCCCCTGGACCTGAACGGCGTGGAGGTCCGCCCGCTGCCGTTCTACGCCATCAACAATCGCTTCAAGGACCTGGACGAGAGCCGCCAGTACCTCCTGTACTGCGAGAAGGGCGTGATGAGCCGTCTGCACGCCCACCACCTGCTCAGCGAGGGCCATGCGAATGTTCGCGTCTATCGCCCGCATTAAGCGCGCCGGGCTGCTGGGCGGCAGTATCCGCCACCGCCCTCCCGACCGCGCCTGAAGCCTCGCGGCGCGCCCGGGGCGGGCGCCCACCGACTCGTTGAAATCTCTGCCTGTCAGCCTGGACGGGCTCACCGTTTTCTCCACCGAGACCTAGCACAGTGATCGATAAACTTCGCAACATCGCCATCATCGCCCACGTCGACCATGGCAAGACCACCCTCGTCGACAAACTCCTGAAGCTCTCCGGCACCCTCGACCGCAAGGAAGCGGAAAGCGAGCGCGTGATGGACTCCAACGACCAGGAGAAAGAGCGCGGCATCACCATCCTGGCGAAAAACACCGCCATCAAGTGGAACGGCTACAACATCAACATCGTCGACACCCCCGGCCACGCCGACTTCGGCGGCGAGGTGGAGCGGGTGATGTCCATGGTGGACTCCGTGCTGCTGGTGGTGGACGCCCAGGACGGCCCCATGCCGCAGACCCGCTTCGTGACCCAGAAAGCCTTCAAGGCCGGCCTGCGTCCGATCGTCGTGGTCAACAAGATCGACCGTCCGGGCGCCCGTCCCGACTGGGTCATCGACCAGATCTTCGACCTGTTCGACAACCTCGGCGCCACCGACGAGCAGCTCGACTTCCCGATCGTCTACGCCAGCGCCCTGAACGGCATCGCCGGCCTCGACCACGAGAAGATGGACGACAACATGGACGCGCTGTTCCAGGCGATCATCGACCATGTGCCGGCGCCCAAGGTGGACGTCGACGGCCCGTTCCAGATGCAGATTTCCCAGCTCGACTACAACAGCTTCCTGGGTGTGATCGGCATCGGCCGCATCGCTCGCGGCAAGATCAAGGCCAACACCCCGGTGGTCGCCATCAGCGACGACGGCACCAGGCGCAACGGCCGCGTGCTGAAGATCATGGGCCACTCCGGCCTGCAGCGCGTGGAAGTGGCGGAAGCCGAGGCGGGCGACATCGTCTGCGTGTCCGGCATGGACGAGCTGTTCATCTCCGACACCCTGTGCGACCCGCAGCACGTCGAGGCGCGCCCGCCGCTGACCGTCGACCAGCCGACCGTGAGCATGACCTTCCAGGTCAACGACTCGCCGTTCGCTGGCAAGGAAGGCAAGTTCGTCACCAGCCGCAACATCAAGGAGCGCCTGGACAAGGAACTGCTGCACAACGTGGCCCTGCGTGTCGAGCAAGGCGAGAGCCCGGAGAAGTTCAAGGTCTCCGGCCGTGGCGAACTGCACCTGTCAGTCCTGATCGAAACCATGCGCCGCGAAGGCTTCGAGATGGCCGTGGGCCGCCCGGAAGTGGTGATCATCGAGAAGGATGGCGAGAAGCAGGAACCGTACGAGAACGTCACCATCGACATCGAAGAGCAGCATCAGGGCTCGGTGATGGAGCAGATGGGCCTGCGCAAGGGCGACCTGAGCAACATGATCCCCGACGGCAAGGGCCGCGTGCGCCTGGAGTACACCATTCCGGCCCGTGGCCTGATCGGCTTCCGCAACAACTTCCTGACCCTGACCTCCGGCACCGGCATCCTGACCTCCACCTTCAGCCACTACGGCCCGATCAAGGCCGGCGAAGTCAGCAACCGGCAGAACGGCGTGCTGGTCTCCATGGCCACCGGCACCGCCCTGACCTACTCCCTGGAAACCCTGCAGAGCCGCGGCAAGCTGTTCCTCGGCCCAGGCGACGAGATCTACGAAGGCCAGCTGGCGGGCATCAACAGCCGCGACAACGACCTGGTGATCAACCCCACCAAGGGCAAGAAGCTGGACAACATGCGCGCCTCGGGCAAGGACGAAGTCATCGCCCTGGTGCCGCCGATCCGCTTCACCCTGGAGCAGGCGCTGGAGTTCATCGCCGACGACGAACTCGTGGAGGTGACGCCCAAGTCCATCCGCCTGCGCAAGAAATTGCTGAACGAGAACGACCGCAAGCGCTTCGAACGCGCCAAGGTCTGATCCGCCAGCCGTGAAAGAAAGCCCCCGTCGGTGCGAGCCGGCGGGGGCTTTTCGCATTCATGGCGGGGCTCGCGGGACGGCGCCGCCCTCGCACGGCGCCCCTGCCTGAACCGGGTCGTGGCAAAGGCTCGACACGACGCGGACTTCGGGCAAGGATGTGTGCCCTTGCCGCCCCGGACGACCCTGCACGATGCACACGCGATGAACGCCGTCCCGATCCTCGTTGCCGGGCTCGCCGCCTGCGTCCTGGCCTCGATCCTGGCGACCTTGCGCCTGCCGGCTCCAGACGGCGCGCTGTTCGCCCTGGCCATCCTGCTGCCGGGCGCGGGGTTGGCGGCCTGGTCCAGTCTCGCCCTGCTGGACGATCGCGTCGCGACCGGCCTGTTGCGCTGCCTGCGCGAACGCCGCCCGGCCCGCCTGTACTGGACGCTGCGAGGGCTGGCCACGGCGTTGGTGGCCACCGGGCTGACCCTGGCCTTCGATTTCGCCCTGCGCCCCTCATGCTGACCCTGTCGAAGCGAGGCCCGGCCCTGTAGCATGCCGGTGCGCTTCGGCGCTCCCTTTATTTGATTCCCCGAGGACTTGCCATGGCCGGAGCCAGCCTGCTGACCCTGCTCGACGACATCGCCAGCGTGCTGGACGACGTCGCGGCGATGACCAAGGTCGCCGCCCGAAAGACCGCCGGGGTGCTCGGCGACGATCTGGCGCTGAACGCCCAGCAGGTTTCCGGCGTGAACGCCGACCGCGAATTGCCGGTGGTCTGGGCGGTAGCCAAGGGCTCGGCGCTGAACAAGGCGATCCTAGTGCCGGTGGCGCTGCTGATCAGCGCCTTCGCCCCTTGGGCGGTGACGCCGTTGCTGATGGTGGGCGGCGCCTACCTGTGCTACGAGGGGTTCGAGAAACTGGCCCATCGGTTCCTGCATGGCGCCGACGAGCAGGCCGCCGAGGGCAGTGCCTCCCAGGACAATGCCGCCCAGGAAGAAGCCACCCGGCACGAGGCCCTCGCCGACCCGGCACTGGACATGCGCGCCTTCGAACGGGACAAGGTGAAAGGCGCCGTGCGCACCGACTTCATCCTGTCCGCCGAAATCATCGCCATCGCCCTGGGTACCGTCGCCGAGGCGCCGTTCGCCAGCCAAGTGGCGGTGCTTTCGGGTATCGCCGTGATCATGACCCTGGGGGTCTACGGCCTGGTGGCGGGAATCGTCAAGCTGGACGACCTGGGCCTCTACCTCAGCCGCCGCGCCTCGAAGGCGGCTCAGGCGCTGGGGCGCGGCATCCTGAGCATGGCGCCCTATCTGATGAAGACCCTGTCGGTGGTGGGCACCGCGGCGATGTTCATGGTGGGCGGCGGCATCCTGGTGCACGGCGTGGCGCCGCTCCACGAGGCTATCCAGCACCTGGCCGAGGCCACCGGCGCCTGGTCCGCCGTCGGCGCGCTGGCGGCGGCCCTGGTGCCGACCCTGCTCAATGTTTTGGTCGGCATCGTTGCCGGCGGCGTGGTGCTGGCGGGAGTGGCGCTGGCGAGCCGCTGGCGCCACGAGGGCTGACCGGGGCGCGCCGGCGGCGCACGGAAGAACCGCCGGCCGTCGCTCCAGACCGGCGGGCCGCGTGAGGGCTTTCGTCCAGGACGGGGCGCGTCAGGCGATCGGCTTGAACGCGCAATAACCGGGGCGCGGGCCGATGCGCGGGTGGTTGCGGCAGGTTTCCGGACGCTGGTCGTAGATCGAGCAGAGGCGGGTCTTGCGGTCCAGGTAGTAGCAGTCGTTGTTGGCCAGGCGAGTCAGGGTGAACAGGTTTTGTTTCTGGTTGAAGCGCTCCACCACGCCTTCTTTCATCAACCGCTTGGCCACCGACTTGGCCGGCTCGTGGCGCTCGAATTCATCCACCAGGCCCATGCGCAGCAGGTCGGCGAAGCGCACTTCCACCGGCATCGTGCAGCAGCTCGACACGCAGGCGTGGCACAGGGTTTTTTCGTAGCGGATCCAGGTATCCGTGCGGTCCAGGTCGGCGCCGACGATCAGCCTAACGTTCATGAGAGTCCACGGGAGCGGAGAGGCGGGGCGCGCATGATAGCGAGGCCGGCGGATTTGTGAACTACCGCCGGCCGGCCCGGGCGCGCTAGGCCGGGCCACTCCAGGCCGGGCCGCGTCAGGCCAGCACGCTGCGGTCGAACAGGTAGACCCCGCCGTCCCCGGGCCGATGGGCCAATACGGTTTGCGGCCGGCCCATCCTTGGCTGCTGGCGCTCGCCGGTGTCGACGATCCAGCCGGCCGTCTTCATCCGCTCCAGCCGGCCGCGCAGGGTGGTGTGCTGTACCGCCTGGCCGAGGCAGGCCTGGAAGGCGTGCAACGCATCGCCGACGGTGAAGCGCGCCGCCAGCAGGTGCAGCGGCAGGGAGCTGTACACCGCCTTCGCCGCCAACCGCTCCCGGGCCTGGCGCGCCAGGTCGGCGTGATCGAAGGGCAGGGCGGGGCGCCCCCGCAGTGCCTCGTCCAGGGGCACGTAGCGCAACGTCTCGTCGGCCACCTCGGCATCGGGCCCCACCAGGGCCAGGTAAAAGGTGCTCAGGGACCAGCCGCGCGGATCGCGCCGGGCATTGCCGACGGTAGCCACCTGCTCCAAGTGGTTCGGGCGCAGCCGGGCCTTGTCCTCCAGGGCCCGGGCCGCCGCCGCGTCCAGGCTGGGGTCGGCGCACCGGCCGTTCACCAGCACCCCCGGCAGCGCCCATTCCCCGGCGAAGGGCGCTCGCTCGCGGCGCAGCAGCAATAAGTCGAGGCCACCTCCGGCGCCCAGGCGCAGGGCGACGATGTCCACGCTGGCCAATACCTCGGCGCGGCTCATGGGCGCGTCCTTCGGGCGGGACGGCGCGCGCGGAAAAGCTGTCGACGGGTTCTCATGGCGGCACCTTGGGAAAAACTAACGGTTGACTACATATTACATCAGATGAAATATGTAGCCAGCGGTTATCCACCAGAGGACAGCAGTATGAAGATCGCCAGTTTCGACATCGACGCGCAGAAGGGCTTCACGCCCTTGTGCCCGGACGAACTGCCGGTACCCGACGGCGACACCATCGTCCCCGCCCTGCGGGCCATGGCCGCCCGCGCCAGCCTGCGCCTGGGCAGCAAGGACGCCCACAGCCCGAGGGCGCCCTGGGTGGTGGCCAGCCACGGGGAAATGCTGCGCAGCCTGCCCCTGGCCAACGCCGACCTCACCTGGGTCAGCCACTGCGTGCCCGGCACGCCCGGCTTCGACCTGCTGGACGGGTTGCCGGCGCCGCTGGAGTACGACTACTTCGTCTGGAAGGGCGTGGAGCCCGACCTGCATCCCTACGGCGCCTGCTACCACGACTTGGCCGAGCGGCGCAGCACCGGCGCGATCGAATTTCTCCGGCAGAATGACGTCACTCATGTGATGGTTGGCGGTCTGGCGCTGGATTACTGCGTCAAGACCACTGCCCTGCAATTGCGCCGGGCCGGTTTCGCGGTGAGTGTCTACCTGCCGGCCTGTCGCGCCATTGCCGAGTCGACCGCGCGAGCGGCCTGCGCGGAGATGCGGGCGGCGGGCATTTTCCTGTGCGCCGGCCCTGACGAGCTGGATGCCTCCCTGACCCCCTCGCTGGAGTGCTGAACATGGCCGAGAGCGTTTTTGCCGAGCGCATCGTGCAGAACCTGCTGGACACTGACTTCTACAAACTGACGATGATGCAGGCGGTGCTGCACAACTACCCCAACGCCGAGGTGGAGTGGGAGTTCCGCTGCCGCAGCGGCGAGGACCTGCGGCCCTACCTGGCGGAGATCCGCTTCCAGATCGAGCGGCTGGCCGACACCAGCATCACCGCCGACCAATTGGGCTTCCTCGAACGCATTTCCTTCATCAAGCCGGACTTCATCCGCTTCCTCAGCCTGTTCCGCTTCAACCTGCGCTACGTGCAGACCGGCATCGAGGGCGACCAGTTGTGCATCCGCCTACGTGGCCCGTGGCTGCACGTGATCCTCTTCGAAATTCCGCTGCTGGCCATCGTCAGCGAGGTGCGCAACCGCTATCGCTACCGCGAGGTGGTGCTGGAGCAGGCCAGCGAGCAGCTCTACCGCAAGCTCGACTGGCTCCGCGCCGAGGCCAGCGACGACGAACTCCAGGGCTTCCAGATCGCCGATTTCGGCACCCGCCGGCGCTTCTCCTACCGGGTGCAGGAAGAGGTGGTGCATATCCTCAAGCGCGACTTCCCCGGCCGCTTCGTTGGCACCAGCAACGTGCACCTGGCCCGCGAATACGACCTGCGCCCCCTGGGCACCATGGCCCACGAGTGGGTGATGGCCCACCAGCAGCTCGGCCCGCGGCTGATCGACAGCCAGAGCGCCGCCCTCGACTGCTGGGTGCGCGAGTACCGGGGCCTGCTGGGCATCGCCCTGACCGACTGCATCACCATGGACGCCTTCCTGGAAGACTTCGACCTGTACTTCGCCAAGCTCTTCGACGGCTTGCGCCACGACTCCGGCGACCCGCTGCGATGGGCCGAGAAGGCCATCGCCCATTACCGCGCCCTGGGCATCGACCCGATGACCAAGACCCTGGTGTTCTCCGACAGCCTCGACCTGCCCAAGTCGCTGGCCCTCTACCGCGCGTTGCGCGAGCGGATCAACGTCAGCTTCGGCATCGGCACCAACCTCACCTGCGACATCCCCGGGGTCGAGCCGATGAACATGGTCATCAAGATGACCGCCTGCAACGACCAGCCGGTGGCGAAGATTTCCGACTCCCCCGGCAAGACCCAATGCCGCGACGAGAACTTCGTCGCCTACCTGAAACACGTGTTCCGTGTCTCCGAACCGCCCATGAGGACCTGACCATGACCAACCGCCAACGCGAAATCGCCGATGCCCTCGGCGTGACCCCACCCTTCGCCGACCAGGCCGCGCTGATGGCCGAGGTGGAGCGCCGCAAGACCTTCATCCAGGACTGCCTGCGCCGCGCCGGGCTCAAGGTGCTGGTGCTGGGCATCAGCGGTGGCGTCGACTCCACCGTGGCCGGGCGCCTGGCGCAACTGGCGGTGGAGGGCCTGCGCCAGGAGACCGGCGACGACGAGTACCGTTTCATCGCCGTGCGCCTGCCCCATGGCGTGCAGCACGACGAGGACGACGCCAAGGCCGCCCTGGACTTCATCCGCGCCGACGAAGTGCAGACGGTGAACATCGCCGACGGGGTGCGTGGCCTGGTCGGCCAGGTCGAGGCCCTGCAGGCCCTCAGCCCCGAGCGGCGCGACTTCGTGATCGGCAACGTCAAGGCCCGCATGCGGATGATCGCCCAGTTCACCCTCGCCAATGCCCGCAATGGCCTGGTGATCGGCACCGATCAGGCCGCCGAGGCGGTGATGGGCTTCTTCACCAAGTTCGGCGACGGCGCCTGCGACCTGGCGCCCCTGAGCGGTCTGGTGAAAAGCCAGGTGCGGGCCATCGCCACCGCCCTGGGCGCCAGCGAGAAGGTGGCGCAGAAGGTGCCCACCGCCGACTTGGAAGAGCTGCGGCCGGGCAAGCCGGACGAGGAGGCCTACGGGGTGACCTATGCCGAGATCGACGCCTTTCTTCATGGCCAGCCCGTGAGCGAGCAGGCCTACGACGTGATCGTGAAGACCTACGATCGCTCCCAGCACAAGCGCGAGTTGCCGTTCGCGCCCTGAGCCCGCCAGCCGGCGCGCGGTGGCAAGACGATCGGTGGGCGCGCCCCGGTCGCTGCCGGCCGCTCGACGCCCTGGGGGATGCCGCCGTGCATGGCTGTGGGGTGGGGCTCCCCAGCGTGGGCCATCCACTCGAACGGTCCGCCCGGCCCTCGAAGGCCGCAGTGCCAAGGTCGCCGGCGTGCGTCACCCCGGCCGCCCATGCCATGCGGCCGGCTCGCGGCAGGCCGCCGCATCCTGCCCGCCAGTCTCGTGCTTATCCGCTTCTCGCCACGACCGGAAGGAGCACCCATGGGATAGCGCACGCTCGATGACCTGCGGCGACCGATACCCGTTACCGCGCTATCTTCCCGCGCGCCATGGACGCGGCGCGCGCGAAGGCGGCTCGCGCTCCGCTCATCCCGCGATCCAGGTCCAGGCCCAGCGCGCGGGCGGGCTCGCGTCAGCGGGGCGTGCACGTCGCGGCGGGGGCGGCTAAAGTTCGGGCACTTCGCCAGCTCATAACAACAAGGATCGCCCATGTTCCGCACCCTGACTCCCCTGGCCGCCGCCTGCCTGCTGGCCGCCGCCGCGCCGACCCAGGCCGCGCCCTATTCCAGCCTGATCGTGTTCGGCGACAGCCTCAGCGACGCCGGCCAGTTGCCCGACGCCGGTGGTCCGGCCGGCGCCGGTCGACGCTTCACCAACCGCGTCGGCCCCACCTACCGGAGCGGCCAGGGCGAAGCCATCGGCGCCACCTCGCCGATGCTGCTGGGCGAGCGCCTGGGGCTGGGGCCCCAGACACCTTCCACCTCGGCGATCCATGCCCAGAACGGTTGGGCGGACGGCAACAACTGGGCGGTGGGTGGCTACCGCACCGATGAGATCTATGACTCGATCACCGCCGTGGGCGGTTCGGTGGCCGGCACCCGCACCCGCGACGGCTACCTGGTGGACTTGGCTAACCGGGGCCTGAGGCTGGACCGCAACGCGCTGTTCTATGTCAACGGCGGCGGCAACGACTTCCTTCAGGGACGCATCCTCAACCGCGAGCAGGCCCAGGCGCCGGCGGGCGCCTGGCGGACAGCGTGCGCGCCCTACAGCAAGCCGGCGCCCGCTACATCGTGGTCTCCCTGCTGCCCAACGTCGGCACCACCCCGGCCCTGGCCGGCACCGGCCTGTCGGAAACCTTCGGCGCCCTCGGGCGCGACCTCAACGACGAGCTGCTGCGCCAAGTGCGCGGCCTCCATGCGCAGATCATCCCGCTCAACGTGCCGCTGCTGTTCAAGGAGGTGGTGCGCGACGCGGCCCAATATGGCCTGGATGCCAGCCAGGACCTGCTGGGAACCTGTTTCGACGGCTGCGCCCACGTCAACCCCACCTGGGGCATCGGCAGCGCCACCCCCGACCCCAGCCGGCTGATCTACAACGACAGCGTGCACCCCACCACGGGCATCCAGCAGGTCTTCGCCGACTACACCTATTCCCTGCTGGCGGCTCCCTGGGAGCTGACCCTGCTGCCGGAAATGGCCCACGGGGCCCTGCGTTCCCACCAGGACCAACTGCGCAACCAGTGGCGCGCGGATGGGGGCGCCTGGCAGGGTATCGGCCAGTGGCGCGGTTTCGTCGCCGGCGGCGGCCAGCGCCTGGACTTCGACGAGCAGGACCACGGCGCCGATGCCGACGGCCACGGCTACAGCCTCGACCTGGGCGGCAGCTATCGGCTCGACGAGGACTGGCGCGTCGGCGCCGCCCTGGGCTTGTACCGGCAATCCCTGGAGGCCGGACCGAAGGACTCCGACTACGACCTGAGCAGCACCTTCGCCACCCTGTTCGCCCAGTATCAGCACGACCGCTGGTGGGGCGACCTGGCCCTGAGCGGCGGCTACCTGGACTACGACGACCTGCGGCGGAAATTCGCCCTCGGCCCGGTGACCCGCCGCGAGAAGGGCGACACCGACGGAACGCTGTGGGCCCTGAGCGGCCGCCTCGGCTACGACATCGCCCAGCCCGGCAGCCTCTGGCACCTCAGCCCGTTCGTCAGCGCCGACTACGCCCGCGCCGAGGTGGACGGCTATGCCGAGAAGGGCGGCAGTTCCTCGGCCCTCTCCTTCGACGACCAGACCCGCACGTCCCGGCGCCTGGGCGTCGGCCTGCAAGGGCGCTTCCAAGTGAGCCCGGCGACCCAGGTGTTCGCCGAAGTGGCTCGCGAGCGGGAGTTCGAGGATGACACGCGCGACCTGCGCATGTCCCTCGTCAGCCTGCCGGGCCACGCCTTCACCCTGCAGGGCTACACCCCGGACGACGGCATGACCCGCGCCTCCCTGGGCATCAGCCAGCAACTGGCCGCCGACCTGTCCCTGCGCGCCGGCTACGACCTGCGCCACGGCGACGACGATACCCGCCAGGGCGTCAGCCTGTCCCTGGCCTGGGACTGGTAAGGCGCGGCACCGGAACCAAGCGGCGCCCCCATGGTCGGGAGGCGCCGCTGTGCTTAACGCGCTACACTCGGCGCGTTTTTTCTTCCTATCCGGAGCTTCTTCATGTCCCGCGTCACACTCAGTCGCTTCCTGATCGAGCAGACTCGCAGCCACAACACCCCGGCCGACCTGCGCTTCCTCATCGAGGTCGTGGCGCGTGCCTGCAAGCGCATCAGCTACGAGGTGTCCAAGGGGGCGCTGGGTGGCGTGCTCGGCAGCATGGACACCGAGAACGTGCAGGGCGAGGTGCAGAAGAAGCTCGACGTGCTCTCCAACGAAATCCTGCTGGAAGCCAACGAGTGGGGCGGCCACCTGGCCGGCATGGCCTCCGAGGAAATGGACAAGGCCTACCAGATTCCCGGCAAGTACCCCAAGGGCGCCTACCTGCTGGTGTTCGACCCCCTGGACGGCTCCTCCAACATCGACGTCAACGTCTCCGTCGGCACCATCTTCTCGGTGCTGCGTTGCCCGGACGAATGCTTCAGCCAGAACGACGCCTTGGGCGAGGAAGCCTTCCTTCAGCCGGGCACCCGCCAGGTAGCGGCCGGCTACGCCATCTACGGCCCGCAGACCATGCTGATGCTGACCCTGGGCGACGGCGTGAAGGGTTTCACCCTGGACCGCGAGATGGGCAGCTTCGTGCTCACCCACGACCACATCCAGGTGCCCGCGTCCACCGCCGAGTTCGCCATCAACATGTCCAACCAGCGCCACTGGGAAGCCCCGGTGCGGCGCTACGTGGACGAACTGCTGAGTGGCGAGGAAGGCCCCCTGGGCAAGAACTACAACATGCGCTGGATCGCCTCCATGGTGGCCGACGTGCACCGTATCCTCACCCGTGGCGGGCTGTTCATGTACCCTCGGGACGCCCGCGACCCGTCCAAGCCGGGCAAGCTGCGGCTGATGTACGAGGCCAACCCCATGTCGTTCATCGTCGAGCAGGCCGGCGGCGCCGCCACCGACGGCCGGCAGCGCATCCTCGACATCCAGCCCACTTCGCTGCACCAGCGGGTGGCGGTGTTCCTCGGCTCCCGCGAGGAAGTCGAGCGGGTCACCGGCTACCACCAGGCGTGACCGGAGCCCGGTCGCGGACCGGGCCTCCTCGTCGGGACGGCGGCTTTCGCGGTGCCGCCGTCATCATCGTTCCACCCAGGCGCCCGGCCATCGAGCGACGGGCGCCGTTGACCGGCACCGCGACGGTGCCGTTCGCCGAGGTCTGACATGAAGCCGCTTCTCTCGCTGATCGCCGCCGCCCTGCTGGCCGGCTGCGCCGCTTCCGACGGTGACCACGACGCGCCGACCACCGTCGGCCAGGTCGACCTGGCCCGCTACCAAGGCACTTGGTACGAACTGGCCCGCCTGCCGATGTTCTTCCAGCGCGATTGCGCCCAGTCCGAGGCCCAGTATCGCCTGCGCGACGATGGCCGGGTCGACGTGGTGAACCGCTGCCGCACCCGCGGGGGCGAGTGGAAGCAGGTGCACGGCGAGGCGGAACCCCAGGTGGCCGGTCATACCGACAAGCTCTGGGTGCGCTTCGATAACGTCTTCAGTTCGCTGTTTCCCTCCCTGGCTCGTGGGCACTACTGGGTGCTCTACCTCGACCCCGACTACCAGACCGCCGTGGTCGGCCACCCCGACCGCGACTACCTCTGGCTGCTGTCCCGGCGCCCCGAGGTGGAGGGCGCTACCCGCGAGCACCTGCTGGAGGTGGCCCGCGCCCAGGGCTACGACACCTCCCGCCTGATCTGGCGCGCCCCCGACGCGGCGATCGCCGCTCCCTGACGCGACCGATGGGCGCGGCATGCCCGAGCGGGCATTTCCCCGCTATGATGCCGGGCAGCTAAAAGGACGGGACGCCGCCGGCGATCACCGCGCCCCATCGACTCGGGAGCCTCACCCATGCAGAACCTCTATCCGGAGATCAAGCCCTACGCCCGCCATGAACTGGCCGTGGAGGCGCCGCACGTACTCTACATCGACGAAAGCGGGTCGCCGGACGGCTTGCCGGTGGTGTTCATCCACGGGGGGCCTGGCTCCGGCTGCGACCACCTGAGCCGGCGCTTCTTCGATCCCACCCTCTACCGCATCATCACCTTCGATCAACGCGGCGCCGGCCGCTCCACCCCCTACGCCAGCCTGGAGAACAACACCACTTGGCACCTGGTGGAGGACATGGAGCGCATCCGCGAGCACCTGGGCATCGACAAATGGGTGCTGTTCGGCGGCTCCTGGGGCTCCACCCTGTCCCTGGCCTACGCCCAGACCCATCCGGAGCGGGTACACGCGCTGATCCTGCGAGGCATCTTCCTCTGCCGGCGCCAGGACCTGCTGTGGTTCTATCAGGACGGCGCCAGCCGCCTGTTCCCCGACTACTGGCAGGACTATGTGGCGCCGATCCCGCCGGAGGAGCGTGGCGACTTCATGCAGGCCTATTACCGGCGCCTCACCGGCAGCGACGAGATCGCCCAGATGCAGGCGGCCAAGGCGTGGTCCTGCTGGGAAGGGCGCACCGCGACGCTGCGGCCCAACCCCGAGGTGGTCGAGCGCTTCCACGAGAAGGCCCTGTCCATCGCCCGGATCGAATGCCACTTCTTCGTCAACGATGCCTTCCTCGAACCGGACCAGTTGATCCGCGACATGCCGAAGATCGCCCACCTGCCCGGAGTCATCGTGCACGGCCGCTACGACGTGGTCTGCCCGCTGGACAACGCCTGGGCGTTGCACCAGGCGTGGCCCAACAGCGAGTTGCAGATCATCCGCGACGCCGGCCACGTGGCCGGCGAGCCAGGCATCGCCGATGCCTTGGTGCGCGCCGCCGACGACATCGCCCGGCGCCTGCTGGACCTGCCCCCGGAAGACGCATGAAAGGACTGATCCAGCGGGTCCGCGAGGCCCGCGTCGAGGTCGAGGGCGAACGGGTCGGCGCCATCCAGGCGGGCCTGCTGGTGCTGGTCGGCGTGGAGCCGGACGACGACCGGGCCCGCGCCGACCGCCTGTTGCACAAGCTGCTCAACTACCGGGTTTTCGGCGACGAGCAGGGGCGCATGAACCGTTCCCTGCGCGATGTCGGCGGCGGCCTGCTGCTGGTTTCCCAGTTCACCCTGGCCGCCGATACCCGTGGCGGCCTGCGTCCCAGCTTCTCCAGCGCCGCGCCGCCGGCCCTCGGCGAGGCGCTGTTCGACTACCTGCTGGCGCGAGCCCGCGACAGCCATCCGGAGGTGGCCAGCGGGCGCTTCGGCGCCGACATGCAGGTGCACCTGATCAACGACGGCCCGGTGACCTTCCTGTTGGAAACCTGATCGGCTGGCCTGGTTCTTGCCTTCCCAAGCCGGGGACGGACCCGGGGGCGGCGAGCGGTAACACCACGCCCGTCGTCGACGACTGTCCACTCGCCATCCAGGCTCGCGGCGGTTAGCATCGCCGCTCCCCGTCGCTTGCCGCCGGCTGCACCGATCATCCGCCCATCGAGGAAAGGGAATGAAGAAGCTTCTCGCGTCACTGCTGGTTTCCGCCTGTGCCTTCACCGGTATCGCCCATGCCGGCGCCATCGACGAGGCCGTCAAGCGCGGCACCCTGCGCGTCGGCATGGACCCGACCTACATGCCCTTCGAGATGACCAACAAGCGCGGCGAGATCATCGGCTTCGAGGTGGATGTGCTCAAGGCCATGGCCAAGGCCGCCGGGGTCAAGCTGGAGCTGGTCTCCACCGGCTACGACGGCATCATCCCGGCCCTGCTGACCGACAAGTTCGACCTGATCGGTTCCGGCATGACCCTCACCCAGGAGCGCAACCTGCGCATCAACTTCTCCGAGCCGTTCATCGTCGTCGGCCAGACCCTGCTGATCCGCAAGGAGCTGCAAGGCGAGATCAAGTCCTACAAGGACCTCAACGACGGCAAGTACCGGATCACCTCGAAGATCGGCACCACTGGCGAGATGGTGGCCAAGAAGCTGATCGGCAAGGCCCAGTACCACGGCTTCGACAACGAGCAGGAAGCGGTGATGGACGTGGTCAACGGCAAGGCCGACGCCTTCATCTACGACGCCCCGTACAACGTCGTCGCGGTGAACAAGGCCGGCGCCGGCAAGCTGGTCTACCTGGACGAGCCGTTCACCTACGAGCCCCTGGCCTTCGGCCTGAAGAAGGGCGACCACGACAGCCTGAACTGGATCGACAACTTCCTGCACCAGATCAAGGCCGACGGCACCTACGATCGGCTCCACGCCAAGTGGTTCAAGAAGACCGAGTGGCTCAAGGAGATGGAATAAGCGTCCCCGCGCACCCGGCGCGGCGGCTATTCGCCGTGCCCGGCCCGCTTCCATCGTTCTGCCGAGAGTTCACGTGATCAAGAAGAAACGCCTCCATTGGCCCTGGCACCTGCTCACCGGGCTGATCCTGATCGGCCTGGCCGCCGCCCTGTGGTACTCCACCTCGCTGATTTCCTATGAATGGCGCTGGAATCGCGTTCCCCAGTACTTCGCCTACCAGGCGGAAGAGGCGCAGCGGGCGAGCGATTACGGCCGGGTGGAGGCCATCGACGGCGATGGCCCCCGGGCGCGGGTGGTGCTCGCCACCGAGGGCGGCGATACCCAGGCCCTGGAGGTCGAGCGCGACAGCCTGCAAGTGGCGGTGGGCGACGAGGTGAGCGAGGGCGACAGCCTCGGTGTGACCCGTCACTGGGCCGCCGGCCCGCTGCTGTGGGGCCTGTGGACCACCCTGTGGATTTCCCTGGCCTCCGGTGCCCTGGGCCTGCTGATCGGGCTGGCCACCGGCCTCTGCCGGCTGTCGTCGAACCCGACCCTGCGGGACCTTTCCACGGTGTACGTCGAGCTGGTGCGCGGCACGCCGCTGCTGGTGCAGATTTTCATTTTCTACTTCTTCATCGGCACGGTGCTCAGCCTGTCCCGGGAGTTCGCCGGGGTCGCCGCCCTGGCCCTGTTCACCGGCGCCTACGTGGCGGAGATCGTCCGCGCCGGGGTGCAGTCCATCGCCCGTGGCCAGGACGAGGCGGCCCGCTCCCTCGGCCTCAATGCCGCCCAGTCCATGCGTTACGTGGTGTTGCCCCAGGCGTTCAAGCGGGTGCTGCCACCCCTGGCCGGGCAATTCATCAGCCTGGTGAAGGACACCTCCCTGGTCTCGGTGATCGCCATCACCGAACTGACCAAGAGCGGTCGCGAGGCGATCACCACGTCCTTCTCCACCTTCGAAATCTGGTTCTGCGTCGCCGCGCTCTACCTCGTCATCAACCTGCCGCTGTCGCACTTGGCCGGCCGGCTCGAACGGAGGCTCGGACAAAGTGATTGAAGTCCGCGACCTGGTGAAGGTCTTCGATACGCGCGGGCAGGTGGTGCGCGCGGTGGACCACGTGTCCACCGACGTGGCCCGGGGCGAGGTGTTGGTGGTGATCGGCCCGTCGGGCTCCGGCAAGTCCACCTTCCTGCGCTGCCTCAATGCCCTGGAAACGTTCGACGCCGGCTCGGTGAGCATCGACGGGGTCGACCTGGCTCACCCGAAGACCGACATCAACGCCTTCCGCCGCGAAGTCGGCATGGTGTTCCAGCACTTCAACCTGTTCCCCCACATGACCGTGCTGGAGAACCTCTGCCTGGCGCAGAAGGTGGTGCGCAAGCGCGGCAAGGCCGAGCGCGAGGAAAAGGCGCGGGCGCTGCTGGCCAAGGTGGGCATCGCCCAGAAGGCCGGCGAGTACCCGTCGCGGTTGTCCGGCGGCCAGCAGCAGCGGGTGGCCATCGCCCGCGCCCTGTGCATGGAGCCCAAGGTCATGCTGTTCGACGAGCCCACCTCCGCCCTCGACCCGGAGATGGTCGGCGAGGTGCTGGACGTGATGAAGACCCTGGCCGTGGAGGGCATGACCATGGTCTGCGTGACCCACGAGATGGGCTTCGCCCGGGAAGTGGCCGACCGGGTGTTGTTCTTCGACCACGGCAAGCTGCTGGAGGACGCGCCACCGGCGCAGTTCTTCGACGCGCCCCGGGACCCCCGCGCCCAAGCCTTCCTGCGCCAGGTGCTCTAGCGACACGGGCGCCGGCCAGCTTTCCCCCTTGCAGGGTGCCTAGAACGGCGGTGCCCCCGGGACGGGCGTCCCTAGATCGGGCGTCCCTATACCGGGCGTCCCTCCCCGGCGCGGCCGAACAGCCGCCGGCGGATACCCTCGGGCATGTCCTCGTCTTCCGTCGGGTGCCGCAACGGTGCTCGGGCCGGCTCGATCCCCTGTTCCGCCAGCCAGGCCAGCGCGCACTCCTGCAACTGCGCGCGCTGGTACGCCTGCCAGGCCGCCCGGGCCCCGGGGAACCGCTCCAACTCATATTCGAAAGTACGCAACGGCCGCCGCCCGCCGAGCGCGGCGCTCAACAGCGGGTGGGCATGGGGATCGTCCAGTTCGAACAGGAACCCCTCGCGCAGGGCCAGGCGTTGCTCGCCGTCCAGCGGGTCGAGGCGACGGTAACGCTGTGGATTTTCCTCCAGCCGTTGCCGCGCCTCGTCATCGCGGCTGTCCGGCTCCAGGCTCAGCAGGCGCCCGTCGTCCAGGTCCAGGTAATGCTCGCCCTGGCCGGGCTCGTCCAACAGCCGCGCCAGGCGGTCCATGTCGATGGTCAGCATGCGAGAGGCCTCCACGTCCGGCATGAAGCGGTAGACCCCGCTCGGGCGACTCGGTGCGGGCCGGGTTCAGAACAGCCGGGCGAGGAGCGCGGCGACCGCCGTTTCCACCCGCAGGATGCGCTCGCCGAGCTGCACCGGGGCTAGGCCGGCCTCGGCCAGCTTCTCCACTTCATAGGGAATCCAGCCGCCTTCCGGGCCGATGGCCAGGGTCACCGGGCCCTCCACCGCCCGCGGGCAGGCGGGAAAGTCGCCGGGGTGGCCAAGCAGCCCCAGGCTGCCGGCGGCGAGGCCGGGTAGCCGATCCTCGACGAAGGGCTTGAAGCGTTGCTCGATCATGACTTCGGGCAGGCGGGTGTCCCGGGCCTGCTCCAGGCCGAGCACCAGTTGCTCGCGGATCGCCGCCGGTTCGAGGAAAGGGGTCTGCCAGAAGCTCTTCTCGACGCGGTAGCTGTTGAGCAACACCAGACGCGGCACGCCCATGGCGGCGACGGTCTGCAACACACGGCGCAGCATTTTCGGTCGGGGCAGGGCCAGCAGCAGGGTCAGCGGCAGCTTGGCCGGCGGCGGCCGGTCCAAGGATATCCGCAGCTCCGCCTCGCCGGCCTCCAGACGCAGCAGTTCGCCCTGGCCCATGGCACCGTCCAGCCGGCCGACCCGCAAGGTGTCGCCGCGCTCGGCGCGGTGCACCTCTCGCAGGTGGCGCAGGCGACGGTCCCGCAGGATCGCCCGATCCGCCGCGACGAAGTCGGCGTCTTCCAGCAACAGCAGGTTCACGGCAGGGGCGCGGGAGGCTGGCTGCGCGGAGTGTCTTCCTCCGCCTCGCGGCGGCGGCGCACCAGCCCGCCGAAGAACACTCCGACCTCGAACAGCAGCCACATCGGCACCGCCAGCAGGGTCTGGGAGAAGATATCCGGCGGCGTCAGCACCATGCCGACCACGAAGCAGCCGATGATCACGTAGGGGCGGATCTTGCGCAGGTAGGCCACGTCCACCACGCCGATCCAGATCAGCAGCACCACCGCCACGGGGATTTCGAAGGCCACCCCGAAGGCGAAGAACAACGTCATGACGAAGTCCAGGTAACTGCTGATGTCGGTCATCATCGACACGCCTTCCGGGGTCACGCTGGCGAAGAAGTGGAAGATCAGCGGGAACACCAGGAAGTAGGCGAAGGCCATGCCGGTGTAGAACAGCACCACGCTGGACACCAGCAACGGCACGGCGATGCGCTTCTCGTGGCGGTACAAGCCCGGGGCGATGAAGCCCCAGACCTGGTGGAGGATCACCGGCATGGCCAGGAACAGCGCCACCACCAGGGTCAGCTTGAACGGCGTGAGGAACGGCGAGGCCACGTCGGTGGCGATCATCGTCGCCCCCTCGGGCAGGTACTGGCGCAGGGGCGCCGAGACCAGGGTGTAGATCTTCTGGGTGAAGTAGAACAGCCCGGCGAAGATCAGGAACACCGCCGCCACGCAGCGCAGCAGACGCGTGCGCAGCTCGGCGAGGTGGGAGACCAGGGGCATTTCCGGGTCGAGGTCGGGTTTCGGCTCGCTCATGGCTGGCGGGGGGGCGGGGGCGGTGGATCGTTGGAGGGTAAGGCCGGCTCGATGGCGACCGGCTGGCCAGTGGCTGGCTGAGCGGAGGCCGGCTGGCCGGGCGCCGAGCCGACGGGCAAGGCCGGCGAGGAGGCGTCCCGCACGGATGGCGCGGCCGGCTGGACTCCGGGCGGTGCCTTCGCCACCGGCTCGGCGGGCGGCGCGGCCACGTCGGGGCGGGGCTCGGGATGCAGCGCGGCGTTCAGTACTTCGGGGGAGGCGGCGGTGGGCGGCTCGGCGGGCGGCTGGATGCTCTGCTTGATCTCCCGCTCCAGGGCGAGGATCTGCTCGTTGTGCAATTGCCGGCGGATTTCGTCGGCGCCGATCTCCCGCTCCACTTCCTGCTTGATGGCGTTGAAGCTGCGCTTGAGCCGGCCGACCCACAGCCCGGCGGTGCGCGCCGCGCCCGGCAGCCGCTCGGGGCCGAGCACCAGCAGCGCCACCAGGCCGATCAGCAGCAGTTCGCCGAAGCTGATACCGAACATGGGGTCAGTCCCGGCGCGCCGGTTCGTCGACCCTGCGCGCCTCGGCGTCCACGGTGTGCGGCGGGTTCAGCGGCTGGCCGGGTGGCGGGCTGGCCGGCTGCTGCGGCGGGCGGGCGTCGTCTTCCTCGCTGTTCATGGCCTTGCGGAAGCCCTTGATCGATTCGCCCAAGTCGGAACCGAAGTTCTTCAGCTTCTTGGTGCCGAACACCAGCACCACCACGATCAGCAGGATCAGCCAGTGTTTCCAGTCGAAAATGCCCATCGGCGTATACCTCGAAAAAAGTCAGGAAGGGGTGCTGGCGCGGGCGGCCTTCTCGGCGTGCCCGGACAGGCCGAAGCGCCGCTCCAGTTCATCCAGCACGGCCTGGGGGTGCTGGCCGAGGGCGGCGAGCATGACCAGGCTGTGGAACCAGAGGTCGGCGGTCTCGTAGATCAGCGCGGACGCGTCGCCGCCGGCGGCGGCGTCCTTGGCGGCGAGGATGGTTTCCACCGACTCCTCGCCGACCTTTTCGAGAATCTTGTTCAGACCCTTGTGGTAGAGGCTGGCGACGTAGGAGCTGTCCGGCGCCGCGCCCTTGCGCGCCTCCAGCACCTCGGCCAGGCGGCTCAGGGTGTCATTCATGGCGAGGGTCCCCGGCGTAGATGGCGCGAGGGTCTTTGAGCACCGGGTCGACGGTGGCCCAGCCGCCGTCGCGGAAGACTCGGTAGAAGCAGCTCTCGCGGCCAGTGTGGCAGGCGATCCCGCCCAGTTGCTCCACCTGCAGGACCACCACGTCGGCGTCGCAGTCCAGGCGCAGCTCGTGGAGTTTTTGCACGTGCCCGGAGTCCTCGCCCTTGCGCCACAGCTTGCCCCGGGAGCGGGACCAGTAGATGGCGCGCTGCTCGGCCACGGTGAGGGCCAGCGCTTCGCGGTTCATCCAGGCCATCATCAGGAGGCGCCCGGTGGCATGGTCCTGGGCGATCGCCGGGACCAGGCCGTCGGCGTTCCAGTGAATCTCGTCCAGCCAGTCATTCATGTTGTTCGTCCGCCCTCGCGGGCTTGGCAGATACGCGGGCCCTCCGCGCTCGGAGGGCCGCCAGGTCGGCTAGTGTGCCAGTCGAGGCTACGACTGGCTATCGACGGACCACCAGGTAGAGCCCGGCGGCGCCCATCAGCCAGGCGGGCCAGGCCGCCGCGCTGGAGTAAGCCACGCCCCCCGCCAGGGTGGCGGCGGCACCGGCCAGCAGCAGCGCGCCGATCAACCGAGGCGGCCATTCGCGGTGGCGCTCGCGCCAGGGCGGGGACGGGTCGCGGGCATGGGGCTGGGCCATGCGTTCGAGCAGGTCCCGGGTCATGCTCGCCAGGTGCGGCACCTGTTCGGCCTGGGCCTTGAGGTCCGCCAGCAGCCTTTTAGGACTGACTCGCTGGCGCATCCAGCGTTCCAGGTAGGGACGGGCGGTGCTCCACAGGTCCAGGTCCGGGTAGAGCTGGCGGCCGAGGCCCTCGATGTTCAGCAGGGTCTTCTGCAACAGCACCAGTTGCGGCTGGATTTCCATGTTGAAGCGCCGCGCGGTCTGGAACAGCCTCAGCAGCAGTTGGCCGAAGGAGATGTCCTTGAGAGGTTTCTCGAAGATCGGCTCGCAGACCGTGCGGATCGCCGCCTCGAATTCGTTGACCTTGGTTTCCTGGGGCACCCAGCCGGAGTCGATGTGCAGTTGCGCCACCTTGCGGTAGTCGCGCTTGAAGAACGCCACCAGGTTGCGCGCCAGGTAATCCTGGTCCTCGGGGGTCAGGCTGCCGACGATGCCGCAGTCGATGGCGATGTAGCGCGGGTCCCAGGGCTGCTGGGTGCTGACGAAAATGTTGCCGGGGTGCATGTCGGCGTGGAAGAAGCTGTCGCGGAACACCTGGGTGAAGAAGATCTCCACCCCGCGCTCGGCCAGCAGCTTGAGGTCGGTGCGCTGGTCGTGGAGCGCGGCGAGATCGGTGACCGGCACGCCGTAGATGCGCTCCATCACCAACACTTGGGGCCGGCAGTAATCCCAGTACACCTGGGGCACGTAGAGCAGCGGCGAGCCGTCGAAGTTGCGCCGCAACTGGCTGGCGTTGGCCGCCTCGCGCAGCAGGTCCAGCTCGTCGTAGATGACTTTCTCGTAGTCGCTGACCACGTCCACCGGGTGCAGGCGGCGGGCCTCCCGGGACACCCGCTCGGCGAAGCGGGCGAGGACGAACAGCCAGGCGATGTCCTGGCGGATCACCGGCTTGAGGTTCGGCCGAACCACCTTGACCACCACGTCCTCGCCACTCTTGAGCTGGGCGGCGTGGACCTGGGCCACCGAGGCGGACGCCAGGGGCTGGCGTTCGAAGCGGGCGAAGGCCCGGGCGATGGGCATGCCCAGTTGTTCCTCGATGAGGGCGACGGCCCGGTCGGGATCGAAGGGCGGCACCTTGTCCTGGAGAAACGCCAGCTCGCAAGCGATGTCGTCCGGCAGCAGGTCGCGGCGGGTGGAAAGGATCTGCCCGAACTTGATGAAGATCGGCCCCAGGTCTTCCAGGGCCAGGCGCAGGCGCGCCCCGCGGGTCAGCGGCAATGGGCGCCGGGGCAGCCAGCGCCAGGGCAGGGCGAAGCGCAGCATGCGCAGCCACCAGGGCAGCAGGGGCAGGTCGTCGAAGATCAGGTCGTCCAGGCGATAGCGGATCACCACGGACTGGATGCGCAGCAAACGGCGAACGGCGAGCAGCTTCATGGGCCGGGATTCACCTGCCGCGAAGCCAGCCGTTCGATGCGCGCCTCGAGGCGGTCGAGGGCGAGCTTGAGGTCGTCCAGTTCGGCGAAGCGGGATTCGGCTTCGCGCTGGCCCACCAAGGCCCGGCTCTCCTCGGCGAGGTAGTCGGCGAGGTTCGCCTTCAGGCTGTCGACGTTGCGCGCGGCGCGCCGCGCGCCGTCCCGCAGGTGCCCGCCCAGCAGACCGGCGACCACCGGGCCGAGGCTGCGCGACAGCTCGTATTCCCAGTCCAGCTCCAGGTTCTGGAGGATCTCGGCGAGGTCGAGCAGCGCGGCGCTGTCGCCGTCGAGTTCCACCTCGGGGCCGTGCAGCACGGCGACCTTGTCCCGGGCGGTGGCCAATTGACGCAGGCTGGCCACCGGCGCCCGCAGCACGCAGTCGGCCGGCGCCTCCCAGTGGGCGGCGAGGCGGATGCCGTCCCCGCTCGGCAGCAGGAACAGGCGCACCGCCGGCGAGCGGCCTTCCACCTGGATGACCTTGCCCGACAGCCGGGCGAGGCGCGGGTGGGCGGTGGCGTCCAGGCGCAGCACCCGGTCGAGACCGGCCTCCACGCCGACGAGCAGGGCCTGGCGCAGCATCAGGGCTTGATCCCGCGGTGCAGGGCGACGATGCCCCCGGTCATGTTGTGGTAGCTGACCCGCTCGAACCCGGCGTCGATCATCATCGCCTTCAGAGTGTCCTGGTCGGGGTGCATGCGGATGGACTCGGCCAGGTAGCGGTAGCTGTCGGCGTCGCGGGTGATGAGCTTGCCCATCAGCGGCAGCAGGGTGAAGGAGTAGGCATCGTAGGCCTTGGACAGCAGCGGGTTGCCGGGCTTGGAGAACTCCAGCACCAGCAGCCGGCCGCCCGGCTTGAGCACTCGCAGCATGGAGCGCAGGGCGTCTTCCTTGTGGGTAACGTTGCGCAGGCCGAAGGCGATGGTCACCACGTCGAAATGGTTGTCCGGGAAGGGCAGGCACTCGGCGTCGGCCTGGACGAAGGCGAGGTTGCCGGCGACGCCCTTGTCCAGCAGGCGGTCGCGTCCGACCTTGAGCATGGAGGCGTTGATGTCGGCCAGCACCACCTCGCCACTGGGGCCCACCAAGCGCGAGAACTGCCGGGCCAGGTCGCCGGTGCCCCCGGCGATGTCCAGCACCCGGTTGCCCGGCCGCACGCCCGACAGTTCGAGGGTGAAGCGCTTCCACAAGCGGTGGATGCCGGCGGACATCAGATCGTTCATCAGGTCGTACTTGGCGGCCACGGAGTGGAACACCTCGGCGACCTTCTCCGCCTTCTGGCTCTCCGGCACGCTCTGGTAGCCGAAGTGGGTGGTCGGTTCGTGATCGGGGGCCTTGCGCGGGTCGCTCATGTCGCTCTCACCGGATAAAGATCGCCGGCCATTCTAAACCGAAAAGAATGCCGCCGGTGCCGGCCGCGTGCGTCCGCGCCGCCCTGGCGCCCGGGGCCGTGACGGAATGTCGCGCGCGCGGACGGCCGCCGGGGCCTGGGCGCGCGGGCCGGCGAGGCAAGGCGAGCCGGGAGCGGCGCGCTCGCCCTCAGAGCATCAGACGGACGGCGGATTCGTGGGGGTCGCGGGAGCGCCCGGCGGCCTCCAGCCGCTCCAGGTAGTCCGCCCACAAGGCGTCGTGACGGGTGCACAGCTCATAGAGGTAGTCCCAGGTGAACAGGCCGCTGTCGTGGCCGTCGTCGAAGACCAGCCGCAGCGCGTAATTGCCCACCGGCTCCAGCCGCTCCAGGCCGACCCCGAGCTTGCCGTGTTGCAGCACCGGCTTGCCGTGGCCCTGCACTTCCGCCGAGGGTGAGTGCACCCGCAGGAATTCCGCGCCGAGGCTGTAGCGCTCATCGGGGCCGTAGGCCAGCACCAGGGTCTTGGAGCCCTTGTGCAGTTCGAGGGCGGTGGGGAGGCGCATGTCGGGCTCCTGGGCGTCGCGGACGCGGCGAGGGGCGGACGCGCCGCCCCGGCGGCTCAAAGAATGTAGCGGGACAGGTCTTCGTCCTGGGCCAGCTCGCCGAGATGGCCGTTGACATAGGCGGCGTCGATGCGGATCGGCGCGCCATCCTGCTGCGCGGCCAGGTCGGCGGCGCTGAAGGACACCTCTTCCAGCAGGCGCTCCAGCAGCGTGTGCAGGCGGCGCGCGCCGATGTTCTCGGTCTTCTCGTTCACCTGCCAGGCGATCTCGGCGAGGCGCTTGATGCCGTCCTCGGCGAATTCGATCTCCAGGCCCTCGGTCTTCAGCAGTTCGCGGTACTGCTCGGTGAGGGAGGCGTGGGGCTCGGTGAGGATTCGCTCGAAGTCCTCCGGCGACAGCGCCTTGAGTTCGACGCGGATCGGCAGCCGGCCCTGCAGCTCCGGCACCAGGTCGCTGGGCTTGCTCAGGTGGAAGGCGCCGGAAGCGATGAACAGGATGTGGTCGGTCTTCACCATGCCCAGCTTGGTGGTCACCGTGCAGCCCTCGATCAGCGGCAGCAGGTCCCGCTGCACGCCTTCCCGGGACACGTCGGCGCCCCCGACGTTGCCGCGCTTGGCTACCTTGTCGATCTCGTCGATGAAGACGATGCCGTGCTGCTCCACCGCTTCCAGGGCGCGGGCCTTGAGTTCTTCCTCGTTGACCAGGCGGCCGGCTTCCTCGTCGCGCACCAGCTTGAGGGCGTCCTTCACCTTGAGCTTGCGCGCCTTGCGCTTGCCCTTGCCCATGTTGGCGAAGAGGTTCTGCAACTGGCTGGTCATCTCCTCCATGCCCGGCGGGGTCATGATCTCGATACCGGCGGGCTGCTCGGCCACCTCGATCTCGATTTCCTTGTCATCCAGTTGGCCTTCCCGCAGGCGCTTGCGGAACAGTTGCCGGGTATTGGAGTCGTGGCTGGGGGCCGGGTCCTCGTTGAAACCGGCCCGGGGCGGCGGCAGCAGGGCGTCGAGGATGCGCTCCTCGGCGGCGTCCTCGGCGCGGTGGCGCACGCGGACCATTTCCTGCTCGCGCAGCAGCTTGATCGCCGCGTCGGCCAGGTCCCGGATGATCGACTCCACGTCACGGCCAACGTAGCCCACCTCGGTGAACTTGGTCGCTTCCACCTTGATGAAGGGAGCGTTGGCCAGCTTGGCCAGGCGCCGGGCGATCTCGGTCTTGCCGACCCCGGTCGGGCCGATCATCAGGATGTTCTTCGGCGTAACCTCGGGGCGCAGCTCGGCGGGCAGTTGCATGCGCCGCCAGCGGTTGCGCAGGGCGATGGCGACGGCGCGCTTGGCATCGTCCTGGCCGATGATGTGGCGATTGAGTTCGTGGACGATCTCGCGGGGGGTCATGGACATGGCAATGCTCCGGGGCTGGGCTCAGATGGCCGAGTCCAGCTCCTCGATGGTCAGGTTCTGGTTGGTGAAGACGCAGATGGAGCCGGCGATCTTCAGCGCGGTCTCGGCCACCTCGCGGGCGGACAGGGCGTCGGTGTGCTGCAGCAGGGCCATCGCCGCGGCCTGGGCGAAGCCGCCGCCGGAACCCATGGCGATCAGGCCCTGCTCGGGTTCGACCACGTCGCCGTTGCCGGTGATGATCAGCGAGGCGTCCTTGTTGGCCACCGCCAGCATGGCCTCCAGGCGGCTCAGGGAGCGGTCGGTGCGCCAGTCCTTGGCCAGCTCGACGGCGGCCCGGACCAGGTGGCCCTGGTGTTTCTCCAACTGCCCCTCGAAGCGCTCGAACAGGGTGAAGGCATCGGCGGTGGCACCGGCGAAGCCCGCCAGTACTTGGCCGTGGTACAGGCGGCGGACCTTCTTCGCGTTGCCTTTCATCACGGTATTGCCCAGGGAAACCTGGCCGTCGCCACCCATGACGACTTTGCCGTGGCGGCGGACTGAAACGATGGTGGTCAAGAGACATACTCCACGCGGCGGGGGCGCTCGGCCCGAATGTTCAGCATATGGGGACGTCGGCGGCGGGGTTCAAGCGGGGGCCGCCCCGAACGGCGCGGATCGGGGGCGGGCGAGCCCACGCGGGTGCGCCGCGCGGGCGGTTCCCGAGCGGATCAGCGGGCCTGGCGCTGTTGCAGCAACAGGTTGCTGAAACCGCTGCCGGCCAGTTGTTTCTGCGCCACCGCCAGTTGGTCTCGGCTGGCGAACGGGCCGACCAGGACCCGGAACCAGGTTTCCTCGCGGACCTTGCCCGACTCCACTTGGACGTTCTGGCCCAGCAGGATGATCTGCGCCCGCACTTTCTCCGCGTCCGCCTGCTTGCGGAACGAGCCGGCCTGGAGAAAGAACTGGGTGGTGACCGGCGCCTTGGCCAGCACCGGCGGCGGAGGCGGCGGGGTCTGCCCGGCGAGGGCGGCCTGGGCGCGGGCGGTGTCGATCTTCGCCGCCTGCTCCGGGGTCACCGGCGGCTGGCTCTTGTCCGGCGTCTGGGCTGAGGACGTGGCAGCGGTTGGCGGCGTCGCCGGCAGGGCGTCCGGCGGGATGATCACCTCGGACTCGGGCAACAGCGTGTAGAAGTCGTACTTCGGTTTCACCGGCTCCTGGCTGGGCGAGGGCGGCGTACTCTTGCCGGAACCGGAACCGGAACCGGAACCGGAACCGGAACCGGAACCGCTGCGCGAGGCCTGCTCGGGTTTTTCCCGCTTCACCTCGTCGCGGCCGGGCTCGAGCTTCATCAGGAACACCACGAAGGCGCCGATGACCAGACCCGCGACCAGCCAGACCCAGCCCGGCACCGGCTTTTTCGCCGGCGGCTGGTAACGGCTGGCGCCGCGCTTCGGAGGGGCTTTCTTTTTCGCCACTTACATGCGCTCCAGAGGCTCCAGGCCCAGCAGCTCCAAGCCTTGGCGCAGGGTCCTGCCGGTCAGGGCGGCGAGCCGCAGCCGGCTGAGCTGCTGCTCCGGCTGCTCGGCGGCGAGGATCGGGCAGTGCTCGTAGAAGCTGGAGAACAGCCCGGCCAGGTCGTACAAGTAGGTGCAGAGCAGGTGCGGCACGCCTTTTTCGGCGACGTTGTTGAGCACCTCGGAGAACTGCGCGAGGCGCGCGCCCAAGGCCTGTTCCTGCTCGGCCCGCAGCTCGATCCGGCCGTCCAAGGGGGCTTCGAGGGTCTGCCCGCGCTTGCGGAACACACTGGCCACCCGGGTGTAGGCGTAGAGCAGGTAGGGCGCGGTGTTGCCCTCGAAGCTCAGCATCTGCTCGAAGTTGAAGCTGTAGTCGCTGGCGCGGTGCTTGGACAGGTCGGCGTACTTCACCGCGCCGATGCCCACGGCGCGGGCGATGTGGCGCAGCTCGTCCTCGCCCAGCTCGGGGTTTTTCTCCTTCACCAGGGCGTAGGCGCGCTGCTCGGCCTCGTCCAGCAGGTCCACCAGCTTCACCGTGCCGCCGTCGCGGGTCTTGAACGGGCGGCCGTCGGCGCCGTTCATGGTGCCGAAGCCCATGTGTTCGAGCTGCATGTCGGGGCGGACGAAGCCGGCCCGGCGCGCCACTTCGAAGGCCATCTGGAAGTGCAGGGCCTGGCGCTGGTCGACGAAGTACAGGGCGCGGTCGGCCCGCAGGGTCTGGCTGCGGTAGCGCATGGCGGCGAGGTCGGTGGTGGCGTAGAGGTAGCCGCCGTCTGCCTTCTGCACGATCACCGGCAGCGGGTTGCCCTCGGCATTGTGGAATTCGTCGAGGAAGACGCACTGGGCGCCGTTGTCCTCGGTGAGCAGGCCCTTGGCCCGCAGGTCGTTCACCACGTGGACCAGGTCGTCGTTATAGGCGCTCTCGCCCTTGACGTCGGCCGGGGTGAGCTTGACGTTCAGGCGGTCGTAGACCTTCTGGCAGTGGCTCAGGGAAATGTCGTTGAAACGGTTCCACAGGCGCAGGCAGTCGGGGTCGCCGGCCTGCAGCGCCACCACCAGGTGGCGGGCGCGGTCGGCGAATTCCGGGGATTCGTCGAAGCGCCGCTTCGCCGCCCGGTAGAAGGTTTCGAGGTCCGACAGCTCGCTTTCCGCCGCCACCGGCTTCTCTTCCAGGTAGGCCAGCAGCATGCCGAACTGGGTGCCCCAGTCGCCCACGTGGTTCTGCCGGATCACCTCGTCGCCGAGGAATTCCAGCACCCGGCCGACGGCGTCGCCGATGATGGTCGAGCGCAGGTGGCCGACGTGCATTTCCTTGGCCAGGTTCGGCGAGGAGAGGTCGATCACCACCCGCTGCGCGGGCCCGGCCTTGCGCGCGCCCAGGTGGGCGTCGGCGAGGGCGGCGTCCAGGCGCTGGGCCAGCAGCGCCTCGTTCTGGAAAAAGTTGAGGAAGCCGGGGCCGGCGATCTCCACTTGGCTCACCCGCTCGTCCGCCGGCAGCGCGGCGATGAGCTTCTCCGCCAGTTCCCGGGGTTTCAGCCCCGCCGGCTTCGCCAGCATCAGGGCGACGTTGCTGGCGAAGTCGCCGTGGGCCTTGTCCTTGGTGTTCTCCACCTGGATCGTCGGCGCCAGCCCCTCGGGCAGCACGCCCTCGGCGCTCAGGCGGGTCAGGGCTTGTTGGATCAGGTGACGGATCGTGTCTTTCATGGCGGGGCTACGGCGGCTGGCTCGGACCGGGCATTATCCGCGCCTGCCGCCCGGGGCTCAAGGCTGGGACGCGCCGCTCAGGGCTCGGCGGCCTTGGCCGCGGCCAACCGTCGCGGCTGGCCGGTGCCGGTCGCCGGGTGTCGCGGCGGGTCGCGCTTCATCAGCGCGGTGCAGCCCAGGGCCACCAGGGCCAGCCCCAGCAGGTAGAGGATCACATAGCGTGGGCCGCCGCCGCCGGCCGCCAGCAGCGAGGTGGCGATCATCGGCGCGAAGCCCCCGCCGAGCACGCCGGCGAATTGCACCGAGACGGAAATTCCGCTGTAGCGCAGGCGCGCTGGGTACTGGCGGGCGAACAGCAGGGATTCCGGCGCGTAGAGGATCGGGAACACCACCCCCACCGCCAGCACCATGGCCCACCACACCAGCGGCGGCTCGCGGCTGCCGAGCATGGCGAAGAACGGGTAGACGAAGGCGCAGAGCAACAGCAGGCCGGCGAAGTACAGGCGCTTCTGACCCACTTGGTCGGACAGGTAGCCGGCCAGCGGCATGGTGACCAGGGACAGCGCGGCGCCGGCGGTGATCGCCCCCAGCACCTGTTCCCGGGGGATCGCCAACTGGTTGGCCGCGTAGGCCAGGGCGAAGGTCACCGCCATGTAGAACCAAGCGTTCTCCGCCGTGCGCGCGCCAATGATGGTCAAGGTTTCCCGGGGGTGGTGGCGCAGCACGTCCAGAAGCGGCACCCTGACCCGCTCGCCCCGGGCGGCGAGTCGGGCGAAATCCGGCGATTCGGGGACCTTCAGGCGAATCAGCCAGCCGACCCCCAGCAGTACCACGCTGGCGAGGAACGGCAGGCGCCAGCCCCAGGCCAGCAGGTCTTCCTCCGGCAGCCCGGCGATGGCGCTCATGGCCAGCCCGGAAAGCAGCAGCCCGGCGCCGACACCGGTCTGGGGCAGGCTGCCGTAGAAGCCCTTGCGGCCCTCCGGCGCGTGCTCCACCGCCATCAGCACCGCGCCGCCCCATTCGCCGCCCACCGCCATGCCTTGCAGGAAACGCATGCCCACCAGCAGCAGCGCGGCCCAGTAGCCGATCTGCTCGTAGGTGGGGATCAGGCCGATGGCGATGGTCGGCAGGCCCATCATCAGCAGGGTCAGCAATAGCATCGACTTGCGCCCGACGCGATCGCCGAAGTGGCCGAAGAGCATGCCGCCCAGGGGGCGGCCGATGAAACCGACGGCGTAGGTGGCGAAGGCCGCCAGGGTACCGGCGATGGGGTCGAGGGTGGGGAAGAACAGCCGGTTGAACACCAGGGCGGCGGCCGTTCCGTAGAGGAAGAAGTCGTACCACTCGATGGTGGTGCCGGCCATGCTGGCCCAGCCGGCGAGACGATGGGCGCGTTGGGGCGGGCGCCCCGGGGATTGGGTTGCACTGTGCATGACGCCTCCGCGTTCTTGTTCTTGTGGCGGTGGGCCTCGGCGGGCCCTGGCGTCGAGTATAGGCGCGAGCGCGCCGGTCGCCCGTCCTTCAGTAGAGGTCGATGGGGTCCACGTCCAAGGACCAGCGCACCGCGCGGCCGCCCGGCAGGTGTTCCAGTGATGGCGCCCACAGGTTCAGCAGGCGGTGCAGGGTCGGCCGGGCATTGCCTTGCACCAGCAATTGCGCGCGATGGCGGCCGGCGCGCCGTTCCATGGGCGCGGGCACCGGGCCGAGCAGCTCGACGCCGCCCAGGCCGGCCTCGTCGCGCAGGCGCTCGGCCTCGGTGGCGGCGTCCTGGAGAAAAGCTTCCGCCTGGCCCGGGCGATGGGCTTCCGCGCGTAACAGGGCGAGGTGGGAAAAGGGCGGCAGGCTGGCGGCCCGGCGCTCGCTCAGGGCCTGCTCGGCGAAGGCGAAGTAACCCTGGTCGGTGAGCTGGACCAGCAGCGGGTGGTCGGCCAGGTGGGTCTGGATGATCACCTTGCCCGGTTCCTCCGCCCGCCCGGCGCGCCCGGCCACCTGCACGATCAACTGGGCCATGCGCTCGCTGGCGCGGAAGTCGGCGGAGAACAGCCCGCCGTCGGCGTCGAGGATCGCCACCAGGGTCACCCGGGGAAAATGGTGGCCCTTGGCGAGCATCTGGGTGCCCACCAGGATGCACGGCTCGCCCCGCTGAACCGTGGCGAACAATTGGGCCATGGCGTCCTTGCGCTGGGTGCTGTCGCGGTCGATGCGCAGCACCGGCACCTGAGGGAAAAGGATCGCCAGGCGCTCCTCCGCCCGCTCGGTACCGGCCCCCAGGGGGCGCAGGTCCACCCGGCCGCACGCCGGGCACTGGGCCGGGCGTCGCTCGACATGGCCGCAGTGGTGGCAACGCAGCTCGCCATAGCGCTGGTGCAGGGTCATCCGGGCGTCGCAGCGACCGCACTGGCCGATCCAGCCGCAGTCGTGGCACATCAGGGTAGGGGCGAAGCCGCGCCGGTTGAGGAACACCAGCACCTGCTGGCCGGCCTCCAGGGTCTGGGCGATGGCCTGTTGCAGGGGCGCGGACAGGCCCGCGTCCAGCGGCCGGCTCTTCACATCCAGGCGCAGGAAACGCGGCGGCTGGGCGCCCCCGGCGCGCTGGGTGAGGCGCAGCAGGGCATAGCGACCGGCGTAGGCGTTGTGCAGGCTTTCCAGGGACGGCGTGGCCGAGCCCAGCAGCACCGGCACGCCTTCCTGGCGGGCGCGCACCAGGGCCAGGTCGCGGGCGTGGTAGCGCAGGCCCTCCTGCTGTTTATAGGAGCCGTCGTGCTCCTCGTCGACGATGATCAGGCCCGGGTGCTTGAGCGGGGTGAACAGCGCCGAGCGGGTGCCGATGATGATGTCCGCCTCGCCGTCCCGGGCGGCCAGCCAGGCGTCCAGGCGCTCGCGGTCGTTCACCGCCGAGTGCACCAGCACGATGCGGGCATTGAATCGGCGGGAGAAGCGCTCCAGGGTCTGGGGGCCGAGGTTGATCTCGGGGATCAATACCAGGGCCTGGCGGCCCGCCTCCAGGGTGCGGCGGATCAGTTGCAGGTACACCTCGGTCTTGCCGCTGCCGGTCACCCCGGCCAACAGGAAGGCGTTGAAGCCGCCGAAGGTCGACGCCACCGCGTCGAAGGCGGCGCGTTGCTCCGGATTGAGCGGCAGCTCGGCCTGGGCCAGCCAGTTGCCATGGCGCTCCGGCGAGCGCGAGCGGCGGACCTCGACGCGCACCAGTCCCTTCTCCAGCAGCAGGTTCAGGCTGTCGCGGTTGATCTGGAGCTGTGGCAGCAACTGCTGGGATACGCCGTGGGGGTGCTGGGCGAGGATGCTCAGCGCCTGGCGCTGGCGCGGGGCGCGGGCCAGCCGGGGATCGTCCGCCCGGGCATTGTCGACGACCTGCCAGAAGCGTTCCTGGCGCGCCTCGGCGGGTTCACCCTGGCGCAGCAGCGTCGGCAGCGCCCAGCTCAGGGTGTCGCCGAGGCCGTGCTGGTAATACTGCGCGGTCCACTGGCACAGGCGCAGCAGGGCGGGCGGGAGAGGGGCGATGCGGTCCAGCAACTCCCGCGCGGGCCTGAGTTTCTCCGCCGGCACCTCGCTGTCTTCCCGGACCTCCACCAGCACGCCCACCAAGTCCCGTCGACCGAAGGGCACCCGCAGGCGCATGCCCGGTTGCAAGGCGGAGACCGGCACGCCTGGCGGGGCCAGGTAGTCGAACAGTCGGCGCAGCGGCGAAGGCAGGGCGAGGCGCAGGATGGCGTCGGGCACGCGGGGCGTTCTCCAGGAAAGGCCGGCGATCTTAGCAGGGCGCGGTGGCGGTCACCTGTTTCGACCGCGCCCGGGGCCGGCGGGTTGCGGCGCGGGAAACACGGGCGTATCATCCGCCGCCTGTTTCCGTGCGGTGCTCGACATAGGGTCGAGTGGCGGCACGCTAGACCGAGGACCTGTCATGAAAGCCGATATCCATCCGAACTACGTCGAAATCGACGCCACCTGCAGCTGCGGCAACGTCATCAAGACCCGTTCCACCCTGGGCAAGAACATCAGCCTGGACGTGTGCTCCGAGTGCCACCCGTTCTATACCGGCAAGCAGAAAGTGCTGGATACCGGCGGCCGCATCGACCGCTTCAAGCAGCGTTTCGGTGTCTTCGGCGCCAAATAAGCCGAAGCCCCTCCGGGAAACCTTCCATGTTTCTCGAAGCCTCGAAAAAGGCGTCCCTCGCGGGCGCCTTTTTCGTTTTTCTCCTTTCTTTCTCCCTTGCTCGCGCCGATTGCCTCTTACGCCAGGACCTGCCCCGGGTCGACGTGGCCCAGGTGGTGGATGGCGACACCCTGCGCCTCGGGGATGGGCGCCGGGTGCGCTTGATCGGCGTGAACGCCCCCGAGCTCGGCCACCACGGCGAGGCCAGCCAGCCCTATGCCGAGCGCGCGCGCCAGCGTTTGCGGGCGCTGGTGGACGACAGCCATGGCCAGGTCGGGCTGGCTGTCGGCCGCCAGGGCAGCGATCGCTATGGGCGGGTGCTGGCTCATGCGTATGGCGAGGATGGCGGCAATCTGGAGGCTCGCCTGCTGGCGGAAGGCCTGGGCTATCGGGTCGCCGTCTCCCCGGACAATGACCTTGGCGCCTGTCTTCGCGATGCCGAGGCCGGGGCGCGGCGGGCTGGCCTCGGGGTCTGGCGGGAACCGGTCATCCTCGCGCCCGGGGAATTGGTCCAGGGTGGCTTCGCCCTGGTTCGAGGGCGCGTCGCCCGGGTCGAGCGCAACCGTGGCGGTCTCTGGCTGGAGCTGGACGGCCCGCTTGTTCTTCACGTCGAGCCCGAGCGGTTGGCGGCCTTCGATGGGCGCCGGCTGGCCTCGTCCCTGGTCGGCCAGCATGTCGAGGCCCGTGGCTGGGTGGTCGACCGCAACCGGCGAGGCGGCGCCGGCAAGCGGGCTCGCTGGGTCCTGCCGCTCACCGATCCCGACATGCTGGAGACCTTGCCATGAAGCCCGTCCTTGGCCTGCTGATACTGCTGTCTGTCCTGCTCGGAGGCTGCGCGGTCAACCCGGTGACCGGGCGCAGCGACTTCGTGATGATGAGCGAGCAGCAGGAGCTGGAGATGGGGCGCCGCTATAGCCAGGAAGTCGCCAAGGAGTCGCCGCCCTATGCCGACGAGGCGCTGCAAGCCTACGTGCAACAGGTGGGCGAGCGGGTCGCCCGCAACAGCCATCGCGGCACCCTGAACTATCGCTTTACCGTGGTCGACTCGGCGGACATCAACGCCTTCGCCTTGCCGGGCGGGTACATCTATATCAACCGTGGCCTGCTGGCCTACCTAACCTCGGAGGCCGAACTGGCCGGCGTGCTGGGGCACGAGGTGGGCCACGTCACCGCCCGCCACAGCGTGCGCCAGCAGAGCCAGGGCATGGCCTGGGGCATGCTCGGCCAGGCGGTGGCCATCGGTACCGGCGCCCGCGTGGCGGGCGATCTGACCAACCTGGTGGGCAATGCCGTGGTGAGGGGCTATGGCCGCGACATGGAGTTGGAGGCCGATGGCCTCGGCGCCCAGTACCTGGCCCGGGCCGGCTACGATCCCCAGGCGATGATCTCGGTGATCCGCATCCTGAAGAACCAGGAAGACTTCGCCCGCGACCAGGCGCAACGTCAGGGCAAGCCGGCGCCCGTGGGCTACCATGGGTTGTTCGACACCCATCCGGACAACGATACCCGCCTGCAACAGATCACCGGCCCGGCCCAGACACTGGCGGGCGGCGAGCGGCTCGTCAATCGGGAGGTCTTCCTGAAACACCTGGAAGGCTTGCCGGTGGGCGACTCCGCCGCCACCGGCGTGCGGCGTGGCCAGCATTTCTACCACGCCGAGCTGGGCTTCACCCTGACGTTCCCGGAGCGCTGGGTGCTGGATAACCGGGCCGACCGCCTGATCGGTCAAGCCCCCGACGAACAGGCGGCGATGGCCTTGGTGCTGGGGGACTCGCTCGATGGCTTGGCACCCCTGGATTACCTGCACCGGCAGATGAATGGCCATCCGCTGCTGGCCGAGGGGACCTTCGAGCGAAACGGCCTGCGGGGCGCGATGGGCATCATCCCGGGCCGCCCGGCGAAACGCCTGGCGGTGATCGTCAAGGACGATCGCCCCTACATCCTCGCCGGCGCGGTGCGAGCCGGTTCGCTGGAGGCCTACGACGAGGCGTTTCGTTCCGTCATCGCCAGCTTCCGCGCCCTCAAGCCGGAAGAGAAAGCCCTGGCGCAGCCGCGACGCCTGCATCTGGTCCGGTTGGCGCCGGGGCAGCGGCTCATCGATCTGCTCCCGGCCGACGCCCGGAGCGACGACGACCTGGCCCGCCTGCGGCTGCTCAACGATCTCTATCCCTCCGGCGAACCGCGCCCCGGCGACTGGCTGAAAGTGCTTCGCTAGGCCGCCCCGGGGCCCGAGGCGGGCGCTTGTTCGGTCCAGGCATCTTGCGTATGCTCGCCCGTCCGTCTCTTCATTAGTAAAGCGGAAATGCCATCATGTCTGACCTGAAAACTGCCGCTCTCGAATACCATGCCCAGCCGCGCCCGGGGAAGTTGAGCGTCGAGCTGACCAAGCCCACCTCGACCGCCCGCGACCTGTCGCTGGCCTATAGCCCGGGCGTGGCCGAGCCGGTTCGCGAGATCGCCCGCGATCCCGCGCTGGCCTACCGGTACACCGGCAAGGGCAACCTGGTGGCAGTGATTTCCGATGGCACCGCGATCCTCGGCCTGGGCAATCTCGGCCCGCTGGCGTCCAAGCCGGTCATGGAAGGCAAGGGCGTGCTGTTCAAGCGCTTCGCCGGCATCGACGTATTCGACATCGAGGTGGATGCCGAGAGCCCCCAGGCCTTCATCGACACCGTCAAGCGCATTTCCGTGACCTTCGGCGGCATCAACCTGGAAGACATCAAGGCCCCCGAGTGCTTCGAGATCGAGCGCACCCTGATCGAGCAGTGCGACATCCCGGTCTTCCATGACGACCAGCATGGGACCGCCATCGTCACCGCCGCTGGCATGCTCAACGCCCTGGAAATCGTCGGCAAGAGCCTGTCCGACGCCAAGGTGGTCTGCCTGGGCGCCGGGGCGGCCGCGGTATCCTGCATGAAGCTGCTCATCAGCATGGGGGCCAGGGTCGAGAACATTTTCATGATCGACCGCAATGGCGTGATTCATTCCGGGCGCGACGACCTCAACCAATACAAGGCCGTTTTCGCCCACGAAACTCACAAGCGCACCCTGGACGACGCCCTGGACGGCGCGGACGTGTTCGTCGGTCTCTCTGGCGCCAACCTGCTCAGCCCCGAGGGGCTCAAGCGCATGGCGCCTAACCCGATCGTCTTCGCTTGCTCCAATCCGGACCCGGAGATCAAGCCGGAGCTGGCCCACGCCACCCGCGACGATGTGATCATGGCCACTGGCCGGTCGGACTACCCGAACCAAGTGAACAACGTGCTGGGCTTCCCCTTCATCTTCCGGGGTGCGCTGGACGTGCGGGCGACCCGCATCAACGAGGAAATGAAGATCGCCGCCGCCAACGCCCTGCGCGACTTGGCCAAGCTGCCGGTCCCTAGGGAGGTCTGCGACGCCTATGGCGGCATCAAGCTGGAATTCGGTCGCGACTACATCATTCCGAAACCGATGGACGCGCGGCTGATCACGGTGGTCGCCGACGCGGTGGCCAAGGCCGCCCTCGACACCGGCGTGGCGACCCTGCCGTACCCGACCAACTACCCACTGAAGTCGGTCGACGACGTTTTCCCCCAATGAAGCACTGATACCCTGAAAGCCCCGCGAACGCGGGGTTTTTTATGGGGACACACAAGGGTTTGCTGTTCGTACGGCGACGAGACTCGCTCGGTCTGCGTACGATCCTGCCCGACCCGACCCGACCCGACCCGACCCGACCCGACCCGACCACGTTTACTCGAGAGGAGCGGCCAGTTTCGTGGTTTCGAGGCGGGCCAGTCGGGCTGACCGCTCGAGACTGGCGACCACCTACCCGCGCTCATGTATGTCCCGCGGACCGGCCGGCAGGCGGTCGGCCCGAGGAGGCAGAGGCTCAGAACAGGTCGATGGGCGCCGATTCATCCGCCGGCAGCGGGCTGCCCGGCACGCCCAGGTTCGGATCAAGTTCGCCCATCGAGGGTGGGGTGTCCTCGCTTTTGAACAGCTCGAAGAAGGCGTTGGGCGACCCGGGCGCCGCCAGGCGACCGCTCGCCGGATCGATGCGCAAGGTAAGAATGCCCTCGGGTTCCGCTTGGGTGTGGGGCGGCTTGTCCTTCAGCGCGGCGCTCATGTAAGCCATCCAGATGGGCAGCGCCACGGTGCCGCCGTATTCGTTTCGACCGAGGCTTTCCGGTTGGTCGAAGCCGGTCCAGACCGTGGTGATGTAGTCGGCGTTGTAGCCGGAGAACCAGCTGTCCTTGGATTCGTTGGTGGTGCCGGTCTTGCCGGCGATGTCGCTGCGGTTCATCGCCAGGGCGCGCCGGCCCGTGCCTCGCTTGATGACGTCTTGCAGCATGCTGGTGAGGATATAGGTCGTCCGAGGGTCGACGATGCGCTCGGCGGCCGCGGGCTCGACGGTCGGTCCTTCCTGCTCCGCCACTTCCGCCGGGTCCAGTTGCCCGGCGGGCGGCGCGTCATGGGGAACACTGGGCGGATTGGCGATGTATAGCGCCTTGCCGTCGCGGCTGTCGATGCGCTGCACCAGATAGGGCTGCACCTTGTAGCCGCCATTGGCGAAGGTGCTCCAGCCGCCGGCGATCTCCAACGGGGTAAGGGTGGCGGTACCCAGGGCCATGGACAGGTTGTGGGGCAGCTCCTGCTTGTTGAAGCCGAAGCGGCTGATGTAGTCCACCGCGTAATCGATGCCCAGCGCCTGCAAGAGCCGGATCGACACCAGGTTGCGCGATTTGTACAGGGCCTCGCGCAAGCGGATCGGGCCGAGGAAGGTGTTGTTGTCGTTCTTCGGGCGCCAGACTTTGTCCGTGTTGTAGTCGTCGACGAAGACGATGGGCGCGTCGTTGACCAGGCTCGCTGCGGTGTAGCCCCGGTCCAGGGCGGCGCTATAGAGGAAGGGCTTGAAGCTCGAGCCCGGCTGACGCTTGGCTTGAGCCGCGCGGTTGTAATTGCTCTGTTCGAACGAGAAGCCACCGACCAGGGCACGAATCGCGCCGTTGCTCGGGTCGAGGGAGACCAGCGCGCCCTGGGCGGCGGGAACCTGGGAAAAGCGCAGGCTGCCATCCTCCATCCGCTGCACGCGCACCAGGTCGCCCACCTGCACCACGTCGGCGGGTTTCTGCGGCCGGGCGCCAAGGCTATTGGTGTTCAGATAGGGTCGCGCCCACTTCATGCTGTCCCAGGAGATGGTCTCTTCCTGGCCGCTGCGCGTGAGGGCGAGCACGCCGCTCTTTTCCACCTGGGTCACCACCGCGGGCTCCAAACCGCCGATCGGTCGCTGCTTCGCCAGTTCCTGCAGCCAGGCTTCGCGGGTCATGCCAGGGAAGCGGGTCTCCGGGCCCCGGTAGCCGTGGCGCTGGTCATAGGCGATCAACCCGTCGCGCATCGCGGTATTGGCCGCTTCTTGCAGGTCGCTCGGCACCGTGGTGGTCACCCGGAAGCCTTCGGTGTAGGCGTCGCTGCCGTAGCGCCCGACCATTTCCGCGCGAGCCATTTCAGCGATATAGGGGGCGTTCAGCTCGGGCGTGGGCACGTGGTAACTGGCATCGATCGGCTCGGCGATCGCCGCCTCGTAACGCGCCTGGTCGATCTTGCCGAGTTTGTACATGCGCCCCAGAATCCAGTCCCGCCGCTCCTTGCTGCGCGTCGGGTTGACCAGAGGGTTATAGCGGGAAGGCGCCTTCGGCAGGCCGGCGATCATCGCCATCTGCGCCAGGCTGACATCGCGGATCGACTTGCCGTAGTACACCTGGGCCGCCGATTCGATGCCGTAGGCGCGGTTGCCCAGGTAGATTTTGTTCACGTACAGCTCGAGGATCTCGTCCTTGCTCAGCTCCCGCTCGATCTGCAGGGCCAGCAGGATCTCGGTCAGCTTGCGCGAGAAGCTGCGCTCGCTGCTGAGGAAGAAGTTCTTCGCCACCTGCATGGTGATGGTGCTGCCACCGGTCTGAATATGGCCGCTTTTCAATAATTGAGTGGCAGCGCGCATCAGGCTGCTCAGATCGACGCCATAATGGTTGGCGAAATTGTCGTCCTCGGCGGTGAGAAGGGCCTGGATGAATTCGGGCGGGATGTCGGCGAAGCGAATCGGAGAGCGTCGCATTTCCCCGAATTCGGCGATCAGCTTGTTATCGCTGCTATATACACGCAACGGAATTTGCAGTTGGATGCGCCGCAGGGATTCGACCGAGGGCAGCGCCGGGCTGAGATAAAGGTAGGCTCCGCTGAAACTGAGCAATAGCCCACAAAAAACAGCAATACAGGACCACCAGAAAAACTTCAGCAGGCGCATTGGATTTGACGGATTTCCAGATAAAAGAATGGGTTAAGCGAAAGGCAATGCAAAAAGGGGAAAACTGTTCACATTATAAGCGGTTTTTTTGCCGGGGAGCCATTTGCGCTTCTGTCAAGACTGTTATTTAATGTGGAAAAACATAAACCGTCCGTAAGTTACGGATGCGGATAGGAAAAACGGTCGTGCTAGGGCTCTTCAATAAGAAAGCGAATATGCTGCTGGGGATCGACATCAGCTCGACCTCCGTAAAACTGCTTGAATTGAGTCGCTCGGGGAACCGCTACAAGGTGGAAGCGTATGCCGTCGAGCCGCTTCCGCCGAACGCCGTGGTCGAGAAGAACATCGTCGAGCTGGAGGGGGTCGGTCAGGCCCTCAGTCGTGTCCTGGCCAAGTCCAAGACCGGCGTGAAAGGCGCCGCCGTGGCGGTCGCCGGCTCGGCGGTCATCACCAAGACCATCGAGATGGAAGCGGGGCTTTCCGACGACGAGCTGGAAACCCAACTGAAGATCGAGGCGGATCAGTACATCCCTTATCCCCTCGAAGAAGTCGCCATCGATTTCGAAGTGCAAGGCGTGTCCGCGCGCAACCCCGAGCGGGTCGAAGTGTTGCTGGCGGCGTGCCGCAAGGAAAACGTCGAGGTACGCGAGGCGGCGCTGGCACTGGCCGGCCTTACCGCCAAGGTGGTGGACGTTGAGGCCTATGCGCTCGAGCGTGCCTATGGGTTGTTGTCCGATCACTTGGGCGGCCATCAGGAAGAGCTGACCGTGGCGGTGGTGGACATCGGCGCCACCATGACAACCCTGAGCGTGCTGCACAACGGCCGCACCATCTATACCCGGGAGCAATTGTTCGGTGGACGTCAGTTGACCGAGGAAATCCAACGCCGCTATGGCTTGTCCGTGGACGAAGCGGGCCTGGCGAAGAAACAAGGTGGGCTTCCGGATGACTACGACAGCGAGGTGCTGTTGCCGTTCAAAGAGGCCGTGGTCCAGCAGGTATCCCGGTCCCTGCAGTTCTTCTTCGCGGCGGGCCAGTACAACGATGTGGACTACATCCTCCTGGCGGGCGGTACGGCCTCGATTCCCGACCTGGATCGGCTGATCCAGCAGAAGATCGGTACGCCCACCCAGGTCGCGAATCCCTTCGCCGACATGGCCCTGAGCGGCAAGGTCAACGCCGGCGCGCTGGCCAGCGACGCGCCGTCCCTGATGATCGCGTGTGGCCTGGCGATGAGGAGTTTCGACTGATGGCGCGGATCAACCTATTACCCTGGCGCGAGCAACTGCGGGAAGAGCGCAAGCAGCGCTTTCTCGTCACGCTGGCCGGGGTCGTCATCGTCGCCGCGGGTGTGGTGTTCCTAGGTGACCAATACTTGAACGGCGCCATCGAGAACCAAGTGGCCCGTAACGACTACATCCGCAAGGAAATCGCTGTCCTCGATGCCCGCATCAAGGAAATCAGCGAGTTGAAGACCAAGCGCCAGCAACTGCTGGAGCGCATGAAGATCATCCAGGATTTGCAGGGCAACCGGCCCATCATCGGCCGGGTCTTCGACCAATTGGTGCGCACACTGCCCGACGGCGTTTATTTCACCAGCCTGAAAATGGTCGGCAACAGCATCACCATCGACGGCGCGGCGGAGTCCAACAGCCGGGTTTCCAACCTCATGCGGAACCTGGATGCATCGGACTGGCTGGAAGCGCCCGTTCTCGTGGGGGTAAAGGCGGTCACCGCCGGAGAGGTCGATCAGGCTAACGTGTTCCAGTTGACCGTACGCCAGACCCAGCCTTCGGTCGAAGTAGAAGGGGTCAAGAAATGAGTTTGGCCAAATCCTTTAGCGGTTTGCGCGAAGTCAAGCTTTCCGAGCTTGACCTGAACAACATCGGCTCCTGGCCGGCGGCTGTTCGCGGTATCGCCTGCTTGTTGGTGCTGGTGATCATTGTCGCCCTTGGCTACAACTTCCACCTCAAGGACCTTCAGGAGCAACTGGAGCAGCAGCAGGGCGAGGAGCAGACCCTCAAGCAGCAATTCGAGACCAAGGCCGCGCAGGCCACCAACCTCGAGGCCTACAAGGAACAGATGAAGGAAATGGAAAGTTCCTTCGGCGCCTTGCTCAAGCAGCTGCCTAGCGATACCGAGGTTCCCGGCCTGCTGGAAGACATCACCCGGACGGGGCTGGGAAGCGGCCTCGAATTCGAGGAGATCAAGCTGCAGCCGGAAGTCACCCAGCAGTTCTACATCGAGTTGCCGATCCAGATCACCGTGGTGGGTGGTTACCACGACCTCGCCACGTTCGTGAGCGGCGTGGCCAGCTTGCCGCGCATCGTGACCCTGCATGATTTCGATATCAAACCCGTCACCCAGGAAAGCACCACCAAGCTGCGCATGAGCATTCTGGCCAAGACCTACCGATACAACGAGAAAGGGGTGCAGAAATGATTCGTGCCCGATTGGTAGGGAGCGCCCTGGTGCTGGTGGCGTTGGCCGGATGCGGCGCGAGCAGCGATTTCAGCGATCTGCAAAGCTACATGGACGAGGTACGGGCCCGTCCCAAGGGAACCATCGAACCGCTGCCCAAGTTCATGCCGTACGAGGCGTTCACCTATAGCGCCTCGTCGCTCAGGAGCCCGTTCCAGGCACCGGTCAAGATCGACCTGACTCATCAGCAGAAGGGTAACAAGGTCGTCAAGCCGGACGAGACCCGGGTCAAGCAGTTCCTCGAGGGGTTCAACATCGAAATCTTCGAGATGGTCGGGACGCTGTCCAACGAGAACGGCACGTTCGCCCTGGTGCGCGGCGCGGGAGGCGTGCACCGGGTGAAGGTAGGCGACTACCTGGGACGCAACGACGGCAAGATCGTCGCCATCAACCCCGGCGAGATCAGCGTGGTGGAAATCGTGCCCGATGGCGAAGGCGGATGGCTCGAACGTCCCCGCAGCATCACCTTGAAGGAGCGCTCCTGAGGGGGCGGGGAAGCATATGAAAAAGAATGAACGATCTGCACAACGGAACCGGGCAATGAAACGATCCTTTTCGCTTTTGGGTATCTCGATACTGTCGACGATCGTATCGCCTGCCTTGCTGGCCGCCACGCTCAATGCCATGGACGTGGCCTCCCTGCCGGGTGACCGGGTCGAGCTGAAACTGACCTTCGACGAGCCGGTGAACGCTCCCCGTGGCTACAGCATCGAGCAACCAGCCCGGATCGCCCTGGACCTTCCAGGGGTGACCAGCAAGCTGGGCACCAAGAACCGCGAACTGGGCATGGGCAATGCCCGTAGCGTGACCGTGGTCGAGGCCAAGGACCGCACCCGGCTGATCGTCAATCTGGCCAACCTGGCGCCCTACACGACCCGCGTCGAGGGCTCGACCCTTTACGTCGTGGTCGGCGGTCCCGGCAAGGGAGGCTCCAGCGTCACGCCGTCTCAAACCGCCGCGGTCTCGACGCCCCCTGCGGTGGCGCGTCCGGCACCGGTCGCCAAGCCCTACGCGGCCACCAGCAAGTCGATCCGCAATATCGACTTCCAGCGCGGCGAGCAGGGTGAAGGCAACGTGGTCATCGAGCTGTCGGACTCGGCGATCGCTCCCGATATCCAGGAGCAGGGCGGGAAGATCCGCCTGGACTTCGGCAAGGTCGAGCTACCCGAGTCGCTACGGGTCAAGCTGGACGTGAAGGACTTCGCTACGCCCGTACAGTTCGTCAATGCCGGTAACGAGGGCGGGCGTTCCATCCTGACCATCGAGCCGACGGGTTATTACGACTACCTGGCCTTCCAGACCGAGAACAAGCTGACCCTGAGCGTCAAGCCGCTGGCCAAGGAAGATGTCGAGAAACAGCGCGCCGAGCGCTTCGCCTATAACGGTGAGAAACTGTCCCTCAACTTCCAAGACATCGATGTCCGCTCCGTTCTGCAATTGATCGCCGATTTCACCGATCTCAACTTGGTGGCGAGCGACTCGGTGAATGGCAACATCACCCTGCGCCTGCAGAACGTGCCCTGGGACCAGGCGCTCGATCTGGTGCTGAAGACCAAGGGCCTGGACAAGCGCAAGGTGGGCAACGTCCTGCTGGTCGCCCCGGCCGACGAGATCGCTGCCCGCGAGCGGCAGGAATTGGAATCCAGCAAGCAGCTGCAGGAACTCGCGCCCCTGCGTCGGCAGATTATTCGCGTGAGCTACGCCAAGGCTTCGGATATCGCCAAGCTGTTCGAGACCAAGGAGGGCGGCGCCGCTGTATCGGCGGACAAGGCCAACAACACGCCTTCTTGGGGCCTGGGTCGCGGCTCGCTGATCTATGACGATCGTTCCAATAGCCTGATCGTGTACGAAACCCAGGAAAAACTGGACGAAATTGCCCGTATCGTCGCCCAGCTCGACATACCCGTCCGCCAGGTCATGATCGAAGCGCGGGTCGTGGAGGCCAACGTCGACTACGACAAGAGCCTGGGTGTGCGTTGGGGCGGCGCGCTTCACAAGGGCAACTGGCGGGGCTTCGGCAAGGACGGCAACGTGGGGATCAAGGATGAGGATGGTTTTAACTGCGGCCCGTTCGCCGGCCGTTGTACCTTGCCTGTGGGGGGGGGCAGTGGCAGCACCACTGGCAATAACAGTCCTACGCCGTTCGTTGACCTGGGCGCCGCCAACAGCACCTCGGGATTGGGCATTGGTTTCGTGACCAACAACCTGATCCTCGACCTGCAACTGTCGGCGATGGAGAAGAGCGGCAACGGCGAGATCGTCTCCCAGCCTAAGGTCGTCACTTCCGACAAGCAGACCGCCAAGATTCTCAAGGGCGCGGAGATTCCTTACCAGGAATCCAGTTCCAGCGGTGCGACTAGCACGTCCTTCAAGGAGGCGGCGCTATCCTTGGAAGTGACGCCGCAGATCACCCCGGACAACCGGGTGATCATGGAGGTCAAGGTCACCAAGGATGCCCCGGACTTCGCCAACGCGCTGAACGGCGTACCGCCGATCAACAAGAATGAAGTCAATGCGAGCGTGCTGGTCGCCGATGGGGAAACCATCGTGATCGGTGGCGTGTTCTCCAACCAGCAGACCTCGTCGGTGGAGAAAGTCCCGTTCTTGGGCGACCTGCCCTTCGTCGGCCGGCTGTTCAAGCGTGACATGGTCGAAGAGCGGAAAGCCGAGCTGCTGGTCTTCCTGACGCCGCGCATCATGAACAACCAAGCCATCGCCGTGGGTCGTTGATCCGGTGCAGAACCTGATCCTGGTGGGCCCGATGGGTGCTGGAAAGAGCACCATCGGCCGCCTGCTGGCCAAGGAGTTGCGTTTGCCCTTCAAGGATTCCGACAAGGAAATCGAGCAGCGCACCGGCGCCAACATTCCCTGGATCTTCGATGTCGAGGGCGAGCAGGGCTTCCGGGAGCGGGAGCAGTCCATGCTCGCGGAGTTGTGCGAGCTGGAAGGCATGGTGCTGGCCACCGGAGGCGGCGCGGTGCTCCGCGAGGCCAACCGTCGGACGCTGTATCGCGGCGGCCGGGTGATCTACCTGTACACCTCGGTGGAGCAGCAGATCGACCGCACCGCCCGCGATCGCAACCGGCCCCTTCTGCGGGCCAGCGACCCGGGTCGGGTGCTGCGGGACCTGATGGCGATTCGCGACCCGCTGTACCGGGAGATCGCCGATGTAGTCATCGAAACGGACGAGCGTCCTCCACGGCTGGTGGTGCAGGAAATCCTCCAGCGCCTGCAAGCCTTGCCGCCCCGTTAAAGCCGCGTCCGTTCTGCGCTATCCTACGGCCCTTCTCTATCCCGGGGGCTCACATGCAGACACTCAAGGTCGAACTCGGCGAGCGCAGCTATCCCATCTTCATCGGATCGGGCCTGCTGACCGAGGCAAGCTGCTTCCTGCCCTACCTCGCTGGAAAACAGGTGGCGATCGTCACCAACGAAACCGTGGCCCCGCTTTACCTTGAGCGCCTGAGCGAGACGCTCGGTGCCTTCGGCCTGACGCCCATCGTGCTGCCCGACGGGGAGTCGTTCAAGAACTGGGAAACCCTGCAACTGATCTTCGACGGCCTCCTGCGAGCCCGGCATGACCGACGCACCACGGTGATCGCCCTGGGCGGCGGGGTCATCGGCGACATGGCAGGTTTCGCCGCCGCCTGCTATCAGCGGGGCGTGGATTTCATCCAGGTGCCGACCACGCTGCTATCCCAGGTGGACTCTTCGGTGGGCGGCAAGACCGGCATCAACCATCCCTTGGGCAAGAATATGGTGGGGGCGTTCTACCAGCCCAAGGCCGTAGTGATCGACACCTCCACCCTGGCCACGTTGCCGTCTCGCGAACTGGCCGCCGGCCTGGCCGAGGTGATCAAGTACGGGTTGATTTGCGACGAGGCGTTTCTGGCCTGGCTGGAGACGCACATGGACCGGCTGCTGGCGCTGGACGCGGCGGCCCTGACCGAAGCCATCGAGCGCTCCTGCCGGGCCAAGGCGCGTGTGGTCGGCGCGGACGAGCGAGAGTCGGGCCTGCGGGCCATCCTCAACCTCGGCCACACTTTCGGCCACGCCATCGAGACCCACATGGGGTATGGCATGTGGCTGCACGGCGAGGCCGTGGCGGCCGGTACGGCGATGGCCTTGGACATGTCCACCCGGCTGGGCTGGCTCGATACCGCCGAGCGCGACCGGGGCATTCGCCTGCTGCAACGCGCCGGCCTTCCCGTTGTCCCTCCAGGGGGCATGGGGCCGGAGCACTTCCTGGAACACATGGCGGTGGATAAGAAGGTGCTCGACGGCCAATTGCGCCTGGTTCTGCTCAAACGCCTGGGTGAGGCCGTGATCACGGCCGATTACCCGCGCGACGTCTTGGATGCGACCCTGCGGGCGGACTACCGCGCCCTGGCCGCACAGCTCGGAGAGTAACGAAAGTCCCATGACCACTCTGCATGCCGACGAGGCCTTCCTCGGCCATTACCAGTTCACCCATGATCCGTTCGCGCCCCGCGTGCCGGGCTTCAAGTTCTTCCCCGCGCAGCGCAAGCCCGTGCTCGGCCAGTTGCATCACTTGGCCCGCTACAGCCAGTTGGTGCTGGTGGTCACGGGGCCGGAGGGCAGCGGCAAGACCCTGCTGCGTCAGGCGCTGGTGGCCAGCACCAACAAGCAGACAGTGCAGAGCGTGGTGGTGTCCGCTCGCAGTACCGCCGAGGCCGGCGGCCTGTTGCGGCAGGTGGCGCAGTACCTGAACATCGCCCAGGCGGACGTGCGTTCGATCCTGGCCCAGACCGAGCAACTGGCGCTCACCGGCCAAGAGGTCTATCTCCTGGTGGACGATGCCGAGGCGCTCGACGAGCCTTCCCTGCAAGCGCTGCTGACCCTGGCCGCGGGCAGCGCGGAAGGGCGCCCACACATCTTCCTGTTCGCCGATTCGTCGATCCAGCCCAGCCTAGAACGGCTATCCGACGGCGAGGAGCGTTTCCACGTTATCGAACTGCAGCCCTACACCGAGGAAGAGACCCGGGACTACCTGGCCCAGCGTCTCGCCGGCGCCGGCCAGGGTATCGAGCTGCTGAGCGCGGAGCAGATCGCCGATATCCACCTGCAGTCGGAAGGCTGGCCGGGGGCGATCAACCAAGTCGCCCGGGAAAACATGATCGAGGCGATGCTGGCCGAGCGTGGCGCCGCTCGCCGCAAGGGGTTCGCCCTGCCGAAGAAACACCTGTTGGCCCTGGCCGTGGTGGCCGTGGGCGTGGGCGCTGCCTGGTTCATGCAAGAGCGCACCGGCGGCGACAAGGCCCCGGCGCCCACCACCGCGCAATTACCCCTGGGCCCATCCGCCCCGACCGCCGGGGCGCCCGATGCCGCCGTCCCGAGCGGCCAGCCGGCCGCCTCCGGTGGCAGCCAGCCGCTGCCCCTTCCCCAGGGGCAACCGGTGGTGCGCGAGCCCCTGGCTCAGGCCGCCGGCCAAGGCGAGCCGGAGGACCCGCCGGGCAGCGAACCACTGAGCAATGCCACGCCTCCGACCGTCACCACCATGGCACCGCCGGTGGGCGCGGTGGCCAGCGCGCCCCCGGCTCCGGCGCAGCCGGTCACCCCGGCGCCCGCGCCTGTCGCGACCCCCACGCCAGTGCCCGCCCCGAAACCGACCCCCGCGCCGACGCCCAGCACCGCCGCGGTCAAGTCGCCCGCTCCGGCCAGCGCCGCCAAGCCGGCCACGCCCGTGGCGCCGTCCGCGCCTGTAGCGGCGGCGTCCAAGCCCGCGCAGAACGCCGCCAAGCCGGCCGCTACGGCCAAGCCCAAGGAAACCAAGCCGGTTCCGGCCGCCAGCGCGCCAGTCGCCAGCGCCGGGGGCGGTGCCGGAGGCGAGTGGTATCGTGCCCAGAGCGCCGGTAACTTCGCCTTGCAAATCCTCGGTACCCGTACCGAAAGCAGCGCCAAGGCCTTCGTCCAGCAGAACGGCGGCGAGTATCGCTACTTCAAGAAGATGCACCAGGGGCAGCCCCTCTTCGTGGTCACCTACGGCAACTTTGCCAGTCGCACCGCCGCCCAGGCAGCGGTCAAGGCGCTGCCGCCGAAGGTCCAGGCCGGCAAGCCATGGCCGCGTACCTTCGGCAGCATCCAGCAGGACCTCGCCCAGTCCCGCTAAGGCTGGCGCGGGTGATGACTCGCTGGTCGCTAGCATGACCAGCGAGTCCTATCCTTCCATTTAGCGACATTAAATTTCATAGGTACGTCACGTAAATTTGTGGCGTGTCCCTTTCGCTATGTACAATGGCCTCCCTTTGCCTGCGCAAAGCTGGCGCTACGTCCTGCGCGTACGGTAAGTCTATGAATTAAAAAGTATTCGCCTAAAAGGCAGTCTGGTGAGAGCTCCCTATGAAAGCAGGTCTATACCATCCTGATGAGTTCAAGGATAACTGCGGCTTCGGTCTGATCGCTCACATGCGGGGTGAGGCAAGCCACCATCTGCTGAAGACCGCCATCGAGGCCCTGACCTGCATGACCCACCGCGGCGGCATCAATGCCGATGGCAAGACCGGGGATGGGTGCGGCCTGCTAATGCAGAAGCCCGATGCGTTCCTGCGGGCGGTAGCCCAGGAGCGGTTCTCCAGGGCGTTGCCCGCCCAGTACGCGGTGGGCATGGTGTTCTTCAACCAGGACCCGGAACGGGCCGAGCGCGCCCGGGCCAACATGGACCGGGAGATTCTCGCCGCCGGTCTCGACCTGATCGGCTGGCGCCCGGTGCCCATCGACACTTCGGTGCTCGGCCAGCTCGCCCTGGATCGCCTGCCGCGCATCGAGCAAGTGTTCATCGGCGGAGAGGGGCTGAGCGACCAGCAGTTCGCGGTCAAGCTGTTCAGTGCCCGTCGTCGCTCGTCCGTGGCCAACGCCGAGGACACCGACCACTACATCTGCAGTTTTTCCCACAAGACCATCATCTATAAAGGCCTGATGATGCCGGCGGATCTCGCCGCCTTCTATCCGGACCTGGGCGACCCGCGCCTGGAAACCGCCATCTGCGTCTTTCACCAGCGCTTCTCCACCAACACCCTGCCGAAATGGCCGCTGGCGCAGCCGTTCCGCTTCCTCGCCCACAATGGCGAGATCAACACCATCACCGGCAACCGCAACTGGGCCCAGGCGCGCCGTGGCAAGTTCGCCAACGAACTGCTGCCGGACCTGGATGAGCTCGGCCCGCTGGTGAACCGCGTCGGCTCCGACTCGTCGAGCATGGACAACATGCTCGAACTCATGGTTACCGGCGGCATCGACCTGTTCCGCGGGCTGCGCATGATCATCCCGCCGGCCTGGCAGAACGTCGAGACCATGGATGCCGACCTGCGCGGCTTCTACGAATACAACTCCATGCACATGGAGCCCTGGGACGGCCCGGCCGGCGTGGTCCTGACCGACGGCCGCCACGCCGTCTGCCTGCTGGACCGCAATGGCCTGCGCCCGGCGCGCTGGGTGACCACCCGGAACGGCTACATCACCCTGGCGTCGGAGATCGGCGTGTGGGACTACACCCCGGAAGATGTCATCGCCAAGGGTCGCGTCGGCCCGGGGCAGATCCTCGCCGTGGACACCGAGACCGGCCAGGTGCTGACCTCCGACGACATCGACAGCCGCCTCAAGTCGCGCCACCCCTACAAGCAGTGGCTGCGCAAGAACGCCCTGCGCATCCGCGCCACCATGGACGACGACCATGGCGTGGCCAGCTACGACGGCGAGCAGCTCCGGCAGTACATGAAGATGTTCCAAGTCACCTATGAGGAGCGCGACCAGGTGCTGCGCCCCTTGGGCGAACAGGGCCAGGAAGCGGTGGGCTCCATGGGCGACGACACCCCCATGGCGGTGCTGTCGCGGCGGGTGCGCTCGCCCTACGACTACTTCCGCCAGCAGTTCGCCCAGGTCACCAACCCGCCCATCGACCCGCTGCGCGAAGCCATCGTCATGTCCCTGGAGACCTGCCTGGGCGCCGAGCGCAACGTCTTCGAGGAAACCGCCGACCACGCCAACCGGGCGATCCTCAGCACCCCGGTGGTGTCGCCGGCGAAATGGCGGACGATCATGAACCTCGAACGGCCCGGCTTCGAGCGTCAGGTCATCGACCTCAACTACGACGAAGCCCTCGGCCTCGAAGCGGCGGTGCGCGGGATCGCCGACCAGGCGGAGGCGGCGGTGCGCGGCGGCAAGGTATTGTTGGTCCTCACCGACCGCGCCATCGCCCCCGGCAAGCTGCCGGCCCACGCGGCCCTGGCCGTCGGCGCGGTGCACCACCGGCTGGTGGAAAAGGGCTTGCGCTGCGACTGCAACATCCTGGTGGAGACCGCCACCACCCGCGATCCGCACCATTTCGCGGTGCTGCTGGGCTTCGGCGCCACCGCCATCTACCCGTACCTCGCCTACGAGGTGCTGGCCGACCTGATCCGCACCGGCGAGGTACTGGGCGACCTCTACGAGGTGTTCAAGCACTACCGCAAGGGCATCACCAAGGGCCTGCTGAAAATCCTCTCGAAGATGGGCATCTCCACCATCGCGTCCTACCGGGGCGCCCAGTTGTTCGAGGCGGTGGGCCTGTCGGAAGAGGTGGTCGGCCTGAGTTTCCGCGGCGTCGCCAGCCGGCTCAAGGGCGCGCGCTTCGTCGACCTGGAGGGCGAGCAGAAGCTGCTGGCCTTCGAGGCCTGGAACAACCGCAAGCCGATCCAGCAGGGCGGCCTGCTCAAGTTCGTCTACGGCGGTGAGTACCACGCCTACAACCCGGACGTGGTGAACACCCTGCAAGCCGCCGTGCAGCAGGGCAGCTACGAGAAATTCAAGGAATATACCGCCCTGGTGGATACCCGCCCGGTGTCGATGTTGCGCGACCTGCTCAAGCTGAGGACCGCCCCCCAGCCGCTGCCATTGAGCGAAGTGGAACCCCTGGAGGCGATCTTCAAGCGCTTCGACGCCGCCGGCATTTCCCTCGGTGCGTTGTCGCCGGAAGCCCACGAGGCCCTGGCCGAGGCCATGAACCGCCTGGGCGGGCGCTCCAACTCCGGCGAGGGCGGCGAGGACCCGGCGCGTTACGGCACGTCGAAGAGTTCGAAGATCAAGCAGGTGGCCACCGGCCGCTTTGGTGTCACCCCGGAATACTTGGTCAACGCCGAGGTGCTGCAGATCAAGGTGGCCCAGGGCGCCAAGCCCGGCGAGGGTGGCCAGTTGCCCGGCGGCAAGGTCAATGGCCTGATCGCCCGGCTGCGTTACGCGGTGCCCGGGGTCACCCTGATCTCGCCGCCGCCACACCATGACATCTACTCCATCGAGGACTTGGCGCAACTGATCTATGACCTCAAGCAGGTCAACCCGCAGGCCCTGGTGTCGGTGAAGCTGGTGGCGGAAGCCGGCGTGGGCACCATCGCCGCCGGCGTGGCCAAGGCTTACGCCGACCTCATCACCATTTCCGGCTACGACGGCGGTACCGGCGCCTCGCCGCTCACCTCCATCAAATATGCCGGCGCGCCCTGGGAGCTGGGCCTGGCCGAAACCCACCAGACCCTGCGCGGCAACGACCTGCGCGGCAAGGTCCGGGTGCAGACCGACGGCGGCCTGAAAACCGGCCTGGACGTGGTCAAGGCCGCCATCCTCGGCGCCGAGAGCTTCGGCTTCGGCACCGCGCCGATGATCGCCCTGGGCTGCAAGTACCTGCGCATCTGCCACCTGAACAACTGCGCCACCGGCGTGGCCACCCAGAACGACAAGCTGCGCAAGGATCACTTCATCGGTACGGTGGAGATGGTCATGAATTTCTTCACCTACATCGCCGAGGAAACCCGCGAGTGGCTGGCCCGCCTCGGCGTGCGCAGCCTGGGCGAGCTGATCGGCCGCACCGACCTGCTGGAGCTGTTGCCCGGCGAGACCGACAAGCAGGCCCACCTGGACCTCTCGCCGCTGCTGGGCAGCCCGCTGGTCCCGGCGGATAAGCCGCAATTCTGCCAGGTGGAGAAGAACCCGCCCTTCGACCCCGGCCTGCTGGCCGAGAAAATGGTGGCGCTGGCTCGCCCGGCCATCGCCGACGCCTGCGGCGCCGAGTTCGCACTGGACATCTGCAACTGCGACCGCTCCATCGGCGCCCGGGTCTCCGGCGAGATCGCCCGGCGGCATGGCAACCAAGGCATGGCCCACGCGCCCATCACCTTCCGCTTCAAGGGCACCGCCGGGCAGAGCTTCGGCGTGTGGAACGCCGGCGGTCTCCACCTCTACCTGGAGGGCGACGCCAACGACTACGTGGGCAAGGGCATGACCGGGGGCCGGGTGGTGATCACGCCGCCGGCGGGCAGCCCGTTCCGCACCCAGGACACCGCCATCGTCGGCAACACCTGCTTGTACGGCGCCACCGGCGGCACCCTGTACGCCGCCGGTACCGCCGGCGAGCGCTTCGCGGTGCGCAACTCCGGCGCCCACGCGGTGGTGGAAGGTACTGGCGACCACTGTTGCGAATATATGACCGGCGGCTTCGTCTGCGTGCTGGGCAAGACCGGCTACAACTTCGGCTCGGGCATGACTGGCGGCTTCGCCTACGTTCTCGACCTGGATAACAGCTTCGTCGACCGGGTGAACCACGAACTGGTGGAAATCCAGCGCATCAGCAACGAGGCCATGGAGTCCTACCGCAGCCACCTGGAGCGCGTGCTCGCCGAGTACGTCCAGGAGACCGGCAGCGACTGGGGCCGCACCCTCTGGGAGAACCTGGACGACTACGTGCGCCGCTTCTGGCTGGTCAAGCCGAAGGCCGCGAACCTCGCGTCGCTGCTGACCAGCATCCGGGCCAACCCGCAATAGAACGCGCGGCCCGCGCCGCACACCGAGATTGTCTCGCAGCCGCAGGCGGGGGCTTGCCGCTGCTGGAGGTTTGAAATGACCGAACGCCTGAACAACGACTTCCAGTTCATCGACGTGGGCCGCAAGGACCCGAAGAAAAAGCTGCTGCGCCAGCGCAAGCGCGAATTCGTCGAGATCCACGACCTGTTCAAGCCGCAGCAGGCCTCGGAGCAGGCCCACCGCTGCCTGGGCTGCGGCAACCCGTACTGTGAGTGGAAGTGCCCGGTGCACAACTTCATCCCCAACTGGCTGAAGCTGGTCGCCGAAGGCAACATCCTCGCCGCCGCCGAGCTGTCCCACCAGACCAACACCCTGCCGGAAGTCTGCGGCCGAGTGTGTCCTCAGGACCGCCTGTGCGAGGGCGCCTGCACCCTCAACGACGGCTTCGGCGCGGTGACCATCGGCTCGGTGGAGAAGTACATCGCCGACACCGCCTTCGCCATGGGCTGGCGGCCGGACCTGTCCCACGTCAAGCCCACCGGCAAGCGGGTCGCGGTGATCGGCGCCGGCCCGGCGGGCCTGGGCTGCGCCGACGTGCTGGCGCGCAACGGCGTGACCCCGGTGGTGTTCGACCGCAACCCGGAGATCGGCGGCCTGCTGACCTTCGGCATCCCCGAGTTCAAGCTGGAGAAGACCGTCATGAGCCGGCGCCGCGAGGTGTTCGCCGGCATGGGCATCGAGTTCCGCTTGAACACCGAGATCGGCAGGGACGTGAGCATGGAGCAATTGCTCGCCGAGTACGACGCGGTGTTCATGGGCATGGGCACCTACACCTACATGCAGGGCGGCTTTCCCGGCGAGGACCTGCCGGGGGTGCACGACGCCCTGGACTTTCTCATCGCCAACGTCAACCGCAACCTCGGCTTCGAGAAATCCCCCGAGGATTTCATCGACATGAAGGGCAAGAAGGTGGTGGTACTGGGCGGCGGCGATACCGCCATGGACTGCAACCGGACCTCGATCCGCCAGGGCGCCAAGAGTGTCACCTGCGCCTACCGGCGCGACGAGGAAAACATGCCGGGCTCGCGCAAGGAAGTGAAGAACGCCAAGGAGGAGGGGGTGAAGTTCCTCTTCAACCGCCAACCCATCGCCATCGTCGGCGACGGCCGGGTGGAAGGCGTGAAGGTGGTGGAGACCCGCCTGGGCGAGCCCGACGCCCGGGGCCGGCGCAGCCCCGAGCCGATCCCCGGTTCCGAGGAAATTCTTCCGGCCGATGCCGTGGTGATCGCCTTCGGGTTCCGCCCCAGCCCGGCGCCCTGGTTCGAGCAGCACGCCGTGGCCATCGACGGCCAGGGCCGCGTGGTGGCCCCGGCCGACGGCCCGTTCAAGCACCAGACCGGCAACCCGAAGATCTTCGCCGGCGGCGACATGGTGCGTGGCTCCGACCTGGTGGTGACGGCCATCTTCGAGGGCCGCAACGCCGCCGAGGGCATCCTCGACTACCTGGGTGTCTGACGGCCGGCCGGGCGCTTCGGGTCCCCGGCGACAGCCCGGCCTGGGTCAAGTCGCGGTGCCGGGCGCCGGCTCCTCGGCGCGCCGGTGTCCGCCGTGCGTGCCGTGATCCACGTTGCTCACTTCGCGGCTGTACGGTCTCATCCCTCTGGTCGAAAGCGATCAGGCTGGCGCGCACCGAGGCCAGGGCACCCCTTCACGCCAGGCTGCGACCGCGGCCCGGCTTTTCGTCCTTCTCTGACAGGCTGGCTCCTGGGGCGATGCCGCCCTTGGCCGATCCGGGCGCTCCCAAGACCCGTGCCTCATGCCTGCGTGCCCTCGGCAGCACCTCCGGATCAACGCCGTTCGCTGTCCGACTGGCCCGGGAAGCGGGCGGCCGACCGGACAGCGCGCCGGCCCATGGCGGCGCGGCGATCATCAGGAAGAGGATGATGTTCACGCGTCAGCGGCTCGCTGGCGTGCGTTTCAACCGCGTCGTCTCCGGACCGCTGCCTCGCGGGTTTCAGGCACGGCGACCCAGCGGGTAAGGCCGCGCAACCGCGCCGCCTTCTCGTCGTCCAGGGAAGGTGGGTCTGCCTCGCTCATTGGTCTTCAGCCAGGCCGGTAGCCACTTCCCAAGGACGGCCTCCGGCCCATGCCCGGGTTCAGGCCGGGTCGAGCCGGATCGAGGGGCCAGGATGGCCCGGCGGCAGGCGGTCGCCCCGGCCGAACAGCTTGTGGCGCAGGGTGCCCTCGGCGTAGGCGGCGCGGTAGCGGCCCCGGCGTTGCAGCGTGGGTACCACATGGTCCACCACCGCCCGCAGGTCGTCCGGCGCCACCCCGTAGGTGAGGTTGAAGCCGTCGATGCCGGTGGCATCCAGCCACGCCTCCAGTTGGTCCGCCACCGTCTCGGGCGTGCCGCTCAGCACCGGGCCACGGCCGCCGAGGCCGACGAAGCCGGCCGCCTCGCGCACCGTCCAGCGGCGGCTCGGGTCGGCGGTGGTGAAAGCCGCCAGGGCGGTGCGCCCGGCGTCGTTCTCTAGGTACTCCAAGGGCGCGTCGAGGTCGTAGGTGGAGAAGTCGATTCCGGTCCAACCCGACAGCAAGGCCAGGGCGGCTTCGGTGTCGACGTAGCCCCGGTACTCGTCGAGCCGCGCGGCGGCGGCCTCGGCGCTGTCGGCGACGATGGGCAGGGCCTGGGCATAGATCAGCACGTCCTCGGGGTGCCGCCCGGCATCCGCCACCGCCTGGCGGATACTGTCCACGTAGCGGCGCAGGGCGGTCTGGCTGGGGGCGCTGACGAACACGCATTCGGCGTGGCGGGCGGCGAACGCCTGGCCGCTGGCCGAGGCGCCGGCCTGGAACAATACCGGCGTGCGCTGCGGCGAGGGTTCGCAGAGGTGGATGCCGGGCACCCTGAAGTGCTCGCCGGCGTGGCGGATCGGGTGCACCCGGGCCGGGTCGCTGTAGCGTCCGCCGGCGCGGTCGTGGAGCACCGCGCCGTCCTCCCAGCTCTTCTCCCAGAGCTTGTAGAGCACCTCCAGGTACTCCTCCGCCAGCGCGTAGCGCGCGTCGTGGCCGGGCTGGCGCGCCAGGCCGAGGTTGCGCGCGGCGCTGTCCAAGTAACCGGTGACGATGTTCCAGCCGACCCGTCCCTTGCTCAGGTGATCGAGGGTCGACATGCGCCGGGCGAAGGGGTACGGGTGCTCGTAGGTCAGGGAGAACGTGATGCCGAAGCCCAGGTGCCGGGTCGCGGCGGCCATGGCCGGGACGATCAGCAGCGGGTCGTTGGTCGGCACCTGCACGCCGCCTCGCAGGGCGGCTTCGGGGCTGCCCTGATAGACGTCGTAGACGCCCATTACGTCGGCGATGAAGAGGCTGTCGAACAGCCCGCGCTCCAGCAGGCGGGCCAGTTCGGTCCAGTGCTCCAGGTCGGTGTAGCGGGTGGAGCGGTCGCGGGGGTGGCGCCACAGTCCGGGGGACTGGTGGCTGGCGGCGTTCAGGGTGAAGGCATTGAAGCGGATCGGTCGGGGCGAGCCCATGGAGCAGTCTCCTGGCGTTATGGCCTCGGAAGCGCCGGCAGCCTGCCGGCGCGGCGAAGGGCCGCTCGTGGCAGCCTGCGGGCGTCACGGCAGCGCCGACTCGGGGTAGACGGCGTCGCTCACCTTCAGCGGCTTGGGGATCAGCTGGATGCGCTGGAAGGCATCGGCCAGCTTCTGCTGCTCGGCGACGATGGCCGGGTCCATGGCCACAGCCTTGTAGTTGCGTCGCTCGCTGGCCACCTTCAGCACATCGGCGGCGATGCCTAGTTGTGGCGCCAGCAGGTCGGCCACCGCCTGGGGGTTGGCGTTGGCCCAGTCGCCGGTCCGCTGGAGCTGCTCGAAGAACACCTTCAGCAGGGGCCGGTGGGCGTCGGCGAAGGCGGCGGTGGACAGGTAGAAGGTGCGGTTGTTGGACAGTCCCTGGCCGTCCCGCAGGGTCTTCACCGGCAGCGTCTGCTGGGCGGCGGCGAGGAACGGGTCCCACAGGCCCACGGCATCCACGCTCCCTGATTGCAGGGCGGCCACCGCGTCGGCGGCGTTGTTGACGTAGGCCGGCGCGATATCGGCGTAGGTCAGGCCGGCTTCCTCCAGGGCCAGCACCAGCAGGTACTGGGCGTTCCAACCACGGCCGATGGCGACCCGCTTGCCCTTGAGGTCGGCCACCGTGGTGATCGGCCCGTCCTGCCTGGCCAGCAGGCCGATCCCTTCGGGGTAGGGCTGTTCGGCGGCAAGGTAGACCAGCGGCTTGCCCGCCGCCTGGGCGAACACCGACGGGGTGTCGGCGGCGTGGCCCAGATCAATGGCGCCGGCGGCCAGGGCCTCCAGCAATTGCGGGCCGGCGGCGAATTCGTGCCAGCTCACCTTCACGTGCTGGTCAGCCAAGGCTTTTTCCAGGGCGCCGGTGCCCTTGAGGATGTTGAGGCTGTTGAACTTCTGATAGCCAATGTGCAGGGTGCGCTCGCCGTCGGCGAACGCCGAAGCGGCGCCGAGGGAGAGAGCCAGGGTGGCGCCGGCGAACAGGGAGACGAACCGCTTGCCGAACTGCTTAATACTCATTGCAAGGTCCTTATAGTGTTTTTTGTGCTTCTGGTTATAAAAAGAAGCCGACTATAGGAAGCACCGAGCGAAGCGCTCAACGTTTTTATTCCGAATTAATAGATTTTTTTGGAAATAAGATAGCAAAGTAGAATATAAACCGACATTGGCGTTCCTCCGACCCGTCGCCGCGTCGGCGCGACTTTCCCCCTCTGGCATTTACAGCGAAAATGCCCGCACTTTTTTGCCGGAAAACGCCATGACCGCCCTGAAGAATGATCGCTTCCTTCGCGCCCTGCTCAAGCAGCCCGTCGACGTCACCCCGGTGTGGATGATGCGCCAGGCCGGGCGCTACCTGCCGGAGTACCGCGCCACCCGCGCGCGCGCTGGCGACTTCATGAGCCTGTGCAAGAGCCCCGAACTGGCCTGCGAGGTCACCTTGCAGCCTTTGGAGCGCTACCCACTGGACGCGGCGATCCTGTTCTCCGACATCCTCACCATCCCCGACGCCATGGGCCTCGGCCTGCACTTCGAGACCGGCGAGGGCCCGCGCTTTCGCAAGCCCCTGCGTAACGCGGCGGACATCGACGCGTTGCCGGTGCCGGACGCGGAGCGGGACCTGGGCTACGTGATCGACGCGGTGCGTACCATCCGCCGCGAGCTGAACGGCCGGGTGCCGCTGATCGGCTTCTCCGGCAGCCCCTGGACCCTGGCCACCTACATGGTGGAAGGCGGCTCCTCCAAGGACTTCCGTCGCAGCAAGGCGATGCTCTACGACGAGCCCCAGGTGATGCACCGGTTGCTGGACAAGCTGGCCCGCGCGGTGACCGATTACCTCAACGCGCAGATCCGCGCCGGCGCCCAGGCCGTGCAGATCTTCGATACCTGGGGCGGCAGCCTGTCCTCGACGGCCTATCTGGAGTTCTCCCTGGCCTACATGCGGCGCATCGTCGACGGCCTGCTCCGCGAGCACGAGGGCCGGCGCGTGCCGGTGATCCTGTTCACCAAGAACGGCGGGCTCTGGCTGGAGTCCATGGCCGCCAGCGGCGCCGACGCCCTGGGCCTGGACTGGACCTGCGACATCGGCGAGGCGCGCCGCCGGGTCGGCGAGCGGGTCGCCCTGCAAGGCAACATGGACCCCAGCGTGCTCTACGCCCAGCCGGCCACCATCCGCGCCGAAGTGGCGCGCATCCTCGCCAGCTACGGCCCCGGCCCGGGCCATGTGTTCAACCTCGGCCACGGCATCACCCCGGAAGTGGACCCGGCCCACGCCGGCGCCTTCATCGAGGCGGTGCACGAGCTCTCGGCGGCCTACCACCAAGGCTGATCGTGCTTGGCCACATCCATCTGGCGCCGCCGCAGCGGCGCTGCCCGGAGTCGTTCGGCGAGGGGCGGTAGGCTTCTGGTGGCCGTTAGTGCAGCCTGTCGCGGCCGCGCGGCGCTGATACCAGTCGCCCGGTCGGCGCTACAAGGCCAGCCAGGCGTTTACACCGAGTTGCTGCGTCGCTCGGCCGTCGCGGATCCGCCCGAGCATGTCCGTCATGGTCCCGCTCAACGTACCAGCAGCACGTCGCAGGGCGGGGCTTGCAGCAGGTGGGTCGGCAGGTGTCCCAAAGGTGCCTGGGCATGCAGGCCGCGGGCGTGGTGGCCCAGGGCGAGCAGGTCGGTGTCCCGCTCGCGGAGGGCGAGCGCCAGGGCCTCCGCCACCCGGCCCCGTCGCAGTTCCAGGCTCAGCCGGGGGCCCCGGGGCGGCAGGGTGGCGCGTTCGTCCGCGACACGCCGTTCCATCAGCGCGCCCCGGGCCCGCCAATAGGCATCGGCCTGGTCTGGCGCTTCGCCGTCCGCTTCCTCGAAGACGTGCAGCGCCCGCAGTTCGGCCTCGGCCGGCAGCAGCAGGTAGGCCGTTTCCAAGGCCAGCCGCGCGCACAGCGAGGCGTCCAGGGCCACCAGGGCGCGGGCGTGGGGCGCTGGCTCGTCCCGGGCCGCGAGCAGCAAGGGCACCGGGCAGGCCCGCGCCAGGCGCTCCAGGTTGCACCCGGCAAAGCGCGCGGCGTCGCGGTGATGGGGACCGACCACCAGCAGGTCGCCGCCTTCCTCGGCCAGGTGCGCCATGATCGTTTCGGCGGGGCGGCCGGCGGTGATCCGGACGCGCGGTTCCGCCTCTAGGGCCTCGCAGGCGTCCAGGCGCTGGCGCAGCTCGGCTTCCAGGTCCTCGCGCAGGGCGCCCAGCGCGCGGGCATCGGGCATGACGTGCAGCAGCGTCAGCCGCGCGCGGTGCTGTTCGGCCAGGCGCAGGGCGCGACGAAGCGCGCGATCCGCCTCCAGGCTGAGGTCGTGGGCGACGAGGATGTGGGTGAACATGGGCGGGTCCTCCGGGAAGGAGGGCAGTCTGCGGACCCCGTGCGCGCCTGGCGTTGATCTACGGCAAGGGCGCGATGCCCTGGCCGCGCAGCCAGTCGAGCAGCCTGGGCAGCGGCAGGGCGCCGCTCTGGCGGGCGACTTCGTGGCCGTCCCGGTACAGCAGCAGGCTGGGGATCGAGCGGATGCCCAGCTGGCCGGCGAGGCGCGGCTGGGCCTCGCTGTCCAGCTTGGCCAGGCGGCAGCGTCCGCGCAGGCGGGCGGCGGCCTGCTCGAACACCGGCGCGAAGGCGCGGCAGGGCCCGCACCAGGCGGCCCAGACATCCACCAGGAGCGGCAGGTCGCCCTTGAGCTGGCGGGCGAACCCCGCTTCGTCGAGGGCGAACGGCGCCTCGCTCAGCACCGGGCGCTTGCAGTGGCCGCAGCGCGGCGCGTCGTCCAGGCGCGTCGCGGGCAGGCGGTTGAGGCTCGCGCAGTGGGCGCAGGGGATCAGCAGGGACTCGCTCATGGTCGGCTCCGTGGAATCGGTCGATCCGATATGCGGGCCGCCGCGTCCGGTTCCAAGGGCCGTCAGCCGCGCGATACCTTCAGCGCCTGCTCCAGGTCGGCGCGGATGTCGTCGATGTGCTCGATGCCAATGGACAGCCGCACCATGTCCCGGGGCACCCCGGCCTTCGCCAGTTCCTCGTCGCTGAGTTGGCGGTGGGTGGTGGACGCCGGGTGGCAGGCCAGGGATTTGGCGTCGCCGATGTTCACCAGGCGCACCACCAGCTTGAGCGCGTCGATGAAGCGCGCGCCGGCTTCCTGGCCGCCGACGATGCCGAAGGACAGGATCGATGCCGGTCGCCCGCCCAGGTAGCGGCGCGCCAAGTCGTGCTCGGGGTGGTCTTCCAGGCCGGCGTAGTTGACCCAGGCCACCTGCGGGTGCTGGCGCAGATAGCGGGCGATCGCCAGAGCGTTCTCGGTGTGGCGTTCCATGCGCAGGGCCAGGGTTTCCAGGCCCTGCAGGATCAGGAAGGCATTGAATGGCGACAGCGCCGCCCCGGTGTTGCGCAACGGCACCACCCGGCAGCGGCCGATGAAGGCGGCGGGACCGAAGGCTTCGGTGTAGGTGACGCCGTGGTAGGACGGGTCCGGGGTGTTCAGCAGCGGGAAGCGCGCCGCGTGTTCGGCCCAGGGAAAGTGGCCGGCGTCCACCACGATGCCACCGATGCTGGTGCCGTGGCCGCCGATGTACTTGGTCAGGGAGTGCACCACGATGTCCGCGCCATGCTCGAACGGCCGGCAGAGGATGGGCGTGGCCACGGTGTTGTCGACGATCAGCGGCACGCCGTGGCGGTGGGCGGCCTCGGCCAGGGCCGCGAGGTCGACGATGTTGCCCGCCGGGTTGCCGATGGATTCGCAGAACACCGCCTTGGTCTTGTCGTCGATCAGCGCTTCCAGGGCGGCGATGTCGTCGTGGGGCGCGAAGCGGGTCTGGATGCCGAAGCGCGGCAGGGTGTGGGCCAGCAGGTTGTAGGTGCCGCCGTAGAGCTTGGCCACCGAGACGATGTTGTCGCCGGCCTCGGCCACGGTCTGGATGGCGTAGGTGATGGCGGCCATGCCCGAGGCCACCGCCAGGGCGCCGACCCCGCCTTCCAGGGCGGCGACGCGCTTCTCCAGGACGTCGTTGGTGGGGTTCATGATCCGCGAGTAGATGTTGCCGGCCACCTTCAGGTCGAACAGGTCCGCGCCGTGCTGGGTGTCGTCGAAGGCATAGGAGCTGGTCTGGTAGATCGGCACCGCCACCGCCTTGGTGGTGGGGTCGGGCGAATAGCCGCCGTGGATCGCCACGGTTTCGGGTTTCAGGGCGGGCGTGGAGGCGTCTTGGCTCATGGGGGCGTCCTGGTGGAAGGCGGGCCCGGTAGCATGGAAAAGCCCGGCCTCTCGGGTCAATAACCCAAGGCAAGGCATATCCCGTTTTTCTAGATCTTTTGTTTATAAGATGTACGCCACCGGGCATGCCCCGCTGGAGACTCAGGGCGCGCGGCCGGCGGCGTCCTGGGTGCGCAACACATGCAGTTCGCCCTGATTGTTGCCCCAGCCCGACACCAGCACCCAGCCGTGGTCGCTGACAGCCAGGTGCTGGATCGAATTCAAGGGCTGGCCGGCCCCGTCGAGCACCGTGAGCGCGCCCACGGCCGTGCGCGCGGGCGCGTCCCACAGTGTCACCGAGCCGTCTTGGCAGGCCACCGCCAAGCGCCCCCCGTCGGAGAGCGCCACGGCGGAAACGGGGGTGGTGGTTTCGACTTCGTGAACCAGGCGCAGCGGATCAAGGGTGTATACCCGGGCGCGCGTCTCGTGGGCCACGACGAACAACGGCGCCTTGGGCGCCACGGCCAGTTGGGTGAAGCCCGACGAGAACCAGGCGCCTGGACAGGTGCCGACGAGGCGCGGGGCCGGCAGCGTCCAGACTTCGCAGGCGCCTTGATCGCCCGCGATCACGACCTGGCGGCCGCCTTGTAGCAGCGCGGCATCGTCCAGGTGAAGGCCGCTTTCCCATAGCGTGGATTGGCCGGTCAAGGGGTCGTGCAACACGAGCAGGTCGCGCGTGACGTCGGCCGTCAGCACGGCGCCTGCCTCGGTCAAGCGGTAGCTGCCCGCCCCGCCCGGGTGGGCGGTGGGCACGCGTTCCGTCAATTGCCCGGTCTGCCAGTCCATCCACTGGTTGTAGTAACCGGCATAGCGAGCATTCGCGACGACGGGCCGTTCTCCTTGGTACCTGAAATGCCGCTCAAAGCGAGGTCCGGTCTGGCTCGGTGAGGCTACTCGCAGCGTTACCCGTTCGAGGCGCTTACCGTTCCGTTCTTCATGGGCGATGTAATAGGGGCCGCTCTCGAGGAAGCCGGCTCCCAAGATTCGGTCCAAGCGATTCGCACTGATGAACTGGTCGATAGCCGTATGACGCTGGCTTTCGTACAGACGAACCGTCTGGCGCTCTCCAGCGGCGAGAAAATGACTCCCATCACTAGAAAATGCCAGCAACGGGGGGGGGAGGCGCCAAGCATCCGAGCCTAGGTCAAGCAAGGCAGGCGGATTGCCAGGCAAGGTGGGCGGGGTGTGACACCCTGCTAGGACCAAGAAGGCCAAGGCAAGCAGTGGGCGGGTAAGGGCGCGTTCCTGAGCGTTCATGGGTGGCCTGCCGACACGAAACCGTAGAAGTAGGGAAGGAATTGCCCGACCGTCAAATCGGTTATCCGGTTGTTGACGGTGGTTAGGCCCCAGGAATAGATGCTGAAGGACAGACGGGTCTTCAACAAGGCCTCCACCGATGGAGGGTGGGCCGGGTTGTAGCAGCAAGGGCCCAGGCGAAGCGGGCTCTGTACGACCACCCAATGGTCCGGCGTGCCCAGCAGGGTCTTGGGCGTGCCATGGCCCAGCTTGTTCAGGGGCACCTCTCCGCCGACCTTCTCGACGATGGCCGCGCGGATCAGCAGGCAGACGAAATGCCCGAGCCCGCATGACGGTCGGCGGCCAGCAACCGGTCGAGGGAGGCGGGTACGTACTGGGCCTGGTTCGATACCGAGACGAACAGGCCGCAGTGCTGGAACCACTCGGCCATGGTCGCCGAGCCGGTGATACCGGCCGTGGAGGAATCCGGGCCTGCCATCGCCAGGACGCTATTGGAGGCGTCCCGCAGGCTGGCCAAGGCGACCCAGTCGACGGCCGAGATACGCGAGCCGAGCTGTGCGTTTCGGCACGCCTTTCCCGGTTTCACCCGTAGCGCTCCCAAGGTGGCTTCGCCGGTTTCCGCCAAGTCGATCACGTAGCGGGCATAGGCATAGGGCGAGGTCTTGGCGACGCAGAACATGAATGCCGCTGGGCCGCATAAGGGGGCTATGCCCTGATAAATCGTCTCTGGCGCCTCGATACGAGCATAGAGGTCATCGGCGATCCGACTCCTAAGTTGCGCATGGGAAAGCGTATCGAGCGAAAAGGCCAATGGGCCGGTGCCCGTTTCGAAGCGCTGGATGAGGCTGTATGGCATGCGGAAGTCCTTGTCCGAAAGCGCCAGGATGACCGATCCAGGCCAGCCGTGACTGTGGCGCGCCTCACAGCTTGGGCAAACGACGCTTCACGACGAGCAGCTGATCTCCAGGTGCCGGCCCCAGTCCGGCGGTGGCTCGGCGTAGCGGTCCTCGCCGGGTTGCGCCTCGAAGGGACGGGAGAGGACGTGGTGCAGGTGGCGCACTTCCTCGTAATCGCCGCCCTCGGCGGCGGCAATGGCCTGTTGGGCGAGGTAATTGCGCAGCACGTACAGCGGGTTGGCCCCGTGCATGCGGGCGCGACGGGTCTCCGCGGGGCCGGGGTCGCGCTGGCAGCGGGCCAGGTAGTCGGCGCCCCAGGCGTCGAAGCCCGCGAGGTCGACGAAGTCGTCCCGCAGGCGCGTCAGGGCCTCGGCGGGGGAGTGCTCTCCCAGGCGGCGGAAGAACAGGGTGTAGTCGACCGTACCCTGCATCAATTGCAAGAGGCGCTGGATGTGTTCCTCGTCGCCGTCCTCGGCGCCGGCGAAACCCAGGCGGCGGCGCATCAGGGACAGGTACTCGGCCTGGTAGAGCGGCAGGAACAGGCCCAGGGCCTCGCGCAGGGCGTCCAGTTCCGCCCGGGGCGTCAGTGCCTGGGCCAGGGCGGCGAGGTTCCAGTGGGCGATGGGTACCTGGTTGCTGAAGGCGTAGCGGCCGCTGTCGTCGGAATGGTTGCAGATGTAATGGGCGTCGAAGGCGTCGAGGAAGGCGTAGGGGCCGTAGTCGAAGGTGATGCCGAGGATCGACATGTTGTCGGTGTTCATCACCCCGTGGCAGAAGCCGTAGGCCTGCCAGCGGGCGATCATCGCGGCGGTGCGCTCCACCACCTCGCGGAACATCGTCTCCACCGGCTGGGGCCGTTCGCTGCAGTCGGGAAAATGCCGGGTCAGGACATGCTCGAAAAGGGTGTCCAGGTGCTCGTGCTGGCGGGTGTAGTAGAAGTATTCGAAATGGCCGAAGCGCACATGGCTGGGCGCCAGGCGCAGCAGCATGGCGGCGCTCTCCCGGCGCTCGCGGTAGACCGGGGTGCTGGAGCCGGTGACGCACAGTGCCCGCGATGTGGGAATGCCCAAGGCATGCAGGGCCTCGCTGGCGAGGAACTCGCGGATCGTCGAGCGCAGCACCGCGCGGCCGTCGCCCATCCGCGAATAAGGGGTCTGGCCGGCGCCCTTGAGGTGCAGGTCCCAGTGCTCGCCGGCCTCGTTGAGCACTTCTCCCAGCAGCAGACCGCGTCCGTCTCCCAGGCGCGGGTTGTAGACGCCGAACTGATGGCCGGAATAGACCATCGCCCGGGGTTCGGCGGTGGGCCACAGGCGGTGGCCGCTGAACAGCTCGGTGAACAGCGGCCGCTCCGCTTCCGATGGCGGCAGGTCGAGCAGCGCCAGGGCCGCCGGACTGGCCACCACCAGGCGCGGATCGGCGATCGGATCGGGCTGCACCTGCGTGGAGAAGGCATCGCCCAGGCGGGCGAAGCGATTGTCGAAGTGCAACTCGTCCAGGCGCTTCATCGGGCGTCCTCGCGGCCTTGGCCGTCTACGGTTGGGGCGCGGGCGGCGCCGGCTCGGGTGGCGCGCCGGTGTTGGTTTTCAACGTTTCCAGCAGGCCGCCACTGAGTTTGAACTCTTCGCCGGCGCGATTGCTCACCGTCACGTCCATCTTCGGCACGGCGGACACGTTGATGCCGTGCTCGCGGAACAACCGGTCGATGCGCCGGTTCAGCTCGTCGGTGGCCGGGCCCCGGTCGCCCAGGTCGCGCACGTAGATCTTCACCTCGTGGTCGAGGGTGGTGGCGCCATAGACGGTCAGTTGCGCGGAGGGCGCCGGGTCCCGCAGCACCCGGGGGTTCTCCTGGGCCGCCTGCAGCATCAGCTTGTGCACCAGTTCCAGGTCGGACCCCCGGGCGACGCTGAAGGTCAGGACGATGCGGGTGACGGTATCGGTCAGGGTCCAGTTGATCAGTTGGCTGGTCAGCAGGATCTGGTTGGGCACGATCACCGCCTTGCGGTCGCTGTCGGTGATGTGGGTGGCGCGGATATGGATGCGGTTGACCGTGCCGGTGACGGTGCCGATGGTGATCAGGTCGCCGATCCGCACCGGTCGCTCGAACAGCAGGATCAGCCCGGAGATGAAGTTGGCGAAGATCGCCTGCATGCCGAAGCCGATCCCCACCGAGAGCGCCGCCACCAGCCATTGCAGGCGGTCCCAGCTCACCCCGAGGGTGGACAGGGTGGTGACGAAGCCGATGCCGCTGATGGCGTAGGACAGCAGCGTGGTGGTGGCGTAGGCGGTGCCCTGGGCGAGGTTCAGCCGGGAGAGGATCAGCACCTCCAGCAGGCCCGGCAGGTTGGCCGCGAGCACCACGGTGATGCCGACGATGATCAGCGCGCTGATCACGTCCAGCACGCTGATGGGCAGTTGGGCGGCGGCGGCGCCGGTGCCGCTGGTGTACTGGTACAGGGTGATGTTGTCGAGGTAGGCGAACACGCTGATCAGGTCGGCCCATACCCAGTACAGCACGCCGAAGAAGAGGCCCATCAGGGTCAGGCGGATCAGACGCAGGGACTGCTGGTTGACCTGCTCGATGTCCAGGGTGGGCTCTTCCAGCACCTCGGTGCCGTCGAGACCTTCCTTCTGCTGCGCTTGGCGCTTGGCCACCGCTCGCTGGTAGGCGAGGCGCCGGGCGGCGACGCTCAGCCCGCGGATCAGGGTGGCCTCGATCATCAGCCAGAGCACCAGCAGGTATAGGGTATCGATGGCGCGGGCGGTGAGCTTCAGGGCGGTGTAGTAATAGCCGAAGCAGACCGCCACGATCAGGCACGCTGGCAGCGCGGTGAAGGCCATGCCGATCAGGGTGCGCAAGCTGGAGCTGCGCGCCCGCGCCGGGCCGGTGAGCAGCAGCTTGCCGATCAGCAGCACCATCAGCGCGTAGCAGGTGATCACCACGATGATGCCGATCACGTCCTCGGCGAGCATGCCCGGCTGGCGTTCGGCCAGGCTGACCACCCCCAGCAACGCGAGCACTACGACGCCGAGGCGGCGTACCTGCACGTTGAGGAAGGTCACCTGATCCCGTTCCCAGCGGAAATGCAATTCGGCGACACCGCCGGGGGCGAGGATGCGGTAGGCGGTGTAGAACACCAGCCAGGCCTGGGCCATCTGCAACAGCGCGGCGCCCAGGTTGGCGTTCTGCCCGCGGGCGTCGATCTGCAGGGCGAAGCCGCACAGGGCCAGGAACAGGCTGACCGGCAGGGCCAGCAGGGCGTTGAACAGGAGCGCCAGGGGCGTGTGCAACTGGCTGTCGCGCTTGAAGTGGCCGACGTCCTCGTGCAGCGCGTTGAGCTTGGCGTAGATGGCCCGGCGGCGCCACAGCAGCACGCCGATCATCATCAGCAGCGGAATGAACACCCACGGCCGGCTGGCCAGACCGGTGCCCAGTTCGAGGGCGGTCGAGCCCCAATCGATGGCCTTGATCTGCCGCTTGAGGTATTCCGGGGCCAGCTTGAGCCACGTGGGATCCAAGGGGCGGTTGCTGGGGATCCAGAACATCTGTTCGTCGAGGGTGGCGCGCAACGTCTGGCTGGTGCTGTACAGCTCCTTCTGGTTGAGCTGCAAGGTGATGGATTCGTTGAGCACCGCGCTCAGTTCGCGGTTGAGTTGGTCCAGCAGGTCCTCGCGGGTGTTCGCCAGCTCCAGCAGTTGCTTGCGCAGCTCGGGGGTGACCTGCTCCGCCGGCTGGCTGGCGAGCAGCTTGTCCACATAGCTGGCCGGGCTGTCCATGTCGTCGCGCTGCTGGCTCAGCTCGAACTGGTAGAGGCGGATGTCGGCGATCTCGTCGGCCAGGCGGCCGTCGATCTTCACCTGGGGCAGAGCTTGCTTCTGCTGGTAGAGGATTTTCGACAGCAGCAGGCTGCCCTTGAGCACACTGATCTGTTCTTCCAAGGCCTGGTCGGCCTGGTTCAGGCTGTCCTGTTGCTGTTTGGTCTGCAGGTTGCGCTGGGTCAGTTCGTTGAGCCGGTCGGTGGCCCACAGGAGGTAGTCGGAGAGCTTGAGGTTCCTCCCGCTTTCCTGGGCCAGCAGGCTGTCCGGAGAGGCGTTCTTGGCTTCCTTGGAGAGTTCGGCGACGGTTTTTTCGGAGTGCTCGCGGCGTTTGCCGTTGATCAGCGATTGCAGGTCGACGATCTCCCGCTCGGTCCGCTCGATGTGCAGGGCGAGCAGTTCCCGCTGCGCGGCGCCCAAGTCCTGCAGCAGGCTGTTGCCGGCCAGTTCCTGGCGGCGCAACTGGGTCTGGGCGGCCAGCGCGGCCAGTTCGGCGTTGAGCTGGTCGCGGCGCTCCGGGCCCACCGGCTTGCCGGTGTCCTTGCCGCTCTTGAGGATGGCGTTGATCTGCTGGCTGCGGGTCTGGTTGCTGCTGATTTCCGCCTGGGCCCGCTCGGGCCGGGTCTGGGCGGTGATGATCAGGCTGTTGGCGTCGGCGCTGGCCTTCTGCCAATTGGCCAGTTGGGTGGAGCGCTCGTTGAGCATCTGCTCCAACTGCGGCACCGAAGCGTTGGCGTAGCGCTGGGCCACCGGGGTGACCGGCGCGGCCTTCAGGCGGGTCAGCTCCCGCTGGGCCTCGCCGATCAGGCGCGGGGCGTCGGTGAGTTGCTGCTTGAGGTCGGCCAGGCGCTTCTCGGCATCGGCCTTGCCGACGAGCAGCTTGAGGGTCTGCTCCAGGGTGTCCTTGAGCGCCGCCTGCTCCGCTTCCGGCAGCTTGCGGTCGGCCAACCCGTCGAGGGCGCTCTGGACTTTGGCGGCGTCCGGCGTGTCGTCGGCGGCATGGGCGAGGACGGAGGTCAGGCAGAGGCCGAGCAGGAGCGCGGCGAGGAGTCTACGCGGAAAGGGCATGGGATACGGTCGAGGCTGATGAAAGACAGGGGTTTCAGAGGAACAGTCCGGGACCCGGGCGCGCGCCTTCGGGGAATCTGACGCCCACCTTGCGCACCTTGTTCCCGTCCATCGACGCCACCGTCCAGGTCAGGCCGTTCCATTCCACCTGGTCGCCCACCACCGGCTCGCCGCCGATCTGCTGGACGATGAAGCGACCCAGGGGCAGGCTGCCGTCGACGTGTTCCAGTTTCAGGCCGTACAGGGCGGCGATGTCGGTGAGCTGGGCTTCGGCTTCCAGCACGAAGTCGCCGAAGAAGCGCAGGTCCTGGCCGCGCTTGGGCGCCTGGCTGAACAGCCGGCCAAGGGCGGGGAGGTCGCGTTCGTGGCCGATCACGCAGAGGATGTCGCCGGCTTCCAGGATGGTGCTGCCGGACGGGTGCAGCAGCTCGGCGCCACGGAACAGCGCGGCGATCCGCGTGCCCTCGGGCATCTTCAGTTCCCGCAGGGCGGCGCCGATGCACCATTTCTTCGAGCCGAGGCTGTAGATGAACAGCTCCCACTCGCTGGTGGGGTGGATTTCCAGGCCGGCCCGGGAGATCGGCGCTGGCTCCGGCGGCACCGTGACCCGCAGCAGTCTCGCCGCCAGCGGCAGGCTGGCGCCTTGCAGCAGCAGCGACACCAGTACGATGAAGAACGCCAGGTTGAAATACAGTTGGGCGTGGGGCAGGCCGGCCATCATCGGGAACACGGCGAGGATGATCGGCACCGCGCCGCGCAAGCCGACCCAGGCGATGAAGGCTTTTTCCCGGTCGTGGAAAGCGCGGAACGGCCACAGCCCCGCCAGCACCGAGACCGGCCGCGCCACCAGGATCATCCACAGCGCCAGGCCCAGGGCGGGGACGGCGATGGGCAGCAGGTCGTGGGGGGTGACCAGCAGGCCGAGCACCAGGAACATACCGATCTGCGCTAGCCAGGCCATGCCGTCGAGCATGTGCAGGATGCCGTGGCGCCCGCGGATGGTGCGGTTGCCCAGCACCAGCCCACACAGGTAGACGGCGAGAATGCCGCTGCCGTGCAGGGCGTTGGTCAGGGCGAACACCACCAGGCCGCCGCTCACCACCAGCAGCGGGTAGAGGCCGTGGGCCAGGTGGATGCGGTTGATGGTCTGCAACAGCAGCCAGCCGCCGCCCAGGCCGAGCAACGCGCCGATGCCGAATTCGCTGAGCAGGTGGCCGAGGAAGCCGAGGCTGAGGTCGGTCTGCCCCTTGGCCAGCATGTCGATCAGGGTGACGGTGAGGAACACCGCCATGGGGTCGTTGCTGCCCGACTCGATTTCCAGGGTGGCGCTGACCCGCTCGTTGAGGCCCTTGCCGCCGAGCAGCGAGAACACCGCCGCGGCGTCGGTGGAACCGACAATGGCGCCGATCAGCAGGCCCTGCATCAGGTTGAGGTCGAACAGCCAGGCGGCGGCCATGCCGGTCAGCCCGGTGGTGATCAGCACCCCCACGGTGGCCAGGGACAGCGCCGGCCACAGCGCCACGCGGAAGCTGGACACCCGGGTGCGCAGGCCGCCGTCCAGGAGGATCACCGCCAAGGCCAGGTTGCCCACCAGGTAGGCCAGGGGATAGTTGCTGAAGCCGATGCCGCCGGGGCCGTCGACGCCGGCCACCATGCCCACGGCGAGGATGATCACCAGGATCGGGATGCCCACCCGGGCGGAAATCGAGCTGACCAGGATGCTCGCGGCCACCAGCAACGCGCCGATCAGGAACAGGCTGTTGATGGTACTGGCGTCCAAGGCTGTGCTCCGGGAGGTCGAAAGGCGGGGGCGGACATCGCGCCGTGGGGGACGGCGGCACCGTGACCGGATTCTACCCTGCGGATTTGGCGCGCTGTAAAGGCGTTTTTCCAAGGCTTTACAGAGGAGGCCGCGCTTGTCCGGCCCGAGGCCGGCGTCGAGGGGCCGGCGCGCGGGGAGCCCCGGCGCGCGGCGGAAAGAGCCCGCCGGGCGTCGGGGACGGGCCTCAGAACCAGGCGTCGGCCATGGCCAGGCAGGTGTCGTCGCGGGCCTCCAGCAGGGTCAGCTCGTGGTGGCGAGCCGGCACTTCCCAGGTAAGGAAGTAGCGCGCCGCCTGGAGCTTGCCCCGGTAGAAGTCGGCGTCCGCCGGCGCGCCCTCCGCCAGGCCGCGCTCGGCGCGCAGGGCCTGCTCCAGCCAGCGCCAGCCGATCACCGCGTGGCCGAAGGCCTTGAGGTACAGCGCCGAGTTGGCCAGGCCGCGCGTGACCTGGCCTTGCAACAGGTCGCCGAGCAAGGCCAGGGTCACCTGGGAGAGGTGGCCGAGCAGGCGCTCCAGGGGCTGGGCCAGGGGCGCCAGGCCCGGATACTCGGCGGCCTGGGCGCAAGTGGCCTGGATCAGCCGGGTCAGGCGCTTGAGCGCGGCGCCGCCGTTCTGCCCGACCTTGCGGCCCAGCAGGTCCAGGGACTGGATGCCGTGAGTGCCCTCGTGGATCGGGTTGAGGCGGTTGTCCCGGTAATACTGCTCCACCGGGTAGTCGCGGGTGTAGCCATGGCCGCCGAGGACCTGGATCGCCAGGGCGTTGGCCTTCAGGCAGAACTCCGAGGGCCAGGACTTGACCACCGGGGTCAGCAGGTCGAGCAGCTCGCCGGCGGCGCGCCGCTCGTCCTCGTCCGCCAGGGTCTGGCTGTCGTCCACCAGCCGCGCGGCGTACAGCGCCAGGTCGAAGGCGCCTTCCACGTAGGCCTTCTGGGCCAGCAGCATGCGCCGCACGTCGGCGTGCTCGATGATCGCCACCTGGGGCACGCTCGGGTCCTTGCCATCCGGCAGCCGGCCCTGGGGCCGCTGGCGGGCGTAGTCCAGGGCATACAGGTAGCCGGCGTAGCCGAGCATCACCGCGCCCATGCCGACACCGATGCGCGCCTCGTTCATCATCTGGAACATGTAGGCCAGGCCGTGATGCGGCTTGCCCACCAGGTAGCCGACGCACGCCCCCTGGTCGCCGAAGTTCAGCGCGGTGGAGGTGGTGCCGCGGTAGCCCATCTTGTGGAACAGCCCGGCGAGGATCACGTCGTTGCGCTCGCCGAGGCTGCCGTCCTCGTTGACCAGGAACTTGGGCACGATGAACAGCGAGATGCCCTTCACCCCCGGCGGGGCGTCCGGCAGCTTGGCCAGCACCATGTGTACGATGTTCTCGCCCAGGGGGTGGTCGCCGCCGGAGATGAAGATCTTGTTGCCACGGAGGCGGTAGCTGCCGTCGGCGGCCGGCTCGGCGCGGGTGCGGATGTCCGACAACGAGGAGCCGGCGTGGGGCTCGGTGAGGGCCATGGTGCCGAAGAAGCGCCCCTCGATCATCGGTTGCAGGAAGCGCCGCTTCTGCTCCTCGCTGCCGAAACTCTCGATCAGGTTGGCGGCGCCCATGGTCAGGAACGGATAGGCCGAGCTGCCCACGTTGGCCGCCTGGAAATGGGCGAAGCAGGCCTGGGAGAGCAGGGTGGGCAGTTGCATGCCGCCCTGGTCGAAGTCCCGGGTGGCGTTGTGGAAGCCGGCCTCCAGGAAGGCGTCCACCGCCGGCTTCACCTCGGGGATCAGCCGGGCGGCGCCGTCGACGAACCGGGGTTCTTCCTCGTCGCCCTTGCGGTTGTGGGGAGCGAAGTGCTTCTCGGCGATGCTGCGGGCGGTGCCCAGGGCGGCGTCGAAGGTCTCGCGGCTGTGGTCGGCGAAGCGCTCGCGGCGGGTCAGGGCCTCGGCGTCCAGCACTTCGTAGAGTTCGAAGGCCAGGTTGCGGGAACTGAGCAGGGTCTCGGACATGGGCTACCTCCAGTGGCTGGGCGGCAGTCTAGGGAACCGCGCCGACCACCGCCTAGCACCATGCACGGCCGTGATGAGGCGCCAAAGCCCGCGCCTCCGGCCTCGCCACCGGGCTGCTAGAATCGCCATCCGCTGCGAGGATCGTCGATGAACTACCGCCACGCCTTCCACGCCGGCAACCACGCCGACGTGCTCAAGCACCTGACCCTGACCCGCCTGATCGCCCTGCTGTCGCGCAAGGAGGCGCCCTTCGCCTACCTCGACAGCCACGCCGGCCTTGGCCTCTACGACCTGGCCGGCGACGCCGCCAGCCGCACCGGCGAATGGCAGGTCGGCATCGGCCGCCTGTGGCAGGCCGAGCGCGTGCCGCCGGCGGTGGCCGAGTACCGCGCCGCGGTGGCGGCCCTCAACCCCGACGGCGCCTTGCGCTACTACCCCGGTTCGCCGGAGCTGGCGCGCCGCTTGAGCCGCGAGCAGGACCGCCTGTACCTGAACGAGAAACACCCCGAGGACGGCCGCCTGCTCAAGGAGAACATGGCCGCCGACCGCCGCGTCGCCGTGCACCTGGGGGAGGGCTGGCACCTGCCCCGGGCGTTGCTGCCGACCCGGGAGAAGCGCGCCCTGCTGCTGATCGACCCGCCCTTCGAGCAGGCCGACGAGTTGCAGCGTTGCGTCGCCGCCCTGGACGAAGCCATCGGCCGCATGCGCCAGGCGGTGGTGGCGATCTGGTACCCGATCAAGGATGAGCGCCAGTTGAAGCGCTTCTACCAAGGGCTGGAGGGCTCGGCGGCGCCGAAGCTGCTGCGCGCCGAGCTGCGGGTCCATCCCGCCGACGACCCCGGCCGCCTGGCCGGCTCCGGGCTGGCCATCGCCAACCCGCCCTGGGGCCTGGAGGACGAGCTGCGCGAGCTGCTGCCCTGGCTCGCCGGGCAACTGGCCCAGAGCCAGGGCGGCTGGCGCCTGGACTGGCCGATCCCGGATTGATCCGCTCCGCGCCTGCGCTCGGCCGGGCCGCGTGCCCACGCCGCCCCTGGCGCCGCGCCGGCATTCGCGCCGGCATGGAGCGTCCGGTCTAGCGCTTCGGCTGGCGCGGGTCGACGTAGTAGGTCAGTTGCTGGCGCGGGTTGAGGTAGTCCAGCGCTTCCGGGGGAAGCTGGGCGGGGCGCAGGGCCCGGGCGATGGCGAGCGAAGGCTCCCGCTCCAGATCGACGATCAGCGCCTCGGCCTTCGGCACCGCCTCGTCGTAGAGGATCAGAGTCGGCTTCAGCGGCAGGGTCGGGTGCATGCCCAGCACCAGGCCGTAGCGGTCGTCCTCCAGTTGCACCAGGCTGCCCGGCGGGTAGACGCCCATGCAGCGGATGAAGGCCTTCAGCGCCACCTCGTCGAACCAGTCCCGTTGCTGGCCGAACATCTTCGCCAGCGCCTCGTGGGGGCTCAGGCCGTTGCGTGGGTCGAGGGGGTTGCACAGCTTGTCGAAGTGGTTGGTGATCGCCACCACCCGGCTCAGGCGACCGATGGCGGCTTCGTGGAGCTGACGGGGGAAGCCGCTGCCGTCGCAGTGTTCGTGGTGCTCATGGATGATCCGCACCACATCCTCATCGAGCATCAACTGGCGGCCCCGGCGCACGCCGAATTCCGTGTGCATCTGGTAGAACTGCAATTCGGCGCGGGTCAGCGGTTCCGGCTTGAGCAGCACCTTGCTGGGTACGTCCAGCTTGCCGATGTCGTGCAGCAGCGCTCCCAGCCCCAGGGTGTGGATGGCCTCGGCGTCGTAGCCCAACTGGCGGCCGAGCATCATCGACAGCACCGCCACGTTCAGCGCGTGGAAGTAGGCGTCCTCGGCGGCCTTGCCGTTGATGCTGTGGAGCACCACGCCATCCTCGCAGCCCATGGCCTCGGCCAGCTCGCCCACCACCGCTCCGGCCTGCTTGAGCACCTCCTCGGGCTGGTTGCGCAGGGCCTGGTTGAGTTGCTTCATCTGCTGGCTGGTCTGGATGAACTTGCGGTCCACCTCGGCGAGGCGCTTGCGCAGCACGCTGAGTTTCTGCGCCCGCTGCCGTCGCGCCACTTCCTCCTCGCTGGGCGGGGGCGGCGGCTCCGACGGGGGTGGCCGCGGCGCCTCCTCTTCCAGGGGCAACGGCTCGACGTCGCTGCGCGCGGGGTCGTAGCGCACCCGTTTCAGGCCCAGCTTGCGCAGCGCCTTGAGCTGGCCCTCGTCCTTGATCTTGAAGCTGTTGAAGGCGAAGGAATGTTCCCACCAGCCCAGTTCGAGCTGGACGTAGAGGCCGACGCAGAGTTGCTCGGGGTCGATGTAGACGGGCGTATCGGGCATGCGGGGCTCGCGTGACGATTCGATGATGGCCAATGGCTAGAAAAGTCTAACGCGCCGGTGCCCCCCGGCGCTGCCCCGCCGGTTCATTCCGGCAGGCAGACTCCGGTCCCGCCCAGTCCGCAATAGCCGCCGGGGTTCTTCGCCAGGTATTGCTGGTGATAGGTCTCGGCGTAGTAGAACGGTGGCCGCTCGGCGATTTCCGTGGTGATCGGGCCGTGGCCGGCGCGGTCCAGTTCCGCCTGGAATGCCGCCTGGCTGGCCCGGGCGGCCGCCAGTTGGTCGGCGTCGTCGCAGTAGATCGCGGAGCGGTACTGGGTGCCCGTGTCGTTGCCCTGGCGCATGCCCTGAGTCGGGTTGTGGGCCTCCCAGAACACCTTGAGCAGCCGCTCGTAGGTCACCTGCTGGGGATCGAACACCACCAGCACCACCTCGGCGTGGCCGGTGAGCCCCGAGCAGACTTCGTCGTAGGTGGGGTTGGGCGTGCTGCCGCCGGCGTAGCCCACCGCCGTGGTCCACACCCCCGGTTCCTGCCAGAAGCGCCGCTCGGCGCCCCAGAAGCAGCCCAGGCCGAACAGCGCCTGCCGCAAGCCGGCGGGGAACGGGCCGCTCAGGGGACGGCCGTTGACGTGGTGGGCCGACGGGATCGGCATGGGCGTGTCGCGCCCCGGCAGCGCCTGCTGGGGCGAGGGGATGTCCTGGCGGTGGGTAAGGATCTGTGAGCGCAAGACCATGGCTGTCTCCTGGTGGCGGAACCCTGATGGTAGCCGGATTGCGTACGGGGCGCCGCGCGCCGCCGATGTTCCTTCGTTAGGGCGCCCGGGTGGCCGCTTGGTTCCGGCACGGGTAGCGGCGCAGGCTGGCCGGCAACACGCGGCCGGGGATCGGCCGGTCGAACAGGTAGCCCTGGCCGACGTCGCACTGCTGGCGGCGCAGGAAATTCAACTGGGCGGGGGTCTCGACCCCCTCGGCCACCACCTTGAGCTTGAGGTTGTGGGCCATGGCCACCACCGCCGAGGTGATCTCCATGTCGTCCTGGCTGTCGGGGATGTCCTTGATGAAGCTGCGATCGATCTTGATCACGTCGATGGGGAATTTCTTCAGGTAGCTCAGGGACGAGTAGCCGGTGCCGAAGTCGTCCATCGCCAGAGTCAGCCCCAGGCTCTTCAGCCGCCCCAGTTGCTGGCGGGTGTCGTCGGTGGCGTCCAGCAGCAGCGATTCGGTGAGTTCCAGCTCCAGCAGCTCCGCCGCCAGTTGCTCCTCGTGGAGGATCGCCGCGATCGAGCCCACCAGGTCGGGGTCGCTGAATTGCTTGGGCGACAGGTTGATCGCCACCTGCAACGCTCCCAGGCCGGCGGCGCCGAGCTGGCGGCTCATGCGACAGGCCTCGCGGATCACCCACTTGCCGATGGGGATGATCAGGCCGGTCTCCTCGGCCACGCTGATGAACTGGTCCGGGCTGATCATGCCCTTCTCCGGGTGGTTCCAGCGCAGCAGTGCCTCCATGCCCAGCAACTGGCCGGTCTTCAGGCACAGCTTGGGTTGGTAGAACACTTCCAGCTCGTTCTGCGCCAGGGCCCGGCGCAGGTTGTTCTCGACGAACAGCTTGTAGCTGGCCTCGGCGTTGAGCGCCTCGGTGAACAACTGGACCTGGTGCTTACCGTTGGCCTTGGCCTTGTGCAGCGCCAGGCCCGCGTGCTTCATCAGGGTCTGCGGGTCGTGGCCGTGCAGCGGCGCGCACGCCAGGCCCACCGAACCGGTGATGCTGATCAACTGGTTGTCGACGAACAAGGGTTTGTCCAGGGTCTGCAGCAACTGGTTGGCGATGCGCTGGCCGGTATCCAGGCCAGTATCGTCCAGCAGCACGGCGAACTCGTTGCTGGCGAAGCGCGCCAGTACCCCGTTGGGTGCCAAGCTGTTGCGCAGGCGCCGGGCCAGGCTCACCAGCAGCTTGTCGCCGGTCTGGTGGCCGAGGCTGTCGTTGATCCGCTTGAAGTTGTCGATGTCCACCAGCAACAGGCTCAGCGGGCCGCCGCCTTCCTGTTCGAAGCGCTCTTCCAGGTTGCGGATGAAGCACGGGCGGTTGCCCAGGCCGGTGAGGTTGTCCTGGTAGGCCAGCTTTTCGATGCGCTGCTGGGCCAGCTTGCTCGCGGTGACATCCTCGTAGATGCCGATGTAGTGGGTCAGCTCGCCCTTTTCGTTGTGCACCTTGGAAATGGACAACTGGGCCCAGTACGGCTCCAGGTTCTTGCGCCGGCTGCGGAACTCGCCCTGCCAGCTATGGCCCTGGGCCAGGCTGGAGCGGGCGTCGAACAACTGTTCGCCGAGGTTTTCCAGGACCGCCAGCTCGGCCAGTTTGCGGCCATAGACCTCGTCGGTGGCGTACTGGGTGATCGCGGTGAAACTCGGGTTGACGTATTCCACCCGGCCCTCGCGGTCCACCAGCAGGAAGGCGCTGGCGCTCTGCTCCACCGCCCGCTGGAACAGGTGCAGCGCGCTGGAGGCATTGCGCCGCTCGTGGTTCATCAGCACCTGGGCGTACTGGTCGGCCAGCTCGCCAGCGAAGGCGATCTCGTCGGCCTGCCAGACTCGCTCGTGACCCATGTGTTCCAGGCACAGCACCCCGACCACCTCGCCGTCGACGCGGATGCTGGCGTCCAGCAGGGCGCTGATTCCGGTGGGGCGCAGGTAGCTCTCGATCAGCTCACGGGTGCGCGGGTCGCGCTGGGCGTTGTGGGCGTCGATGGCGCGACCGCTCTGCAGGGCCTCCAGGTAGTCGGGGTAGCGGCTGGCGTCGATGGGCTCGGGGTATTCGTGGCAGGCCAGGGCGCGGTTATAGCGCACCACCGACTCCAGGCGGTCGTCGCGCAGGTGCCAGAGGCTCACCCGGCCGACTTGGTAGATTTCGCTGGCGGCCTGGGTGATCAGCTCGGCCGCCTCCCGCAGGGGGTCGTCCGAGGCGTAGCGGTGGCGGGCCAGGCGGACGATCAGGCTTTGCTGGGCGCGGGAGCGGACCAGATGCTGGCCATGCTCGTCCTGGGCGCGCCGGTAAAGCTCCAAGGCCTCCCGCAGGCGTCCGTTCTGCGCCTCCAGCTCGGCCAGCCGGGCCGTGTCGGCGGGCGCCGGCGCGGCCTCGCCGTCCACCACCAGCAGGTAGCCGCGCAGCAACTGCCGGCCGTGCTGCTGGAACGGCTCGCCCAGCTCCAGCAGGGACAGGGCGCCCAGCGGCGTGTGCAAGGTATAGCGCACCAGGTAATGGGGACGCTCGCCCAACTGCCGCTGGATCACGTCGTGCAGACGATAGCGCGCCTCGGGCTCCATGAGGCTGGCGTAGGGCGCGTCCAGCAGGGCGCACAAGGCGCTGGCGGGCAATCCCAGGCGGCGCTCGCAGCCCGGGTCGAGGAAAAGCAGGGCCCAGCTCGGCTCGTTCAGCCGCTCGAAACGCAACAGGCCGAGCCGCGACGGGACTGGCAACTGTGTCACAACCTCGGCCACCGTACGGCTGGTGGCATCGGGATGGCTTTTCATCGGGCGGTGGGCTTCCAGTATGCTGGCCGGGTTCGGGCCTCGGCCCGCGTTGACTCTCGCGTTGACCAAGGGTGCATCATGGCAATGGGACTGACAAGACAACTCGGCGTAGCGGCGCTGCTGACGCTGGCGTGCGGGGCCCCGATGGCCTCGGCGGAAGAAGGGAACGCGCGTCTGGACGGGCCCGAGCAGCAACGCTACATCGCCGAGCTCAAGCGACTTTACCTGACCTCGGACGAGCGCCGCGCGCTGCTCGCCCACTGCAACGATCTGTTGGAAACCTATGCGCTTCGCGCCGGCTACCAGGTGGGCCAGCCCGAGCGCGACGATTGGTCCTACCGGCTGAGCGTCGGCGCCCAGGGCGAACTGCTGGCCCGGGAGGAACGGCGCGCCGAGCAGGGCACCCGCCTGGCGGTGCGCACCGAGCGGCTGTCGGTGTTCGGCGTCGACCCGTTCATCCGCTACGAATGCCCCCAAAGCGGCATCACCTGCACCTTCTACAACCCCGCCGATGGCAGCCCCTGGCTGCGCACCGTGCGCGACCTCAAGGGCGCCGGCGAACTGGCCAAGGCCCTGAGCTTCCTGGTGCGCAACGTGCAGAAGGGCTGAGGCGGGGGCCGATCGGCCCGTGTCTGCCCGCGAAAGCGGGCCCAGGTGAATGACGGCCGCCTTGCCTGCGAAGGGAATGGCGCCTCGTCCAGCGTCCTATGCTTTGCGACAAGTGGAACAGCAATGAACTATGGCTACAAAATCGCGCTGATCTTTCTGATCGGCTTTTTTATTGATTGCATCAATATATTCATGTCCGCCGTGGCGTTACCGAGCATATCGGCGACCTTGCAAGTCAGCGGTTCTTCGGTGGCCTGGGTGGCGAATGCTTATATCCTCGGGCTGACCCTGATCATTCCTGTGAGCACCTGGCTGGCCGGTCGCTTTGGCAGCCGGGAGATTCTTACCGCGTCGATGCTGGTGTTCACCGGTTCCGTATTGATGTGCGGCCTGGCTGACAGCTTTCATGAGCTGGTGATCTGGCGCTTCGTCCAGGGCATCGGCGGCGGCTTGCTGATTCCGGTCGGGCAAGCGCTGACCTTCAACCTGTTCCAGGGGGAACAGCGGGCGAAGATTTCCACCCTGGTGATGGCCGTGGCCCTGATTGCTCCGGCGATTTCGCCTACCGTCGGCGGCATCATCATCGACAGCAGCTCCTGGCGCTGGGTGTTTTACAGCAACATTCCGTTCTCGCTGATCGCCGCGGGACTGTCGTGGGTGTGGATTCGTGAAAGCAGAACGGCCAGCCTGCCGCGCCCGGATATCCTTGGCTTGCTCTTGGTCAGCGCAGCCCTCGGCAGCCTGCTGATGGGGATGTCGCTGTACGGCGGTGACTATCCCGTTGTCGCGGCGGTGGGCTGCGTCGCGGCGGGGCTGATGTTCGTCGTGTTGTACCTGTTGCACTACCGCCGCGCCGGCGACGCGATCATCGACCTGAGCCTGCTCAAGAGCAAAAAACTCAGCACCTCGATCGCCATTTATTACGCCATTCCCGGTGTGTTCACCGGGGTCAACCTGATGAGCATTTTCTTCCTGCAGAACACCCTGCATTTCAGCGCCCGCCTGACCGGCATGTTCATGCTCCTCTACGCCACCGGCGCCTTCATCGCGATGCTCATCTGCGGTCGGGTCTACAACAAGGTCGGCGCGCGGCGCCTGTTCACCCTCGGCATGCTCCTGCACAGCGGCGGCATCGCCACGCTGATGCGGGTGGATGCGCCGGGCGACATCGGCGTGATTGTCATTGCCTACGGCCTGATGGGCATCGGTGGCGGCCTCGGCGCCAACACCGCGCAGACCACTTCGCTGCTGGATTTCAAGGGTGGCGAGACCCACAAGGCCAGCGTGATCTGGAACATCAACCGGCAGATGTCGTTCAGCATCGGTGCCGCGTTGTTCCTGATGATCTACAACCTGCTGCTCAAGCAACTCGACTCGACGCCGGCGTATCACGCGACGTTCGCGATTGCCGCGCTGATCGGGCTGTGTCCCCTGTTTCGCATGAGCCAACTCAATCCTCCCAAAGGAATGTCATGAGCAACAACCCGGTTGAACAAGCACGCCACAGCATTCACCACGTGCATGAGCTGATTCAGCGCGTCTTCACCAACGCCGACGGCGCCGGCGAAGCGGCCATTGTCCCGCTGATGGATGTCTTCGCTGAAGACTTCGGCATGGTCACCACCACCGCTGCCGTCGTCGGTCGGGCACAGGTCGAACACCTGTTCAAAAGCGGGGTCGGTGCGCGACCTGGCCTGGAAATCGCCATCAGCGATGTGCATACCGTCTGGCATGAAGGCGCGACCGTGGCCCTGCGCTACAAGGAAACCCACCGGCAGAATCAGCAGGAGACCTCGCGCATTTCCTTGGCGATCCTGCACGCGCATCATCACAGCACCCGCTGGCTGTACCTGCATGAAACGCCGATCGCCCAGGAAAAGCCGGCTTGAACCGCCATTAGCCATTGCCGGATGCTCTCGGCATCGATCAAGGAAACCATCAGCGGCGAGCCTGCTGCGAGCGGATCGGTGCGCGCCGGGACGCACTTCAAGTGGCTGATGACTCACGGGGGGCTGTGGCATGGCTCCACGGTGGAAGTGGTCGATGCTGTCCAGGGTCAGCGAATACGCTGGCCTGCGGGGGTGGCCGGAGCTTTTAGCGAAGCGCCGCCCTCGCCTCGACCGCGATTCAACTCGCCGCCATCGCCTCGCGGATATCCGCCGCCAGCTCCCGCACCCGGGCTTCCTCGGTATCCCAGGCGCACATGAAGCGTGCCCCGCCGGCACCGATGAAGGTGTAGAAGCGCCAGCCGCGCGCGCGCAGGCGTTCCAAGGCCGGTTCGGACATTTGCAGGAACACGCTGTTGGCTTCCACCGGGAACATCAGGCTGACCCCCGGCACGTCCGCCACCCGCTCCGCCAGCAGACGGGCGCACCGATTGGCATGCTGGGCGTGGCGCAGCCAGGCGCCGTCCTGCAGCAGGCCGACCCAGGGCGCGGAGAGGAAGCGCATCTTCGAGGCCAATTGCCCGGCCTGCTTGCAGCGGTACTCGAAATCCACCGCCAGGTCGTGATCGAAGAACAGGATGGCTTCGCCCACCGCCATGCCGTTCTTGGTGCCGCCGAAGCAGAGCACGTCGACCCCGGCCTTCCAGCTCAGCTCCGCCGGCGTCGCGCCGAGGGAGGCGCAGGCGTTGGAGAAGCGCGCGCCGTCCATGTGCACGTGCAGGCCCAGCTCGCGACAGGTCTCGGTGATGGCGCGGATCTCCTCCGGGCGGTAGACGCTGCCCACCTCGGTGGCCTGGGTCAGGGTGACCACCCGGGGCTTGGGGTAGTGAATGTCCTGGCGCTTGAGGGCCACCTCGCGGATCGCCGCCGGGGTCAGCTTGCCGTTCTCGGTGCGCGCCAGCAGCAGCTTGGAGCCGTTGGAGAAGAACTCCGGGGCGCCGCACTCGTCGGTCTCGACGTGGGCGGTCTCCGAGCAGATCACGCTGTGGTAGCTCTGGCACAGGGCCGACAGGGCCAGGGAGTTGGCGGCGGTACCGTTGAAGGCGAAGAACACCTCGCAGTCGGTCTCGAACAGCCGGCGAAAGTGATCGGCGGCGCGGGCGGTCCACTGGTCGTCGCCATAGGCGCGCTGGTGACCCTGGTTGGCCTCGGCCATGGCGGCCCAGGCTTCGGGGCAGATGCCCGAATAATTGTCGCTGGCGAACTGTTGCGTCTGATCTGTCATGACCGATTCCTTGTGACGGGGTCCGGCGCGCCGGGTGAAGTGGCGCCTACTGTATGCCGGATCGCCCGGGCGACGCGAGGCACCGCCATCGCCTGGCGCCGGCGCGGGGCGCCGCTGGCGGCGCGACGGAGGAACTCCACGGGCCGCCCGCCCTCACACAAATGACGTCCGCCCGGCGGACCGGCCGGCCAACCAACGCCACGACCCCAAAGGAGCCCGACCCATGCGTCCCCTGTCCCTGCTCGCGCTTTGCGCCCCCCTGCTCGCCGCGCTGCCCGTCCATGCCGCCGAGTGGCCGTCCGGCGCCCGCGCCTCGTTCGTCAAGGAATGCCTGGCCAGCGCCGAATCGAACGTCCCCCACGACAAACTGCAGAACTACTGCGACTGCGCCGCCGACACCATCGGCCGCGACCTGAGCGAGGCGGAGATCCGCGAGGTCGCCACCCTGAAGACCCCGCTGCCGCCGAAGACCCACGAGCGCCTGCTCGCCGTTTCCAAGCGCTGCCTGAGCCACCTGAACCCCTGACGTCCGCCGCGAGCCTCAGCGCTCGCGGTTGTCGGTGAAGGTCGAGCCCAGCAGGTCGTCGCAGCGCCCGTCCTCGCAGGCGTGGAAGGTGGTCCCCGACGGACAGCTCAGGGTGCCGATGGCGCTGGCGTAGACCTCCCAGCGGCATTGCTCGCCTCCTACCCGCAGGGTGCCCTCCCGCTTGCAGGGCGCCCAGAGGTAATCCCGGATCAAGGTTTCCGAGCTCACTTCTTTCGCGCGATTGAAAAAAGTCACGACCCTGTCGGCCGTCAGCGGCACGTGCTCGGGCATGCAGGCGGGCGAAGCGCCGACGAAGCGCTCGATCACGACGTGCCCGAGGGGCACCCGCTCTACGGAAACAGCGGGATCGGCCAGGGCAGGGCCGACGAGAGGGCTCGCGTAAAGCGCGGGCAGGAGCGCGAGGCGGGCAAGGCGGTGGGGCATGGGCAACGTTCCTCGACGGCGCGGGGGCATGCATAGCCTACGCGGAGGCCGCCACGGGGCGAATGACAGAAAGGCGAGGTCCCGGCGCCGAACGCGAATGCGCGGACTATGCTCGAACGACGGCGCGATTACCCGAACGACCGATGCCGTGGAAGCGATCGTCCTCAGTCCATGACAAGGAGAATGCCATGCCCATTCCAGGTCTCTCCCCGCGCCGCCTGCTCCTGCTCCTCGCCCTGCTGGTCGCGCCCTTGCTGGTGGCGCCCGAGGCGCTCGCGGTCACCCAGCCGTGTAATGCCGAGCCTGCCTGGATCAGCCATCCCAACCCGCCGGCGGAGGTGCCGGATGGTGCCAACGCGGAGTTCTGCCAGTTCTATCAGTTCGCCTGGCAGTGGTTCCTGGCCCTGGTGAAGCCGGCCGGCGACGGCACGTCGCGGGTGTTCCAGGTGCCGGCGAACTACCCGATCCTGCAGGCCACCGGCACCGACTCCTGCGCCGAGGGCGCGCCGGCCGAGGCGATGTTCGTGCGCTCGGTGAAGCCGGTGGCGATGGACACGCCCTTCGTCCTGCCCGAGCGGACCGGCCAGGCCGGAGGCAACGCGACCCTGTTCGACCAGCAGGGTAACGTGGTTTTCTACGAGATCCGCTTCAGCCGCCACTTGTGCAACGTCGGGCAGGTCCAGGCGGCGCCGAACTTCCCGGCGGGCACCACCGAGATCAAGACTGCCTGGCGCATCATTACGCCGGCCGAGCGGGGCCGCTATTTCTGGATCGAAGCCAACGTGGACGGCGTGCCGGGCAACGAATTGCTGGGTCTGGTGGGCTTCCACCTGGCCATCGCCACCACGCTGCACCCCGAGTTCGTCTGGGCCAGCTTCGAGCACCGCGACAATGCGCCGGACTGCGGCGCGGCCACCACCGCGCCCGCCGAGGGCTGGTCGTTCGCCAGCGCCAATTGCGCGAGCCAGCTACCGAACCAGCCGCCGGCCTGCAAGTTCAATGTCGCCACGCCCAGCAAGGGCCTGACCGGCACGCCGTCGGAGGTCTGCCGGCTCTACCCTGGCGGCACCGCGACGGGCGACCACAAGGGCGCCGAGAACCTCGCCATCATCGATGGGCTCAATGCCCAGTTGCAGGGCTTCCTGACCGGCCTCGGCAGCGACGACCCGATGGCGGTCTGGCAGAACTACCTGAACGTGGGCGCGCTCTGGGAAAGCGATATCAAGCAGCCTTCCCGGGTCATCAGCAACCAGCGCGGCTCGATCCGTCTGGCCAACACGGTGATGGAAACCACCTTCCAGGGCGCCGACCCCGGCAAGTCCTTCGTCTCCAATTGCTTCGGTTGCCACACGTACGCCACGCCGGCCAGCAACACCTTGCCGTCCTCGAGGCTGAGCCACATTTTCGACGACATCCTGAGCGGCCAATGCCGCGTCCTGGACGTGGACGCCGGCCCCCTGTGGAACGAGGACGACGCCCGGCAGAAATGCGTCCAGACCTGCAAGGACAAGGGCGGCTGGAACGGCAACTGGACCACCACGGTGCAAGGCAGGGCCTCGGTGTGCGGCTGCTGCGGCGGCTGAGGCGCTGGACGAAAAAGCAGCGGTGCCGGCCGGCCCTCGCCCGGCTTGGCCCGTGGCGTTCGTCGCACAGCTTATCCCCAGGACGCTGCACAGCCGCTGTGCATAACGCCGCTCGCTCCGCGCCCGGCGCGAGTCGCTCGACATCGTCGACTGTTGGCCGCTTTTCACAAGCCATGCACCGTGAGTGCAGGGGTTGCCCACAGATTCATCCACAGCCGGACGTCTTATCGCGGGAGCCGCGCCGTTCGACCTCGCCGAGGCGGTCCGGTAGGGGGAGAGAGCCCGGCTGGCCTGGCCGAGCGCGTCGCCAACGCTCGAAAAACGCCCAGTCCGCGCCAAGCCGCGCCCAACGCCGTGGTGGGCGCTTCGCCCACGGCTTGTCCACAGGATGATCCACTGTTTCTGTGGAGCGAGGCGACGGCTTCTGCGCATGCTTGGCCAATATTCGACCAGCCCCCGAGGGCGGCGTGTTCCGCGGTTCGCTCCCGGCTGCGGACAGCTTGTCCACAGGCTCATCCACCGAAACGGTGGACAACCGTCGCGGCGTGCCCTTGCCAATCGCCCCGTCGTCGCGCTTCTGCTAGAAACATACTGGCGCGCGACGCGGCGCCCCGTATGATGCGCCGCGACCGCTGACACGCCCCTCCGAGGAGTCGACCCATGCGCATTCTCGTCGTCGAAGACAATCCCGACATCCTGGCCAACATCCTCGACTACCTGACCCTCAAGGGGTACGGCGTCGACTGCGCCCAGGACGGCCTGAGCGGTCTGCACCTGGCCGCCACCGCCCACTACGACCTGATCGTCCTCGACATCATGCTGCCGGGCCTGGACGGTTATCAGTTATGCAAGCGCTTGCGCGAGGACGCCCGCCGCGATACCCCGATCATCATGCTCACCGCCCGGGACGCCCTCAGCGACCGTCTGCAGGGGCTCAATGCCGGGGCCGACGATTACCTGCTCAAGCCGTTCGCCCTCTCCGAGCTGGTGGCGCGCATCGAGGCGATCCTGCGCCGCAGCCAGGGCGCGCGGCGTCGCCAGCTCCAGGTGGGCGACCTGGAATACGACCTGGATACCCTGCGCATCAGCCGCGCCGGCCAACCGCTGAAGCTCAACCCGATCGGCCTCAAACTGCTGGCCGTGCTGATGCAGAAGAGCCCGGCGGTGGTGCGCCGCGAGGCCCTGGAGGAAGCCTTGTGGGGCGATGATTGTCCGGACAGCGACAGCCTGCGCAGCCACGTCCACCAGTTGCGACAGGTCATCGACAAGCCCTTCGGGCGCCCGCTGTTGCACACCGTGCATGGCGTGGGCTACCGCCTGGCGGAGCGCGAAGACGGTGTCTAAACAACCCCTGGTCCGGCGCATCGTCATCGCCTTCGTGCTCATGACCCTGGCGGTCAGCGGCACCTTCTCCCTGGGCATCGTCGCCATCGTGCACTTCATCGAAGAGCACCTCGTGTCCCAGGAAATGGCCAGCCAGTTGAACATCGTGCTGGACGAGGATGTCGGCCTCGGCCGTCCGCCGCGCCTCGACACCACCACCCGCTTCTACTCCTCGGCTCAGCCCGAGTACGCCGTGCCCGCGCCCTTCGACCAGGTGCCCGAGGGCTTTTCCGAGTGGATCGACGGCGACCAGGCCTACTACGTCTTCAAGCGCCGCGACGACGGCCACGACTACCTGCTGGTGCAGGACCAGCAGGAATTCGAGGACCGCGAGCAAGCGCTGTTCGACGTGGTGCTGGCCGGCTTCGTCTTCAGCCTGCTGGCGGCCTGGGCCCTGGGCTGGCTGGTGGCGCGCCGGGTGATCGCGCCGGTGGTGCGGCTGGCCGGGCAGGTCCGCCACCGCGACCAGCTACTGCCCCTGGCGCCGGCCCTGGCGCCGGAATACCCCGACGACGAAGTGGGCGCCCTGGCCGCCGCCTTCGACGCCACCCTCGGCCAACTGCGTCATTCCCTGGAGCGGGAACGGCTGTTCACCAGCGACGTCAGCCATGAGCTGCGCACCCCGCTGATGATCATCGCCAGCTCCTGCGAGTTGCTGGCCGAGCCAGGGCGGCTGCCGCCCCGGGAGCGGGACCAGGTCACCCGCATCGCCCGGGCCTGCGAGGAAATGAGCGACCTGGTGCGGACCTTCCTGGTGCTCGCCCGGCCGGGGCCGGGGGACACCAGCCAGGGCGGCCGCGTGGCGCTGGCCGACGTGGCCGAGGAGCAGGTCCGGCGCTGGGCGCCGGCGTTCGCCCAGAAGGGGTTGCGCCTGGAGCTGCGGGCGGAGGCGGCGGATGCCGGTGCCGGTGCCTACAACCTGACCTGCCTGCGCACGGTGATCTCCAACCTGCTGCGCAACGCCCTGCACTACACCGAGGAGGGCGCCGCCGAGCTGGTGCTCGAACGGGGCGGGCTGCGGGTCGAGGACACCGGCATCGGCATTCCGCCGGAGCAGCAGGCGCGGATGTTCCTGCCGTTCGTGCGTGGCGAGCAGGCGCGCGGCGAGGGCTTGGGCCTGGGCCTGTCGTTGGTCAAGCGGATCTGCGCCCACGAAGGCTGGCGGGTCTGGGTGGAAACCCGCGAGCCCCGGGGCAGCGTGTTCGTGGTGCGTTTCGACGCGGGCGCTTGACGTTCTTTTCACCGGGTTTTGACCGACCCTTGATGGTCGCGTCCGTAAGGTGAGCCTATCCGTCCCTTGGAGCAGGCCCCATGACGATCCAGACCCGCATCGAACTGGCGTTTTCCCGCAAGTACGACTTCGAGCACGCCCAGACCTACCTGCGCAAGCACCGCGAGGGCTGGGCGCGGCGCCTGTCCCACTGGCGCGACCAGCAACTGGCCCGGGCCGCCCTGCGGCTGGCCGGCGAACCGGCCCTGGTGCTCGACCTGCCCAGCGGCGCCGGGCGCTTCTGGCCGCTGCTGGCCGAGCGGCCCAACCGGCAGATCATCGCCGCCGACAACTCGGCCGACATGCTGGCGGTGGCCCGGGCGGCCCAGCCGGCCGACATCGTGGCCCGGGTCCACACCTTCCAGACCTCGGCGTTCGCCATCGACCTGCCGGACAATTCGGTGGACTCGATCTTCTGCATGCGCCTGCTTCATCACATTAGCGCCCGGCCCCACCGGCTGGCGATGCTGCGGGAATTCCACCGGGTGACCCGCGACACCGTGATCGTGTCGGCGTGGGTCGATGGCAACTTCAAGGCCTGGCGGCGCCGGCGCCTGGAGCACGAGCGCGACCAGCTCGGGCGGGAGGGGCAGAACCGCAACCGCTTCATCATCGAGCGCAGCCGGATCGAGGCGGAGTTCGCCGCCGTGGGCTTCCAGATCCTCGGCCACCACGACTTCCTGCCCGGCTACGCCATGTGGCGGGTCTACACCCTGCGCAAGGTCGGCTGACATGGGCGCCCCGGCGAAGGTCTGGTCATTTTGGGCGGAGGCCGAGGAATTCGAGCGCTGGTGGCAGGCCGGACCGCCCTTGGACGCGCCGGCGGGCGGGCGCTCCGAGACAGCCGGAGCGGTTGCCCGCGAGGATCGCCGCCTCTGTCGCTGGAAGGGCCGCGCGTGCTGGCTGGAGCGTTGCATCGAGCCTTCCCGACCGACGTGGCGGCACCCCTTCGGCTGGCCCGCCGCCCAGCACGAGCGGCAGGTGACCCGGGCGCTGGAGGCGGCCGGGATCGGCGTCGCGCCCCTGCTGTACAGCGGCGCCCAGCGACAGGGCGACGACTGGCGCAGCGTGACGGTGCGCGAGGTCCAGCCGGCGTTTCGCGGCCTGGGTACCTGGTTCGAGCGCTGGGACGAGGAGGACACCGCCGCGCCGCTGCGCCGGGAGCTGGCCGTGACCCTCTGCCGCCTGCACCTGCTCGGCTGGCATCATCCGGCCCTGGCGCCGGCGCTGATCCGCGCCCGGCTGCGCGAGGGCGAGAGCGGCCGCTGGGCCGAGCTGACCCTGGGCGGCCTGCGCCACGTGCGCCGCTGCGGCGACCCGGGGCTGGCCTCCCGGCTCGACTTCGAGGCGTTGCGGCGCGACGCCGGGCAATGGCCGGCGGGAGAGGTCGAGCGGCTGGCGGCGGCCTACCGGGACGCGTTGGAGCAGGCCGACCCCCGGTAACGAATCGCAACCGCCACGCGTTGCCGTGCCCTCGCGGGCGGTGCCACACTGCGCGGCTGGCGCCTGGCGGGCCGCTCCGGCCCGCCACTCCCTCGACCCCTTCAGCGGACGGATCTCGACACATGCCCCTCGTGGACACCCGCCTCGGCCACCGGCCCATCGGCCTGGCCCGCCACCTGCTCTTCACCCTCGGCGGCGCGCTGCTGCTGATGCTGCTCTATAGCCTGCTGCGCCTGGCCCTGCTGATCTACAACAGCGAACAGATCGGCGCGACGCCGGCCGCGAGCCTGATGGAAGCGTTCGGCAACGGCCTGCGCTTCGACCTGCGCCTGGTGGTCTACGGTTGCGCGCCGTTGCTGCTGGCGCTGCTCTGGCGCCCGGCGATGAATGCCCGCGGGCTGTTCCGCGCCTGGCTGACCCTGTTCGCCAGCGTGACCCTGTTCCTCGGCCTGCTGGAGCTGGATTTCTACCGGGAATTCCATCAGCGCCTGAACGGCTTGGTGTTCCAGTACGTCAAGGAAGACCCGAAGACCGTGATGAGCATGCTCTGGTATGGCTTCCCGGTGCTGCGCTACCTGCTGGCCTGGCTGCTGGCGACGCTGCTGCTGGCCTGGCTGTTCAAGCGCCTGGACCTCGCCACCCGACCGGGCCCGGCGCCACTGGGCACGCCCCGGGCCGCGTACAGCCCGTGGTACGCGCACCTGGCGCTGTTCGTCGCCTGCCTGCTGGTGGCCGTGGTGGCCGCCCGCGGCACCCTGCGTCAGGGGCCGCCGCTACGCTGGGGCGACGCCTTCACCACCGAGTCGATGTTCGCCAACCAGCTCGGCCTGAACGGCACCCTGACCCTGATCGGCGCGGCCAAGAGCCAGTTGTCCGACCACCGCGACAACGCCTGGAAGAGCGGCCTGCCGGCCGACGAGGCGCAGCGCGTGGTGCGCGAGATGCTGCTGGGCACCGACGACCGCCTGGTGGATGCCGACCGCGCGCCGGTGCGGCGCGTCTACACCCCGCCGGCCGACGGCACCCTGCCGGTGCGCCACGTGGTGGTGATCCTGCTGGAAAGCTTCGCCGGCCGCTACGTCGGCGCCTTGGGCGCGCCGGGGAACATCACCCCGCACTTCGATGCGTTGGCCAAGGAGGGTGTGCTCTTCGAGCGTTTCTTCTCCAACGGCACCCACACCCATCAAGGCATGTTCGCCACCATGGCCTGTTTCCCCAACCTGCCCGGCTTCGAATACCTGATGCAGATGCCCGAGGGCGGCCATCGGTTCTCCGGCCTGCCGCAACTGCTCAGCGCCCGCGACTTCGACAACCTCTACGTCTACAACGGGGATTTCGCCTGGGACAACCAGGCCGGCTTCTTCGGCAACCAGGGCATGAGCCGCTTCATCGGCCGCGGCGACTACGTCGACCCGGTGTTCTCCGATCCCACCTGGGGCGTGTCCGACCAGGACATGTTCGACCGGGGCGCCCAGGAACTGGCCGCCCTCGACCCCGAGAAGCCGTTCTACGCCCTGCTGCAGACCCTCTCCAACCACACCCCCTATGCCCTGCCGGACGACCTGCCGGTGGAGCCGGTGCATGGCTTCGGTTCCCTCGACCAGCACCTTACCGCCATGCGCTACTCCGATTGGGCCCTGGGCCGGTTCTTCGAGAAGGCGCGCCAGTCTCCTTACTTCAAGGACACCCTGTTCGTGGTGGTGGGCGACCATGGCTTCGGCAGTAACGAGCAACTCACCGAGATGGACCTGTTCCGCTTCAACGTGCCGCTGCTGCTGATCGGCCCGGGCATCCAGGAGAAGTTCGGCGCGCGCCGCGACACCGTGGGCACCCAGGTGGACATCGTGCCCACCATCATGGGCCGCCTGGGCGGCGAGACCCGCCACCAGTGCTGGGGCCGCGACTTGCTGAACCTGCCCGAGGGCGACCCGGGCATCGGGGTGATCAAGCCGTCCGGCAGCGACCAGACCGTGGCCATCGTTTCCGGTGGGCGCATCCTCGTGCAGCCCAAGGACCTGCCGGCCAAGGTCTACGACTACCAGCTCGGCGCCCAGCCATTCAGCCGCCCGGTCCAAGGCGTGCCCGAGGAAGCCGCCCTCAAGCGCCGCCTGGACGCCTTCCTGAAGACCGCCACCGATGCCCTGGAGGGCAACACGGCGGGGGTGGTCGACGCCAAGCCCGCGCCCTAGCGGGCGGCGCCTCCGGCAATGCCCGGCTTGACGGAGGTCAAGCCGGGGCCTTCTGGGGTACCCTAGGCTGGTTCCCACGGAGGCTCGCCAGGAAGGATCGATGAAACGCACCCGTTCACCCCTGCTGTTCTGGGCGCTCGCCGCCCTCGTCGTCGCGGTCGGCGCCTTCTACGCCTGGCGGACCTTCGCGCCCCAGGGGCTCGGCGAGGACATCGCCAGCGGCAACGGCCGCATCGAGGCCACCGAGCTGGACGTGGCCACCAAGCTGGCCGGCCGGGTCGCCGATCTGCGGGTGGACGAGGGGGACTTCGTCGAGGCCGGCCAGGTGCTGGCGCAGATGGACACCCAGGTGCTCCAGGCCCAGCTCGAACAGGCCCAGGCCCAGGTGCGCCAGGCGCAGAACGCCAAGCTCACCGCCACCGCCCTGGTGGCCCAGCGGGAAAGCGAGCGGGCCACCGCCCAGGCCGTGGTGGCCCAGCGCCAGGCGGAACTGACCGCCACCCAGAAACGGCTCGCCCGCACCGAGGCGCTGGTCAAGCGCGCCGCGCTGCCCCAGCAGCAACTGGACGACGACAACGCCAGCGCCCAGAGCGCCCAGGCCGCGCTGGCCGCCGCCCGCGCCCAGGTGGTCTCCGCCGAGGCCGGGATCGAGGCGGCCCGCTCCCAGGTGGTGGAGGCCCAGTCGGCCATCGAGGCGGCCACCGCCAGCACCGTCCGGCTGCGGGCGGACATCGACGACAGCCAGCTCAAGGCGCCTCGCGGCGGCCGCGTGCAGTACCGGGTCGCCCAGGTGGGCGAGGTGCTGCCGGCCGGCGGCAAGCTGCTCAACCTGGTCGACCTGTCCGACGTCTACATGACCTTCTTCCTGCCCTCGCCCCAGGCCGGCCGCGTGCGCCTGGGGGATGACGTGCGGGTGGTGATCGACGCGCTGCCCGACTACGTGATCCCCGCCAAGGTGTCCTACGTCGCCAGCGTCGCCCAGTTCACGCCCAAGAGCGTGGAAACCGCCAGCGAGCGGGAAAAACTGATGTTCCGGGTGAAGGCGCGCATCGACCCCGAGCTGCTGCGCAAGTACAAGGACTATGTGAAGACCGGCGTACCCGGCATGGCCTACCTGCGGCTATCCCGCGACACGCCGTGGCCCGATCGCCTGCAGGTGAAGGTCCCGCAATGAGCGCGCCGGGCCCCGTGGCGCGCCTGGACGGGGTGACGCTGCGCTACGGCGCGACCCTGGCCCTGGACGCGGTCGACCTAGAGATCCCGGCCAACCGCATGGTCGGTCTGATCGGCCCGGACGGCGTCGGCAAGTCCAGCCTGCTGGCGTTGCTGGCCGGGGCGCGGCGCCTGCAAGACGGCGCCGTCGCGGTGCTCGGCGGCGACATGGCCTCCGCCGCCCACCGCCGGGCGGTCTGCCCGCGCATCGCCTATATGCCCCAGGGGCTGGGCAAGAACCTCTACCCGACCCTGTCGGTGTTCGAGAACGTCGATTTCTTCGGCCGCCTGTTCGGCCAGGGCCGCGCCGAGCGCGAGCGGCGCATCGCCGACCTGTTGGCCAGCACCGGCCTCGCGCCCTTCGCCGAGCGGCCGGCGGGCAAGCTCTCCGGCGGCATGAAGCAGAAGCTCGGGCTGTGCTGCGCGCTGATCCACGACCCCGACCTGCTGATCCTCGACGAGCCCACCACCGGTGTCGACCCGCTGTCGCGCAACCAGTTCTGGCAGCTCATCGAGCGCATCCGCGCCGCCCGCGAGGGCATGAGTGTGCTGGTGGCCACCGCCTACATGGAAGAAGCGCAGCGCTTCGACTGGCTGGTGGCCATGGACGAGGGCCGAGTGCTGGCCACCGGCAGCCCGGCCGACCTGTTGCGACAGACCGGCGCCGGGCACCTGGAGGACGCCTTCGTCGCGCTGCTTCCGGAACGCAAGCGCGCCGGCCACCGGCGCCTGGAAATCCCGCCCCGGGCGACCTCCGCCGGGGCGCCGGACGTTGCCATCGAAGCCAATGGCCTGACCTGCCGGTTCGGCGATTTCGTCGCGGTGGACCACGTCAGCTTCCGCATCGAGCGAGGGGAAATCTTCGGCTTCCTCGGCTCCAACGGCTGCGGCAAGTCCACCACCATGAAGATGCTCACCGGCCTGCAACCGGCCAGCGAGGGGGACTGCGCGCTCTTCGGCCGGCCGGTGGACGCTGGCGACCTGGGCACCCGCCGGCGGGTGGGCTACATGTCCCAGGCGTTCTCCCTTTACGGCGAGCTGAGCGTGCGGCAGAACCTGGTGCTCCATGGCCGGCTGTTCCACCTGCCGGAGGCGCGGATCGAGGCGCGGGTCGCCGAGCTGCTGCAACGCTTCGACTTGCAGGCGGTGGCCGACACCCTGCCGGGCAGCCTGCCCCTGGGCATCCGCCAGCGCCTGTCCCTGGCGGTGGCGGTGATCCACGAGCCGGACATCCTGATCCTCGACGAACCCACCTCGGGGGTCGACCCGGTGGCCCGGGACGGCTTCTGGTCGCTGATGATCGACCTGTCCCGCCACCAAGGGGTGACCATCTTCATCTCCACCCACTTCATGAACGAGGCGCAGCGCTGCGACCGCATCTCCCTGATGCACGCCGGCCGGGTGCTGGCCAGCGACACCCCCGATGCCCTGGTGCGCCAGCGCGGGCTGGACAGCCTGGAGGCGACCTTCATCGCCTACCTGGAGGAAGCCACGGGCGCCGCCGCGGCTACCCCGGCGCCAGCCGCGCCTGGGTCGGCCGCACCTGGGCCGGCCGCACCTGGGCCGGCCGCACCTGAACTGGCCGTGCCGGGACAGGCCGTGCGGTCCGCCCGGTTCAGCCCGTTACGGATGTTCAGCTACGCCCGCCGGGAGGCCATGGAGCTGCGCCGCGACCCGGTGCGCCTGACCCTGGCGCTGCTGGGCACGGTGCTGCTGATGTTCATCATCGGCTACGGCATCAGCCTGGACGTGGACAACCTCTCCTACGCCGTGCTCGACCGCGACCAGACCACCACCAGTCAGGCCTATGCCCTGAACATCGCCGGCTCGCGCTATTTCGCCGAGCGCGAGCCGATCCGCGACTATGCCGACCTGGACACGCGCATGCGCAGCGGTGCCTTGAGCCTGGCCATCGAGATCCCGCCCGGCTTCGGCCGCGACCTCAAGCGCGGCGCGCGACCCACCATCGGCGCCTGGGTCGACGGCGCCATGCCGACCCGCGCCACCACCATCCTCGGCTACGTCCAGGGCCTGCACGGCGCCTACCTGGCGGAGCTGGCGCGGCAGACCCCGGCCACGTCGCCGGCCGGCTACGCTCGCGTGGAGGTGCGCTATCGCTACAACCCCGACGTGGAGAGCGTGAAGGCGATGGTCCCGGCGGTGATTCCGCTGCTGCTGATCATGATCCCGGCGATGCTCACCGCCCTGGGGGTGGTGCGGGAGAAGGAACTGGGCTCCATCACCAACCTCTACGTCACCCCGGTGACCCGCTTGGAGTTCCTGCTGGGCAAGCAGTTGCCCTACATCGCCATGGGCCTGTGCAACTTCCTGCTGATGACGGCCCTGGCGGTGCTGGTGTTCCGCGTGCCCCTCAAGGGCAGCTTCCCCACCCTGCTGGCGGGGGCGCTGCTGTACGTCACCGCCGCCACCGGCCTGGGGCTGTTCCTCTCCACCTTCATGCGCAGCCAGATCGCCGCCGTGTTCGGCGTGGCCATCGCCACCATGATCCCGGCGATCCAGTTCTCGGGGCTGATCCACCCGGTGGCCTCCCTGGAGGGGGCGGCGGCCTGGATCGGCCGGCTGTACCCGGCCTCCCATTTCCTCACCATCAGCCGTGGGGTGTTCTCCAAGGCCCTGGGCTTCCACGAGCTGGCGCCGTACTTCGTGCCGCTGGCCGTCGCCATTCCGCTGCTGACCCTGCTCAGCGTGGCGTTCCTGAAAAAGCAGGAGGCGTGAGATGGGCAGCCTGGCGAACATCTTCAACCTGGGCATCAAGGAATTCCGCAGCCTGAGCCGCGACTACGCGATGCTGGCGCTGATCGTCTGGTCCTTCACCCTGGGGGTCTACAGCACCGCCACCGGCCTGCCGGAGACCCTGCACCACGCGCCCATCGCCCTGGTGGACGAGGACCGCTCGCAGGTATCCACGCGGCTGGCGGGGGCCTTCCAGCCGCCCTATTTCCGCCCGCCGGAACTGATCGATCCGGCCACCATGGACCGGGGCCTGGACACCGGCCGCTACACCTTCACCCTGGACATCCCGCCGGACTTCCAGCGCGACGTGCTGGCCGGCCGCGCGCCGGCGGTGCAGCTCAACGTCGACGCCACCCAGATCGGCCAGGCGTTCAGCGGCGCCGGCTACATCCAGAATATCGTCGCCACCGAGGTCGCCGAGTTCGTCGCCCGCTACCGGGGCGACAGCGCGCCGCCCGCCGGCCTGGCGGTGCGCACCGCGTTCAACCCGAACCTGACCCAGGCCTGGTTCGGCGCGGTGATGGAGGTGATCAACCAGATCACCATGCTGTCGATCATCCTCACCGGCGCCGCGCTGATCCGCGAGCGCGAGCACGGCACCCTGGAACACCTTCTGGTGATGCCCCTGACCGCCGTCGAGATCATGCTGGCCAAGGTCTGGTCCATGGCCCTGGTGGTGCTGGTGGCGACCGCCGTGTCCCTCAAGCTGGTGGTCCAGGCCTGGCTCGGGGTGCCCATCGGCGGGTCCCTGACGCTGTTCCTGCTGGGCGCCGCGCTGCACCTGTTCGCCACCACGTCCATGGGCATCTTCCTCGCCACCGTGGCGCGCTCCATGCCGCAACTGGGGCTGCTGACGATCCTGGTGCTGATCCCCCTGCAAATTCTCTCCGGCGGCACCACGCCCCGGGAGAGCATGCCGGTGCTGGTGCAGGACATCATGCTGGCGGCGCCCACCACCCACTTCGTCGCCCTGGCCCAGGCGATCCTCTACCGGGGCGCCGGGCTGGAGATCGTCTGGCCCCAGTTGCTGGCGATCCTCGTCATCGGCGGCGCGTTCTTCTGGGCCGCCCTGCGGCGCTTCCGCTCGACCCTGTCGCGAATGGCCTGACGGCGCGCCTCAGGCCGCGCCGCCGTCCAGCAGCTCGCGCAGCAGGCCGGCCAGGGCGTCGAGGGCGAAGGGCTTGTTCAGCAGCCGGGTGCGCTCGTCCAGGGCCACGCCGTCGAGCAGGCCGTCGCCGGCATAGCCGGTGATGAACACCACCTTCAAGTCCGGACGCAAACGGCGGGCGAGGGCGGCCAGCTCGGCGCCGCCGAAGCCCGGCAGGCCGATGTCGGTGACCAGCAGGTCGACCTCCCCGGCCGCTTCCAGCAGGTGCCGGGCGCGACCGGCGTCCGCCGCCTCGCGTACCCGATAGCCGAGGTCGCCCAGGGCCTCCACCAGCAGCGTGCGGATCGCGTGATCGTCCTCCACCACCAGTACCCGCTCGCCACGGCCCGCCCGTTGACCGTGCTCGCCCGAGCCGAGTTCAAGCACATCCGCCGGGATCGCCGCCGCCTCCCGGTAGCGCGGCAGATAAAGGCGCACCGTGGTGCCGTGGTCGGCCTGGGAGTCGATGTCCACGTGGCCGCCGGACTGCTTGGCGTAGCCGTAGATCATCGGCAGGCCGAGGCCGGTGCCCTGGCCGATGGGCTTGGTGGTGAAGAATGGGTCGAACACCTTGTCCAGCAGCTCCGCCGGGATGCCCGTGCCGCAATCGGTGACCCCGAGCAGCACGTAATCGCCGGGCGGCACGTCGGCGGCGAGGCCGTCGTGGAGGGTCAGGTTGCGGGTCTCGATGGTCAGCCGGCCGCCCTCGGGCATGGCATCGCGGGCGTTGATCGCCAGGTTGAGCAGGGCGCTTTCCAGTTGGTTGGCGTCGGTGTTGGCCGGCCAGACGTCGAGCGCCAGCCGGCAGTCGAGGTCGATCGTCTCGCCGAGGGTGCGCAGCAGCAGGTCCTGCATGTCCCGCACCACCTCGTTGACATCCACCGCCCCCAGGCACAACGCCTGCTTGCGGGCGAAGGCCAGCAGCCGCTGGGTCAGCGACGCGGCGCGCTGGGTCGCGCTCAGGGCCAGCGCGGTGTAGCGCTCCAGGTGCTCGCGCTGGCCGGCTTCCAGGCGCCGCTGGAGCAGCTCCAGGGAGCCGCTGATGCCGGTGAGCAGGTTATTGAAGTCATGGGCGATGCCGCCGGTGAGCTGGCCGATGGCTTCCATCTTCTGGCTCTGGCGCAGCAGTTCTTCCAGCTCGCGGCGGCGCTGGATGTCCCGCCCGGACGCGTAGAACACCTCGCCCTCGGTTGTGCAGGTCCAGCTATACCAGCGGTAGCTGCCATCGGCGCGCCGTACCCGCGCCTGGAAGTCGTCGGGGCTGACCCGGCGGATCAGCCGCTTCACTTCCGCCACGGTGGCGTCCCGGTCATCGGGGTGGACCAGCTCGTCGAAGCGAAGGCCGATCAGGGCCTCCGGCGCATAGCCCATTTCGCTGGACCAGGACGGGTTGGCGCTGCGCAGGTAGCCGTCGAAGCCGCAGACCAGGTAAAGGTCCCGGGAGATGCCCCAGACTCGATCGCGCTCGCGGGTGCGCTGGTCCACCTGGCGTTCCAGGTTGGCGTTGAGGTCGTGCAGGGAGGCCAGGGCGCGCACCCCGGTGGTGGTTTCCTGAGCGATGCAGTACAGCCCGGCCACGGCGCCCTGCTCGTCGCACAGCGGCGACGCGTACAGCGACCACCAGGTTTCCTCCCGCAGGCCGCCGCGATCCAGCCAGCGGCGCATGTTCTGGAGGCTGCCGCCCTCGCCGGCGTAGGTAGCTTTCACCAGCCCTTCGAGGGCCGGCCAATCGCCGCGGCAAACGTCCTCCAGGGGGCGCGCCAGCGCCTGTTCCAAGGGGTGGTCGAGCAGCGCCAGGAAGGCATCGTTGCAGAAGAAGGCCCGGGTCGGCCCGTAGGCCAGGCAGAGGGGCTGGCAGGCGTTGAGCAGGGTCGCCAGGGTGGCGCGCAGCAGGGCCGGCCAGCGGTCCGGCGGGCCCAGGGGCGATTCGGCCCAGCGGTGAGCGCGCATCGTCGCGACGACGGCGCTTCGGGCAGACAGGAAAGCGAATTCATCCATGATTCAGGGGCCCGCGTGTGTACGGTGTGGCGCCACCGTCCGGCATCCAGCGAAACGGCGCGGGCTGAGTGTAGCCCCTGGGGTCGGCCCCTGACCAATCCCCCGGGGCGCGGCGTCCCGTCTCAGCCGCAGGAAGCGCTCCGAATGATGCCCGCCTCGTCGGTGTGCAGGTTGAGGCGCTGGGAGTCGTAGTCCAGGGTGACGATGTCCCGGGGGCCCAGCACTCGCACGTACTGGGCGCCGGAGCCTTGGCGCAGGCGCGCCACCAGGGCGGCGTCGGCGGTCTGGCCGATCAGCGCGTCGCCCACGGCGGAGTCGCAGCCCGCCGGCCGCCCGGCGCCCGCCGCGCTCGGGGAGAGGGCCGGCTGTTCCGGGGTGCCGGCGCAGGCGCCGAGCGATGCGGCGAGGGCCAGGCTGGTCAGGGTGCGTAAGCGAAGGGGCATGGGCGATTCCTCGTGTCGGATGAAAGGGGGCGCGCGTGGGCTATCTCGCCGCGACCCGGCGAGGACCGCGAGGGCGATCGTCGCCAGGCTTTGACCGAGCCCCGGCGCTGCGGCCTAATGACGCCCTTTCTACCATGAGCCCCGCCGATGCCCGAGCGTTCCGTTCCCGCGCTGCCCGCCGGCGCCAGCACCGTGCACCTGCCGGTGGGCGACTGGGCCACCGTGCTCGAGGCCTTGTGCGCGCGTTTTCCGGCGGTATCCCGGGCGCGCTGGGAGGACCGCTTCGCCCGGGGCCGGGTGCTGGATGCCGAGGGTCGCCCGCTGGCCGTGGACCACCCGTTCCGGGCCGGGCTGCGGGTCCACTACTTCCGCGAGGTGGAGGCGGAGGCGCCGATTCCCTTCGAGGAAACCGTGCTCTACCGGGACGACCACCTGCTGGTGGTGGACAAGCCTCATTTCCTGCCGGTCATGCCCTCCGGCGCCTACGTACGGCAGACCTTGCTGGCGCGGCTGATGGCGCGCCTGGATAATCCGTACCTGGTGCCGATCCACCGCATCGACCGGCTCACCGCCGGCCTGGTGCTGTTCTCCGTGGACCCCGCCAGCCGCGACGCCTACCAGGCGCTGTTCCGCGAGCGGCGCATCGACAAGACCTACGAGGCGCTGGCCCTGGCCTTGCCCCACCTGGACTTCCCTTACACCCACCGGTCGCGGCTGGAACCCGGCGAGCCGTTCTTCCGCATGCGCGAAGGGGCGGGCGAGCCCAACAGCGAGACGCGGATCGAGGTGCTGGAGCGTGGCGCCGAGCATTGGCGCTACGCGCTACGGCCGGTCACCGGCCGCAAGCACCAGCTCCGGGTGCATCTGGCCGGGCTGGGCGCGCCGATCCTCGGCGACCCGTTCTACCCGACCCTGCTGGAGCGTGCCCGGCGGGAAACCGACGACTACCGGCGGCCCCTATGCCTGCTGGCGCGGCGGCTGGTCTTCGACGACCCCCTCGACGGCCAGCGGCGCTGCTTCGAGAGCCAACGACAGCTCCCGCCGGTCACCTGAGTCGCGGCCGAGGTGCCGGTGGTCAGGGACGGCGGGGCCTCGACTCGCCCTGGACCGGCGGCCTGGTCGCGGGCAGGGTTCCAAGCGCTGGGGCTGCCACTTCCAAGGCGGTACCACCGCCGCGATCACACGCATGCCAGCCAGTTTTCCTCGGCGTCGGCCTCCAGCTGCGTCCCGGGAGTTCAGCGCCTCCGATAGGCGCCCGGCTCGTTGGCGCCCTCACTCCCAGCCTTCGTCGTCCTCCGCCTCGTCCTTCGGCGGCTCGAATGGGTCGAGGCGGTACCGGGTGCCATGGGCCTCGCAGTCCGCCAGGGTGCCTTCCACGTCGCGTCTGAGGTAGGTGGCCATGCCCATATCCGCTTCGCGGTCGACCACGTCCCGGTCCAGGCTGATGCTGGGGGACATGAACAGGGAGGAGGCATAACGGCTGTACCGGTCGGGGACCTCGTGACGGCCATCCCAAAGACGGATCGTCCGGGTTTCTCGCCAATACACCGCCGCCTGCTGCTGGCCATCCGGCCAGCGATAGCCCACCAGGCAGAAGTGATTGGGCTGCCGGTTCCGCTCCATGCGGGCCACCAAATACTGGAGATCGAATTGAGGGTTCAGGTAGAGCGGCGCCCGATGCATATCGAGGCGTTCGGACTGGCCGCTGAATATGGAGGGGCCGAAAGGTTCGGCTGATTGTGTAAACGATGAAAAAAGGATTGCTAGAAAAATTAACACAATTCGATAAAGATCGAGGCTTAAACTCATCTCATTTTCCTGTGTTTATTTATGAACGATTGATTAAGTTGATAAAATGTTTGCCCAGCAAAATTGTAAGGTCGCTCATACGAGCCACCTGGGTGGGCGGTATTTTCCTTACGCCACCCGTAGTAAGGACCTTCAAGGCGAGAAATTTTACCTGTCGCGACATTTAAGGCACGTTTTACATGCTCTCGATACATAACATAGCGTTTGTCGCTCGCATTATTAGAAATTTTAAGTATTTCGGCAATCAATCCTGCCTGCTCCGGCTCAATATGAGGGTATGCACCAAAGCCTTTCACCTCTCGACCGGGACCAGCCATAATTAAGGCGGTTATATTATGAGCTGCAGGGTTGTTGAAAACGCTGATATCGGTAAAGCTCAATCTGTTTAAAAACACTTGCTGAATTAACAGCATGGCTGTGAGCGAGTCCTTATCGCCAGGAAATTTTGGGTTGCTCGGCACGATGGATTCGGCGAGCAGAACCCTGGCTAGGGCTCCCTCATCGGTATTTTCCGAGGGCAGTTCGATTCGAGGCACCACATTGAGAGTAAGGCCGGTGAGAAGCTTCTCACCGGAGCCGCTATAGGCCGCTATGCGAGCCCCTTGGCAGATCATCTTGGCTTCGAAGCGAATCGCTTGTTCGCTGAAGCGTTCATCGGCCTTCTGCTTCACGTCGATGCAAAGGCTATCGCTGCTGATCCGGTAATGCTTCTTGTCGGGCCCCAGGCCGTTGAGTTTTACCGTCAGGGTATTGCCCACCACCAAGTCCAAGGTCCCGGTTACGGGTTCGGCTTCTCTCGTATTGCGTTTAAAGGTAAGCACGGTAGTTCCCTCTGCCATGAAAGCCTCCAGCATGCCCAATCGGGCGAAACCTTCCTGTGCATTGCGCACACTTTGCGCCATCGGCTAGGAGGGTACGAGCACCGTTACATCGCTTTCCAACAGCGATCGCCCCGCCGGTTTTAGGCTATCCTCGCCGCCATGACCACGACACGCCCCCTCTGCCTCATCGCCGCCCTCGCCGAGAACCGGGTGATCGGCCGCGACAATCGCATGCCCTGGCACCTGCCGGCGGACCTCAAGCACTTCAAGGCCAAGACCCTCGGCAAGCCCATCGTGATGGGCCGCAAGACCTGGGACTCCCTGGGCCGGCCGCTGCCGGGGCGGCTGAATCTGGTGGTGAGCCGCCAGCCGGGGCTCGTCCTGGAGGGCGCGGAGGTGTTCGCCGATCTGGCGGGCGCATTGCGCCGGGCCCAGGACTGGGCGGCGGCGCAGGGCGTGGACGAGGTGATGCTGGTGGGTGGCGCCCAGCTTTACGCCCAGGCGATGCCCTTCGCCGATCGCCTGTACCTGACCCGCATCGCCCTGTCGCCGGAGGGGGACGCCCACTTCCCGGCGGTGGACGAAGCCGAGTGGCGGCGAGTGGAACACGAGGCGCATCCGGCGGCCGGCGATGCCCCGGCCTATGCCTTCGAGACTTGGACGCGCCGGGCCTGAGGCCCTCCGCCCGAGGTTGACGCACGGGCGGCCGGCCGAGGAGGACCCGCGTCGTCCGGCCTGGCGCGACCCGGCCTGGCGCGACCCGGTCTAGCGTGACTCGGTCTGGCGTGACTCGGTCGGCGACCGATCCGCGTCCATCCGGCTCTTTCCGGGGCTGTCGGGGCTGTTCCGACAGCCCGCCCGGGCGCTCTCCCAACGGCTCATCGCATCCGGCTCGCTTGCGCGCGCCTCCGGTCCTGGCTGGAGCCGCGCGCGTTTCGCGTCTTCGGCGCGCCCTGGGCCGCCGGCCACGGCGCGGAGGTCAGACCACCGGGGTGAATTGGATGATTTCCACCCAATAACCGTCCGGGTCCTTGATGAAGGCGATGTCCTTCATGCTGCCGTCGCTCAGGCGCTTCTGGAACGGCACCCCCAGTTGCTCGAAACGGGCGCAGGCGGCGTGGATGTCCGGCACGGCCACGCACAGATGGCCGAAGCCGCGCGGCTCGCTGTTGCCGCTGTGGTAGGCGAAGTCCGGGTCGTGCTCGGTGCCGTGGTTGTGGGTCAGTTCGAGGATGCCGGGAATCGACTTGCGCCAGCGGTGGCGTTCCGTCGGGTCCTGGGGGATCCGCGTCCGGTCGGGCAGCAGGGCGAGGAAGTACAGGCTGAACTTGGCCTCGGGGAAGTCGTTCTTCTCGATCAGGGTGAAACCCAGCACGCGGGTGTAGAAGTCCAGGGCGTGCTCCAGGTTCTTCACCCGGATCATGGTGTGGTTGTAGACGTAGTCGCGGGTCGCGGCCTCGGGCTCGGCGGTGACGCCGGGCAGGGCATTGAGTTCGTCGAGGGTCATGCAAGGTCTCCTGAGGTGACGATGCCGCCGCGAGGGCGCGGCGGCGTGGTGAGGTCGCCGGCTCAGCCGGCGAGGTCGATGGGTTCGACGCGGGGCTCGCCGTCGCCAAGGACCAAGTGGGCCAGGGCGATGGGCAGGTGGAAGCGTCGCGGCCCGGCGCTGCCGGGGTTGAGATAGAGCACGCCGTCGCGGCGGTTTTGCCGCGGCGCGTGGGAGTGCCCGCTGATGACCACGGCGATGCCCTGGTCGGCGGGGGCGAAGTCCAGCGTCTTCAGGTCGTGCAGCACGTACACCGAGACGCCCCCCAGCTCCAGCCGCAGCCGCTCTGGCAGGGCCTCGGCCCAGGGCTCGCGGTCGTTGTTGCCGCGCACGGTGCTCAGCGGCGCCAGCTCGGCCAGGGTCTCAAGGATCGCCGGGCCGCCGACGTCGCCGGCGTGGACGATGTGGTCGCAGCCGCGCAAGGCTTCCAGGGCGGCCGGGCGCAGCAGGCCATGGGTGTCGGCGATCACGCCGACGCGTAGCGGGGTTCGGTCCACGGAAGTCTCCTACGGCGGCCGGGCATTATAAAAAACCGCGCGCGCGGATGGGCGCTCGGATAACCTGCCGACCCCGAACGCGCCGGGACGATCCCTCCGGCGCTCGTTTCCGCCCGACTTTCCCGACCGAACGCCATGACGCCAGACCTGCTCGGCCCCTTGCGGGCGCACCTGCTCGCCGCCCTCGACCCACCCCCGCCGGAAGCCCGCCGGCTGTTCCACGGACGCGGCCGGCGCTGGCCGGGGCTGGAGCACCTGACCGTGGACTGGCTGGAGGGCGTGCTGCTGGTCTCGCTGTTCCGCGAGCCGGAGGCGGAGGCCCTGGCGGCGCTACGGGCCCTGCTGGACGACCTGGCGGCTTCCGCGCCCTGGCGCGCCGCCGCCCCCCGGGCCTTGCTGCTGCAGCACCGCTACCGCCCCGACAGCGCCATGGAATGCCGCCACGGCGCCTGTCCCGAGCGCTGGACGCTCCACGAGGACGGCCTGCGCTACGGCCTCGACCTGGGGCGCCACCAGAACTGCGGGTTGTTCCTCGACATGCGTTACGGCCGCCGCTGGGTCCGCGAGCATGCCGCCGGGCGGCGGGTGCTCAACCTGTTCGCCTATACCTGCGCTTTCTCCGTGGCCGCCCTGGCGGGTGGCGCCGAGGTCGTGGTCAACCTCGACATGGCCCGCGCCGCCCTCAACCGGGGCCGGGAGAACCACCGGCTCAACGGCCAGCCCCTGGAGCGGGTGAGTTTTCTCGACCACGACCTGTTCAAGTCGTGGGGCGCGCTGCGCAAACGGGGGCCCTATGGGCTGGTGATCGTCGACCCGCCGTCGTTCCAGAAGGGCAGCTTCGAACTGGCCCGTGACTATCGCAAGGTGCTGCGCCGGCTGCCGGAGCTGCTGGAGGCGGACGGCTGGGTGCTGGCCTGCCTCAACGACCCCGATACCGGCCCGGACTTCCTGCTGGCCGCCATGGCCGAGGAGGCGCCGTCCCTGGCGTTCGAGGCGCGCCTGGAGAACCCGCCGGAATTCCTCGACATCGACCCCGACGCCGCGCTGAAGGTCCTGGCGTTCCGCCGCGTCGCGGCGCCGGACTAGCGGCGCGGCGGCGACGAGCCCTCCGGTTCCCGGACGCCCGGGCCGTCTAGGGCTCGCGGCCGTACCAGAGCACCCGTCCGACGCCCCGGGTAATGGCCACGTAGGCCAGCCGCCGGTGTTCGTCCCGCATCGCCTGGTCGTAGCTGTTGCGGAACAGCCGGCAGTGGGCGTACAGCGCGTTGCGTAACGGGTGGGGCGCCGGCGGCTGGCCGTCGTCGAGGACGATCGCCACTTCCGCCTGCAGGCCCTTGGCCCGGTGGATGGTGTGCGCTTGCACCGGTAGGCGCGGGTCGAGACGCGCCTGGATGGCGCGCAGCGGCGCGTTGCGCCGGGCCAGGAGCAGCACCGGGGTGGCGTCCGCGTCGGCCCGGCCGGCGACCCAGGCGCACTGCCGCTCGATCTCCGCCAGCAGCGCCGGCAGGTCGCGACGCGGGTCGAAGGCGCCCATGCGGCGCACGCCGTGGTCGCCCTCGCGGGTCGGGCGGGCGGCCCGGCTGGCCTTGGCCTGCTTGACCGTCACGCCCGCCAGCACCGCCTCGGCGTCGCGGATCACCGGCTCCGCCGAGCGGTAGTTGGTCTCCAGCCGCAGCTCCGCCCCGCCCCGGGCGCCGAAGTGCTTGTCGAAGGCCATGAACAGCTCCGGGGAACTGCCGCGCCAGCCATAGATGGACTGCCAGTCGTCGCCGATGGCCATCAGGCTGACCGCCTGGCCCTGGCGGGCGAGGCGCCGGTGCAGGGCGCGGACCCAGGCGACGATCTGCGGGGAAATATCTTGGAACTCGTCGATCAGCAGGTGGCTCAGGGGCGCCAGGGCCTCGCCCCCGGGGTGCTTGCCGCGCCCGCCCAGGCGCTCGGTCAGGGCGGCGAAGGCGCCGTCGAAGGTCATCAGCCCCTGGTCCGCCAGGCGCGCCTCGAAGGCGCCCCAGAAGCGCGCCAGGGCGGCGACGAACGCGCGCTCCCGCGCCCCGCAGTCGAGGGCCTCGGGATCAAGGGCGGCGGGCCGCAGGCCGAGGCTCTGGATGAAGCCCGCCTGGGCGTAAAAGGCGTCGTACAGCGGCGCCGGGGTCCGCTCGCCGGCCAGCAGGACGCCGTCCTCCGGCGCTTCGCCGGGCGCCTCGTTCGTCTCCTCCAGGGGCCGCTCCAGCAGGGCGTGGACCTGGGCGCGAAACGTGGCGTCCATGGCGTAGCAGTCGCGGTAGACCTGTCGCAGCAGGCGGCGCTGGGCCGGTTGCGGGCGTCCGCCGGCCAGGGGGTTGTCCGGCTCGTCGGCGTCGCGGGCGTCCAGTTGCTCGAACCAGCGGGTCTCCCCCAGCAGCGCCCGGGCCTGCTGGGCCATGGCCGAGTGGAAGGTGCGCACGCAGCGCCGGGCGGCCTCGGCGTCGAAGGGGTAGCCCCAGAAGTCCAGGGCATCCAGCAGGCGCTCGCGCAACTGGGCGCAGGAGGCGTTGGTGAAGGAGATCACCGTGAGGCGAGTGGGGTCGAGGCCCAGGTGGCAGAGCATGAACACCACCCGCAGCACCAGGGTGGTGGACTTGCCGGAGCCGGCCCCGGCGATCACCCGGGTGGCCGCCGCCGGGCTGAGGATCATCGCCCATTGCTCGTCCGACGGCGCGCCGAGTCGACCCGCCTTCACCGCCTCGGCGACCCGCCGGCGCATCGCCGCCGCCTGGGCCTCAGTCACCGTCAGGGGGGCCCCGTAAGGCCCCTTGGCCGCGGGCCGGCGCGGGGCGCCGAGCGTTGCCTGGGGGGCGGAAGCGGCGGGGGCTTTCGGCGGTGGCGCGGGGCGAGCGGTCGACCCCGGTTTCTCGCGAGCCTCGCGGTGGGCGGGCGCGGCGACCGTCGTCCGTGGGCGTGCTTGCCGTTCCTCCCGCAGGTACGCCGTGGTGCGCGGGAAGCAGCGCGCCAGGGTCTCCGAGAGTCGTCGGGCATAGGCGCCCCAAGCTCTCAGCATGGGGTTCCCCCTCCGGGCGCCCCGGACAAGCCGCGCCCCGCTGTGAGACCCTGTGGCGCTTTCACCAACCGAGCGGAACCCGTTCCATGCAAGACGACGAACTGCGTATCGAAGACATCCGCCCCGGCGACGGCAAGGCCGTGGTCAAGGGCGCCCTGCTGATCACTCACTACGAAGGTTTCCTGGAGGACGGCACCCGCTTCGACTCCTCCCGCGAGCGCGGCAAGCCGTTCCAGTGCGTGATCGGTACCGGACGGGTCATCAAGGGCTGGGACCAGGGCCTGATGGGCATGCGGGTCGGCGGCCTGCGCCGGCTCCATGTGCCGGCTCACCTGGCCTATGGCGAGCGCCAGGTGGGGCCGCACATCGCGCCCCATTCCAACCTGCTCTTCGAGATCGAGCTGCTGGACGTGCTGACCCGCGACGACTGAGGCCGGCGCGGGCGGCATCACACCACCGGCTCGGGCAGGTCGCCCTGGGCCTCGCAGGCGGCGGCGGTGAACAGGACGTCGGTGGAGGAGTTCAGCGCGGTTTCCGCCGAGTCCTGGAGGATGCCGATGATGAAGCCGACCCCCACCACCTGCATCGCCACCGCGTTGGGGATGCCGAACAGCGCGCAGGCCAGGGGGATCAGCAGTAGCGAGCCGCCGGCTACCCCCGAGGCGCCGCAGGCGCAGATGGACGCCACCACGCTCAGCAGCAGGCTGCTCAGCAGGTCCACCTGGATGCCCAGGGTGTGCACGGCGGCCAGGGTCAGCACGGTGATGGTGATCGCCGCGCCGGCCATGTTGATGGTGGCCCCCAGGGGAATCGCCACCGAATAGGTTTCCTCGTGCAGCTTCAGGCGCTGGCAGAGTTGCAGGTTCACCGGGATGTTGGCCGCCGAGCTGCGGGTGAAGAACGCGGTGATGCCGCTCTCCCGCAAGCAGGTGAGGACCAGCGGGTAGGGGTTGCGGCGGATCTGCCACCAGACGATGAGCGGGTTCACCACCAGGGCGACGAAGGCCATGCAACCCAGCAGCACCGCCAGCAGGTGCAGGTAGTCCAGCAGTACCCCCGGGCCGAACTCCGCCAGGGTGCCGGCCACCAGGCCGAAGATGCCGATGGGCGCGAGGCCGATCACGCGCCTCACCAGGGCGGTGAGGGCGTCCGACAGGTCCGTGAGCATCTGCCGGCTGCTCTCCGAGGCGTGGCGGAAGGCCAGGCCCAGGACCACCGCCCAGGCCAGCAGGCCGATGTAGTTGCCGTGCAGGAGCGCGTTGACCGGGTTGTCCACCAGGCTCAGGACCAGGCTCCTGAGCACCTCGGCGATGCCGCCCGGCGGCGTAAGCGACGCGCCCTGGGTGGTCAGCACCAGGCTGGAGGGAAACAGGTTGCTGGCGCCCACCGCCACCAGCGCCGCGCTGAAGGTGCCGACCAGGTACAGCAGCAGGATCGGACGGATATGGGTCGGCTCGCCCTGGCGGTGGGTGGCCATCGACGCCATGACCAGGATCAGCACCAGCACCGGCGCCACCGCCTTGAGCGCGGAGACGAACACCTCGCCGAGGAACCCGACGCTCTTGGCCAGGGGCGGCGCTAGCAGCGCCAGCGCGATGCCGGCCACCAGGCCGATGAAAATCCGGGGAACCAGCCCCAGCCGGCCGAGCCAGCCCAGGAACGGCAGGCCCGAACCCGTCTTCGGGGGCTCGGCGGGAATACGGTTGTCTGAGGGACGCATCGTCGACTCCGGCAGGGCAAAAAGACGCAAAGAGTACAGGGAACGGCGGGAGGAGGCACCACTGTCGGGTCGTTCGAGAGGGCACCGGATATCGCCGCCGCGCCTTGGTTCGACGGTGTCAATCGGGCGAATGAGGGGGAGACAAAAGGTTCGAATCAGCCCTCGGAGGTGTCTGGTATATCGCCTAGGGGAGGGCGGGAGGGCTAGACTCCGCGCTGGACCGGCAGCTCCCAAGCGCCTCGATGACAGGCGTGTGGGCATCGCTGCCGCCCGGGTTCCCGGGTTTCGGACTGGAAGCGATGACCATGAGTGCAAGCAAAGAGACGACATTCGCTTATCAGGCGGTCTATCGTTATTTGATTGAATGGATTGAAACGGCGAATCCCGAGACCGAGCTACGGCTACCCTCCTTGCGCGAGCTGGCGCAACGGCTGAACGTATCGGTATCCACGACTAAGTACGCATATTCCCTGCTTGAGGACGAGGGGAGAATCTACGCCCGGCCCAAGCAAGGCTATTTCACCCGGGTGATGCCCGTCGTGCCCGTCGACGAAAAGGCTCCAAATTTGCTGGACGATGTGTTCGCCAGCGCCCGGCGGCCCGGCATGCTGGCCTTGAGTAGCGATGCGCCAGCGATGCTGTTGTCCTTGGATAACCCTCTGCTGATGATCGAGCGCGAGCTCACGCGCCAGTACCCACGCGTCCTGGCGCCTCTCTACCAGCCCTTCGGCGAACCTGAGCTACGCAGCGTGCTTGCCGATCGTTACACCCTCTCCACGGAGCGCTACTGGCGGGCCGAGCATGTGTACATCGGCTCGGACTTGCGCAGTGTGCTGGAATTATCCTTGGAGGCGTTGCAACTGGTCGGCGGAGTGGCGCTGGTGGAGTCACCTTGCTCCTGGGTGATCCTGCGGCAATTGCAGGCGGCGCGGATTCGGGTCATCGAAATGCCGCTGGGGGACGATGGCCGCTTCGACCTGGAGCAGGTCTGGAGCCTGTTGCAGCGCGAGCCCATCCGCCTGGCGGTGTTATCGTCCAAGGTCAGCTTGCCCCATGGCAGCCTGATGCCGGCGCAGGACAAGCGGATACTGGGCGGCTGGCTCGCGGAGCGGGGCATCTGGCTGTTCGAGAACGATAGCTATGGCGAGCTCTGCTTCGTGCCAGAGGCAGCCCGCTACCGGGACCATGCAGATCCGGAACGGCTGCTGGTATTTTCTACCTTGGACAAGCTTATTGGCTCGGAGGCGCCCTACGGCTATGTGCTGGTCCGCCGGCATGGGGTCGAGTTCCAGCGACGTTTCCTGGAGCGGGCGTTCCGTCTTTCGCCGATTCGCCAGAGGGCCATCGCCAAGCTGTTCGCCTCGCGACGCATCGACCAGCACACCCGAATGTTGCGGGGCCTGTTATGCGACCGGATGACTCACATGAAGGCGTTGCTGGATAGCCGCGTAGGCGAACTGCTGAAGGTAATCCCACCCCAAGGGGGGGCTGCCTTCTGGGCCGAATCGGCACGGCCGGTAGACATGCGCCGGGTATACGAACGCCTGCTGGCACAGCGCATTGTCATCGCCCCGGGCGAAATCTTCAGCCAGTGCGGGGCCTGGCCGCGTCACCTGCGCCTGAGCTTCACCCTCGACTGGAGCAAGGATATCGCCCAAGCCTTGAGTCAACTGGCCTGGGCGATCGAGCGAGAGGCGGGGATCAACTGACGCCGTAGCAGTGTCGGGACTCGGGGAAGGTGCCGGCGCGTACTTCATCGGCGAAGGAGGCGAACGCCTGGCGAAACAGCGCGCCAGCGTCGACGTATTGCTTGACGAAGCGCGGCACATGATCACCGCTCAGGCCGAGCATGTCCTCGGTCACCAGCACTTGGCCGTCGCAGGCCGGCGAGGCGCCGATACCAATGGTGGGCACCGACGAGAAATCGGTGATGCGCCGCGCCAGGGGTTCCGCCACGCCCTCCAGCAACAAACTGAAAGCCCCTGCCTCCAGATGGGCGCGGGCATCGTCTTCGATAGCTTGTGCCGCGGCGTCGTTCAAGCCCTGTATCTTGAAGCCGCCCATAGCATGGACATACTGCGGCATCAGCCCGACATGGGCCATCACTGGAATGCCCCGCTGCACGAGAAACTCCACCGTCTCGGCCAGTACCTTGCCACCTTCGAGTTTCACTGCGCTGCAACCGGTACGAGCCAGCACGTGGGCGCAGTTGCGATAGGCCTGCTGCGGTGACTCCTGGTAGCTGCCGAACGGCATATCCGCGATCACGCAGGCCAGCCGGCTATTGTCTACAACCGCCTTGGTGTGGGCGATTATCTCGTCCACGCTGAGATCCAGCGTGGATGCCCGGCCATAGCCGACCATGGCAGTGGAGTCGCCCACCAGGATGAAGTCCACGTAGGGGTCCATCAGTCGGGCGAATCCACAGGTATAAGCCGTCAGGGAGACGATTTTCTGGGTGCCCTTCAGAGCTACCAATTGTGGCACGGTCATGCGGGTGGTGCGGGTATGGGTGCTCATGCTTTTCTCCCTTGGTTGTTTCCGGGTCAGCGGGTTCCGAATTACAACCCTTTCCTTTCCCAGTCGCGCCAGGCGCGGTAGTCGGCTTCGATTTGCTCGGCTCGCGAATGCACCAGAAAGACCGCGCCAGGGGAACTATTCAGATCGATTGTCGGTGCTATCGCGGCCCCTTCCGCAAACCTGAAGCGCGCGGTATAGAAGCTGGGTAGCGCCTGCAACCGGGCCAGGGCTTCGCTCTGGGCGAACGTGCCAGCCCGGTGGGCTATCAAGCTCAGGGTGCGGGCGTGGCGCTGCAGGCGGTAGCGCTGAGGGTGGGTGGTCAGTTTGGCGGGCGCCAAGCAGGTGAGGCCGGTCAGGGCTACCTGGTCGTTGCCGGTGGCCGATTGCAGGGCACCAGGGCAGGCCAAGCCCGACAACCGGGCGCCGGTTTCCAAAAGCCTTGGGCCGCGCTCGGTGAGGATCAGTTCGGTATGAGCCGGGCCGTGAACGATGCCCAGGGCGTCTAGCACGCCTTCAGCATAGGCGAGCAAGCTCGGCAGTTCTGGAGCCTCCTCCTGGAGTAAGTCCTCGTGGTCATAAATTTTTCGGCCCTCGGCGGTGAGGGCCTTAGTGCACCGCCAGACGTCGGTGATCCAATGGCGCCCGGCGTGGCTGACGCTGTTGACCACGTATTCAGGACCGATCAGGTATTCCTGCAGCAGCGCCTGGCGGTTGTCACACATCATTAGGTTGGTGCCACCGAGGATGGCTGTCACAGCGGCGCTTAGGGCTTCCCGGTCGTGACAGATGAAAACGTTGTCCGAGCCGGCGCTGTCCAGGGGCTTGGCCACCACGCTGGGTTGTCCGGCGCGCGCGTACCAGTCCAGGGCCTGTTTCACCGTGTCCACTCGCTGCTGTATCGCCACGGGCAGCCCGGCAAGGGCGACCCGTTCGACCATCAAGGCCTTGTTCCGGCGGGCGGCGGAGGAGGTCGGGTCGTTGCCCGCCAAACCCAAGGCAGCGGCCAGGCGGTCAGCCAGCTCCACGCCGAATTCACTGCCGGTAAGCACGGCTCCTGGACGGCGGGCAGCGAGGGCCGCCAGTAGGGGCTCCCAGCCCATCTCGACCAAGCCGAAGTCCTCTTCGAAGAGTTCCTTCGGGCAGCTGCTGGCGAAGGCAGGGGGCATGGCCGCGCGGGAGCGCACGTGCAGTAGCGGACGTTTTTCGGCCAGGGAGCGGGCCAGGAAGGCACCAGTGGAATAGGCGTCCACCAGGATCAGCGGGGCGTCAGAGCGGAGGACGGTCATAGCGGTTCACCATGAAATGCAACATCTGGAACAATTCGGAAGAACGGATGCCCGGCCCGTTCTGGGACAGGCCTGCTGTGCGGGGCAGAGGCAAGCCACCGATATTGCCCCAGCGCAGGGCGCCTTGCGTGTCGAGGCGGGTGGTGGCTCGACCGAGGTTGTTCGGGTGCAGGCAGTAGGGAATATCCAGCAACCCGCGCGCGAACGCTTGAGTTAAGGCCCGGCCCAAGTCGGCATGCAGGTCGAGTACGGCATCCACCAGGCCGCGGGCCTCCTCAAGGATTTCCTGGTAATAGGCCTCGCTCTCCAGCGGCGCCGGCATCGGCTTGTCAGCGGCGGCCTCGGCCGCCATCAGCAGGGCGTCGAGGTTATCCTGCACCGACGGAATCTGCCGCGACTCGGCTACTGTTTTGACGATCAGCCGTTCGCAGCCGGCTTGTTTCGCCAAGCGCGCGCTATTGCAAATCAGGCGTCGGGCGCCATGGTCAGTGGTCGGGAACACGCCCATATAGGAATACACGACCACATGCCAGTGGTTACCGGCCAGGTAATATCCGGCCAGGGTACGCAAGGCGCGCAGCGCGCCTAGGTCTTGGGCCATGGAGGTACCTTGGGCGTAGCTAAGGGAAACTCCAGACACTCCATGCTGACGGAAGAACAGCGCCTCCAACAGGGTCATGGCTATCAGCAAGGACGGCGGACAGAGTTGCCCCAACAGGCAGCCGCCGAAGCTCTCGATATGGGGGTGGGCGGTGGCGTCGGCAAGTATCCGACAGCTCTCGGCCCAGGCTTCCACGGCCTCCTCCAGCGGTAGCCGGCTATAAGGCATGCAGTAGGACACAGGGCCGCCCTCGCTGGCGTCCAGACCCACTTCCGCCAGGCGCGCGAAGATTTTTTGCGGGCGGGCCGTGCCGTGGCGCACTTGTATTGGGAAGGTGGCGCCATAAAGACCATCGAGCATGTCGCGCACCGCCTCGGCAGGATGGCTGATCAGCGGGAAGCCGTTCAGGGGACTGCCGTTTCGCAGGTAGCGCGCCGCGCTTGAGTAATCGCCGACCCGGGTATAGCTGTCCAGGGTAAGGGTACCGATGGTGGTACAGGGCAATGCCGCCACTCGGGCCAGCCCGTCACGCATCTGCTCAAGGGCGCCGAAGCCCATGCGCGGCTGAACCACTAGGTTGCCGCTCAGGCGCGCATGTTCGATATAGGCTTGGAAATGACCGCCTGCTGGGGATGTCATGGCTCAGCGTCCGGAGATCTGTTCCACCATCAACCGGCCGGTGGCCGGATCGAGGCGGCTGACGCGGCCTTTGTGGGGGTCGCCGGCGCGGACCCGGGCGATCAGTGTGGCGTCGCTGTCGAAGTCGATCCGCTCATGGCGGTACAGGCTGCGCAACGCCTGCAGAGGCAGACCACTGGTCTGTTCCAGCCACTCGACCAGGACCGTCTGGCCCGAGTCCCCCTCGAGGATGCTGTGCAATTCCAGGAGGTGATCGAGGTAGGCGGGATGGCAGACGCCGATGAAGGTGGACAATTCGCGGCCGCGATTGACGAAGGGGGCGAATTGCAGGCAAGTCAACTGCGCTTCGTTCAGGTCGAATGCCTCCTCGGCGAAGCGGGCCGCGAGTTGCCGCCGCGCGCGAATGCCCTCGGCTCCGGCATAGGGCGCCAAGGCCAAGTCGATCAGGCGCTGGGGCATTTCCTTCTTGCGCATTAGCGCCTGGGCCAGCTCCAGGTATTCGGCGATGCCTTCAGCGTAGCTGCGGCCCTGCACGTACTCGGCCTTGAGCCCACGGAAGTGAGCCATCAGCATTGGGTTGGCGCAGTCTGACTCGGTGAAACTGAAGGCCAGCTCCTCGAAGCGGAAGCCGAGGAACTCGGTAATCAGTCCCCAATGGTCGTCCACCTTGTAACTGACCAAGTCGTAGATACTAATGAACGCTGGGTCGGCATGGGCATCGCCGCTGGCCACCCGGCGCTCCGCCAGGTGCGCCTCGAAGCCTTCACCGAATAATTCAACGAAGTAAGCCTGGGCTACTCCATCCAAGGCCTGTAACAGTCCGCGGAATCCCTTTCGACGGCACTCCTCCACATCCAGTCCTATGTGCTGGGCCAGGCGCATGATCCACGTGAAGTAGTGTTTTTGTTCCTTGCGTGAATCCCCCGTAACCACGGCATCGACACCGCCCTGCCACCAGGCGGCGCGGCCATAGAAGTCGGCTACCGCCAGGTTGCAACTGTTGCAAAAGGTGGGGCGGCCGTCGCCCGCGGTGCGGTGGCCATTCATCAGCACGTCGAAGCGGTTCATAGCCTTGACGTTCTCGGGTAGCGGTAGGTGGCGCTGGAAGGGGCGGATGATGTGGTGATCCACGACCAGCATCTCCGCTCGCGGATCATCCAGCAGCTCCAGCGCCCGGTAGACCCGCTCGATGTTGGCCATTACCGGGTCGGCGACCCCGGCGTGTCGCATGTTGGCGATGCGCAGACGAAAGGTGCGCCCGTGGCGCAGCGCCAGGTGCAACTGGGTGGCGCGTAGTATCGACACCGTGTAGGAGCTGTCTTTGCCGCCGCCGTAGGCGATCATGAGGCGGAACTCGGGTAGCCTATCGAGGCCACCAGCAGCTTCGATCAGCCGGCCTCCCAAGGTGTCGACGGCGCGCCGTTCGGTGGCGTCGAAGTAGGCGGTCAGGCGATCGAGCAAGGCTTCGTCGCGAGCCCGGTCGAATACGGTGATGGTCATATGGGAACGGCCTGAAAATCGAAGGTTTGGATGGCGCGATGGATATCGGCCTCAATGGCGGCCTCGTCGGCGCCGATGAAGATGAAGCGTCCGCTGTGCAGGGCGTCGTAACTGCCTCCAGCCTCCAGTACCTCACCAGGCTCGGGCAGCAACTCGCGCCAGAGGGTCGGCAGGCGACCTTGCAGGGAATTGGCGCGTAGCACGCGACAGGGCAGGCGCTGCGGCTTCGGAATCACCAGCCAACCACCGCTGGGGTCCCCGGCGGGCGCTGGTATCAGGGGGCTCTCTCCGGCGAGCCGGCGCAATACCTGCTCATAGAGGTTGACTCCGAAAACCTTGTTGATCAGGTGCGGCACTTCGCTACCGCCAACCCGGGCGCCTACCTCCAAAAACACCAGGCTCCCGTCCGTCCGCGCGAACAGTTCGAGGTGGAAGGCCGAATTGCTCACGCCTAAGGCCCGCAGACATTGTCTGGAAAAGGCCTCGATACGCGCCCGCAATGGGCTGGCCTGGAGAATGACCGAGCCCAGGGGCTGGGCCTGGGCGAAATCCAGACAGGTGTTGATGTAGCGAGACACTACTTGGAACGGCACCTCGCCGTGTTCGTCGCAGATGCCGTCGACGTGATGAATATGACCCTCGACGAACGTCTCCACTTCGTAGCGTGCCAAGTCCACGCTCTCCAGCAGGGCGGCCAGACTCGACTCATCGTCGGCCTTCGCCACGCCTATGCTGGCGGCGCCGTCCACCGGCTTGACGATCACCGGGAACCCTACCTCCCGGGCGAATTCCAGCGCTTGCTCGCGGCTCCCGCAGCGTGCGAAGGCTGGCACTGCTAGGCCGTGCTCACACAAGACTTCCTTCATCCGTGCCTTGTCCCGGTATACCGCCACTTCTTCCGGACCATGACCCGGAATGCCTAGGGCCTGGCGAACCCGGGCGGCGATTTCCAGAGTGAATTCCGACAAGGCGATCAGTTGGTCCACCGGACCGACCTGCTCGATGATCTCCTGTACTGCCATCAGCAGGTGGTCGTATTGGTTGACGTCCTCGACTCGCACTTGATGCGCGATTCGCTCCGGCGGCGCCAGCACGCCGGCGGCGCCCGGCCCGTCCACCACGTAGCTGACGGTATGGCGGAGGTGGTCGATGAAGTCTTCGTAGCGGGTCAGCTCGTTGTCCCAGCGGCGCCCGTCATGGAAGCGCGGCCAGCGGTTGACGATCACGATGTGCATGGAGAATCCCTGTCCGGTGAGGTGGTGCCGATGTCAGGCGCAATGGCGAAGGGGGTCGAGCCGGTCGGCCAGCGGGGCCGGGTGCGCACCCAGGGCCTCCAAGTAGTGTTCGAAGTCATCCAGTGCCTCGGCGCCGACGAATACCCGGTCGAAGCCGGCCTGCAGCAGGGGCTGGCGAGCGGCGAGGGTGTGCTCCTCGGAGGTGGTGAGCTTGCCGCCGATCACGCAAGCCAGGTGCGGATACCGGGCGCGCACCTGTTGGATCAGTTCCAGTCCCTGGGAGAACCCGTGACCGTTGACGCTGCTGACCACCAGCAGGTGGGTCGGTCGTTGCGCCAGGGTGGCCAGCACCAGCTCCACGGGCGTGCAGCTGCCGAGGTTCTTCACGCTCAGGCCGTGCTCCGCCAGCCAGAGCTGCAGATAGACCAGGTTCCACATGTGGGAGTCGGACTCGACGGTGACGAGCAGGCAATGGGGGGCTTGGTTCATGGGGTGGCCTCCAGGGTGGGCGATGGGCGATCCAGGGCGAGGCGGAAGCGACGGGTGGTGAGGGCGAACAGCAAGCTGCCAGGCACCACCAGCAGCAGGGCGAGGGCCAGGATCAGCGGTTGCACGCCGTAGGTGTGGCCGATGCTGGCGGTAAGCAGGCCGCCCAAGGGGTAGGACAGCAGGTTGACCAGGTAGAACGGGCCCATCACTTTGCCTAGATGGTCCGGGGCGATGGCCTTGATTCGCTGGGTACGGTTGAACACGTTGAACAGGGCGCAGCCGGCCATGGCCAGCAGGAAGCTCACGGCATAGGGCAGCACCCCGGCGGCCACGCCCATGCCTACCAGCCCAAGGCCCAGCAGGCCGAAGCCCACGGCGCCGAGGCGGTAGATGGACATCTGCGCCAGCAGCCGCGGCACCAGCAGGAAGTTCAGCAGGCCGAGGGCACCGGCGCCGGCGTTCATCAGCCCGAATACGCCCTCCGCCGCGCTGAACACACCGCTGATGACGAAGGCGTTGGCACTGAGTACCGCGGCGAACGCCAGGTTGATGCAGAAATTGAGCAGGGCCAGGGACAGGACCGGCGGGTTGCCCAGCAGCAGGCGCCATCCCAGGGCCAGGTCATCCAGGACACGCTGTGGCGTGCCCAGGGTGCGGGCGGTGGGCAGGCCACGCCAGCACAGCGTGGCGCCGCCAAAGGCCAGGGCCGCGAGCGCCAGCAACAGGCGCTTGTCAACGTACAGCGCCAGCCCGGCGGCCAGGGCCGGGCCGAGGGCCATGGCCAGCAGTTCCATGTTTTGCACCAAGGACTGGCAGTGGGCGAGGCGATACGGGCCGGCCACCTGGGGCACGCTTTTCTCCACCGCCATGCGCACGGGTGCCATCAGCAGCGACAGCACCACGCCGTTGGCGATCAGCGCGGCCACGGTGTGTGCCGGCCACTGTATGCAGACCGCCACCGTGAGCACGAGGCTCAAGGCCCGGGCGAGGTTGGCGCCTCGGAACAGCAGGCGTCCGCCAAGCCGGTCGGCCAGCAGCCCCGCGAACGGGTAGGCGATCAGGGCCGGCAGCCATTCCAGGGCGAAGGCCACGCCCGAATAGCGTACGTTGCCGGTGATCTGGATGATCAGCAGCGGCACCGCGAACAACACGGTCTGCTCCGCCAGCAGGGCACAGAGCAGCCCCGCGCCGAAGCGGCGCAGGGGCGTCGGCTCAGGCATGCTCGCGATCCCAGGCCGCTTCCAGCACGCGCAGCCGCGGCAACACGTGCTGGCAGAAACGGCGCATTTCGTCTCGGGTCGGCCAGCCGGAGAAGATGAACTCGCCGACCCCAACCTTCTTGTATTCCAGCAGGTATTCGGCCACTTCCTGGTAGTCGCCCACCACGCACAGCGCCGGGCCGCCCCGGTAGGCCACGGCGCCGGACCAGAGCATCGGCGACAGCCAGTCGTGCTCGGCCCGGTCGGCCAGGCGGAACGAGTTCTTCACGGCTTCCGAGTCGCACCGGGCGACGAATTGGCGAACCCATTCGCGATGCTGCTCGTCCGGGTTCTCCATCATTTCTTCGACGGCCGCCAGGGCCTCGGCGCGGGTCTCGCGGGCCAGCACATGCATGCGGATGCCGACGGTGCAGCCGGCCTCTCGTACCGGGCGGCTGGCTTCGGCGATGCCCTCCGGGGTGTCGCCGTACCGCAGCCAGCAGTCACTGTGCTCGATGGCGATCCGCTGGGCGATGTCCGAGGCACCGCTGAGGTAGATGCGCGGCCGTTCGCCGTCCTTGAACGGCAGCCCCAACTGGGCATTCTCGATACGGTAGTGCTCGCCGTGGTGGGTCAGCGGCGTCTCGCCGCGCCAGAAGCGGTGGAGGATGTCGAGGAATTCCCGGGTCCGCGCATAGCGGCCGTCGTGGGCGACGAAATCGCCGTAGTAGGCCTGTTCGTCCGGCGAGATGCCGGCCACCAGGTTCAGGGCGATGCGCTTGTCCGACATCCACGAGACGGTGTTCACCACCTGGGTGAACAGGGTCGGCGACAGCAGGCCCGGACGGTATGCCAGGATGAACGTGACCCGCTGCGTTTCGCGCACCAGGGCGCCGATCATCGGCAGCGGGTCCGGCATGTGGTAGCTGATCCCCATCAGCAGGGAATCGATGCCCAAGGCCTCGGCCTCCTGGGCGAAATCAACGATACCCGCGAAGTCCAGCGCCCCCGTGTTGTACTTTTCCGAGGCTTTTTGCTGGCCGCTGTCCAGCGGTGAGCACCAATGAATGCGCAGGGCGGGCATGACGATCCTCCATGGCGACGCCCGCCCGAGCGGACGTCGCGGTTAGTCCTTGAGGGGTTAGAACAGGAAGCGGGTGGCGACGGTCCGGTCGAACAAGGCGACATCGCGAATGCGGCGCTTGCCACAGATGAACTTCAATAGCCGCTCGATCCCCAGACCGCCCCCGGCGCTGGGGTGGAGCAGGCCGCGGCGGGCCACTTCCAGGTAGTTGCCGTAGGGCTCCAGGTCCATGGACAGTTCGTTCATGCGGCGAACGATCTGCTCGTACTCGAACTCGCGCTCGGCACCAGATAGGCCTTCGCCATAGCCATCCGGGTAGATCAGGTCGTAGTTGTTGTAATGGCCCGGTTCACCCGGCGTCTCCCGGTCGTAGAACTCGCGCCGGTAGTTGGTCACGAAGAACGGCGTCTCGGCCTTGGCAGACATGATCTTCTCGAAGTCATCGCCATGTTCGTCGCGCAGGTCTTCCGAGCGATAGATCGGGAACGGTGCGTCATAGCGGGGCAGAGTCCGGCCGAGTTGCGCCAGTTCGTCGGCGCAGTTCGCGTTGACCTGCTCGAACACGTCCTTCACCAGCCCGTCGATCAGCGCCATCACGAGGTGCATGTCACCGTCGCGGACTTCGAAATCGAATTGGGAAAATTCCAGCAGGTGGTTTTCCGAATCCTTGATCTCCGGTTTTTCCAGGCGGATGTTCGGCGCCACGATGAAGATCTTGTCGTGCCCCCTGGCGGTGAGTGCGAGTTGCTTGTGGAAAATCATGCTGGCGGTGAGCTTCAGCCGACGCTGCTCGTACTGTATTTCCGCCGGATACACCGCGTGATTCAGCGGGTCGGTGATGGGCGACATCAGGACAGGCATCAGTTGCTTGAAGCCACGCTCCAGCAGATGGCGTTGCAAGGCCTGCAGCACGCAGCCGCGGATGGTGGCGATGGCTTCGATGTCAGGGTGGGAAAAATCGACGAAATTGCGCGCAATTTCTTCCATGATAGGCCCTAGTTCGGGTTGAAATAGCGCTCGATTATTAGTTAAAAGAGGCAAAACTCAATACACAGATTTCGTCGAAAATCCAACACAGGCTGCCGCTCCGGTTTCTCTGGCGATTCTTTACAGGATGCAGTGCTTGGTTCAGGGCAATGGTCTTTCCGCACGCTCGGTACACTGATAGCGCCGGCGAGCGAGCCCCGCCGAGTCGTGGCGGCGAAAGGCGCGCGGGGCGCGCAGCGCTCGCCCTACGATGCATTAATGGCACCGCTTGCAGAGGGCTATGGGCGTAAGAATCGAACTTGAATAGGCGGGTTTGCCTAGCACTGGAAACCCAGAGGGCCGTATGGGTATTTATGAATGCAAGCGGCTCGTTAATAGGTTCGCTGGAAGGGGCAGCCGTTGCCCCGTCGTCAAGGTGCCGCGCTTTGGAACGACGTACCAACCCTTCGAGCTATATGGGTAAGCGCTATCACCGTGCTTGAAGGGTATTTAATTAGCGCTCAATCAGGTGCTCATACATTGGGGTAACTGCATCCCCAAACTTATCCAGCTTGTAAAAGCTACACCCATGTTCAGTGCGTACTGCCGCGCTCACTAGGCGTGGAGGAGTACAAAGGTGTGAGTGACGAATACTGCCAGTGGTCCCCGGGATGCGGTCGGCGGATACCGCCGTTCGGTTGGGGGTAGACACGTAACGCTTCAGGTGGACACCAGAAACGGCTGGCCTGGTGGGTTGGTTCGGGGAGCGGATGGGCTGCTGGAAAGCTTGGCGATTTCCACCTTACGGGCGCCAACCGCCGGGTGACGCGTTCCACTTGGCCTGGCGCTCCGCTACGTGACCCAGGCCTACATCATGCCCTATGCCCTTCGCTCACGAAGCCGCCCCCCTGGGCGGCTTTTTCACGTGGGCTCGGTTCCGTGCGCCGCCTGGCTCAGCCGTCCAGCATCGCCTTGTTGCGCACGGCGCCCTTGTCGGCGCTGGTGGCGAGCAGGGCGTAGGCCTTGAGGGCGGTGGTGACCTTGCGGGCGCGGGGCTGCGCGGGCTTCCAGCCAGCCTTGTCCTGTTCGAGGCGGCGGTGGGCCAGTTCCTCGACGGAGACTTGCAGGTCGATGCGACGGTTGGGGATGTCGATGCGCACTGTGTCGCCGTCGCGCACCAGCCCGATGGCGCCGCCGGCGGCGGCCTCTGGCGAGGCGTGGCCGATGGACAGCCCGGAGGTGCCGCCGGAGAAGCGGCCGTCGGTGAGCAGGGCGCATTGCTTGCCCAGGCCCTTGGACTTCAGGTAGCTGGTCGGATACAGCATTTCCTGCATGCCCGGCCCGCCCTTGGGACCTTCGTAGCGGATGACGACGATGTCGCCGGCGACGATCTCGTCGGCGAGGATGCCCTTCACCGCGGCGTCCTGGCTCTCGTAGACCCGGGCGCGGCCCTCGAAGACATGGATGGATTCGTCGACGCCGGCGGTCTTCACCACGCAGCCGTCCTCGGCGATGTTGCCGTAGAGCACGGCCAGGCCGCCTTCCTGGGAATAGGCGTGCGCGACGCTGCGGATGCACCCGTGCTCGCGGTCGTCGTCCAGGCTCGGCCAGCGGGTGTCCTGGCTGAACGCGGTCTGGGTCGGGATGCCCGCCGGGCCGGCCTTGAAGAAGGTGTGCACGGCTTCGTCGTCGGTCTGGGTGATGTCCCAGTGGGCGATGGCGTCGGCCATGCTCGGGCTGTGCACGGTGCGCGCGTCGGTGTGCAGCAGGCCGCCGCGGGCCAGCTCGCCGAGGATGGAGAAGATCCCGCCGGCGCGATGCACGTCTTCCATGTGGTACTTCTGGATATTCGGCGCCACCTTGCACAGTTGCGGCACCTGGCGCGACAGGCGATCGATGTCGCGCAGGTCGAATTCGACCTCGGCTTCCTGGGCCGCGGCCAGCAGGTGCAGGATGGTGTTGGTCGAGCCGCCCATGGCGATGTCCAGCATCATGGCGTTCTCGAATGCCTCGAAGGTGGCGATGTTGCGCGGCAGTACGCTGTCGTCGCCTTCGCCGTAGTAGCGCTGGCACAGCTCCACGGCCAGGCGTCCGGCGCGCAGGAACAACTGCTCGCGGTCGGCGTGGGTGGCCAGGGTCGAGCCATTGCCCGGCAGGGACAGGCCCAGGGCCTCGGTCAGGCAGTTCATGGAGTTGGCGGTGAACATGCCGGAGCAACTGCCACAGGTGGGGCAGGCGCTGCGCTCGTACTCGGCCACCTTTTCGTCGCTGGCCGAGTCGTCGGCGGCGATGACCATCGCGTCCACCAGGTCCAGGCCGTGGCTGGCCAGCTTGGTCTTGCCGGCCTCCATGGGCCCGCCGGAGACGAACACCACCGGGATGTTCAGGCGCAGGGCGGCCATCAGCATGCCGGGGGTGATCTTGTCGCAGTTGGAGATGCAGACGATGGCGTCGGCGCAGTGGGCGTTGACCATGTACTCCACCGAGTCGGCGATGATCTCTCGGCTCGGCAGGGAATAGAGCATGCCGTCATGGCCCATGGCGATGCCGTCGTCCACGGCGATGGTGTTGAATTCCTTGGCCACGCCGCCGGCCTTCTCGATCTCGCGGGCCACCAGTTGGCCCAGGTCCTTCAGGTGCACGTGGCCGGGCACGAACTGGGTGAAGGAGTTGGCGATGGCGATGATCGGTTTCTTGAAGTCCTCGTCCTTCATCCCGGTGGCGCGCCAGAGGGCGCGGGCGCCGGCCATGTTGCGGCCGAAGGTGGAGGTTTTCGAGCGGTAATCGGGCATTGCGGCGTTCCTGCAGGCTGTTCAGGGGATGGTCTTGGGTGAGCGGGGCGGGGCCGGGGCGGGCGATCGTGGTCGCCGGTCCGGCCATGGCCTGAGGGTTTCGCGGGATCGCCGCGCGCCCGGCCGGGGCTCACTGCCCGCCTGAGGGTGTGGCAGGGGAACCGGGATTCTAATCCCAGCCGCCGCCGACACGAAAGGCCGCCGGGTCGGGCGGGCCGCCGCTGGAAAGGCGCCGGGGCGTTCCACCCCACGTGGGCGGGTCGTAGGGTGGATAACGCTTTTATCTATTCACCTGGCGGGGATGGGATGGGGGCGGCTGGTCCCGATGGCTTGGGATGGTCCGTGGTGGAAAACGCTTCGCGGTTTTCCGCCCTACGGGTGGGTTGTAGGGTGGATAGCGCTTTTATCTATTCACCTGGCGGGGATGGGATGGGAGCGGCTGGCCCCGATGGCTTGGGATGGTCCATGGTGGAAAACGCTTCGCGGTTTTCCACCCTACGGGTGGGTTGTAGGGTGGATAACGCTTTTATCTATTCACTTGGCCGGGTTGGGATGGGGGCGGCTGGTCCCGATGGCTTGGGATGGTCCGTGGTGGAAAACGCT
>DAMBWF010000002.1:476352-611284 GCA_032052615.1 Pseudomonadaceae bacterium
TCGCGGTTGTCCACCCTACGGGGGGTGTAGGGTGGACAACGTTTACTTGTCCACCTGACAAGAGCGGGGCGGGCCGCCCGAGGCGCCTTAGTCGATGCGCAGGTCCAGGTCGTCGGCGAAGGGGAAGCCGGCGCCGCTGCCTTTTTCCAGGCGTACTTCCACGTCCACGGCGGTGGCGCCCTCCGGCACGCTGCCGTAGAGGGCGCGGTCCACCGGCTGGCCGGTGCGCCCGGCGGCGCCCAGGGGCTCGCTGGCGAAGAAGCGGCCTTCGGCGCGGAAGGCGTCCAGGCCCGGCCAGGCGGTGGCGGTCACCGCCCGCGGGTAGCCGGCGGCGGCCTTGTCGGCCACCAGGTCGTAGCGGATGTATTCTCCGCCGCCGAAGAAGTAGGCCACCCCGGCGTCGCGCTTGAGCACCGTGTCCACGCCCAGGGGCCAGGTCTGCACGCCGGGCCAGGTGGCGCCGGACAGGTCCAGGGGGTAGCGGGCGTCCGTCTTGTCGCCCTGGGTCAGGTTGTAGCGCACGTACTGGCTGCCCTTGAAGACGTACAGTTTGCTGCCGCTCACCGCCAGCACGCCGTCCAGGTCGCGGGCGCCGCCGGCCAGGCGCTCCAGCCCCGGCCAGTTGCCGGCGATGGGCCTGGGGTAGCCGCTGTCGACCCGGTCGCTGGCGACGTCGAAGCGCAGGTACTGGTCGCCCTTGAAGAAGTAGGCTTTGCCATTGCCGGCGTTGAAGCCGGCGTCCAGGTCCCGGGGGCCGCCGGGCAGTTGGTCGAAGCCCACCCAGTTGCCGGCGATGGGTTTCGGGTAGCCGTCGGCGACCCGGTCGCGGGTGAAGTCGTAACGGTAGTAGCGGTCGCCGACGAAGAAGTAGCCGGTGTCGTCGGTCCAGTTCACCGCGGTGCGTTTCTCGCCGCCCCGGAAGCGCAGGATCACCCGGGCATCGTGGGCGCCGCCGGCGCTGGCACCGAGCCGGGCGTCGAGGCGGAACGGCCGCCCGGCCGCCTCCGGCGGCAGCGGGATGCGCTGGGTCAGGGAGCCCGTGCCGAGGCCGACGAACAATTGGCCCTGGCCGGCGGGCAGGTCGGGCCGGGCGCCGTAGCGCATCACTGTCTGGGGGCCGCCCTTGGTCCAGCCGGCGATGTCCGGGTCGTAGGCCAGGTCGGCGTGGGCGGCGCCGTACTCGGCGCCCGGGTTGGCCAGCAGGTTGCGGCCGAAGGCGAAGCGGCGCGGCTGCGGGTTCAGCCGCGAGCGGCCGTCCAGGTCGAGGCCGGCGGTGGGCACGCCCAGGTGCTGGAACAGGGTGGGCAACACGTCCACCTGGCGCAGCGGTTCGGCCAGGGCGTTGCGGCCCAGGGCCGGGATGCCGGCGCCGCTCATCACCACCGCCACCTTGCGGTGCTCCGGGCGATTGGCGCCGTGGCCCGTGCCGGTGCCGCCGTGGTCGGTGCTGACCACGATCAGCCAGCGCTCCCGGGCATAGGTGGGGCGGGTCTCGATGGCGGTGAGCAGGCGCCCGAGGGCGGCATCGGCGCGGCCCATGGCTTGCAGGTATTGGGGCGTGTCGGAGTGGAAGCCGTACTGGTGGCCGGCTTCGTCGACGCCATAGAAGTAGGTGCTGAGCACGTCCAGGTCGGCGCGGGTGCGCAGCCACGCCTCGGCCTGGTCGACGAGCCGGGCATCGTCCGCCTCGGGGCCGTCGAAGCGCAGGTCGGCCACCGGTTTCATCTGGGCGTAGAGGGGCGACCAGTTATAGGCGTAGGCGGTCACCAGGTCCGGCTTGCGCTGCTCGATCAGGCTGAGGAAGTGCGGGTAGCGGGCGTAGTTCTGCCCGGCGAAGGTGTTGTCGCGCACCCCGTGCTTGTCCCGCTCGACGCCGGTGAACAGGGTCGACCAACCGGGGCCGCTCACCGAGGTGTCCGGCGACCAGCCGCCGTCGGTGTAGACGCCACGGGCGATCAGCCGCTCCAGGTTGACCATGCCGGCCGCCGGGATGGCGTCGGCCTTGAAGCCGTCGATGCCGAAGAACAGCACCTTGTCGTCGCCGGCCTGGGCCTGGGCGGTCAGCAGCGAAACGCAAAAGGCCGCCAGCAGGCGGCGGAGGGGGATTGGGGTCATGGCTCGTCCTTGCTCGTCGGGAGGGCTGGCGCGTTCCTGCAGCGCCAGCCCATGGCACGCCATCGGCGTTGCGAACCGATGACAGCGCGACGGGCGGGTGAAGAGCGGGACGGGCCCACGAAGAGGAGGGCCCTTCACCGCGGAATCGCTCCGTAGGGTGGATGACGCTTTTTTCATCCACCACGCGGCGATTGGGTAAGGGGAGGCGCCGGCCCGGCAACACGGTTGGGCACTCGTCCTCGTGCGGCGATTCCACCGCCGGGCCGTTCGGTTGGGTAATCCGCTTCGGGTGTCGGACGCCACGTTTGCGTGTCCATTGGCGCGCCCTGTCACCGTACCATTGCAAGGTGGATGGGAAAGGCGTCATCCACCCTACGGGTTCGATCCAGGGGGCCGGGGCCCGCAGGTGTTTGGTCATTCAGGTGGGCACAGCGTATCGCCCCTGCGACGTAGGGTGGATGACGCTTTCTTCATCCACCTCGTCTATCGGCCCGCTCGCGTGGCCGACCGTGGCAAGGGGGATGACGCTCTTATCCCCCTGCGAGGGCCGGGCGGCCTGCTGGCCTCGACCGCTCAGGTGAGCCACGCCCGGAGGCGGGCGGCAAGGCTCTGGGCCGCCTGACTCGACCCTCTGGCTCCGAGCCGTCCGCCGAGTCGGACGGCCTCGGCTCCGCCTCACCCGTTGGGCAGCAGGCGGCAGGTCAGGCTCTTGATGTAGCGGGTTTCGGGGATGGCCGGATGGACCGGGTGGTCGGGGCCCTGGCCGCCGCGTTCCAGCAGTTGCAGGGTGCGGTCCAGGTGGCGGGCGCTGCCCAGCAGGATGGCTTGCAGGTCGTCTTCCGGCAAGTGCATGGAGCAGGAGGCGCTGACCAGGATGCCGTCCTTGTTCAGCAGGCGCATGGCCTGTTCGTTGAGGCGGCGGTAGGCGGCCTCGCCGTTCTTCAGGTCCTTGCGGCGCTTGATGAAGGCCGGCGGGTCGGCCACCACCACGTCGAAGCGTTCCTCGGCGGCCTTGAGCTCGCGCAGGGCCTCGAACACGTCGCCCTCGAGGCTGGCGACCACTTCGCTCAGGCCGTTGAGGGCGGCGTTGCGTTCCACGCCGTCCAGGGCGAATTCCGAGGCGTCCACGCAGACCACCTCGCGGGCGCCGAAGGCCGCGGCCTGGACGCCCCAGCCGCCGATGTAGCTGAACAGGTCGAGCACCCGCTTGCCCTTGACGTAGGGCGCCAGGCGGGCGCGGTTCATCCGGTGGTCGTAGAACCAGCCGGTCTTCTGCCCGTCGCGCACCGGCGCCTCGAACTTCACGCCGTTCTCTTCCAGGGCGACCCAGTCCGGCACGTCGCCGTGGGCCACTTCGACGTAGCGCTCCAGGCCCTCGGCGTCGCGGGCGGCGGTGTCGTTCTTCCACAGCACCCCGCGAGGCTTGAGCACCTGCAGCAGGGCTTCGAGCACGGCGTCCTTGTGACGCTCCAGGGTGGCCGAGGCCAGTTGCGCCACGAGGATGTCGCCGAAGCGGTCCACCACCAGTCCGGGCAGCAGGTCGGCGTCGCCGTAGACCAGGCGGTAGAAGGGTTTGTCGAACAACCGCTCGCGCAGGGACAGGGCCACGTTCAGGCGATGCACCAGCAGGGACTTGTCCAGGGCCAGCCCGGCGTCCCGGGACAGCAGGCGGGCGCAGATCAGGTTATTGGGGGACAGCGCGACGACGCCCAGGGGCTTGCCGCCGGCCGCCTCCAGCACCGCCTGGTCGCCGGCGGCGAAGCCGTTGAGCGGGGTGGCGGCCACGTCCACCTCGTTGCTGTAGACCCACAGGTGGCCGGCGCGCAGGCGGCGGTCGGCGTTGGCTTTGAGGCGCAGGCGGGGCAGGGACATGCAGCGGGCTCCGAGCAAAAGCGCGGATTATAGCTGCGCCGGCCCGGCGCTGGTCGGCGAACCGTCCGCCGGCGCCGCCGGGGATTCGACTTTGGTCGCAGGGAAGGACGCAACGGCGGCGCCTTCGAGTAGGCTTCGCAGCCTTTCGACCCCAGCCGAGGACTCATCCATGCATACGGAACGCGTGCGCCTGCCTGCCCTGCTCGACAAGCTGATGAGCGCCGACCAGGCGGCGGCCCTGATCGAGGACGGCATGACCGTCGGCATGAGTGGCTTCACCCGCGCCGGCGAGGCCAAGGCGGTGCCCCAGGCCCTGGCCCGGCGGGCCCGGCAGACCCCGCTGAAGATCAGCCTGATGACCGGCGCCAGCCTGGGCAACGACCTGGACAAGCAGCTCACCGAGGCCGGCGTGCTGGCCCGGCGCATGCCGTTCCAGGTGGACGCCACCCTGCGCCGGGCGATCAACGCCGGCGAGGTGATGTTCATCGACCAGCACCTCTCGGAAACCGTCGAGCAACTGCGCAACCACCAGCTCAAGCGCCCGGATATCGCGGTGATCGAGGCGGTGGCCATCACCGAGCAAGGGCACATCGTGCCCACCACGTCGGTGGGTAACTCGGCCAGCTTCGCCATCTTCGCCGAGCGGGTGATCGTCGAGATCAACCTGGCCCACGCCGCCAACCTGGAAGGGCTGCACGACGTCTACATTCCCACCTACCGGCCGACTCGCACGCCGATCCCCCTGACCCGGGTGGACGACCGCATCGGCGTGCCGGCGATTCCCATCGACCCGGCGAAGATCGTCGCCATCGTCGTCAGCGAGCAGCCCGACTCCCCGTCCACCGTGCTGCCGCCGGACGCCGAGACCCAGGCCATCGCCGACCACCTGATCGACTTCTTCAAGGGCGAAGTGGCCGCCGGGCGCATGGGCAACGACCTCGGCCCGTTGCAGGCGGGCATCGGCAGCATCGCCAACGCGGTGATGTGCGGCCTGCTGGCCTCGCCCTTCGAGAACCTGACCATGTACTCGGAGGTGCTGCAGGATTCCACCTTCGACCTGCTGGATGCCGGCAAGCTGCGCTTCGCCTCGGGCAGCTCCATCACCCTGTCGCCCCGGCGCAACGCCGACGTGTTCGGTCACCTGGAGCGCTATAAGGACCGCCTGGTGCTACGCCCCCAGGAAATCTCCAACCATCCCGAGGTGGTGCGCCGGTTGGGGATCATCGGTATCAACACCGCCCTGGAGTTCGACTTGTACGGCAACGTCAACTCCACCCACGTGGGCGGCACCAAGATGATGAACGGCATCGGCGGCTCCGGGGACTTCGCCCGCAACGCCCATCTGGCGATCTTCGTCACCAAGTCCATCGCCAAGGATGGGGCCATCTCCAGCGTGGTGCCCATGGTCAGCCACGTGGACCACACCGAGCATGACGTGGACATCCTGGTCACCGAGCAGGGCCTCGCCGACCTGCGCGGCCTCGCGCCCCGGGAACGGGCCCGGGCGATCATCGACCACTGCGCCCACCCGTCCTATCGCGAGGCGCTGGACGACTACTTCCGGCGCGCCTGCGCCAAGGGCGGCCACACCCCGCACCTGCTGCGCGAAGCGATGCAGTGGCACATCGACCTGGAAGAGACCGGCAGCATGATCGGCGGCCTGCTGAGCCCAGCCCGCAGCGCTTGAGGCGTATCGTGGTTGGCGCCGCGCCATGCATCCAAGGGCCGGGCGAGTGGGGCTCATCCTCCTTGCCCGCGAGGGGCTTGGCTAGAAGAAGCGAGCGCGGCACGCCGACTCGCCCGGAGCGCTCGTGTAGACGCCGAACAAGTTCCGCCAAGGACGGCTCGGCGAGCGGGGCGCAGCAAATCAGAGCCACGGGGGCCACTGCGTCGGGCCGCGAGGCCCGCGAGCGTGGCTTGGTCTGGAAGGCAAGAACGACTCTGTTGGCTCGTCCGGAGCGCCCCGCGCGGATAGGCGAGCAGGCGTACCCGCGCGGGGCGCGGGATAAGGTCAACGCCGCCGGCCGCTTCTACTGCTCACGAGAAGACATGGCTAGGCAGAGGGTACCCGTCGACCCGCTCTGGAACGCGCTCACGCTTCTACGTCGAGCCGGTTACACGAAGGCGCTCGACGAGCCGGGGCTATGCCGCGAGCCCCAGGCGCCCGCGCCTCCTGGCGCGCGGTAAACCGGCCGGTCAGGCCGACAGGGCGTCCAGTAGCGCCCGGTTGAAGGCGGGAATGTCGTCGGGCTTGCGGCTGCTGATCAGCGTGCCGTCCACCACCACTTCCCGGTCGACCCAGGTGGCACCGGCGTTTCGCAGGTCGTCGGCGAGGGAGGGCCAACTGGTCAGGGTCTTGCCCTTGACCAGGCCGGCGGAGACCAGCAGCCAGGCGCCGTGGCAGATCACCGCGATGGGCTTGCCGGCCTGGGCGGCGGCCTTGACCAGGGCCTGGGCGTGGGCGTCCAGGCGGATGGTGTCGGCATTGACCACGCCGCCGGGCAGGACGATGGCGGCGTAGTCGTCGATCCGCGCCGCGTCGAAGGTGCCGTCCACGGCGAAGCGGTCGGCCGGGGTGGTGTGGTTCCAGCCGGTGACCTGCCCGGGCCGGGCGGAGAGGATCTCGGCGGTGTGCCCGGCCTGTTCCAGGGCGGCTTTCGGACCGGTCAGCTCGGCCTGTTCGAAACCGTCGGTGACCAGCAGGGCGACGCGTTTTCCGGAAGGGGACGAAGGCATGGCGGACTCCTTTTTCGTCGGGGCTGAAGGGAGGGTCTTGTCGTCCGACCCACCCCGGGGCGGGTAAAGTTCCTGTCGATTCGCATCCCCTCGCCCATGCCGAAGGGCTAGACTAAGGCACCTCTTTTCGCCTGGGTGTCGTCATGGCCCAAGAACTCTCCGCCGAACAGATCATGCAGGTGCTTCAGGGCATCAGCGTGCCGCCCCAGCCGCAGATCATGGTGGACCTGCAGATGGAGCAGGTCATGCCCAACCCGGATCTCAAGGCCATCGCCAAGCTGATCAGCCAGGACCCGGGGCTTTCCGGCGCGCTGCTCAAGCTGGTCAATTCGCCCTTCTTCGGCCTGTCCAACCGTATTACTTCCATCGAGCGCGCCGTCACCCTGCTGGGCAGCCGCTCGGTGATCAACCTGATCAACGCCCAGTCCATCAAGGGCGAGATGAACGACGAGACCATCGTCACCCTCAACCGCTTCTGGGACACCGCCCAGGACGTGGCGATGACCTGCCTGACCCTGGCCAAGCGGGTCGGCTACGAATCGGTGGACGAGGCCTATGCCCTGGGCCTGTTCCACAACTGCGGCATCCCGCTGATGCTCAAGCGCTTCCCCGACTACATGACGGTGCTGGAGCAGGCCTACGCCCTGGCCAGCGACGACGTGCGGGTGGTGGACACCGAGAACCGCCTGCTCAACACCAACCACGCCGTGGTGGGCTACTTCACCGCCCGCTCCTGGCGCCTGCCCGCCCACGTCTGCGAGACCATCGCCAACCACCACAACGCCCTGTCCGTGTTCGACGTGGAGAGCGGGCGCGACAGCCAGATGCGCAACTTGCTGGCGATCCTGAAGATGGCCGAGCACATCTGCGGTTGCTACCGGGTGCTCGGCCAGCAGGAGGAGGACCACGAATGGGACAGCATCCGTGCCCGGGTGCTGGACTACGTGGGCCTGTCCGACTACGACTTCGTCAACCTCAAGGAAAGCATCCAGGAAATGGGCGTCGGCCAGGCCGGCTACTGAGCCCGCCTTCCGGTCGTTCGCCACGGAATCCCGACCCGCGCACGCCCGCCCCGGCGCGCGGCGGGACGGCGGCTCTGGTAGGCTGCCGGGGTGGCCGTCGTGGCCGCGTTCCTTCGCCATTCGCCGTACCGAACCCATGCCCGAGCTTCCCGAAGTCGAAACCACCCGCCGCGGCATCGCGCCCCATGTCGAGGGCCAGCGGGTCCGCCGCGTGATCGTCCGCGAGCGCCGGTTGCGCTGGCCGATCCCCGAGGACTTGGACGCGCGCCTGTCCGGCCAGCGCATCGAGCGCGTCGAACGGCGCGCCAAGTACCTGCTGCTGCAGGCCGAGCAGGGTACCCTGATCGCCCACCTGGGCATGTCCGGCAGCCTGCGCCTGGTGCCCGCCGGGCAGCCGGCGCTCAAGCACGAGCATGTGGATGTGGAGCTGGAGTCCGGCCTGTCCCTGCGCTACACCGACCCGCGCCGCTTCGGCGCCCTGCTCTGGAGCCAGGATCCCCTGGCCCACGAACTGCTGCGCAACCTGGGCCCGGAGCCGCTGACCGAGGCGTTCGACGGCGAGCGGCTGTTCCGCCTTTCCCGGGGGCGGGCCATGGCGGTCAAGCCGTTCATCATGGACAACGCGGTGGTGGTCGGAGTGGGCAACATCTACGCCAGCGAGGCGCTGTTCGCCGCCGGCATCGACCCCCGGCGCGGCGCCGGCTCGGTGTCCCGGGCGCGCTACCTCCGGCTGGCCGTCGAGATCAAGCGGGTGCTGGCCCACGCCATCGAGCGCGGCGGCACCACCCTGCGGGATTTCGTCGGCGGCGACGGCCTGCCCGGCTACTTCCAGCAGGAGCTGTTCGTCTATGGGCGCGGCGGCGAATTCTGCAAGGTCTGCGGGACCACCCTGCGGGAGGTGCGCCTGGGCCAGCGCGCCAGCGTCTACTGTCCCCGTTGCCAGCGCTGAAGGCACACCGGCGGACGCGGGTTTCGCTTCGGCGCTTGACGGCCATCACGCTGACAATCGCCACGGCGCTGTTATAGTGAGCGGTACATCCTCGTTCAGTCGAAAGGAACCCTTCCATGAACCTGCTTCATCGCTCCGCCGCTGTCCTGGCGCTGACCACCGGCCTGCTGGCGTCGTTGCCGGCGCACGCCGAGGTGGTGCAGCAGAACGCCAGTGGCAACCCCGCCTACGAGGTGGAGGCGCCACCGGCCTACTCGATGATCGGCGACCTGCTGATCGCCCGTCCGCTGCTGATCGCCGCCACCGCCGTGGGCACCGTGGCCTTCGTCGTCAGCCTGCCGTTCACCGCCCTGGGCGGCAACGTCAAGGACGCGGGCAAGGCCCTGGTGGTCGACCCTGGTAAGGAAGCCTTCGTGCGCTGCCTGGGCTGCACCAGCAGCGGTTACAAGCGCGACTGAGCCTCTGTCGCATCGCTCGAAGAGCCGGTCAATCGACCGGCTTTTTCATGTCCGCTCCCCGCGCCGGCGTGGGCGCCGGTAGCGGCTCCGGGACTGGCACTGGTTCCGGGACGGCGCCGCCGGCCGGGGCGGGCCGCGCGATTCGCTTGACCGCCATGACCTGGGCTTCGCCGATCCCCCGGGGGTCGCTGGCGGCTTCCACGCGGCCGCTGGACTTGTCCCAGGCCAGCACTTGCAGGTTGCCGTAGGGCGCCGCCAGGGTCTTGAGTACATGGCCGCGGGCCTGGAGGTCCGCCGCCTGGCCGGCGTCGAAGGCGCCGGGCTCATATTCGATGACGTCGGGCCGGTACTGGTGGTGGTAGCGCTTGATCGCCGGCCACTCCGCCACCGGGCGGCCGTCCAGCTCGCCAAGGATCCCCAGCAGCACCATGCTGGGGATACGGCTGCCGCCGGGGGTGCCGAAGGCGGCGAAGCGCTCGCGACTCTCCACGAAGGTGGGGCTCATGCTGGACAGCGGGCGCTTGCCGGCGGCCACGGCGTTGGCCTGGCTGCCGCTCAGCCCGTAGGCGTTGGCGCCCCGGGGGTCGGCGGCGAAATCGTCCATTTCGTCGTTGAGCACCACGCCGGTGCCCGGCACGCTGAAGGCCGCGCCGAAGGGCAGGTTCACCGAGAGGGTGGCGGCCACCGCGTTGCCCTGCTCGTCCATCACCGCGAAATGGGTAGTGTGGTCGCCCTCGCGCCAGGCCGGGGCCGGCGGCAGGCGGTCGCTGGGGGTGACGTGGCGCGGGTCGATGCCGGCGGCGAGGCCGGCCAGGTAGTCCGGGGCCAGCAGCCGCCCCAGGGGGTTGGCGATGAAGTCCGGGTCGCCCAGCAGGCCCCGATCGCGATAAACCCGGCGCAGGGTCTCCACCACGTAATGGCTGCGCTGCGCGCCCTCGGCCCGCTGCCACGGCAGGCGCTGGAGGATCGCCAGGCTCTGGGCCAGGGCCACGCCGCCGGCGGAGGGGGGCGGCGCGCCGATCAGTTCGCGGCCGTCGGCCAGGGGGAACCGCAGGGGCCGGCGTTCCACCACCTGGTAGTCCGCCAGGTCCCGCAGGCTCCAGACGCCGCCCCCGGCGCGCACGCCGTTCACCAGCCGCTCGGCGGTCTCGCCGCCGTAGAAACCGCCGCGGCCTTCCCGGGCCAGGCGTTCCAGGGTGGCGGCCAGCTCGGGCTGGCGCAGCAGGCTCCGCTCCTCGGGCACCTTGCCCTGGGCGTCGAGGAACAGCCGCGCGCTCTCCGGATCGTCCCGCAGGGCGGCGAGCCGCGCGGTGGCGCGTTCGCGGTAGACCCGGTCGACGGCGAATCCGTCCCGGGCCAGGCGGATCGCCGGCGCCAGGCTGTCGCGCAGGGGCAGCTTGCCGAAGCGCCCGGCCAGTTCCACCAGCGCGGCCGGCAGGCCGGGGATGGCGGCGGCCAGGGCGCCGTTCACCGAAAGGGCCGGGTCCACCTTGCCCTGGCGGCGGTAGAGGTCCGCGTGGGCGGCCAGGGGCGCTTTTTCCCGGGCGTCGAGGAAGCGATAGGCGGGGGTGTCGCCGGCTTCGCGCAGCAGGAAGAATCCGCCGCCGCCCAGACCGGATCCATAGGGCTCCACCACCGCCAGGGCGGCGGACACGGCCACTGCGGCGTCGAAGGCGTTGCCGCCCAGGGCGAGGGTTTCCAGGGCGGCCACGGTGGCCGCCGGGTGAGCGGTGGCCACGGCGGCCTTGCCGGGGGCTTGGGCGGCCAGGGCCGACAGGCTCGTCCACAGCAGCAGGAGGATCGCCAGCAGGCGCCAGCGCGGCGCCCTCGCGGCGGACGGGAAAGGACTCAAGGGGAACCGGCTCGGGGTGGTCATGGGCGCGTCGCTCCAGCTTCGCCTCGCGGCGGACAAGCCCGCGCCACGCCTCGGCGAGCCGGACGGGGAATCAGGCCTTGCCGGTTATGATCAAGTATTTCTTCATCAGTTCGTCCCGGCTCTCGACGCGGTGCTCGTCGAGGGGGATGCAATCCACCGGGCAGACCTGCTGGCACTGGGGCTCGTCGTAGTGGCCGACGCACTCGGTGCACAGGTTGGGATCGATCACGTAGATCTCCTCGCCTTGGGAGATCGCGCCGTTGGGGCACTCCGGCTCGCAGACGTCGCAGTTGATGCAATCGTCGGTGATGATCAGGGCCATGGGAACAACCACTCCTGCCGGGACGGACGCCGGCCGTGCGACAAAGGGAAAACGCGAATTGTGCCGCAACCGCCGGGCCGACGCACCCTCCCGACGGGCCGACCGTCGCGCGGCGCTCAGGAGGCGAAGCGGGCCTTCAGCGCGGCGGCCACCGCCGGGTGGACGAACTGGCTGATGTCGCCGCCGAGGGCGGCGATTTCCCGCACCAGGGTGGAGGAGATGAAGGCGTAGCGCTCGGAAGGGGTGAGGAACATGCTTTCCACGTCCGGCGCCAACTGGCGGTTCATGTTGGCCAACTGGAATTCGTATTCGAAGTCGGAGACCGCCCGCAGCCCGCGCAGGAATACGTTGGCCCGTTGTTCCTTGACGAAGTTCGCCAGGAGGGTGGAGAAGCCCACCACTTCCACGTTGGGCAAGTGCTTGGTGACCTCCCGGGCCAGGTCGACGCGCTCGTCCAGGCTGAACAGCGGGTTTTTCCTCGGGCTGGCCGCGACCGCGATGACCACGCTGTCGAACAGCCGCGAGGCCCGCTCGATCAGGTCGGCGTGACCTTTGGTGATGGGGTCGAAGGTGCCCGGATACAACACTCGGTTCATCGCGATGACCTGGCGGTGGCAAAGGAACCGATGGTAGCGCAGCGGCCGTCGGGGGCCAAGCCGCCGGCCGCGCGAGCCAGGCGGCCGGCTCAGCCCGCCGCCAGCCGCTCGCCCAGGGCGGTGGCGAGGCGGGCGGAGAGGGCGTAGATGGATAGTTGCGGGTTGGCGCCGACGCTGGTGGGGAACAGCGAGCCGTCATGGATCGACAGGTTCTCCAGGTGGTGATGGCGGCCCCAACTGTCGGTCACCGCCCGGGTCGGGTCCTCGCCCATGGCACAGCCACCCATCACATGGGCGCTGCCCAGGCGGGCGCGGTGAATCGCCAGGGGCAGGGCGTCGATCTGCGCCCGTGCCTCGCCCAGGGTGCGGGCGAAACCGGCGTCGGCGTGCAGCGGCAGCACCGCCTGGGCGCCGGCGGCGAACTGGATTTCCGCCATGCTGTGGTAGGCGCGGCGCAGGCCGTCCCAGGTGTAGTCGGTGAGGGGGTAGTCGAGCACCGGGGTGCCGTCGTCCCGCAGCTCCACCCGGCCCTCGGCGCTGTCCGGGTGGAAGCCGTCGCGCATCAGCGCCAGCATCACGTGAGTGTGGGGCAACTGTTCCATGCGCAGGGCGTTGTCGACACCGAAGCGGCCCAGCAGGGTCGCGGCCAGGGCCGGTTGCAGGGGCGGCACCTCCAGCTTGTAGGACATGCGTCCGGTGGGGCCGTCGTCCCATTGGAAATGGTCGGAGTAGATGGACTGCGGTGCCCCGTAGAACGGGTCGATGGCGTGCTCGAACTGGGCGGCGGAAAAATTCACCAGATGCAGGTAGGTGCGCCGGCCGACCCGTCCATGGGGATCGGGCGCCCCGGAGCGCAGTAACAAGCCGGGGGTGTTGATGCCGCCGCCGGCCAGCACGTAGTGCCGCGCCTTCACCCGCACGGTGCGCCCGGTGGGGGCCACGGCGCGCTCGTCCAGGGCGCGGCACTCCAGGGCCTCGACGCGGCCGTCGGCCAGCAGCAGGCGCTCGGCGCGGGTCAGGTAGAGCAATTCGCCGCCCCGCTCCAGGGTCGCCGGGATGCTGGTGACCAGCATCGACTGCTTGGCGTTGGTCGGGCAGCCCAGGCCGCAGTAGCCGAGGTTCCAGCAGCCGCGCACATTGCGCGGGATCACCTTCCAGTGCAGCCCCAGCCGCTCGCAGCCCAGGCGCAGCACCTCGTTGTTGGGATTCGGCGGCAGCGCCCAGGGCGCCACGCCCAGGCGCTGTTCCTGGCGCTCGAACCAGGGGGCCAGATCCGCCACGCCATGGCCGACCACGGCGTGGGCCTCGGCCCAGTGGCGCAGGGTTGGCTCCGGGGTGCGGAAGCTGGAGGTCCAGTTGACCAGGGTGGTGCCGCCCACCGCTCGGCCCTGGAGGATGGTCACCGCGCCGTCCTTGCTCATGCGCCCGACGCCCTCCTGGTAAAGGGTGCCGTAGGCGTCCGGCTCCCGCAGGTGGAAGTCGCGGCTGGTGCGCAACGGGCCTTCCTCGATCAGCAGCACCCGCAACCCGGCGGCGCTGAGGATCTCGGCGGTGGTGGCGCCGCCGGCGCCGCTGCCGACGATGGCGACGTCGGTTTCCAGGGTCAGGTCTTCGTTCAGGCGGGAGCCGTCGCGGGTCTTCCAGCCTCGGGCAAGGCCCTCGGCGAAGGGATCGGGTACGGGCATGGTCTTGTTCTCGTTGGGGCCCTTGGGAGCGCGCATGGGCGGCGGTCGGGTATCGAAGCGGTGCCGTTCGGCGGCCGGTGGCGGACCGGCCTGGGCGGGTGTCCTCCGTCAGAGGGCGGGCGGGCCCGGATAGCCGCAATGGGCCCAGGATTCCGGGCGGCCGTACCAGCTCATCAGCACCAGTTGCAGCAGCGAGGCGTGACCCCGTTGCAACAGGGCCAGGCGGCTGTCGCGCCAGCGGTCGAGGAAGCGTCCCACCTCCTTCGGGGTGGCCTCGGACCAGGCGCCCCAGAGGCCGGTGAGGGGCCCCCGGGTCACAGGCGAGGCGAGCACGTCGAGTAACTGCACGGTGAGCCCGAGCATGGCCGGCGAGAGCCGGTCCAGGCTGTCGTCGATGCCCCGCAGGGTGCCGGCCACGGCCGCGGCCATGCGTTCCGCCGGTACCGCGCCGGCGAGGATCACCGGCACCAGGGCGCCCAGCACGTCCAGGTCCGCCGCGCGCAAACGGGCGTAGCCGGGCGCCGGCCCGTCCGCCGGGCGGGCGAGGCTCGCCGCCAGCCCGGCGCCCCCCAGCAGCAGGCCGCCCAGCAGGCCGAGCTTGAGCACGTGGCGCCGGCCAAGGCGGGCCTGGCCGGGCCCCTCCAGGCCGGGCCCCTTCGGGGTGGTCGGGTCGTGGGGGGCGGGAATGTTCATCGCGGGGCCCTCAGCGCAGGAAGAGGTGGTAGACGAGGGACTGGATCGCCCGCCCGTAGGGCGGGTAGATCAGTCGCGCGGCATTGAAGCGGCCCTTGGCGAACACCGCCTTGGCCTGGCTGAAGGTGAGGAACCCTTCGTGGCCGTGGTAGCGGCCCATGCCCGAGGGGCCGATGCCGCCGAAGGGCAGGTCGTCCTGGGCCACGTGCAGCAGGGTGTCGTTGAGGCACGCGCCGCCGGAGTGGGTGCGCGCCAGTACCTGTTCCTGGCCGTCGCGGTCGTAGCCGAAATAATAGAGGGCCAGGGGCCGGGGGCGCCGGTTGACGTAGGCGATGGCGTCGTCCAGGTGGTCGTAGGGCACCACCGGCAGCAGCGGGCCGAAGATTTCCTCGCGCATCACCCGCATCTCGTCGTTCACCTCCAGCAGCACGGTTGGCGGCAGGCGGCGCTCGCCGTCTCCCGGCAGCAGCGGCAGCACCCGCGCGCCCCGGGCCTCGGCGTCGGCCAGGTAATCGGCGAGGCGCGCCGCCTGGCGCGGGTTGATCACGCTGGTGTAGTCGGGGTTGCCGGCCAGGCTCGGGTAGAAGCGCCGCACCGCGTCGGCGTAGGCGGCGACGAAACCGTCCAGGCGCGCCCGGGGCACCAGGGCGTAGTCCGGGGCCACGCAGGTCTGCCCGGCGTTCAGGCACTTGCCGAAGGCGATGCGCTCGGCGGCGTGGGCCAGGGGCACATCGGCGGAGACGATGGCCGGCGACTTGCCGCCCAGTTCCAGGGTCACCGGGGTGAGCGAGTCGGCGGCGGCGCGCATCACGTGGCGCCCCACCTCGGTGGAGCCGGTGAACAGCAGGTGGTCGAAGGGCAGCCGGGAGAAGGCGGCGCCCACCTCCGCGTCGCCCTGCGCCACGCACACCAAGTCTTCGGGAAAGGTGGCCGCCAGCAGCTCGGCCAGGGCCCGGGAGGCGTGGGGCGTGGCTTCGCTGAGCTTGAGCATCACCCGGTTGCCGGCAGCCAGCGCGCCGGTCAGCGGGCCGATGGCCAGGAACAGCGGGTAGTTCCACGGCACGATCACCCCGACCACGCCCAGAGGCTGGTAGACCACCCGCGCCGAGGCCGGCTGGAACATCGGGCCCACCCGGCGCCGCGAGGGCTTCATCCAGCGCCCCAGGCGCCGGCGCGCGTAGCGCAGCCCGTGCAGGCTGGGGATCAGCTCGGCCAGCAGGGTTTCGTCGGTGGCGCGGTTGCCGAAGTCGGCGTCGATCGCTTGGATCAGCGTCTCGCGGCGTTCCCGCAGGGCATGGGCGAGGGCGTCGAGCCAGCGCCGGCGCTCCTCGGCCGGCGGCATCGGGTGCGCCTGAAAGGCATCCCTCAGGCGCTGGAACGCGGCGCGCAGCGGGTCGGCGACAGGGACGGGGAGCGGCACGGCGACATCGGCGGACATGGACGACCTCGAAACGATTCGTACAGGTGGGAGGCGCCGGGGCGCGTGGGTTTCAGCAATTTTTAGAGTGATTACTCTAATGTGTCAATCGGACGGTCGTACCAGCCGTCGTCGAGCCCCTCGCGGCGTGCTGGAAGTGTCGATGGCGTAGCGTTTTGAACCTATCGTTTCCGTGTACCTTTGGGCCCTTTCGCACATGCGCCCCTTCGCACGAGACGACTTCAGATGGCAGCACCGAAGACCCGTGACCGCATCGTCCAGGCCAGCCTGGAGCTGTTCAACGCCCAAGGCGAGCGGAGCGTGACCACCAATCACATCTCCGCCCACTTGGGGATGTCCCCGGGCAACCTCTACTACCACTTCCGCAACAAGCAGAAGATCATCGCCGAGCTGTTCCTGCAGTACGAGGACCGGGTCGACAGCGTGTTGCAGCGGCCGCCGGGACGCCCGATGACGGTGGCCGACAAGACCTTCTACCTGGAGGCGCTGCTGGCCTCGATGTGGCACTACCGCTTCCTGCACCGCGACTTGGAGCACCTGCTGGAGGCCGACTCCGAACTGGCTTGGCGCTACCGCTGGTTCGCCCGCCGCTGCCTGAACCGCGCTCAGGACATCTACCGGGGGTTCGTCGAGGCCGGCATCCTGCGCATGACCCCGGCGCAGACCGAAGCCCTGGCGCTCAACGCCTGGATCGTCATGACCTCCTGGGTCCGTTTCCTCTGCACCACCCGGGGCGACCCCGGCGACCTCAGCGAGGACCTGCTGCGCCGGGGCATCTATCAGGTGCTGGCCCTGGAGGACGGCTACGTGGCCGAGGCCGCGCGGGACGCCGTGGAGGCGCTGTACCGGCGCCTCCACGTGCCCCTGGAAGAGGTGGTCGCGGAATCGTCGGCCCTGACCGGCTGAGGCTCACTCCTCGTCGAGCACGGCCGGGCGCGGCACCAGGGGCTGGCCGGGGTCGTGGCGGCCGCTCCAGCGCACCAGCAGCACCGGTTGCTGGGGGTCGATCATCAGGTAGTCGTCCAGCGGGTAGTAGGCCTCGTAGAGCCTGCAGGTGAAGTGCAGCATGCGCCGCTGGTCCCTCAGCCGCGCCAGGCCGAAGCGGGCGGCGCCGTAGCCGGGGTTGTAGACCAGCCGCTCGGTGAAGAACAGCGTGTTGCGCCACCAGACCTTCTCCTTGTCGCCCATTTCCGCGCCGTCGGCGTCCTCCCGGGGCGGCGCGCCGTATAGCGCGTCGCGGACGTGCTGGCGCTTGGCGCGGTGCGCCTTCAGATCGACGACCGTGTTCGGATGCGTTTCCTTCATCGCTCTTTCCCTGTTTGCCTGTGTTGATCGAGTGGCGTCCGGCCCCTCAGGCCCGACGCCTAGGGTCTGTCGTGGGGGTCCTCCAGGGAGAGCCGCCCCTGGTCGCCCGCCTCCGGCGGGCGGTACAGGCTGGCCAGCGCCAGCAGGTCTTCCAGGCGCGCGCCACGGCGCCGCCAGTCGTGGAACAGCGATTCGCTCACCAGGGCATAGCGCCATGGCAGCCCGTCCGGGCGCGCCTCCGGCACATGCTCCAGGCGCGCGCACCAGGCCTGGGCGGCGGCCGCCTTGCGGCGCACGTCGGGGTGGCGCATCTGCTCGTCGGCCTTGGTCTCCACCAGGTAGACGGCGCGTTCGCCGCGCACCAGGAAGTCCGGGCTGTAGCGCGCCGGGCGGCCGTCCTCGCGCAGGTACAGCAGGTGGGCGAAGGCGTGGCGTTGCTCGTGGAGGCGGCAGTGGGCCTGGATGCCGGCGTCGTGCTCGGCCCAGTCGATGAACGCCCGCTCCAGGCCGGCGTGGTGGCTCGGCAGGGGCAGGTGGGTGTAGAGGCACTTGCGCACCGCCCGCAGCTCGCCGGCGCGCGCCGTCAGCTCGGCCACCTCCGACAACCGGCGCAGGCGCACCCGGGCCGGCTGGCCGGGACGACGGCGCTCGGCGCGCACCAGGGCGAGGGCGAACACCCGCACCAGGTGATCGTGAACCGGGCGCGCCAGCAGCAGGCGCCAGCCCTCGTCCGCCAGCGGATCGAAGGGCGCGTCGAACAACCGCTCGCGGATATAGCGGTCCAGGCGCTGGGCCAGCCAGGCGGCGCGGGTCTGCAGGTAAGGGCGCGGCTGGCGCGGCGCCACCCGCCCGCCGCCGGCCAGGGGCTGGCTCAGGGCCTGGCCGATGCGCCGGGTCAGCCGCGACAGCAGCTCGTTGTAGCCGCCGACCCGCAGCACCTCGCCATCCACCCGGTAGTCGCCGAATAGGGTGGCGCTCTGCAGGTCGACCGAGGTGAAGGTGTCGCCCCGCCCCAGCAGGGCGGCCAGGGCCTCGCGCGTGGCCTCGGTGAAGGGCGGCAGCGCGCGCTCGTCGAAGTCGACGTGTTCCAAGCGTTCCTCGGCCTCCTCCACCAGCACCGGCACGCTGAAGTCGAAGCGCGGGTAGTCCGGCCGCAGGCCGATGCGCAGCAGGTCGCCGGCGCCGGCCACCGGGGCGTCGCCGCCGTGGACCAGCAGGCCGGCATCCCGCAGGTCGTCGTAGAAGCGGGCGAAGGCCGGGTGCTCGATGATCGAGAGGATGTCGATCAGGCTCGACGGCTCCTCGCCCCGGTCGATGCGCTCGCGATTCTCCCGGCGCAGCGCCTCGTAGGCCTCGCCGCGCCACATCAGGCGCAGGCCCCGGCCCACGGTCTGCTCGACGAGGATCGCCGCGCGGCTGGCGCGCAGCGGCACGATCACGCAGATGGTCTCGGCGTCGAAGCCCTCCCGCAGCATCAGCACGCTCACCAGCACCCGCGGCCGCGGCCCGGCGTCCAGGGTGGAGAGGCGCTGGCGCAGGGGCGCCCAGTCGCGCTCGCCCAGCTCGGCGCGGCGCCCGGAATCGATGCGCAGCACGTCCTCGGCGGGCAACCCTTCTTCCTCCAGGAAGGCTTCCACCAGGGCCGCCACCGCCGTGTCCTCGCAGACGATCAGCAGCTTCGGCGTGCGATGCGGGTCGAGGGCGGCGAAGTCCCGCTCCAGGCGTTCGCGCTTGCCCAGGCCGGCGCGGATCATCAGCCGCTGGCCCTCGGAGAGGCGCAGGCGGCCGTCGGCGTCGCGCTCGGCGAGGAAGTCCAGGGGCAGGGCGGCGAGGTCCTTGCGGCGGTCCAGCACCAGGGATTTCACCAGCCCGGCGCGCAGCGCCGCGCGCAGGTCGAAGTCGGCCACCACGTGGGGGAAGTAGGCCTTGCGACCGTGGCCCAGGTCGTTGTAGGGGGTCGCCGAGACATCGATCTGGACGAAGCGCCGGCCCTTGCCGGCGGCCAGGCGCAGCAGGCTCTTCTGCCACTCCACCTCGCTGTCCTCCTCGCCGGCGCGCAGGGCGTGGACGTGGTGGGCCTCGTCGTTGAACACCAGCAGGTCGGGCAGCGCGGCGAGGGCCGCCAGGGGGTCGTCGAGGGCGCGCCGGTCCAGGCGCTCCAGGTCGTTGCCGGCGCCGCGCCCGGGGCTCAGGGGCAGCACCCGGTAGGCGCCATGGACCTCCGCCGCCAATTCGTCGGCGTCGCCGTGCTCCTCGTCGCGCGCGGCGGCTTCCGCCAGCAGGTGCCAGTTGGTCAGGGCCAGCAGGCCGTTGCCGGTGCACTTGCGGCCGATCTCGTGCTTCTCGCAGAGGTTGGCGAGGACGAACTGGCGCAGCGGCTCGCGCAGCTCCGGCGGCACGAACAGGTCGGCGTGGCGGGCCAGGTCGGCGCTGGCCGGGTCGCGCGCGCCGTCGGCTCCACGGCGGCCGAGGAAGGCGTCGAGCAGGCGCTCGTAGACGATCAGCCCGGGGGCGACCACCAGGAAGCGCCGGGTGAAGCGCGGGTCGTCGCGGCCGGCGGCGCGGGTCGCGCGGTGGTTGGCCCACTGCCAGACCAGCAGGGCTTGCAGCACCCAGGTCTTGCCGGTGCCGGTGGCCATCTTCAGGCAGTACTTGGGATGGGCGTGGCGCGGCCGTTCCAGGCGCTCGCGCTGGGCCGGGTCGAGGGGGTCGAGCAGGCCCAGCCCGGCGTAGAGGCCGACCAGGTCGGGGGCGTCGAACAGTTCGTGGGCGATCAGGGCGTGCAGGATCGCCTGGCGCTGGCCGGCATGGAACGCCACCGGGCGCGCCGCGCAGGCGCTCTCGCCGAACCACCAGCGCAGCAGCCCGGCGCTGGTGGGGGTGAAGCGCGCCAGCAGCTCGCCCGCCGGCCCGCCGGCGTCGTGACGGGCCAGCTCGTCCTCCAGGCGCGCCGCCAGTTCGGCCAGGGCCGCCACCAGGGGCAGGCCGGCGTCGTGCCGCTCGCTCATGGCCGCGCCTCCGTCAGGTCCAGGCTGACCTCGGCCTCGAAGCCGAACACGTCCACCGCCCGCACGCACAGGCGCCGGGGGCCGGCGCGGTAGGGCACTTCCAGGTGGGCCTCCACCGAGACCCGCAGCGGGTCGCCGGCATGGGCGGCGTTGCCCCGGTAGTCCTGCCAGACCGAGCGGAACACCTCGCCGTCGTAGTCGGGGTCCACCGCCCAGTACTCGATCAGCGCCAGGGGTTCGGCGTTCATCACCCGGTGCAACTTGGCGCGGTTGGCCTCGTCCAGGTTGATCGCCTCGGGGGAGAGCAGCACGTAGTTGGCCAGGCGCACCCGCAGCGCCTCGACCTCGCCCCGGCGCTCGCGCTCCACCGGGTGCAGGCTGAGGTATTGCAGGCTGGAGAAGCGCACCTGGGCGCGCAGCCGGTCGAGGCCGCCCTTCTTCAACCGGTCCAGCAGGTCCGGGGGGATCACCAGTACTTCCAGGCGCGGGTCGGCCAGGGCGTCGAGGCTCTGGCCGATGGCCGGGTCGAAGTTCCAGCCCAGCACCACCACCTTGCGCCAGCCGCCGAGCAGGCTGTCGCGCAGGGCGACGGCTCGACGCAGGGTGGCGCCGCCGGTGAGCTTGGTGGGGGAGTCGGCCAGCACCAGGGTGCGGTTGTCGTCGTCCAGGGCGCCCAGGTTGCGCTGGGGGTTGGCCTCTGGCGGCAGCGGCCGGGCGCCGAACAGGGCGAGGACGATGCTGGAGAGGTCGCCGATGCGGAAGCTGCGGCCCAGGGTGCTCTTCGCCGCCTCCAACTGGTAGTCGCCGATGGCCTGGTAGAGGAAGGGCCGGGCGCCCTGGTCGATCAGGCGCTTGCGCATGATCATGCAGGCCGGCTTGCCCAGGTCGCTGGTGATCCAGCGCCGGCCGAGGCGCTCGGCCACCGCTGCGGTGGTGCCGGAGCCGCCGAAGAAGTCGGCGATCAACTGCCCCTCGCGGGTGGAGGCGGCGATCACCCGTTCCAGCAGGCCGCTGGGCTTCTGGGTGGCGTAGCCGATGCTTTCGCCGCCCTGCAGGGAGCGCACGTCGGTCCAGACGTCGCGGCAGCGCACGCCGTGGGGGTTCTTGTAGAGCTTCTTGCCGGGCACGCGGCCGGGTTCCACCAGCAGCAGGCCCTGGCGCAGCCAGTCGAGAGCGGTGGCCAGGGGCATGCGGTAGCCATTGCGCGGCATCTTCTCGCCCAGGCCCAGGTCGTAGACGTACCCGCCGCCGCCGGGGTTGTCCACCGGCGCCACCCGGTAGCGGCCGCCGGCGTCCTCGCGGTTGTAGAGCTTGTCGCTGGCGCTGCTGAAGGGCTGGAAAATGTCGTTCCAGACCGGCTCGGCGGCGCCCTTGCGGTAGAAGAACAGGGTGTCGTGGGACTTGATGAACTTCTTGTTCTTCGCCGAGGTGTCGCCCACCGCGCCTTGCCAGATCAGTTCGTTGACGAAGTTCTCCTTGCCGAAGACCTCGTCCATCACCAGCTTCACGTAGTGGCCGACGTGCCAGTCCAGGTGCACGTAGATGGAGCCGTGCTCGGCCAGCAGCTCGCGCATCAGCAGCAGGCGCGGGGTGATCATCGAGAGGTAGGAGGCGGTGCCCTCGGACCAGGTGTCGGAGTAGGCGAACTGCTCGATCACCGTCGGCCGCTGCTCCAGTTCGGCCCCCGGCAGCAGCACCTTGGTGCGGTAGTCGGTGCGCGAGTCGAAGGGCGGATCGATGTAGATCAGGTCGATGCGGTTGCGCAGGCTCGGCGTGCCGTCCTCGTCGCCGGCCAGCAACGCGGCCATGGCCAGCAGGTTGTCGCCGTAGATCAGCCGGTTGCACCAGGCACCGGGGGCGGGGGCACGCTCGCGCAGGCCGTCGACCCAGTCGGGCAGCGCCGCGTCACGGGCCGGCAGCACCCACTCGCGGGTCTGCAGGGCGACCCGGTGGCGGCCTTCCAGGCTCTCCAGGATGCGTTCGGCTTGTTGTCGGCCCCGGGCGACGATTTCGGGGAGTTGCTCCAGCAGACTTTTCGACATGAATCACACTTGGGTGGTCCGGTTACCGAAAGTCTAGCCAAAACTTAACCCGATAATCCATTCGATTACGTGATGGGTTCGCAATTTACCTTAACGTGACGGCTTTACCGCCACGTCCCCGACCCATGAACGAAGCCAAAATAAAATTCGCCGAACGCCTGCAGGACGCCATGCGCCGTGCCGGTTACGAACCTCGCCCGGCCGTGTTGGAGCGTGAGTTCAACTTGCGTAGCTGGGGCCGCACGGTGACCCTGCACGGGGTGCGCCGCTGGTTGCGGGGCGAGACCTACCCCTCCGAGGACAAGGTCCTGGTGCTCGCCGAGTGGCTCAAGGTGCCGCCGCAGTACCTGCGCTTCGGCACCGACGTGGACAACCGCATCAACGAATACGAACAGCGCTGGCAGGACCTCAACTATCTGGAGCGCGAGACCATCGACGCCTTCCTCTGCCTGCCGGCTCACCAGCGCAAGATCGTCCGCGAGGTGATCTTCGCCTTCTCCAAGGTGGCGCGGCAGGAGAACCCCGACGAGGTGCCGCTTTCCGAGCGGGTCCAGCCGCTGCGGGCGGCCCGCGCCGAGCGGGACGGGGACGACGCGGACGCCGACGGCGAAGCCTGACTCCACGCCCGGCCCGGGGCTTACCGGCTGGGCCATCCCAGCCCCCTGGCTGGGCCGACTCGGCGAGGATCGCCCCGGGCAGGATCGCCCTGGGCAGGATCGCCCGGCTGAATTGCTCCGGGCAGGCGCTCCGCCGGCCTAGGCTTCGCGGCGTAAGCCGTGGCCGTCGGACTGGCGACGAAGGCTGCGGGATGGCGAGCTGACGCGCCCTCCGACCTGCCCAGTGGGCGAGCGCCGGACGACCCTCGCCAGGCTCGTCGCCCCGATGCGCCTTCCGCGCCATGCGCTCCGCAGGGTTGCCGCCCCTGATGGGGCGAAGTCCGGCGCTAGGCCCCGGTTCGACCTTGCTCGCCTGATTCCCATGCCCGACTTTTCCATCCTGTCCAGGCACTGCCACGCGCGTCCGCCGGCCGGTGGCCGATGTCGTGCCGACCGATGGCCCGGCTATGGCGCGACTCACCGTCGGGCCGTTCGAGCCGCGCCTCTCCGCTCCGGCTCCCTTGCCGCTCCAGGCTATCGTCCCGCCATGCTCCGTGAAACGGGCGGCGGGTTGACGCCGCTCGTTCGAGGCATCGCGTCGGCCCGTCTCAGGTGTCGACGTTCCGCTCGGCCAGCCAGGCCGGGATGCGCCGTTCCAGGTAGTAGCCCGGCGCCCGGGGCGAGCCCTCGACGAAGCCCACGTGGCCGCCCCGGGGCAGCAGTTCGAAGGTGGTGCAGGGGGACAGCTCGTCCGGCTCCGGCAGGCTGTGGCGGAACACGAAGGGATCGTCGGCGGCCTGGATCAGCAGGGTCGGGGTGCGGATCGCGCCGAGGAAGTAGCGGCTCGAGGCGCGCCGGTAGTAGTCGGCGGCGTCGCGGTAGCCGTGCAGCGGGGCGGTGAAGCGCCCGTCGAAGTCCCAGAAAGTGCGCAACCCGTCCAGGGGGCCCAGGCGTTCCAGGGCGGAGAGCCGGTCGGCCATGCCCTGATGGGCGAACAGCCGCTGCTTGTCCCGTACGTAGGCCACCATGGCGCGCATGAAGTGGGCCTGGTAGACCCGGGAGAAGCCGCTGCCGATGCGGTCGGCGCACTGGTCCAGGCGGAACGGCACGGAGACCGCCACCGCGCCCCGCAGCGGGCAGGCGGCGCCGCCTTCGCCCAGGTACTTGAGCAGCACGTTGCCGCCCAGGGAATAGCCCACCGCGTAGAGCGGCGCCAGGGGCCGCCGCGCCCGCAGGTGCTCGATCACTTCGCCCAGGTCGTCGCTGGCGCCCGAGTGGTAGGCCCGGGGCAGCAGGTTCGGCTCGCCGGAACAGCCGCGCCAGTTGAGCGCCACGCTGGCCCAGCCCTGGTCGGCCAGGGCTCGTTGCAAGCCGAGCACATAGAGGGAAGCGGAGGAGCCGGTCAGCCCGTGCAGGGCCAGCACAAGGGGCGCCTCGGGGTCGCGGGCGCCGTGCCAGTCGAGGTCGATGAAGTCGCCGTCCGCCAGCCACAGGCGCTCCCGTTGCCGGGTCAGCCGCGGCGCCGGGCGGCAGAAGGGGGACCAGAGGGTTTGCAGGTGCGGGCCGGGCAGCCACCAGGCGGGGCGGAAAGGGGCGGTATCGGACATGGCGCTCCTGTCGGGTCGGTGGGCGAGCGGCGGAGTGTAGCGCGGGCCGCTGTGCCTTCGAGGCGGGACCGGCGGCCTCGTTCGGGCTTTCGTCCGCTGGCGTCGCGGACGTTTGGGCGCAAGGCGGTGGGAGCGGGCCTCGGCGTCGCGCCCGTCCGGCGGGCGCTCATGGCTGGCGACTCATCGCGCGCGGCGGATGAGGCCCCGGCGAGCGGGCGGCTAGCCCCTCGCCCACAGGGCGTAATGTACCTGCCCGGCGTGCTTCTCCCGGTGCAGGCGCCAGGCGCCTGGCAGACCCAAGGTGGACGGCGCGCTTTCGCTCTCGGTGTAGATCCAGGCGCGTTCGGCCAGCCAGCCCCGGCGCTCCAGGGCCTCGCAGGTCGCCTGCAACAGGTTCTGGTGGAACGGCGGGTCGAGGAAGACCAGGTCGAAGGGCTGCGGCGGCTGGTTGTCCAGGTAGCGCAGGGCATCGCCTTGCACCACCTGGCCGCGCGGGCAGTCCAGGGTGTCCAGGTGCTTGCGCAGGGCCGCCAGGGCTTCGCCGTTGGTGTCCAGGGCCAGGGCCTGGCCGGCGCCCCGGGACAGCGCTTCGAGGAACAGCGCGCCGCTGCCGGCGAAGGCGTCCAGTACCCGCGCGGCCTCGATATGCGGGGCCAGCCAGTTGAACAGGGTCTCGCGCACCCGGTCCGGGGTCGGCCGCAGCCCCGGGCCATTGGGGAAGGCGAAGCGCCGGCTGCGCCATTCGCCGCCGATGATCCGCAGCGAGCCCTGGCCGCCATGGACCTTGGCCGGGGTCTTGACCGGTTTGACCGTCTGGCCGCGCATCAGTGCTCCGGAACCCCGGGCGGCGGTTCGCGGTGCTGGTCCGTGGGCGGCGGCAGCTCCTTCTGTTCCACCTTCGGGCCGGCGGTGACGATCACCAGGGCGTCGGGGTCGAGGTGGCGGCTCATCGCCGCCTTCACGTCCGCCACGCTCAGGGCCTGAACCTTGGCCATGAAGTCCTCCAGGTAGGTCAACGGCAGGTCGTAGAAACCGATGGCGCCGAGCTGGCCGACGATATCGGCGTTACTGGCGGTGGACAGCGGGAAGCTGCCGGCGGTTTCGCGCTTGGCGTCGTCCAGTTCCTTCTGGGTGGGGCCCTGGGCCAAGTAGTCGGCGAGGATCTTGCGCACCAGGCCCAGGGTGTTCTCGCTGAGCTCGGCGCGGGTCTGCAGGGTGATGAGGAACGGCCCGCGGGCCTGCATGCCGGTGAAGCCGGAGTACACGCCGTAGGTCAGGCCGCGCTTCTCCCGCACCTCTTCCATCAGCCGCGTGCCGAAGCCGCCGCCACCGAGGATCTGGTTGCCCAGGTACAGGGCCGGCCAGTCCGGGTCGTTCCGCTCGATGCCCAGTTCGGCCAGCATCAGGTGGGTCTGGCTGGAGGGGAACTCGATGTGCCGGGTGCCCGCCTTGGGTACTCGGGGCGCGGCCACCTTGGGCAGGGCCGGGCCCTTGGGCAGGGCCTTGGAGACGCGGGCGGCGATGGCCTCGGCCTGGGCCCGGTCGAGGTCGCCGACCAGGGCGATGACCGCGTTGCCGGCGGCGTAGGCCTTGGCGTGGAAGGCCCGCAGGCGTTCGACGCCGATGGCCGGCACGGACTTCTCGTCGCCGTCGCTGGGGTGGGCGTAGGGGTGGTCGCCGTAGAGGGCCGCGAACAGCGCGTCGCCGGCCAGCTTGCCGGGGTTCTTCTTCTGGAACTCGAAGCTGGCGAGCATCTGGTTCTTGATCCGCGCCAGGGAGTCCTCGGGGAAGGTGGGCTGGCCGATCACCTGGGTGAACAGGTCCAGGGCCGGCTCGCGTTTGTCGGCGGCGCTCAGGCTGCGCAGGGAGACCACCGCCATGTCGCGGTAGGCGCCATTGCCGAACTGGGCGCCGAGGCCCTCGAAACCCTGGGCGATGGCGGTGACGTCGCGGCCCGGCACGCCCTCGTTGAGCATGGCGTTGGTCAGCATCGCCAGACCCGGGGCGTCGCCGTCCTGGGCGCTGCCGGCGGCGAAGGTCAGGCGCAGGTCGAACATCGGCAGTTCCGGGGCCGGCACGAACAGCACCCGGGCGCCCTCGGCGGTGCGCCAGCTCTGGATATCCAGGGCGCGCCGGGCGGGGGCCTGGCCATCGAGCGCGGCGAGGGACTCCAGGGGCGGGCGAGCGGCGGGCTCGACCGCCGGGGCCAGGGACGCGGCGCTCCCCAGCAAGGCGCCGATCAGCAGCGGGGTCAGGCCGAGCAGGCCGCGACGGCCGGCGGTGCGCTCAGTCATGGGAAGCCTCCTCGGGCAGGATATGGGCGACGCTCAGGCGCGAGCGGGTGAAATAGGTGCGGGCGGCGGCCTGGACGTCGGCCGGGGTCACGGCCGCCAGGGCGTCGAGTTCCTCGTCCATCAGCTTCCAGGACAGGCCGACGGTTTCCAGTTGGCCGATGGTGGTGGCCTGGCTGGTGATGGAGTCGCGCTCGTAGACCAGCCCGGCGATCACCTGGGCGCGCACCCGTTCCAGTTCCTCGGCGCTGGGCGGGGTCTGCTTCAACTCGTCCAGCAGGCGCCAGAGGCCGGTTTCCACCTGCTCCAGGGTCTTGCCCTTCTGGGCGTTGGGCGTGGCCGTGAGCACGAACAGGCTGTCGCCCCGGGTGAAGGCGTCGTACTGGGCGGAGGCGCCGCTGACCAGTTCCTCGCCGCGCTCCAGGCGCGACGGCAGGCGCGCGCTGTAGCCGCCGTCCAGCAGGGCGGCGATCAGGCGCAGGGCCTGGGCCTCGCGGGGGGTGGCGGCGGTGGCCAGGCCGGGCACGTTGAAGCCGAACAGCAGGCTCGGCAACTGGGTCTTCAGGTGCAGGATGGTGCGCCGTTCGCCCGGCTCGGGCAGTTCCAAGGGCTTCTTGGCCGGCGGCGTCGGACGGCTGGGGATGGCGCCGAAGTAGTGCTGCACCAGGCGCCTGGCGTCGGCCTCGGTGAGGTCGCCCACCAGCACCAGGGTGGCGTTGTTGGGCGCGTACCAGGCCTCGTGCCAGGCGCGCAGCTCCTCGATCTTCATCCGCTTGAGGTCTTCCATCCAGCCGATGGTGGGCGTGTGGTAACCGCTGGCGGGGTAGGCCATGGCGCTGAAGCGCTCGAAGGCGAGGGCGCCGGGCTTGTCGTCGGTGCGCAGGCGCCGCTCTTCCTTGATGACCTCGATCTCCCGTTCGAACTCGTCGGCGGGTAAGGCCAGGCTGGCCAGGCGGTCGGCCTCCAGCTCCAGGGCCACCGGCAGGCGGTCGCGGGCGAGGACCTGGTAGAAGGCGGTGTAGTCGTCGCTGGTGAAGGCGTTCTCCTCGGCGCCGAGGTCGCGCAGCACGCGGGAAGCCTCGCCGGGCCCCATCTTGCTGCTGCCCTTGAACATCATGTGTTCCAGGGCGTGGGACAGGCCGGTCTGGCCGGGCGTCTCGTAACTGGAGCCGACTTTGTACCAGAGCTGGGAAACTACCACGGGGGCCCGGTGGTCTTCTCGGACGATCACCTTGAGGCCATTGTCCAGGCTGAATTCGTGAGTGGCTTGCGGGTCGGAAGCACTGGCCAGCGGCGGCACGCACAACGTGACGAGCAGCAGGCCGGCGAGGCGGCGGGCGGTGACGTTCATGGGTGATCAGGGACCTTCTGGACGGCCCGGGGCGGCAATGACGCGCCGGGCGAAAGAGGTGCTAGGATACCCCATCCTTTTACGGGGCGGCGATGCAGGCCGGGCCAGGCCCGGCGCGAGCGCCCCCTTGAGATGCAAGCGACCCATGTTTGGTTCCAACGACGACAAGAAGACCCCGGCGGAACCCGCCGAGAAGAAATCCCTGTTCGGGTGGTTTCGGCGCAAGCCCCAGGACACGCCAGCCCCCCCTGAAACCCCCTCCGCGCCGATCGTCGATGCCCCGGCCGAGGCGCCGGGCGCCGAGCGGGCGGATATCACCGAAGACGCGGAGCTGCCCAGCGGGCCCGCTTCCGTCGAACCGGCCCCGATCCCATCCCCCGGGCCCGCGATAGCCTCGCCCGCCGCCGACCCGGTGCCGCCGGTCGAGCGGGCGGCCCCGGCCACCGCGCCTCTGCCGCCGGTGCCCCAGGACGAGCCGGTGGCCCCGCCGGCGGCGCCGGGCCCCGAGGTCACCGGCGACCCCGAGCTGGGCGCCGCGCCGCCTCCCGCGAACGGCACGGGCGTTCTCGCCCGCCCGCGGGGCGAGGCCAGCCAGCCGGCCGCCGAGCCGGCTCCGGTTCCGGCCGCCGCGCCCGCCGAGGCCCGTGGCGGCTTCTTCGCCCGCCTCAAGCAGGGCCTGGCCAAGACCAGCGCCAGCCTCGGCGAGGGCATGGCCAGCCTGTTCCTCGGCCGCAAGGCCATCGACGACGACCTGCTGGAAGAGATCGAGACCCGCCTGCTCACCGCCGACGTCGGCGTCGAGGCCACCGGCGTCATCGTGCAGAACCTCACCCGCCGGGTCGCCCGCAAGGAACTGGCCGATAGCGGCGCGCTGTACAAGGCGCTGCAGGAAGAGCTGGCCGCGCTGCTGCGCCCGGTGGAACAGCCGCTGCGCCTCGACGCCGCCCGCCAGCCCTACGTGATCCTGGTGGTGGGGGTGAACGGCGCCGGCAAGACCACCACCATCGGCAAGCTGGCGAAGAAGCTCCAGCAAGACGGCAAGAAGGTCATGCTGGCCGCCGGCGACACCTTCCGCGCCGCCGCGGTGGAGCAATTGCAGGTGTGGGGCGAGCGCAACGACATCGCCGTGATCGCCCAGCACACCGGCGCCGACTCGGCCTCGGTGATCTTCGACGCGGTGCAGGCCGCCAAGGCTCGGGGCATCGACGTGCTGATCGCCGACACCGCCGGGCGCCTGCATACCAAGGACAACCTGATGGAGGAGCTGAAGAAGGTGCGCCGGGTGATCGGCAAGCTGGACGACAGCGCGCCCCACGAGGTGTTGTTGGTGCTGGACGCCGGCACCGGGCAGAACGCCATCAACCAGACCCGCCAGTTCAACCAGGCGGTGGCGCTCACCGGTCTGGCGTTGACCAAGCTGGACGGCACCGCCAAGGGCGGAGTGATCTTCGCCCTGGCCAAGCAGTTCGGCCTGCCGATCCGCTACATCGGCGTCGGCGAGGGCATCGACGACCTGCGGACCTTCGAGGCCGATGCCTTCGTCCAGGCGCTGTTCGCCGAGCGGGGCGCCTGAGTGGCGCCGCTTCGCTCCACTGTCCATCCCACCCGCCGAGGTCAGGCTCCGTCATGATCCGCTTCGAACAGGTCGGCAAGCGCTACGCCAACGGCCATGTCGGCATCCATGAGCTGTCCTTTCGCGTGAAGCGCGGCGAGTTCCTCTTCGTCACCGGCCACTCCGGCGCCGGCAAGAGCACCCTGCTGCGACTGCTGCTGGCCATGGAACGACCCACCACCGGCAAGCTGTTGCTGGCCGGCCAGGACCTGGCGCAGATCACCAACGCGCAGATTCCCTTTCTGCGCCGGCAGATCGGCGTGGTGTTCCAAAACCACCAACTGCTGTTCGACCGGAGCGTCTTCAACAACGTCGCCCTGCCGTTGCAGATCCTCGGCCTGTCCAAGCCGGAAATCGCCAAGCGGGTCGGCGTCGCCCTGGAGCGGGTGAGCCTGGCGGACAAGGCCGACCAGTTGCCATCCGACCTCTCCACCGGCCAGCAACAGCGGGTCGGCATCGCCCGGGCGGTGGTGCACCGGCCGGCGCTGTTGCTGGCCGACGAACCCACCGGCAACCTCGACCCGCGACTCGCGGCGGAGATCATGGGCGTGTTCGAAGACATCAACCGGCTCGGCACCACCGTGCTGATCGCCAGCCACGACCTGGCGCTGATCGCCCGCATGCGCCACCGCATGCTCACCTTGCAGCGGGGCCGCCTGATCGGCGACGGGGAGGCTAGCCGATGAGCGCCACTCGCCAGACCCCGCCCCCGCCGCCCGCCGAGCGGGTCGGCGCCGCGCCGCGCAAGCCGGAGCACAAGGACGACGGCCCGACCTTTGGTCACCTGTTTCACGCCTGGCTGGAAAGCCATCGCGCCAGCCTGGTGGACAGCCTGCGGCGCCTGGGCCGGCAACCCGTCGGCAGCTTCTTCACCTGCCTGGTGATGGCCATCGCCCTGTCCCTGCCCATGGGCCTGTCGCTCTTATTGAACAACGTCGAGCGGCTGGCCGGTTCCTGGCAGCGGGCGGCGCAGATTTCCCTCTACCTGAGCCTGGACGCCCACGAGCAGGAGGGCGAGCGCCTGCGCGACGAGATCGCCGCCCTGCCCGAGGTGGCGGAGGCCGAATGGATCAGCCGCGAGCGCGCCCTGGCGGAATTCCAGCAGGACTCCGGCCTGGGCCAGGCCCTCAAGGAACTGCCGGAGAACCCCCTGCCGGGGGTGATCCTGGTGACCCCGGCACAGATCGATAAGGCCGGACTGGAAGCCCTGCGCGCCCGCCTGGCGGAGATGCCCAAGGTGGAGCAGGCCCAGCTCGACCTGGTCTGGGTGGAGCGCCTGGGGGCGATCCTCACCCTGGGCGACCGCTTCATCTTCGGCCTGACCGTGCTGCTGGTGCTGGCCCTGCTGCTGGTGATCGGCAACACCATCCGTCTGCACATCGAAAACCGCCGCAACGAAATTGAGGTCATCAAACTGGTGGGCGGTACGGACAGCTACGTGCGACGTCCCTTCCTCTATATGGGCGCGCTGTACGGCATCGGCGCCGGGCTGCTGGCGTGGCTGGTGCTGGCCTACGGGCTGCATTGGCTGAACGACGCGGTGATTCGCCTGGCCGGGTTGTACGGCAGCGACTTCGCCTTGACCAGCGTGCCTCTGGGCGACGGCCTGTCGCTGCTGCTGGGGGCGGTGTTCCTCGGCTACATCGGCGCCTGGCTGGCGGTGGCGCGGCATTTGAGCGAACTGGCGCCCCGCTGAACGGCCCATCGATACGGTCGATAGGCACTATCTGTAAAGGAACTTTTCCAGCCGTGTTGCCTCTCAAGGGCCAATGCTACACTGCGGCACGTTTCGTGAATCGGAGGATTCGCATGACCACTTCCTTGCAACCTGTCTATGCCCTGGCGCCGGGAGCCAATCTCGAAGCCTATGTGCAAGCGGTCAACAGCATCCCGCTGCTGAGCGCCGAGCAGGAGCGCGAACTGGCCGAGAGCCTCTTCTACCATCAGGACCTGGACGCGGCCCGGCAGATGGTGATGGCGCACCTGCGCTTTGTCGTACACATCGCCCGCAGCTATGCCGGCTACGGGCTGGCCCAGGCCGACCTGATTCAGGAAGGCAACGTCGGGCTGATGAAGGCCGTCAAGCGTTTCAACCCGGAGATGGGCGTGCGCCTGGTGTCCTTCGCCGTGCACTGGATCAAGGCCGAGATCCACGAGTTCATCCTGCGCAACTGGCGCATCGTCAAGGTCGCCACCACTAAGGCGCAACGCAAGTTGTTCTTCAACCTGCGCAGCCAGAAGAAGCGGCTGGCCTGGCTGAACAACGATGAAGTCAAGGCGGTGGCCGAGAGCCTGGGGGTCGAACCCCACGAGGTGAGGGAGATGGAAAGCCGTCTCACCGGCCAGGACATGGCCTTCGACCCGGCGGCGGACGCCGACGACGACGCGGCCTACCTGTCGCCGGCCCACTACCTGGAAGACCATCGCTACGACCCGGCGCGGCAATTGGAGGAGGCGGACTGGAGCGACAGCGCCAACGCCAACCTGCACGAGGCCCTGGAAGGTTTGGACGCGCGTAGCCGCGACATCCTGCACCAGCGCTGGCTGGCCGAGGAAAAGGCGACCCTGCACGACCTGGCGGCGAAGTACAACGTGTCCGCCGAGCGCATCCGCCAACTGGAAAAAAACGCCATGAACAAGCTCAAGGGCTTCATTCAGGCGTAAGCGACCCGGCTTCGCGTCCGACGAAAAGCCGCCCTTCGGGGCGGCTTTTTCATGGCCGCGATTCAGCGCGGCGCCTGGGGCCCGCCGTCGGGGAAGCGCGGGCGCAATTGGTCGAGGTAGTGGCTGCCGCCGAGCTGGACGGTTTGCCGGCGGATCCAGCCAGCGCGGCGGGCCACGTAGGCGCCGGGTCGGCTGGGGCTCCATTCCCGGGGGTTGGGCAGCACGGCGGCCAGCAGACAGGCCTGCTGGGTGGAGAGGTAAGGCGCGCCGATGCCGAAGTGATGGCGGGCGGCGGCTTCCGCGCCGAACACCCCGTCGCCCCATTCGACGCTGTTCAGGTAGACCTCGAGGATGCGCTGTTTCGACCAGAGCGTTTCGATCAGCAGGGTGAACCAGGCTTCCAGGCCCTTGCGCAGCCAACTGCGGTCGGACCAGAGGAAGAGGTTCTTCGCCACCTGCTGGCTGAGCGTGCTGGCGCCGCGCAGGGTGCCGCCGCGCTCGTTGTGGACCATGGCGGCGCGGATGGCGCCGACATCGAAGCCCCAGTGCTCGGCGAATTTCTGGTCCTCGGCGGCGATCACCGCGATCTTCAGGTCGTCCGGTAGCTCGTTCCAGGGGCGCCAGTCTCGGCGCAGTTCCACCGGTGTGCCGTCGAGCCAGGATTCCACCTTGCGCTCCAGCATCAGCGCGGTGCCCGGCGGAGGGACCCAGCGCAGCGCCAGCACTACCAGTGCCGAACCGGCGGCGAACCAGGCGAGGGCTTTGAACAGGCGGCGGAACAGGGTGCGGATCATGCGCTTGGCCTGGGCTGCGGAAGCGGGCCATTATACAGACCGCGCGTCGGCCGCCGCCGTTCGGGGCGGCGACTTCCCTTCCCGCCGGCCTTGCCGGCCCGCTCGGAGTGATCATGGCTCGTCTGTTCCTGCTGCTGGCGGCATTCGCCGGCTTCACCGGCGTCGCCCTCGGCGCCTTCGCCGCCCATGGCCTGCGTAACCGCCTGAGCGCCGAGTACCTGACGGTGTTCCATACCGGCGTCCAATACCAGCTGGTGCATGCCCTGGCGATGCTGGGCGTGGGCCTGCTGGCCTTGCACGCCCCCAGCCGTGCCCTGGGCGTCGCCGGAGGCGCCTTCGCGGTGGGCGTGCTGCTGTTTTCCGGCAGCCTCTATGCCCTGACCCTGAGCGGTGTCGGCCGCCTGGGCCTGATCACCCCGTTCGGCGGGGTGGCGTTCCTGGTGGGCTGGGGATGCCTGGGCCTGTGCGCCTGGCGGCTGGCCTGAGCGCGACCGGAGGCCACCCGCGGCCTTGGTCATCCGTCCCGTTCGGGGCTAGAATGCCGTCCCCCTCACAGTTGTGACCGTCCGTCATGCGCATCCAGTTGAATGGTGAACCCTTCGAACTGCCCGATGGCGAAAGCGTCGCCGGCCTGATCGAGCGCCTGCAACTGGCTGGCCGTCGCGTCGCGGTCGAACTCAATCTGGACATCGTGCCGCGCAGCCAGCACCCCACCACCGCGCTTCGCGAAGGCGACCGCGTCGAAGTGGTGCATGCCATCGGCGGCGGCTAGGGCGAGCGATCCGCGTTCCGCCCCGTACTGGAGGTTTCCCCGATGAGCGACGTTCTGCGCGACAAGCCTTTCACCCTGGCCGGCCGGACCTACGGCTCGCGCCTGCTGGTGGGTACCGGCAAGTACAAGGACCTGGACGAGACCCGCCGGGCCATCGAGGCCAGCGGCGCGGAGATCGTCACCGTCGCGGTGCGCCGCACCAACATCGGCCAGAATCCCGGCGAACCCAACCTGCTGGACGTGATCCCGCCGGACCGCTACACCATCCTGCCCAACACCGCTGGCTGCTTCGACGCCGCCGAGGCGGTGCGCACCTGCCGCCTGGCCCGCGAACTGCTGGACGGCCACCGCCTGGTAAAGCTGGAAGTGCTGGCCGACCAGAAGACCCTGTTCCCCAACGTCATCGAGACCCTGCGCGCCGCCGAGACCCTGGTGAAGGACGGCTTCGACGTGATGGTCTACACCAGCGACGACCCGATCATCGCCCGCCAGCTCGCCGACCTGGGCTGCATCGCGGTGATGCCCCTGGCCGGGCTGATCGGTACCGGGCTGGGCATCTGCAACCCCTACAATCTGCGGATCATCCTCGAGGAAGCGAAGGTGCCGGTGCTGGTGGATGCCGGGGTCGGCACCGCTTCCGACGCCACCATCGCCATGGAGCTGGGCTGCGACGGCGTGCTGATGAACAGCGCCATCGCCCACGCTGGCGACCCGGTGATGATGGGCGAGGCGATGAAGCACGCCATTGTCGCCGGTCGCCTGGCCTACCTCGCCGGGCGCATGCCGAAGAAACTTTACGCCAGCGCGTCCTCGCCGCTGGACGGGCTGGTCCGCTGACAGTTCGCGGGGCGGGTAGCCGCTCCGCGCCGGTTTCCACTCAGACAGGTTTTCCATGAGCGATCCACATGCGCAGCCCGAGGCGCGCCCGCACCGTACCATCAAGAGCTTCGTGATGCGCGCCGGGCGCATGACCGAGGGCCAGCAGCGCGGCCTCGACCGCGGCTGGCCGCGCTTCGGCCTGGCGCTGGAGGACGGCCGCCGCGACTTCGCCGAGGTGTTCGGCCGCCGCGCGCCGCTGACCGTCGAGATCGGCTTTGGCATGGGCCAGTCCTTGCTGGAGATGGCCGCCGCCGCGCCCGAGCAGGATTTCATCGGCGTGGAAGTGCACAAGCCGGGGGTCGGCGCATTGCTCAACGGCTTGCTGGCCCAGGGCCTGGAGAACGTCCGGGTGTACAGTTGCGACGCTTTGGAAGTGCTGCGCGACTGCGTGCCCGATGGCGGCCTGGACCGCCTGCTGCTGTTCTTCCCCGACCCCTGGCACAAGTCCCGCCACCACAAGCGGCGCATCGTCCAGCCGGCCTTCGCCGAGCTGGTGCGGAAGAAGCTGCGGATCGGCGGCGTGCTGCACATGGCCACCGACTGGGCGCCCTATGCCGAACACATGCTGGAGGTGATGAAGGCGGCGCCCGGATACCGCAACCTGGCCGCCGACGGCGCCTACGTCCCGCGTCCGGAGGAACGCCCGGTGACCAAGTTCGAGCGGCGCGGGGAGCGCCTCGGCCATGGCGTCTGGGACCTGAAGTTCGAGCGCGTGGATTGACCCCTCCCGGCGGCCGGTTCGCCGGGCCGTCCCAAGGACGATAACAACAGACCGGGTCCACCCGGCACCAGGATGGCTACTCACCTCAAGAACGCACCGAGCACGCCACGGCACCGCCGGCGGCGATAACAACAAAAGCGGTCGCGGCCACCGGCCAGCACCGCAAGGAGAGCGCTTGTGTTGAAACGTTTAGGCGTCACGCTGCTGGCCGCTTGCGCCCTGCAAGCCCAGGCCGCGGTGGAGGAGGCCCAGGCCGCACGGCTGGGTCGCGACCTGACTCCCTTGGGCGGCGAGCGGGCCGGCAATGCCGCCGGCACCATCCCGGCCTGGGAGGGCGGCCTGGCCACGCCGCCGCCGGACTACCGCAGCGGCATGCACCACCCCGATCCCTACACCGGCGAGAAGCCGCTGTACGTGGTCGACGCGCAGAACCTCGACCGCTACGCCGCGCGGATGCCCGAGGGCCTTCAGGACCTGGTGCGCCGCCACCCCGACTACCGCGTGCGGGTGTTCCCCACCCATCGCAGCGCCGCCGCGCCCCCGCGCATCTACGACGCGACCCGCTACAACGCCGGCCACGCCCGCCTCATCTCCAGTGGCAATGGCGTGGAGGGCGCCGCCTCCGGCGTTCCGTTTCCGATCCCGGCCAGCGGCCAGGAGGCGATCTGGAACCACATCATGCGTTACCGGGGCGACCAGATTCACTTCGTCACCAACCAGGCGGCGGTGCTGGCCAACGGCGGCTACACCCTGCTCAAGCTGGATCGCGACGTGTATTTCGTCTATGGCCGTAAGGGCATGACCCCCGAGGGGCTGAACAACACCCTGTTCTATTACAAGTACACGGTGATGGCCCCCTCGCGCGTGGCGGGCTCGGCCCTGGTGGTGCAGGAAACCCTCGACCAGGTCCTGTCGATCCGCAAGGCCTGGCGCTTCAACCGCAGCGAGCGACGGGTGCGGCGCCTGCCGATGCTGGCCTACGAGTCGCTGCAGCCGGACACCAACGGCATGGCTACCGCCGACATGGTCGATACCTACAACGGCGCCCCGGACCGCTACGAGTGGGTCCTCAAGGGCAAGCAGGAGATGCTCGTCCCCTACAACAGCTATGCGGTGCACCAGAAGGGCATTCCCTACGAGCGTATTCTCAAACCGCAGTTCGTCGACCCGGACCTGCTGCGCTACGAGCTGCACCGGGTCTGGATAGTGGAGGCGACCCTGCGCAAGGGCTTCGGTCATCCGGTGGCCAAGCGGAGGTTCTACCTGGACGAGGATAGCTGGCAGATCCTCGCCGCCGACCACTACGACAAGGACGGCCGCCTGACCGGGCTGCAGGAAAGCCACCCCATCAGCTACTACGATGTCCCGATGTTCGGCAGCACCCTGGAGACCCTCTACGACCTCGCCGGCGGCCGCTACTTCGTCGATGGCATGGACAACAACGAGCCCATGTACGACTTCCACGCGCCGCTGAGCCCGCGCGACTTCACCCCGCAGGCGCTGCGCCGCGAAGGCATCTGATTTCCGGCCTGCCTGGCCACGCCGCCTTCGGGCGGCTTTTTTTCGCTGCCCCGCGCCCGGTGCGAGAACAGGGCCGTCAGTTGCGCTCTGCCAGCACGCCGATCGCGAGCAGCGCCAGGAGCAGCGCCGGCGCCAGGGTGTAGTTGTTGAAGTGGCCCAGCCCCTTGGCCAGCCAGGGCGTGAGCCAGACCATCGCCAGGCCATAGCCCGCCAGGCACAGGGCGACGAACAGCAGGCCGCGCAGCACCGGATTGAGCCCGCCCAGGCGCTGCCGGACCCAGGCGTTGACGCCGGGGCCGAGCAGCACCAGCAGCGTGGCCATCAGCGCCAGGGCGATCTCCGAAAGATGGGCGCGGCACAGGCGGGAGAGGTGAGCGATCAGGTCGAGTGCAACGTGCATGGAAGGTCCTCGTCGGGCGTCAGCCGGCGACCACGCGATCGCGGCCGCCGCGCTTGGCGTCGTAGAGCGCCGTGTCGGCGCGCCGGAGCCATTGCTCCAAGGTTTCGTCGGGGCGGGCGGTGGCCACGCCGATGCTGACGGTGATGGGCAGGGCGTCGTTGTCCGAGGCTCCCCGGTAGGGATGGTCGGCGACCCGCGCGCGCAGCCGCTCGGCCACCTGCATGGCGGTTTCCGGCCCGCTGTCGCGCAGCAGCACGACGAACTCTTCACCGCCGTAACGGCCCAGGGGCTCGTTGGCCCGCAGCCCGTCGAGCAGCACCCGCACCATGTGCTTGAGCACCTCGTCGCCGGTCTGGTGGCCGCGCTCGTCGTTGACCCGCTTGAAGTGGTCGATATCCAGCAGCAACAGGGACGCCGGGCGCCGCGCCGACGCCAGTTCGCGGGCGGCCATGTCGAGGATCACCCGGCGCGTGTAGGCGGCGGTCAGGGTGTCGTGGCTGAGCTGCTGGATCAGCAGGGCGTACAGGCGATCGTTGAGCATCAGGATGAAGCCCACCGAGATGCAGATGGCCAACAGGCTGTGGGTGGCGAAATACAGCACGTTGATCGGCGTGGGCGCGAGAAAGTCGCCGCTCTGCGCCGGCAGCGTCACCGCATAGAGGATGCGCAGGCAAGACACGCCGATGTCGATGAACACGCTGCCGGCGGTGAACCAGTAGGGGAAGCGGGCCCGGCCCGGCTGGCGGGGGCGGTAGCGCAGCACCGTCAGGCCGAAGTAGCCCATCAGGACGATGGACAGCCCCGAGAACACCACCATGCGGACCGGCAGGCGGTCCTCCACGTGGAAGAAATAGGACATCAGGGCGTTGGCCAGCAGCACACTGGCGGTCAGCGCGAGGTAGTGGGGCGGCTGCTCGAAGAAGCGCCGCCCGCCGGCGCAGATCAGCGCCAGGGAGCCCAGCCCGGCCAGGTTCGCCAGGGTCAGGGAGAGCAGGTCGGGGATCATGCCCCGCAGCCCGTGGAGCAGCGAGGCGACCGTCATCAGCAGCATCGCGCCGCTCCAGTGCCGCGCGCCGCCGACTCGCTCGCGCACCGCTGGCGGCATGGCGAACAGCACCACCGCCATCAGCAGGCTGAGGGCGGAAAGGATGAAGATGATGCTGCGCGGCTCCAATACGCCCGCTCCCTCTGGCGAAAACGGGGCCTAGCCTACCGGAACGCTGGGGCTTTTGCGCAAGGGGATCGGCCTTTTCGCCGCCCTTGGCCGGCTTGGCCGATGACCGGGGCACTGGAGCGCCGGGCCTCGTGGAGCGCGGCCTTCAGCGAAGCGGCGCGGTGGGCGGCACAGTCCCGGCGGTTCGAGCGTTGGCGGATGGGCGCCGGGCCCGGCTGGGGCGCGAGCAGCCCAGGCCTGATGCGGCTCCACTCGGCTCCAGACCCGGAGTAGCGCAACGCCTCGCGAGATGGGCTTATCGTGCTGGTCGCGCCTTCGCGCCTTCGCGCCTTCGCGCCGGAACGGCGATCGTCGCATGACGACGGCATGCGATGGCTGACGGGGCGGCCCGGATGACCCGAGCGAAGCCGTGGCATCCCTGGCGGCTCGACGGGCGCGCGGCCGGCGTGCTTCGAGCCGCTCATGGGCCGCGGACCGGCTCGGCCTCGTCGGGCAGGAAACCTTGCAGCAGGTCGTTGAGGAACAGGTGGCCACGGGGCGTGGCCACCAAGCGCGCCGGGTCGGGGCGCAGCAGGCCCCGGGCTTCGGCTTCGCGGCGGCCGACGTCCAAGTGGGCCAGCGGCAGCCCGGTGCGGGCGGGGAAGTCGGCGGCGGGCACGCCCTCGGTGAGGCGCAGGGCGTTCATCAGGAATTCGAAGGGCAGCTCGTCCGCCTCCAAGCGGCGCTCGCCGGCGCGGAATGGCTTGCCGGGGGCGAGGTAGTCCTTGGGCAGGCGGGTCTTCCAGGCACGACGGATGGTGCCATCGGGGTCGCTGAGCTTGGCGTGGGCGCCAGCGCCGATGCCGAGGAAGTCGCCGAAGGTCCAGTAGTTGAGGTTGTGCCGCGCGCGCCGGCCGTGCCGGGCATAGGCGGAAATCTCGTACTGGACGAAGCCGTGCTCGGCCAGCAGGGCCTGGCCGGCTTCCTGGATGTCCCAGAGCAGGTCGTCCTCGGGCAGGCGCGGCGGCTGGCTCCAGAACACGGTGTTGGGCTCCAGGGTCAGTTGGTACCAGGACAGGTGGGTGGGCGCCTGGGCGAGGGCGGTACGCAGGTCGCCCAAGGCGTCGTCCAGGGTTTGCCCGGGCAAGCCGTGCATGAGGTCCAGGTTGAGGTTGTCGAAGCCGGCGGCGCGCGCCATGTCCGCCGCGCGGATCGCCTCGCCGCCGTCGTGGATGCGGCCCAGGGCGGCGAGCTTGTCGCCCTGAAAGCTCTGCACGCCGATGGACAGGCGGTTGATGCCCAGGGCGCGGTAGTCGCGGAATTTCGCCTGCTCGAAGGTGCCGGGGTTGGCTTCCAGGGTGATTTCGATGTCGTCGGCGAACGCCACCCGTCGCCGCACGCCTTCGAGCAGGCGGCCCAAGGCCCGGGCGGAGAACAGGCTGGGGGTGCCGCCGCCGAAGAAGATCGAGGTCAGCGGCCGGCCATGGACCCGGGGCAGGTCGCCGTCCAGGTCCGCCAGCAGCGCGTCCACATAGGCCTCTTCCGGCAGTTCGGGACCGGCCGCGTGGGAATTGAAGTCGCAGTACGGGCACTTGCGCACGCACCAGGGGATGTGGATGTACAGGGCCAGGGGCGGGAGGGGAGACACGGCGGCGATCACGGCAAGGGCGTGGAAGGGGGCGCTATGGTCGCAGGAGTTCGCTGAACTACCAAGGACGGCGGACGAGCTGCGCCGGCGGGGACGCGGTCGTCGCGTCGCGTGAGCGGGGCGGAGCGCCCCCCAGGGCATCGCCCGGCCGGTCAGCCGCCAGGCGATGAGGCTCAGAGGCCGAGGCGCTGCTTCAGCAGGGCCATGGCCCGGGCGCGGTGGCTGATCCGGTTCTTGTCAGCCGGGTCCAGGGCGGCGCTGGAGCAGCCGCGCTCCGGCACCCAGAACAGCGGGTCGTAGCCGAAGCCGTGCTCGCCCTCGGCCTGGCGCAGGATGCGGCCGTGCCAGAGGCCCTCGCAGAGGATCGGCAGCGGGTCGTCGGCATGCCGCACCAAAGCCAGCACGCAGACGAACTGGGCACCGCGCGCGTCGTCCGGGATGTCGGCCAGGGCGGCCAGCAGCTTGGCGTTGTTGGCCGCGTCCCCCTGGCCGTCGGCATAGCGCGCCGAGTAGATGCCCGGCGCGCCGCCCAGGGCGTCCACCGCCAGGCCGGAGTCGTCGGCCAGGGCCGGCAGCCCCGACAGCCGCGCGGCGTTGCGCGCCTTGAGGATGGCGTTCTCGACGAAGGACAGGCCGGTCTCTTCCGGCTCGACCTGACTGAATTCGCCGACCGAGCGCAGCGTGACCCGCGCGCCGAGCATGGCCTGGAGTTCCTTGAGCTTGCCGGCGTTGTGACTGGCCAGCACCAGTTGGTCGAGTGTCTTCATTCGTCGGGGAAGATTTCCTGGTTGAAGTCGATACGGTGCGCCTCGCCGTCGGCGCCCCGGATATCGAGGCTGAAGGTCAGCACTTCGCGGCCGCCGATGGGGAATTGCGCGAGGTGGTAGAGGGCGCCGCTTTCGCGGACGTCCTTGAATTGCAGTGGCGTGCGCTTGCCCAGCAGGTCCTTGATTTCGCCGCTCACCTGGGCCGGCGCCGGCTTGCCGTCCTTGAGCACGGTGACGTTGACCACCCCCAGGGTCTTGCTGCGCACCAGGCCCGCCGCGGCGGCGGTGTCCGGTTGCAGGAAGCTGGAGTTGAAGGCGTTGTAGTGGACGTCCAGGTCGCCGAAGCGTTGCAGGCGTTCGGCGGCGGCGGGCAAGGCCAGACTCAGGGCTGAGAGCAGCAGGGCGAGGCGGCGCATGGCGATTCTCCTGTCGGGCCCGGCGCGACCGGGCGGGTGGTTCGGCGTTCAGACGGCGATCGGGACGTCCTGGGCGCGGGGGCTGCTGACGCGGTAGATGCCGATCTCCCCCAGCAGGTTCGGCCACGCCCGGCTGGCCCAGCCGTGGCGGTGCTCGCGGTCCACGGCAAGGCGGTCCAGCACTTTCACCCGCAGCTGCCGGCACAGGGCCTCGAAGTCCTCGAAGGTGCAGAAGTGGATGTTCGGCGTGTTGTACCAGGTATAGGGCATGAATTCCGAGACCGGCATGCGCCCTTTGCTGGCCAGGTACCAACGGCAGCGCCAGTGGCCGAAGTTGGGAAAGGTGATGATGCACTGGCGGCCGACCCGCAGCATTTCCTCAAGGATGCGGTCGGGGTAATGCACCGCCTGCAACGCCTGGGTCATCACCACCACGTCGAAGCTGTCGCTGGCGAAGTTGCCCAGGCCCTTGTCCAGGTCCTGCTCGATGACGTTGACGCCCTTTTCCACGCAGCGGGCGATGTTGTCGGGGTCGATTTCCAGGCCATAGCCGCTGACCCGCTTGTGGTCGCGCAGCCAGGCGAGCAGTTCGCCGTCGCCGCAGCCCAGGTCGAGGACCCGGCTGCCGGCGGGAATCCACTCTTGAATGATCTCCAGGTCGGCACGCATCGCGGTCACACCAGAATCCGGTTCATGTAGGCGCCGAAGCCTTGCAGGTAGCGGGGGATCGGCAGGAGGAAGGCGTCGTGGCCCTGGGGCGCGTCGATCTCCAGGTAGCAGACGTTCTTGCGCGCCACGGTCAGCGCGTCGACGATCTCCCGGGAGCGGGCCGGTGAAAAGCGCCAGTCGGTGGTGAAGGACATCACGCAGAAATCCGCCTCGGCCACCGCCAGGGTCTTGGCCAGGTCGCCGCCGTGGGCTTCGGCCGGGTCGAAGTAGTCCAGCGCCTTGGTCATCAGCAGGTAGGTGTTGCCGTCGAAGCGCCCGGAGAACTCCTCGCCCTGGTAACGCAGGTAGCTTTCCACCTGGAACTCCACACTGTGGAAGTCGTAGGCCAGCTTGTCGTTCTTCAGGCCCCGGCCGAATTTCTCGCCCATGGCGTCGTCGGACAGGTAGGTGATATGGCCCACCATGCGCGCCAGCATCAGCCCGCGCTTGGGAATCGTGCCGTGTTCCTGGAAGTGCCCGCCGTGGAAGTCCGGGTCGGAGAGGATTGCCTGGCGCGCCACTTCGTTGAAGGCGATGTTCTGCGCCGAAAGCTTGGGCGCCGAGGCGATGGCCACGCAGTGGCGCACCCGCCGGGGATAGCTGATGGCCCATTGCAGGGCCTGCATGCCGCCCAGGCTGCCCCCCACCACCGCGGCCCAGCGCTCGATGCCCAGGGCGTCGGCCAGGCGCGCCTGGCTGCGCACCCAGTCTTCCACCGTCACCACCGGGAAGTCCGCGCCGTAGGGACGGCCGGTGGCCGGGTTGAGGCTGGTGGGGCCGGTGGAGCCGTTGCAGCCACCCAGGTTGTTCAGGGCGACGACGAAGAACCGGCGGGTGTCGATGGGCTTGCCGGGGCCGATGCAGCTATCCCACCAGCCGGGCTTGCGGTCGTCCTCGCGGTGGTAGCCGGCGGCGTGGTGGTGGCCGGACAGGGCGTGGCAGATCAGCACGGCGTTGCTACGGGCGGCGTTCAGTTCGCCGTAGGTTTCGTAGACCAGGTCGTAGTTGGCCAGGCTGCGCCCGCAGGCGAGGGCCAGCGGCTCGTCGAAGTGGAGGGTGCGGGGGGCGACCAGGCCAACGGAATCTTCGGGAAAGACGGAGGGCATCGGGCCAGCTCTGGATGCGGGAGAGGCGCCAGTCTAAAGAGCGCCGCCCCCCGGGGCAAGGCAACCGCCGGGCCGCCCTCAGGCCTGCTCGACGCTCTGCGGGCGCGCCGTGCCCGGCAGGGTGACCACCTTGCCCTGGCGCTGGATCGGCGCCGGGCGACGCAGGATGCGTAGCATGTCGTTGGCCTGGGCCAATTGCGTGTCCAGCGCCTCGGCGTACTGGTCGAGCTGCTGCACCCGCTGGCTGGCGTTCTGGGTTTCCTGGGCCAGGGCCTTGAGCCGCAGCATGTGGCTTTCCAGCAGTTGCTTGTGTTCCAGGGTGTGCTGCATCAGCGGCATCAGCGCATCGCTGGCCCACTGGGCGGCCTCGCGGCGCAGGCGCTGGTGCAGGCCGATCACTTCCTGCACCAGGGTGGCGAAGAAGCGCCGGGTGAGGGCGCGCTGTTCGGTGAGCAGGGTCTTCACGTGCAGGCGGAAGCGGTCGGCCTGGGCCCGCAGTTTCGCCAGGTCGCGCTGGTAGCGGCGCACGTCGAAGCGCGGCGCGTCCATGCCGTGCAGCGGGTTTTCCTCGCTGTGCCGGCGGTAAATGGCCGCCACCATGCGGTTGGCCAGCTCCGCCTCGTGCTCGAAGGCGTGCAGGTCGGCCTCCACCGAGCGGAAGAAGTGCAGGATCGCCTGGTTGATGCCCAGGGTGGTCCAACTGCCGGTGAGGTTGTGCCGCGCCTTTTGCAGGTGCTGTTCCAGGCGATCCGAGCGCGCCGCCAGGCGCAGCAGGTCGCCCTGGCGCTTGAGCAGGCGCTGGTTGGTCTTCAGGCCCAGCAACCGGCGATGGTGCAGGGTGTGGTCGTCCTTGGTGCGGGCGGTGAGTTCGAACAGCATCTGCCCGTTGTGCTGGCGGTGATGGGCGAGCAGCGCGCGCTGCTCGCGGATGCGTTCCAGGCGCAGCCCGAGCGCCTGTTGGCTGCTCTGCAACAGGGCCAGCACCTGGCCCACCACCCGCTCCTCCAGCAGCCGTTCCTTGCGCGCTACGATGCGCTCGCAGAGCAGGGTCTCCAGGCGCTCCACCTGGCTGCGCTCGAGCAGCGCGCGGTCGCCGCGCACCTTGGCCAGCAGGGCCTGCTTGGCCGACAGCGGCAGCACTTCGTCGCGGGACAGGCCGAGCTGGCGCGCGGTGTCGCCCTGGATGCGCCGGATGGCGTTCTGGGTGAAGCGCTCGCCGGCCAGGTCGTCCCAGAGCACATCGATCTTGTTCAGCACGGCGAACAGGCTGGTCTGGGCCTCGTCGTCCAAGGGGCGGATGTGCTGGCGCCAGATGTCCATGTCGCTGGCGGTGACACCGGCGTCGGCGGAGAGCAGGAGGATCACCGCCTGGGCCGCGGGCAGCATCGACAGGGTCAACTCCGGCTCGCTGCCCAAGGCGTTCAGCCCGGGGGTGTCGAGGATGCGCAGGCCCTGGCGCAGCAAGGGGTGATCGAGGTTGACCAGGGCGTGGCGCCAGGCCGGCACCCGCACGTGGTCCGGCGTGGCGTCGGGCTCCAGGGCGTCGGGATGGAAGCCCAGTTGGATCGCCTGCTCCACCGGCATCGGCTTGCTGCGCGCCACCTGGGCGAAGGCCCTCGCCATGTTCTCCGGGTCGTCCGGGTCCAGGGGAATGTTCACCCAGTGGCGCGGCACCCGCTTGAATTGGGCGATGCTGGCGTTGGTCGCCCGGGTCTCGATGGGCAGCAGGCGGATGTAGGCGCGCTCCGAGCGCGGGTCGTGGAACAGCTCGGTGGGGCACATGGTGGTGCGCCCGGCCTGGGACGGCAGCATGCGCTGGCCGTACTGGGCGAAGAACAGGCTGTTGATCAGCTCGGTCTTGCCCCGGGAGAACTCGCCGACGAAGGCCAGGGTGATGTGGTCGGTGCGCAGCAGGCGCAGGGCGCGGTCGAGCTTGGCCTGCACCGGCTCGGAGCTGAGTCGGTTGTGCTCCAGCCAGGAGCGGTAGCGGGTGATCTCGCGGATCAGTTCGCGCTTCCAGGCAACGTAGGCATCCACCTGCTGGCCGAGACGCTCCATGCTCATCCGGACGATCCTCCTGGCGTGGGCGCGCCTTTGGGCGCGCGGGTCGCGGCATTATGCGGGGGCGGGGGAGGGCGTCAATCGGCGCGGGGCGCGTAAGGTCGCCGCGGACACCCGAGCGGTCGATTCGTATCGATCCGGCGAGAAGGGCGCGAGCCGCCGGGTGGGGCGCCGCCGAGCGGCCGGCGCAGCGCCGGACGAGAGCGCAGGGGAGGCCGATCAGGAAAAGAAGACGTGGCGCCGGGCACGCCAGCCCGGACACGCCAGCCTGGGCTAGCCCCGGGGGCACAACCCGGGCAGGTCGGGCAGGCGCTTTGGCTGGCGCACCCGTACCCGTTTTTGCCGGTTCAGCTCGCCGCTTTCCAGGCTGACCTGGCTTTTCGCCACGCCAAAGGCCTCGGCGAGGAAGGCCAGCAGGTGGGCGTTGGCCTTGCCCTCCACCGGCGGCGCGGTGAGGCGGATCTTCAGTCGTTCGCCGTGCAGCCCGGCGAAGGCGTCGCCGCTGGCCCGGGGTTGCAGGTGGCAATCGAGGATCAGGTCCTCGCCGTCCCAGCGGAAGAAGGCCATGGTGCCTTACATGAACGGGCTGAGGATCTTCGGCATCTGGGTCATCGCCGCCAGGTTGCCGATCACCAGCATGTCCAGCAGGTTCAGCGCGATGAAGGCGAAGATCGGCGAGATATCCAGGCCGCCCAGGTTCGGCAGGATGCGCCGGAACGGGCTCAGCAGCGGCTCGCAGATCTGGTTGATCAACTGAGCGCCGGGGTTGTAGCTGCCGGGCGCCACCCAGGAGAGGATCACGCTGACGATCAGGGCGAAGAAGAACACCTTGAGGAACAGCGAGGTCACGCCGATCAGCGACCACACCAGCACGTTGGGCAGGAAACCGGCCACCCCATAGCCCATCAGCGCCAGGGTCACCAGCATCAGCAGCATCTGCACCAGGATCGCCAGCAGCAGCGAGGCCAGGTCGAGGCCGGCGAAGCCGGGCACGATCCGCCGCAGCGGGCGCAGCAGCGGCTGGGTGGCCTTCACCACGAACTGGCTGAGGGGGTTGTAGAAGTCCGCGCGCACCAATTGCAGGATGAAGCGCAGCAGGACGATCAGCAGGTAGAGGCTGCCGAGGGTCTGCAGCACATAGATGAGGGCGGTGTTCAGTCCGATCATGGTCGCTCCGTGGTTCGTCTAATCGCTCAGTTGCCGAGTTGCGCGGCCAGTTCCCCGGAGCGGCGCGCGGCCGCCTCCAGGGCGCGTTGTACCAGGGCTTCGAAGCCGCCGGCCTGGAAGGTCTTGATCGCCGCCTCGGTGGTGCCGTTGGGCGAGGTGACGCGGCGGCGCAGCTCGGCGGCGTTGGTGCCGTCCAGGGCCATGTGGGCGGCGCCCAGGGCGGTCTGCAGGGTCAGCCGCTCGGCCACCTCGCGAGACAGGCCCAGTCGCTCGCCGGCGGCGGTCATGGCCTCGATGAGCAGAAAGAAATAGGCCGGGCCGCTGCCGGAGACGGCGGTCACGGCGTCGAGCTGGTGCTCCTCCTCCAGCCACAGCGCCACGCCCACCGCGCTCAGCAGTTCTTCCGCCTGCCGGCGCTGGGCGGCGGAGACCGCCGGGTTGGCGTACAGCCCGCTGACGCTCTGGCGCAGCAGCGCCGGCGTGTTGGGCATGCAGCGCACGAGGGCGCGCGGCGTGTCGCCGCCAAGCCAGGCGGCGAGGCTGGCGCAGGTGATGCCGGCGGCGATGGACACCACCAGCGCCCCGGTCGGGAGCCGGGGCCCGAGCGGCTGGCAGACGTCGCGCATGACCTGGGGCTTGACCGCCAGAACCACCACGTCGGCCTCGGCCACCGCCTCGGCGTTGTCGGCGAACAGCGCGATGCCGTGCTGGTCGGCGATCCGCGCCCGTTGCTCGGCCCCCGGATCGCTGGCGCGGATGCGCTCGGCGGGCACGCCTTGGGCGCGCAGGCCACCGATCAGGCTGGCGGCCATGTTGCCGGCGCCGATGAACGCGATGCGGGGTGTGCTCATGAAAGGCTTCCTTTATCTGTGCGGAGTCGAGTCGGGGAGAGTGCCATAGTCGCGGGCGCCGAACAGCGCGGTGCCGATGCGCACCCACGTGGCGCCCTCGGCGATGGCGGCCTCCAGATCGTGGCTCATGCCCATGGAGAGGGTGTCGGCCCCGGCGCCGAGGGCATCCCTCAGCCGGCGCAGGCGGGCGAAGGCGGCGCGCTGGACGGCCGGGTCTTCGCTGGGCTCGGGGATCGCCATCAGCCCGCGCACCCGCAGGCGCGGCAGGCGCGCCACGGCGGCGGCCAGCGCCGGCAGCTCATCGGGGGCGCAGCCGGACTTGCTGGCCTCGCCGCTGACGTTCACTTGCAGGCAGATCTGAAGGGGCGGCAGGTGGGCGGGGCGTTGAGCGGAGAGCCGCTCCGCGATCTTCAGGCGCTCCACCGAATGCACCCAGTCGAAGCGCTCGGCGAGGGCGCGGGTCTTGTTGGACTGGATCGGACCGATGAAATGCCAGCGCAGCGGCAGGTCGCCGAGCAGGTCCTGCTTGGCCAGGGCTTCCTGCAGGTAGTTCTCGCCGAAGTCGGCGACGCCGGCGGCGAACGCCTCGCGGATCGCCTCGGCCGGCTTGGTCTTGCTCACCGCCAGCAGGCCGACCTCCGCGCTTTCCCGCCCCGAGGCTTGCGCTGCCTCACGGATACGCGCGCGAACCTTTGCAATATTCTCTGCTATCGTGGACATTACCTGCGCTCTATAGCCCGGCCGTCTTGGGTCCGCGGCATTCTAACAGGCCGTTGAAAAGCGTTGCGAGCGAGGCCGGCGGGGCCTGCCCTGCGCCACCAGCGCGCCCCTTCGACTGCCGACCACCGCTTGCTGGAACTGGGGAGTCCCCATGGATATTACCGAGCTGCTGGCCTTCAGCGCCAAGCAGGGCGCTTCGGACCTGCATCTTTCCGCCGGTCTGCCTCCGATGATCCGGGTCGATGGCGACGTGCGCCGGATCAACCTGCCGGCCATGGACCACAAGCAGGTCCACGCGCTGATCTACGACATCATGAACGACAAGCAGCGCAAGGACTACGAGGAATTCCTCGAGACCGACTTCTCCTTCGAAGTGCCGGGCGTGGCGCGCTTCCGGGTCAACGCGTTCAATCAGAACCGCGGCGCGGGCGCGGTGTTCCGGACCATTCCGTCGAAAGTGCTGACCATGGAAGACCTGGGCATGGGCGAGATCTTCAAGAAGATCTCCGACGTGCCTCGCGGCCTGGTGCTGGTCACCGGCCCCACCGGCTCCGGTAAGTCCACCACCCTGGCGGCGATGCTCGACTACCTCAACGCCACCAAGTACCACCATATCCTCACCGTGGAAGACCCCATCGAGTTCGTCCACGAATCGAAGAAGTGCCTGATCAACCAGCGCGAGGTGCACCGCGACACCCTGGGCTTCAACGAGGCGCTGCGCTCGGCGCTGCGGGAAGACCCGGACATCATCCTGGTGGGTGAGATGCGCGACCTGGAGACCATCCGCCTGGCGCTGACCGCCGCGGAGACCGGGCACTTGGTGTTCGGCACCCTGCACACCACCTCGGCGGCCAAGACCATCGACCGGGTGGTGGACGTGTTCCCGGCGGAAGAGAAGTCCATGGTCCGCTCCATGCTCTCCGAATCCCTGCAGTCGGTGATCTCCCAGACCCTGATCAAGAAGATCGGCGGCGGCCGGGTGGCGGCCCACGAGATCATGATCGGCACCCCGGCGATTCGTAACCTGATCCGCGAGGACAAGGTGGCGCAGATGTACTCGGCGATCCAGACCGGTGGCGGCCTGGGCATGCAGACCCTCGACGCCTGCCTCAAGAACCTGGTGGCCAAGGGGCTGATCAGCCGCGACAACGCCCGGGAAAAGGCCAAGTCGCCGGAAAACTTCTAAGCAAGAGGGCGGGCGCCACGTCGGCGTTCGCGTCAGCGGCCGGTGGCGTTCGCGCGCCCGCACCGGCCCGCCGCCGTGGGCGGCTCGAGTCGGCGTGGCTAGGTGAGACCCATGGAATTCGAAAAACTGCTGCGCCTGATGGTGGAAAAAGGCGGCTCCGACCTCTTCATCACCGCGGGCGTGGCGCCCTCGATGAAGGTCAACGGCAAGATCATGCCGGTGACCAAGACCCCCCTGTCGCCGGAGCAGACCCGCGAGACCGTGCTCGGCGTGATGAACGAGCAGCAGCGTCGGGACTTCGCCGAGAACCACGAATGCAACTTCGCCATCAGCGCCCGGGGCATCGGCCGCTTCCGGGTCAGCGCCTTCTACCAGCGCAACCTGGTGGGCATGGTGCTGCGCCGGATCGAGACCAACATCCCGACCCTCGACGACCTCAAGCTGCCGGAAATCCTCAAGAAGCTGGCGCTGACCAAGCGCGGCCTGGTGATCTTCGTCGGCGCCACGGGCACCGGTAAGTCCACCTCCCTGGCGGCGATGATCGGCTACCGCAACCGCAACACCAGCGGCCACATCATTTCCATCGAGGACCCGATCGAGTACATCCACCAGCACCAGAGTTGCATCGTCACCCAGCGCGAGGTCGGCATCGACACCGAGTCCTTCGAGGTGGCTCTGAAGAACACCCTGCGCCAGGCGCCGGACGTGATCATGATCGGCGAGGTGCGCACCCGGGAAACCATGGACTATGCCGTGGCCTTCGCCGAGACCGGCCACCTGTGCCTGGCGACCCTTCACGCCAACAACGCCAACCAGGCCCTCGACCGGATCATTCACTTCTTTCCCGCCGACCGGCAGCAGCAGGTGTGGATGGACCTGTCCCTGAACCTGCGCGCCATCGTCGCCCAGCAACTGGTACCGACCCCCGACGGCAAGGGCCGTCGCGCGGTGATCGAGGTGCTGCTGAACACCCCGCTGGCCGCCGACCTGATCCGCAAGGGCGAGGTGCACGAGCTCAAGCCACTGATGAAACGCTCCACCGAGCAGGGCATGCAGACCTTCGACCAGGCACTGTACAACCTCTATGTGCAGGGCGAGATCACCTACGAGGACGCCCTGGCCCACGCCGACTCGGCCAACGACCTGCGCCTGATGATCAAGCTGGGCTCGGAGACCGACGGCGATCACCTGAGCAACGTCGCCCAAGGACTGAGCCTGGAGATTAGCGAGGACGACGCCGGCCGGCGTTTTCGCTAGCGAGACGCCGTCTGCCCTGGCCGCGTTCTCGTGGAGGACGAGCGTCGCGGTCGCGCGACCCGGGCCCCGAACGGGTATCGGGCCGCAGCCGGAGCCGGGTCCGAATCGATCGGATGCCGGCTCTACAGGCTCATGCCAGGCACGGCGCCGCATCCGGTCCCAGGGGCCCACTCGAACAACGGGATGCCCGCCGCGACCTTGCGTTGCCTGACCGCTCGAATCGCCAAGGAGGCGCCTCGGCGGTGCTTGCCTCATCAGGGAAGGGGCGCGAAGCGCGGGGCGCCGGTCCTGCCGCCTTGGCCGTCTTTCGACATTCCGCGCGGCCTTTCGAACGAGACCCGCGCCGCGTCGGCCGTACGGTCCCGGCGTCATCGCCCCGAGCATGCAGGTTGCCCATGAGCGGGAAGCACCCATCGCCGATGCCCGTCGCTCCTCGGCATCCTCGGCATCCTCGGCATCCTCGTTCGGCTCGGCTCGGCTCGCGCGCTGCCGCGAGAGTCGTCGTGACGCGACGGCCCGGCGGGTATCCGGAGCGGTCCGGCTGGGCCGACGCATCCTGCCCGGCCTCCACGGTTCGGCCGCGAGGCGCCAACGGCCTGCGGCGCTCTGGCATGAGCCCGGCGATTCGGCGTCGTGCGCCGTGGCACGCGGGAGCGGAGCGCCCGACGAGGCCGGCGCATTCCCGAAGCACGCCCGCGATTCGTGCCGTTCAAGTGTCCGGGCCGGCGTCCTCGCGGGCCAGGCGGGCGGCTTCCGTCAGGGTGCTGGCCAGGGCGTCGTACAGCGTCTCGTCGTGGCCCGGCGGGGTGGTTGGGTCGGGCCCTGGGATCAGCCAGCGGCCTCGGTGGCGAAGCGGGCGCCCCGCGAGGTCGGCCGCGCGCCGGGAGGCGGGTTCGTCCAGCAGGGCCGCCAAGGCCAGGGGGCCCAGGGCGACGATGACCCGGGGGGCGACGGCCTGGATTTCCTCGACCAGCCAGCCACGGCAGGCGGCGACCTCCGCCGGCTCGGGGGTGGCGGGCAGGCGGCGGTCGGCGCGGTCGCGGGGCCCGTCCGGGGCGGCCCACTTGAAGTGCTTCACCGCGTGGGTCAAGTACAGTGCCGAGCGTTCCAGGCCGGCCACCGCCAAGGCCCGGTCGAGCCGCTCGCCCACGGGGCCAACGAAGGGCCGGCCGGCCAGGTCTTCGTGGTCGCCCGGCTGCCCACCCACTAGCATCAGCGCCGCCCGCGCCGGGCCCTGGCCCGGCACCGCCTGGGTGGCCTCGCGCCAGAGCCCGCAGCGGCGGCAGGCGTCCAGGGCGGTCGGGGGCCGCCGACGGGGCTGGGCCCGTTCCCGGGCGATCAGCACGGGGCGGCCCGGCTGTTCGCCGACGGCGGCGGCCTGGGCCAGGCGTTGCTGGCCGGCCCGGGCGCGGCTCATCAGGTCGGGGATCAGCGGGCCTTCGGGCAGGTGCTTCCAGAAGCGCGCCGGCATGTGGCCGAGCATGACCTTGCGGTTCAGCCGCGCCGGGTTGAAGGTGCTGGCGTAGTAGGCCCGCCAGAGCCGCTCGCCCTCGTCCCGCGGCCCTTGGGCGAAGGCGCGCGCGTCCGGTGGGCAGGGGCGCTGGTAGGCCAGGTGCCGGCCATCGAAGCGCGCCACGCCCTCGGGGGTGGCTACCAGCCAGGTGTGCCGGCCCATGCGCTCGGCGAAATGCTCGGCGCCCAGGTCCAGCACGTCGTGAACGGTCTCGTGCCAGGCGACGAACCGCGGGGCGCCGAGGGCCTCCGGTCGCTCGCGAAAGCGCAGGAAGGCGTGCATGTGGTGGGCCTCGCGGCGCACCGCCTTGATCCGACGGTGCAGTTCGCCGCCGTCCGGGTCGCCGGCGAGCATGGCGGCGCGGTCGCCGCCGCAGACCCGCCAGAGGATGCGATAGAGCAGGGCCCAGCGGTCCTCGGCGCGAAAGCGCGCGGCCTGCTCCAGCAGGGGCGGCAGGTCCCGGGGTACCCGGGGTGGGGCGGCGACCGAGCCGCCGGGCTCCTCTCGTTCAAGCCCTGGGGTAGGACCCTCGGCTAATCCTTCGGCGTCTCCACCGAACAGGTCGTCGCCCTGATCCTCGGCTTGCCAGGTGAGGGTTTCCGGGGCGATCCCGGCGGCCAGCAGGCGTCGGCCGAGCTCGCGCCAGTCGGCGAAGCGCCCGGAGAAACGGACCGCGCGCATTACCACAGCGCCATCTGCGCCGGTTCGTCGCGCAGGGCCTGGCGCAGCGCGGTGGATTCCGCCTCGGCGGTCGCCGGCCGGTAGTCCTGGGTGACGATGAACGGCTTGAGCTTGTCCATGACGCAGCGCAGGCGGATCAGGTCCGCGTAGCGGATGCGCCGCTGGCGACGCAGTTCCACCAGACGCTGGGCGGTGAGCACGCCGATGCCCGGCACCCGGGCGATCAGCCGGGGCTCGGCGCGGTTGAGGTCCACCGGGAACTGGGCGCGGTTGGCCAGGGCCCAGGCCAGCTTGGGGTCGATGTCCAGGGGCAGGTTGCCCGGTTCGTCCAGCAACTCGCCGGCGCTGAAGCCGTAGCCGCGCATCAGGAAGTCGGCCTGGTACAGGCGGTGCTCGCGCAACAGGGGCGGCGCCTCGAAGGGCACGCTGGCGGGGCTCTGGGGGATCGGGCTGAAGGCGGAGTAATAGACCCGCTTGAGCCGATAGGCGCCGTAGAGGGTCTGGGCGGTGTGCAGGATGGTGCGGTCGTCGGTGGGGTCGGCGCCGACGATCATCTGGGTGCTCTGCCCGGCCGGCGCGAAGCGCGGGGCCTTGCGTTCGGTCCGGGCCTCTTCCTCGCCCAGGCGGATGACCCCCATGGCCTGCTTGATGGTGCCGACGTTCTTCTCCGGTGCCAGGCGCACCAGGCTGCTTTCGCTGGGCAACTCGATGTTCACCGAGAGTCGGTCGGCGTGACGGCCGGCCTCGGCGATCAGCTCCGGCGCGGCGTCGGGGATGGTCTTGAGATGGATGTAGCCGCGAAACCCGTGCTCCTCGCGCAGCAGGCGAGCGACCCGCACCAGTTGTTCCATGGTGTAGTCCGCCGAGCGGATGATGCCGGAGCTGAGGAACAGCCCGCTGATGCAGTTGCGGCGGTAGAAGTCCAGGGTCAGGCGCACCACTTCCTCGGGTGTGAAGCGGGCGCGGGGCACGTCGCTGGAGCGCCGGTTGACGCAGTACTGGCAGTCATAGAGGCAGAAGTTGGTCAGCAGGATCTTCAGTAGCGCGACGCAGCGCCCGTCGGGAGTGAAGCTGTGGCAAATGCCCATGCCGTCGGTGGCGCCCAGGCCGGCCTTGCCCCGGGAGCCGCGCTTGGGCGCGCCGCTGCTGGCGCAGGATACGTCGTACTTGGCGGCGTCGGCGAGGACGGTGAGTTTGTCGATGAGCTGCATGGGGCGTGCCGATAACTGTATTTGCATACAGTATCGAGGCCGTTAGCGTTCTCGCAAGTTGCCCCGGGAGCCGTTCGGCGGTTTTCTCCCGGCACCCACCCCATCGCGGGTGGTCGAAGCGGTTCCGCGATCACACAAGAGGCTTTCCCATGCAGGCGAAACAAGATACCCACAGCAAGGTCATCGGCTATCTGTTATGGGTCTTCGGTTTTCTCGGCGCCCACCGTTTCTACTACGGCAAGCCGGTGACCGGGACGATCTGGTTCCTCACCTTCGGTCTGCTGTTCATCGGCTGGATCGTCGACCTGTTGTTGATCCCGTCGATGGACCGCGAGGCGGACCTGCGCTTCCAGGCCGGCCCGCTGGACTACAACGTCGCCTGGATTCTCCTTACCTTCCTCGGTGCCTTCGGGGTGCACCGGATGTATCAGGGCAAGTGGCTCACCGGCCTGCTTTACCTGGTGACCTTGGGCCTCCTGGGCGTCGGTGTGCTGTACGACTTCTGGACCCTGAATACCCAGGTATCCCTGCGCAACGCCGAAGCGCTCAGGGAGTGATGGGCTATTCTTTTATTCAGTAGTAGAATTTGAGTAAGAAAAATAATTCTTTTTGATTATTAAAAAAGCCGCTTACAGTCGTGCTCCGCAGGCCGGGGGAACTACCCTTGGTAGGCAGGAAGCATCACGTCGAGGGCGGCGGCCATGGATCAGTCGAGCGGACCGAAGCGAGCGTTCTCCGAACGGTGGCGGAAATCCGCGCATGGACGAAAGGGTGATGGCGGTTCGGCGCCATTTTCATTACCGTGCGCGGCATGCCGGGGCGGCTCGTCCGCCTGGGCGGGCGGCCCGCGGCGTCGCGTCGGCGTTTGGCACAGTAACTGCCTTGGCCGCCTGACCGCGGCGAGGGTTTCGCCGCGGGTCCATAACAAGATCGCCTGGGGTATCACCGATGACGCTTTTCCTCCTGCCTTTCATTCGGTTCGCTCGCGCCGTCGCGCGCATGGCCGAGACGCCCGGGCCTTCCTGAAGCTTCCGTCGCCTTTCGCCCCTGGTTGCCCGGCTAGCGCAATCGGGCGGGCGCGGTTTATCGCGCAGGTCCCGCGTGTCTGCCTGTTTCGCGCGCGGTGAGGCGCTTATCCACCCTTGAACGAGAACACCACAATGAAAAAATCCCTTCTGGCCATGGCGGTTGCCACCGGAGCAGGCTTTCTGGCGCAGTCGGCGTTCGCCGGCGGTTTCATCGAGGACAGCAAGGCGGGGCTGACATTCCGCAATTTCTACATCAATCAGGACAACCGCAGCGGTTCGGCCAACCCGTCCAAGCAGGAAGAGTGGGGCCAGGGCTTCCTCCTCAACTACACTTCCGGCTTCACCGAGGGCACCGTGGGCGTGGGCGTCGACGCCATCGGCCTGCTGGGGGTGCGCCTGGATTCGGGCAAGGGCACTCACTACAACCCCACCAGCGCCAACCGTGGCGGCGTGATGTTCCCCACCGACAGCCATGGCGAGGCGGTGGACGATTTCTCCAGCCTGGGCCTGACCGGCAAGGTCAAGTTCTCCAAGACCGAGGCCCGCCTGGGCACCCTGCAGCCGAAGCTGCCGGTGGTGACCTACAACGACGGCCGCCTGCTGCCGCAGACCTTCGAGGGGGCGCAGATCACCTCCAACGAGATCGACAACCTGACCCTCACCGGCGGCAAGCTGGAGCACGCCAAGGCGCGCAACTCCAGCGACGACGAGGCCCTGGCCATCGCCGGCGCGGGCGGCGCCAGTGGCCGTCGCAGCAACGAGTTCTACTTCGCCGGGGGCGATTACAAAATCAGCAAGGACCTCCTGGCGCAGTACTACTACGGCAGCCTGGATGACTTCTACAAGCAGCACTTCTTCGGCCTGACCCACAACCTGCCGCTGCCGGTGGGCGCGCTGAAGACCGACCTGCGCTACTTCCTCAGCGACTCCGACGGCAAGAACGGCAACGCCGCCGGTCGCGCCGAGGGCTACCGCAGCGCCGGCTACTGGAACACCGGCGATGGCGACCGGGGCGAGGTGGACAACCGTACCTGGAGCGCCATGTTGACCTACTCCCTGGGCGGCCACGCCCTGAGCGGCGGCTATCAGCGGGTCAACGGCAACAGCGACTTCCCCTTCCTCAACCAGGGCGACGGTTCCACCGCCTACCTGATCACCGACCGCCAGATCGGCAAGTTCCAGCGGGCCGGCGAGCGCACCTGGCTGGCCCAGTACGCCTATGACTTCGCCTCGGTGGGCGTTCCCGGCCTGACCACCGCGCTGGTCTACCTGCGTGGCGACGACATCGACACGGCCCAGGGCGACGCCTCCGAGTGGGAGCGCAACCTCGCTGTCACCTACGTGGTGCCGGAAGGGACTTTCAAGGGTCTGGGCCTGACGTGGCGCAACGCTTCGCTACGCAGCGAAGTGGCCAGCCAGCGCGACCAAGACGAAAACCGCCTGATCGTCAGCTACACCCTGCCGCTGCTCTGAGCAGGCGGCGCGCCGGGCGGTCGTCGCCCGGCGCTCCACGGGCGCCGCTCGCTTGGCGAGACGGCGCCCGTTTCGTTTGCGGCACCCGCCTCACGCCGCGCCTGCTGCTGTGCAAAGGCGGGAGGTCGATCTTGCAATTCTCGCCGTCCAGGCGTTTCTTATGAAAAGTTATAAATAAATTTTTATTTATTCTTTTTAATTAGCTCCACGGCATCGCATAGTGGTTACCACATTCGAACCGCCTCAGGAGCATGACCATGAGCATCCGTCTCGGCGACCTCGCCCCCGACTTCGAGCAGGATTCCAGCGAAGGCCGCCTTCGTTTCCACGAGTGGCTGGGCAATAGCTGGGGCGTGCTGTTTTCCCACCCGGCCGACTTCACTCCTGTCTGCACCACCGAGCTGGGCCTCACCGCCAAGCTCAAGGACGAATTCGCCGCCCGTGGCGTCAAGGCCATCGCCTTGTCGGTGGACCCGGTGGATTCCCACCTGAAGTGGATCGACGACATCAACGAGACTCAGCAGACGGTGGTGAACTTCCCGATCATCGCCGACGCCGACCGCAAGGTGTCCGACCTCTACGACCTGATCCACCCCAACGCCAACGACACCCTCACCGTGCGTTCGCTGTTCGTCATCGACCCGAACAAGAAGGTGCGGTTGATCATCACCTACCCGGCCAGCACCGGGCGCAACTTCAACGAAATCCTGCGGGTGATCGATTCCCTGCAGCTCACCGACAGCCACAAGGTGGCGACCCCGGCCAACTGGCAGGACGGCGACGACGTGGTGATCGTGCCGTCCCTCAAGGACGAGGCGGAAATCCGCCAGCGCTTTCCTCGGGGCTACAAGGCGGTGCGGCCCTACCTGCGGCTGACGCCCCAGCCCAATCGCTGAGCCGCGTCGCTCGACCCTCGGGGCCGCGTCGCGGCCCGTTCCATCGCCGGCTTGCCGGCTCCGCCTCACTGGCCCGTCAACGGGCGAGCAGGTGACTTCCAACCCTTCAGCAAAGGAGCCTTCATGGGCCTGAATACTTTGCGCCGGAGTCTGGTCGCCCTGTGTGTCGCGGCCGGGGCGTGTGGCGCCGTCGAGCAGGCAGGGGCCGAGACCCTGCGGATCGGCTATCAGAAATACGGCACCCTGGTCCTGCTCAAGGCCAAGGGCGCCTTGGAGAAGCGCCTGGCGCCCCAGGGCATCGAGGTGAAATGGACCGAGTTCCCCGGCGGGCCGCAACTGCTGGAAGGGCTCAACGTGGGCGCCATCGACTTCGGCGTCACCGGCGAGACGCCGCCGGTGTTCGCCCAGGCGGCCGGCGCCGACCTGTTGTACGTCGCCCATGAGCCCCCGGCGCCGGCCGGCGAGGCGATCCTGGTGCGCAAGGATTCGCCGCTACGGGGCGTGGCCGATCTCAAGGGCAAGAAAGTCGCCCTGAACAAGGGCTCCAACGTGCACTACCTGCTGGTGCGCGCCCTGGAGGAAGCGGGCCTGAGCTACCGCGACATCCAGCCGGTGTACCTGGCGCCCGCCGACGCCCGCGCCGCCTTCGAACGCGGCGCCGTGGACGCCTGGGTGATCTGGGACCCGTTCCAGGCCGCCGCCGAGCAGCAGTTGCAGGCCCGCGCCCTGCGCGACGGCAGCGGGCTGGTGGACAACCACCAGTTCTACCTGGCCGCTCGCGGCTACGCCGAGGCGCACCCCCAGGTGCTCGGCGCGCTGGTGGAAGAGATCCGCGCCGCCGGCGAGGAGGCCAAGGCCGATCCGCGGGCGGTGACCGCCCAGGTGGCGCCGCTGCTGGGCCTGCCGCCCGCCGCCACCCTGCTGTCGGTGACGCGCCAGGGCTTCGGTGCCCGCTTCGTCGAGACGCCGGTGGTGGAAGCCCAGCAACGCATCGCCGATACCTTCGCCGAGCTCAAGCTGATCCCCCGGCGCCTGAGCATTCGCGATGTCGTCTGGACGCCGCCCGCGGCCGTCGCCCGCGCCGCCGCCACGCCATGAGGAGCGCGCCATGAGTGTTTCCGTTTCCCCTCGCTCGCGCGCCCTGGAACGGCTGGCGCCCTGGGCGCTGCCGGTGGCGCTGCTGGCGGCCTGGCAACTGGCGGTGGCCAGCGGCTGGCTGTCCAGCCGCATCCTGCCGGCGCCCAGCGCGGTGTTCGAGGCCGGCGCGGCGCTGCTGCGCAGCGGCGAGCTGTGGACGCACCTGGCCATCAGCGGCTGGCGCGCGGCCATCGGCGGCGGCCTGGGGCTGCTGCTGGGCTTCGTCACTGGCCTCTCGGGCTGGGGCGAGCGCCTGCTGGACACCTCCTTGCAGATGATTCGCAACGTGCCGCACCTGGCGCTGATCCCCCTGGTGATCCTGTGGTTCGGCATCGACGAGAGCGCGAAGATCTTCCTGGTGGCCCTCGGCACCTTGTTCCCGCTGTACCTCAATACCTACCACGGCATCCGCAACGTCGACCCGGCCCTGGTGGAAATGGCCCGCAGCTATGGGCTGTCCGGCTTCGCCCTGTTCCGCCAGGTAATCTTTCCCGGCGCGCTGCCGTCGATCCTGGTGGGGGTGCGCTTCGGCCTGGGCTTCATGTGGCTGACGCTGATCGTCGCCGAGACCATTTCCGCCAGCGCCGGCATCGGCTACCTGGCGATGAATGCCCGGGAATTCCTGCAGACCGACGTGGTGGTCCTGGCGATCCTGCTCTACGCGGTGCTCGGCAAGCTGGCCGACCTCGCCGCCCGGGGCCTGGAGCGAGCATGGTTGCGCTGGCATCCGGCCTACCGCCAGGGAGGTGCCCGATGAGCGCCTTCCAGTCGCCCTCGCGACACGACCACGGCCTGCCCCTGGAAGCCCGGGGGCTGGAGAAAGCCTTCGGCGAGCGCCGGGTGCTGCGGGGCATCGATCTGCGGATTCCGGCCGGCCAGTACGTCGCCGTGGTGGGCCGCAGCGGGTGCGGCAAGAGCACCCTGCTGCGTCTGCTGGCCGGGCTGGACGCGCCGGACGGTGGCCGCCTGCTGGCGGGCGACGAGGACCTGGTGGCCTCCCGCGAGGCGACCCGGCTGATGTTCCAGGACGCGCGCCTGCTGCCGTGGAAGCGGGTGATCGACAACGTCGGCCTCGGCCTGGGCGGCGACTGGCGGCCCCGCGCCGAGGACGCGCTGCGGGCGGTGGGCCTGGAGGATCGGGCCCGGGAATGGCCGGCGGCGCTGTCCGGCGGGCAGAAGCAACGCGTCGCCCTGGCCCGGGCGCTGATCCATCAACCGCGGCTGTTGCTGCTGGACGAGCCCCTGGGCGCCCTCGACGCCCTGACCCGCATCGAAATGCAGCGGCTGATCGAGCGCCTCTGGCGACAACAGGGTTTCACCGTGCTGCTGGTGACCCACGACGTTCACGAAGCGGTGGCGGTGGCCGACCGGGTGATTCTGATCGAGGACGGCGAGATCGGCCTCGACCTAGCCATCGACCTGCCGCGCCCGCGCCGGCACGGTGCCGCCGAACGGGCGGCGCTGGAGGCCGAGGTGCTCGACCGGGTGCTGGCGCAGCCTTCCGGGCCGCCCCGGGCGGAGCCGGTCTCGCCGTTGCCGACCCAGTTGCGCTGGGCGCTCTAGCCCGCGCGTTTTTTCAACGATTCGTCCCGGCGGTTCGCAGGCGCGGCCGCCCTTACTCCCTGGAGAATGCCATGACCATCAAAGCCATCAACGTCCGCAACCAGTTCAAGGGCACCATCAAGGAAATCGTCGAGGGCGACGTGCTCTCGGAAATCGACGTGCAGACCGCCGCCGGCATCGTCACCTCGGTGATCACCACCCGCTCGGTACGGGAGCTGGAGCTGGGGGTGGGCTCGGAGGTGATCGCCTTCGTGAAGTCCACCGAGGTGTCCATCGCCAAGCTCTGAGGCCGGCGACGCGGACGTCAGTCGTCCTGCTTCAGGGTCGAGGCGAACTGGCTGACGGCTTCCACCACGTGGCGCGCGCCGTCCTGGATTTCCAGGATCACCGCGCCGGCCTGGTTGGCCAGGTCGACGCCCTCTTGCGCCTGGGCGCGGCTGGCGGTCATGCGGGTCACGGCGTGTTCCGCCAGGTCGTGGTTCTTGCGCACCACCTCGACGATCTCCACGGTGGCCTGGCTGGTGCGCCCGGCCAACTGGCGGACCTCGTCGGCGACCACGGCGAAGCCGCGCCCCTGCTCGCCGGCCCGGGCCGCTTCGATGGCGGCGTTCAGCGCCAGCAGGTTGGTCTGCTCGGCGATGCCGCTGATGGTGCCGACGAGGTTGCCGATCATCTGCGATTGCTGGCTCAGCGCCTCGATGCCGGAAGAGGCCTGCTGCACTTCGTCCGCCACCTTGCGCATGGCGGTCACCGCCTGCCGCACCACCTCGGCGCCCCGCTGGGCGGTGGCGTCGGTCTGTAGCGACGTGGTGTAGGCGATCTGCGCCGCCTGGGCCTCGGCCAGGTGGCGGTTGACCTGCTCGGTGGTGTCGGTGGCGAACTTGACGACCTTGTACAGCTTGCCGTCCTCGTCGAATACCGGGTTGTAGGTGCCCCGCAGCCAGACCACCTCGCCCTGGCGGGTGAGGCGCTTGAAGCGGTCGGAGACGAATTCGCCCCGGTTCAGGCGCTGCCAGAAGTGCTGGTACTCCGGCGAGTCGGTTTCGCTCCGCTCGCAGAACAGGCGGTGGTGCTTGCCGCGTATTTCGTCCAGGCTCCGGTAGCCCATGGTCCGCAGGAAGTTGTCGTTGGCCCATTGCACCTCGCCGGCGAGGTTGAACTCCACCACCGCCATGGAGCGGTTCAGGGCCTTGACCAGGGCCTGCCGCTCTCGCTCCTCGTTCACCGCGGCGCTGATGTCGCGGGCCTGCTTGATCACCTTGAGCAGCCGGCCCTGGGCATCGCGCACCGGGTTGTAGCTGGCTTCCAGCCAGACCGGGTGGCCGTCCTTGGCGCGCCGGCGGAAGGTGCCGGTGCGCGATTCGCCGGCCTTCAGGTCTTCCCAGAAGCGACGGTAGTCGGCGCTGGCGGCGTAGGCTGGCTCGCAGAACAGGCGGTGGTGCTGGCCGCGAATCTCGTCCCGGGTGTAGCCCAAGGTGGCGAGGAACAGCGGATTGGCGTCGAGCACCGTCCCGTCCGGAGCGAATTCGATGATCGCCAGGGAGCGGCCGATGGCGTCGCGTTCAGCCTGCAATTCGGCCAGGCGGGCCTGGCAGGCGGCCAGTTCGTGCTTCAGGCGGGCGTTGAACATGATGACCTCGACGGGAGGGAGGCGGGGCGGGCGGCGACGCCAGGCGGGCCGCCGTCTTGCGGGCGCTCGCGTGCACGCCCGGTTGCCAGAAATCTATACGTGCCGAGATATTTGTACAAGTTTTCGCGAAACGAGGGCCTGCCCGGTCGTCGCCGGCTGGCGGACGGGCGCGAAAGGGCCCCCGGGGGCGGTGGGAAGCGAGAGGGAAGGGGTGGCACGCGCCTCCGGGGTCGAAGGCGCGTGAAGCGGATCAGCCGCGTCGCGCGACCGGCTGCTGCTGGGTAATGCAGTGGATGTTGCCGCCGCCCAAGAGGATTTCCCGGCCCGGCACCATCACCACCTCGCGGTCGGGGAACAGCCGTTGCAGTACGGCCCGGGCGGCCTCGTCCTGGGGATCGTCGAAGGCCGGGGCGATCACCCCGCCGTTGACGATCAGGAAGTTCACGTAGGAGCCGGCCAGGCGCGCCGAGGTCTCGCGGGGCTGGCTACCGACCGCCGCGTCGACGCCGGCGCATTCCGCTTCGGTGGCGTACAGCGGCCCGGGGATCGGAATCCTGTGCACGGTCAAGGCGCGCCCGCGCGCGTCGCGAGCCTGTTCCAGCACCCTCAGGGCCGCCTGACAACGGGCGTGGTTGGGGTCTCGCGGGTCGTCGGTCCAGGCCAGCAGCACCTCGCCGGGGCGCACGAAGCAGCAGAAGTTGTCCACGTGGCCGTCGGTCTCGTCGTTGTACAGGCCCTCGGGCAGCCAGATCACCGTGTCCACCGCCAGGTGCTCGCGCAGGGTCGCCTCGATGGCGGCGCGGTCCAGGTGGGGGTTGCGGTTGGGGTTGAGCAGGCACTCCTCGGTGGTGATCAGGGTGCCTTCGCCGTCCACGTGGATCGAGCCGCCCTCCAGCACGAAGCCTTCGGTGCGATAGCGGGCGCAGCGCTCCAGGCCGAGGATCTTGCCGGCCACCTGGTCGTCGCGGTGCCAGGGGAAGTACAGGCCGCCCAGCAGCCCGCCCCAGGCGTTGAAGGTCCAGTCCACGCCCCGGGTCTCGCCCCGGTCGTCGATGACGAAGGTCGGGCCGGTGTCACGCGCCCAGGCGTCGTCGTTGCTGATCTCCACCACGCGGATGTTCGGGTCGGCGAGGCGCGCGCGGGCGTTCTCGTACTGGCCGGCGGACACGCCGACGGTCACCGGTTCGAAGCGGGCGATGGCGCGGGCCACCGTGGCGAAGGCCGCCTGGGCGGGCTTGCCGCCGAGGCGCCAGTTATCCGGCCGTTCCGGCCAGATCATCCAGGTCTGGACGTGGGGTTCCCATTCCGCCGGCATGCGGAAGCCGTCGGCCCGTGGGGTGCTGTCGAGGGTATTCATGGGCTCGCCTTGAGTCGGGGGAGGCGCCGGCCGGGCCGGCGCGGGGAGGGTCAGGATTCGAGCTGGCCGTCGAGGGTCTTCAGCGGCGCGTAGAGGTTCGGCCGGCGGTCGCGGAAGGTGCCCCACGCGCTGCGGATGTGCTCCAGGCGGTCCAGGTCGAAGCGGTGCACCAGCACGCCTTCCTCGGTCTCGTTCAACTCCTCGACCTTGGCGCCGAACGAGTCGGCGATGAAGGAGGAGCCGTAGAAGGTGATGTCGTAGCCGTCCTGCTCTTCCTTGCCGATGCGGTTGCTGGCCACCAGCGGCATCAAGTTGGCGCCGGCATGGCCCTGCTGCACCCGCTGCCAGTGGTCGCGGGAGGTGATGGAGGCGTCGTGGGGCTCGCTGCCGATGGCGGTCGGGTAGAACAGGATTTCCGCTCCCAGCAGCGCCATGGCGCGGGCGCACTCGGGGAACCACTGGTCCCAGCAGATGCCCACGCCGATCTTCGCGTAGCGGGTGTTCCACACCTTGAAGCCGGTGTCGCCGGGGTTGAAGTAGTACTTCTCGTGGTAGCCGGGGCCGTCCGGGATGTGGCTCTTGCGGTAGATGCCCAGGTTGCGGCCATCGGCGTCGAGGATGGCGATGCTGTTGAAGCGGGCGCGACCGGCGCGCTCGAAGAAGCTGATGGGCAGCACCACCTGCAGTTCCTTGGCCAGGGCCTGGAAGTGGCGGATCGCCGGGTTGTCCTCGACGGAAGTGGCCAATTGCAGGTATTCCGGGTTGGGCTTCTGGCAGAAGTACGGGGTTTCGAACAGTTCTTGGATCAGGATGATCTGGGCGCCCTGGGCGGCCGCCTGGCGGACCAGCTTCTCGGCGTTGGCGATGTTCGCCTCGCGGTCCCAGGAACAGGCCATTTGGGTCGCGGCGACGGAAACGATGCGGGACATGGGCATACCTCGTGAGGAGAAAACCGATAGTGATCCGACCGGAAAACCGGGGCGGTGCTCACGGCGAGGGCGTCGAAGGCGTTGCCGTCCATCGAAACGCGGCCGCTGAGCCCCTGGCAAGGGGCGCGTGAGGCGGATTTATAGTGGATATAAATCCGATATTACAGCGTAAATTTTCTATCGGCTCGGCGTTTTCGATTGGTTTGCGGATAAATATCCGTAAGCGAAGCGGCTTCGGTCAGGCCAGCGGTTCGGGCCGCTTCGGCAGGTAGGGCGGCAGGTAGAGGGCCAGGTAGGCGTCGAATACCCGCCGGCCTTCCTCGGCGAAGCGCGGGACGATGTCCCCGTGCTGCTGCACCGAGCGGGCGTAGACCCGGTCCCCCAGTTCCATGGCCAGGGCGAACACGTCCAGGTCGTCGGGCAGCGGCGGCAGGGCGAAATGGCGCTCGAACAGGTCGCGCATCAACCGCCCCAGTTCCAGGTCGTGGAGTCGGTCGGCCTGGGTCACTTCGGCCAGGCCGTGCTGGGCGAGGATCAGCTGGCGGGCGGCGCTGTCCGCCTCGTACACCGCCAGCATGCGATTCTCGATGAGCCGCGACAGGTCGCGCCAGTCGCCCAGGGCCCCGTGCTCCACCGGAGCCTCCAGGCAGGCACGGAAGGCCGCGTGAACCTCGGCGGTGAGGGCATGCAACACCGCGCCGACGTTGGCGAAGAAATGGTAGACCGAGGAGGGCGGCATCCCGGCGAGGTCGGCGATGGCGTAGATCGACAGGCCGGCCATGCCCTGGCGGGCGAGCAACTGGCGCGCCGCCTCGAGGATGGCGGCGATTCGCGCCTGGCTGCTCGGGCGTGGTTTGCGGACGGTGGCGGAGCGCGGCATGGAGCCTCCTGTGGCGGGCGGCGCTATTGGACGCCAGCCATCGCCGGACCGCAAGGTCGTGGCGGAGCGGGCCACGCGGCCATGGCCCAAGCGTCGCGGCAAGCGCGCGAAAGCCGGCGCGGGGCCGGCTTCCAGGGGGGGCGCGTGACGGAGCCGGCTGCGCCGGCTCGCCCGGGTCAGACCGTGTGCAGGTACCAGTTGTACTCGAGGTCCGAGATGGAGTGCTCGAATTCTTCCAGTTCGCTTTCCTTGCAGGCGACGAAGATGTCGATGTACTTCGGGTCGATGTAGCGAGCCAGGATCTCGCTGTCGTCCAGCGCCCGCAGAGCGTCTCGCAGGTTGTTCGGCAGGCTTGGCTCCAGTTGCTCGTAGGAGTTGCCTTCGATGGGTTCGCCGGGCTCCACCTGCTGGGTCAGGCCATGGTGCACCCCGGCCAGGACCGCCGCCATGAGCAGGTAGGGGTTGGCGTCGGCGCCGGCCACGCGATGCTCGATGCGCACCGCTTCGGGGCTGCCGGTGGGCACCCGCAGGGCCACGGTGCGGTTATCCAGGCCCCAGCTCGGCGCGTTGGGCACGTAGAACTGCGCCCCGAAGCGGCGGTAGGAGTTGACGTTGGGGCAGAGGAAGGCCATCGACGCGGGTAGGGTCTCCAGCACACCGCCGATCGCATGGCGCAATGCGGCGTTCTGCTGGGGATCCTCGCTGGTGAAAATGTTCTTGCCGTGCTTGTCGAGCAGCGAGATGTGCACGTGCAGACCATTGCCCGCCTGGCCTGGGTACGGCTTGGCCATGAAGGTGGTGTCCATCTCATGGTCGTAGGCGATGTTCTTCACCAGCCGCTTGAGCAGCACCGCATAGTCGCAGGCCTTGAGCGGGTCGGCCACGTGGTGCAGGTTCACCTCGAACTGGGCCGGGGCGCTTTCCTTGACGATCGCGTCGGCCGGGATGCCCTGGACCTTGGCGCCCTCGAGGATGTCCTGCAGGCAGTCGGAGTATTCGTCCAAGTCGTCGATCAGGTAGACCTGGGTGGACTGCGGGCGCTTGCCGGAGATGGGCGAGCGGGGCGGTTGCGGCCGGCCGTTCACGTTCTCCTGGTCGATCAGGTAGAACTCCAGTTCGAAGGCGGCGCAGACCGTCAGGCCCAGCTCGTCGAACTTGCTCACCACTTGCCGCAGCACTTCCCGGGGATCGGCGAAGAACGGCTCGCCTTCCAGTTCGTGCATGGTCATCAGCAATTGCGCGGTGGGGCGTTTCTGCCAGGGTTCGTCGCAGAGGGTATTGGGGATGGGGTAGCAGATGCGGTCGGCGTCGCCGATGTCCAGACCGAGGCCGGTACTTTCCACCGTGGAGCCATTGATATCGAGGGCGAACAGCGAGGCGGGGAGGTTGATGCCGCGTTCGTAAACCTTGTGCAGGCTGGCGCGTTCGATGCGCTTGCCCCTGACCACTCCATTCATATCCGCGATCAGAAGGTCGACGAACTGGACCTCGGGATGCTTCTTGAGGAACTCGTTAGCTTCATTGAGCTGAACGGCACGCGGGGGTACCGACATGATGAAACACCTATCTTGTTAAAAATATCAATCACATGTTGATTGAGGTGTGAGTCAATCCGAATCGCCTGAGGATGTCAATAGTGCACCATTTTGGCCTAAAAGAAGCCGACGCGACCGTTTTTAGGGCCTTTACGCGGCGCTGAAACCCGCCCCAGACCGCTGGCGACGGGGCGCTCAGTCGGGTGTGTTCAATTTTTTACAGCCCTATTGTGTAAAAAAATGAACAAGGCTAAGCTCGGTCGCACCGTGTGGCAGTGCAGACGACACGGACGCGCCGACGAACCTCGCCGGCTGGCCGGTCGCGCTGCCGCCGCTTCGCCCATAACAGCAATAATACGGGTGGCCCATGTCTCGCCTGCCGCTGATCGGCGTGACCGCCTGCACCAGGCAGATCGGTCTGCATTCCTACCACATCGCCGGCGACAAGTATCTTCGCGCCGTCGCCTTCGTCGGCGGGTTGCCGCTCATCGTGCCCGCCCTCGGCGAGACGCTCGACCCCGCCGCGCTGCTGGGGTCCCTCGACGGGCTGCTGTTCACCGGCTCGCCGTCCGATATCGAACCCCGTCGCTACCAGGGCCCCGCCAGCGGCCACGACGCCCTGCACGACCCGGCGCGGGATGCCACCACCCTGCCGCTGCTGCGCGCGGCGGTGGACGCCGGCGTGCCCCTGCTGGGCATCTGCCGGGGCTTCCAGGAACTGAACGTGGCCTTCGGGGGCAGCCTGCACCCCAAGGTACACGAGGTCGAAGGCCTGCCGGATCATCGCGAGCCGTTCGGCCAGCCGTTCGACCAGCCGCTCGACGTACACTATGCGCCGCGCCACGAGGTGCGGGTTCGCCCGGGCGGCGTGCTCGCCGCCCTCGGGCTGCCGGTGGCCTTCCAAGTCAATTCCCTGCATGGGCAGGGTATCGACCGCCTGGCGCCCGGCCTGCGCATAGAGGCGGTGGCGCCGGACGGCCTGGTCGAGGCGGTGTCCGTCGAAGGCGCCCCCGGTTTCGCCCTGGGGGTGCAATGGCACCCCGAATGGCAGGTAAGCTCCAATCCGGACTATCTCGCGCTCTTCCAGGCCTTTGGTGAGGCTTGCAGGGAGAGGGCGGGGAAACGTCGAACCGGCGACGCCCGGTTCTAACCCGAGGTCTTTATGACGAGCAAGCTGGACCGGCTCACGAGCTGGCTGAAAGAACGCAAAATCACCGAAGTGGAATGCCTGATCAGCGATCTCACCGGCATCGCCCGCGGCAAGATATCGCCGACCAACAAGTTCCTCGACGAAAAGGGCATGCGCCTGCCCGAAAGCGTGCTGTTGCAGACCGTCACCGGCGACTATGTCGAGGACGACATTTATTACGAGTTGCTCGACCCGGCGGACATCGACATGTTCTGCCGCCCCGACGAGAGCGCCGTGTACCTGGTGCCCTGGGCCATCGAGCCCACCGCCCTGGTGATCCACGACACCTTCGACAAGATGGGCAACCCCATCGAGCTGTCGCCGCGCAACATCCTCAAGAAGGTCCTGAAGATGTACGCCGACCGGGGCTGGCAGCCCATCGTCGCGCCGGAGATGGAGTTCTACCTGACCAAGCGCTGCGAGGACCCGGACCTGCCGCTGCAGGTGCCGCTGGGCCGCTCCGGCCGCCCCGAGACCGGCCGCCAGTCCTTCTCCATCGACGCGGCGAACGAGTTCGACCCGCTGTTCGAGGATATGTACGACTGGTGCGAGGCCCAGGAACTGGACTTGGACACGCTGATCCATGAGGAGGGCCCGGCGCAGATGGAAATCAACTTCCGTCACGGCGACGCCCTGCACCTGGCGGACCAGATCACCGTGTTCAAGCGCACCATGCGCGAGGCGGCGCTCAAGCACAACGTGGCGGCGACCTTCATGGCCAAGCCGATCACCGACGAGCCTGGCAGTGCCATGCACCTGCACCAGAGCGTCATCGACATCAAGACCGGCAAGAACATCTTCTCCACCGAGGACGGCTCCATGAGCGAGCTGTTCCTGCACCACATCGGCGGCTTGCAGAAGTTCATTCCCGAGGTGCTGCCGCTGTTCGCCCCCAACGTCAATTCGTTCCGCCGCTTCCTGCCCGACACCTCGGCGCCGGTGAACGTGGAGTGGGGCGAGGAGAACCGCACCGTGGGCCTGCGGGTGCCGGACGCCAACCCGCAGAACCGCCGGGTGGAGAACCGCCTGGCCGGTGCCGACGCCAACCCTTACCTGGCCATCGCCGCCAGCCTGCTGTGCGGCTATATCGGCATGACCGAGGGCATCAAGCCCAGCGCCCAGGTCAAGGGGCGCGGCTACGAACGGCGCAACCTGCGCCTGCCGCTTACCATCGAGGACGCCCTGGAGCGCCTGGAGAATTGCAAGTCGCTGGAGAAGTACCTCGGCACCAAGTTCATCCACGGCTACGTGGCCGTGAAACGCGCCGAGCACGAGAACTACAAGCGGGTGATCAGCTCCTGGGAGCGTGAATTCCTGTTGTTCTCGGTCTGATCCGGCCCCGGCGGGAGCCTCGTCGCGCCCGCCCCCACTTTCCCGGCCCGGCCCGCGCCGCGCCCTTTTTGCAGGAGAACCGCTATGACCCAGCCAGCGAAAAGCCCCCAGACCCTGAAGTGGCAGTCCCTCAGCCGCGACCACCACCTGGCCCCGTTCAGCGACTACAAGCAGTTGCAGGAGCAGGGCCCGCGCATCATCACCAAGGCCGAGGGCGTCTACCTGTGGGACAGCGAGGGTCACAAGATCCTCGACGGCATGGCCGGCCTGTGGTGCGTGGCCGTGGGCTACGGCCGCGAGGAACTGGTGGAGGCGGCCGCCCGCCAGATGCGCGAGCTGCCGTTCTACAACACCTTCTTCCAGACCGCCCACCCGCCGGTGCTGGAACTGGCCCAGGCGATCGCCGAGGTGGCCCCGGAGGGCATGAACCATGTGTTCTTCACCGGCTCCGGCTCGGAAGGCAACGACACCATGCTGCGCCTGGTGCGCCATTACTGGGCGCTCAAGGGCAAGCCGCAGAAGAAGGTGGTCATCAGCCGCCTCAATGGCTACCACGGCTCCACCGTGGCCGGCGCCAGCCTGGGCGGCATGAAGGCCATGCACGAGCAGGGCGACCTGCCGATCCCCGGCATCGTGCACATCCCGCAGCCGTACTGGTTCGGCGAGGGCGGCGACATGAGCCCGGACGCGTTCGGCGTGTGGGCCGCCGAGCAACTGGAACAGAAGATCCTGGAAGTGGGCGCGGACAACGTCGCCGCCTTCATCGCCGAGCCGGTGCAGGGCGCCGGCGGCGTGATCATCGCGCCGGACACCTACTGGCCGAAGGTCCGCGAGATCCTCGCCAAGTACGAGATCCTGTTCGTCGCCGACGAGGTGATCTGCGGGTTCGGCCGCACCGGCGAATGGTTCGGCAGCGATTACTACGGCAACACGCCGGACCTGATGACCATCGCCAAGGGGCTGACCTCCGGCTACGTGCCCATGGGCGGCCTGATCGTCAGCGATGAAGTGTTCGACGTGATCAATGCCGGCGGCGAGTTCAACCACGGCTTCACTTACTCCGGCCACCCCGTGGCGGCGGCGGTGGGCCTGGCGAACCTGCGCATCCTGCGGGAAGAGAAGATCATCGAGACGGTGAAGGAAAAGACGGCACCGTACTTGCAGAAGCGCCTGCGCGAACTGGTCGACCATCCGTTGGTGGGCGAAGTGCGCGGCCTGGGCATGCTCGGCGCCATCGAGTTGGTCAAGGACAAGCGGACCCGCGAGCGCTTCCCGTCCGACTGGGCGGTGGGCATGGTCTGTCGCGGCCACTGTTTCGCCAACGGGCTGGTGATGCGCGCGGTGGGCGATACCATGATCATCGCCCCGCCGCTGGTGATCAGCGAGGGCGAGATCGACGAACTGGTGACCAAGGCTCGCCAGTGCCTCGACCTCACCGCCCGGGACATCCTGGGCTAGAGCCCTTGGCGGCGCGCGAGCGAGGCTTCGGGACGGTTGTAAAACCGCCCCGGACCTTGCCAGACTGCGCCAGTGCGTTGGCCAGGCTCACCCCGTGGTGACGTGAAGGAAATCGCAAGGCTTCGCGGCGCAGGCAGGCGCCGCGCGCGAGGAGGGCGTTCCCCCCTCGGCAGCCGGAACGCCGGAACGCTGGAACAAGCCGGGCGTTCCTCGGCACGACGCCACCGGACAGACAAACAACAAACGGAGCTACCCGCATGATCAAGACCTTCGGCAAGACCCTGCTCGCCGCCGCCCTGGCGAGCACCGTCGGCGGCCTGGCCCAGGCCGCCGACAACGTGCTGCATGTGTACAACTGGTCGGACTACATCGCCCCGGACACCCTGGAGAAGTTCCAGAAGGAGACCGGTATCAAGGTGGTGTATGACGTCTACGACAGCAACGAAGTGCTGGAGGCCAAGCTCCTGGCGGGCAAGTCCGGCTACGACGTGGTGGTGCCGTCGAACTCCTTCCTCGCCAAGCAGATCAAGGCCGGCGTCTACCAGCCGCTGGATAAGAGCAAACTGCCGAACTGGAAGAACCTCAACCAGGACCTGCTGAAGACCCTGGAAGTCAGCGACCCGGGCAACCAGTACGCCTTCCCCTACATGTGGGGCACCATCGGCATCGGCTACAACCCGGAGAAGGTCAAGGCCGCCCTGGGCGCCGACGCCCCGGTGGATTCCTGGGACCTGGTGTTCAAGCCGGAGAACATCGAGAAGCTCAAGTCCTGCGGCGTGGCCTTCCTCGACTCGCCCACCGAGATCATCCCGGCCGGCCTGCACTACCTGGGCTTCAAGCCCGACTCGGACAAGACCGACGAGCTGAACCAGGCCGAGGCGCTGTTCCTGAAGATCCGCCCGAGCGTCACCTACTTCCACTCCTCGAAGTACATCGGCGACCTGGCCAACGGCAACATCTGCGTGGCCATCGGCTATTCCGGCGACATCTACCAGGCCAAGTCCCGCGCCGAGGAAGCCAAGAACGACGTGACCGTGAAGTACAACGTGCCCAAGGAAGGCGCCGGCAGCTTCTTCGACATGGTGGCGATACCCAAGGACGCCGAGAACGCCGAGGCCGCCTATGCCTACCTCAACTACCTGATGAAGCCGGAGGTCATGGCTTCCATCACCAACGTGGTGCAATTCCCCAACGGCAACGCCGCCTCCACGCCGCTGGTGGACGAGGCGATCCGCACCGACCCGGGCGTGTACCCGAGCGAGGCGGTGATGAAGAAGCTCTACACCTTCCCGGACCTGCCGGCCAAGGTGCAGCGCGCCATGACCCGTAGCTGGACCAAGATCAAGTCCGGCAAGTGAACGCGACCGGGCGCGGCGACGGATCGCCGTGCCCGGTTCGGCCGCCGCGTCCATGCGGCTGACCCGCCGGCCATTCCGAGCCGGGCGGTCGAACAACAAGAGGGCTATCGAGTGCTTCTTCCTTCGCGCAACACGCTGATCTCCCGCGCCGCCGCGCTGACCCTGGCGCTGAGCGCCGGCGTGCGCGCCGAGCCGGCCGTGCATGTCTACAACTGGAACGACTACATCGGCGACGGCACCCTGTCCGCGTTCCAGCAGGAGAGCGGCATCAAGGTGGTCTACGACGTCTTCGACTCCAACGAGACCCTCGAAGGCAAGTTGCTGGCCGGCCACACCGGCTACGACGTGGTGGTGCCCTCCAACCATTTCCTCGGCAAGCAGATCAAGGCCGGCGCGTTCCTCAAGCTCGACCGCGACCTGCTGCCCCACTATTCGAACCTGGACCCCAAGCTGCTCAAGCAACTGGAGGCCAACGACCCCGGCAACCAGTACGCCGTGCCCTACCTGTGGGGCACCAACGGCATCGGCTATAACGTCGAGAAGGTCAAGGCGGTGCTGGGCGTCGATACCATCGACTCCTGGGCCATGCTCTTCGAGCCGGAGAACATCAAGAAGCTCTCCAGCTGCGGCGTGGCCTTCCTCGACTCCGCCGACGAGATGCTGCCGGCGGTGCTCAACTACCTGGGCCTGGACCCCAACAGCCAGAACCCCGCCGACTACCAGAAGGCCGAGGCCAAGCTGCTGAGCGTGCGTCCCTACGTCACCTACTTCCATTCCTCGAAGTACATCGGCGACCTGGCCAACGGCGACATCTGCGTCGCCGCCGGCTTCTCCGGGGACGTGCTGCAGGCCGCCGACCGCGCCGAGGAAGCCGGCAAGGGCGTGAAAATCGCCTACAGCATTCCCAAGGAAGGCGGCAACCTCTGGTTCGACATGCTCGCCGTGCCGGCCGACGCGGCCAACGTCAAGGAGGCCCACGCCTTCATCGACTACCTGCTGCGCCCCGAGGTGATCGCCCATGTCAGCGACCACATCGGCTACGCCAACCCCAACCTCAAGGCGCGCGAGTACATGGACCCCAAGGTGCGCGACGACGCCTCGGTGTACCCGCCCCAGGCGGTGCTGGACCGGCTCTATGTGAATTCGGAGCTGCCGGCGAAGGTGCAGCGGCTGATGACGCGTAGCTGGACCAAGATCAAATCGGGAAAATGACCCCCTTGGCGAACGGACGGGCCCCGCGTGTCGGTCGGCCGTTCGCCCTTCACCTGTTCGAAGCACTCGCGGACCCGGTCCGCTGAACGATAAGCGCCCGCCGTCGTGGACGGGCGGCAAGACTCTGGGAGTGTGGTAATGGCGATAGCCTCCGGTGCCTACAAGAAAGCCCTCGAGGGCGAGCAGCAGCCGAAAGAGGTGCTGGTCAAGATCGATCGGGTGACCAAACAGTTCGACGATACGGTGGCGGTTGACGACGTCTCCCTGACCATCAACAAGGGGGAGATCTTCGCCCTGCTGGGCGGGTCCGGCTCGGGCAAGTCCACCCTGCTGCGCATGCTCGCCGGGTTCGAGCGGCCCAGTTCCGGGCGGATTTTCCTCGACGGCGAGGACATCACCGACATGCCGCCCTACAAGCGGCCGATCAACATGATGTTCCAGTCCTATGCGTTGTTCCCCCACATGACCGTGGCACAGAACATCGCCTTCGGCCTCAAGCAGGATCGCCTGTCCAAGGACGAGATCGACCAGCGGGTGGCCGAGATGCTCAAGCTGGTGCACATGACTCAGTACGCCAAGCGCAAGCCCCACCAGCTCTCCGGCGGCCAGCGCCAGCGGGTGGCCCTGGCGCGTTCCCTGGCCAAGCGGCCGAAACTGCTGCTGCTGGACGAGCCCATGGGCGCGCTGGACAAGAAACTGCGCTCGCAGATGCAACTGGAACTGGTGGAGATCATCGAGCGGGTCGGCGTGACCTGCGTGATGGTGACCCATGACCAGGAAGAGGCCATGACCATGGCCCAGCGCATCGCCATCATGCACCTGGGCTGCATCGAGCAGATCGGCAGCCCGATGGACATCTACGAGACCCCGGCGAGCCGCCTGGTCTGCGAGTTCATCGGCAACGTGAACCTGTTCGACGGCGAACTGGTGGACGATGACTCCGACCACGCGGTGATCGCCTGCCCACAACTGGAGCGGCCGATCTACATCGGCCACGGCATCAGCACACGGGCCGAGGACAAGCACGTCACCTATGCGTTGCGCCCGGAAAAACTGCTGATGAGCGCCCAGCTCCCCGCCGACCACGAGCACCCCGACTACAACTGGGCACGGGGCACCGTGCACGACATCGCCTACCTGGGCGGCCACTCGGTGTACTACATCAAGCTGGCCTCGGGACAGCTCGTGCAGGCGTTCATCGCCAACGCCGAGCGCCACGGCAAGCGCCCGACCTGGAACGACCCGGTGACCGTGTACTGGGAAGACGACAGCGGGGTGGTGCTGCAATCATGAAGCTCAGCCGCCTGCAACGACGCCTGCCCAACGGCCGGCACTCGGTCATCGCCGTGCCCTTCGTCTGGCTGTTCCTGTTCTTCGTGCTGCCATTCGCCATCGTCCTGAAGATCAGCTTCACCGAGGCCGACGTGGCGATCCCGCCGTACACGGAGATCTACACCTGGGCCGACAACCAGCTCTCCATCGTCCTCAATCTGGGCAACTACCTGATGCTCACCGAGGACCCGCTGTACCTGGCGGCCTACCTCGGCTCCCTGAAGATGGCGTTCTTCAGCACCCTGATCTGCCTGCTGATCGGCTACCCCATGGCCTATGCCATCGCCCGGGCCGAGAAAGAGGTACAGACGGTCCTGCTGCTGCTGATCATGATGCCCACCTGGACGGCCATCCTGATCCGCGTCTACGCCTGGATGGGCATCCTCAGCAACAACGGCCTGCTCAACGGCGTGCTGCAAGCGCTGGGGCTGATCGACGCGCCGCTGCAGATCCTCAACACCGACATCGCGGTGTACATCGGCGTGGTCTATTCGTACCTGCCGTTCATGGTGTTGCCGCTCTACGCGAACCTGGTCAAGCACGACCTGAGCCTGCTGGAGGCGGCTTCGGACCTGGGCTCCAGCCACATCAACAACTTCTGGAAAATCACCGTGCCGCTGTCGAAGAACGGCATCATCGCCGGCTGCATGCTGGTGTTCATTCCGGTGGTGGGCGAATTCGTCATCCCCGAGCTGCTGGGCGGCCCCGAGACGCTGATGATCGGCAAGGTGCTCTGGCAGGAGTTCTTCAACAACCGCGACTGGCCGGTGGCCTCGGCCCTGGCGGTGGTGATGCTGGCGATCCTCATCGTGCCGATCATCCTGTTCAACCGTAACCAGGCGAAAGAACTGGAGGGCAAGGTATGAAGCGCTTCGGGTTCTCCCAGGTGATGCTCTGGCTCGGCCTGTTGTTCATCTACCTGCCGATGGTCATCCTGGTGATCTACTCCTTCAACGCCTCGCGGCTGGTGACGGTGTGGGGCGGCTGGTCGATGAAGTGGTACTTCGGCCTGCTGGACAATACCCAGTTGATGAACGCGGTGATGCGCTCCCTGGAGATCGCCTTCTACACGGCGATCTCGGCGGCGTTCCTCGGCACCCTGGCGGCCTTCGTGCTGACCCGCATCCCGCGCTTTCGCGGCCGCACCCTGTTCGGCGGGATGGTCACCGCGCCGCTGGTGATGCCCGAGGTGATCACCGGCCTGTCCCTGCTGCTGCTGTTCGTGGCCATGGCCCAGTTGATCGGCTGGCCCCAGGAGCGCGGCATCTCCACCATCTGGATCGCCCACACCACCTTCTGCTCGGCCTACGTGGCGGTGGTGGTGTCGGCGCGCCTGCGGGAGCTGGACCTGTCCATCGAGGAGGCGGCCATGGACCTGGGCGCCAAGCCGTGGAAGGTCTTCGTGCTGATCACCATCCCGATGATCGCGCCGTCCCTGGCGGCGGGGGCGATGATGTCCTTCGCCCTGTCCCTGGACGACCTGGTGCTGGCCAGCTTCGTCTCCGGGCCGGGCTCCACCACCCTGCCCATGGAGGTGTTCTCCGCCGTGCGCCTGGGGGTGAAGCCCGAGATCAACGCGGTGGCCAGCCTGATCCTGCTGTCCGTCTCATTGTTCACCTTCCTCGCCTGGTACTTCAGCCGGCGCGCCGAGGAACGCCGCAAGCGGGCGATCCGCGAGGCCATGGAGGTCACCGCCAGCGAAAGCGCTTCCACCTGGAAGGGCGCGCCGGTGGCGCCAAACCCGTAGCGCCACGCTCCCATGAAAAAGGCCGCTCGCGCGGCCTTTTTCATGTGGGACGAAGCATCAGGCTTCGTAGCTGAGACGCCCGTCCACCAGCGTATAGCGCACCTGCCCGGGCAGGCAGTGGCCGATGAAGGGGCAATTGTCGCCCTTGGAGAGCCAGCGCTCGCCGGCCAGGGTGGAACCCCGCGGATCGAACAGCACCAGGTCCGCCGGGCCGCCCGCCGCTAGCCTGCCGGCTGGCAGGCGCAGGGCCGCCGCCGGACCGGCGCCGAGGCGCTGGAGCAGGGTGGGCAGGTCCAGCAGGCCGTCCTGCACCAGGGTCAGGGCCAGGGGCAGCAGCAACTCGACGCTGGCGATGCCCGGCTCGGTGGCGCCGAAGGGCGCCAGCTTGGCATCCGGTTCGTGGGGCTGGTGGTGGCTGGCGATGGCCTGGATGGTGCCGTCGCGCACCGCCTCGCGCAGCCCGTCGCGGTCGGCCCGGGTACGCAGCGGCGGTTGCACGTGGTAGAGGCTGGAGAAGCCGGCCAGGGCCTCGTCGGTGAGGATCAACTGGTACAGCGCCACGTCGGCGGTTACCGGCAGGCCACGGGCCTGGGCCTCGGCGATCATCCGCGCGCCCCGGGCGCTGCTGAGCTGGCTGAAGTGGGCGCGCACGCCGCTCTGCTCCACCAGCAGCAGGTCCCGGGCCAGGGCCACGGTCTCGGCGCTTTCCGGGATGCCCGGCAGGCCGAGGAAGCTGGCCGTGGCGCCCTCGTGGGCCAGGCCGCCTTCCGCCAGCTCGGCGTCCTGGGAATGGAAGATCACCGTCAGGTCGAAGGTGGCCGCGTACTCCAGGGCGCGGCGCAGGGTGCGGTTGTCCGCCAGGGGCGCCAGGCCATTGCCGAACGCCACGCAGCCGGTGTCGCGCAGGGCCACCAGCTCGGCCAGTTGCTCGCCGGCCAAGCTCTTGGTCAAGGCGCCGATGGGGAACACCTTGGCGTGGCCGGCCTCTCGGGCGCGGTCGAGGATCAACTCGGCCACCGCCGGGGTGTCCAGCACCGGCCGGGTCAGGGGCGGGCAGCACAGGCTGGTGACGCCGCCGGCGGCCGCCGCCAGGGTTTCGCTGGCGACGGTGCCCTTGCGGCTGTAGCCCGGCTCGCGCAGGGCCACGGAGAGGTCCACCAGGCCGGGGGCGGCCACCAGGTCCTGGGCGTCGAGGGTGCGCTCGGCGGCGAAGCCGGCCGGCGCCTCGCCCAAAGCGGCGATCCGCCCGGCGTCGAGATACAGGTCGCAGACCCGGTCCAGGCCGCTGGCGGGGTCGATAACCCGGGCTCCGAGGATTCGGATACGCATCAGGCTTGCTCCTCGGTTTCGGAAAGTAGTTGACGTTGGGCGGTCTGCCCGCTCATGGCCATGGACAGCACCGCCATGCGGATGGCGATGCCATAGGTGACCTGATTGAGGATCACCGACTGGGGACCGTCCGCCACCGCCGACTCGATCTCCACGCCGCGGTTGATCGGTCCCGGGTGCATGACGATGGCGTCCGGCCGGGCCAGCTTCAAGCGCTGCTCGGTGAGGCCGTAGAGGCGGTAGAACTCCCCCTCGCTGGGCAGCAGGCCGCCCTGCATGCGCTCGCGCTGCAGGCGCAGCATGATCACCACGTCCACGTCCCGCAGGCCCTCGGCCAGGTCGGTGAAGACCCGCGCGCCATACTGCTCGACACCCACCGGCAGCAGGGTCTTCGGCCCGATCACGCGGATGTCCGGGCAGCCCAGGGCCTTCAGCGCCAGCATGTTCGAGCGCGCCACCCGTGAATGCAGGATGTCGCCGACGATGGCCACCGAGAGCCGCTCGAAGTCGCCCTTGTGGCGGCGGATGGTGAGCATGTCCAGCATGCCCTGGGTCGGGTGGGCGTGGCGGCCGTCGCCGGCATTGATGATCGCCACGTCGGGGCAGACGTGCTCGGCGATGAAGTGGGCGGCGCCGGAGTCGCTGTGGCGCACTACGAACATGTCGGCGGCCATCGCCTCCAGGTTGCGCAGGGTGTCGAACAGCGTCTCGCCCTTGCTGGTGGACGATGTCGAGACGTTCAGGCTGATGACGTCGGCGGAGAGTCGCTGCGCCGCCAGCTCGAAGGTGGTGCGGGTGCGCGTGGAGTTCTCGAAGAACACGTTGCATACCGTCTTGCCGCGCAGCAGCGGGACCTTCTTCACCGCCCGAGCGCCCACTTCGAGGAACGAGTCGGCGGTATCCAGCAGTTCGGTCAGCAGTGGCCGGGGCAGGCCGTCGAGGGAAAGGAAATGGCGCAACTGGCCATGGTCGTTGAGTTGCAGCGGGCGCTTGGCGTCGGTCGGCATGGGGCGGGCCCTGGGAGGTGGAGGATTCAGGAAGCGGACGCGAGGACCTTGCGTTCGAGCCGCAACGGGGCGGGGCCGAGCACCTTCACCCGTTCGCCGGGCGCCAGGGACAGGGTGGCGCCGACCACGTCGGGCCGGATCGGCAGCTCGCGGTCGTCCAGGTCCAGCAGGCTGACCAGGGTCACGCTGGCCGGCCGGCCGTAGTCGAACAGCTCGTTGAGGGCGGCGCGCACGGTGCGGCCGCTCATCAGTACATCGTCGATCAGCACCAGGTGCTGGTTCTCCACCTCGAAGGGCAGCGCCGACGGGCGCACCTGGGGGTGCAGGCCCTTGCGGGTGAAGTCGTCGCGGTAGAAGGAAACGTCCAGGGTGCCCAGGGGCGCGTCGCTGCCCAGGGCCTCCAGCAGGGCCTGGGCGACCCATACGCCGCCGCTGTGGATGCCGATGAAACGGGGCGCCTCGATGCATCGTTCGCGCAGGTGGGCGGTGAGGTCGCGGGCCATCCGCGGCAGCAGGTCGGCGGGGTCGGGCAGGGACATCGGCATTCCTCGTCAGGCGGTGGATGCGTGCTGGGCCAGCCAGCCTTCCAGCAGCAGGGCGGCGGCCAGGGCGTCCACCGGGCGCTCCCGGTAGCCGCCGCGCTGGCCCTGGGCCAGGCGCTCGCCCTTGGCTTCGAAGGTGGTCAGGCGTTCGTCGTGGGTATGCACCGGCAGGCCGAAGCGGCCCTGCAGGCGGCGGGCGAATTTTTCGGCGCGAGCGCTCATCTCGCTCGGCGTGCCGTCCATGTTCAGCGGCAGGCCGACGACCAGGGCGTCCGGCTGCCATTCCTTGACCAGGGCTTCCACCCGGCTCCAGTCCGGCACGCCGTTCTGCGCCTTGAGGGTGCACAGCTCGCGGGCCTGGCCGGTGACGGCCTGGCCGACGGCGACGCCGATCTGCTTGGTGCCATAGTCGAAGCCGAGCAACAGGCGTGGGGGCTTGGCCGCCGGGGCGCCCATCAGGCGTGCCCGGCCTGGGTGGTGAGCAGGGACAAGGTGATGCCCAGGCGCCGGGCGGCGGCGTCCAGGCGCTGCTCGGCGGGCAGGTCGAAGAGGATTTCCGCGTCGGCGGGGCAGGTCAGCCAGGCGTTGTCGGCCAGCTCGGCGTCCAGTTGGCCGGCGTCCCAGCCGGCGTAACCCAGGGCGACCAGACTGCGGGGCGGCCCGTCGCCGTCGGCGATGGCGAACAGCACGTCCTGGGACGTGGACAGGGCCAGCTCGCCCAGCTCGACGGTGGCCTGGAAGACCCGCCCTGGCGGATGCAGGACGAACCCCCGGTCGGTCTGTACCGGGCCGCCGGCGTAGATCGGGATGCCCTGGCAGTGGGCCGGGGGGGTGTAGTCGGTGCGCAGTTGCTCGAGGACATCCCCCAGGGACAGGCCGTTCGGGCGGTTGATCACCAGGCCCATGGCGCCCTGCTCGTTGTGGTCCACCACGTAGATCAGGGTCTGGGCGAAGTTCGGATCGGCCATGTGCGGCATGGCGATCAGCAGGTGATGCTTGAGGTAGGTCGGCGCGGTGCTTTTCATGGCGGTTAGCTTAAAGCGTCGGGCGGCCAGCGCAAAGCGCTCCCGGCCCGGCGCGCCGCTCAACGGCTGGACAGTTTGTCGCCGCGCTCGAAGCGCCAGGTGCGGATGATCTCCAGGCGGTCGAACTCCACCAGGTCGCCGGCGAACGGCGCGAAGGGCGCCGCCAGGCGCACGATGCGCATGGCGGCCTGGTCGAGCACCGCCTGACCGGAGGATTCCAGCACCTGGACTTCGTAGAGGGTACCGTCGCGGTTGATCGACACCAGCAGCCGCAGGCTGCCGTAGATGCGCTGGCGGCGCGCCTCGTCGGGGTAGTTGAGGTTGCCGATCCGCTCGATCTTCTTGCGCCATTCCTCCTTGTACCAGGCGCCCTTGTCGCGCATGGTCGAGGCGGCGTTGAGGCGGTGGATCTTCGGCCGCTTGGCGTACAACTCGCGCTCCTGGGACAGTTGCGCCTCCAGGCTGGCGATCTCCGAGGACAATTGCGCGCTGTCGAACACCGGCGCCTGGCGGGCCTCCGGCTCGGGCTTGGCCTCCTCGTGCTTGACCGGGGTCTTGCGCGGTTGCGGCGAGCGGGTGGCGACGGCCGCCTTGGGCGCCTCCTGGCGGGTGGCCTGGCTCGGCGTGGTGGGCGGGGTCACGCGCTTGATCTCGCTGTCCTGGAACAGCGCCTGCTCCGGCGTCTTCGGCGCCGCCTTGTGCTCCAGGGTGCCGCTGCCCTGCTGGTTGTCCTGGGCGAGGAAGTCCGCCTCCTTGGGCTTCTCCGAGCTCTTGAAGGTGGACAGGGTGATTTCCAGGGTCTTGCTGATCTGTGCCGGGTCGCTCATGGAAAAGCCCACCCCGAGGATCAGCGCCACGTGCAGCAGGGCGGCGAGGAACAGGGTGAACCCCAGGCGATCCGCCGGGCGTACGCCGGCGCGGGCAGAGTCGACTGGGTAAAGGCTGGTGTTCATGGCGGATCGGCTTGGCTCGGATTGCGCGCAGTCTGCCCAGCGTCCCGATAAAAGTCTATGAAGCGGGTAACAGCCTGGAAAGAAAGCCGCGCCGAGCCCGCCGGGTGTTTCAGGCGTCGCCCCGGGCCGCCCGCTTTTCGGCGATGGCGTCCATCAAGCGCTCGCCGATCCGCGTGTCGTAGGCGCGGTCGATTTCGCGGATGCAGGTGGGGCTGGTGACATTGATCTCGGTGAGGTGCTCGCCGATCACGTCGAGGCCGACGAACAACAGGCCCCGCTCGCGCAAGGCCGGGCCCACCTGGGCGGCGATCCAGCGGTCGCGCTCGGTGAGCGGGCGCGCCTCGCCGCGGCCGCCGGCGGCCAGGTTGCCGCGGGTCTCGCCCTGGGCGGGGATACGCGCCAGGCAGTAGGGCACCGGCTTGCCGTCGATCATCAGGATGCGCTTGTCGCCGTCCTTGATCGCCGGCAGGTAGCGTTGCGCCATGATCTGCTGGGTGCCGTGGGCGGTGAGGGTCTCGAGGATCACCGACAGGTTGGGGTCGCCCTCGCGGTGACGAAAGATCGACGAACCGCCCATGCCATCCAGGGGTTTGAGAATGATGTCACGCTGTTCTTCCGCAAACTCGCGCAGAATATCCGCCCGCCGGCTCACCAGGGTCGGTGGGGTGCACTGAGGGAACAGAGTGGCGAAGAGTTTTTCGTTGCAGTCGCGTAGACTGCGCGGCCGATTCACCACCAGCACGCCGTCGCGCTCCGCCTGTTCCAGCAAATAGGTGGCATAGACGAATTCGTTATCGAACGGCGGGTCCTTGCGCATGAGGATCACGTCCAGCTCGCTCAGCGGCGCGTCGACCTCGGCGTCCAGCTCGAACCAGTGCTGCGGGTCCTCGAAGACCCGTAGCGGGCGCAGGCGGGCGCGAGCCTCGCCGGCTTTCTGGTAGAGGTCCTGGGGTTCCATGTAGGAAAGCGACCAGTCACGGGCCTGGGCGGCCAGCAGCATCGCCAGGGAGCTGTCCTTCTTGAAGGCGATGCGCGCGATGGGGTCCATGACGATCCCGAGACGAACGCTCATGGGGGATTTCCTCCGCTGGGAAAGGCGGCAGCGGGGACGCTGCCGGGAGTAGGATTCAGGCGCTCAGGGTGGCGCCGGCATCCCGGACGGTCAAGGGAAAACCTTGGCCGTCGGGGCTTATGGATTGCGTATGGGAGAGTGTGCTAAAAAGGCCGCGAGATTGGGTCGCAACCCATCGTTGGTAGGGCCTCAGGCGCACCGCAGCACGCAAAATAACGAATCACCGAGGCGATGGTAGGGCGAACATGGAACAGCATTCCGAGGGTTTGAAGGTGATGGTGATCGACGACTCGAAAACGATTCGTCGCACCGCAGAAACTCTGCTGAAGAAAGTGGGGTGCGAAGTCATCACCGCCGTCGACGGGTTCGATGCGCTGGCCAAGATCGCCGACACCCATCCGAACATCATTTTCGTCGACATCATGATGCCCCGGCTCGATGGGTATCAGACTTGCGCCCTGATCAAGAACAACAGCGCTTTCAAATCCACCCCGGTTATCATGCTGTCTTCCAAGGACGGTCTGTTCGACAAGGCCAAGGGCCGCATCGTCGGATCGGACCAGTACCTCACCAAGCCCTTCAGCAAGGAAGAGCTGCTCGGTGCGATCAAGACACACGTACCGGCCTTCACTCCGGTGGAGCAAGCCTCCTGACGCTGGCCACGCGGCCGCAACGCTTCTTCCTATAGGGAACACCATGGCTCGAATCCTGATTGTTGATGACTCTCCGACCGAGATGTACAAGCTGACCGCGATGCTGGAAAAGCACGGTCACCAAGTGCTCAAGGCGGAAAACGGCGCCGACGGCGTGGCGCTGGCGCGCCAGGAAAAGCCGGATGCCGTGTTGATGGATATCGTCATGCCGGGGCTCAATGGCTTCCAGGCGACCCGTCAGCTGACCAAGGATGCCGAGACCAGCCACATCCCGGTGATCATCGTCACCACCAAGGATCAGGAGACCGACAAGGTCTGGGGCAAGCGCCAGGGCGCGCGCGACTACCTGACCAAGCCGATAGACGAAGATACCCTGTTGAAGACCCTGGGCGTCGTGCTGGCCGGCTGATGCCGGTCGCGCCGCTCGCATAACGAAAAGAACGAAGAGTCACGGCCCGGCATGTCCATGCAGACACCTTTCCAGATCCTCCTCGAGATCGACCAGCGTTGCCGGGCGCTCGCGGCGGGCCTTCCTTCGCAACAGACCACGGCGCAGTCCTGGAGCGGCATCGGGTTTCGCATGGGCGAACGGATGTTCGTGGCGCCCATGGGGGAAGTCGGCGAGGTGCTCCACGAACCCCGCTACACCCTGTTGCCAGGCGTGAAGAGCTGGGTCAAGGGCGTGGCCAACGTGCGTGGCCGGCTGTTGCCGGTGATGGACCTGTGCGGCTTCTTCGGCGGCGAGCTGTCGCCGCTGCGCAAGCAACGGCGGGTGCTGGTGGTGGATCACCAGGAAATCTTCGCCGGGCTGGTCGTCGACGAAGTCTATGGCATGCAGCACTTTCCGGTGGATGCGTTCTCCGAGCGGCTACCGCCGCTGGAGGCCTCGATCCAGCGTTTCATTCATGGGGTGTTCCAGCGTGAGCGGCCGTGGTTGGTGTTCAGCCCCCATGCGCTGGCTCAAGACCAGGCGTTCCTGAACGTCGCGGTCTAGCCGTCCCGTCGGGGCGGTGAATGCGTTTCAAGGCAGTCGATGGGGGCCGACCCCATCCTGGCGGATCTTCGGGCCGCTCGCGGGCAGGAACGATCCGGCCCGGGTAAAAGGTCGGGCCGACGTCGTCGGCCCTTGGCGTTACATGGGAAAACGTGTGTGTGGTAGGTCCAGGCGGGGGCCAGATAATGAAAAGACTCAATGCAGGCAATCCTCTCGCGGGTATGCGCAGCAGTACGCTGATCGCGGGACTCTTCGTGGTCCTGATCGTTTCGATCGTGTTGCTGTTCGCCAACTTCGCGTACCTCGGTACTCAGTCGAACTACGACAAGGAATACATCAGCCATGCTGGCGAGCTGCGGGTGCTTTCCCAGCGGATCGCGAAGAACGCCACCGAGGCGGCGGCGGGCAAGGCCGAGGCCTTCGCCCTGTTGAAGGACGCGCGTAACGATTTCGAGAAGCGCTGGGGCATCCTCCTCAACGGCGACGAGGCCAGCGGCCTGCCGCCCGCGCCCGAGTCGGTGCGCGACGAAATGGGCCCGGTGCAGCAGGACTGGGACAGCCTGCGCAAGAACGCCGACGCCATCCTGGCCAGCGAACAGACCGTACTGTCGCTGCACCAAGTGGCCGCGACCCTGGCGGAAACCATTCCGCAACTGCAGGTCGAGTACGAAGAGGTGGTGGACATCCTGCTGGAAAGCGGGGCGCCGGCCGCCCAGGTTTCCGTGGCCCAGCGCCAATCCCTGCTCGCCGAACGGATTCTCGGCTCGGTGAACAAGGTGCTCGCCGGCGACCAGGACTCGGTGCAGGCCGCCGACATGTTCGGCCGCGACGCCAGCCTGTTCGGTCGCGTATTGAGCGCGATGCGCGAAGGCAACGCGGCGATGGAGATCACCAAGGTCACCGACAAGGAGGCCCTGGATCGCCTGCAGGAGATTTCCGAACTGTTCGAGTTCGTCTCCGGCTCGGTGGACGAAATCCTCGAGACCTCCCCGGAACTGTTCCAGGTCCGCGAGTCCGCCAACACCATCTTCACCGACTCCCAGACCCTGCTGGACAAGGCGTCGAAACTGGCGGTCGGCTTCGAGAACCTGGCCGGCGGCCGCTACTTCAACACCCTCGCCGGCTACGTGCTGGGCGCCCTGGCCCTCGGCTCGATCATCCTGATCGGCTTGGTGATGGTGCAGAGCACCCGGGCCCGGTTGGCCGAGACCGCGGCGAAGAACGAACGCAACCAGGCGGCGATTTTGCGGCTGCTCGACGAAATCGCCGACCTCGCGGACGGCGACCTGACGGTGGCCGCTACGGTGACCGAAGACTTCACCGGCGCCATCGCCGACTCCATCAACTACTCCATCGACCAATTGCGCGGCCTGGTGGAGACCATCAACCTGACCGCCGTGCAGGTGGCGGCGGCGGCCCAGGAAACCCAGGCCACAGCGATGCACCTGGCGGAAGCCTCCGAGCACCAGGCCCAGGAAATCGCCGGCGCGTCCGCCGCGATCAACGAAATGGCGGTGTCCATCGACCAGGTATCGGCGAACGCCTCGGAATCCACTGCGGTGGCGGAGCGTTCCGTGGCCATCGCCAACAAGGGCAACGAGGTGGTGCACAACACCATCACCGGCATGGACAACATCCGCGAGCAGATCCAGGACACTTCCAAGCGGATCAAGCGCCTCGGCGAATCGTCCCAGGAGATCGGCGACATCGTCAGCCTGATCAACGACATCGCCGACCAGACCAACATCCTTGCACTGAACGCCGCGATCCAGGCGTCCATGGCGGGCGACGCGGGCCGCGGCTTCGCCGTGGTAGCGGACGAGGTACAACGCCTCGCGGAACGTTCCTCGGCGGCGACCAAACAGATCGAGGCGCTGGTGAAGACCATTCAGACCGACACCAACGAAGCGGTGATCTCCATGGAGCAGACCACCTCCGAAGTGGTACGCGGTGCCCGCCTGGCCCAGGACGCCGGGGTGGCCCTGGAGGAAATCGAGAAAGTATCCAAGACCCTGGCCGCGCTGATCCAGAACATCTCCAACGCGGCGCGCCAGCAGGCGTCGTCCGCCGGCCACATTTCCAACACCATGAACGTGATCCAGGAGATCACCTCGCAGACGTCTGCCGGTACCACCGCGACCGCCCGGAGCATCGGCAACCTGGCCAAGATGGCCAGCGAGATGCGTCATTCGGTGTCGGGTTTCAACCTGCCGGATACGCCGGAACAGGCCTGAAAGGAGGCGCGGCGCACCTGACGGGCGTCGCCGGCGGCCATGAACGAGGGCGAGGGGCACGGCATGCAGCCAAGCGGCGTCTGGGCCTTGAAACCCCTGGCGGACATGTCCGCGGCGGAATTCCACGACTGGCGCGCGCTGCTGGAAGACCGCATCGGCGTGGTGATCGGCGATCAGCGCCGCTCCTTCCTGCAGACCAACCTGCGTACCCGCATGCGCGAATTGGGCATCGATGACTACCGGAGCTATTACCGGCAGGTCACCGATGGCCCGCGCGGGGCGGTGGAATGGTCGACGCTGTTGGACCGCCTGACCGTTCAGGAAACCCGATTTTTCCGTCATCCGCCGTCTTTCGAGGTACTCGATGCCTACCTGCGGCGTCGGGTCGACGAGGTGGCGACACGGCCGTGGGCCTTGTGGAGCGTCGGCTGTTCCAGCGGCGAGGAAGCGTATTCCCTGGCCATCGCCGCCGCCGAGGCGTTGCGCGACGGCCAGTGGCCGGATCGTTTCGGCGTGACCGGAACCGATATCAGCCCGGGCGCGCTGGCTAAGGCGCGGGAGGCGGTATACGGGCCGCGACGGCTGGAGACCCTCGATGGCGTCCTGGCCGAACGCTATTTCAGACCGGTGCCGGGCGGCTTCGAAGTAATACCCGATCTGGTCGCGCGGGTGTGTTGCGCGCGGCTGAATGTGCTGGACCTGGCCAAGGCGCCTATTTCCGGCATGGACGTTATCTTTTGTCAGAACCTGCTGATCTATTTTCGTCGCTGGCGTCGCCGCGAGATCCTCAACCGCCTGGCCGAGCGCCTGGCGCCGGGGGGACTGCTGGTGATCGGAGTGGGCGAGGTGACCGACTGGCGGCACCCGGACCTGGAGCCGGTGGCCGACGAGCGGGTTCTGGCGTTTACCCGGAAGGGGTAGCTCAAGGTGAACAGTGGAGTCGCAATGGGTGATCGGCACGATTATGTCGCCTTGGAATGGGTCAAGGGCGAGATCGCGGAAACCCTGAAACAGGCCCGTCAGGCCTTGGAGGCGTTCGTCGAGAACACCCAGGACCCGACCCGCATGCGTTTCTGCCTGACCTACATTCATCAGGTTCACGGCACGTTGCAGATGGTCGAGTTCTACGGCGCGGCCCTGCTCGCCGAGGAAATGGAACAGCTCGCCCAGGCGTTGATGGACGGCCGCGTGTCGAACCAGGGCGAGGCCCTGGAAGTGATGATGCAGGCGATCCTGCAACTGCCGGTATACCTGGACCGCATCCAGACCGCGCGCCGCGACCTGCCCATGGTCTTGCTGCCGCTGCTCAACGACCTGCGCGCGGCGCGGGGCGAGAAGCTCCTGTCGGAAACCAGCCTGTTCGCCCCCGACCTGTCCGGCCAGGCGCCGGCCCTGTCCCACGAATCCCTGGCGCAACTGCGCACCGCCGAGCTGCCGGTGCTGCTGCGCAAGCTGCGGCAGATGCTGCAGGTGGCGCTGGTCGGGGTGATCCGCAACCAGGATCTGGCCACCAACCTCGGCTACATGGCGCGGGTCTTCGCGCGCCTGGAGTCCCTGTGCAAGGACGCCCCCCTGGGCGCCTTGTGGCAGATCGCCTCGGGTCTGGTGGAAGGGCTGGCCAACGGCAGCGTGGTCAACGGTACCTCGGTGCGCACCCTGCTGCGGCAGGTGGACAAGGAGCTCAAGCGGCTGCTTGAGCAGGGCGCCGAGGGCTTCAACCAGGGTGCCCCCGAAGAACTGACCAAGAACCTGCTGTTCTACGTCGCCAAGGCCCCGGCGGAATCGCCGCGCATTCGCACCCTGAAGGCCCAGTACCGGCTCGACGACGCGCTGCCCGACCGCGAGGTGGTGGACGAGGAACGGGCGCGCCTGGCGGGCCCCGACCGCGACGCCATGCGCTCGGTGGTCACCGCCCTGTGCGAGGAACTGGTACGGATCAAGGACAGCCTGGACATCTTCGTCCGCGGCGACCGCCAGCAGGTGGCGGAGCTGGACGCCCAGCTGGCGCCCCTCAAGCAGATCGCCGATACCCTGGCGGTGCTCGGCTTCGCCCAGCCGCGCAAGGTCATCCTCGACCAGATCGACGTGGTGCATGGCCTGTCCCTGGGGCAGCGCGAGCCCAGCGACGCGGTGCTGATGGACGTTGCCGGCGCGCTGCTGTACGTCGAGGCGACCCTGGCCGGGATGGTCGGCCCGGCGAACGACAACCGCTCCGAGCAGAGCCACTTGCCCACCACCGACGTGGCGCAGATCCACCAACTGGTGATCAAGGAAGCGCGCAATGGCCTGGAGCAGGGCAAGGACGCGATCATCGAATTCATCGCCTCCCAATGGAATCACGAACACCTGGCCCGCGTGCCGAACCTGCTGACCCAAGTGCGCGGCGGCCTGGCGATGATCCCGCTGCCCAGGGCGGCGGCGCTGCTGGAAGCCTGCAACCGCTACATCCAGGAAGAGCTGCTGGTGCGCAAGGCGGTGCCGGACTGGCAGAGCCTGGACACCCTGGCCGACGCCATCACCTCCGTCGAGTATTACCTCGAACGCCTGGCCGAGGACCACGCGACCCAGGGCGACCTGATCCTCGACGTGGCCGAGGACAGCCTGCGCGCCTTGGGCTACGGCCTGGACCCGACGCCGTCGATTCTCGACGAGGTCGAGGACGAGGCGCCGGCGCCCTTGGCCGACCCGCTGCAAGACCTGGAAGTGCTGGCGGCCGAGGCGGACGAACTGGAGGAGCCGCTGCCGGAGCGGGACCCCGAGTCCCTCGCCGGCCCCGCGCCGTTGCCGAACGAGACCCTGGACGAAGTGCCCGGCCTGAGCCTGGAGCCCTTGGAGACGCCGGCCCCCGGCGCATTCCCCATGGACCCCTGGGGCCTTCCCGAGACGTCCGGGGCTACGGTCGACGACGGCGCGGTCGAGGCCGTGCCCTTGGACTGGGAGCTGGCGCCGCTGGACGAGCCGGCGGCCGCCGACGAGGCGCCGGCCCAGGACCTCTGGGACCTCTCCGAAACGACCTTCGACGTTCCCGCCGAGCCGCGGGAGCCGGAAGACGGCGAGCCCCTGACCTGGGCGTTGACCCCGCTGGAGGAGGCCCCGTCCCTCGAACCGGCGAGCGAGGCCCTGGTGCCGCTGCCGGAGCTGGAACCGCAGCGGGACGTGACGCTGGAAGAAGGCTTCGCCCTGGAAGAATTGAACTTCGACAGCCTGGAAGACCCCCCCGTGAGCCTGGACGAGGCGGAGATCGCCGCCCTCGACCTGCCGGAGGTGGAGCTGCCGGAAGCGCCGGTGCCCGTCGCGGCTCCCGAGGCGCCGGCGGAGCGCCCGCTGTCCATGGCCGACGTGATGGCCGCGCCGGTCCAGCCGATCAACCCGCCGGCGCGGGACGTGCCGCCGAGCCTGCTGCCGCCGCCCGCCGACGAGGAGCCGGTGGACGACGACCTGGTCGAGGTGTTCATCGAGGAGGCCGGCGAAGTCCTCGAAACCATCGGCGAGTACCTGCCTCGCTGGCAAGCCGATACCGATGATCGCGAGGCGCTGACCGAGGTCCGCCGTGCCTTCCACACCCTCAAGGGCAGCGGCCGGATGGTGCGCGCGCTGATCATCGGCGAGCTGTCCTGGTCCATCGAGAACCTGTTCAACCGCGTCCTCGACCGCAGCATCCAGCCCAGCGCTCCGCTGCACCGGGTGGTGAGCGACGTGGTCGCCCTGCTGCCGGAGCTGGTGGAGGAGTTCGCCGCCCGCGCCCAGCGCCAGCGCGACGACGTCGATCGGCTCGCCGCCACCGCCCACGCCCTGGCTCGGGGCGAGACACCGCCTGACCACGAGGGCCCGCCGCCGGCGCCCACCCCGTCGCCCGCCGACGGGCCCGCCGACGCGCCGCCCGGTTCGGATACGCCTGGCACCGACCTTGCGTCCGCCTCTTCGAGCGCGCCCGAGGCGTCCGGCTCGACCGGGGCGAGCCTCGCCGCGCCCACGGACGACGAGCTGGATCCGCTGTTGCTGGAAATCTTCCGCAACGAGGCGGAGAACCACCTGGACAGCCTGGTCGGTTTCCTCGCCGACTGCGCCCAGCGCCTGCCGCAACCGGTAACCGACAGCCTGCAGCGCGCCCTGCACACCCTCAAGGGCAGCGCGCACATGGCCGGCATCCTGCCGATCGCCGAGATCGCCACGCCGCTGGAAAAGATGGCCAAGGAGTTCAAGACCCACCTGATCCCCATGGACCTGCCCGAGGCGGAGCTGCTGCACGAGGCCGAGCAGTTGTTTCGCCAGGGCCTGGCGCAACTGGAAACCCAGCCGCTCGCGCCGATCCCCGGCACCGCCGACCTGCTGGCGCGCATCCAGCGTCGGCACCAGGAACGCCTGGACAGCGCCGAGGCGGCGCGCCTGGGCGAGCAGGGCGAGGTCCGCGACCCGCAACTGATCTCGATCTTCCTCGCCGAGGGCATGGACATCCTGCTGGACGCCGGGGACCTGCTGCGCCGCTGGCGCGAGCACCCGGCGGAGCGCCAGGAACTGGGCGCGCTGCTGGAAGAACTGGCGACCCTCGGGCGCGGCGCGGAAATGGCCGAGCTGCCGCAAATCGACGGCCTCGCCCAAGCGCTGCTGGACCTGTACGGCGCCGTGGAAGATGGCCGCCTGGCGGTCAGCCAGCGCTTCTTCGACGAGGCCGAAGCCGCCCACGAAGCCTTGATCGGCATGATGGACCAAGTGGCCGCCGGCCTGCAGGTAACGCCCCAGCCGGAGCGTGTCGAGGCCCTGCGCGCCCTGCTGGACGAGGCGCTGGACCCCGCCGCGCTCGCGCTGCTGGAGCCCGAGGGTGGCCTCCAGGTGGAGGAACTGGATGCCCTGCCGGAGCCGTCCGCCGCGCCCGCGCCGCTCAGCCCGTCGCCCGCGCCCGCCGTCGTGGAACTGGACGAGGAGATGGTGGACATCTTCCTCGAAGAGGCCGTGGACATTCTCGACAGCGCCGGCCAGGCGCTGGAGCGCTGGCTGGGCGACCCGGACAACCGCCTGGTGCTCCTATCCCTGCAACGGGATCTGCATACCCTCAAGGGCGGGGCGCGGATGGCCGATATCCGCCCGGTGGGCGACCTGGCCCATGAACTCGAATCCCTCTACGAGGGCCTGGTGGACCACCGCTATGGTCATTCCCCGGCCCTCGGCGACTTGCTGCAGCGCAGCCATGATCGCCTCGCGGTGCTGTTGGACGAATTGCAGGCGCGGCGCCCCCTGGCGGAGCCGCGCGACCTGATCGAGGTAATCCAGGCGTTCCGCCAGGGTGGCGGCCTGCCAGCCCCCACGCCCGCGCGCCCGGAAAGCATCTCGCCGGAGGAGGGCCCGCCGCGCGACGAATCGCCGAGCGACGAATCGCCGGACGATGCCCCGTCGGCCACCCGCCCGGCGCCCTCCGACACCGACGCGGGCGACGCCTCGGCCTTGACCTTCGCGCCCTACGAGCCGGCGATCCTCGAGGACCTGCCGCTGCCGGAGGAAGACGCGCCGGCCGAGCCCGGCGAGGCGGCCATCGCCGAGGCGGAGCTTGCCGACCTCGAGGACGACCGGCCGCTGTCCGCTCCCGGCCTGGCGGGCTTGGACGACCTGCCGGTCCTGGACGATGCCTCCGCCCAAGCCGACCCTCGCGACCTGGCCACCGATCTCACCCTCGACGAAGTCGCCGCCCCCACGCCGATCGAGGCGGGCGCCGATGCCCTGACCGACCTGGCGCCTTCCGACTCCGGCCTGGCGAGCCCCGACGACCTGCCGGTGCTGGACGAACCTACCGCGCCGCTCGACGAGACCACCGACCTCATCCTTGACGACGTGCCCGCGCCGTCGCCTGTCGACGCGCATGCCGAGGCGCCGGCGTGGGACGAGGCCCCGCTGGGGACGGTCGCCGACGGCGCGCCTCCAGCCGAGGCCGCCCCCGAGCGGGCTGGGCTTCCGGATGCCGACGCGGATGCCGGCGACGGGTCGCGGCCCGATGCGAACGAACCCGAGGCGTTCGTCCGGGACGACGGCGAGCCTTTGTCCGCCGCCCCCGCCGAGCCGGGGTTGGACCTGGCCGACGAGGACGAGGCCATGGCGCCGTTGGACGTCGCCGAGGCGCGGAACGAGCCGTCGCCCGATGCCCCCTTCGTGCTCGACCCGCCGATCCCGGACGACGAGATCGAGGTGGGCCCGATAGTCGACGCGGGCACCGGTCCAGTCGATGCGCCGTTCGATCCCGCCTTCCCGTCCCTGGACGCCGAGTGGCCCGAACAGCCCCTGGCCTCGACGCCGACGCCCGACGTGACCCTCGACGAATCGTTGGCGGAAGAACCAAGCGAAACCCTGGCCCTTGACGAGCCGGGGCTCTCCGAGCCTGCGGAAGACGCCGTCGATAACGACCCCGCGACGCCGGCCGCCCTCGCCGAGACGGACCGCCTCGCCGAACCGACCGAGCCCGAGGCGACCGCCGACCTCCAGGCACCGGCCACGCCCACCGAGGCGCCCACGCCGCTTTCCTCCGAGCCCGAGCCCTGGGTGGACGACGATCGCGACCCGGAACTGGTGGATATCTTCCTCGAGGAAGGTTTCGACATCCTCGACAGCGCCGGCGCCTCGCTGCAACGCTGGATGGGCGATGTGGATAACAGCCTGGAGCTGGAAGCCCTGCAACGGGACCTGCACACCCTCAAGGGCGGGGCGCGGATGGCCGAGATCCGCGAGATCGGCGACTTGGCCCACGAACTGGAATTCCTCTACGAAGGCCTGGGCGACGGCCGCCTGCGCGCCGGCCCGGCGCTGTTCGCCCTGTTGCAGGACAGCCACGACCGGCTCGTCGGCATGCTGGAAGCGGTCCGCGACCATCGCCGGGTGCCCGACGGCCGCGCGCTGATCGAGGCGATCCAACGTTTCCGCGCCAACCCCGACGAGCAGCTCAGCGTGCCCACCAGCGTCCACCTCCAGCCCTCCGAGGCGCCCGCGCCCCGGGACGAGGAGGGCGAGGCGGATATCCTCGACATCTTCCTGGAAGAGGCCGACGACCTGCTGGAGGCCCTGGAAGGCGCCCTCGGGCGTTGGGAAAACGCCCGCGACGACGGCGCCGCCGTGGATGAGTTGCTGCGCATCCTGCACACCCTGAAGGGCGGCGCGCGGCTGGCGGGACAAAAGCGCCTGGGCGATCTCAGTCACGAGCTGGAGCAGCACCTGACCGAGGCCCAGCAACAGGGCGCACCCTGGCCGGACAGCCTGTTCGTCGATGTCCAGAGTGGTTTCGAGGGCTTGCAGGGCGAACTGGAAGGGCTACGCCAGCGCCTCGGCGAGAGCGAAGGCGCGCCGGCGTCGGCCGTCGCCGACGCGCCAATGGCCCCGGTCCTCAGCCTGCCGATCGTCGCCGCCGCCCAGGAGCCGCCGACCCAGCCGGCGGCCCCGGCTCAGGTGCTGCCCTTCGTGCGGCGCGCCGAGGAAGCGGCCCAGGAAGCCGCCACGCGGCGCGCGCCCCAGGAGTTGGTGAAGGTGCCGGCTGACTTGCTGGAAGGGCTGGTCAATCTGGCCGGCGAGACCTCCATCTTCCGCGGCCGCGTGGAGCAGCAGGTCAGTGACTTCAGCTTCACCCTCGGGGAGATGGAAGCCACCATCGACCGGGTGCGCGACCAGTTGCGCCGCCTCGACACCGAAACCCAGGCGCAGATCCTCAGCCGCTACCAGGCCGAGGCCGAGCGGGCCGGCTATGAGGACTTCGACCCCTTGGAGATGGACCGCTACTCCCAGTTGCAGCAACTGTCCCGGGCGCTGTTCGAGTCCGCATCCGACTTGCTGGACCTGAAGGAAACCCTGGCGGCGCGCAACCGCGACGCCGAGACCCTGCTGCTGCAACAGGCACGGGTCAACACCGAGCTGCAGGAGGGCCTGATGCGCACCCGCATGGTGCCCTTCGACCGCCTGGTGCCGCGCCTGCGGCGGATCGTCCGCCAAGTGGCCGGCGAACTGGGTAAGCAGGTGGAGTTCGTCGTCGGCAACGCCGAGGGCGAGATGGACCGCTCGGTGCTGGAGCGTATCGTCGCGCCCCTGGAGCACATGCTGCGCAATGCCGTCGATCACGGCATCGAGCCGGTCGAGACGCGCCGCGCCGCCGGCAAGCCGGACACCGGCACCATCCGCCTGGTGCTCGGCCGCGAGGGCGGCGATATCGTGCTGTCCCTGAGCGATGACGGGGGCGGCATCCGCCTCGACGCGGTGCGCCGCAAGGCCATCGAGCGGGGCCTGCTCGATCCCCAGGCGGAACTGCCCGACCACGAGGTGCTGCAATTCATCCTGGAGGCGGGTTTCTCCACCGCCGAGCGGGTCACCCAGATTTCCGGGCGTGGCGTCGGCATGGACGTGGTGCACTCGGAAGTGAAGCAACTGGGCGGCTCCATGAGCATCGAGTCCACCCCCGGGCAGGGCACCCGCTTCCTCATCCGCCTGCCGTTCACCGTCTCGGTCAACCGCGCGTTGATGGTGCTCTCCGGCGAGGACCTCTACGCCATCCCGCTGAACACCATCGAGGGCATCGTGCGGGTCTCGCCCTTCGAGCTGGAGGCCTACTACCAGCCGGATGCGCCCCGCTTCGAATACGCCGGCCAGACCTACGAGCTGAAGTACCTGGGCGACCTGCTGAACAACGGCCAGCATCCCAAGCTGGTGGGCCAGAGCCTGCCGCTGCCGGTGATCCTGGTGCGCTCCGCCGAACACGCGGTGGCGGTGCAGGTGGACAGCCTCGCCGGCTCCCGGGAGATCGTGGTGAAGGGCCTGGGCCCGCAGTTCGCCGGCGTGCCGGGCATTTCCGGGGCGACCATCCTCGGCGACGGCCGGGTGGTGGTGATCCTCGACCTGCTGGCGACCATCCGCGCCCTGCACGCCCAGGCGGTCCAGCCCCTGCTGCGCTCGGCCAGCGTGCCCGCGTTGCCAGCGGAGTCGGAGCACGAGCGGCCGACCCTGGTCATGGTGGTGGACGACTCGGTCACCGTGCGCAAGGTCACCAGCCGCCTGCTGGAACGCAACGGCATGAACGTGCTGACCGCCAAGGACGGGGTCGACGCCATCGCTCAGCTCCAGGAGCGCAAGCCGGATATCCTCCTGCTGGACATCGAGATGCCGCGCATGGACGGCTTCGAAGTGGCCACCCTGGTGCGCCATGACGAACGCCTCAAGGACCTGCCGATCATCATGATCACCTCGCGAACCGGCGAGAAACACCGGGAGCGGGCCATGGCCATCGGCGTCAACGAGTACCTCGGCAAGCCCTACCAGGAATCCCTGCTGCTCGACACCATCCAGCATCTGGCCAGACGCCCATGACCGACAAGGCCGCCGCCCGCATCGCGGTGCTCGCCGACACCTCGTTGCAGCGCCACGTGCTGCAACAGGCCCTGACCGGCAACGGCTACCGCGTGGTGCTCAACAACGATCCCGCGCGCCTCGACGAGGACGCCCTGGCGGCCTGCGAGGCCGACCTGTGGCTGGTGGACCTCGCCCAGTCCGAGGACTCGCCGCTGATCGACCGCCTGCTGGAGCAGGCCCGCGCGCCACTGTTATTCGGCGAGGGGCATGCCCCGGAGCGTCACTCCGAGCATTACCCGCGTTGGGAACGGCGCCTGGTGGCCAAGCTCAAGCGGCTGGTGGGCGACCCCGCCCGGGCGGTGGGGCCCACCCTGCAGGCGTTGCTCGACGAGGCCCAGCGTCCGGCGCGGGTAACGCTGCCCCAGGCCCTGGCCGACAGCCCCCTGGTGGCCGGCGAGCCGGCGCGGGAAGTCTGGCTGCTGGCCGCCTCCCTCGGCGGGCCGGGGGCGGTGAAGGCGTTCCTCGATGCGCTGCCCGGCGGCCTGCCGGTGGGGTTCATCTACGCCCAGCACATCGACGCTCCGTTCGAGAGCGCGCTGCCCCAGGCGGTCGGCCGTCACAGCCAGTGGCACGTGAAGCCCGTGCGCCCGGGGGACGCGGTCCGCTGCGGGGAGGTCATCGTGGCGCCCATCTCCCACGAGCTGGGGTTCGACGACGCCGGCCACATGCAGGTGGGCGAGCGCCCCTGGCCGGAGCCCTACAGCCCCTCCATCGACCAGATGATGCTCAACCTCGGCCAGCGCTACGGCGAGCGCTGCGGGGTCATCGCCTTCAGCGGCATGGGTAGCGACGGCAGCGCCGCAGCGGCCTACCTGCGGCGCCAGGGAGGAATCATCTGGACCCAGCGCGCCGACACCTGCGCCTGCTCCAGCATGCCGGACAGCCTGCGCGAGGGCGGCTACAGCAGCTTCAGCGGCGAGCCCCGCGAGCTGGCCGCCCATCTGGTGAACCATCTGGCGGCCCGGGTGGGCTGAGCCCGCCCCGTCGCCCCACAGGACCCCTTTCCATGAGCCAAGCCGTACTCGACCCCAGCACCGCCGGCACCCTCACCGGGTTGCTGGTACCGCTCTCCGACCGAACCCTGCTGCTGCCCAACGTCGCGGTGGCCGAACTGATCCCCTACCGCGCGGCGCAGACCGTCGAGGGCATGCCCGCCTGGTTTCTCGGCCAGGTGGCCTGGCGCGACCTGCGCTTGCCGCTGCTCTCCTTCGAGGCGGCGTCCGGCGGCGAATGCCGGGTTGGCGGCAACGCGCGGGTGGCGGTGGTCAACGCTCTGGGCGGTCGCCCCCACGTGAAGTTCCTCGCCCTGCTGGTACAAGGGATTCCCCGGGCGACGAAGGTGGGGCCGGAACTGGCCCGGGCCGCCCTCGCACCGGCGCCCCTGGAGCGCGATGTGGTGCAGGTGGGCGACGACGTGGCGCGTATCCCCGACCTCGTCGCCCTGGAACAGAAGCTGGCGGACGCCGGCCTGATCTGACCCCCCGTGGCGTCGTCCGACGCCACGCACCTTCCCCGGCCCGGCTCTCGGGCCCTCGGTCGCTCCGCCGGCCTGCGCCACGGCGCCGCGCCTCCGCGCATCGATAAAACTTTTTACAACTCCAGAGACTCACACCAAGGCAGATGACGAAACCGGCCGCAGAGCCGGTATTCGACCCGGATTAGTCAATGGAGAACGCCATGAACCCGATACAGCTTACGGACGTCCAGACCCTTCGCGAGCGTGCCCGCCGGCACATCGAGAACGGGGCGGTGACCGAAGACTACCGCGCCGACCGGCCCACGGTGCTGCGCCTGCTCAACGAGGCCCTGGCCACCGAACTGGTGTGCTACCTGCGCTACAAGCGCCACTACTTCATGGCGACCGGCCTGAAGGCCAGCGTGGCGGCGGACGAGTTCCTCGAGCACGCCGGGCAGGAACTGGCCCATTCGGACAAGATCGCCGAACGCATCATGCAACTGGGCGGGGAGCCGGATTTCAACCCGAACGGCCTGGAGCAGCGCTCCCACGCCGAATACGTGGCCGGCACCACCCTCAAGGAAATGGTCACCGAGAACCTGGTGGCCGAGCGCATCGCCATCGAGAGCTACCGGGAAATCGTCGCTTACCTGGGCAACGATGATCCCACCACCCGCCGCCTGTTCGAGGAAATCCTCGCCGAGGAAGAAGAACACGCGGACGACATGGCGGATATTCTCGAAGACCTCTGAGTCCCGTCGCCTTGTGAAAAACCGGAGCCCAGGCTCCGGTTTTCCATTTCAGGGGGTCAGAAATCGCCCCACAGGTGCTGGGCCACGCTCAGCGCCACCACCGGCGCGGTCTCGGTGCGCAACACCCGGGGGCCGAGGCGCAGGGGCTGGAAGCCGGCATGGCGCGCCCGCTCCACTTCCGCGTCGCTCAGGCCGCCCTCGGGGCCGATCAGCAAGGCCAGGCTGGCCGGGCGGGGATGGTCGCTCAGGGCCGTGGCCATCGGGTGCAGCACCAGTTTCAGGTCGGCCTCCACCTGGGCCAGCCAGTCCTCCAGCTCCAGAGGGGGATGGATCGTCGGCAGGCGCGAGCGGCCGCATTGTTCGCAGGCGCTGATCGCGATCTGCCGCCAGTGGGCCAGGCGCTTCTCGGCGCGCTCGTCCTTCAGGCGCACCTCGCAACGCTCGCTGACCAGCGGCGTGATCGCCGCGACCCCCAGCTCGGTGGCTTTCTGGATCGCCCAGTCCATTCGCTCGCCCCGGGACAGGCCCTGGCCCAGGTGCAGGCGCAGCGGCGACTCCGGCAGGCCCTCCAGGCGCTCGGTCAAGGTCACCGCGACGTGTTTCTTGCTCACCTCGCGGACCGTGCCCCGGTATTCCGCGCCGCTGCCGTCGAACAGTAGCACCGCGTCCCCCGCGCCCAGGCGCAGCACGCGGCCGAGGTAGTGGGCCTGGGTCTCGGGCAGGGCCTGGTCGCCCAGGGAAAGGGGAGCGTCGACGAAGAAGCGGGACAGGCGCATGGGAACCTACCGAAGTCAGAGGGGCGACAGTTTACCGGTTGGCGTGGGGATGGGGTGGCCGGGGGATGCACGATGCGTTGTGCGTTTCCCGCGGTTCGCGCGCCGTGTGGCGTTGCGGTGGATGAAAAGAGCGTCATCCACCCTACGAAAGAGGGCGCCAGTAGGGTGGATGGCGCTTCATCCCTTCACCTGGCGGCTACCAATGTCGGAGAGCATCCGTTTGTGATAGCCAGGGGAGTGCATGAGCGCGTTGTGCGTTTCGCGGTTCGCGCGTTGTGTGGCGTCGCGGTGGATGAAAGCGCGTCATCCACCCTACGAGAGAGGGTGCCAGTAGGGTGGATGGCGCTTATCCATCCACCCGCGTGGCGGCGTATAAGAATGAAGCACTGTCCACCGATACCGATACCGATACCGATACCGACACCGATACCGACACTGACCACGTCACCCCGGATCGCGGTGGTTCGGGTGGAAGCCCGTGCTGACCGCCACCTGGAAGGCACTTCGAGTGGCCAGGTCGATGCCCTCGGTGGCCACCTCGGCGAGGAAGTCGATCTGGTCGGGGGTGATGACGTAGGGGGGCAGGAAATACACCACGTTGCCCAGGGGCCGCAGCAGCGCGCCCCGGCTCAGGGCGTGCTGATAGACGGCAAGGCCCCGGCGCTCCTGCCAGGGGTAGGGCACCTTGCCGGCCTTGTCGGCGACCATCTCGATGGCCAGGGCCATGCCGGTCTGGCGCACCTCGGCCACGTGGGGGTGGTCGGCCAGGTGGGCGCAGGCCCGCGCCATGTGGGCCGACAGCCCCCGGTTGGCCTCGATCACCCGGTCCTGCTCGAAGATATCCAGGGTGGCCAGGGCCGCCGCGCAGGCCAGGGGGTTGCCAGTGTAGGTATGGGAGTGGAGGAACGCCCGCAGGGTGGCGTAGTCGTCGTAGAAGGCCTGGTAGACGGTGTCGGTGGTGAGTACCGCGGCCATGGGCAGGTAGCCGCCGGTGAGGGCCTTGGACAGCACCAGGAAGTCCGGGGTGATGCCGGCCTGCTCGCAGGCGAACATCGTCCCGGTGCGGCCGAAGCCCACGGCGATCTCGTCGTGGATCAGGTGTACTCCGTGGCGGTCGCAGGCCTCCCGCAGCAGGCGCAGATACACCGGATGGTACATGCGCATGCCGCCGGCGCCCTGGATCAGCGGCTCGACGATCACCGCCGCGACCTCCCGGTGGTGTTCGGCGAGGGTGCGTTCCATGTGGGCGAACATCGCCCGGGAGTGTTCCTCCCAGCACATCCCTTCGGGGCGCAGGTAGCAATCCGGGCTGGGGACCTTGAGAGTGTCCAGCAGCAGCGCCTTGTAGGTCTCGGTGAACAGCCCTACGTCGCCCACCGACATCGCCGCCACCGTCTCGCCGTGGTAGCTGTTGCTGAGGGTGACGAAGCGCCGCTTGCCCGGCTGGCCGTGGTTGAGCCAGTAGTGGTGGCTCATCTTCAGCGCCACCTCGATACCCGAGGAACCGTTGTCGGCGTAGAACACCCGGGACAGTCCCGGCGGGGCGAGGGCCACCAGGCGTTCGGACAGTTCCACTACCGGCGGGTGGGTGAAGCCGGCGAGCATCACGTGTTCCAGTTCGTCGAGCTGTGCCTTGATCCGCCCCCCGATGCGGGGGTTGGCGTGGCCGAAGACATTGACCCACCAGGAACTGACGGCGTCGAGGTAGCGCTTGCCATCGAAGTCCTCCAGCCAGACCCCCTCGCCCCGGCGGATCGGGATGACCGGCAGGCGCTCGTGGTCCTTCATCTGGGTGCAGGGATGCCACAGCACGGAGAGGTCGCGGCGCATCCAGTCGGCGTTCAAGCTCATTGGCGTCTCCTCGTTCGTCAGGCCGCGCAGCCTACCAGATCGAGGCGACGGAAGACCGCTGGCCGGCCCGTGGGCGCTATCGTATCCTGCGCCCTCTTTAACCTCCGGGGAGTGGCGTCGATGTCGGCAAGCTGGGTGCGCGCGTGCGCGCTGGTGGCGATGGGGCTGTTCAGCGCGGCGGCGCTGGGCAAGGACAAGCAGCCGACGGCGATCGTCATCGGTGGCGGCATGGCCGGGCTGACCGCCGCCTACGAACTGCAGGAGAAGGGCTGGCAAGTCACCCTGCTGGAGGCGCGGCCGAGCATCGGCGGGCGTTCCGGGCTGGCCACCACCGAGTGGATCGGCAGCCGCCGCTTGCAACCGTCGCTGCACCACTATCTGGACGAGTTCAAGCTGAAGACCGTGGACGCCCCGGATTATGTGCGGACCCCGGGCTACCTGATCGACGGCCGCTATTTCTCCGAGGACGACCTGCAGAAGCAGTCGCCCGCCGTCGCCGAGGGCCTCAAGCGCTTCGACAAGAGCCTGGACGACCTGGCCGCTTCCATCGACGACCCGCTCAAGCCCCTGGCCACCACCACCCTGAAATCCCTCGATGCCATCAGCGCCAAGCGCTGGTTGGACAAGCTGGCGCTGCCGCCGGTGGCCCGCAACCTGGTGGACCAGCGTATCCGTTCGCGTTACGACGAGCCGTCGCGCCTCTCGTTGCTCTACCTGGCCCAGCAGGCCCGGGTCTATCGCGGCCTGCCGGACGCCGACATGCGCGCCGCGCGGTTGCCGGGCGGCAGCCCGGTGCTGGCCCAGGCCTTCGCCGGCAAGCTGAAGACGGTGAAGACCGGCTCCCGCGTCTCCGCCATCGTCCAGGAGAAGGACAAGGCCACGGTGAAGGTCGGCCCCACCGGCTACAGCGCGGACTACGTGGTGCTCACCGTCCCGCTGGCGGCCCTCGACAAGATCGCCCTGACACCGGCCCTGACGCCCCTGCAGCAAAAGGCCTTGAAAGACATCAACTACGGCTGGCGCGACCAGATGCTGCTGAAGTTCAAGAAGCCGGTCTGGGGCAAGACCCGCCTGAGCGGCGAGGTCTACAGCGACCAGGGCCTGGGCATGCTCTGGGCCGAGCCGGCGCTCAAGGGTGGCGCCAACCTGCTGATCAACCTGTCGGGCGACAATGCCCGCCTGATGCAGGCGTTCGGCGACAAGCAACTGATCGACCAGGTACTGATCCGCTTCGACCGGATCTACCCCGGCGCCCGGGAATTCTTCAACGGCTACGAGCTGCGCCGCTACGGCAAGGACCCGAGCTTCGGCGGCTCCTACCTGGCCTACGGGCCGGGAGAGATCAGCCTCTACTGGCGGATGTGGGAAAAGCCCCTGGGCCGGGTGATCTTCGCCGGCGAGCACACCGACGCGCTCTACCCGGGCACCCTGGAGGGCGCCCTGCGCAGCGGCGAGCGGGCGGCCAACCAGGCGCAGACCCTGCTGGCCGGCAAGTCGGTCGAACTGGTGGACGAGCAGCTCGCCAGCGCGGCGCCCGCCTCGGCGCCGGCCAAGCCTGGCGAGCCGGCCAAGAAAGGTTTCTTCTCCCGTCTGTTCAACTGATCCTCCCCCGCGCCCGAGGCTCTCGGGCGCGATCTCCCCCTAGGGCGCCGCTCGGCGTATCTATCTGTTTGCTCGATATTTCAAAGCGAAATTTTCCGCTTTAATTCGATAGTTTTGCCGTTAGTCTTAGCCCCACCTCTCGACGTGGACCGTTTTCTCATGCACTGGCGCAATACTTCTTCCCGCTATGGCCTTGTCGCGATTCTGCTGCACTGGGGCGTGGCGCTGGCATTCTTCGGCATGTTCGCCCTCGGCCTGTGGATGGTCGGCCAGGACTACTACAGCCCTTGGTACCGCACCGCGCCCGAGCTGCACAAGAGCATCGGCCTGGTGCTGCTGGCGGTGATGATCGGCCGCCTGGCCTGGCGCCTCGCCAGCCCGCCGCCGAAGGCCCTGGTACGGGGCGCGCCGGCGCGCCTGGCGGTCAAGGGCGGCCACGCGCTGCTGTACCTCGGGTTGTTCGCCCTGATGATCTCCGGCTACCTGATCTCCACCGCCGACGGACGCGGGATCAGCGTATTCGGCCTGTTCGAGGTGCCGGCGACCCTCACCGGCCTGGCGCACCAGGAAGACGTGGCCGGCAAGGTCCACCTGTATTTGGCTTGGGCCCTGGTGGCGCTGTCCGCCGCCCATGCCCTGATCGCCTTGAAGCACCATTTCGTCGATCGGGACGCCACCCTGGTACGGATGCTCGGCCGCGCCGAGCGGGGCGCCTAAAGTCCACCGCCGATCAACCGTCGTTTCCGGACGACTCCCGTTTCACCATCCCGTAAGGAGCTCCACCGATGCTGAAGAAAACCCTCGCCGGCCTCACCCTGGGCGTAGCCTTGTTCGCCGGTCAGGCGATGGCCGCCGACTATCAGATCGACAAGGAAGGTCAGCACGCCTTCGTCAACTTCAAGATCAGCCACCTGGGCTATAGCTGGATCTACGGCACCTTCAAGGACTTCGACGGCACCTTCAGCTTCGATGCCGACAAGCCCGAGGCCAGCAAGGTGAAGGTCACCCTGAAGACCGCCAGCCTCGACACCAACCACGCCGAGCGCGACAAGCACCTGCGTAGCGCCGAGTACCTGAACGTCGAGAAAAACCCGACCGCCACCTTCGAGTCCACCGCGGTGAAATCCACCGGCAAGGACACCGCCGACATCACCGGCAACCTGACCTTGAACGGCGTCACCAAACCGCTGCTGATCAAGGCCAAGTTCCTCGGCGAGGGCAAGGACCCGTGGGGCGGCTATCGCGCCGGCTTCGAGGGTAACGCCACCCTCAAGCTGGAAGACTTCGGCATGAAGGGGCCAGGCCCGGCCTCCCAGGAGCTGGAGCTGATCATCACCGTGGAAGGCGTGCGCCAGTAACGCGCTCCACGCAAGAACGAAAACGCCGGCCCGAGGGTCGGCGTTTTCGTGTCCGGGAAGCGGCGGCGCGAGGCCGCCCTCCAGCTCAGCGGTTGCGGGTCAGCAGGGCCGGCTTTTCGCCGCGCGGCTTGCTGTTCTGCAACTGGTCGAGTTGCTCCGCGGTGGGGAAGCGGTCGCGGGATTCCTTGTGGATGATTTTCGGCTGCGGCTTGCCACGGGTGTCCTGCACGGCCGGCGCGTTGCGCTCGGCCTCGCGGCGGGAACCTCCCGCGCCGTTGCTCCGGGGCTGGCCGTTGCGCGGCGCGCCGCTGCGGGCTCCGCCCTTACCACCCTGGCCTTGGCCCGCCTGGCGCGGCTTGCCCTGGCCCGCCCCGGCGCCGCCGGTACGGCGTGCCCCGCGTCCCGGGCTGGCCGGTTGCGGCGGCACGTAATCGGCGCGATTGCCGAAATTGTCGTACTCGTCGTCGAGGAATTCTTCCGGGTCGCGGTCCGGCGGCGGAATCAGCGGCGTATGGGCATCCCGTGGCTTGGGCGTGGCCTTGGCGTCGCGGGGACCCTTGGCGTTGCGGGTCGGTTGGCGCTCACCCTTGGGACGGTCGCCTTCGCCGGCTTTCTTCTTCCGCCCGCGACCCTCGCCGCTCTCGGCGTTGCGGGGGGCACGGCCCTGGCGCGGGGGCTGCGGAGCGCGGACCTCGGGCTTCTCCGCCTCGACGGTGCTGGCGTCGAAACCTTGGAAATCGCCGTCGGGGATGCGCTGCTTGGTCAGGCGCTCGATGGCCTTGAGCAGCTTCTCTTCGTCCGGCGCCACCAGGGAAATCGCCTCGCCGCTACGGCCGGCGCGACCGGTGCGGCCGATCCGGTGCACATAGTCTTCCTCGACGTTGGGCAGCTCGAAGTTGACCACATGGGGCAACTGGTCGATGTCCAGGCCGCGGGCGGCGATGTCGGTGGCCACCAGAATACGGACGGTGTTGGCCTTGAAGTCCGCCAGGGCCTTGGTCCGCGCGTTCTGGCTCTTGTTGCCGTGGATCGCGGCGGCCGACAAGCCATGCTTATCGAGGTATTCGGCCAGGCGGTTGGCGCCATGCTTGGTGCGGGTGAAGACCAGGACCTGTTCCCAGGCGCCCTGGGTGATCAGGTGGGCCAACAGGGCGCGCTTGTGGCTGGCCTGCAGGCGGAAGACCCGTTGCTCGATGCGTTCCACCGTGGTGTTCGGCGGGGTCACCTCGATCCGCTCCGGATCGTGCAGCAGCTTGTTGGCCAGCTCGGTGATGTCCTTGGAGAAGGTGGCGGAGAACAACAGGTTCTGCCGCTGGGCCGGCAGCTTGGCCAGGACCTTCTTCACGTCGTGGATGAAGCCCATGTCGAGCATCCGGTCGGCTTCGTCGAGGACCAGGATTTCCACGTGGGACAGGTCGACCGCCTTCTGGTTGGCCAGGTCGAGCAGCCGGCCGGGGCAGGCCACCAGGACATCGACGCCCTTGGCCAGGGCCTGGACCTGGGGATTCATGCCGACACCGCCGAAGATGCAGGCGCTGACCAAGGGCAGGTCGCGGGCATAGAGGCGGAAGCTGTCGTGGACCTGGGCGGCCAGTTCGCGGGTGGGAGTCAGGACCAGCACCCGGGGCTGGCGCGGCCCGTGGCGGCGGGACTTGTCGGGGTGGCCGCCGGGGAAGAGGATTTCGAGGACGGGCAGGGCGAAGCCGCCGGTCTTGCCTGTGCCCGTCTGGGCGGCGACCATCAGGTCGCGACCTTGCAACACGGCGGGAATCGCCCGCTGTTGCACCGGAGTGGGCTGGGTGTAGCCGGCGGCCTCGACGGCGCGGGCTAAAGCCTCGGAGAGACCGAGGGAAGCAAAGGACATGAGAGATCCTGTCTAGTGGGGGCTGGGCCCGATGGAATCGGCCTGGCTCGAATCGCCGGTCGCGAAGCGCTCCGTGGAGGAGGCTCGCCGGGAGGCGATCCCGTCCGGTCCCGCTGGGCCGAGAGGGGCCGAGCGTCCGGGCGTAAGCCTGGCGGGAGCGCCGAGTATAACAGAGGCGGGCGCGAGCGCCGCTACCCCCGCTCGACGGTTGAACGGCCTGTGGCGAGCATGCCGGCGCGAGGCGAAAAGCCCCTGCGCCGGCCCGCTCACCGGGACAGTCCGAGGTTGTCCCACAGCGCCAGGCTCGGTTCGGCCTGGTTGAGGGTATAAAAGTGCAGGCCCGGCGCGCCGCCGGCGAGCAGGCGTTCGCACAGGCGCGTCATCACCTGCTCGCCGAAGGCCACGATGCTCGCGCTGTCGTCGCCGTAGGCTTCCAGTTGCTTGCGCATCCAGCGCGGGATTTCCGTGCCGCAGGCGTCGGAGAAGCGCGCCAGCTTGCTGTAGTTGGTGATCGGCATGATGCCGGGGATGATCGGAATCTCCACCCCCAATGCCCGCACTCGCTCCACGAAGTAGAAGTAGCTGTCGGCGTTGAAGAAGTACTGGGTGATGGCGCTGTCGGCACCGGCCTGGACCTTGCGCACGAAGTTGGCCAGGTCGGCGTCGAAGTTGCGGGCCTGGGGATGGGTCTCCGGGTAGGCCGCGACTTCGATGCGGAAATGCCCGCCGGTCTCGGCGCGGATGAACTCCACCAGTTCGTTGGCGTAGCGCAACTCGCCGCTGGCCATGCCCATGCCCGAGGGCAGGTCGCCGCGCAGGGCGACGATGCGGCGGATGCCGGCCTCGCGGTAGCGGTGCAGCAGGGCGCTCAGTTCGGCCCGGCTGTCGCCGACGCAGGACAGGTGCGGTGCTGTCTCGACCTTCACCTGCTGGTCCAGTTGCAGCACGGTGTCCAGGGTCCGGTCGCGGGTGGAGCCGCCCGCGCCGTAAGTGCAGGAGAAGAAATGAGGGTGTTTCGCCGCCAGTTGGCGAGCGGTGGCCAGCAGCTTGTCGTGGCCGGCTTCGGTCTTGGCGGGGAAGAACTCGAAGCTGAAGCTACGTTCGTTCTGACTCATGGTCGTTCCTTCGGCACTGCGTCGACGCGCAGCGGCCGGGCTAGGCCGTCGTTTCAGAAGTAACGGCGATAATTGTCTATCTTCGCGTGCAGTCGCTCGGCGCTGGGCTCGTGCGCATGGCCGAGAGCGGCCAGGATGCGCTGGGACTCCACGTGATAGTCGGCGATCTTGTTCCGCGCCCAGGTCGAGGGTGGCGGTTGCAGGTTGGTGATGCGGTCGCACAGTTTGACGATCGCGTACTGCGGCGCGCCGCTGGCCAGGCGTTCGAGGTAGGCCCCCAAGGGCAGCTTGGCGCCTTCCACGACCTTGCTCAGGCGCTGGGCGCCCGTGGCGACGAACTCGCCGAAGCGCGATTGCAGGTCCTCGAAGGGCACCGAGGTGTCTTCGAGAACGTCATGCAGCAGTGCGACCTGGACGGTTTCCGCCAGGCGTTCGATAGGCGCTTCGCGGTCGGCCGCCATGACTTCGTTGGCCACCATGGCCAGGTGAACCGCGTAGGGCAGCGTCGAGGCGGTCAGCGTCTGTCCGGCGTGAGCGCCGGCGGCGAAGAGCCAGGCCCGGTTGTAACTATCCTGCAGATTCATGGGCGAATCCGTGCTCGGCATCCGGATGAGGTCAGGGCAGACGATCGCTCGCCCGCCCTGGCGCATCAGTAGCGGTAGGTGTCCGGCTTGAAGGGGCCTTCCACGGTCACGCCGATGTACTCGGCCTGTTTCGGCGTCAGTTGGGTGACGACCCCGCCGAAGCCCTTGACCATCTCCAGCGCCACTTCCTCGTCGAGCTTCTTCGGCAGCACCATCACGGTGACGTTCTTGCTCTTCTCCACCACCGGCAGGTCGGCGAACCTGCCGTTGTACAGGTGGATCTGCGCCAGCACCTGGTTGGCGAAGGAGCCGTCCATGATCCGGCTGGGGTGGCCGGTGGCGTTGCCCAGGTTCACCAGGCGGCCCTCGGCCAGCAGGATCAGGTAGTCGTCGTTGTGCGGGTCGAAGCCGTCCTTGCCGGTGCGGTGGACCTTGTGCACCTGGGGCTTGACCTCTTCCCAGGCCCAGTGGGCGCGCATGAAGGCGGTGTCGATCTCATTGTCGAAGTGGCCGATGTTGCAGACCACCGCGCGTTTCTTCAGCGCCTTGAGCATGCCGGCGTCGCAGACGTTGGCGTTGCCGGTGGTGGTGACGATCAGGTCGATCTTGCCCAGCATCGCGGTGTCGATGCAGCCGTCGGTGCCGTCGTTGAGGCCGTTCTTGTAGGGGGAAACGACTTCATAGCCGTCCATGCAGGCCTGCATGGCGCAGATCGGGTCGACTTCCGAGACCTTGACGATCATGCCTTCCTGACGCAGCGAGGCGGCCGAGCCCTTGCCCACGTCGCCGTAGCCGATCACCAGGGCCTGCTTGCCCGACAGCAGGTGGTCGGTGCCGCGCTTGATGGCGTCGTTGAGGCTGTGACGGCAGCCGTACTTGTTGTCGTTCTTGCTCTTGGTGACCGAGTCGTTGACGTTGATCGCCGGGATTTTCAGGGTGCCTTTCTTCAGCATGTCCTGCAGGCGATGCACGCCGGTGGTGGTTTCCTCGGTGACCCCGTGGACCTTCTCCAGCACCTGCGGGTATTTGTCGTGGAGAATCTGGGTCAAGTCGCCGCCGTCGTCGAGGATCATGTTGGCGTCCCAGGGCTGGCCATCCTTGAGGATGGTCTGCTCGATGCACCACTCGTATTCCTGCTCGGTCTCGCCCTTCCAGGCGAACACCGGAATGCCGGCGGCGGCGATGGCGGCGGCGGCTTGGTCCTGGGTGGAGAAGATGTTGCAGGAGGACCAGCGGACCTCGGCGCCCAGGGCGACCAGGGTCTCGATCAGCACGGCGGTCTGGATGGTCATGTGGATGCAACCGAGGATCTTCGCGCCCTTCAACGGCTGCTCGCCGGCGTACTTGCGGCGCAAGCCCATCAGGGCGGGCATTTCCGACTCGGCGATGATGATTTCGCGGCGGCCCCAGTCGGCCAGGGAAATGTCGGCGACCTTGTAATCGTTGAAACCGGCGGGCGTCATGACAGCGCTCATCGAAGCGTTCTCCATTCGTGGTGTGCGAATGGGCGCCGTTGATGCGTTTACAGGGCCTCGATGGCCACTGTGGGGACGCGCTCCCTTCCGAGCCTGACGGGCGCGTCGACGACGGCCCGCTGCAGCGCCCCTCGGACGGGTGGCGGGGGGCGATCGGGGAGATCGCCCGTGTAGCCGGGCGAGTATAGCCCGCTCGTTGGGACAGCCCAAGCCTTCCGTCGCCACATGTCCGTAGGGCGGGAGCGACCGGCCACCGGGCACCGCCTCGCGGCGCGCGACCGGAACGAAGGCCCATCGACATGTGGGGTGACACGGCGCGAGGGCGCGCATGCCGGGGCGATGTCGACGGTCGAGTGCGGCAAAGCGTCGCGTGGGTTGGTATTTGTCCGACGCCTGCGGATACTGGCCGCGCCTTGTCTTCCGGGATGCGAATCGCCCATGAAAACCAGAATGGTCCCCCTGCTGGCCGTCTCGCTGCTGGCCCTGTCCCTGTCCGCCTGCGATGGCGTCGATCCCAATTCGCCCCTCGGCAAGCGCAAGGCGCTGTTCAAGGACATGCTGCACACCAGCGAGAGCCTGGGCGGCATGCTGCGTGGCCGCCTGACCTTCGATGCTCAGCGCTTCGCCGCCGACGCGATCCGGTTGGACCAGCTCTCGGCCCAGCCCTGGCAGTACTTTCCCGAGGCCAAGGAAGCCAAGAGCAGCGCCCGCGACGACGTCTGGCAACGCCAGGCACGCTTCAAGGCCCTGGCCGACGACCTGCAGCGGCAGACCCACGCCCTGGCCACCGCGAGCGCCGCCCAGCCTCTCGCGCCCAGCGCCGTCGAGCCGCTGGTGAAGCGCGTGGAGGACAGTTGCGAGGCCTGCCACAAGGAATTCCGCGCCTACTGAAACCCGGTCACCCCGGCCTGGCGCAGGCGTTCGCGCAGCGCCAGCACGTCGGGGTGGCGGAAGAACGCGGCCAGGCGTCGGGCGCGGGCCGGGCCGATGCCGTCCAGGCGCGCCCAGTCCGCCTCGCTACGCGCCGCCAGGGTTTGCCAGTCGCCCACGGCGGGTAGGCCCGGCGGAGCGCTCAGGGCCGCCAGCCATTGCGCGAACGGACGCCGGCGGGCCTGCTCGAAGGCTCCGGCGACGCGCCGGGCGCGGGCGGCGCCGAAGCCGGGCAGGCCCGCCAGCGTCGCCTCGTCCAGGTCCAGCCAGTCGAGCAGGCCATCCAGTAGGCCCGCCTCGCGCAGCCGTTTCCAGGTGCCCGGACCCACTCCCTCCAGGCGCAGGCCCTTGGCGCTTCCGAGCCAGGCCAGGCGCGCCTGGAACTGTCCCTCGCAGGCCGGGGTGGCATGCCAGCAACTCAGGGGGTGATAGGCCGACGGCTCGGGGGCGAGGATCGGCGGGCGTTCGGCGGCGCGCCAGACCACGCCGTCCAGTCGCGGAATGGTCAGGCCCGCCAAGCTCAGCGCCACATGGTCGCCGGGACGGATGTCCAGCGCGCGCCAGCGCCGTAACGAGCCGACGCCGACCCGCGCCACGCGGCGGTCGTCCAGGCGCACCGGCGCCAGCTCCAGCACCGGCGTGATGCGCCCGCTGCGGCCGACGGTGAAGTTCACCGCGCGGACCTCGGCGAGGGCGCGTTCGGCCGGGTATTTCCAGGCGACCGCCCAGGCCGGCGGCTCCGCGCGCCAACGATCCGCCGGAGGCCGCCGGCCCTGGCGAATCACCACCCCGTCGCGGGCGAACGGCAGGGCTTCGCGGTACCAGCGTTCGCGCCACTGGGCGGCGTCGTCCGCCGAGGCCAGCGGCCGGGTCAGCGCCACGGCATCGGCGAAGCCCAGCCGCTCCAGGCCGGCCAGGCGCGCCGGCATGTCCGCCGGACCATCGGGCCAGTCCCAGACGAACAGGCCGACATGGGCCAGCACGGCGTCGTCCGGCGCCTGCCGCGCCAGGGCGCCGGCGACCCTCGCCCGGGCATTGGCGCCGCCGGCGTGGGCCTGCACATGGCCCGGCAGGCGCCAGTACAGCTCGCCCTGAAGGACCCGCAGGCCCATGTCGGCCGGCAGGCGCGACGGGATGGCCGGGATGCGCCGGGCCACCTCCGTCCAGTCCTGGCCCCGTTCGCCGTCGCCCCGGCTGATGACCTGTGCCAGGCGGCCGTCGCGGTAGACCAGGGTGACCGCCACGCCATCCACCTTGGGCTGGATCCAGAGGTCCTCGCGGCCGGCCATCCAGGCGCGCACCGCGGCGGCGTCGCGAAGCTTGGCCAGGCCGCCCTGGGCCACGGGATGGCGGCGCTCGCCGCCGGCCGTGCGCAGCGGCGCCGGTTCCGGTCCGGCCTGGGCGGGGAAGCAGGCGGCCCAGCGCGCCCGTATCGTCCGGGCCTGGTCGTAGAGGGCGTCGTCGACGGGCGAGGAACCCTGGCGGTGGTAGGCGTCGTCCCAGTCGGCCAGGCGTCGGTCGAGGGCGAGCAGCTCCCCGGCGGCGCGCGACGGCGGCCAGTCGGGGCAATCGGCAGCGAAAAGAGGCGGGTAGGCGAGGCAGAGCAGCGCCGAGGCGATCCAGCGGTTCATCGGGAGCATCCTTGCTCGGGAGGGGAGGCCCGAGTCTAGCCCAAGGACGCCATGCCGCGCCGCTCGCCGGGCGCCCATGGAAAAGCCCCGCCGGGGCGGGGCTTTCGCGAGAGCCGGGTTACAGGCCGGCGGCGGCGCGCAGTTCCTCCGCCTTGTCGGTCCTTTCCCAGGTAAAGGTGGTGAAGCTGTCCTCGCCCACGGTGACCTGCTGCGGCGCGCGGCCGAAGTGGCCATAGGCGGCGGTCGCCTGGTACATCGGGTGCAGCAGGTCGAGCATCGTGGTGATGGCGTAGGGGCGCAGGTCGAAGTGCTCGCGAACCAGGGCGATGATCTTCTCGTCGGCGATCTTGCCGGTGTCGAAGGTGTTCAGGGAGATGGACGTGGGTTGGGCCACGCCGATGGCGTAGGACACCTGGATCTCGCAGCGGTCGGCGAGGCCGGCGGCGACGATGTTCTTCGCCACGTAGCGGCCAGCGTAGGCGGCGGAGCGGTCCACCTTGGACGGGTCCTTGCCGGAGAACGCGCCGCCGCCGTGGCGGGCCATGCCGCCGTAGGAGTCGACGATGATCTTGCGGCCGGTCAGGCCGCAGTCGCCCACCGGGCCGCCGATCACGAAGTTGCCGGTCGGGTTGATGTGGAACTGGGTGTCCTTGTGCAGCAGCTCGGCCGGCAGGGTGTGCTTGATGATCAGCTCCATCACCGCCTCGCGCAGGTCGGCCAGGCTGACTTCCGGGTTGTGCTGGGTGGACAGCACCACGGCGTCGATGCCTACTACCTTGCCGCCTTCGTAGCGGCAGGTGACCTGGGACTTGGCGTCCGGGCGCAGCCAGGGCAGCAGGCCGGACTTGCGGGCCTCGGCCTGGCGCTCCACCAGGGCGTGGGAGAGACGGATCGGCGCCGGCATCAGCACGTCGGTTTCGTTGCTGGCGTAGCCGAACATCAGGCCCTGGTCGCCGGCGCCCTGGTCCTCGGGCTTGGAGCGGTCGACGCCCTGGGCGATGTCCACCGACTGCTTGCCGATGATGTTGATGATGCCGCAGGTGGCGCCGTCGAAGCCGACCTCCGAGCTGTCGTAGCCGATGTCGAGGATGACCTTGCGCACCAGCTCTTCCAGGTCGACCCAGGCGCTGGTGGTGACTTCGCCGGCGACCACCGCCACGCCGGTTTTCACCAGGGTCTCGCACGCCACGCGGGCATGCTTGTCCTGGGCGATGATGGCGTCGAGCACGGCATCGGAAATCTGGTCGGCGATCTTGTCCGGATGGCCTTCGGACACGGACTCGGAGGTAAACAGGGAGTATTCGCTCATGTCAGGATCCTATTCATACCTGGGTTTGCTTCGCATCCGGCTTGGCAAAGTGCCGTACCTGAATCTGAAAGCCGTTTCGTAAGCCAATGTAGAGGCTTTCGCCGGGCGTGAGCCCCGCGGCGGCGGCCCAGCGGGCCAGTTCCTCCTGATCGAAGCCCAGCCAGAGGTCGCCGCAGGCCTCCCTGGCCCAGCTCTGGTCGTGGCGGCACAACTCGGTCACCAGCAGACTGCCGCCGGCCCGGACCCGCCGCGCCAGCCGGCGCAGGGCGTCGGCCGGGGCGGCGAGGTGATGCAAGACCATGTTCAACACCACGCAATCGGCCTCGGCGGGATGCTCGCCGAGGGCGTCGGCCAGCACCAGCTCGACGTTGTCCAGGGCCTGCGCCTCGCATTGGGCGCGCGCCAGGTCGAGCATCGCCGGGCTGTTCTCCAGCGCCGTCACCTGACGGAAGCGTCGGGCCAGGTCCGGCAGGAACCCGCCGTCGCCGGGGCCCACTTCCAGCGCCGTGGCGGCGCGGGGGAAAGCCAGCGCATCGAGCAGCGCCAGCGCGCTGTCGCGGTAATGGGGTAGGCCGGCGATCAGGTCCTGGCGCGCCTGGAAGCTATCGGCGATGCGGGCGAAGAAGTCGCTGCTGGCCGCCGCGCGCTGGCGGTGCACGGCGGCGATCCGCTCGCGCACCGGCTCGGGCAGCGGCAGTTCGTCCACCTCGCTCAGGAGCGCCGCGTGCAGCGCGCCGCCCGGGCGTTCCGGCGCCGGCAGGGCGCGCCGGTAGAAGATCGCATTGCCTTCGCGGCGGCTGGCCACCAGCCCGGCCTGGGCCAGCACCTTGAGATGATGGCTGATGCCCGACTGGCCGATGGCGAAGATCTGCGCCAGCTCCAGCACGCCGAACGAGTCGTTGGCCAGCGCCCGCAGTACGTTCAGGCGCAGCGGGTCGCCGCCGGCCTTGCACAGGGCGGCCAGGTCGTCGCTGGGCTCGTGACGGAGCTGAGGAATGCGCAGGCTCATGGGTTGCGCAGTCTAGTCGGCGATTTTTCATACAGCAATGGCAGTATCAAAAAGTTTTGATATTGCCGGGTGGGGCGAAGGTCTCCAGCAGGTCCTGGAGAAAGGCGGCCGGCGCCGGGCTGAGGGTGTCGGCGGCGCGCCAGAGCACATGCAGGTCGCGTTCGACCCGCAGATCGTCCAGGTCCAGCCTCACCAGCCGGCCGCTGGCCAATTCGGCCTCGACGGTGCGCTCCGACAGCCAGGCGATCCCCGCGCCGCGGGCGACCAGCCGCTTCAACGCCTCGGTGCTGCCGATGGACATCCGCGCCCGCAGGTCGAGGCCGTGGCGCGCGTAGGCCTGCTCGACGCACGCCCGGGTGCCCGAGCCGGGTTCGCGCAGGTACAGCGCATGGCCGGTCAGGTCCGCCGCCTTCAGCCCCGGGCGCCCCGCCAAGGGATGGTCGGGGCCGGTCACCGGCAGCAGCGCGTCCCGGGCGAACAGGCGGCAGGCGTACTCCCCCTGCTGGAACGGCCCTTCGACGAAGCCCAGGCTGATCCGGCCTTCGTCCAGTTGCTCGGTGACCGCCCGGGTATTGCTGACCCGCAGGTCGATGAGCAGGCCGGGGTGCCGGGCATGGAAACGTTCGATCAGCGGCGGCAACAGGTAGGCGCCCAGGGTGGCGCTGGCGCCCAGCCGCAGTTCGCCGCCGCTGAGGCCGGCGAAGCCGCGCATGTCCTGCTCCGCCGTGCGCTCCAGGGCGAAGATGCGCTGGGCGTAGTGCAGCAACCGCTGGCCCCCCTCGGTGAGGCGTACTCCCCGGGGCTGGCGGTCGAACAGTGCGAGACCGACGCTGGCCTCCAGTTCGCGGATCTCCCGGGTGACCGCCGGCTGGCTGATATGCAGCCGGGCGGCGCCGGCGCCGATGCCGCCGGCCTCGGCCACGGCGAGAAAGACGCGCAGGTGATGCAGATTCATGCCTGATAGATATGCCATGGATGCCGAACATGTATTTTTACTATGGCATCGCCACCGCTAGGCTGCCCACTCTTCTTGACCTGCCACGGGTCCACCCGACCGGAGTCAGCATGCCTCGCCCTTTCACCCGTCTGCCCGAGCCCTGGGCGTTCGTTCGGCATTTCACCCCCAACTGGTTCGCCATGACCATGGGCACCGGCGTCTTCGCCTTGGTGCTGGCCGGGCTGCCCTGGCGGTTTCCCGGCCAGTCGACCCTGGCCGAAGCCTTCTGGTGGCTGGCGGCGACACTGTTCCTGGTGTTCGCCACGCTGTTCGCCGCGCGCCTGACGCTGTTTCGCGACACCCTGGCGCCGATGCTGCTGCACCCGGTGCAGTCCATGTTTCTCGGTGCGATTCCCATGGGCCTGGCGACCGTGATCGGCGGTCTGGCGCGCTTCGGCGCGCCGCGCTGGGGCGAGGGCGTCTATGGGCTCGCTCAAGGGCTGTGGTGGCTGGACATGGCCCTGGCGTGTGGCACGGCGCTGGGGGTGCCCTACTTGATGTTCACCCGCCAGGATCATGCCCTGGAGAAGCTCACCGGGGTCTGGCTGCTGCCGATCGTCGCGCCCGAAGTGGCGGCGGCCACCGCCGGGTCCCTGGCGCCCCATCTGGACCCCGTGGCGGCCCGGCGCCTGCTGGCGGCCGGCTACCTGATGTGGGGCATGTCCCTGAGCCTGGCGTTCTCCCTGATGACCCTGGTGCTGCTGCGCCTGGCGCTGCACAAGTTGCCGGATACCGATTTCGCCGCCACCAGTTGGCTGCCCCTGGGGCCGCTGGCCACCGGTTGCCTGGGCCTGTTGCAGATGGGCCGAGCCGCGCCAGCGGCGTTCGCCGCCACGCCCCTGGAAGGCGCCGCCGGCCTGGCGCGGGATATCGGCCTGGTGGGCGGCCTGGCGCTGTGGGGCGCCGGGCTCTGGTGGCTGCTCACCGCCACCCTGTTCACCCATCGCTACATTCGCCAACGCATGGCCTTCAACCTGGGCTGGTGGGGCTTCACTTTCCCCCTGGGCGTGTTCACCCTGGCGACCTTGGAACTGCACCGCCTGACCGGCCTGGAGGGTTTCGCCTGGCTCGGCGCCGGGCTGGCCCTGCAACTGGCGGCCGTCTGGGGCCTGGTGATGGTCCGGACGGCCAGCGGGGTGTGGCATGGCGAGCTGTTCCGGGCTCCTTGCCTGGGCGAGCGGGCTTCCAGGGTCACGGCCATGCCGGCGGCGCTGGGCTGAGCCGCGAACCCTGGCAAGGCACGAATGGGCGCGTCTGACAAGGGTGGCGCGCCTACGACCATCCGAGTTGCTCCGCTGGGCCGCCTGGGGGAAAATGCCGACCTTTCGCAAACGCCGCCTTCCAGGAGATCAGCGATGCCCAGCCGTCGAGAGCGTGCCAACGCCATCCGTGCCCTCAGCATGGATGCTGTGCAAAAAGCCAACAGCGGCCACCCGGGCGCCCCCATGGGCATGGCCGATATCGCCGAAGTCCTCTGGCGCGACTACCTGAAGCACAACCCGACCAACCCGCACTGGGCCGACCGCGACCGCTTCGTGCTGTCCAACGGCCACGGCTCGATGCTGATCTACTCGTTGCTGCACCTGACCGGCTACGACCTGTCCATCGACGACCTGAAGAACTTCCGCCAGTTGCACAGCAAGACCCCCGGCCACCCGGAGTACGGCTACGCCCCGGGCATCGAGACCACCACCGGGCCCCTCGGCCAAGGCATCGCCAATGCCGTGGGCATGGCCCTGGCGGAAAAGATCATGGCGGCGCAGTTCAACCGCGACGGTCACGCCATCGTCGATCACCACACCTACGTCTTCCTCGGCGATGGCTGCATGATGGAGGGCATTTCCCATGAAGTCTGCTCCCTGGCCGGTACCCTCGGCCTGAACAAGCTGGCCGCCTTCTATGACGACAACGGCATTTCCATCGACGGCGAGGTGCACGGCTGGTTCACCGACGACACGCCCAAGCGCTTCGAAGCCTATGGCTGGCAGGTGATCCGCAACGTCAACGGCCATGACGCCGACGAGATCAAGACCGCCATCGAGACCGCCCGCAAGAGCGACCGTCCGACCCTGATCTGCTGCAAGACCATCATCGGCTTCGGCTCGCCCAATAAGCAGGGCAAGGAAGAAAGCCACGGCGCCGCCCTGGGCGCCGACGAAGTGGCTCTGACCCGCGCCGCCCTCGGCTGGAACCACGCGCCGTTCGAGGTGCCCGCCGACATCTACGCCGAATGGGACGCCAGGGAGTCGGGCAAGGCCGCCGAGGCCGAGTGGAACCAGCGCTTCGCCGCCTATTCCGCCGAGCATCCCGAGCTGGCGCGCGAATTCGTCCGGCGCATGGCGGGCGAGTTGCCGGCGGACTTCTCCGAGCAGGCCTCCGCCTTCATCCGCGCCGTGGCCGAGAAGGGCGAGACCATCGCCAGCCGTAAGGCCAGCCAGAACTGCCTGAACGCCTTTGGCCCGCTGCTGCCGGAACTGCTGGGCGGCTCCGCCGACCTGGCGGGTTCCAACCTCACCCTGTGGAAGGGCTGCAAGCCGGTGGTGCAGGAAGACGCCTCGGGCAACTACATGTACTACGGCGTCCGCGAATTCGGCATGAGCGCCATCATGAACGGCATCGCCCTGCACGGCGGCCTGATTCCCTACGGCGCCACCTTCCTGATGTTCATGGAGTACGCGCGCAACGCCGTGCGCATGTCCGCGCTGATGAAGCAGCGGGTGCTCTACGTCTTTACCCACGATTCCATCGGCCTCGGCGAGGACGGCCCGACCCACCAGCCGGTGGAACAACTGGCCAGCCTGCGCCTGACGCCGAACCTCGACACCTGGCGCCCCGCCGACGCGGTGGAAGCCGCGGTGGCCTGGAAACACGCCATCGAGCGTCGGGACGGCCCCAGCGCGCTGATCTTCTCCCGACAGAACCTGCCCCATAACCTGCGCGATCACGAGACCGAGTCGGCGATCGCCCGGGGCGGCTACATCCTGAAGAATTGTGTGGGCGAGCCGGAGCTGATCCTCATCGCCACCGGCTCGGAAGTGGGCCTGGCCATGGCCGCCCACGCGGCGCTGACCGAGCGCGGGCGCCGGGCGCGGGTGGTATCGATGCCGTCCACCAGCGTGTTCGACGCCCAGGACGCCGCCTACCGGCAAACGGTGCTGCCGGTGGAAGTTGGCGCGCGGATCGCCATCGAGGCCGGCCACGCCGACTACTGGTACAAGTACGTGGGCCTCGACGGCCGGGTGATCGGCATGACCACCTATGGCGAGTCGGCCCCGGCCGGCGCGCTGTTCGAGCACTTCGGCTTCACCGTCGAGAACGTGCTGGCGGTGGCCGACGAGCTACTCGAAGACTGACCGCGACGGCGGCGAGCGGCCAGCATGGTCTCCGTGCCGGCCGCTCGCCGCCGGACGGCTACCAGGGCCCGCCTCCTCCATGTCCCCGCGTCCCCTCCGAGTCGCCCTCAACGGCTACGGCCGCATCGGCCGTTGCGTGCTGCGCGCGTTGTACGAGCGCAAGGGCGACGTGGGCTTCGAGATCGTCGCCCTCAACGATCTGGCCGACCAGGCCAGCCTGGAATACCTGACCCGTTTCGACTCCACCCATGGCCGCTTCCCCGGTGACGTGCGGGTCGAGGGCGACTGCCTGCACCTCAACGGCGACTGCGTGAAGGTGCTGCGCAGCGCGACCCCCGAGGGGATCGACTGGCGTGCCCTGGACGTGGATTTGGTCATGGAGTGCTCCGGCGCCTACCACACCCGCGTCGAGGGCGAGCGCTTCCTGGCCGCCGGTGCGCCCCGGGTGCTGTTCTCCCAGCCCATGGCCAGCGAGGCGGACGTGGACGCCACCGTGGTGTTCGGTATCAACCAGCAGACCCTGAGCGGCGCCGAGCGACTGGTCTCCAACGCCTCCTGCACCACCAACTGCGGCGTGCCGCTGCTGAAGCGCCTGAACGAGACCATCGGCCTGGAGTACGTCTCCATCACCACCATCCACTCGGCGATGAACGACCAGCCGGTGATCGACGCCTACCACCACGAGGACCTGCGCCGGACCCGCTCGGCGTTCCAGTCGGTGATCCCGGTGTCCACCGGGCTGGCCCGGGGCATCGAGCGGCTGTTGCCGGAACTCTCCGGGCGCATCCAGGCCAAAGCGGTACGCGTGCCGACGGTGAACGTCTCGGCCCTCGATATCACCCTGCAGACCGCCCGCGACACCAGCGCCGAGGAGGTCAACCGGGTGCTGCGGGACGCGGCGGAGCAGGGCCCCCTGCGCGGCCTGCTGGCCTACACCGAGCTGCCCCACGCCAGTTGCGATTTCAACCATGACCCCCATTCGGCCATCGTCGACGGCAGCCAGACCCGGGTCTCCGGTCCGCGCCTGGTGAACCTGCTGGCCTGGTTCGACAACGAGTGGGGCTTCGCCAACCGTATGATCGACGTCGCCGCCCACTACCTGGCCGCCGCCGTCTCCCACCCAACCGTTCCAAAGGACTGATCCGTCATGACCGTGTTGAAGATGACCGACCTCGACCTCGCCGGTAAGCGCGTGCTGATCCGCGAAGACCTCAACGTGCCGGTCAAGGACGGCGCCGTGGCCAGCGACGCGCGCATCGTCGCCGCCCTGCCGACCCTGCGCCTGGCCTTGGAGAAGGGCGCCGCGGTGATGATCTGCTCGCACCTGGGCCGGCCCACCGAGGGCCAGTTCAGCGAAGAGAACAGCCTCAAGCCGGTGGCCGACTACCTGAGCCGCGCCCTGGGCCGCGAGGTGCCGCTGGTCAAGGATTACCTCGACGGCGTCGAGGTCCAGCCCGGTCAGCTCGTGCTGCTGGAGAACGTGCGCTTCAACCCGGGCGAGAAGAAGAACGCCGACGAGCTGGCCCAGCGCTACGCCAAGCTCTGCGACGTGTTCGTGATGGACGCCTTCGGCACCGCCCACCGCGCCGAGGGTTCGACCCACGGCGTGGCCAAGTTCGCCAAGATCGCCGCCGCCGGCCCGCTGCTGGCGGCCGAGCTGGAGGCCCTGGGCAAGGCCCTGAGCCATCCCGAGAAGCCCATGGCGGCCATCGTCGCCGGCTCCAAGGTGTCCACCAAGCTGGACGTGCTCAACAGCCTGTCGGCGATCTGCGACCAGTTGATCGTCGGCGGCGGCATCGCCAATACCTTCCTCGCCGCGGCCGGCTACAAGGTCGGCAAATCCCTCTACGAGGCGGACCTGGTGGAGACCGCCAAGGCCATCGCCGCCAAGGTCAGCGTACCGCTGCCCACCGACGTGGTGGTGGCCAAGGCTTTCGCCGAGGATGCCGAGGCCACCGTCAAGGCGGTCGGCGACGTGGCCGACGACGACATGATCCTCGACATCGGCCCGCAGACCGCCGCCCACTTCGCCGACCTGCTCAAGGCCTCGAAGACCATCCTCTGGAACGGTCCGGTCGGCGTCTTCGAGTTCGACCAGTTCGGCAATGGCACCCGCGCCCTGGCCAAGGCCATCGCCGAGAGCCCGGCCTTCTCCATCGCCGGTGGCGGCGACACCCTGGCCGCCATCGACAAGTACGGCGTGGGGGCGGACATTTCCTACATTTCCACCGGCGGCGGCGCCTTCCTCGAATTCGTCGAGGGCAAGGTCCTGCCGGCGGTCGAGGTGCTCGAGCGCCGCGGCTGAGTCCGCGATACGAACGAGGCAACCCTTGGCCCGGGCGGGCGGTCCCTATGGAAAGGACCGCCCGATAGGAGAACCGCCATGCGTCCCGTCCTCGTTCTGTCATTGCTGCTCGCCCTGGCCGGGTGCGGAGGCCGCACCTGCGAAGTGATCAGCCCGTCCCAGGTCATCCTGCCCACCAACCAGGACGACCAGCGGGTCGAGGCCCAGAGCACCGGCGATCCGGTGGGCAGCGGGCAACTGGAACAACGCTGCCCCTGAAACAGCGAAGGCGGTCCGCCACCTTCGTCTCGATGCCTGACGCGCCGGTCCGCCGGCGCCTGCGGAGAAACACGGATGAACAAGCTCATGCCCCTGGCGTTGTTCGCCCTGCTGGGCGGTTGCGCCAGCCAGCAAGGCGACAGCGACCACTGGACCCGCTGGGTCTGCGATAGCCAGGCCGAGGTGCTCTGGCGCTACGTCGACGCCGGCCAGTCCATCGTCGACCTGCGCTTGGGCGCGGACGACGTGGTGCACCACCTGGAGAAGGAACCCGCGAGCGATGGTGCCTTCTATACCGACGGCCGCCTGGCGTTCGACCTGCGAGGCGACCAAGGGCTGGTCTATTGGGTCGCCACCGATGACCTGATCGGCCGAGGCTGCAAGGCCCCCTGAGCGCGATTCCCGAGGCGGCCCTGGCCGCCTTCGCCGACTTGAACCGAGCCCGCCGCTGCGGCAGGCTTCACACCGAACAACAGCCCACCCCCTTGGGAGACTGCAAGACATGGCACTCATCAGCATGCGCCAGATGCTGGACCACGCCGCCGAATTCGGCTACGGCGTCCCGGCCTTCAACGTCAACAACCTGGAACAGATGCGCGCCATCATGGAAGCGGCCGACAAGACCGACTCCCCGGTGATCGTGCAGGCCTCCGCCGGCGCCCGCAAATATGCCGGCGCGCCGTTCCTGCGCCACTTGATCCTCGCCGCCGTCGAGGAGTTTCCCCACATCCCGGTGGTGATGCACCAGGACCACGGCACCAGTCCCGACGTCTGCCAGCGTTCCATCCAGCTGGGCTTCAGCTCGGTGATGATGGACGGCTCGCTGATGTCCGACGGCAAGACCCCGTCCGACTACGACTACAACGTCCGCGTGACCCAGCAGACCGTGGCCTTCGCCCATGCCTGCGGCGTGTCCGTGGAAGGCGAGCTGGGCTGCCTGGGCAGCCTGGAAACCGGCATGGCCGGCGAGGAAGACGGCGTCGGCGCCGAAGGTACCCTGGACCACAGCCAGTTGCTCACCGACCCGGAAGAGGCCGCCGCCTTCGTCAAGGCCACCAAGGTCGACGCCCTGGCCATCGCCATCGGTACCAGCCACGGCGCCTACAAATTCACCAAGCCGCCGACCGGCGACACCCTGTCGATCCAGCGCATCAAGGAAATCCATGCGCGCATCCCGGATACCCACCTGGTGATGCATGGCTCCTCCAGCGTGCCCCAGGAATGGCTGAAGGTGATCAACGAGTACGGCGGCGACATCAAGGAAACCTACGGCGTGCCGGTCGAGGAGATCGTCGAGGGCATCAAGTACGGCGTGCGCAAGGTGAACATCGACACCGACCTGCGCCTGGCCTCCACCGGGGCGATCCGCGAGTTCATGGCGAAGAACCGCAGCGAGTTCGACCCGCGCAAGTACCTGGCCAAGACCGTGACCGCGATGCGCGACATCTGCATCGCCCGCTACGAGGCCTTCGGCACCGCCGGCAACGCCAGCAAGATCAAGCCGATCTCCCTGGAAGCGATGTTCCAGCGCTACGCCAGCGGCGAACTGGACCCCAAGGTCAACTAATCCCCGCCGCCGTCGAAAAAGCCCGCCTCGCGCGGGCTTTTTCATGGGTGGGTAGACGCCTTCGCAGCCTTCGCCAGGGCTGCCTGCGCCGGTGAGAGGTCTGTCGCATATTTGGAACGAAAGTACCTTTTTCGCCGATTATTTTGGACGAACGTGCAGTTTCACACGGTTTCGCCCAAGTGCCCTCGACTAGGCTTCGCCGCTCCACTGCCTTGAACGCGGAGCCTGTCATGCTCGATCACTCTTCTTCCCGCATCCGCCGCGGCCTGCTGCTGGGCCTGAGCCCCTTCGCCCTGGCCGTCGCCCAGGCCAACCAGGCCCCGGAAGTGCGCGGCCATGCCGAGCGCATCGCCGCCGGTCAGCCCCACGCCAGTTGGGTCTGGGCGCGGGACGCGGACCTGGACCCGATCTCCTACGCCATCGTCCGCCAGCCCCGCTACGGGCAGGTGACCGTGGATACCGAGACCGGACGCTACCGCTACACCCCGACCGCCAGCGCGCGGTTCGACAACTTCGAGTACCGCGCCACCGACGGGAAGGCCTGGTCCGAGGCGGCTACCGTGCAGCTCACCCTGCTGGCCGCCGACGGCAGCGACGGCAACCGCGCGCCGTCCGCCGCCGAGCAGAGCCAGCGGGTCGACGCGGGCCGTGAATTCCGGGGTCGGGTGGCCGGCAGCGACGCCGACGGCGACCCCCTGACCTACGCCGTGATCGACTGGCCGCGCAGCGGCACCCTGCGCCTCGACAGCCAGACCGGCGAGTACCGCTACAAGGCCCGCCGCGACCAGAATGGCCAGGACGCCTTCGCCTACCGGGTGAGCGACGGCAAGGCCTTTTCCACCATCGCCCGGGTGCGGCTGGACCTGCGCGCCTCCGGCTCCGCGGAGCCGGAGACGCCCCAAGACCCGCCCATCGACCCGACCCTGCGCAGCAAGGCGGATTTCTCGCCGCTGGTGCGCGAAGTGCTGGACAACGAGTTCTTCGTCGAAACCTTCGACCACCGCAAGGCGGGCCGCCTGGAGGCGGTGCTGGCGTCCATCGACTTCCTCGCCCGGCAGGAGGCGATGCAGGACCCCGACCTGGACCGCCTGCTGTATTTCCTGCGGGCCTACAACTACTACCACGGGCTGGCCAAGACCGAGCCGGCGCAACAGGCGCTGCTGGAGCGCGCCCTGTACCGGGTGGCGCAGATGAAAGACCTGCTGGTCTACCAGAAGGCCTCCGGCGCGGTGATCGAAGGCTACGTGGTGGCCCTGGGCGGCCTGGCCACCGCCGAGACCAGCCCGGCCCTGGTGCGCCACCTGCCGCGGCTGCTGGCCCTGCTGCAGCATCTGGACGGGGTGCCGACCCTGAGCGCCGAAAGCACCTACGCCGACGCGGTGTTCGAAACCCTCAACCTGTTCGACCGCCTCGGCTACAGCGACGGCGCGTTGCGCCAGGCGGTGGTCGCCGAGCCGCGCCTGCTGGACGCCATCGCCCAGCTCGCCACCGGCCACAACGCCTTGTGGCGCAACAATGACGGCTTCATCGTGATGAACGCCATCGAGGCCCTGGGTAAGCTCCACGGGCTGGGCGACGCCGCCTGGGGCGAGCACGCCGACCAGGCCGCGCGGCGGGTCATGCAGGCTCACCTGGGCCAGGGCAAGCTGGACGACCTGGAACTGAAGAGCAATTTCCGCAGCTACTACGTGGGGTTCGCCTACCGCGACGACGTGGACAACAGTTGCGCCACCCGCTTCGACGGGCTTTGCCATCGCTTCGAGATCGGCGAGGTGCTGCCCCAGACCCACGTCTGCGGGCCGACCCTCAATGTGCGCTCCCAGGCGCTCACCCCGCAGCACCTGGACACCATCTGCCGCAGCCTGGCGACCCAGGAGCAGGACTTCCACCGCCTCATGCGGACCGGCAACCAGCCGGTGGCCGACGACTACAACAAGACCCTGGAACTGGTGGTGTTCTCCAGCGCCGAGCAGTACCAGAAGTACGCCGGCGTGCTGTACGGCGTCAGCACCGACAACGGCGGCATCTACATCGAGGGCGACCCGTCGCGGCCGGACAACCAGGCGCGCTTCTTCGCCTACGAGCGGGCGACGCCCACCTGGCAGGTGTGGAACCTCAACCACGAGTACGTGCATTACCTGGATGGCCGCTACGACCAGTACGGCCCGTTCGGCCACTACCCGCTGGACGTGACCACCTGGTGGTCCGAGGGCCTGGCGGAGTACCTGGCCTGGGGCGATACCTTCCCCCGTGGCCTGGACGACATCAGCCGCAGCGAGCCGTCGCGGCGCCCGGGAGTGGGCGACATCCTGCACCTGTCCTATGGCAGCGGCGACAGCATGGTCTACCACTGGTCCTACACCCTGCATCGCTACCTGCAGAGCCGCGACCCGCAGCGCCACCTGGCCCTGGCGGACTACCTGCGGCGCAACGACCTGGACGGCTACAACGCCGCCCTGGCCGAGGTGGAGCGCGTGCATGGCGCCTACTACCCTGCCTGGCGCGACCAGTTGATCGCCGACTGGGCCAACCGGCCCAAGAAAGCCGCCTCGCTGGCGGCCGCCAGCGACAGCGAGGGCGCCGACCGTGGCCATCGCCACGCCGCGGCGCACGAGCGCATGGAGGACGGCGGCGCCAGCCTGGCGCGTCCGCCGCGGCACTGAGGCGAGGCCGGCCCGTCCGGTATTGGACGGGCTACTCGCGGGCGGCGCGCCGCCCGCGGGCCTTCGGGTACACTGCGGGCCCGTTTCCCGGTCACCTCCCATGTCCCCGCTCGCCTACCTGTCCGGCTACCCGCCCGCCGTGCTCGACCAGGTCCGCCGCCTGATCGACGACGGTCGCCTGGGCGATTACCTCGCGCAACGCTACCCCGAGCGCCACGACGTGCAGAGCGACAAGGCCCTCTACGTCTACGCCAGCGCCCTGAAGCAGGCCTACCTGCGCAAGGCGCCGAACCTCGACAAAGTGATCTACGACGGCACTTTGGACACGGCGCGCCGGGCCCTGGGCCTGCACACCGCCGTGTCGCGGGTGCAGGGCGGGCGGCTCAAGGCCAAGAAGGAAATCCGCATCGCCGCGCTGTTCAAGGACGCCGCCCCGGAGTTCCTGCGGATGGTGGTCGTCCATGAACTGGCCCACCTGAAGGAGCTGGAGCACAACAAGGCGTTCTACCAGCTTTGCGAACACATGCTGCCGGGCTACTCGCAGTATGAATTCGACACCCGCCTCTACCTCGTCTGGCGCGACCTTCAGGGGCGCTGAGCCGCCTTACAGGGGACGGTGCTCGATGGTCAGCCGATCGAACGTGGCGCTGCCGGCCTCGCTGTCGTAGCCGGTGTTGTCCTGCACGTAGATGCCCGCCTTGAAATACAACGGCTTCGGCGCCCACTGGGAGGACACCTGGGTGCTCCAGGTGCTGTTGTTCAGCTTGATGTTCAGGCCCCCGGTGGGCGTCAGGTTCAGGCTGTAACTGAAGCGCTGGTTCAACGGGATGCCGCCGAGCAGGGTATAGGTCTTGCCCTCGGCGTCGGTGGGGCTGAAGCGGATCTTCGCCACCAGGTTGGCCGTGCCGGTCTTGGGCTTGTACTGGTACTCCAGTTTCAGCATCGGCTTGTCGCTGTTGAAGGCATGAATCTGTCCGATCACCACCTTGCCGCTGGAAGGCACTTGATTGACCGCCAGCTCCGCCGACAGGACGTTGTTCGCGCTGGTGTAGGTCCAGTTGCGCAGGGCACCGTTGGGAAAGGTTTCGCGCAGTTCGGCGCGTGGGTAGATGGCGCTCTGGGTCGTGGTCCCGCTCACCGGGGCCCAGAAGATCACCGTGCCCGCGCTGGTGTTGCTGCGGAAGTAGTAGTCCTGGTAGCCCCCTGTCAGCAGCGGGGTGGAAATGGTGGTAGCCGGTACGCCAACGGGGATGGACAGGTTCCAGGTGGACAGATCGATCATGACGGTTCTCGTGTACGGGAACTCGTTCGGTCACGCTTCTCGTGCGAAGCGGCAAGGGGTGCCTGGCATCGGGCCAGTGAGACGAGCGAGCGAAGCGGATAAAGCGGGCGTCCTGCCCTGGTGCCCCGTGGCAGAGGCGTTGGCGAGGCTTTTATCGTCGAAACGGGAGAAGAAAATAAGCACCACTTGTCGTTATATTGGCGTCAAAAAATTAGCGAACCATATCAGGAACTTTGAACCTCTGCTAAGTTCTCCGCCGCCGATCATGAGGGGGAGAGCCAAGGGCCTCTCCGCAAACGAGATTTTGCCGCCGTACGCTTTTCCGGCGCTTTCGGCGGCCGCGAGCGAAGCGGCGTTCCGAGCGAAGCGGCGTGGCAAGGCGTTTGCGGACGGACGGTAGTGAACACAAGCCACGGAAGCGGCGCCGGGAGGCCGAATGAGGAGGGAGATGAAACAGGCACGGCTGCTGGCGGGGCTCTTGCTGATACTTCTGGGAGCGCCCTCGCAGGCGCGGGAATGGGTCGTGGTGGGGGCCGCGTTCCCGCGCATCTACGAGCGGAACGCCCAGGGCGACTTCACCGGCCTCGCGACGGAAATCCTCGAACGGTTCGCGGCCGCCCGGGGCGACCGGGTGCGTTTCCTGCTCCATCCCTGGTCCCGCGCCCAGCGCATGGCCATCCGGGGCGAGGCGGACATCCTGGTCGGCCCCTACGCCACCCTGGAACGCCGGCAGCGCCTAGGCTATTCCCGCCTGCCGTTCTATCGCGACCTCATCCAGCTCTATGGGCGCGCCGACCGCCCCCTGGACTGGCGCGGCGACTACCGCCGTCTGGATGGCCTGCGGGTCGCGGTGGTGCGGGGCTGGACCTACGGCGAGCGCTTCCGGGCCGAGAGCGGCCGGTTGCAACCGGCCCGGGTCGGGAGTGTCGCCAATGGCCTGCGCATGCTGGACGCCGGGCGCATCGACCTGCTGGTGGCCAACGCGCGGCACATCGAGGACGACCTGCCGACCCTCGGCCTGGCGGGCCGCGTGACGCCCCTGTCGCCTCCCCTCGACATCCAGGATGGCTACTTCGCCTTCTTCCGCGATCCCGAGCACGACGCCCTGCGCGACGCCTTCGACCTCGCCTTCGCCCGCCTGCGGGAGGACGGCGGCCTGGCGCGCCTGGCCGAACGGCTGGGCGTGACCGTGCCTTGAGTACCTTCCACGCGCGCCCTCGCGAGGCGGGGCCGAGCCGGTAGCTTTTCAAGCGCGTTTTTGACGCTGTAGTATCAAGCACTTAGCGGAAGAGTGTTCCCCGCGTACGCGGGGATGAACCGGTGGCTTTAGCAGCCGGAATATCGAACAACATGTGTTCCCCGCGTACGCGGGGATGAACCGATTTTGGTGGATGGCCAGGAGTTCGGCGGGGGGTGTTCCCCGCGTACGCGGGGATGAACCGAAGTGGGGCCACGACGAGCTGGCCAGTGACCTGGGTGTTCCCCGCGTACGCGGGGATGAACCGCCTGGCAGCCTGATCGGGTGACGGCCGTCCGCGTGTTCCCCGCGTACGCGGGGATGAACCGAAAAGCCCAAACATGCCGACGCCGATCAGCGAGTGTTCCCCGCGTACGCGGGGATGAACCGGGCCCTCGCTACATGCGGCGGGCCCCCGCCGAGTGTTCCCCCGCGTACGCGGGGATGAACCGGTGGCCCACGAGGGCCTGAGCGGCGTCGGCGGGTGTTCCCCGCGTGCGCGGGGATGAACCGCGTGGAGCGGTTGCCCCCGGTGAGGGTGGAGCGTGTTCCCCACGTGCGCGGGGATGAACCGTAGGCCAGGCGTTCAGCCACCCAGTTGATGGAGTGTTCCCCACTCAGGCCGGGATGCACCGCGCCTGAGCCGTCCGGCATTGACGGCGCAAAGTGTTCCTCGCGTATGCGGGGAGGAGTCAAGAACGGATAGCGGTCGGATCAAATGGAACGGTATTCCCGCGCCGCGAGCATGACCGTCGACTGGCTTATGCCCGCCCTGAGGCGTCATGCAACTTCATAGGGCACCGTGGATGAGCCGGCGCTGCGCGAGGGCGTTCGCCATGATCGCCTGTTCGTCCGAAGTCGGGCCCTCCTTTCTTGTCGCCCAAGCGCGCCTCGCGCCTGGCCATGGTCGCCTTGGGCCGGGCGAGCCCCTACACTGCCCGCTCTCTTTTTCCAGCGGTAGGAGTGCCCGTGTCCAGAGGCGTGGTGTTGTCGGTGAGCGCGTCGGTGCTGTTCGGCGTGATGTATTACCTCACCCGGTTCCTCGCCCCGCTGAGCGGCGAGCAGGTGTTCGGCTGGCGCATGTTGCTGACCTTCCCCTGTGTCACGCTGTTCATGCTCTACAGCGGCGACTGGGCACGGGCGCGCGCGCTGGCCGGGCGGGCGCGGCGTCGGCCGGCGCTGATGCTCGGGCTGCTGGCGTCCTCGGCGCTGATCGCGGTGCAGCTCTGGCTGTTCCTCTGGGCGCCCCTGCATGGGCGGGGGTTACAGGTGTCCCTCGGGTACTTCCTGCTGCCGCTGACGATGATCCTGACCGGCCGGCTGCTCTACGGAGAGCGCCTGTCGCGGCTGCAGGCCCTGGCCGCCTGCTGCGCCGCCGCCGGAGTCGCCCATGCCTTTTTGCAGGCTGGCCACCTGTCCTGGGAAACGTTGCTGGTGGCCCTGGGCTATCCGGTGTATTTCGCCTTGCGCCGGCGGTTGGAGTCGGATCACCTCGGCGGCCTGTGGTTCGACATGCTGCTGATGGCGCCCGTCGCCCTGGGGTTCGTGCTGGCCGACGGGACCATGGGCGGTGTCTTCGCCGCGCGGCCGGCGCTGTACCTGCTGGTGCCGCTGCTGGGGTTGGTCAGCGCCTCGGCCCTGGTCTGCTACCTGCTCGCCAGCCGGGCCCTGCCTTTCAGCCTGTTCGGGCTGCTGGGCTACGTCGAACCGGTGTTGCTGGTGGGCGCCGCGCTGGCCATGGGCGAGGTCATCGCGCCCGAAGAGTGGTTCACCTACCTGCCGATCTGGCTGGCGGTGGCGCTACTGGTGCTGGAGGGCGCGTGTCACCTGCGGGCCGGGCGCCGCGCCTAGGCGGCGTTCCGCGCGAGTGCTTGTTCGGGGTCGCGACGTCGCCCGACCTCTCCGTTCCCGCCGGCGACCTGAAGGGTGCATGGCGAACGAATCCGGCGCGCCTCGTCGCCCTGTCGAGGCCCACGCCGAGGAGCGGATTGGCTTCCGCCCGGCCGGTCAAGGAGGGCAGGGCGCGCTCGAGTAGGCGATTGGGCATCCTGATGATGTGTCACCGGCTTTCGGTCGGGGCGGATTCGTCGCGCCGGCGGGGTGATCGAAGGCGGCCATTCCGTAGGAACGGGTCGCCCCCCGGGCGTGACCATCATGGTCGGCTTGAATCCTCGTCCGATTCTATCGGGTGCCTGGCGGCGCGGTTGCCCCTTTCGTCGCGAGCCGAGGCGGCGCGATCGCCCAGGGCGGCACGCGGCATGCGGCGCTTCGGCGCATGGGCGCATCCATGGGACGGGGCCGGTGCTCGGCGCGCCGGTCTGGCGGCGCCGATGCGCGCTGTCGGACCGGTACGGCAGGCGGAAGGGCAGGGCGCATGCCTCGGTCCGGGGGCGGCCTGGCCTAGGTGGGTCGGAGCCGTTTGCCGGCGTGCCGAGGGAGTGACGAGCACGTGTGCGGGCAAGTCGCGCGTCGGCCTCTTGAGCGCTGGCGGGCGCTTCGGCTTGGGGGCGTGGCAAGCCGGCTGTCGGCGCGGCGCGGTCTGGCATAGAATGCCCCGCGTTCCGCCAGGCGGCGGAGCGACTTCTTCGGTGCCGGTTCCCTTGGCCTGGCCGAAGCCAACGGGGCGGAGACAGACCGACATGTCAGACACGACGCGCGCGCATCGCCTATTCGACGCCCTGGCTTGGCTGGCGTACGGGCTGGCGGTGCTGAAGATGGCCGTCGTGGTGTTCGCCCGTCCGGTGTTCGGCTATGCCAACAGCTACGATTTTCTGCGCCAGTCCGCCTGTACCGGCCTCTGGCAGGCCGTGGCGGGCGTGCACAAGTACGAGGCCAGCTACCGCTCCACCGCGCCCCATCTGCTCTACGACGGCGAGAAGCTGCCCGCCTTTTGCCTGTTTTCCAGCGATAACCTGTTCCCCTGGCTGGCCGGTGCGTTCCATGACGTGGGCGACACGCTGGACTGGGCCTGGATCGCCTGGCCGAAGCTGCTGCTGGTGGCCGTGCCCGCCGCGTTGCTGCTGGCGCGCATGACGCCCGGGCTGCGGCTGACCGGCGCCAGCGCGTTCCTGCTGATCTTCGGCGACCCCGCCTACCTCGGTTACGTGAACACGCTCTATACGGATTTCTCGGTGATCGGCGCGGCCGTGCTGCTGGCCCTGGCGGTCGCCAGCCGGATGGCCCGGAGCGGGTCGCCGGACCGATCGACCCACGTCATCGCCCTGCTGGCCCTGGGTTGGCTGGGAGCCAGCAAGCTGCAATATGCCTTTCTCGCCTGCCTGGCGGGGTTGCTCTATGCCGGATGGTGGGCGGCCCGCCGCCGCGGTCGGCTGGCGCTGGCGGTGGCGCTGATCGGTTGCTCGGGGCCCGTGGCCTACCTCTCGATCAACGGCCTGCTCAACGACCAGTTGCAGGCGTTTCGCCAAGTCAATCGCATCGACACCGTATTCGGCGCGGTGCTGCCGGCGGCCCCCGATCCGGCGCGCGCCCTGGCCAGCCTGGAGTTGTCGCCGAGCTGCCAGGAGCTGATCGGTAAATCCTGGTACGTTGCCGACGGTCCTCGCCAGCGTCCGTGCGAAGGCCTCGACGCGGTGGGCTATCGGCATTTGCTGGGGCTGTTCCTCGACCAGCCGGCGACCTTCTTCCAGCCGCTGGCCGAGGGACTGCGCCAGGCGCGACCCCTTTACCCGACCTACCTGGCCAACCGCCAGGGCCTCGATGGGTTCGTGCCCGATCCCTCGTGGCTGGCCCGGCGAACCGCCGCGTCCCACTACCTGGCCCAGGTTCCCGAGCCGCTGTACCTGGCCCTCTTCCCCCTGAGCCTGGCACTCGGCGGGGCGGCGGTCCTGGGGCTGGCGCTGTGGAGCGACCGGCTGGGCGGAAACGGGCGCGGCGCGGGGGCGTTGATCGGGTTCGGCGGCCTGTATGCCGGCTACGCCATGGGCTCGTCGGTGTTCGGCGATGGCTACATCGAAGTGCAGAAACATACCGCCCTGTATGGCGTCGGATTGTTCCTGCAATGCGCGGCGGGGTTCGCCATCGTGATGGCCTGGCTTGAGCGGCGGTCGCGAAGCGCGACCCGGGCCGTCCCTTTCACCTGACGTTTGGAGCGGTCTTGTCGGAATCCATCACTTCACGGGTCCGCCCGGCCCAGCCCACCGTCGCCGTGGTGGTGCCGGTCTATTCGGGCCTGGAGCAGACCCAGCGCTGCCTGGACAGTCTGCTCGCCGATACGCCGCGCGACGTGCGGCGCGAGGTGCTGGTGGTCAACGACGCCAGCCCCGACCCGCGCCTGGCCGAGTGGATCCGGGCGCAGGCGGCGCGGGGACGCTTTACGCTGATCGAGCAGCCGACCAACCTGGGGTTCCCCTCGACGGTCAACCGGGCCCTCCAGTATCTGGACGCCAGCGAGTGGGCCGAAGCCGACGTGGTCCTGCTCAACGCCGACACCCGGGTTCCTCCTGGCTGGCTGGACAAGTTGCATCGGGCGGCGCGGTCGCGGCCGGCGGTGGGCACCGTCACGCCCTTTTCCAACAACGCGAGCATCTGCAGCGTGCCCTTCGCCGACGGCTGCCTGGGCGATCCGCTGCTAGACGTGGCCGTGCTGGATGCCGCCGCGGCGCGCGCCAACCCGGCGATGACCCTGGAGCTGCCCACCGGGGTCGGCTTTTGCCTCTATATAAGGAAAGACTGCCTGCGGGCGGTGGGGACATTCGATGTGACGGCCTTCGGGCGGGGCTATGGCGAGGAGACCGATTTCTGCCGCCGCGCGCGTAAGGCCGGCTTCGTGCACCTGCTGGCCTGCGATACCTATGTCTACCACGAGGGGCAGGTGAGTTTCGGTGCGACGGAGGGCGACCAGCGCCGGGTGCGCGCGGAGGCGTTGATCCACCGTCGCCATCCGGACTACCCGGGCGAGCTGCTGCGCTGGCTGCGCCAGGACCCTGCGGGGCCGGCGCGGATGGCCCTGGCGTTGGAGATCATGCGACGCGGCGATCGTCCGGTGATCGCAATGGTCACCCATCGCCTCGGGGGCGGGGTCGAGCGGCACGTTCGGGAGCTGGATGCCTACCTGCGCGGGCATGCCTGGGTATTGGCGTTGCGCCCGGGCGCGCGCGCCGGCGCGGTCGAGCTTTCCGTAAGGGGCGAGCGTCTGTCCTTCGCCTTGCCAGGCGAGGGGGATGCCCTGGTCGCGGTGCTGCGCGCCGCGGGCACGGATCGCCTTCATATCCACCACGCCGTTGGGTTGCCGACGACGCTCTGGCCGCTGCTGGAGCGGTTGGGCGTTCCCCATGACTTGACCCTGCATGATTACGCCATCGTCAACGGCAATCCCACCTTGACCACCCGTGCCGGCCGTTTCGATCCGTCCCTCGATCCGAGCCGGGCGGACGACCAGGCCGATCCCCGGTTGGCCGGCATTCTGCAGGCGGTGGCGAGGCACGCCGCCCGCCGCATCGTGCCCAGCGCGGAGCCGGGCCGGATTCTTCAGCGGGCGCTGCCCTGGCTCGATACCGATGCGCACCCGCACCCCGACCGCGAGACTTTTGGTCCCTACCCCTTCCCCTCGGCGCCCGCGTTGGGGGCCACGGAACCGCTGCGAGTGCTGTGCCTGGGCGCGCTGGGGCGGGAGAAAGGGGTCGAGACTCTGCGTGACGTGGCGCGCCTGGCCCGGCGTCGTGGTTTGCCCCTGGCGTTCGTGCTGATCGGGTCGGCCCACGTTCCGCTCGGGCGGACGGTGGCGCAACGGGGTCCTTATCGCGATGAGGCCCTGGCGGGGCTCATCCAGCGGGAAAAGCCTCACTTGGCCTGGTTCCCCGTACACTGGCCGGAAACCTGGAGCTATACCCTGAGTGCCGCCCTGGAGATGGGGTTGCCGGTGGCAGCCACCGACCTGGGCGCCTTCCATGACCGGCTGGCGGGCAGGCCGCTATCCTGGCTATTGGCCCATCCGCTGACAGCGGAGCAGTGGCTGGACGTTCTGATGGACATACGGGAACGGCTATCGGGCGGTCGGCCCGGGTCTCAACTCGAGCCGCAGCCCGAGCCGGCCGGCTTCTATCGCCAAGACTATCTGGCGTTCGCGCGCCAACGACATGAAACCCCTTCGGGCCTGAGCAAGGCGCTGCTCGGGCGGCATCTTCTTTCCTTTTATAGACAGGGAGAGAGGGGGCGTCGTCCTTGGTTACTGAGTCTGGCGCTGCGAGTGCGCGAATGGCCGCTGCTGGGGGGCTTGCTCGGCCGTATTCCCTATCCACTCCAGCGCCGCCTGAAGCGCCTGCTCTCCAGACAGCCCCTGCATTAAGACCACCAAGCTGGTCATGCCGCTTTCTTCTAAAAAACCCGAAAGGCCGCTTGTGCTTGTTTCAGGGTTATACATATACTAAAGATGCTCCATAGCAGTAGCAGCAGATAGCTTCTATGTCGCGTGTTGGTTGGGGGCTTAGCCTGTTGGATGGAAATCTGGCCGGCTAAGCCCCCGATTTATTTGGGGAGCCCTGCTGCGAGGCTTGCGCCCGACACCGGGATGGTGAGGCAACAGAGAGCAAGAGTGGGGCCGGAGAGGCTCGCACCATTTCGCGAAAATTGACGTAACCGCGCAATTTCTCGTAAATTATTCCTGGCATAGGCTTGCAATGGCGTGGAGTGCTGGATAGCATGGCTCTGCGCTTTGTGAGCAAACCTGCGATAAGCTGTTCAACACGTTACATACAAGCTGAAAAGGAATCTCTGCAAATGAAAAAGTCTTTGCCGAAGGCAATTGCACTTGCTGCTAGCCTGGGTGCTGCAGCCTCCGCTCACGCGGTCAACCATAACCCGGAAGGTCTGGGTCAGGTTCTGCTGTATCCGATCTATTCCGTTGAGAATGGCAACTCTACTGCTGTTCACGTAACCAACACTACCGCTGAATATAAGGCGGTTAAAGTGCGTTTCCTGGAAGGCATGAACTCGCAAGAGGTCCTCGACTTCAACCTGTACCTGTCTCCCTACGACGTCTGGACTGGTGTTGTTACCCGTACTGATGCTGGCGCTAAGCTGGCTACCAGCGATACTTCCTGCACCGCAGGTACTGTTGGTACTACTGGTCGTGACTTCCGTGAGACTCTGTTCTCCACCTCCGTCCCGGCTGAGAAGGTGAAAACCGCTGATCGTACCCGCGTTGGTCATATCGAAGTGATCGAGATGGGTGTCATTGATCGTGCTAGCGTAGACGCGAATGTGGTTGCTGCGCGTAATGCAATTCTGCACACCAATGGCGTTCCGGGTGATTGTGGTGTGATCCGTGCTGCTTGGCAGCCCAATGGTTTCTGGCGTGCTAACCCGGGTCTGGGTATGCTGGCTCCGACCGGCGGTCTGTACGGTTCCGCTACTCTGGTTAACGTAGACGCCGGTAGCGAAATTGCCGCTGACGCTGTCGCTCTGGATAACTGGAGTACCACTCAGGTTCACGCTCTGCCGGGTGACGAAGCTCCGACTCTGAACGCTGGTGACCCGGTTGCTACCTTCAAAGATGGTACCGATGCAGCCTTTGCTACTGGCTGGGATGCTGTCAGCGCTGTGCTGATGAAGCAAAACTTGCAGAATGACTTTGTTAACGGTGCTGGCCTGAACGGTACTACTGACCTGGTCATTACGTTCCCGACCAAGCGTCACTACGTTAACCAAGGCTTCAATGGTGCAACTCCGAACCCGGCTCTGCCACCGTTCACCGCACCTTGGGCTCCGGCTGACAGCTCTGCTTGTGAAGCTATCGGTATCTCCTTCTATGATCGTGAAGAGCGTGAGAATCTGGTTGAAGATGACCAAATCTCTCCGGCTCCGGCTGTTCCGGGCTTGGCCCTTTGCCATGAAACCAACGTTTTGGGCGTAGGCAACAGCGGTCTTCTGGGCGGCGCATACGTTCGCAATAACGTTACCATTCAGAACGGCTTCGAAACTGGTTGGGTCCGTGTTGACTTCACTAACCCCAACCAATCTCTGACCCCGACTGGTGGTACCGTTGCTACCCCGCTGCTCGGCTTGCCTGCCATCGGCTTCGCGGCTATTAACGTTGTTAATGGTGACGTAGGCGGTCTGCTGTCCAACTACAGTGCGACCTACCTGCACAAAGCTACCACTAGCCGCGATCGCAACGCGCTCTAAGCTACGTGGAATAAAAAAGGCCTGCTTGCAGGCCTTTTTTTATTACGATGAAAATGTGTTGAACTTGGCAGATGTTTTATTGTTTTGCGGAGAAATGTGTCCTATCCTTTGAGGAGGCCCCTTGGTTAAGTTTTATTGGAGAGGGGTGTTTCGTTCTCAGAGGTAGACCCATATGATCAAGCAAACCGGCACTATAGGCTTTGTCGCAGCTTCCCTGCTATTTATCCATGCACCTTCACATGCTGCCGATCTAAGCTTTAGTGGCACTGCTTGTGGTACCTATACCACCGCTACCATATCTGCTAATGGTGGATTGGATCTGGCAGGGGTCAACATTACTAATGCAAACTGTGGTGTCGTGACTCCGACTCCGACTCCGACTCCGACTCCGACTCCGACTCCGACTCCGACTCCG
>DAMBWF010000022.1:0-38133 GCA_032052615.1 Pseudomonadaceae bacterium
GCGCCAGGCTGCCCTGGAAACCGCCAATGGCGGTGCGGGTGGCGGCGACGATGACCACGTCATGCATGGGGACACTCCTCGGTAGGGCGGGCGGACCGCGAAAGGCCGGTATGGTGTCACGGGGATTCCCCCGGGGACCAGCGGGCGAACCGGACAGTCAGGCACGGCTCCGACGGGTCGAGGGGAGAACGTCGAGCCGGCTCAAGCGCGGCCGACCAGGCCCAGGCGCCGATGGGCGCGGTGCATGGCCCCGTTGCGCACCGCCCAGCGCAGCAGCGTGCCCAGGCCATTCACGGCAGGCCTGATCAGTCGACTCTGCCAGGGGGCGATGGCGTGGCCGATCTCCGCCTGGGCCCAGCCCGGCAACAGATCGATCCCCGCGCGCATCAGCAGCATGCCCATGGGCACGGCGAGGACGCTGGGGGCCGGGGCGGTGAGCAGGATGCGCAGGATCTCGCGGCTGCGCGCGTCGCCCCGCAATTGGGGCCGCATGGCGTTCAGGTAGTCGACCATGGCCTCGTGGGTGCGGGGCACGTCACGGGCGCCGAGGCGCTCGGCAACCCGGGCCACTTCCGCGTAGTAGCGGTTCTGCTCCTCCAGCGGCAGCCTCGGATTGCGGTAGCGCAGGTGGGCGGCCATGAAGTGGTGTACTTCGGCCACATGGACCCAGGTCAGCAGGGCCGGGTCGCTGGCCGCGTAGGGACGGCCGTCCGGCGCGGTGCCCACCACCCGCAGGTGGATGCGCTTGACCCGCTCGATCAGGGCATCGGCGTCGGCCCGGGCGGCGAAGGTGGTGCCGGAGATGAACTGCCCGGTGCGCCGCAGCCGGCCCAGCAGGTCCTCGCGAAAATTGGAGTGTTCCCAGACGCCCGCGAGCGCCAAGGGGTGCAGGGCCTGCATCAACAACGCGGCGATGCCGCCGACCATCATGCTGGTGAAGTCCCCGTGGACGCGCCAGCATACCGCCTCCGGACCGTAGAGGCCGGGGTCACCGGGCGGTCGTTCGAAGTCGATCTGGCCGAGGGCGACGCCGCTCAGGCCGAGTATCTGGCGCTCGATGGCGCGACGAATGAAATCCATGACGCGCAGGCTAACCCGCGAAAAGGCGAACGGCCAGCCTCGGAAGGCTTCGCTGGCCGGGACTGTCGCACGCGGAAGTCGCTTGGCCGCCAGGCGATGCGTGAACGTGGAAGACGAAGACGCTCTGCCGATGCGCGAGGCCGGAGGTGCGCTCCAAGCCTCGCCGTATCGCTTGACGCGGAGCCGGCAGGCCGGTGGCTCGTGCCGGACAGAAACGCCCGGGCGAGGCCGGGCGTCCGATCAACCGCGATGGCGTCCGCGGAAGAAGTCGATGAGGCCCTGGGTAGAGGCGTCCTCGGCGGGGCTTTCCTCGCTGCCCACCAGGCGCGAATAGACCCCCTTGCCCAGCTCCTTGCCCAGTTCCACGCCCCACTGGTCGAAGGCGTTGATACCCCATATCACGCTCTGCACGAACACCTTGTGCTCGTACATGGCGATCAACGCGCCCAGTCGGCGGGCGCTGATCCGCTCCACCACCAGGGTGTTGCTCGGCCGGTTGCCGGGGATGGCCTTGTGGGGCGCCAGGCGTTGCACTTCGGCTTCCGGCAGGCCCTTGGCGCGCAGCTCGGCCTCGGCCTCCTCGCGGGTCTTGCCGAGCATCAGCGCCTGGCTCTGGGACAGGCAGTTGGCGTAGAGCCACTGGTGATGGTCCGCCACCGGGTTGTAGCTGCTGACCGGCACGATGAAGTCGGCCGGAATCAGGTGGGTGCCCTGGTGCAGTAATTGGTGATAGGCATGCTGGCCGTTACAGCCGACGCCGCCCCAGATCACCGGGCCGGTTCCCGAGGTGACCGGCGTGCCGTCGTGGCGCACGCTCTTGCCGTTGGACTCCATGTCCAGTTGCTGCAGGTGATCGGTGATGTTCCGCAAGTAATAGTCGTAGGGCAGGATCGCGTGGCTGCGGGCGCCCCAGAAGTCGCCGTACCAGACCCCCAGCAGGCCCAGCAGCACCGGGATATTGCGGGCGTAGGGGGCGGTCTGGAAGTGCTGGTCCATGCTGTAGGCGCCGGACAGCAGCTCCTTGAAGTTGGAGATGCCGATGGACATCGCGATCGGCAGGCCGATGGCCGACCACAGGGAGTAGCGCCCACCCACCCAGTCCCACATGGGGAAGATGTTCTCTTCGCGGATGCCGAAGGCGATGGCCGCTTCCTTGTTGCTGGAGACCGCGATGAAGTGCCGGTACAGCTCTTCCTCGCTGCCGCCCTGGGCCAGGTACCAGCCCCGCGCCGCCTGGGCGTTCTTCAGGGTTTCCAGGGTGCTGAAGGACTTGCTGGAAACGATGAACAGGGTGGTCTCGGCGTTCAGCTTGCTGGCTACCTCGCGGAACTCGCTGCCGTCGATGTTCGCCAGGTAGTGGCAGCGCACGCCCTTCTGGGCGAAGGGCAGCAGGGCCTCGGACACCAGTTGCGGGCCGAGGAAGGAGCCCCCGATGCCGATGTTCACCACGTCGGTGATCGGCTTCTCGGTGTAGCCGCGCCACAAGCCGTTGTGCACGTAGCCCACCAGCTCGGTCATCTGGTGCAGTACCCGTTGCACCTCGGGCATCACGTCGACCCCGTCGACCCGGACCTTGTCGCCCATGGGTCGGCGCAGCGCGGTGTGCAGCACGGGGCGGCGCTCGGTGGCGTTGATGATGTCGCCACGGAACATGGCCTTGATCGCGTCGTCCAGGTGCGCCTCTTCGGCCAGCTTCACCAAGAGGTCGAGGGTGTCTTCGCGGATCAGGTTCTTCGAATAGTCCAGGAACAGGCCGCAGGCGCTCAGGCTGAAGCGTTTGAAGCGGTCCGGGTCCTGGTTGAAGGCCTGCCGCATGCTGAAGTCGTTCAGTTCCTGGCGGTGGGCCTTGAGGGCCTGCCAACTGGGCAATTGAGTGGCATCGAGGGGTGTCAGGTGGTGGTCCATGGGTTCCCTTAGCGTGGACGGGCGGCTATGCGATTTTTGAGCGTGGAAGAGGCGGACGTGTTCCCGTTTTTTACGACGAACGAAGCGGCTTTCGCGGGCGAGCACCCAGCGGTGGCGTGCCCCTGTTTCGGGCGGGGAACGCCTCTCCGCCCGGTCGGGCGCCGTACCCCGGCGAGGGGCGGCGACAGCACGCCCGGCCCGGCGCCGGAACACGGCTGACATGGCTTCCTCCTGCCGGTCAGGGGGCCGGCAGGCTCAGGGGCAGGTTGTCGATGAGCCGAGTCGAGCCGAGGTAGGCGGCGACCAGGATCACCAGATCGCGGTCGCCGGGGGCGGCCAGGCGCAAGCGATCGGCGTCGCGAATTTCCAGGTAGTCGGGGCGGAAGCCGGCCGCGTCCAGGCGGGCCAGGCCCTCGGCGACCAGGCCGGCGAAGTCCCGGCGGCCTTCCCGTAGCCCTTGGGCGAGCGCCTGCAGGGTCCGATAGAGTGCCGGCGCCGTGGCGCGCTGGGCCTCGTCGAGGTACCCGTTGCGCGACGACAAGGCCAGCCCGTCCTCGGCGCGGCGGGTCGGCTCGCCGATGATTTCGATCGGCAGGTTGAGGTCGCGCACCAGTTTGCGAATCACCGCCAGTTGTTGGAAGTCCTTCTGGCCAAACACCGCGAGGTCCGGCTGCGCCAGGTTGAACAGCTTGCTGACCACGGTCGCCACGCCCTCGAAGTGGCCAGGGCGGCTGGCCCCGCACAAGCCCTCGGACACCAACGGGACGCTGACCCGGGTCTGGTTGTTCATGCCGTCCGGGTACATGTCCTCGACGCCGGGATGGAACAGCAGGTCGCAACCGGCGGCTTGCAGGCGCTCCTGATCGGCGGCCAGGGTGCGCGGGTATTTGTCCAGGTCCTCGCGGGGGCCGAACTGCAACGGGTTGACGAAGATGCTGGCGACCACGAAGTCGGCCTCTCGCGCCGCCGTCTCCACCAGGGCGGCATGCCCGGCGTGCAGGTTGCCCATGGTCGGCACCAGGCCGATGCGCTTGCCCTCGCCCCGGGCGCGGGCCACGGCGGCGCGCAGTTCCGCGACGGTCTTGACGGTGATCATGCGGTGAACCCGTGGTCGGCGGTGGGGAACGAGCCATCTCGCACGGCGTTGACGAACGCGCTCAGCGCGCCCTGAATGCTGGTCTGCCCTTCCATGAAGTTCCGGACGAACTTCGGCACCCGGCCGCTGAGGGACAGCCCGAGCATGTCGTGCAGCACCAGCACCTGGCCGTCGGTGGCCGGGCCGGCGCCGATGCCGATCACCGGGATCTTCACCGACTGGCTGATCTCGGCCGCCAGTTCGCTGGGCACGCATTCCAGCAGCAGCATCGCCGCGCCCGCCTGCTCCAGGGCCATGGCGTCGGCGCGCAACTGGCGCGCCTGGGCCTCGCCGCGGCCCTGCACGCGGAAGCCGCCGAAGACGTTGACCGACTGGGGGGTAAGGCCAAGGTGGGCGCACACCGGAACGCCGCGCTCGGCCAGCAGGCGGATCGGCTCGGCCAGCCAGCCGGCGCCCTCCAGCTTGACCATATGCGCGCCCGCCTGCATCAGCGCGGCGCTGCTGGCGAATGTCTGTTCGAGGGTGGCGTAGGCCATGAAGGAGAGATCGCTGATGATCAGCGCGCCCTGGTTGCCGCGTTTCACCGCGGCGGTGTGGTAGGCCATGTCGGCGGTGGTCACCGGCAGGGTGCTGTCATGGCCTTGCAGGACCATGCCCAGCGAGTCTCCCACCAGCAGGACATCGACGCCCGCCTGGCAGGCGGCTCGGGCGAAAGTGGCGTCATAGGCGGTGAGCATGGCGATCCTCTCGCCTTTCTGCTTCATCGCTTGCAGGGTGAGCAAGGTGACATCAGGCATGAAGCGTCCTCTTCCTGGGCTGTCGAGGTGGGCGCGCGGGCGGGCTCGGAAGGGCCCGCCTCTTATGGTCCCCGGCCCAGCCTGTCGGCTGGCCGAGGGCGATGGGCGCCTATAGTCCGGGGGGACAAAGCCGAAGTCAACGTAGTTGTTACCGGTGTGTTACGTCGTTACCGCGCCAGGCGTTCGAGCCCATTGAAGGGGCAGTCGTCCAGCCAGGCGCTCAGCGGGCGGCCGTCCGGCATGGCCAGGTCGGCGGCGATTTCCGCGAGGGGATAGAGCACGAAGGCGCGGGCGTGCATGTGGTAGTGCGGCACGCGCAGGCGAGGCTCGTCGAGGACATGATCCCCATAGAGCAGGATGTCTAGGTCCAGGGTGCGCGGGCCCCAGCGCTCCGCCTTGCGCACTCGACCCTGCTCCGACTCGATGGCTTGCAGGGCATCCAGCAGCGCCAGGGGCGCGAGGCCGGTGTCGAGGGCGGCGACCGCGTTGACGTAGCGCGGCTGGTCGGCCGGCCCCAGGGGATCGCTGGCATAGAGGGACGAAGCCGCCGTGACCCGGGTCATGGGCAGGCGCCCCAAGGCCTCCAGCGCGGCGAGCAATTGGCCTCGCGGATCGGCCAGGTTGCTGCCCAGGCCGATATAGGCGCGGGTGGGGTTCATTCCGGGGCCTGGCCCTCGTCCCGAGGGCCGCGTCGCCGACGTCCGCCACTGCGTCGGCGCTTGCGCGGCGCCGCGGTGCCGGCGCCATCGTCCCGGGCGCTGAGCTCGCGAATCATGACGCGCCGCTCGCTGTCGCTGGCGTCTTGGTAGTCGGTCCACCAGGTGCCCAGGCCATCGGTCCGTTCCCCGGCGCTTTCCCGCAGCAGCAGGAAGTCATAACCGGCGCGGAAGCGCGGGTTTTCCAGGAGCAGGTCGGCGCGTTTGCCGCTACGCCGGGGCAGGCGTTCCTGCATGTCCCAGATTTCCCGGATGGGGATGGTGAACCGCTTGGGAATCGCGGTGCGCTGGCATTGCTCGCTGATCAGGTCGTGGGCGGCTTCGTTCATCGCCGGGATCGGTGGCAGGCCGCGCCCCTGCGCCTGCAGGACCCGGGCGGGCAGCGCCGGCCACAGCAGGGCGGCGAACAGGAACGCCGGCGTGACCGGCTTGCCTTGGTGGATGCGCGCATCGGTATTGGCCAGGGCCTGGCGGATCAGGGTACCGGCATAGGCGGGGTCCCGCTCCAGCGCTTCGGCGCTGGCCGGGAACAGCGGGGCGAACAGGCCGTATTCGCACAACAAATCGAAGGTGCGCTCGGCTTTGCCGCCCAGCATCAGCTTGAGCACTTCGTCGAACAGCCGGGCGGACGGAATGTCCTTCAGCATCGGGGCCAGGCGGCGGATCGGCGCGGCGCTGTGCTTCTCGATCTCGAAGTCGAGCTTGGCGGCGAAGCGCACCGCTCGCAGCATGCGCACCGGGTCTTCCAGGTAGCGCTGCTCGGGGTCGCCGATCAAGCGGACCAAGCGGTTGCGGATGTCGTGCACGCCGTGGGCGTAGTCAAGGATGCGCTCGGTGCTGGGGTCGTAGTAAAGGGCGTTGATGGTGAAGTCGCGCCGCTGGGCATCGTCCTCCAGGCTGCCGTAGACGTTATCCCGGAGGATGCGACCACTCTCGTGGCGGGAGGCCTGGTGGGTGTTTTCCTGTTCCTCGTCCACCGGGTGGTTGGCGCGGAACGTGGCGACTTCGATGATCTCCCGGCCGAACTGAACGTGGGCCAGCTTGAAGCGGCGACCGATCACCCGGGCGTTGCGAAATTCGGCGCGGACCTGCTCGGGCGTCGCGTTGGTCGCGACGTCGAAATCCTTCGGCTCCATGTCCAGCATCAGGTCGCGCACGCAGCCGCCGACGAGATAGGCTTGGTAGCCCGATTTCTGCAGGCGCTCCACCACGCTCACCGCATGTCGACTGATGCGCTCGCGGTCGACCGAGTGTTGGTGATGGCTCAGCACGGCGGGGGTACTGCGGGGATGCCGGAGACGCAGGGGGGAACGGAAAGACTGGAACAGCTTCTTCAGCATGGGGGGCACTGTCTAGCGGAATGGGCGGCCGGATAGGCGATGACCGCATAGGTGGCGCGGATTCTAGCACTGGCCGAAGGGGATGGTGAACGCGCAAGGCCATGGCCTCAAAGCACTGGGGGAGCCGAAGCTCCCCCACAAGATGATGCGTGCTTTATTTTTATTGTTGTTTCGGACCTGTTGTTCTTGTTTTCGGTCCGTCCCGGATCAGCGCAGCTTCCGGGAACCCTCGATGGAGGGGCAATAGCAAACGGATTGCTTTGGTCACTGATGTTGCCTCGATCTTGCGATCCAACCAGTTCGGGCGCTGCCTCGGGGCAGTTTTATTGTTCTCGGCCTGGTAGGGCTTGGCCCTGGCAACTCCCTCGTAAAGGGATTCAGTCGTTCTCCAAAAGAATCAGTTAGCTGCGTCTCCGCCTTGTTGTTTTTGTTCTGCTGGAGCCGATACGTCTTATTTTTGTTATGGGGTTAAGCGTTTTTTTATTGTTGTTGTGCCAGAAATATAGCAGGTGTCGTGCCAGGTTTTTGAAACCCTTATAAAACAAGGGCTTGGCCATTCAGGCTGGGATTTGGGGCGGGCCACGATGGTGCATTCCGTTACCGTTGGCCTCGAATCGTTACGAGGTGTACGAGACGGGTAACAACCGAAGCGAGGTGGATACGTTACAGGGGGGCTTCGCCGGGGACGGCGAACGGAGGCGCACTGGTAGGGGAGGCTGGGCCGGCCTGGGAGGGCGTGCCGGCCCGGAATAGGCTCAGGTACCGAGGGCGGCGTTGGACTTGCGCCGTGGGATGCCCAGGCGCTGACGCCGCTCCCAGAGACACTTGCGGCTGATGCCCAGCTTTCGCGCCAGCTCGGTCTCGGTCATGTGGTCCTGGTGTTCCAGCACGAAATGCTGGAAATAGTCCTCCAGGGACAGGTCCTCCGTGGGCTCGTGGTTGCTGGGCGACAGGCCGCTGTCGCCGAAGGGTTCTTCCGGACCCAGCTCGTCGAGGGTGTCCAGTTCGATGTCGATGCCCAACAGCTCCGCGGAAATATCCGGGCTCTCGCACAGGATTGCCGCCCGCTCGATGGCGTTTTCCAGTTCGCGCACGTTACCCGGCCAGGAGTAGTGACGAATCGCTTGCTCGGCATCGGGCGCGAAGCGCAGGTCGGCGCGCCCCATTCGGGTGCGTTGCCGATCCAGAAAGGCGCGCGCGATCTCGATCACGTCGCTACCGCGCTCTCGCAGGGCGGGTAGTTTCAGGGAAATGACATGCAGCCGGTAATAGAGGTCCTCGCGGAACTGTCCGGTCTTGGCGAGGGTTTTCAGGTCTCGGTGGGTGGCGGCGATCAGGCGCACATCGACCTTCTGCGATTGCACCGAGCCCACCCGGCGAATCTCGCCCTCCTGTAGCACCCGCAGCAGGCGGGCCTGGGCCTCCAGCGGCAATTCGCCGATCTCGTCGAGGAACAGGGTGCCGCCGTCGGCGGCTTCCACCAGGCCGGCACGGCCCGCGCTGGCACCGGTGAAGGCGCCTTTTTCATGACCGAAGAGTTCGGATTCGATGAGGGTCTCTGGGATCGCCGCGCAGTTGACCGAAATCAGGGGAGCCTTGGCCCGCCGCGAAAGGTTGTGCAGCGCCCGGGCGACCAGTTCCTTGCCGGTGCCGGACTCGCCTTGGATCAGTACGTTGGAGTCGGTGGGGGCCACCTTGCGGATCTTGCCGAACAGGTCCTGCATGGCGCCGCAACTGCCGATGATGCCGATTTCCCCTTCGCGCGCGGGCGCTTTGTCGCCCCGCAAGGCGGAGGCGCGCTCGCTGGCCGAGGACGGGGCCGCGCGCTGGCGGTCCTTGAGAATGCGCGCGACCGCCTGGAGCATTTCGTCGTGGTCGAAGGGCTTGGCGATGTAGTCCACCGCGCCCATTTTCATGGAGTCCACCGCCGAGCGCAGGCTGGCATAGCTGGTCATGATCAGCACCGGGGCGCCCTGGGCCAGCTTGATCAACTCGGTACCCGGCGCGCCGGGCAGGCGCAGGTCGCTGACGATCAGGTCGAAGCCGGGAATGCTGTAGCGCTCCTGGGCTTCCTGTACCGAACCGGCTTCGCTGACTTGGTATTGGTTGCGTTCCAGCAAGCGGCGCAGCGCGGAGCGGATGATGGTTTCGTCTTCGACGATCAGGATATGTGGCATCTGCTTCTCTCGACGATCGGAGGCGGTCCGAGCCGACAGACTGGCGAAGGCGGCGCCCGTCGCTCCGGTCTGGCCGGGTTCTTCGCGCGCTCGCTAATTCACGGACGTCGCTTCGACATACCGGGGCAGGCTCACCCGGATACGGGTGCCGCGCTGACGTTCGGGCTGGGCCGGGCTGTCGATGGTGATTTGCCCATAATGCTCTTCCACGATCGAATAGACCAGCGCGAGGCCCAGGCCGGTCCCCTTGCCGGGGTCCTTGGTGGTGAAGAAGGGTTCGAACAGGCGGTCCATGATCGCCTTGGGAATGCCGCTGCCTTCGTCTTCCACCAAGAGATCGACCGTATGCTCGTGCCCTTCGCTGCGCACCCGCACCGCGCCACCGGCCGGCGAGGCGTCGCGGGCGTTGGATAGCAGGTTGATCAGCACTTGAACGAGCCGCTGGGTATCGCCCTCGACCAGGTGTTGCGGATCGCACAGGTTGAAGAATTGAACCTCGACGCTGCGTCGGTTCAGGGACAGCAGGGCGATGGCTTCCTGGGCCACGTCCGCCAGGCATACCGGCTCGTGGGCCGGGCCCCCACCGCCGGCATGGGCGAAGCTCATCAGCGACTGGACGATGCGCGAGACCCGCTTGGTCTGCTCCAGAATCTGCCCGCTGATCTCCGCCAGTTCGCCGTCGTCCTCGCGTTCTTCCCGCAGGTTCTGCGCCAGGCAGGCGATGCCGGTGATCGGGTTGCCGATCTCGTGGGCGACGCCGGCGGCCAACCGCCCGATGGATGCCAACCGCTCCGAGTGGGCCAGCCGGTCTTCCAGCAGCTCGGTCTCGGTGACGTCCTCCACCAGAAGCACCAGGCCGGTGCTGCCCGATGCCAGCGGTTCGTCGATCGCCGCCTTGTGCAGGTTCAGCCAGCGGATCTGCCCATCCAGCGGCAGCCGCTGCTTGTGCGAGTGTTCGTCGGGCTGCTGGGTGAAGCCTTCCAGCAGGCCGCGCCACGGTTCGTCCAGGGCCGACAGGCGCGAGCCCACCACGCGCTGGGCGGGAATCTGGGTCAGGTCTTCCATCGCCCGGTTCCACATGAGGATTTCCTGGTCCTTGGCCAGGGAGCAGACCCCCATGGGCAGTTCCTGCAGGGTCTGCCGGTGGTAGCGGCGCAAGGCGTCCAGTTCGGCGGCGAGGCCGGTCAGGCGCGAGCGGTAGTCTTCCAGGCGGCTCTCGATGAAGTGGATGTCCTCGGTGACGTAGCTTTCGCTGCCCACCTTGTAGGGCAGAAAGGTCTCGACGATATCCTGAGCCACGCTGGGGCCCATGAGGCCGGAGAGATTGGCCTCGATGCGATCGCGCAGGCGCCGGAGCGCATAGGGGCGGCCCTCGTCGAACGGCAGGTGCAGATCGCGCAGCGCCCGTTCGACCTCTTTCTGCGCCGTCTTCGGGCCCAGCGGGTGCGCCAGCTGAGCGGCGAATTCCTGGGGCGAGGTGGCGCTCAGCTCGCGCCGCTGTGGCCGCCGGACATTGTCCACCATGCAGGCTTCGGCGGCGCTGCGCTCCTCGGCGCTGTTCTCGCTGAACAGCGATACCAGGGTGAACAGCAGCACGTTGGCGGCCAGGGAGGCGATGGCGGACAGGTGCCAACTGGTGTCGTCCAGGACGTAGAGGTGGTCGAGCCAGGGCACGTAGAGGCCGGGCAGGTCGCCGATCAACGGCAGCAGCATGGTGACGCCCCAGACCGCCATGCCGGCCAGCAGCCCGGCGATGAAGCCGCGCCGATTGGCGGTGGGCCAGTACAGCACGGACAGCGCGGCGGGCAGGAACTGCAGAGTCGCGACGAAGGCGACGATGCCCAGGCTGGCCAGGTCGTGCTCCGGGCCCAGGCACAGGTAGAAGACATAGCCGGCCATGATGATGGCGAGGATCAGGCCGCGCCGGGTCCATTTCAGCCAGCGGTAGATGTTGCCCTCCGCCGGTGGTTGGTAAAGGGGCAGCACCAGATGGTTGAGCGCCATGCCGGACAACGCCAGGGTCAGCACGATGATCAGGCCGCTGGCGGCCGAGAGGCCGCCTATGTAGGCGAGCAGGGTCAGGGCGTCGCTCTTCAGGGCGATGCCCAGGCCCAGGGTGAAGTACTCCGGTGGGGTGGTGGCGCCGAATTTCAGCGCCGCCCAGAGGATCACCGGCACCGCCAGGCTCATCAGCAGCAGGAACAGCGGCAACCCCCAGCTCGCGCTGACCATGGCCCGAGGATTGAGGTTCTCGGTGAAGGTCATGTGGTACATGTGCGGCATGACGATCGCCGAGGCGAAGAAAATCAGCAGCAGGGTACGCCAGGGACCTTCCTGCAAGGGCGTGTGCAGGGTCGACAGGGCGGTCTGGTTCTGCAGCAGCCACAGTTCCAGGGCCTGGGGGCCGTCGAAGACACCGTACAGGGCATACAGGCCGATGCCGCCCAAGGCGATCAGTTTCACCAGCGATTCGAAGGCGATCGCTACCACCAGCCCTTCGTGGCGTTCTCGGGTGGCGATGTGCCGGGCGCCGAAGAGGATGGTGAACAGCGTGATCAGGGTGCAGAAACCCAGGGCTACGCGCTCCTGGGAGGGCTCGTTAGTGAGAATGCCGATGGAATCGGCCACCGCCTGGATCTGCAACGCCAGCAACGGCAGCACGCCGATGAGCATGAACAGGGTGGTCAGCGCGCCGGCCCAGGTGCTGCGGAAACGGAAGGCGAAGAGGTCGGCCAGGGAGGACAACTGGTAGGTGCGGGTGATCCGCAGGATCGGGTAGAGCAGCACCGGCGCCAGCAGGAAGGCGCCGGAAATGCCCAGGTAGCTGGCGAGGAAGCCGTAGCCGTATTGGTAGGCCAGGCCGACGGTGCCGTAAAACGCCCAGGCGCTGGCATAGACCCCCAGGGAGAGGGTATAGGTCAGCGGGTGATGCACCAGGCGGCGCGGCACCCAGCCGCGCTCGCTGAGCCAGGCGACGCCGAACAGCGCCAGCAGGTAGGCGGCGCTGATCAGCATCAATTGGCCGAGGCTAAAGCTCGTCGGCATCGCGTTGGCTCTGCAGGATGAAGGTCACCACGATGAGGATCAGCCACAGCAGGTAGGGTCGGTACCAGGCGCCGTTGGGGTCGATCCACCAATCCATGATGGCGGGGGAGAACAGGTAGATCCCCACCACCAGGAGCAACACCAGCCGATAGATGTACATGCCGCGTCCCGCATCCCGTGTCCGCCGATGGTACTGGAGCCGGGCGCCACGCGGGAAGCCATCCGCCGGGGCGCGGCTCAGTGCAGGCGTGCCTCGGCCAGGGTGCGGCAGCGGGGGATGCGGTCCACGCGCCAGTGGGTGCGTCCCCATTGCAGCACCGCTTGCGGGTCGGCCTCGGCCAAGTCGGCCGGCGGTTGCTGGCCCAGGGCGCGCAGGGCGCGGGTCAGCAGCGGCGCCGCCTGTTCCGGCGCCAGGGGCGGGGAGCGGTAGGACTTGCCCAGCTTGTGCCCGTCCGGCTGGATGATCAGTGGCACGTGCAGGTAGCGGGGCTGGGGCAGGCCGAGCAGTTCCTGCAGGTAGAGCTGGCGAGGCGTGGAGTCCAGCAGGTCGGCACCGCGCACCACGTCGGTGATGCCCTGCCAGGCGTCGTCCAGCACCACCGCCAGCTGGTAGGCGAACAGGCCGTCGCGACGGCGAATGACGAAGTCCCCCACCTCGCGGCCCAGGTGCTGACCGTACTCGCCCTGCACCCGATCGACGAAGCGGTAGGTCAGCTCCGGAACCCGCAGGCGGATCGCCGCGTCCCGCCGCCCATGGCCGAGGTCGCGACAGGTGCCGGGGTAGCGTCCGCCGCTCTGCTCCAGTTGCTTGCGCGAACAGGTGCAGGCATAGGCGAGGCCACGGGCGAGCATGTCTTCGATGATCGCCATGTAGGTGGCGTGGCGGTCGCTTTGCCGCACCCAAGGGCCATCCCAGTGCAGGCCGTAGGCCTCCAGGGTGCGGAGGATGGCGTCCTGAGCGCCGGGGACCTCCCGGGGCGGGTCGATGTCCTCCATGCGCAACAGCCAGCGGCCGCCGGCGGCGCGAGCGTCGAGGTAGGAGGCGAGGGCGGCCACCAGCGAGCCGAAATGCAGGTAGCCGCTGGGAGTGGGGGCGAAGCGGCCGACGTAGGGGGCGGGGGTCATCAGCGATGCGAGCCGTAAAACGAAACGGGGCGCCGTGGCGCCCCGTCTTGGGTCAGGAACCCAGTTGTTTTTCCTTGATTTCCGCCAGGGTCTTGCAATCGATGCAGAGGGTGGCGGTCGGGCGGGCTTCGAGGCGGCGAATGCCGATCTCGACGCCGCAGGAGTCGCACCAGCCGTATTCGTTTTCCTCGATCAGTTGCAGCGTCTCGTCGATCTTCTTGATCAGCTTGCGCTCCCGGTCGCGGGCGCGCAGCTCGAGGCTGAACTCTTCTTCCTGGCTGGCGCGGTCGGCCGGGTCGGGGAAGTTGGCGGCTTCGTCCTGCATGTGATGCACGGTACGATCCACTTCCTCCATGAGCTCCTGTTTCCATTTGTTGAGGATGTCGGTGAAGTGAGCGCGCATGCGATCACTCATGTACTCCTCGCCTTTGGTCTCGACGTAGGGCTCGTAACCGCGGTTCAACTGGCTGTTCTGTTGTTGCTCTTTAGTGGGCATGGATGACCGCCTCTCACTTTTTCCAATCGTGCGCAGATTCGAATCCTTGGCCGACAGGTCGGCCCCTGCGACTGCAAGCGGGCGAACTTACCAGAACGCCTCAGGGCGCGCCACTCCCGGTTGTCGAGGCTGCTGCGGGGTTCTCGGCGGGTTGGTTAGAATCTCTTCCCCGCCTGTATATAAAAGGAAGCGAAGACGCCATGGCCCTCTCCTATAGCGCGCGTAGCCGCGCCATCGAACCCTTCCACGTCATGGCGCTGTTGGCCCGGGCCAATGAATTGCAGGCGGCTGGTCACGATGTCATCCACCTGGAGATCGGCGAGCCGGATTTCACCACCGCCGAGCCCATCGTCGCCGCCGGCCAGGCCGCCCTGGCCGCGGGGCACACCCGCTATACCGCGGCCCGTGGGCTGCCGGCGCTGCGCCAGGCCATCGCCGGTTTCTACGGGCAGCGCCACGGTCTGGACATCGACCCCGAACGCATCCTCGTCACACCGGGAGGTTCCGGCGCGCTGCTGCTGGCCAGCAGCCTGCTGGTGGAACCGGGCCGGCACTGGCTGCTGGCCGACCCGGGCTACCCGTGCAACCGGCATTTCCTGCGCCTGGTGGAGGCCAGCGCGCACTTGGTGCCCGTGGATGCCGGGAGCCGCTACCAGTTGACGCCGGCCCTGGTGGAGCGGCACTGGAACGCCAACAGCGTCGGTGCCCTGGTGGCCTCGCCGGCCAACCCCACCGGCACGCTGTTGTCCCGGGACGAACTGGCGGCCCTGTCCGCGACCCTGGGTCGACTCGGCGGCCACTTGGTGGTGGACGAGATCTACCACGGCCTTACCTATGGCGGCGATGCCGCCAGCGTGCTGGAGGTGGACGATTCGGCCTTCGTGCTGAACAGCTTCTCCAAGTACTTCGGCATGACCGGCTGGCGCCTGGGCTGGCTGGTGGCGCCCCGGGACGCGGTGCCGCACCTGGAGAAACTGGCTCAGAACCTCTACATCAGCGCGCCGTCCATGGCTCAGCACGCCGCCCTGGCCTGCTTCGAGCCCGAGACCCTGGCTCTGCTGGAGGCTCGTCGCCACGAATTCGGCCGGCGCCGCGACTACCTGCTGCCGGCCCTGCGGGCGCTGGGCTTCGGTATCGACGTGGAGCCGGAGGGCGCGTTCTACCTGTACGCCGACATCTCCGCCTTCGGCGGCGACGCCTATGCCTTTTGCCAGCACTTCATCGAGACCGAGCACGTGGCGTTCACCCCCGGCCTGGATTTCGGCCGTCACCGTGCCGACCGCCATGTGCGCTTCGCCTACACCCAGAGCCTGCCGCGCCTGCAAGAGGCGGTGCGGCGAATCGAGCGTGGCCTGCTCGGCTGGGCCGCCCGGTGAGGTTCGATCCGCCCTTGGAGCCGGGCCGCCTGCTGCAACGCTACAAGCGCTTCCTCGCCGATATCGAGACGCCGGCGGGCGAGCGGCTCACCGTGCACTGTCCCAATACCGGCGCGATGCTCAACTGCATGGTTCCCGGCGGGCGCGTCTGGTTCAGCCGGTCCAGCGATCCGAAGCGCAAGCTGCCGGGCACCTGGGAGCTGAGCGAGACGCCCCAGGGGCGCCTGGCCTGCGTCAACACCGCCCGCGCCAACCCGTTGGTGGAAGAAGCGCTGCGGCGCGGCACCATTCCCGAGCTGGCGGGCTTCACCGGGCTGCGGCGCGAGGTGCCCTACGGCGAGGAGCGCAGCCGTATCGACTTCCGGCTGGAGTACCCCGACGGGCCCGCCTACCTGGAGGTGAAGAGCATCACCCTGGGCTTCGCCGACACCGGCGTGGCGGCCTTTCCCGACGCGGTGACCCAGCGCGGCGCCAAGCACCTGCGGGAGTTGGCTGGCTTGGCCCGCCAGGGTATCCGCGCGGTGCAGTTGTATTGCGTGAATCTGACCGGGGTCGAGCGGGTGCGCCCGGCGGGCGAGATCGATCCGCTGTACGCCGCGGCCCTGCGGGAGGCGGTGGCGACGGGGGTGGAGGTGCTGGCCTACGGGGTGGACCTGACGCCCTGCTCCATCGAGCTGGCCCGCCGCCTGGCGGTGGACGTGGACTGAGGTCCGATCAGGCGGGGTCGACCCAGACGCCTCGGGCATCCTCGCGGCAGGGCAGGGCGCGCAGGGCTTCGCCGGCGCAGGGCCCGGCGACGCACTCGCCGGAGTCGATGAGGAACAATGCGCCATGGACGGCGCAACGGATCAGGCTGCCGCTGTCGTCGAGGAAGGCGTCCGGCCGCCAATCCAGTGGCACGCCCCGGTGCGGGCAGCGGTTCTCGTAGACGTGGACACGGCCCTGGCGGCGGACCGCCAGCACTCGCGTCCCATGGCAAGTGAAGCCCCGGCTCTGCCCCTCGGGCAGCGCATCCGGGGCGCAGAGCAGGATCATTGGCACCTCCTGGGAAGCGGGCATTATCCCGCGATGCCTGGAGATGCCAAGGGCGGCGCGGTCAGATTTCCCAGACCAGGTTGACCGCCGCGTGGCGGCCCGGCTGGGTATAGCGCTGTCGGCCGGCGCTGTTCTCGGTCAGGCCTTGCACGTCGCCCCATTGCCAGTACTGCTTGTCGGCGAGGTTGAACAGCCCGGCGTTGACCGAGAAGGATTCGTTCACTTGCCACCAACCGGTGAGGTCGAGCACCCCATGGCCGGCGGTCTCGAACTGGTTGGCGGTGCCGCTCTTGTCGACCCGTTCCTTGGCCGCCACCAGGGTCCAGTTCAGCTCACCGCCGAACACGCCGGCCGGCTCGCTGTAGCCGATGCCGAACACGCCCTTGAGCGGGTCGACGCTGTTGATCGGCTCGCCGCTGCCCTCGTCCTTGCCCCGGGCGTAGGCCAGGGCGGTGGTGGCCTTCCAGCCGCCGGGCAGGCCCAGGCGGTCAAGGAACAGCTCGCCTTTCGCCTCGACGCCGCGGATGGTCACCCGGTCGCGGTTGACGTACTGGAATTCGCCGAACGGGTAGCCCGGTACGCTGGATGGCCGGCTGACCTGCTCGATGAAGTCGTCGTAGCGGTTGTAGAACAGCGCCACGCCGAAGCTGCCCAGGTCGTAGCGGCCGCGCAGGCCCAGCTCGTAGCTGTCGCTGGTCTCGGCCTTGAGGTCGGTGTTGGCCAGGGTGCGGTACATGCCGGGGTTGATGAACTCGCCGAAGATCTCCACCGCCTGAGGGGCGCGGAAGCCGGCGGCGTACTGGCCATAGACGCTGTGGTGGTCGTCGATCCGGTAAGTGACGCCGAACTTCGGCGACAGCGCCGAGTCCTCGAAGTCGCTCGGACTGGCGTCGGTGGCCTGGCTGTTGAGGTACTCCCGGGTGGCGTGGGGCTGCATTTCATAACAGTCGTAGCGCAGGCCGGGCAGCAGGGTCCAGCGGCCGATGTCGATGCTGTCCTGGACGAACAGCGCGTACTCGCGGGTGGTCGGGTCCGGGAAGTCGCTGGTGGGCAGCACCGGGGCGCGCGCGCCGCTGCCGACCACGGTCTCGCCGCCCTCGCGCAGGTCGCTGTTCTCTAGGTGCTTGAGGTCGACGCCATAAACCAGGGCGTGGCGGGTGTCGCCCAGCGCGAAGGCCTTGTCCAGCTTGCTGTTGAACTGCCAGAGGCGTTCCTCGTAGTGGGAGTCGCGGGTGCGGTAGCGTGGCTGCCCGGTCACCACCCGGTCCTCGTAGGTGCGCTGGCGGCTCTGGCTGTCCTGGTAGCTGAGTTGGGTTTGCGCGCGGTCCGCCAGGGGATGGTCGAGGCGCAGGGTGTGGGCGAGGGTGAAGCGCTCGCGGTCCACGGCGTCGGCGGCGTCCTGGGTGCGGATGGTGGCGGTGCGGCTATAGTTGCTCAGCACCCGGGTGTCCACGTCGTCCTGGTAGCGCTCGTAGGCCAGTTGCAGGCGGTCGCCGCCGGCGTAGTCCCAGCCGATCTTCGCCAGCAGGGTGTCGGTGGCGTAGTCCACCGGGTTGGCCTTCTCCCGGGCACCGCCGATGCCGCCCCGCTTGCCCTGGGTGTCGACCACCTGGCCGGTGCGCCGGCCAATGTGGAGCAGGCCGTCGAGGCTGCCCTGGCGACCGGCCAGGGTGGCGCTGCGCAGCCAGCTGTCATCGGCGCCGTCGTAGCCGGTCTTCAGCCGGGCGTAGGCGTCGTCTCCGTCGTCCAGGTAGTCGGCGGCGTCCTTGGTCAGGAAACTCACCGCGCCGCCGATGGCGTCGCTGCCGTACAGCGAGCTGGCCGGGCCGCGAACGATTTCCACCTGCTTGAGGGTGTCCGGGTCCACGTAATTGCGCTGGGCGCTGAGGAAGCCGCCGAAGGAGAAGGTGTCGGGGGTATTCACGCCGTCCACCTGGGTCAGCACCCGGTTGCCGCCGATGCCCCGAATGGTGAAGCCGGACAGCCCGAAGCGGCTGCCGGTGCCACCCACCGAGACACCCGGTTCATAGCGCACCAGGTCCTTGATGTCCTTCACGTTCTTCTGGTCGATCTCCCGTTCGGTCTGTACCGACACGGTGCTCGGGACCTCGCCCAGGGGCTGCTCGTTACGGGTAGCGGTGACGGTGACGGTATCGAACTGGGTGGCGTTCTGCTCCGCCGCCAGGGCGAAGGACGGACTGAGCAGCAGCAAGGCCAGCCAGGGGCGACGGGCGAAAGGCGGGTGGGTCGACATGAACACTCCTAGGGTCTGGACCGGCGACGCGTGTTCGGCCCGACGATGACGACGCGAGACATCGCCGGGAGTGCCGTCTGGATCGCGCTGCTGGAGCAGGCGAATCCTCCCTCTGCGGGGAGCGGCGAGCGTGGCCGGAAGTGGGCATCGGCGGCAGACCTTAGTCACCTTGACAGGTAAATGCAAATAATTATCAAATAGATTCGTATTGATGGGGTCGAGCCGTAAAAATGCTGCGTCCTTTGCTTTGCCTGTCGCTCTGCGTGGCCCTGCATGTCATGGCCGGGTGGCTGCTGCGAGATACCTTCCGGGCGCCTTCGATGGCTTCGACGGAGCCGGGCCCCGTCTTCCAGGTGAGCTTGTCGCCCGCACCGATGGCGTCCGCCGCGCCGGCACCCTCCATGCCCGCTCCTTCCACGGCGATTTCATCCCCGGCGGCTCCTTCCAGGGCGGCTCCTTCCCTGCCCGGGGCGGAGTCCGTCATGGCCAGCCGACCCGTCGCCCGCGAGCCATCCAAGCCGACCCGCCTGCCACCGCCCCGGCGGGAGCGCACGGTCGTTTCCGACCCTCCGGTCGCGACCCGGCGATCCGTTGCGCGGCCCCCGTCGGCCTTGACCGCCGCCCGGCCGGCGTCCACGTCCGCCGCCCCGGCGACTGACCGTCCTGCCGGGCCGGCTCTGGCCAGCGACTCGCCTGCGCCCGCCGAGGCCAAGCGACTGCCGGCGGAAGTTCTCAGCCGCAAGCCGGCGTTCCTGCAACCGCCCGCTCCGCCGCGCTACCCCTCCCAGGCCCGCCGTCGCAACCAACAGGGCGTTGTGCTGGTGGAAGTCCGTCTGGACAGCCGTGGCGAGCAGCGCGAGCGGAAGGTGGCGCGTTCCTCCGGTGTCGAGAGCCTCGACCACGCCGCCCTGGACGCGGTGGGTCGCTGGCGCTTCCTGCCGGAAACCGTGGCTGGGCAGCCGGTGCCCAGCCGCGTCCGTATTCCTGTCGAGTTCGCCCTGACGGCGAGCCGTTGAACCCTAGGAGACCCCCATGACCGTCCCGACGTCCGCCGTAGCCGAGCCCTCTCCGCTGTACCAGGCCTGGCAGGCCTTGCGCCGCGAGCAACCGCGCCTGCGCGCCCGCGAGGCCGCCGAACGCCTGGCGATCAGCGAGGCCGAACTGGTCGCCAGCCGCCTCGGAGTCGACACTGTGCGCCTGCGCCCCGACTGGGCGGGCCTGCTGCCGGCCCTCGGCGAGCTGGGCTACGTGATGGCCCTGACCCGCAACGAGCACTGCGTTCACGAGCGCAAGGGCCATTATCGCGAGGTCACCGTCATGGCCAACGGAAAGATGGGGTTGGTGGTGTCGCCGGACATCGACTTGCGCCTGTTCCTCGGCGACTGGGCCAGCGTGTTCGCCTTGGACGAGCCCACTGCGCGCGGACCGCAGCGCAGCATCCAAGTCTTCGATCGGCAGGGCGTGGCGGTGCACAAGGTCTACCTCACCGCCGAGAGTCGGCAGGAAGCCTGGGCACCCCTGTTGGAGCGCTTCCGCGAAGAGCCCCAGACTGCAGCCCTCGACCTGCGCCCCCTGGCCGAGCCGGAGCCGCCGCGTCCCGACGAAGGCATCGATGTCGCCGCCCTGCGGGCGGGCTGGGCCGCGCTGAAGGACACTCATCACTTCTTCGCCCTGCTGAAGAAGCACGGCGCCAACCGGACCCAGGCCCTGCGCCTGGCGGGCCGCGAGTGGGCCGAGCCGCTCGATCCGGCGGCGCTGCCCGCGCTGCTGGAGAAGGCGGCGGCGCGCCAGGTCCCGTTGATGGTGTTCGTCGGCAACCGTCATTGCATCCAGATTCACAGCGGGCCGGTGCGGCGGGTGATGGCGATGGAAGACTGGTTCAACGTGCTCGACCCCGAGTTCAACCTGCACCTGAAGACCCCGGCGGTGAAGGCCTTGTGGCGGGTACGCAAACCCAGCAGCGACGGCATCGTCACCAGTTGGGAAGCCTTCGACGCCGAGGGCGGGCTGATCGTGCAACTGTTCGGCGTGCGCAAGCCCGGCGTGGCGGAGCGCGAGGACTGGCGAGCCTTGGCCGAGAGCGTGCCGGCCCGGGCGTGATCGGCCGAACATTGCCAGCGGGGCGACCAACCTGCTTTGCTGTACCGGTATTTCCAGAATGCCGCCATCCCTCAAATCACGGAGCCACCGATGCGCCCAAGCATCCGACTCGCCGGCCTTTGCGCCGGCCTGCTGTTCAGCCATGTCCTATGGGCCGTCGAGGCCCTGCCGCAGCGCTGGGTCAGCGCCGGTGGCAGCCTCACCGAGTGGGTGGTGAGGCTGGGCGGGGAGGGTCGGCTGGTGGGCGTCGACACCACCAGCCAGCACCCGGCGCGCCTGCGCCAGTTGCCCAGCATCGGGTACCAGCGACAGTTGTCCGCCGAAGGCATCCTCGCCTTGCGCCCCGACCTGTTGCTGGGCTCGGACGAGATGGGGCCGCCCCCGGTGCTGGATCAGTTGCGCGCCGCCGGAGTACGCGTCGAGCACTTGTCGGCCCGGGCGGAGCTGGCGGACCTTGAGGCCAACCTGCTGCGCATCGGCGAATGGCTGGGCGACCGGCCAGCCGCCGAGCGTGTGGTCGCCGACTACCGCGAGCGCCTGCGGGGGCAAGCCGAGCGGGTCGCCCGGGCCCGCGCCGAGGGCCAGGCGCCACGGGTGTTGCTGGTGCTCGGCCATGCCGGCAGCGGGCCGATGGCGGCGGGGCGGGAGACCGTCGCCGACTGGCTGATCGAGCGGGCCGGTGGGCGCAACGTCGCCGACCATGCGGGTTATAAACCGCTCTCCGGCGAGGCGCTGGCCGCCCTCGATCCCGAGGTGGTGGTGTTCGCCGATCGCAGCCTGGAAGGCGACGCCGCGCGGCGGGCGCTGCTTGAACAGAACCCGGCGCTGGCGGCCACCCGCGCGGTTCGCGACGGCCGGCTGCTGTCCTTGGACCCGACGCTGCTGGTGGGTGGCCTTGGCCCGCGCCTGCCGGACAGCCTGGCCACCCTCTCCACGGCGTTCTACCCCGACCGGGAATCGCCGGCTTCCCGGCCCCAGCCATGAGCCTCGTACGTCCGCGCTCGCTGTTCCTCGCCCTGGGGTTGCTGCTGGCCCTCGCCATCTGGCTGTCCCTGGCCCTGGGGCCGGTGAGCCTGCCGCTCGGCGATACCCTGCGCGCCGCCCTGCGCCTGCTCGGGCTGCCCCTCGCCGGTGACGGGCTCGCCCAGGCCGAACTGATCCTGGGCCAGATCCGCCTGCCGCGTACCCTGCTGGGGCTCGCCGTGGGCGCTGTCCTGGCCCTGTCCGGCGTGGCCATGCAGGGGCTGTTCCGCAACCCGTTGGCCGATCCGGGCCTGGTGGGGGTTTCCAGCGGGGCCGCGTTGGGGGCGGCCTTCGCCATCGTCGGTGCCGCCGGGCTCGGCGGCTGGCCGTCCTGGCTCGCCCCTTATGCTCTTTCCCTCAGTGCCTTCGTTGGCGGGTTGGGCGTTACATGGCTGGTCTATCGCATTGGCCGGCGAGACGGGCAGACCAGCGTCGCGACCATGCTCCTGGCTGGCATCGCCCTCACCGCGCTGGCCGGCGCGGCCATCGGGTTGTTCACCTATCTGGCGGACGACGCCACGCTGCGGACCCTGACGTTCTGGAACCTGGGCAGCCTCAACGGCGCCAGCTATCCCCGGCTGTGGCCGCTGCTCTTGGTGACCGCGGCGGTGGCGGCCTGGTTGCCGCGCCGCGCCGCCGCGCTCAATGCGCTGCTACTGGGGGAGTCGGAGGCCCGCCACCTCGGGTTCGACATCGAGCGGGTCAAGCGCGAGCTGGTGTTCTGCACCGCCCTGGGGGTGGGCGCGGCGGTGGCGGCGGCGGGACTGATCGGTTTCATCGGCCTGGTGGTGCCACACCTGATGCGGTTGCTGGCGGGGCCCGATCACCGGGTACTGCTGCCGGCCTCGATGCTGGCCGGCGCCGGCCTGCTGCTGCTGGCCGACCTGCTGGCGCGGTTGCTGCTGGCGCCGGCGGAACTGCCCATCGGTATCGTCACCGCGCTGATCGGCGCGCCCTTCTTTCTTTACCTGCTGCTGCGAGGGCGCGCCTGATGCTACGTGCCGAGGGGGTAGGCATCCGTCGCGGCGGGCGCTGGGTGCTGCAAGATCTGGATGTGGCGCTGCTCGGCGGCGAGGTGCTTGGCGTGCTCGGGCCCAACGGGGCGGGCAAAAGCACGCTGCTGGCGGCGCTCTGCGGGGAGCTGGCGCCAGACGCGGGGGGAGTCGGCCTGGACGAGCGGCCATTGGCGGAGTGGCCGGGACCGGAGCGGGCTCGGCGCCTAGCGGTGCTGCCGCAGAGCTCCAGCCTGAGCTTCGCCTTCCGCGTCGAGGACGTGGTCGGCATGGGGCGCTTGCCCCACGCCAGCGGTCGCCACCGCGATGCCGACATCGTCGAGCGAGCCTTGCGCGCCGCCGATGCCTGGCACCTCTTCGGCCACAACTACCTGGCGCTGTCCGGGGGCGAACGTCAGCGGGTGCATCTGGCGAGGGTGCTGGCCCAGCTCTGGCCTGGTGGCGAGGGCCAGGTGCTGTTACTGGACGAGCCCACCTCCATGCTCGACCCGCTGCATCAGCACACGACCTTGCAGGCGGTGCGCGACTTCGCCACCCGGGGCGCGGCGGTGCTGGTGATCCTGCACGACCTCAACCTGGCGGCCCGCTATTGCGACCGCCTGCTGCTGCTACACGAGGGCAAGCCCCATGCCCTCGGCCCGGTGGACGAGGTGTTGCGAGCCGAACCGTTGCGAGAGGTCTTCGGCCTGGACGTATTGGTCCAGCGCCACCCTGAGCGGGACCATCCCTTGATCGTGGCCCGCTGAACATTCCGGCGCGAAGGGCGCCTTGCCGAGGTTTGCATGAGTAGATGGGCTTTGATGGCCACATTGGTACTGAGTGCGTGCGCGCCACTCCCGCCGCTGCCCGAATGGCAGGCGCCGGACGGGCGCGACGACGAAGCGCTCGGCCGTATCCTCGACCTGCGCGACGGCTCGCACCTGACCCCCGCCGAGTTGGTGGAGCGGCTGGCCGCGGCCCCGAGGGTGCTGGTGGGCGAGCAACATGACAACCCCGACCATCATGCCTTGGAACAGTGGCTGCTTCGGGCCTTGGAGACGCGACGTCCTCAAGGCGGCGTGCTGCTGGAAATGCTGGTTCCGGCGCAACAGGCACCCGTGGACGCGGCACGAGAAGCGTTCGCCCGAGGCCAGCCGCCCGCCGAGCTGGAACGGGCGCTCGCCTGGCAGAAGGGCTGGGACTGGGCCTTGTACGGGCCGTTGGTGCGGTACGCGTTGACGCGCCCTTATCCCTTAATGGCGGCGAACCTGGATCGTTCCGAGGTGATGGATATCTACGAGCGCCGCCCTTCGCTGGCTGGGCGGGTCTCCACTGCCGGCCCGGTGCGCGATGCGCTACGCGCGCAGATCCGCGATGCTCATTGCGGGCTGCTGCCGGAGGATCAACTGCCGGCCATGCTCGCCGTTCAGCAACAACGCGACCGACGCATGGCCGAGCGCTTGCTGGCGGCGCCCGAACCGGCCCTGCTGTTCGCCGGGGCCTATCACGTCCGCCGCGATCTTGGCGTGCCACTGCACGCGCGCGACCTGCGGCCTGGCGCGCGCGAGGTGGTGGTGATCCTCTCCGAGGTCGGCAAGGAAGTCTCGCCGCAGGCGGCCGACTATGTCTGGTATACGGCGGCGGTGCCGGAGCAAGACCACTGCGCGGCGCTACGCCCGTAGCCCGGGCGATCCAGGGAATCCCCAGGCAAAAAAAGACCCGGCAAGCGCCGGGTCAATAACCGTGATTAGCCTGATGAGGAGATAAGCTGAAGTCCACCGAATGGGCCCCAAGTTATCGGCTGATCTCGCGATCAGCTGATGTAATAATAACCATTCTCATTTTTGAGTCAAGCGCCGCTTGCGAATTATTTTCATTTGCTAGCCGAGGCGTCTCGGCTCGCGGTTTCGCCGAGTGCTTGCCCGCCTTGCGCTTGCCCCTCGCTCTCGTTCGAGCGTAGCTGCGTGACCTCCTTGTTCAGCAGGTCGATGCGCCGCGCCATGCTCTCGATGAGGCTGTGAGCGATGCGGGGGTTGCTCTGCATCAGGCTGAGGAATTGCTCCTTGGGAATCACCATGACCGTGCAGGGCTCGCTGGCGATTACCGTGGCGCTGCGCTTTTCCCGGGTGAATACGGCCATGGCGCCGAAGATTTCGTCCTTCTGCACGTCACCGACCTTCTGCCCGGCGACATAGGCCTCGGCGTGGCCCTCGATGATGATGAAGACGTGGTCCGCCTCGTCGCCTTGGTGGATCAACTCTTCTCCCGTGGCGAAGTGCTGAAAGCCCGTGGCCGGGCGGATTTCCGGTTGCTTCAGGCGGGCCAGCGCGTCGGACAGCAGGGCGGTATGGCCGACGAGGTACTGGATGAACAGTTCCTGGCGTTGCTCGCTGGCATAAATGTGGCGAAAGGCTTCGGTGCGGGAGTAGGGGATCAGCCGCAGCGGCTCGTCGCTGCTGTAGCGGCAACTGGGCAGGTCGATGCCCTGGCGCAGGCCAACCAGGTCGCCTTCCTGCAAGTAGAACAGGGGGCGCTCGTCGACCACCGCATGCAGTAGGCCGTCATCGATGATGTAAAGGCGGTTGCCCGGCAGCACCCGGGCCAAGTCATCGACGCGCTCCAGGCTCACCGGTTCGCCGCAGGGTTCGAGGCCATCGAGCAATTGCGCGGGGATGCTTTGCAGTCGATTGATCAGCTGATCGGCGTAGGCCGGTTGCTCCCCGAGTAGGTACATGAGTGGATTTCCTTGAGCTGGCTGGTCTGACGAAACGCACGAACGTCCCTGAAACAATAGGTCGAGCGCGGCTCGCCGTAAATCATCGAATGCTCGGGTTGTGAGCTAACTCTTGTTGCGAAGCGAAATATCGTCCACCTGGCCGTTCAATTCGGCCTTGCGGGACGCGCTGAGTTCGTTCCAGTGGATGTCCTGCAAGGCGCCGTCGATGGCGTAGAGCAGCACCTTGGAAGCCCGGAAGCCTCGCTCCCGCACGGCCCGGTAGGCGGCCACCGCGCCCAGGCGGCGCAGGTCGGCGCCGGTATGGATGCCTACCGCATGCAGCCACTGCGCGGAGGTTTTGCCCAGGTTCTTGAGCAATTGCAGTTCGTCGTTCATCGAGCCTCCTTGCGTGCGCCGGGAGCGTATCGGGATGGACGCGCCGAACGCTCCCCGATCATGACTGGCGCCGGTAACGCAGGCGGGTACCGAAGTTCACCGACATGAGGATTTCGTCGGCGCTCAGCTCAGGAGGGAAGTAGGCACCTGAAATTTGCGCGTGGGCGATGCTGGCGCCCTCGAGGCCGGTGTGGCGAAGGTCCAGGCCCCGGAGGTCCGCGCCTCGGAAGTAGGCGCCGCTGAAATCGATGCCGGCGGGCTCCAGGCCGCGCAGGTCGAGGCCGCGGAAATCGCCCTCGCGAAGATCGATTGGAGTGTCTGGAGGCCTGCGTTCGTTGAAGGCGCGGACATTCTCGCTGCGCAGGAGGAGGTAGAGCGGGTTGTCGAGCTGGTGCGGTTGGGTCATGGCGCGCATCCGGCGGTTTTTACCGCAGTATAGAAGCCGCGCCAGCGTCTGCCCGGTCGACGCGCGAAGCGAAGCGGCGTTCGCTCGCGCGAGGCGCCTCAGAGGCCCGGAAGGGTATGGCGGATGCGCTCCACGAGGGCATCCAGGCTGCTTGCCTGGTGGGTATCGATGCGGGTGCTGTGGGCCTGCTCGTATTCATCCAGGGCTTCGCGGCTGGCCTGTTGCGTCTTGATCACCTCCAGGGTGGCGTCGGAGGGGTCGAGACCCGCCGTCTGCCGCTGCTCCAGCCAGCCGGCGATCACGGCCTCGGGGGCCTGGCAATCGAGGATCAGGAAGGGCGCTCCGGTCGACTCCGCGATCTTGCGTGCCGCGCGCCGCTGGGCATGGCGCAGGTAGGTGGCATCGATCACCACCGGGAATCCGGCGCGCAACGCTAGGCCAGCCAGCTCGTGCAGTCGCTCGTAGGTGGCCTCGCTGGAGCGCCGGTCATAGATGCCGGCCTCCAGTTGCCCTTTATCGGTGTCGGCCTGTTCGCCGAACAGGCGCTTGCGCTCCACGTCCGATCGCAGTCGAATCGCGCCGAGGGCCTCCACCAGGCGCAGCGCCACGTGACTTTTGCCGACCGACGATACCCCGTGGGTGATGGCCAGGAAATGGGACGGAATCGCGCTGTAGCTTTCCGCTAGCCCGGCGTAGCCGCGGTACTGGCGCAGGATCACCGCGCGAGTGACCGGGTCGGTTTCCTGGCCCAGGCGGAACAGGCTTACCTTGGCCCGCACCAAGGCGCGATGGGCCTTGTATAGGTTGAGCAGTTCCAGGGCCGCATAGTCACCGGTATGTTCCAGCCAGGCGTTGAGGAAGCGGCGCGCCAGTGGCTTGAGGTTGCGGTCCTCCAGGTCCATGACCAGGAAGGCGGCGTCCAGGGCGATGTCGATGAAGCGGAACGGTTCATTGAATTCGATGCAGTCGAACAACACCACTTCACCATCGATCAGAGTGGCATTGCCCAGGTGGATGTCCCCGTGGCATTCGCGAATGCGGCCCTCTTGGGCGCGGCGGGCGAGCAGCGGGCGCAGGCGCAGAAAGCTGCTCTCGGCCCAGGCTTCCAGCGCGTCCAGTTGGGTCAGGTCGGCCTTTTCCGACAGCAGGGGGCGGATCTGCTCGAAGTTCTGCCGCAGCGGCGCGACGATCGCCTCCGGGGTGCATAGCGCATGGTTCGTCGCGACTTGCGGGGTGGCGCGGTGGAAGGTGGCGATCCGCTGGGCCAGGGCATCGATGTGGGCCGGGGTCAATTCGCCGCGCGCCTGGACCTCGGCGAGCAACTGGCTCTGGGAGAACTGCCGCATCTTCAAGGCGTAGTCCAGGATCGGCCCCTCGCCCGCCAGGCTCGGCGCCGTTTCGCTGCCGGTGATCGGGACCACTTCCAGGTACAGGCCTTCGGTCAGCCGTTGGTTGAGCCGCAACTCTTCCTCGCAGAAGTGGCGGCGGTCCTCCAGACGGGTGAAATCGAGGAAGCCGAAGTCCACTGGCTTCTTGATCTTATAGGCATAGGGGCCCGTGAGCAGCACCCAGGAAATATGGGTTTCGATGACCTGGAACTGCTCCACCGGATGGGGATAAAGGGCGGGGTTCTGCAGGGCGGCGATCAGTGCTTGGCTCACGGTCGTTCCTTGGTCTGGGCTGGCTGAGGCGGCATTATGGCCATTGAGCGCGGCGCTGCAAACCTGGCTGCCTTCTGCCGAGCCGGGGCTAGTGCGTATAATCGCCGCCATGACTCGTTCCCGATCCGCACGCTCCTCCTCCAAACGTTCCGCCTCCCGTCTTCGTCCCTGGCTCGGCTGGGCGCTCAAGCTCGGCCTGGTCGGGCTGGTGCTGTTGGCCGGCTTCGCGATCTACCTGGATGCCCAGGTTCAGGAGAAATTCTCCGGTCGCCGCTGGACCATCCCGGCGAAGGTCTATGCCCGGCCGCTGGAGTTGTTCACCGGCCTGAAGCTGACCAAGGACGATTTCCTCACCGAACTGGACGCGCTGGGCTACCGGCGCGAGCCGTCGGTCAGCGGGCCGGGCGCGGTCTCGGTGTCTGGCAACGCGGTGGAGCTCTACACCCGTGGTTTCCAATTCTACGAGGGCGCGGAGCCCGCGCAGCCGGTACGGGTGCGCTTCTCCGGCAGCTACGTCGCCGGCCTCAGCAAACGCGACGGCTCCGATCTGGCGGTGGCGCGTCTGGAGCCGCTGCTCATCGGCGGGCTGTACCCGGCCCACCACGAAGACCGCATCCTGATCAAACTGGACCAGGCCCCGCCGTACCTGCTGGATACCCTGGTGGCGGTGGAGGACCGGGAGTTCTATCGTCACCACGGCGTGTCGCCCAAGTCCATCGCCCGGGCTGTCTGGATCAACGCCACCGCCGGGCAACTGCGGCAGGGCGGCAGTACCTTGACCCAGCAATTGGTGAAGAACTTCTTCCTCACCAACGAGCGCAGCCTCGTCCGCAAGGTCACCGAGGCGATGATGGCGGTGCTCTTGGAGCTGCACTACGACAAGCCGGAGATTCTCGAGGCTTACCTCAATGAGGTGTTCCTCGGCCAGGACGGCCAGCGCGCCGTGCACGGCTTCGGCCTGGCCAGCCAGTACTTCTTCAGCCAGCCGCTGTCGGAGCTGAAGTTGCATCAGGTCGCGCTGCTGGTGGGCATGGTCAAGGGGCCCACCTATTACAACCCCCGGCGCTATCCGGAACGGGCCTTGGAGCGCCGCAACCTGGTGCTCGATGTCTTGGTGGAGCAGGGCGTGGTGAGCGCGGAGGAAGCGGCGGCGGCCAAGCAGAAGCCCTTGGGCGTGACCCAGCGCGGTAGCTTGGCCGACAGTTCCTTCCCGGGGTTCCTCGACCTGGTGAAGCGCCAGCTGCGCCAGGATTACCGCGACGAGGATCTCACCGAAGAGGGGCTGCGAATCTTCACCAGCTTCGATCCGATCCTGCAACTGAAGTCCGAGAGCGCGCTGAGCGAGACCCTCAAACGCCTCGGCGGACGCAAGGGCATCGAGGACGTCGAGGCCGCCATGGTGGTGAGCAACCCCGAGACCGGCGAGGTCCAGGCTCTGATCGGTAGCCGCCAGCCGCGCTTCGCCGGCTTCAATCGCGCGCTGGACGCGGTGCGGCCGATCGGCTCGCTGATCAAGCCAGCGGTGTACCTCACCGCCCTGGAACGGCCCAGCCAGTACACCCTGACCAGTTGGGTGGCCGACGAGCCGTTCTCGGTCAAGGGCCAGGACGGACAGATCTGGAAGCCGCAGAACTTCGACCGCAAGGCCCATGGCACCCTCTTTCTCTACCAGGGCCTGGCCAATTCCTACAACCTGTCCACCGCCAAGCTCGGCCTGGAACTCGGTGTGCCCAACGTGCTGAAGACCGTCGAGCGCCTGGGCGTTTCCCAGGACTGGCCACCATTCCCGTCGATGCTGCTGGGGGCTGGCTCCCTCAGCCCGATGAACGTGGCGACCATGTACCAGACCCTGGCCAGCGGCGGCTTCAACACGCCGCTACGGGCCATTCGCAGCGTGCTGACCGCCGAGGGACAGCCGCTCAAGCGTTACCCCTTCCAGGTGGAGCAGCGCTTCGATCCGGGCGCCATCTATTTGGTGCAGAACGGCATGCAGCGGGTCATGCGCGAAGGGACGGGCCGTTCGGTCTATACCCAATTGCCTTCTAACCTGACCCTGGCCGGCAAGACCGGTACCAGCAACGACTCCCGTGACAGTTGGTTTGCCGGCTTCAGCCAAGACCTGCTGGCGGTGGTCTGGCTTGGGCGCGACGATAACGGCAAGACTCCGCTGACCGGGGCGACCGGTGCGTTGCAAGTGTGGACCGGGTTCATGCGCAAGGCCGATCCGTTGCCGCTGGACATGCCGATGCCGAACAACGTCACCCTGGCCTGGATCGACGCCGCCACCGGGCAGGGCTCGGCCGCCGGTTGCCCGAACGCCGTGCAGATGCCGTATATTCGCGGCAGCGAGCCAGCGCCTGGCCCCGCCTGTGGTGGCGATGCGCCGGCGGACTCGGTGATGGACTGGGTCCGCGGCTGGTTGAATTAGCGAGAGGGTTTTGACGTGAACAAGCTGTGGCTATCTGTTCTGGCGGCATCGCTGATGCTGGCGGGCTGCGCGACTCCACAACGTGGCGCGATCCCGGTGGTGGACTCCGGCGCGCCGCTTTCCAACGAAGAGCCCCTGGCTGGTAACGGTGGCTACCGGCCAACGCCGCGCGCCGCCGCACCGGTCGCTCCGGCGCGCGGCATGCCCCAGAATGAAGATTCCGGCGTGGTGGTGATGGTCCCGCCGAGCGCTGCCTCGGCACCCATCCAGTCGTTCCCGGCCGGTGGCAGTGCTCCGATCAGCAGCACCCCGATCGTCCCCGGGCCGGTGACGTCCGCCCCGACGCCCACGCCGGTCTACAGCCCGCCGCCCTCGGCGCCCTCCATGCCCACCGGGATACCCGGCCGCGCCGCAAGCGGTGGCGGTCTGGCGGCCGACGAGCAACTGGATGGACCGGTTCTGGCGCTGCTCACCACCGCCCAGCAACAGCAGGGCGGCGGCGATCTGAATGGTGCTTCCTCCAGCCTGGAACGGGCCCAGCGCATCGCCCCGCGCGAGCCCCAGGTGCTGTATCGCCTGGCCGAAGTCCGGTTGGCCCAGGGCGATGCCGCCCAGGCGGAGCAACTGGCCCAGCGGGGCCTGACCTACGCCAACGGCCGCCCCGCGTTGCAGGCGAGCCTGTGGAACCTGATCGCCCAGGCTCGCGAGCGCCGTGGCGACACTGCCGGAGCAGGCCAGGCCCGGGAGCGGGCGCGGGTCAGTCTTTGATGGATGCGCGCCTGATGGCCGTGGCCGACCAGCTCCTGCTGATCGAGCGCGCGCTGCGGGTCCAAGGTTGGTGGTCGGAGCAGGCGCCCAGCGTCGAGGCATTGGCCAGTTCCGAGCCGTTCTGTGTGGATACGCTGGCTTTCGAGGAATGGCTCCAGTGGGTTTTCCTGCCACGCATGAAGCAGGTGATCGAGACCGGCGCTGTGCTGCCGCGGGCCTCCGGTATCCGGCCGATGGCGGAGGTGGCCTACGGCGACCGCCTGCCCCAGGCTTTAGAACTGCTGGTCGCGCTGGATCGCTTCGATCGCCTGATCGGTGGCGCGGCCTAGTCCGTGCCACCGGCCGAGTACGGGCTCAGAGGCAGTTCTCGTTGATGCCCTTTTGCATTTCGACTATGCGCTGCTGACGCTCTTCCTCGGTAAGCTTGCGCACTTCACCGTTCACGGCCTCGCGCACACGGGGGTTGTTCTGTAACTGGGCGAGGTTGGTGCGGGTGTTTTCGCAGTACTTTTTCCGTTCGGCTTCCTGAACGGCGACCTCTTTCTTCACCTTTTCGTCGATAGCCTTCTGCTCGGGATCGTTCTCCACGGCCTTCGGCAGGGCCGGGGAAGCCGGGGCGGCGGCCTCGTTGCTTTTCGGAGGCGGCGCCACGGTGGTGCTGATGGCTTTGGTTTCCTGGCCTTCCGGCGGCTGCGCGCCGAAATGGGTGATGCCCTGTGCATCGACCCACTTGTATACCTGGGCGGCCATGACCGTGCTGCTCAGGCCGAGCAACAGGCTGCCCGCGAGAATCATGCGACGCATGCTGTTTCCTTATGAGTTGCGGCGGAACCAGCCGTTACTATAACCAAAAGCGGTGCGTGCCACGTGGCGCCGCGTCACAGCCCGGGCAGCCGAGAATCGGCGCGACGGCTTGACTTGCCGTTGTCTATTCCGAACAATCCAAGACTCGCTGTAGTGGGCTGGCCGCAAGCTGGCTTTTCTCAGCAGACCATGAGGTGCACACCCGCGCCGACCTGCTTTACCCGCAACGCGTTACCTCGCGCTGGGTGGGAAATCCCCGCAACACCTTGGGGCCTTCCCAATACTTGCTCAGTCAGTAGCTGACGTAGTCGGCGACCATCCGTCGCTCATGCTCTCTGCTAAGCAGTAACCTACTTCGAATCCGTCCTCCCTGGACGGAGTCCTGGCGTTTCAGAGGTGAACCACGTGGAGCTTTTATCCGGCGCAGAAATGGTCGTCCGCTCATTGCGCGACGAAGGTGTCAAGTACATCTACGGTTACCCGGGCGGTGCGCTGCTGCACATCTACGACGCCCTGTTCAAAGAAAACGAGGTCACCCACATCCTGGTGCGGCATGAGCAGGCCGCCACCCACATGGCCGACGGCTACGCCCGGGCCACCGGCAAGCCCGGCGTGGTGCTGGTGACCTCCGGCCCCGGCGCCACCAATGCCATCACCGGCATCGCCACGGCTTACATGGATTCGATCCCGATGGTGATCCTGTCCGGGCAGGTGCCGAGCAACATGGTCGGCACCGATGCCTTCCAGGAAACCGACATGGTCGGTATTTCCCGGCCCATCGTGAAGCACAGCTTCATCATCAAGCATCCATCGGAAATCCCGGAAGTCATCAAGAAGGCCTTTTACCTCGCCCAGTCTGGTCGTCCCGGCCCGGTGGTGGTGGACATTCCGAAGGACATGGGCGACCCGGCCCAGAAATTCGAATACGCCTATCCCAAGAAGGTCAAGCTGCGTTCCTACAACCCGGCGATACGGGGCCATTCCGGGCAGATCCGCAAGGCCGTGGAGATGTTGCTGGCCGCCAAGCGACCGGTTCTCTATTCCGGTGGCGGGGTGATCATGGGCAACGCCGCCGCGCCGCTCACCGAGCTGGCGCGCCTGCTCGACCTGCCGGTGACCAATACGTTGATGGGCCTGGGCGGTTATCCGGGCGGTGATCGCCAGTTCATCGGCATGCTGGGCATGCACGGCAGCTACACGGCGAACCTGACCATGCATCACGCCGACGTGATCCTCGCGGTCGGCGCTCGCTTCGACGACCGGGTAATCAACGGCGCCAGCAAGTTCTGCCCCAACGCCAAGATCATCCACGTCGACATTGATCCGGCCTCGATCTCCAAGACCATCAAGGCCGACATCCCGATCGTCGGTCCGGTGGACAGCGTACTCACCGAAATGGTGGCGATCCTCAAGGAAATCGGCGAGAAGCCCCAGCCGGAAACCGTTGCCGCCTGGTGGAAGCAGATCGAGGAGTGGCGGGGCGGCCGCGAGCTGTTCCCCTATGACAGGGGCGATGGCAGCCTCATCAAGCCTCAGACGGTGATCGAGACCCTGTGGGAAGTGACCGGCGGCGATGCATTCGTGTCCTCCGACGTGGGCCAGCACCAGATGTTCGCGGCGCAGTACTACCGCTTCAACAAACCCAACCGCTGGATCAACTCCGGCGGCCTCGGCACCATGGGCTTCGGCCTGCCGGCGGCGATGGGGGTGAAGCTCAACTTCCCGGACGAGGACGTCGCCTGCGTCACCGGCGAGGGCAGTATCCAGATGAACATCCAGGAACTGTCCACCTGCCTGCAGTACGACCTGCCGGTGAAGATCGTCAACCTCAACAACGGCGCGCTGGGCATGGTTCGCCAGTGGCAGGACATGCAGTACAACAGCCGCTATTCCCATTCGTACATGGAATCGCTGCCGGATTTCGTCAAGCTGGCCGAGGCCTACGGCCACGTCGGCATGCGCATCACCGAGCTGAAGGACCTCAAGCCGAAGCTAGAGGAGGCGTTCGCCTTGAAGGACCGCCTGGTGTTCCTCGATATCAAGGTGGACGAGAGCGAGCACGTCTACCCGATGCAAATCAGAGACGGCGCGATGCGCGATATGTGGCTGAGCAAGACGGAGCGGACCTGACCATGCGGCACATCATTTCCCTGTTGCTGGAAAACGAACCGGGCGCCTTGTCCCGCGTCGTTGGTCTGTTCTCCCAGCGCAACTACAACATCGAAAGCCTCACCGTGGCGCCCACCGAGGACCCCTCGTTGTCGCGCCTGACCCTGACCACCGTCGGCAAGGACGAGGTGATCGAGCAGATCACCAAGAACCTCAACAAGCTGATCGAGGTGGTGAAGCTGGTGGACCTTTCGGAAAGCGCCCACATCGAGCGCGAGCTGATGCTGGTCAAGGTGAAAGCCACCGGCGCCCAGCGCGCCGAGGTGAAGCGCACCACCGATATCTTCCGGGGCCAGATCGTCGACGTGACCAGCAGCGTCTACACCATCCAGTTGACCGGCACCAGCGACAAACTGGACAGCTTCATCCAAGCGATCGGCACCACGTCGATCCTGGAAACCGTACGCAGTGGCGTCACCGGCATCGCCCGTGGCGACAAAGTGCTCAGCATCTGATATTCGCGAATGGCCGCATGGCCAAGTAACTAGGGGATTTCCATGAAAGTGTTCTACGACAAAGACTGCGACCTCTCGATCATCCAGGGCAAGAAAGTGGCCATCATCGGCTACGGTTCCCAAGGCCATGCCCATGCCTGCAACCTCAAGGATTCGGGTGTCGATGTCACCGTCGGTCTGCGTCCCGGCTCCTCTTCCATCGCCAAGGCCGAGGCCCATGGGCTGAAGGTCAGCGACGTACCGGCGGCCGTCGCCGCCGCCGACCTGGTAATGGTCCTCACCCCCGATGAGTTCCAGGGCCGCCTGTACAAGGAAGAGCTGGAGCCGAACCTGAAAAAAGGCGCCACCCTGGCCTTCGCCCACGGTTTCTCCATCCACTACAACCAAGTGGTGCCTCGCGCCGACTTGGACGTGATCATGATCGCGCCGAAGGCGCCGGGTCACACCGTGCGGTCCGAGTTCGTCAAGGGCGGTGGCATCCCGGACTTGATCGCCATCTACCAGGACGCTTCCGGTAACGCCAAGAACGTCGCCCTGTCCTATGCCTGCGGTGTCGGCGGCGGCCGGACCGGCATCATCGAGACCACCTTCAAGGACGAGACCGAGACCGACCTGTTCGGCGAGCAGGCCGTGCTCTGCGGCGGTTGCGTCGAGCTGGTCAAGGCCGGCTTCGAGACCCTGGTGGAAGCCGGCTACGCGCCGGAAATGGCCTACTTCGAGTGCCTCCACGAACTGAAGTTGATCGTCGACCTGATGTACGAGGGCGGCATCGCCAACATGAACTACTCGATCTCCAACAATGCCGAATACGGCGAGTACGTGACCGGGCCGGAAGTCATCAACGCCGAATCCCGCGCGGCGATGAGGCATGCGCTCAAGCGCATCCAGAACGGCGAGTACGCGAAGATGTTCATCAGCGAAGGCGCCGGCAACTACCCGTCCATGACCGCCTACCGCCGCAACAACGCCGCTCACCCGATCGAGCAGGTCGGCGAGAAGCTGCGGGCGATGATGCCGTGGATCTCCGCCAACAAGATCGTCGACAAGAGCAAGAACTGAGTCGGCAACACCCTGAAAGAACGCGGCCCAGGCCGCGTTTTTTCATTCCGACGAAAGGCTCTGGTATAAAGCACTGCGAAATCGGCGCCAGAACCCCCTTCGCCGAAGCCTGTCGTACACATAACCAGTCTCGCTGCACAAGGTATTGTCATGAACGAACGTCCCGAGGAGTCCAACCAGGCGGCCGACGCCGAAAGCCTGTTGCCGATCGATGAGCACGTCGAGGAAGGGCATGACGCCGAGGGCCGCAAGGTCCGCCATCGTGGCATCTACCTGCTTCCGAACCTGTTCACCACCGCCAACCTGTTCGCCGGCTTCTATTCCATCGTCAACGCCATGAGCGGCAACTTCTCGACAGCCGCGGCGACCATCTTCGTGGCGATGGTGCTGGACAGCCTCGATGGCCGCGTCGCCCGCCTGACCAACACCCAGAGCGCTTTCGGCGCCGAGTATGATTCCCTGTCGGACATGGTCGCTTTCGGCCTGGCCCCGGCGCTGTTGGCCTACGAATGGGCATTGAGCGACCTGCGCAGCGTTGGCTTGGCCGTGGCCTTCATCTATGTAGCCGGCGCGGCCCTACGCTTGGCGCGCTTCAACACCCAGATCGGCAAGGTCGACAAGAAATGGTTCATCGGCCTCGCCAGCCCGGCGGCGGCGGGCGTGGTGGCCGGTACGGTCTGGGCGTTCAGCGATTTCGGCATCAGGGGGTCCAACATGTCCTTCCTGGTCGCTTTCCTGGTTGCGGCGGCCGGGACGCTGATGGTCAGCAACATCAAGTACTACAGCTTCAAGGACTTGGACATGAAGGGGCGCGTACCCTTCGTGGCGATCCTCGTCGTGGTGCTGATCTTCGCCGTGGTTTTCAGCGACCCGCCGCGCGTGCTCTTGCTGATTTTCCTGGCCTATGCGGCGTCGGGCCCGGCGCAGCGCCTGCTGCAATTGCGCCGCCGTCGTAAGTCCGAGGTGTAATTTCTCCTGGACTCCAGAGTCTACTGGGCATCTTCGGTGCCCAGTGGGAGTCCACCATGCTTATTCAGTCACCTGCCGCTTCCGCCTCTCGCGAGTCCGACGTTACCCCCGAAGCCCTCTATCTTTCCCGCCGTGCCTTCATGGCGGCCAGCGGTGCATTGGCCGCCGGTTACGGCCTGCCGGGCCGCGCCGACGAGGGCGCTCGTTACCCGGATGTCGAGGCGGCAAACGCGCCCGGCTGGTTCGTGGAAAAGCTACCTTCCGTCCAATGGCAGGCAATGGTCGCCCAGGGCGAGGCGATCACCCCCTTTCCCGATGCCACCCACTACAACAACTTTTATGAGTTCGGTACCGACAAGGGGGACCCGGCGAGCCATGCCGAGGCGTTGCGGACCGAGCCTTGGCAAGTGGTGGTGGATGGCGAGGTGAGCAAGCCGGGCACTTATGACCTGGAGGCCCTGGTCAAGCCCCAGGCCCTGGAGGAGCGTATCTACCGGCTGCGTTGCGTGGAGGGCTGGTCGATGGTCATTCCTTGGCTCGGCTTCCCCTTGGCGGCCCTGATCAAACAGATGGAGCCCACCGGCCAGGCGCGTTTCGTGCGCTTCGAGACGCGTGTCGCTCCCGAGCAGATGCCGGGCGTGCGGTCTGGCTTCAGTCTGGTGAACTGGCCTTATGTGGAGGGGCTGCGCCTGGACGAGGCGACTCATCCTCTGGCTTTCCTCGCGCTAGGCATGTATGGGCGGGTATTGCCCAACCAGAATGGCGCGCCGCTTCGACTGGTCGTGCCGTGGAAGTACGGTTTCAAGAGCATCAAGTCTATCGTGCGTATCAGCCTGACCCGCGAGCGGCCTCGGACCACCTGGGAAACCATCGCGCCGGAGGAGTACGGTTTCTACGCCAACGTCAACCCTCAGGTCGACCATCCGCGCTGGAGCCAGGCCCGCGAACGCCGGCTACCGGGCAGTCTCTTCCGGCCTAACGTGATTCCCACTCGATTGTTCAATGGTTACGACGAGGTAGCGGGTCTCTATGCGGGCATGGACCTGAGGACTCAGTATTGAAACGCCACGGCTTATGGCGGCTAGCGGTTTTTTTCTCGGGGTGGGTTCCGCCGCTGATCTGGCTCTATCAGGGCTGGACTCTGCGATTGGGACCCGACCCGGGCAAGGTGCTCGTGGACCGCTTGGGACTGGCGGCGCTCGTGTCGCTATTGATTACGTTGGCCATGACGCCACTTCGGCGGATCACGGGATGGGGCGGTTGGTTGGCGGTGAGGCGGCAACTCGGCCTGTGGAGTTTCGCCTACGCCGTACTGCACCTGCTGGCTTACCTCTTTTTCCTCCTGGCCTTGGATAGCGGGCAACTGATAAAAGATCTGGTAGACCGGCCCTATATCATCGTCGGCGCGCTGGCTTGGCTCTGCTTGTGGTTGCTGGCGATCACGTCGAATCGCTTTTCAATGCGGCGACTTGGAAAACGATGGAAGACCCTGCATGCGCTCGTCTATCCGGCTTTGTTGCTGGCGTTGCTGCATATGCTGTGGATCGTTCGGTCCGACCTAAAGGAATGGGTGCTGTATGCAGGGGGCGGTTTTGGCCTGTTGGCCCTGCGTATTCCATCGGTCGCCAGATGGCTCGGTCGTCATGCCTTACCGTTCATGCAAGAATTTCGAAAAACTCGTTGACGTGGTTTTCGTTGTCCCTATAATGCGCACCACTTCCGGCGCGTAGCCAGCGAAAAAGTCC
>DAMBWF010000023.1:0-19590 GCA_032052615.1 Pseudomonadaceae bacterium
CGCTTGACCCACGACTTCCGCCAACTGCTTCGAATCGGTTTTCGACATGCCACCCCTCCAGATCAACCTGGATGGTTGGGTATCAACCCATTGACATGAAGGACTTAATAAACCGAGACTCAACCCCAAAAGTCGATAGCCGGCCTTTGCTACAACATCAACGCCCAGCAGGGAGCACAGAACAGCATGAAAGTCATAAACGGACTGAATGAAGCGCAGATCGACAGCATCGTGCGCATCAGAGCGTCCTTCGAGATTAATGGCCTCAGGGGCAATTTCATGGCTGGCATCAAGCTGGTCGAAACCAAGATTGAAAAGGAGGGGATGACCTGCCGGGTCGTGAGCGATACGAAAAGCGCAGCCGCTCAGGGCGGAGCGCTCGGTGTCCTCGCCGGCCTCGCTGCCACGCCGGTGACAGTGACCGTACTAGGTCTCGCAGCTGCAGCCAGTGCAGGACATAGGCTGCTAACTCGAAACCCCGATTACGAAGTCCTCAAGGACTACGTAAACCAGCGGATCAAGGTGATCTACAAGAAATAGCCCCACACATTTTCACCGCCTCCGACAGCGAGTCCAGCTACACAGCAGGACTCGCTTGCTCGCGCCATCGGTCTCTAGCTGAGCGGGGCCGTTTTCTCACTCGACAGAAGGAACACTCTGATGAAAAAGCTCATCAGCGCCATTGTCCTGTCCATAGTTTCTATGGCGAGCCACGCCTACCAAGGTATGGGGCTGTACTTCCCCAGTGAAGAAACCATGGAGGGTCTCCCCGCCGCGATCCCCTGCGGCATTCGAGAGTTCACCAACGGCATGGCCAAGAGTCACAGCCTGCAATGCGCTTGGTACTACGAGCCCCGCGACGTGAAAATCTGGGACGACAAGCGCCGGCAGGACGTCGTCTACTCGAATCAATTCTCCGGACGCTGCATCAAGGGCAATTGCCGGGATGGCGGTGGAAACATCGTCGGACACTGGGCTGCAGATATCCCATATCGCCTATCGATTTGGTATTACATCGACCAGAGCAATGACGGCAAGCCCGTTGCCTATCGCCTGGACAGCGGGCCAGCCAAAGGACAAGATCGCCTCAGCTACGTCCAAGCCGGCAAACTGCTGCAGGACTTCTATGAAGCAGCAGGCGTCCCCGAAAACACGCTCAAAGATCTGTTCCGCGTGTTCTATATCGGGGGCTTTGAGCAGTATTTGGCCGACCTAAATGGCAATCACCGCCCGGCAACCAAGGACGATGCACCAGGAACATCCACTGCACAATCCGAATGGCCAGAAGTCCAATCTGCTTGGTGCAATCCACGCATGGATGACGACTGCTACATCAACAACCAGAAGGTACCCGTGGCCGAGCTGGGTAAATGGCTTCCCTCTGTCAGTGAATCAAACGTCGATCAACTGGGCGGGTACTGCGAAACCATCCTGTGCTTCGATGGCAATGATCAACCATTGGGTTACCTGCTTCCGTAACGAAGCATAAATTTCACTTGACCAGGCAGGCGAAGACAATCATCACGTTGAGCAGAACACTGGGGAGGCGTATGCCTCCCCTTTTGATTCCATTTCTTTTTGGCCAAGAACATCCTCGTAGCCACATGCAAACTCAGTGATACACCTGCGACTTATCACCAATAGCAGAGGTGTAGATGTGGGAAAAAATCGCACTCGCCTTGAGGTCAATCTCCTCCGCATCATAGGCCGTCAGCGGCAGACTGTCCCACAGGTGTTTGATGATTTCGGCCTTGACCTGTGCTTGAGCCGCAGCCTTTTCACGCCAACGATCAATCTGCAATTTCCCACCGGTCAGCTTGCCCAGTAGCTCCTTCGCGACCTCCTTGATAGCGTCTCGGTCAGCCTTGCTGAGTGAGTCCTTCTGCAGCAAGTCGAACACCGCTAGCTGATCTTCATTCTCCAACTCCTCGCGCAGAAAACGCTTTTCCTCATCCGAGCAGGTGTCGTTGAAGGCAAAGAGATCATCCATCACTTTCTGGATTTCAGCGGCATCCTTGTCCTTGTTGTAGGCCTGGACGATCTCCTGATAACGCTCATAGAGATCCACCCGAGTGGGGTTACGCGCCAGCATGGCGGCCAGGCGCTCTTCGATTTTTTCCATCAGGTTCATCGCCACAACGTTCTTGAAGGGCGTTTTCTCGAACTCCGCGCGCAGACGGGAAAAATCGACATTCGAGAGGTCGTAGCGAGAGCGCGCTTCCTTGGCGGTCGGAGCCTGAGTAGCAATGGCTACATCCACTACGTCGTAAAGATCCTGCAGCAAAGCACTAACGTCTGGGGTCACCCGCGCATCCTGCAGCTTGTTGTAGATCACCGTAAGCGCGCCCTCCTCCGCGTCAAAGCAAAACAAACCAGGATGGGGGAATAGAGCTCGATGACGGGCCTGGGCGTCTTCGACAATAACTTGATAAGTCTTGCGGCATTCGTCGCTTTCGCAAAGCAGGTTCACCGCCACCAGAATTTGCTGCTGCTTATCGAAGCCATGAGCCCCGATCAGAGCATCAAGATCAAATCCCAGCCCTGCCAGGAAATCGCGCGCAGCCCGTAGGCTATTGGCGTACTCGGCCAACGCAACGGTATCGTCACGCACGGTATCCTGCTCACTTTCACCTTTGCCGGTACCAGAACGGTCGCCCTGAGCAAAGGTCGCCAACGCACGCCGCAGGCTTTTGATCATGCCGTTGTAATCGATGATCAGACCGTGCTTCTTCCCCCCACCCACTCGGTTTACCCGAGCGATGGCCTGCATCAGGGTATGGCCCTGCATCGGCTTGTCCAGATACAGAGTGGCAAGGCATTTCACGTCGAAACCGGTTAGCCACATGGCGCACACGATGGCAATCCGGAAGGGGTTATCCGCTTTCTTGAACTCCTTTTCCAGATCACGCTTGACCATCTTCTCGCGGTGCGTGGTGATATCCAGCGGCTCGTCGCGAAAGTTTTTCCACTTGGCGAACTCAGCGACTTCGCCCTGCTCCTGGGAGACCACCACACAGCACTCCGTGGCCTTCATCCACGCTACCTGTTCACGACGCTGTTTTAGCAACGTGGTGGGGGCCTTGCCCTTGGCTGCAAACAACGCCTCTTCAGCGCTGACTTTTGCATCAAGTTGAGTAGTCTTCTCTTGCCACTTGGCCACGATCAAATCATGCATCTTCACGCAGGTGATCTTGTCGAGGCAGACCATCATCGCCTTGCCGCCGCCGTTTTCCACAACGCGCCAGCGCTGATGGAAGTGATCGACGAAATCCTGGGCCACCTTATCCAGTCGTGTCGGAGCGGTCAGAATCGGATAGTCCCGCGCCAGCTCCCGATACAGCTTTTCTTCTTTCTCATCAGTCCATGGGTCATCAAGCGTCGCCGACTGCTTAGCAATCTCAATGTGCTCGGCAATACGATCACTTACCGAAGGGTCGATGATCTTCAGCTTCTCACCTGCGTTCTCATAGAAGAGCGGCAGAGTCGCGCCATCGGCTACGGCACGCTGGAAGTCGTAAATCGATACGTACTCACCAAACACCTCGCGGGTGAGTTGCGTCTCGCCCGATTCAATCAGAGGGGTGCCGGTGAAACCGAGGAACTTCGCGCGCGGAAGCCCCTTGCGCATATTTAAAGCCAAGCGCCCGTACTGGCTACGGTGAGCCTCGTCGCTGATAACAATAATGTCATCACGCTCCGAATAGGGCTCGATAACCCGCTCACGGTGTTTCTGGATCAGACTGAAGACATAGCGACGGTTCTGATCACGCAGCATCTTGCGCAGCGCTTCGCCATTTTTGGCCTGATCGCTTTTGCTATTGGCACGCCCACAATTGGTGTAGGTCGACGCTATCTGATCGTCCAGCTCAGTGCGGTCAGTAATCACCACGAAGGTGTAGCTGCTGGAAATCTTGCGGTGGATCTTCTCTGTCAGAAACACCATTGAGTACGACTTGCCCGAGCCCTGGGTGTGCCAGAAGACGCCGAGCTGTCCAGCCATCACCTCAGCACGAATCTGCTCATCCTCAGAGGTCAGACGGTCAATCACGCGGTTCACGCCAAGGTATTGGTGGTTACGTGCCACGATCTTGTGCGTGCTTCCCTCACTGGTGTCGAACAATACGAAGTTCTCGACGATGTCCAAGAGGCGCTGTTTATGCAGCATGCCAGTCAGCAGGATGCGCAGCAGAGGCTGATCCTTATTGGGTTCCGGATCGTCCTCATCCAGACGCTTCCAGCGATAGAAGTGCTCCTTGGTCGACGTGATTGAGCCGTACTGCGCATCGTGGCCATTGGAGATGACTACCAGCGCATTCCAATGGAACAGGTGAGGGATGGTGTCCAGGTAGTCGGCGTAATTCTTCTTGTATGCGCTGTCGATGTGCACCTCGAAGCGCTTGAGCTCGATGAATACCAACGGAAGGCCGTTCACGAAGCCAATGACGTCCGGTCGACGCAGCCACAGCTTTCCCCGCACCCACAGCTCACGCACGGCCAGATAACGGTTGTTGATCGGCTTATTGAAATCGATCAGCCGCAGACGCTTATCTACCAAGCGACCTGCGGCATCACGGTAGCTCACCGGCACACCATCGCGCAGCAGCTTGTACTTTTCTTCGTTGTGGGCGATCAGCGTCTTGGTGATGTCGTCCTGTACGACCTGCGTCAGCGCCTGGCGGTAGGCCTCTTCTGGCAAGCCCGGATTCAAGCGTTTGAGCGCGGCTAAAACCTCGCGGGTCAGCACCACCTCGCTATCCGATGCCCGGCCGAGAAGGCTGTCCGGCCCAAATCCACCTTCATCCTGCGCGAAGACGCTTTGCCAACCGAGTTCCTTTTCCAGGAACTCGGCTGTCGGGGCCTGAATCAGCAAGTCTTCTGAGTAGTCTTTCTTGGCCATCGGTTTCCTTCCCCCATGCCCCAGCCGAACGATCCTGCGTACCGGGGCCCTCTTATCAAGTCGTCAGCAATATGGCTGCTGTAAGTAGGCAGCGACATGGTTTGCTCACTGCCAAAGTCAAAACATCACTACTGAGCAGCCCCCAGCACAAATTTGGCTTTCTCGATCCGCAGCATTTCGTAGGGCGTCATGAATCGCAGGCCCAAGCCGATGCACACATTCGGAATTTTGATGCGCTTGACTGAGTTGGCGGCCACTTCATGGGTCACAACGATGTGGCCTCCTGCCAGGGCGTGCGCTACGAGATAGAAATCCGCAACCTGCAGGAAGGTGTTGATGGCCGCCGGCTCATACTGCTGACTGGTCACCCAGCCACTAACCTTGGCGAACTGTGCGGCCACTGCGGCGTCCGTCTTGTTGAACAGGCCATTAGCGTTCTGCCGTACCCAAGCCGTTAATTCATCCGCGCCAGCGGCAATCTCATCGGCGACTTTGTCGATACTGAGGACGAGTCCATTGGCGTTACCATCGATCAGCCATTGCCAGAAGGCCGGGCAGAAATCCAAACCGTAATGCAGGTTTTTGGCCTGGATAAACACATTGGCGTCGAGCAGGTAACTCATGCCATCACCCCCAACTCACGGGCAGCCTCGTAGAAGGTTGCCGTCTTGCGCACGCCAAGCATGCGAAAGGCATCCTGGAATAACGTTTGGCCTTCCAATGTGCTGCTCACAATGGCGCGGGCGAATCGCTTACTGGTGCGGGCACCGAGAGTGCGGTAGAAATCGCCGCCGCCACTGCCACGCTGCTCCAGCGCCTTCAGCCGGGTTTGCTCCTCACGATAGTGCTGCCACAACCGGGCTTGCTCAATAAAGCCGGCGTCGAACAGGCGACGTAGCGCAACCAGGGTGCTGACCTTGAACTCGCGGGCCAGGCGCTGAATCTCGTCGAGGATCGGTGCTTCAGGCCGATAGGCGGCACGCAACGCTTCCAGCGGCACCAGCAACTCCGCAGCAACTCGATTGCACCAGCGCTCGGTTTGTTGCTCTGGAACCTGCCCCACCTCGGTATCTGAAACACCCGAAGCTCCCAGCCAGAGATGCGCCAGCTCGTGCGCGAGCGTGAACATCTGCGCTGCCTTGCTATCGGAGCCGTTCAGGAAAACCAGGGGAGCTAGCTCGTCCGCCAGCGCGAAGCCGCGGAACTCCTCTACATCTAGCTTGCGATGGCTATTGCTGCCGACAATGGAACTGGCCATGACCAGCACGCCAGCGTCCTCTGTCTTATTGATCAACTGGCGTAGAGCATCAGTCCAAGTCGGCAACTGCCGCCGCTCCTCGGCAGATAATCCCAAGGTTTCGCGCATGCGTCGCGCAATCGAGTCAGGGGCATCCTGGATACGTGCGCTGCCAATGAAGGCCAGGGTCGACAATCCGTGCAGGCGCGCATAGTCCCGATACCAGTCCTGCCGTTGCTGGCACAGATAGAGCGTGTCCAGCAAAGCGCTGCTCGGCTCCGCGAGCGCTTCGTCCCGCATAGTACGGAAGTCCGGCACTGGCAAAGCCAGCGTTGGCGGCTCCGGTAGGAAGAAATAGCCAATGGCCGTATGCGTGAGTTTAGCGAAGTCCTCGAGCTGCTTGAGCGTAGGCTGCGCCTCGCCGCTAAGCCATAAAGGCCATTTGCGGAAGCGTACAGCCAGATCCTCATCATCTAGGCGCGCGCGCCGGGCCGCCCAGCGTAATACCGGCACAGAGGCGGGGACGGTTGTCACGCAGCTTCCTCGTCAGGCAACGGGATATTGCTCACGTCAAGTTGGCCAGACATAAGCTTGGGGAGTAGCGCATCCCTGATCGTAGTCAACTGCCTAATCTGTGCATGAAGATTTAGTACCATATCCATCATCGGATCGATGAGAGTGGCAAATGCATCAGCAATTGGCTGATCGGGAACGGTCATCAAATACGCATCAAGAGCACTACGCCGAATATGCTGCATCGTAGCCCCCACAGACTGCCCAGACAGCGCCGGAATTGCGGCTTCGACAGCAAATCGAATCAGTCGCTTGTGAGTCGGATTTTTTGCCACCACTTTAAATAGATGCTGATTGAGTAGCGCCGGCCCCTCTCCCCATTCATTCACGAGCAACGTGGCAGACCAAGAAAAAAGAACATCTCCAGTATCGATGTGATTGCGGATCGGTACTGCAATCCCGGAATTTCGCGGTGTCTTGCTGCTAACCCCCGCGCGCAGTTCAGGAATCTTGACTATAGGCAAGCCAGACTCTTGCTGATGCTCAGGTTTGAAAGCAAAACCATTGATGAAATCAGCAACCTCGGTCAGAGGTATCAACTGCCACCCCTCCGGCACCCCATTCTTCACCGGTACTGACTCATGGCCTGGAAAACGCAGACGCCCAAACCACTCTCGATAGAGAACGCGAGCGGCGTCTTCGAGCAGTGCAATACGACGCTGGTTGGTGGCTATCAGGTCGTCGTAAGAGTCAAGCGTCCATGCAATCGCCTGCTGTTCACGCAATCCAGGGATCTTGAGGCGGACTTTCTTGATTCGCTCCGGTGCAGTGTGTCTCACCTTTGCACCGGTAGCTGTTGCACGAATCTGCGCCCGGGCACTTGCGCTGTTAAAAACCCAGTACAGGAAACGCTTATCCAACAAATCCGGATTTATGATCTGTACCAGCCCTAGTCGCTGGTTATGCAGGTACTTCCCCTCTGCAGGGATCCGAGCAGCACTACCAAGCAGGCCCTCTCCCTGTTCAGTCATAGCCACGATCAGGTCACCCTCGGTCAGCAGATACTCCTCCGGAAAATCTGCGTGATAAAAGCGCTCCTTACCGTCACGTACCCGGAACCCTCCTTTCTCGAGGAAGTTTCCCGGCGTCAGCACCAAGTGTTCACCAGAGGGGGAAAAGTGTTCCCCCTTGAAAGCAAATCCATGCTTGACGTGTATGCCATCGCCAAGCTGCACTTCGCGCCAACTCATCCCAACAGCTCCTCAAAGTTGCTGGAAATTCGCCCGACCAACTCCAAAGCCTTGTCATTTAATTCCGAGAGCTCGGTGTGAATCTCGCGCAGTTTCTCAGTAAAGTCCTCGTCATCTTCAGCACTGACCGGTGCAGTTCCAACATAGCGACTCGGGGTTAGCGAGTAGTCATTGGCCGCGATGCCATTTTCACCCTCTATCGGAACCGCCTTGCAGAGACCAGGCACGTTCTCGAACGTGCCACTTGGGAAACGGCTATGCAGCCAGTGCCCCTGATGGATGAAGTACACAGCCTGCTTGAATGCTTCCAGCACCGCATCGCGCACGGTAGGCGCTTCGCTCTTCTTGGTGTCGGCAGCTAACAGCGCACGCTTTGCCTCGCGAATGGCTTTGCCATCGTAGGCGTCGGAGAGCCTGGCCCGCAGGGATTTCTCTGCCGTATCCAGCAGCTTGAGCCACTGTTTATGACGAGCCTCCAGCACCTTGGCCGTCGCCTTTAGCTGCGGAGCCAGCGCATCCAACTTGGCTTGTAGGGCCACCTGGCTTTCGTGTTCGATCACATCTGCTGCGGCGATGCCACTACGGGCCAGCGCGCATGCCTCTAAGGTCGCAGCAATGGCCTCAGTTGTTGCTGTATCGGCGCTCGCCGCTGCAAGCTCGGCTCGGAAAGAATCGAGCACTGCGTGCGTGAGTTGAGCGTCCTCCTGTTGGTCGGCATTCAGCTCAGCCAAAGTCGCGCCTTCAGCAAAGACGGAAAGCTTGGCGGCCAGATCATTCACAGCGGCGGTATCGGCTGTGATGCGTTCGGGTAGCGCCGCTAGCCAGTCGTCCACTTGCCGTTGGTACCGCCCAACCAGCGCAACAAACTTCTCCTGCTCGCCGCGATACAACCAGACGATGGCGTTGAGGTTGGCCAGTTGCTCTTCGGTAAACACATGCGAGCGCGCGGAGACCACGTGGTAGACGTTGCGAGCGTCGATCATTAGCACCTGGTCTTGCAGATGCTGGGGTTTGCCCTTGTCGAAGAACCATAGCGTGCAAGGCAAACTGCGGGTGTAGAAGAACTTGTTACCGATGGCCATCATCACGTCGACGTGACCGGTCTTGACCAGCTTCTCGCGAATGTCGCGATCCTTATTGCCGGCATCAGAGGCACTGGAGGCCATGACAAAGCCGGCACGCCCCGTCTTGTTCAGGTAGGCGTAGAAGTACTGAATCCACAGGCTGTTGGCGTTGCTAATGGCACCTGTTTTTGCATTGGTGCCCGGCAGGCCAAACGGCAGGCGACCAGCTGGGTCCTCCTGGGGAGCAACCTTTTTGGTATCCACGCCATCCACGTTGAACGGTGGATTGGCCATCACGAAATCGCACTGCCCGATCAGGTGCTCGGCCTGATCGTAAAACGTATTACCCTGACGGATGTTGGATGCATCCAGCCCATGTACCACCAAGTTCATGCGCGCCAGCTTGGTGTTGGTGTCGCTCTTTTCCTGACCGTGAAAGGTCACGGCATCGTTGACTACCGCATGGCGTTCGTCCTCGATGAAATGGCCGGTTTGTACAAACATACCGGCCGACCCACACGCTGGATCCAGCACCAAGCCATGATCGGGTTCGATCACATTGACGATCATCCGCACCAGGGATGGCGGGGTGAAGAATTCGCCGCCCTCTTGGGCACCACTCATAGCGAATTTGTTGAGGAAGTATTCGTAGATGCGACCAAACACGTCGCCAGTCGCAGCCTTGATTGCCGGCCGGTCAAAGATCTTGACCAGGTCCGCCAGCAAGTCGGGTTCGAAGGCTGTGTAGCCTCGCGGCAGCGCACCCTTGAGCACTTCATACTCGGCTTCGATCACATCCATCGCGTTATCGATAGCCTCGCCCACATTAGCCCCCTGGGGCAGGCTAACGATGCGATCAAAACGCGCCTTCTCCGGGAGGTAGATGGCAGCTTTACCCTGGAAGCCAAGCCGAATCAGCTTCTCGCGCTGGGTATCCGGCATTTTGGGATGGATATCAGCCTCGATCTCCGGGAGGTAGGCCTTGAAGCGATTATCTGCATGACGCAGGAAAATCAGCCCGAGCACCGGCATTGCGTACTCAGAAGCGGTCAGTTTGGAGTTGGCACGTAGTTGATCCGCTGCTTCCCACAATTCATTTTCAAGTTGCTGGACGTTCATCAATCATTCCTTGCGGGCTGTGGAGAGGCCGGACAGCGAAGCCGACTCATCAGCCCCTCCAGCACAGACCCAGCCATCTACTTCCGACAGCTTGAACTTCCAGAGCCTGCCGATACGATGAGCAGGCATGCCCCGCCGCTCTCGCCATCGGTAAACCGTGTCCTTGGCCACCCCTAAGTGAAGGGCAACCTGCTCAGCAGTGACCCAAGGCTCAGTATTCATGATGGTTGCGCTCAAGCTGCCATAGTCGTTTAAAGTCGCCTGAAGTCTATCAGCGGCTCCCACACTGCGCAGCTATAGAGATGTAAATCTCATACTGGCTCGCTACCCCCTGCTGGCGTCGAACCCTCGTTGCCGCCCCCCATAGGACTTCGTAGCGGCCTTGCACAGGTAGCTGGCACGGCGGAACAGCTCAGGCAATTCGTCCACCTTGCCGTCCGGGACGTCCCGGTAGATTCGATACGTGGCATTTTCCGTGATATTCACCAGCCCATCGACCTGATCCATCGATAACTGCAAGGCACTGGCCCAAGCTTCCTGCAGACGTGCAACGAGATTTCGCCTCGTAGACTTCAGCTGACCCGGCCTGTGATAGGCATCAAGATTGAGCAGGAACACCAGGTGGTAGTGCGGCCTTCCATTCCCTCCCACCTCCCGTGCCCAGGCGTAGCGCACCCTGCAATCACGAGCATCCTTCTTTTGTTCACGTAGCTGACTGCGGTGGTATTCGATCTTGGCGCTGAATGACGCAATGAACCTGCTGATGAACTTGTTGGCGTCAGCGTATTCAGACGGATCGATATCCCTCGGCAGGTTTAGATCCACCCTGAATGCCATTACCCTCGGATACTGGGTGAGCGCCCGCTGGATAACCCGCAGGAGACGAGATAGATACTCCTTAACGAATGGCCCCTTGTCGATCATCAAGGGTAGGCCAAGGTAGGTCGGCTGGCGGTACAGGCGGAGATTGGTGTTACCTGGATGACGAAGCATGGGCATGACTCCTGGTTGAGTTTCATACCGATCTTCGTTACGTGTATTTTTTTAACTGCTACCGGCTGGACACCCTGTGGTCAGTGCTTGCAGCTCATGCCTCAGCAATCCCACGAACCCTACTCGATAGTTCAGGCAGTACTCTCACGGTGCCAAATAGCCGAACCCTATGGGTAAGAAGAGCAAGTAAAAGCATAATACCCGTGCCGCAATTGACGCTCTCGGCTACGCCGTGATCGTGGGATGTTTTCTCACGGCCACACCGCGAATTTCTCCAGGGTGCCTACTCCGGTAATAAACCATCGAGCAACGGCCCTGACACACGCCATCAATCCAACCTCCGACTCCCAACGAACCGAGCAATGAGGAGCAGTATTGCTCGGTTCGCTAGAGGCGCCCAACGGGAGGACATACCGCCCCACGCAGCATAAGCGCCACGGCCAGCCATAGCCAGCCATGGCGCAGAAGGTCAGTTCTAGCTGGCGACACTCAGGTGGCCGGTTGAGCGCACCGCAGCACCCTCCTCCGCCAGGTCACGCTCCTCGATCCGGGCCAGGATCCAATCGTGCACCTCGCTGTCGACCCAGCCGACGCAACGATCTCCCAACGAGACCGGCCTCGGGAAGGTACCCTCGCCAATGTGCTTGTAGATGGTCGACCGCGCCAGGCCGGTCGAATCGATGACTTCTTTCAGGCGGATGATCCTCATGAGCGGGCTCCTCTGTTGCTCAGAGGATGAGCGGGGGAGGTAAAAAAAGACTCGAGGCCTACCCCTAGGGCCGCGCCTGAAGACCAAAACGGCAACGAGCTGGAACTGACAACTCAGCCTCGTCCCTATACAGCCTGCAAACTTTCCAAGGATGGTATTTGATAACCAAGCAACCGTACCGCGGCACAGGAGAGCGCTCCATCAAAAGCGTCGTAACCATCGTTACCTGAGTGCCACTCCCTTTGCAGGGTGCTGGGATGAGCTGAATGCGCACACCATCGAGATCGCCCGCAGGCATGCGTTCTAGCAGCTTTCTGATGTCTTTAGCCCGCTCAAGCGCCAGCCAACAGAAATGCTCAATAATCCTCGACCAGTTGCGCTCATCTATGTCTAGCGCATCAGCAGTCCTACCAACAGGCCGCCTAAAGTCAGCAGAAATCATATCCTGCAGGGCTTGGGTCAGCTCTGCACTCCCCAGACGCCCAAGCTCCCTCCAGCGAGTGGATAGAAGAGACGATGCGTACCCGTCCAGCCGCCAGAGAAACACATCAAAGGCTTCATCCTTGAGCCGCCGAAAATACTGCTCTACGACAGGCAGAGCAGTCATATTCACAGCCAACCGACGACCTTCACCTTTTTCCTGAATCACCACGACCGCGCAACCATCACCCCTCTGCCCAAGGCATGAATGGTTCAGATTGAGAAAGTAGGTCGTACTGACCTTGGTCTCCGTAAATAGCGCACTTGAAATCCCTCGGACATAGCTTCGGATGACCCCCAACTCGACGAGTCGCTGCAGCTGAGCCTTCAGCCTGAGCTCGCTCATTCCGGTCAGTTGCCGAAGAGCAGACAGCCCAAGCCCCTGAACGACACCAAGCTCGCTCGCATGACTGACTAAGACTGCAAGCAACCACCGATTAGCGATGGTCAGTTGATCGCTTTCTTTCCTAACGGGGGGCTGCCGGTAGCCAACCGACTTACCCGTAGAGTCCCCACTTCCCAGTTCAGCCCCCCTCTTCGGGACAGAAAGCAGATGCTCAACCACCTGCATGCACACCGGCGGCAAACTGACCTTGGTGACTTCGCTCAAGCGTGCCCGGAACAAGGGCGAAACCTCATAGCTCCGCGACGGACGCCCCCTACTAACTGGCACCGTCTTCACAGAGAGATATGCGTCATTCGCCGACAGCTTGGACATCGAACGCATGATCACCCCAGGAGAAACGCCGAGACAGGCTGCTAGGTCAGCCACCCTCAATCGAACGGCTCCTACGCCATCAAAACGTCTCAAGTACACGGCCAATACAAGCCTTTCTTCAGGCCCAGCTCCCTTCATCTTGTGCCGCAACATGCTCATGTGCACTGGCTTAAATTCCGGAATTTAAATCGTAAAACATACCCTACACTAGGATATTTCCGTTATTTAGTCACGAAATTATCTAGTGACTAAATAACGTTATTTAGAACGAATATCTACTATCGCAGCCGCTGGATGCGCTAGCCTTAGCCAAAAATTGGGATGCACGACGTGGGACGCAAAAGAACGCCTGGCCTGGAATGGCTTGACCCTGAGAATGTGAGCCAACACCTGTGGGCTCGGGAATACCTATTAGCCAGAGGCTACGAGGAGCATTTCCATTACAGAGATAAGGTTCTGCCAGATACCCCTCCCTCACACCAGGAAATGCTCCAGATAGGCGGAAAAATCGAGCAGGAAGACGGCGCGCATGAGCTTCTCCAAGGAATGAAGGCTGCTTGGCGTCAGGAGAGAAACAGGCACAAGAAAAAAGAGACCGGCCATCTGGCGTGCCTGTTTATCCTCAAGGGCGGCACTAAAGACAACCTTAAGGAAATGGCCAAAGAGCTAGATACAGACGCAACGGCGCTGCTGGAAAAACTGATCGCAAAGGCCTACAAGGCCCACCAGCGTAAAAAAGACAAAACGTCGAGCAAGCAGGTAAAGCAAACCCTGCAAGGTGATCGCAGTCACGGTCTTGAGGACATTAAAGAAATCCTGAGCGGGGACACACCTCAGCCCACTACTTCTATCACGCAGGGCACTCCCTTAACGGAGCGCTCGACTGACTCAGGCAGCCCATCGGAGCAACCAGTCACCTTGGAGGCAAACGACATAGCGGAATCTGACCCGGCTCGTGACCTCGCACAGATTCGTAGCGCCATGAAAAAAAGGAAAAGATACACCGTCCCTGATATGAGGCAGGTGCAGCCCCCTCCCTTCGATCAAGTCGAGGCCCTCGGCACAGCCTCCGAGCCTATGGCTTAAACGTGAGCTGTTGACCCTCTCCAACACCCATGCATCCCGAGTTCAAATCCAGTGAGGTGGTATTCCAAATGGTATTCCACCTACTTTTTTAACCGATATTTTTTCTTATTTTTCAAATAGATACAAATTCATTTCAGATTACCCCGGCCCACCAAAAACCCTTACAGATCAGGCACTTAGCGTTTACCGCAAGTGCCTTTTTTGTGCCTTTGGGGGCTGCTTTGGCTGGGTAATGACAGCCTCCACCCCATCACTCCGCGCCTCTAGAGGCTCTCCTCTCGAAGAACCAGGACGCTTTCGGGTGCCTCGATACCATCTGCGTTCGATGGCTCGTTTGTTCCCTCCTTGAGAGCGAGTCGGAGCGTAGTAGGGATCTCAGGCGAGGTCAGCGGCGGAACCGGACCACACGCCTTCAACGCCTTACAGCTATGCAGCGGGCCGCCTATGGCAAACATGATCGGCTGGCCACTCCCCTGATGCCCGTCCTGTGCTTCCTGGTCATGCTTGCCCGCAGATGGCGGCTGCTTCGTATGCGTCGCCTGCTTATCGCTGACATGGCCCTGCCAGCATTCATGCGAGGAATTTCCTGGCTGGCCGACTGATCAGCCGCCTCGGAGCATTAAGCCCGACCCTCTCCCGACCTCTGCGTGGCGATCCTGGCCGCCTCCCTACCGCCCCCTGGGCCTCAAAGCGTGCGCGCCTCCATCAGCCAATCCCTCACCCTCTCCACTGGTCCGGAGCGGCGATGGCGGGGAGTCAACACATAGAAGTCAGCGTCCCCACGCAGCGACCCCTCGAAAGGGCATACCAGGCGCCCATCGGCCAGGTCCTGGTCGAGGAAGAAGCGGTTGGCCAGGGCGATGCCCTGTCCGGCGAGGGCGGCGTCGATGGCATGGGAAGTCTGATTGAAGCGAATGCCCTTGGCGTTTGGGACCGGCGCGCCGCCGAGGAAGGCCGCGAGGTAGTCGGGCCAAAGGTCGTGGGTATCGTGAAGCAGAACGAGGCCGTCCAGGTCCTCCGCCCGCAGGGGCGGCTCCCTGCCTTGGAGCAGCGCCGGGCTGCAAACGGCGATGACGTCCTGCTCGAACAGCAGCTCCGACGTTACGCCGGGGCCGAAGGGCGGGCACCCGTAGCGGACAGCGATGTCGACGCGGTCGACATGGAAGCTGGACAGGCGCTCGGTGGCGAGGATGTGCAATTCTAATTCCGGATGCCGGCCCGTGAAGTCCGGCAAGCGTGGGATCAGCCATTTCGAGGCGAAGGTGGGCGTTACGCTGATGGTCAGCGGCAGCGGGGCCGGACGTAGCGCGCGGGTCGCCTCGGCGATGAGGGCGAAGGCCCGGCCGATGTCCGCCTGGTAGGCGCGTCCGTCGCCGGTGAGGGCTAGTTTGCGCGGCAAGCGATCGAACAGTTGCAGGCCCAGCTCCGCCTCCAGCCCACGGACCTGCTGGGCCACCGCGCCCTGGGTGACGCCCAGCTCCTCGGCCGCCAGGCGGAAGCTCAGATGCCGCGCGGCGGCCTCGAAGGCGCGCAGGCCGTTGAGGGAGGGAAGGCGTCGGGGCGTACGGGCCATGGTGTAGATTTTCTACTGTGAATGAAGACGAAAACGAGTTCGTCGGGCCATGGTGGGCGATGGTATACCTGGCCGCTCACCGTGCGATACCGGGGCCAAGCCCCCGCCAGGAGACTTTACATGACCGCAGAAAAAGTAGCCGTTCTTACCGCCGCCGGCAGTGGCATGGGCGCCGCGACGGCCCGGCGCCTGAGCGCCGATGGGTTCAAGGTGGCGATCCTCTCGTCGTCGGGCAAGGGCGAGGCGCTGGCCCAGGCGCTGGGAGGGATCGGCGTAACCGGCTCGAACCAGTCCAGCGAGGACTTGCAACGCCTGGTGGACCGGACCCTCGACACCTGGGGCCGCATCGACGTGCTGGTGAACAGTGCCGGTCATGGGCCGAGGGCGCCCATCCTGGCGCTCACCGACGAGGACTGGCACCAGGGGCTGGACGTCTACCTGATGAACGTCGTGCGCATGGCGCGGGTGGTGACGCCGGTCATGCAGCGGCAGCGCTCGGGGTCGATCATCAACATTTCCAGCGCCTGGGCCTTCGAGCCCGACGCCATGTTCCCTACGTCCGCCGTGTTCCGCGCCGGCCTCGCGGCATACACCAAGCTGTTCGCGGATGCCTACGCCGCCGACAACATCCGCATGAACAATGTGCTGCCGGGCTGGATCGACAGCCTGCCGGGAACCGAGGAGCGGCGCCGGCAGGTGCCGCTGCAGCGCTACGGGAAAGCCGAGGAAGTCGCCGCCACCATCGCCTTCCTCGCCTCCGAGGGCGGCGGCTACATCACCGGCCAGAACCTTCGGGTCGATGGCGGCCTCGGACGTTCGATCTGATCGCCAGCCCCCTCGCCTCCGGCCTTTTCCTGCGGCCGGAGCGGCCTGGGGGCGGCACCTCATGAAAACCCAGACGGTTGCTGTCTCGCCACGCGGTACCGGACGCCAGGCGAATGAATCCACGTGTTAGCGCATACGGGCGACCTTCGGCCTGTCGGTGTTCGGCTACGCCTTCGCCGCCAGCCCTTCATGGCTCATCGTCGAAGCCTTGGGAGAGCGCCGTTTAGCGCCACTGGTGGCGCTGGCCATCGGCGCGCGTGGAGGTCGGTTGAAGGCGATGGGCCTCCTGCCCTTGGCGTTGATCCCAGCGGCTTCGCGATCCTGCCATGCGCCAGGCGCGACAAAGGCGCTCGCCGGCGCGACGAATCGTCGCTTCGGCGATGCGACGGGCACGGGCCGTCCAGGAAGGCGTCGGCAGCGGCCGATCCGGCGCGTGGCGAGCCGCTCGGGCGCGCCCGCCCCGTGCCGTTGACGCCCCGCCAGGAGCGACCGGCCGGCGGCCCGTTAATAGGGTTGTCATGGCTTTTCTGGCATAATCGCGCCCCCTTCACGAGCGGGTCGTATCCCTCATGTTCGATCTATTCACCGGGCTCGATGCCTGGCTGGTGTTGAGTCTCATACTGGCCATGGCCTTCGTGCTGTTCTTCGAGTTCATCAATGGGTTTCACGACACCGCCAACGCCGTGGCCACGGTGATCTACACCAAGGCCATGCCCCCACAACTGGCCGTTATGCTCTCCGGCATCTTCAATTTCTTCGGCGTGCTCCTGGGCGGCGTCGGCGTCGCCTATGCCATCGTCCACCTGTTGCCGGTGGAGCTGCTGATCGAAGTGAACACCGCCCACGGGTTGGCGATGGTCTTCTCCCTGCTGGGCGCGGCCATTACCTGGAACCTTGGCACCTGGTACCTGGGGATTCCGGCCTCCAGCTCCCATACCCTGATCGGCTCCATCCTCGGCGTGGGCTTGGCCAATGCCCTGCTCACCGGCATTCCGGTGGGCGAAGGCATCAACTGGCAGAAGGCGATCGAGATCGCCACGTCCCTGGTCATTTCCCCGGTCGCCGGTTTCATCATCGCCGGCCTGCTGCTGCTCGGGCTGAAGGCCTGGCGCCCGCTGTCGAAGATGCACAACACGCCCGAGGATCGCCGCGAGGTGAAAGGGAAGAAGCACCCGCCTTTCTGGAATCGCCTGGTGCTGGTGATCTCCGCCATGGCGGTGAGCTTCGTCCATGGGTCCAACGACGGCCAGAAAGGCATCGGCCTGATCATGCTGGTGCTGATCGGCATCGTGCCGGCGAAGTTCGTCCTCGACCTGGAGAGCACCACGTATCAGATCGAGCGCACTCGCGACGCGGCGGTGCACCTGAACGATTTCTACCAGCGCAACGCCGCTACGCTGAGCGATTACCTGGCGCTGAAACGCGACCGGGATACCGAACTGCCCGAGCAGTTCCACTGCGACCCGAAGCTGACCGTGCCGACCATGGAGGCCCTGCACAAGACCCTGAGCGGCGTCAGCGATTATCGCGACCTCGATGAAAATGCCCGGGTCCAGGTGCGCCGCTACCTGCTGTGCCTCGACGACACGGCGAAGAAGGTCGGCAAGCTGGACAGCCTGGAAGCGCGCGAGCGCGCCGACCTGGAGAAGCTGCGCAAGGACCTCACCGCCACCACCGAATACGCGCCGTTCTGGGTCATCATCGCGGTTGCCCTGGCCCTCGGCGCCGGCACCATGGTCGGTTGGAAACGCGTGGTGAAGACCGTCGGCGAGAAGATCGGCCGCCAGGGCATGACCTACGCCCAGGGCATGTGCGCCCAGATCACCGCCGCCAGCGCCATCGGCGTGGCGAACATCTTCAGCCTGCCCGTTTCCACCACCCACGTGCTCTCCTCCGGCGTCGCCGGCACCATGGTGGCCAACAAGAGCGGCCTCCAAGGCAATACCGTGCGGGCCATCCTGCTGGCCTGGGTGCTGACCCTCCCGGCCGCCATGGCCCTCGCCGCCGGCCTATTCTGGATGGCGGTCAAGCTGTTCGTCTGAGCGAACGCCATCGCAAGGGCGCCCACGGGCGCCCTTTTCATACCCGGGCCCGGTTTGCTTTCCGCGCGACTAAAGCTTTACTGAAGCGCTGCCGACATTAAGGTTGAACGCCCTCGCGGCACCTCAGTAAGCGTGTTCCCGAACGCAGTCGCCGACCTGACCGGAAGTACCCCACGATGAGCAACCTCAAGTTCAGCCATAAAATCCTGCTGGCGGCCGCCCTGGTGGTGATCGCCGCATTCTCGCTGTTCACGCTGTACAACGATTACCTGCAACGCAACGCCATACGCGCCGATCTGGAGAACTACTTGAGGGAGACCGGCGAGGTCACCGCCGGCAACATACAGAACTGGCTCTCGGGCCGGATCCTGCTGGTCGAAAGCGCGGCCCAGTCCGTCGCACGCAACCCCGACCCGAGCCAAGTGGCGGCCTTGCTGAAGCAGAAAGCGCTGTCGTCCACCTTCGCCCTCACCTACCTGGGCACCCAGCAGGGCACATTCGTCCGCTACCCCGACGGCGACATGCCCTCCGACTACGATCCCCGCGCCCGTCCCTGGTACAAGCAGGCCGTGAGCGCCGGCGGCACCGCCCTCACCGAGCCCTACCTCGACGCCGTGACCCATGGGCTGATCATGTCGGTGGTCACCCCGGCCGAAAACATCGGCGTGGTGGGGGGCGACCTGAGCCTGCAGACCCTGGTGGGTATCATCAACTCCCTGGACTTCAACGGCATGGGCTATGCCTTCCTGGTCAGCGCCGACGGCAAGATCCTGGTGCACCCGGACAACAACCTGGCGATGAAGAACCTAAGCGACATCTTCCCGCGCCACACGCCCCCCATCGGTACCGCCATCACCGAGACCGAACAGAACGGTGAAGCCCGCATCGTCACCTTCTCTCCGGTCAAGGGCCTGCCCTCGGTGAACTGGTATGTGGGCCTGTCCATCGATCGGGCCGAGGCCTACTCGATGCTCAGCGAGTTCCGCACTTCGGCGATCGCCGCCACCCTCATCGCCGTGGTGGCCATTCTCCTGCTGCTGGGCATGCTGATCCGCGTGCTGCTGCGCCCGCTGCACCAGATGAG
>DAMBWF010000024.1:0-18473 GCA_032052615.1 Pseudomonadaceae bacterium
ACCTGCAGGCGACCCTGCGGGCCTGCGCCGACCTGGAGCAGCAGGTGGCGCGGCTCAAGCAATTGGTCGACAGCTTCCGCATCTGACGCTCACCAGAGCCGGGCGACGGAACTCCTCGCCCGGCCTGTTCGCAAAAAAATCCAAGCGATCTATTGACTTAGGCGCGGCCGCTGCGTAAATTTCGCCACCTCGCAAGGCGAACGGCTGATTAGCTCAGCTGGGAGAGCACCTGCATCACACGCAGGGGGTCGGCGGTTCGATCCCGTCATCAGCCACCATCTTGCGAGAACGGACGAAAGTCCGGCCGACGCGCAGCGGTAGTTCAGTCGGTTAGAATACCGGCCTGTCACGCCGGGGGTCGCGGGTTCGAGTCCCGTCCGCTGCGCCATATTTCTCCTCGCGAGAACGAAAAAGCTGCCCAAGAGCAGCTTTTTTTTGTGCCTGCAAAAAGTCGGCGTGGCTTATCTCTCTTCCAAGCCACATATCCGTCTCTTCATTTCCTGACTGCCAAGTCTGCTTGCCGAAGAGGTAAAGGGGCGGAGCTGCTCCTGAATAGGCTCTTATCGACTTAGTCATAAAAAAGAGGCGAGCCCGCTTTTCTCCAGGCAACAAAAAACCCGCCGAAGCGGGTTTTTGCTGACCTTGCATGCCAACATCCTGTCGGCTGCCATCCTGGCGAAGGTCATGTCATCCCTGACCTGAGCGCTTCCGTGCGCTGCAGTGGTAGGGAGAGAATACTCAGGGGTGGAGAGTGGGAATAGAGCCAGTTCCCTCGATGTCGTGTAAGACTTTGGCTATGGTGGTGAAAGGCTAGGAGGCTCTAGGCCTGGCCGTGGCCAACAGGGCCCTTACTTCCAAGGCATTGGGGACGGCGGCGCCGCTGGCGGTGTTGTCGAAGATGCACCATGCGGGAATGCCTTGGGCTTGCTCGGTTTGTAGCGTGGCCGCCAGCCGGGCCAGGTAGTCGCCGGGGTAGGAGGAATAATAGATGCGCGGCGAGCCGTGCAGCCGGTAGTAACGTACGCCCGGCCAGCCTGTCGGGGAGTCTCCACCCTCGAGAGGCGAGGGATCGGCAGCGACTCGACCGATGCGCTGCTCCCGTAGCAACGACTCGGCTTCCAGCCAAGTCGGGTGACGCGGCTCCAGTACCGCATCGCCGGCGTAGCCCGCCCGTAGCGCCGCGAAGAACGCCTGGGCTTCCGATGGCTCGTAACGCAGCGAAGGCGGTAGTTGGATCAGCAGGCAGCCCAGGTTGTCCCCCAGGCGCGTGCACTGCCCCAAGAATTCCTCCAGCGCTGCGTCGCACTCGCGCAGGCGGCGTTCGTGAGTGATCCACTTGGGCACCTTCACCGAGAAACGGAACGCGGGGGCCACGCTGGCCGCCCAGCGTTCATAGGTTTCCGGGCGGTGGGGACGATAGAACGAGCTGTTTATCTCCACGGCGGGGAAGCGCGCGGCATAGCGTTGCAGATGGGTGCCCGTTTCCGGGAACGCCGGCCACTGTTCCCGCGGTAGGCTCCAGCCCGCGCAACCTAGGTGAATCGCGGTCGACATGGGTTCGCTCTCCCGGTGTGCGGTGAACCTGCGTGAGCCGCGCGGCGGCTGGCAGGCACCGGCGTAGGCCAGGCTGAGTCGCCCCATAGGGCTTCCGCACGCGGGCCCTCGTTTGATCCCGTCTTGGACAGCAGGCCCCGCTCACCTCGCTCAGGTGGGCTCGTCCTGCGGGTCGCCTTCATTCGACCGGCTGCGGGGTTGCTCGCCCGGGAGATTCTCGTCCGGTCGTTCGTTTTCCGCGGGCGGCTCGTGGGTTTTCGGGGGTTGCCGGTCGGGCGTTTCCGGGGCGTCGGGGCGGTCGTTCATGCTCATGGGTCACCTCACATGAAGAGGGAAGGGACCTCATTTGGAGGAAACGGGCCGCCGCTCGTTCAACCGATCGTTCCGGCCGCGAGGATGCCAGACTCAAGGAGTAGGGCGATGCCCGCCTCCATGGATCGGGCCGGTACCGCATTCCCAAGCGGCATGCGGTTACGACGGGTGTCGACGTCGCCCCTATCCACCGGATAGGCGGCTCGCGCATCGCCCGGGTAGCGCCGCGCTTGCCTTCAGGCTCGCGCCTTCCGCTGACCATACCGCCAGCTCATAACCGTCCGGATCGATGAAGTGGAAACGGCGGCCGCCCGGGAAGGAGAAGACCGGGCGACTGATGCGCCCGCCCGCCGCTCGATACGGCGCTGGGTATCGGCCAAGTCGTCTGCATAGAGAATGATCAGCGGGCCGCCGGCCGGACCGGTTCGCCGCGGTGAACCCTCCCGCGAGCCGGCCATCCCGGAATTCACTGTAGGTCGGGCCGTGGTCGACGAGCTCCAGCCGAACACGCTGCCGTAGAAGGCTTTGCTCCGGGCGATGTCGGCGACGTTGAATTCGATGTGTCGATCTGCCGGTCTTGTCCGTGACTGCTCATGGGGTTCCTCGGGTGTCTGTGAGCGACTTCAACCAGGGCGAATGCGCCTGGCGATATCCAAGGGTTTCCGAACGTCCGGCCCTTATCGGGCTCGCCAGAGGTGCTGCCAGGTCGCGCATCGCGTCGCCAACACGGGCTTCTCGAGAGAACACGCTGTCAAGGAATCATGAAACCGGCGAATCGACGTTCCATGCCCCTTGCACGGTTCGGGCGGCCTCGCTTGCCGGGCATGCGGCGGCGCTGCCCTCCGCGCGCAAGAGCCCGAGCAAGAAGCGCCGGGCCGCCCGGGAGGGCGCGCTGATGCTGCTCGGATGCTGGATGCGATAGCACTCGAACGTTCCCCGCAGGCGGAACCGCCAGAGCTGGTCGAGCGGAATGCCCTGGGCGCGGTAGTCGGCGAACTCGCTGCAGACGCTGTGCTCGCCCTTGTGGGGGAAATAGCGCTGGCGAAACCGGGCGCTGCTCGCGCCGTTGGCGAAGATGACGATATCCGGCGCGAGGATGTCGAGCTGGGCCTTGAGCAGCCGCTCGGACACCTCGAGCAAAATCGGGAACTGGCTCCAGCGCATCGGCGACTTGCCATTCCAGGCGAAGCCGAACAGGTTGGCCCAGGCAATCCCGTCGCCGCCATGGTCGGCCGCCAGCGCGCGTAGCAGGTTGAAGAAGCTCGCGTCCTTGTCCAGCGGGGCCGGCAAGTACCGGGTCAGATGCGCTTGTTGCTTGTCCATGGCGCGCCGGATGTAATCGTCCAAGGACAGGAAAGGCGCCGCGTCGCTCACCACGTTCCAGCGCCGGGTCTCTCGACCCACGACCATGATCCGCCGGATAGCACTGCCGTAGGCGGCTGACGTGCCGGGCAAGAACAGGCCGGAAAGCTTGGCGAATTCGGCTTCGTGATGGCGGCTGCGGTCGAGCCAGTGGCGCGGAAGGTCGGCGAGAATGGCCCGGTAGGCCTCGGTCAGGCGTTGGGTGCTGTCCATTGCAGGTCATCGTGCGGGGGAGGCGCTTGAATAGCAAAGCGCTATCGCTTTATCAATCGCGCCCTGCTTTGGCGCGGCCGAGCCGTTCAGGACCGGGGCGGCCGTCTGGGGCGATCCGCTCGTTTCCAGGACAGCCGCCCGCCCGTGCCCTCACGAGGCGAACGGGGCGGGCGGCGCGACGGCCTTCAGTGGCCGCCGCCATCGCCGCCGCCCTTGGCGGCGAAGGGCGGTTTGGCCAGCCAGATGATCAACACCAGCCCGGCGAACATCCAGGCCAGCAAGGTGAACAGGTCCACCGTCGAGAGCATGTAAGCCTGGTGCTCCACCACTTGGTCCAACCGGGCCATGTGGCCCTGGGAGCTGCCCCCCAGTTGGCTCAGGTAGTCGCGAGTGGCCGGGTTGTAGGCGTTGACGTGCTCGGTCAACTGGGCGTGGTGGAAAATCTCCCGCCGATGCCAGATCCAGGTGGTCAGGGACGAGGCGAAGCTGCCGCCCAGTACCCGCAGGAACGTGGCGAGCCCCGAGCCATCGGCGATTTCCTGGGGTTTCAGGCTGGACAGCAGGATGGTGGTGGTGGGCATGAAGAACAGCGCCACGCCCAGGCCCATGAAGGTCTGCACGGCGGCGATGTGGACGTAGTCCACCTCGGTGCTGAACTGGGCGCGCAGGTAGCAGGATGCGCCGATCACCACGAACGAGCCGGCGGCCAGCAGGCGCATATCGGTCTTGTGGGCGAAGCGCCCCACCAGGGGCGAGAGGAACACCGGCAGGATGCCGATGGGCGCCGCCGCCAGGCCCGCCCAGACCGGGGTATAGCCCATCTGGGTCTGCAACCATTGCGGCAGGATCAGGTTGATGCCGAAGAAGCCGGCGTAGCCGAGCACCAGCGCCAAGGTGCCGAAGGTGAAGTTGCGGTAGCGGAACAGTCGCAGGTCGATGATCGGATGCTTGTCGGTCAGTTCCCAGATCGCCAGGGCGACGAGGGCGATCACCGAGACCGTCGTGGCGCCGATGATGAAGTTGGACTCGAACCAATCCAGGTCGTTGCCCTTGTCCAGCACCACTTGCAGCAGGCCGACGCCCAGCACCAGCAGCGTCAGGCCGACGTAGTCGATCGGCTGGTGGACGATCTTCTCCGGACGATGGCGCAATTGCGCCCAGACCACCAGGGTGGCGAACACACCGATCGGTACGTTGATGAAGAAAATCCACGGCCAACTGTAGTTGTCGGTGATCCAGCCGCCGGCGATGGGCCCGATGATCGGCGCCACCACCGTCACCATCGCCAACAGCGACAGCGCCATGCCGCGCTTGGCGGTGGGAAAGATGGCCAGCAGCAGGGTCTGCGCCATGGGGTACAGCGGGCCGGCGACGAACCCTTGCAGGGCGCGGAAGGCCACCAGCTCGGGCATCGAGCGGGCGATGCCGCAGAGGAACGAGGTGATCACGAACAGCGCCACCGAGGCGAGGAACAGCTTCACCTCGCCGAAGCGCCGCGCCATCCAGCCGGTGAGGGGCAGGGCGATGGCGTTGCACACGGCGAAGGACGTCACCACCCAGGTGCCCTGTTCCGCGCTCACTCCGAGGTTGCCGGAGATGGTCGGCAGGGCCACGTTGGCGATGGTGGTGTCGAGCACCTGCATGAAGGTCGCCAGCGACACGCCGACCACGGCGAGCCCCATGTGCGCCGGGCGAAAGGAGGCTTCGCTCATGGTTTCAGCGCTCGTTGAGGCCGAGATCGGCGGTGGCGGGGGCGTTCTGCCGGATGATCCGCTGGATCAACGCGTCGGCATCGGCGAGCTGCCGGTCGTAGACATCCGTGGAGAAGCGCGGCCGCTCCAGCGGTTTCTGTGCCAGCACCTCGCCGTCCTGGTCGTGCAGGTCGACGTCGACGGTGGTGGACAGGCCGATGCGCAACGGATGTTGTTGCAGGTTGTCGGGCTCCAGGCGGATGCGCACCGGCAGGCGCTGGACGATCTTGATCCAGTTGCCGCTGGCGTTCTGCGCCGGCAGCAGGGAGAAGGCGCTGCCGGTGCCCACGCCGAGACTTTCCACGGTGCCGCGATAGCGCACGTCGTCGCCGTAGAGGTCGGCCTCGATCTCCACCGGCTGGCCGATGCGCATGTTGGCGAGCTGGGTTTCCTTGAAGTTGGCGTCGATCCAGATCTGGTCCAGCGGCACCACCGCCATCAGCGGCGTGCCCGGCTGGACGCGGCTGCCGACCTGGACCGAGCGCTGGGCGATGTAGCCGCTGACCGGCGCCACCAGGGTGCCGCGCGCATGGTCGAGGTAGCGCTGGCGAAGCTGGGCGGCGGCCGCCTTGACGTCCGGGTGGGAGGCGACGCGGGTCTCGTCGATCAGCGCGCGGTTGGTGTCCAGTTGCTGCTGGGCGCTGGTCAGGGCGCTTTGCGCGGCGGTCAGGGTATCGCGGAAGTGGGCCAGCTCCTCCTGGGAAATGGCGCCACCGCTGGCCAGCTTCTGCCGGCGCGCGTAGTCGGCGCGGGCTCGCTCCACTTCCACCTTGCGCGAGGCCACCTGGGCCTTGTAGGCGTCGACGTTGCTGTACAGGCCGCGCACTTGGCGCACGGTCTTGGCCAGGTTGGCCTCGGCGCTCTGCATGGCCACTTCGGTGTCGCTGGGGTCGAAGCGCACCAGCACCTGCCCCTGCTGGACGAAGTCGCCGTTGTCGGCGGTGATGCTGGTCACCGTGCCGACGGTCTGCGGGGTGATCTGCACCAGGTTGCCATTGACGTAGGCATCGTCGGTGCTTTCGTGGAAGCGCCCGTAGAGCGCGTGATAGAGGTAGACGGCGAGGCAGCCCAGGGCCACCAGCAGCGCGAGTCCGAACAGCAGCAGCTTGCGCTTGCGAGGGTTCTTCTGCGCGCCGGCGTCGGCGCGGTTCTCCTGGGGCGCGCTGTTCGGGTGCGTATCCATGACATCGCCGTTTGGGGTAGTGTCGGCCATGATCGATTCCTCAATGCGTACGGTCCGCAGCCGGTGCGGCCAGCGGCGTGATGGAAGGTTGGAAACCGCCGCCGAGCGCCTGCATCAGCAACATGGCGCTGTCGATGCGTTGCGCTTCCACGCTGGCCAGTTGGCGTTCGGCTTGCAGCAGTTGCTGCTCGACGGTGAGCGAGTCGAGGTAGCTGCCGATGCCTTCGCCGTAGCGGCGCAGGGCGATGTCATAGGAGCTGCGGGCGATGTCCCGGGCCCGTTGTTGCTGGAGGACCTGCTCGTCGAAGGCCCGCAGGCGGGTGATGAGATCGCCGACGTCGCCCAGGGCGCGTACCAGGGTCTGGTTATAGGTGGCCACGGCGAGGTCGTAGTCGGCGTCCGCGGCGGCCAGGTCGGCGCGGCGGCGACCGCCGTCGAAGATCGGCAGCGACAGCGCCGGCCCCAGGTTGAAGTAGCGGCTGGGCGCGGCGAGCATCGCATCGCCCAGCAACGATTTCACGCCGGCGGCCAGGTTCAGGTTGAGGTTCGGGTAGAACTCGGTCTTGGTGGCGTCGATGTCCTTGGCGGCGGCTTCGACGCGCCAGCGCGCGGCCACCAGGTCCGGCCGGCGGCCGACCAGTTCGGCGGGCAGTTGCGGCGGCAGGCTCACCGCGGCGGGAGCGATCAGGGTCGGCTTCGGCAGCTCGTCTCCCCGGTCCGGCCCCTGGCCAAGCAGCACGGCGAGGCGGATGCGGGCGCTGCGCACCTGCTGTTTCGCGCCGGTGAGGGCCGCCTGGGAGGCCGCCTCGAGGCTCTGGGTCTGCTGCAATTGGTATTCGCTGTCGAGCCCGGCGGCGACCCGCCGCTGGGACAGGTCGAGCATGTCCCGGGTGCGCTTGAGGTCCTGCTCGGCGATGGCCAGATTGGTATGGGCGAGCCCAAGGTCGTTGTAGGCGCGGGCGATGTCGGTGGCGAGGGTCAGCCGCGCCGCCTGCTGGTCCACTTCGCCGGCCCGGGCGCGGCCGAGCGCCGCTTCCCAGGCATCGCGCTGGCCACCCCACAAGTCGAAGGTATAGCCGCCTTGGACCGCCAGGCCGCGCAGGGTGCTGTAGCGTTCGCCAGCGCTGGCGGGGTCGTCCACCCGCGACAACCGCGAGCGCGTCACGTCAGCGTTCAAGCCGATGTCCGGCAGACGCTCGGCGGCGGCCGCCAGTACCGCGGCGTCGGCTTGGCGGGCACGGGCGGCGGCGACTTGCAGGTCCGGGCTGGAGGCCAGCCCCTCGCGGATCAGCTCGTCCAGACGGGCATCGCCCAGACCGTTCCACCAGTCCTCCCGTGGCCAGGCGGCGGGTGAGAGCGGGCCGGCGTAGGTACGCTCGGTCCGCAAGGCATCGGTCTCGGTGAGGTGGCCCCGAGGATGCAGGCCGTGGGAGGAAACGCAGCCGGCCAACGCCAGGGCGGCGGCCAGCGAGGCGAGTAAGGCGCGGGAATTCATGTCGAGGGCTCTCCGCTGATGCAGGGCGCCAGCAGCTTGCGCAGCAGGCGTTGAAGTTCATCGACCTCGCCGGATTCCAGGGGCTCGATCAATTCGTTCATGGCGTCCGCGGCGATGCGCGACGCATGTTGGCTGAACTCACGGCCTTGTTCGGTCAGCGCCAGGCGGACCTGGCGGCGGTCCTCCGTGTCGCGCATGCGCATGATCAACCCCTTGCTTTCCAGGCGGTCGAGCATGCGGGTCATGGCGCCGCTGTCCAGCGCGAGCGGCCGGCACAGCGCGACCGGGCTGTTCAAGCCGTCGCGGGCCAACAGGAGTAGAACCTTGAACTGGGCGACGGTGACGTCGTGGACCGCCAGGTGCTTGTCCAGCAAGGCATCCTTGCGTTGATTGGCGAGGTGGAACAGATGGCCCAGGGAGTAATGCAGCGGGAAGTTCTCGCGGTCGAAATATGCCATTGCAGTTTCTGCCTGGTCAGATATTTCGGCGCATTCTACTGCCTTGGCAGCTAAGTAGAAGGTCGATTTCGACAACAATGCGTTTTCGCGAGCCGTTTGCCGGTCTTGGAAGCAGCAAGGCGGGCCGCGACAAAGGTCAGGGAGGGGATGCCACGGATTCAGGCCGTGGCGTTCCAGGGTGTGGGGCGGTCAGAGGCCGAACAGGCGCGCGGCGTTATCGTGGAAGAAGCGCTCCGCCACGTCCTCCCGCAACCCGAGGGCCAGTGCGTCGTCGATGCTCTGGCGGATCGGTCGAAAGCTATAGGAGGAGCCGAACAGCAACTGGTCGGCGAGAAAGCCGTTGGCCGCCTGGACGTAGGCCTCGCTGCCAGGCAAGAACAGGTACATGTCCGGCACCAGGTGGATGTTCTCGTAGCGGAACGCCACCCCCAGGGCCTGCTGCACGTTGGGCCAGTAGCCGTGATAGGCGACGAGGGGCAGGTCCGGAAAGGCCCGGGCCACGGCGGCGAGACGCCCGGGATCGTTGAAGGCGGGGTCCGGGGTGGTCGGTCCGCTCATCAGGAACAGGGGCACGCGACGGGCTTGCAGATGCTCATAGATCGGCCAGTACAACGGGTCGTCGGGGTGCCGCGCCGGCTCGCCGAACCCCGGTTCCAGGTCGATGCCGGATAATCCGAGCCCGTCCAGGGCGCGGTCGATCTCCGCCAGGGCGCCTTCGAGGCCCTGGAGCGCCGGGTCCACGCCGGCGATGCCGAGCAGTTCCTCGTGGCCGTGGACGATCCCGTGGATCGTATCGTTGGGCAGATGCTGGAACGGTGTATGGCGGCCCACCACCACCGCCTTGCGCAAGCCAGCCTCGCGGACTTCCCCGAGGAAGCCCTCCGGGGTCAGCGAGCGCTCGAAATGATCGTCCGGGCCGCGAGTGCCTACGCGACGGTTCAGCCAGCGGGCGGCGGCGTGGGCCGGGCTGCCTGGGGTGGCGCCGAAGAAATCGTGGAGGTAGGCCGGCCGGCAGCGCATATCGATCACCTTCATGCGGCGGCTCCCTTGGCGGTTGTGGCACGCACGTCGAACGCGCCGCCGGTGAAGGCGCCTTCCACGGTGACCTTGCCCTTGCCGGGCAGCAGCGGGAAGACCAGCTCGGCGAAGCGATACGCCTCTTCCAGGTGCGGGTAGCCGGACAGCACGAAGCTGTCGACGCCCAGGTCGGCATATTCCTGCAGGCGCGCCGCCACGGTCGGCGGGTCGCCCACCAGGGCGGTGCCGGCGCCGCCGCGCACCAGGCCGACCCCGGCCCAGAGGTTGGGCGCCACTTCCAGCTTGTCGCGCTGGCCGCCGTGCAGCGCCGCCATGCGTCGCTGGCCCTCGGAATCCATCTTCGCGTAGTTGGCCTGGGCGGCGGCGATGGTGGCGTCGTCCAGGTGGCTGATCAGTTCGTTGGCGGCGGCCCAGGCCTGCTCGCTGGTTTCCCGCACGATCACGTGCAGGCGGACGCCGAAGCGCACGCGGCGGCCATGGCGGGCGGCGCGGGCGCGCACGTCGGCGATCTTCTCCGCCACCGCCGCCGGTGGCTCGCCCCAGGTCAGGTAGGCGTCGACGTGCTTGGCCGCCAGTTCATGGGCGGCCGGCGAGGAACCGCCGAAGTACAGCGGCGGATAAGGACGCTGCACGGGCTGGAAGAAATTCTGCGCGCCCTTGACCTTCAGGTACTCGCCGTCCAGATCGACCGTCTCGCCCTGCAACACCCGGCGCCACACCTGGAGAAACTCGTCCGCCGCGGCGTAACGCTGGTCGTGGGCGAGGAACACGCCATCGGCCGCCAGCTCGGTGGCGTCGCCGCCCGGTACCACGTTGAGCAGCAGCCGGCCGCCGCTGGCCTGGTCGAGGGTGGCGGCCTGGCGGGCCGAGGCGGTGGGGTTGCCCAAGGACGTACGCAGGGCCACCAGCAGCTTGATCCGCTGGGTCACCGGCACCAGGCTGGCGGCGGTGACCCAAGGGTCCAGGCAACTGGCGCCGGTGGGGATCAACAGGCCGTCGTAGCCCAGGCTGTCGGCGGCCACGGCGATCTGCCGCATGTAGGCGTTGGTGGCCGGGCGACCGGCGTCGGTCTTGCCCAGGTAGCGGGTGTCGCCCGAGGTGGGCAGGAACCAGAAAATATCCAGACTCATGGGATGCGGTCCTCGTTGCCGATAGGGAAAGGCGTTGCGCGCGGGGCGGATGGAGCGCCGCGCCGTCGGCGGCGTCGCGTTCAAATGGACAGGTTGATCACCCGGTGGCCCTGGGTGCTCTGCGCCGGCCGCCGTTTGTTCACCACCAGCTCGCCGATGCGAATCAGGTGCGCGCGGGTGACGTTGCGACTCAGGCCCAGCAGGTTGGCGGTGTGCACCTGGTTGTAATGGCAGAAGCGGTAGGCGGTTCGCAGCAAGGCATCCTCCACTTTCTCGTGGAGGGCGCCGCTCTGTTCCTCGAACAGTTTCTGGAAGGCCCGCTGCAACAGCCCGTCGGCCGACTCGTCGGCGACCCGGCCGGAGTCCTCGGGGCGCTCGATGCGCAGGTTGGACAGATGCAGGTCGCTCGCGCGGATCTGTTCGCCGCGACAGATCAGCAGGGTGTGGTGAATCACGTTCTCCAGTTCGCGGATGTTGCCCGGCCAGCCGTAGCCGGCCAGCTTGCGCTGGGCGTCCTCGCCGAGGCTGATCGCCTGGTAGCCCAGGCGTCGGCTGTATTCGGCGATGAAGTGACGGGCCAGGGGCAGGATATCCCCCGGTCGTTCCCGTAACGGATGCAGGTGCAGGCTGACGACGTTGAGCCGGTAGTACAGGTCCTCGCGAAAGTTGCCGGCGTTGATGGCTTTTTCCAGATGCACGTTGGTGGCCGCGAGCACCCGCACATCGATGGGAATACTCTTGCGCGACCCCAGGCGCACCACTTCGCGCTCTTGCAATACCCGCAGCAGCTTGACCTGGATCGGCATCGGCAGGTCGCCGATCTCGTCGAGGAACAGCGTGCCGCCGTTGGCCTCCTCGAACCAGCCGGCCTTGGCCGCGAGAGCGCCGGTGAAGGCGCCTTTCTCATGGCCGAACAGTTCGGCTTCCACCAGGGATTCGGAGAACGCCCCGCAGTTCACCGCGACGAAGGGGCCGTTGCGGCGGCCGCTCAGGGCGTGCACGTGGCGCGCCACCAGCTCCTTGCCGGTGCCGGTCTCGCCGATGATAAGCACGCTGGCCTCGCTGGGGGCGACCTGTCGCACATGGGCCAGCAGTGCTTGGGATTTCGGGTCCTCGAAGACCTGGGCGGTCGCGCGGATCGAAGTGGCCAGGGCCGGGGAGGGCGGCAGGGTCAGCAGGTGCATGGGCATCCTCTCAGGAATAGAAAGTCGGGGTCGGGCGCGTCTGGTTGAGGGCCCACTCGCCGAGTTCGTGGATGCGGTAGTCCACCGGGTCGTGCAGGGTCTGGGTACGCAGGTTGCGCCAGTAGCGGTCGAGGCGCAGGGAGGCATGGGTGGCGCGGGCGCCGGTGACTTCGAACAGCCGGCTGCACAGGTCCAGCCCGGTGCGGGTCGCCGCCACCTTGGCGGTGCCGATGGCCAGGGCGAGCTGCGCCCGCTCCTCCGCGCCCAGGCGGTGCTCCTTGGCCCAGGCTTCGTCGAGCCGGGCGGCGGCCCGTTCGACCAGCAGGCGCACCCCTTCCAGGCCGACCCAGAACTCGCCGTAGTGACGCAGCACGTAGGGGTCTTCGCTGGCGTGCTGGACCTTGGCGCGGAACCAGGGCCGGCTTTCCTCAAGGGTGTACCGACGCGCCTCTTCCAGGGCGCCCTCGCTCAGGCCAAGGAAGACATGGGCGAAATGCAACTGGGCGATCAACGGGCGCAGGCAGGCGAACGGGGTACTCAAGGGGCCCGGGTCCAGCAGCAGCTCGGCTTCTTCCACCCGCACCCGCTCGAAGGTGACACTGCCGCTGTCGGTCTGGCGCTGGCCCATGTTGTCCCAGTCGTCGTGCACGGTGATGCCGGTGCGGCCGCTGGGAATGGCGGCGATCAACAGCTTGCCGTCGGCCTGCTCGTCCACCGCCGAGGCGATCAGCATTTCCGAGTCGCCCGCTCCCGAGCAGAAGCTCTTCTTGCCGGAGAACTCGCGCCAACCGTCGAAGGCCCGTGCCACGGTGCGGGTGTCCAGCGGGTTGAGGGCGTTGCCCCAGAACCAGTGCTTGCGGGCGGTCTGCTCGAACCAGGGCTGCCATTGTTCGGGCCGGGCGAACAGCCGCACCGTGGCCAGCATCAAGTGCTGGAAGCCGAAGACATGGGCCAGGGAACTGTCCACCCGGGCCAGTTCGCGCACCACGGCGAGGGTCTCGCTCCAAGAGGCCCCGAGGCCGCCGAATTGCGTGGGGATGCTCAAGGCCAGCAGACCGCTGGCGCGCAGGGCGTCGCGCTCGACCTTCGGCGTGCCGCCGCGCTGGTCGCGTTCCACCGCGGTCTCGGCGAATCGCTCGGCCAAGTGCCGCGCCCGTTGCAGCGGGCTCGATGCGGTGGGCTGGGAAAGGCTCATCGAAACGCCTTGGCGGGACACGGGGCTCATGGCGCGGCCGCTCAGGCGATCTTGCGCAGTTCGGGCGCGCCGAGCAGCGGCACGGCGCGTTCCACGGCCAGGCGGATACGGGCCTTCAGCGCCTCGCTGGCGATCCGGTAGTCGCTGAAATCGCCTTCGGTGGCATACACCCCGATGGGCAGGGTGACGGCCTGGAAGAAGCTGAACAGCGGGCGCAACTGGTGATCGATCACCAGGGCGTGCAGCGGGCTGCCGCCGGTGGCGGCCAGCAGCACCGGGGTATCCACCAGCGCCTCCATGCCCACCAGGTCGAACAAGTGCTTGAGCAGGCCCGGATAGGCGCCGCGGTACACCGGCGAGGCCACCACCAGCAGGTCGGCGTTCTCGATGGCGCGCACCTGCTCCTCCACGGCGGCCGGCAGTTCGTCCCGGGACAGCGCGCCTCCCAGCGGACGAGCGATTTCGCTGAGTTCGACGAAGCGGAAGGTGGCCGGTACCCGCTCCGCCAGGCCGGCCAGGATCGCTTCGGCCAGGACCAAGGTGCGGGAGGGGCGGTAGGCGCCACCGGACACGGCGACGATATTCAGGGGAGTGCTCATGGCGAGATCCTGTCTGTGTAGGTCATCTCACCAGAGCAACGCCTGTGCCAAGGAAAGATCTTCTCCACTTTCAAGGACTTGCGCTTTGTGCCCCGCTCCGGGGTGTGGCCCGGGCAACGTGATCTGCTGATGCGCTGTTGCCCGGGCAACAGTTGCCTGGGCAACAGTGACCCCGCCGAGACAAGAAGGCGAAAGCGCGCGGGCGGAGCAGGGCGAAGCCTCGCATTGGGCTGAACTCGTCTCGGCGCCTCGCTTCTAAACGACAGCCTTGCCGGCGCCGCGCCGGCTCTGTTTCGGCTTCGAGGACTCCCATGCTGACCTTACGCGAACCCCTCTCCCTGATCTCCCGCGCCAAGCTGACCGCGCTGATGGTGTGCTCGCTGCTGCTGGCGGGCTGCGGGGTCAACAACATCCCGCAATACGACGAACAGGTGAAATCCGCCTGGGCCCAAGTGGAGAACCAGTACCAGCGCCGGGCCGACCTGATCCCCAACCTGGTGGAGACCGTCAAGGGCTACGCCAGGCAGGAGCAGGAAACCCTGACCCGGGTGATCGAGGCGCGGGCCAAGGCCACCTCCATCCAAGTGGACGCCAGCACCCTGGACGATCCCCAGAAGCTCCAGCAGTTCGACCAGGCGCAGCAGCAGCTCAGCGGAGCCCTGAGTCGGCTGATGGTGGTGTCCGAGCGTTACCCGGACCTCAAGTCCAACCAGAACTTCCTCGCCCTGCAGTCGCAGCTCGAAGGCACCGAGAACCGCATCGCCGTGGCGCGTCGCGACTTCATCGCCGCGGTGGAACGCTACAACACCGAAATCCGCACCTTCCCCGGCCGGCTCTGGCAGATGACCCTCTACCGCGACATGCAGGTGCGCGAGAACTTCAAGGCCACCGCGCCCAACGCCGAGCAGGCGCCCAAGGTGAGCTTCCAGTAATGCGCCCCTGGCGGGGGCTCGCGCAGGTCCTGCTGCTGGGTACCTGCGCGCTGCTGGCCCAGGCGACGCCGACCTTCCCGGCCCTCGACGGCCGCGTGGTGGACCGTGCGGGCCTGCTCGACGAATCGCACCGGGCGCGCCTGGAGCGGATGCTGGCCGGCCACGAGCAAGCCACGGGCGAACAGGTGGTGGTAGTCACCTTGCCCGGTCTGCAAGGCGAGACCATCGAGGATTACGGCTACCAACTGGGCCGCCACTGGGGCATCGGTCAGAAGGGCAAGGACAATGGCGCGTTGCTGATCGTTGCCCCGAACGAGCGCAAGGTGCGCATCGAGGTGGGCTATGGCCTGGAAGACCGCCTCACCGACGCTCAATCCTCCCTGATCATCAACCAGGTCATCCTGCCCGCCTTCCGGCGCGGCGACTTCGGCGCCGGCATCGACCAGGGCGCTTCGGCCCTGCTACGGGTGCTCGGCGGGGACCCCGTCCAGGAGGCCGCCGCCGGCAGGGCCCCGCAACGGGAATCGGTGCCAGGCTTCGCCTTCGTGGTCCTGTTCGTCATCGTCTTGTTGATGATGCGGGGCGGAGGCGGCGGGGGAGGGGGTGGACGCTCGGTGCTCACCGGGGCGGTACTCGGCGGCCTGCTGGGCGGTGGCCGCTCGGGGGGCGGTTTCGGAGGCGGTGGATTCGGCGGGGGCGGCGGCAGCTTCGGCGGCGGCGGCGCCTCGGGAGGGTGGTGAAGACATGAGCGCGCAAGCATGACGTTATTGAGCGAGAGCGACCAGCGACAGGTGGCGGACGCCATCGCCCGGGTCGAGCGGGATACCGATGCCGAACTGGTGACGGTACTCGCGGCACGGGCCGACGACTACACCTATATCTCCCTGCTCTGGGCCGGCTTGGCGGCCTTGCTGATCCCTGGGCTGGTCAATTACCGCCCCCTCTGGTTCGATGCCCATCAACTGCTGCTGGTCCAGTGGCTGACGTTCGTCGGCCTGGGCCTGCTGTTTCGCGTGCCCGCGATCACCAGCCGCCTGGTGCCCCGTTCCGTGCGCCACTGGCGGGCGGCCAACCTGGCGCGACGGCAATTCCTCGCCCTCGACCTGCACCGGACCGAGGGCGGCACCGGCATGCTGATCTTCGTTGCCGAGGCGGAGCGCTACGTGGAAATCCTGGTGGACCATGGCATCGCCGCCCGCCTGGGCGACGAGACTTGGGCGGCCATCGTCGAGGCCTTCACCGAGGCGGTTCGCCGGGGCGAAACGTTGCAAGGCTTCCTGGCCTGCATCGAAGCCTGCGGTCAGCAGCTGCGCACCCACCTGCCGGCCACCCAGGCCCGCAACGAATTGCCGGACCGGCTGGTGGTCCTGCCGTAAGGGCCGGCCAAGGGCCTGTCGGCAAGCACGCCTGGCCTCCTCGTCTCGTCACCCCCACAGGCGTTCCAGTCGAGGCCCGGCGGTGCGCTGGCCTCCGTGCTTCTCGCGGTACCGACGAGACGGCTCGTGCCCCGCCGAGGCGTTTCGGCCGAGTGGGGCGGCTGGCTTCATCAGTCGGCTTCGCGGCCGGGTAACGAGGGCACCCGGTCGATCCACACCACCGCCGAGCGGCGCCAGATTTGCCGGTTCGGCACCAAGGAAGCGCGCTGGACGATGCTGCCCCAGCGGATGCCCCATTCGTCGGCCTCGGCACCCTCGCCGCTGGTGAACAGCGGCGAGCCGCACTCGGGACAGAAATGCTGCAAGCGTTTCTTTCCATTGTCCCCGTGCTTCACATAGACCTTCGGCGGGTTGCCGGTGAGGGTGATGGCCTGACGCGGGGCGGCGACGGTGACGCGGAAAGCGCAGCCGGTGAGGGCCTGGCAGTCCGTGCAGTGGCAGACCGCGACCTGCTCGGGGTCGATCTCGGCCTGGTAGGCGACATGGCCGCAATGGCAATGGCCGTCGATATGCATGGGCGTTTCCTCGACGTGTCGATTCGATGATGACCGTGGCACGGTCCCACAGGGATCGACCCCAACCCTCCCCTGGGGTTGCGCCCGCCTGGCGTGGCCGGACGAAATTCCGCCCACGGGCTATGCTGCTTCCACGGCGGCGGATTCGGCCGGCGCTTCGATTTCCAGGCAGGAACGAGCGGACGCCCATGGGTGGCGCGCAGGCGGTGCGGCGGTCGCGGTCATCCGAGGGCAACGCCGGGGCTCGCCCGGAAAAGGCATTCCCCCAGACAGGTACAAAGGACATGTACGACACGATCCGTTCGCTGCTAGGCGCGTTGTTCCTCTCTCTGTTTCTCGGCGCGGCCGCCCAGGCCGGCCAGGACGACGCCTCCCGCTCCCAGGACATCCTCGCCTACCTCCAGGCCATTCCCGGCATGCAGGCAGAGGAGCTGGACAACCCGCCCAGCGGCTACCGCTACTTCCTGCTGCGCTACGAGCAACCCATAGACCACGCCAACCCCGCCCGGGGCACCTTCAAGCAGCGCATGGTGCTGCTGCATCGCTCCCAAAGCGCGCCCATGGTGCTGGCCACCAACGGCTACGACATCCCCGTCACCCCGGCGCGCTACGCCATCACCCGGGCCCTGGATGCCAGCCAGTTGAAGGTGGAGCACCGCTACTTCGCCGAGTCCCGGCCCGACCCGCTGGACTGGACCTATCTCACCCTGCAGCAGGCCGCCGCCGACCATCACCGCATCGTCCAGGCGATCCGCCCGTTCTACAGCGGCAAGTGGGTCTCCACCGGTGCCAGCAAGGGCGGCATGACGGCTATCTACCATCGCCGCTACTACCCCAACGACGTCGACGGCACCCTGGCCAACGTGGCACCCCAGAGCTTCGCTCGTCTGGACCCGCGCTACGCGGCGTTCCAGGCACAGGTAGGCAGCGCCGCCTGCCGCAACGACCTCAAGCAGTACCAGCGCGAAGTGCTCAAACGGCGCGAGGTCATGAAGGGCTACATCCAGGCCTACGGCAACGACAACGGGCTGGCCTTCAACCTGCCCGGAGGGCTCGACCAGGCCCTCGACCACACGGTGGGCGAGCTGTACTTCCAGTTCTTCCAGTACGGCGACCTGAAGAACTGCGCCAGCATCCCGGCCACCTCCGCCAGCGACCAAGAGCTGTTCGACTTCCTGCTGGCCTGGGGCCCGTTGTCGGCCATGAGCGACGACGAGCGCGACCGCTACGAGCCGTACTACTACCAGGCGATCACCCAGTTCGGTTACCCGCGCCTGCTCACCGGGCACCTGGCCGACCTGCTCCGCTACGACCCCAACGACTACCGCGTCTATGTCAGCCAGTGGCCGCGCCAGCCGTTCGATCCGTCGCTGATGTGGGACATCGCCGGCTTCGTCGCCCTGCAAAGCCGCAATGTGATGATGATCTACGGCGACATCGACCCCTGGACCGCGGCGGCCTTCTTCCTGCCCCGTTCGGCCAGTCGTGGAACCCGGCTGTTCATGGTGCCGGGCGGCAATCATGGATCGGACCTGCCCAGCTTGTCGGAGGCCGATCGCAAGGAGGCCTACGCCCTGCTCGAACGTTGGACCGGGGTGAAACCCAGCGAGCCGCCGCGCATGCTCAAGCCCGGGGTTTTCGAGGAGAATTCCGAGGAATTCCTGTTGCGCCGACCGCTTTAGAACGAAGGGGAGACGCGGCGCTATTCGTCGCGCCTCCCATCGGGCCGGGCGCCCGGGCGGGTTCCGCCGTTACGCTTCGATGCTAGGATGCGGGCGTCCGGTTCGATGGCCGGATGTCCTCGCCGGGGCGGCGACGCGGTTTCGCCACGTCCCTCGCGGTGGGGTGAGACCTGCGTAGCAGAACCGACAATCGTGCCTTGCCGGTGGCAGGAGCGTTGTGGAAGCTGTGCGCTTCGAATGATGCTGGTCTGCAATCACGCGCCTTATTTGCGTCGCAGTATGTCGGCCGAAGTCGCGGTAGACCGATGAGCTAGGAGGTCCTCTCGTGAACCGCGTCCTCAACGTCACCACCGCCCTGGGTCCGACCGTCTTGCGCTTTTCGGCGCTGAGCGGGCGGGAGGAGCTGTCGCGGCTGTTCGACTTCATGGTGACGA
>DAMBWF010000003.1:0-243761 GCA_032052615.1 Pseudomonadaceae bacterium
TCCAGCCTCTCATGGCGCTGATTCTAACCGTCGGACTTTTCGTACAGAACCTAGGCGAGGACTCGGGATTGCTTCATGAAAAAGCCCTGGCGCAAGACGCCAGGGCTCGTATCGGACCGACAGGCCCTAGGAACACACTTGCCTTACTTGATCCAGTGATCGCCCCAGTGGGTGATGTCCTGGACGTCCGGCGCCAGCCTGGCCTTCGGTTTCGACGCGGCGATCTCGTCGTCGATGACCTGGGTGGAAAGCGCCAGCCAACTGGTAACGAAGGCCATGGCATCGCCATTGATTTCCAGGGCTTCGTTGTCGATGTTGCTCATGTTGTCGCAGGCCTGGTGGTAGCACTCGTCGAAGGCCTTGCCCGCTTCGCCGCCATACTTGGCCGCTTGCTCCGGCGTTTTCACCACTTCGGCGCCGCTGAATAGACCGCCGAAGGAGATGCCCTGGCGGAAGAACTCGGCGTAATCGGAGCGGAAGGTGATGGCGTCGCCCTCGGATTCCAGGCCACGCAGGCGGTAGTATTTCTCGAACAGCTTCTCGACGGCACCCGAGCCCGGCGGGCCCTTCAGGTCATAGACGGAGCCGTCGCCGTCATAGATGAAGTACGCGAAGTTCGGCGAGCCGATCATGTCGAAGTTCAGGTAGGTCTTGATCTTCGCCCGTTCCGCGTCGCTCAGTTGGTTGACGTAGTAGGTCGAGCCCACCAGGCCGGACTCCTCGGCCCCCCACCAGGCGAAGCGCACTTTGTTCACCGGGTAGGTCTTGCGCATCTGCAGGGCCAGTTCGAGGATCGCCGCGCTGCCCGAGCCGTTGTCGTTGATGCCAGGACCTTCGGGGACGGAGTCCAGGTGACCGCCGACCATGATCACGTTGTTCGGATTGCCGGTGCGGGTTTCGGCGATGACGTTGAAGGTCTGGGTCTTCTCCCGGACCACGTCCACCACCAGGTTGAGCTTGAGTCCTTCGCTCTGGGCCCAGGCCACGCCATTGTCATAGGTGGCGAAGATCACCGGGATGCCGCCTTTGTAGCTGTCCCCCAGGGTGGCATTCAGCAATCCCTTGCGGTCGTCGCTGTCGCCTTGGTTGAAGAATACGACGCCCACGGCGCCCGCCGCCGCGGCGTTCTCGGCCTTTATTTGGTAGGTGCAGGTACCCCGTTGGATCAGGGCGATGGAGCCGGCGGGGAAGTTGGCGAAGTCTTCCGCCTCGCATCCGCTGGTGGACTGGTTGCCCGCGCCCAGGGCCAGGTCGACCGGGGCCACCGAGGCCGTGACATTGCCCGCGTCGGTTTGGGACAGGTAAGTGAAATCCTTCTCCCAGACGTAGGTGGTTGGTGTCGGCTCGACGGCGCTCAACTGGCCCGGGCCTTTCGGATAGAAGGACGTGAACGGGAAAGGCTGGACGGTCACCGCGTAGCCGGCCCGTTGCAGTGCGTCCTTCACATAGTCGACCGAGGCCTGGTAGCCCGGCAAGCCGGCGGCCCGGTTACCGGAGTGAGCCTTGGCGATGTCTTGCAGGTCCTGTAGGTGCTGGCTGATGCGGCTGGCCTGCATGCAGCGCGGCAACCCCATGGGCGTGCTGTTGAGTATGCCCAGGCTGCACTCGAAGGGGTTGGGGCGGGCCGGGCTCCAGAATTCGTTGAGGAGGTCGCTCGGCTTGAGGGATTCGGCCAAAGCCGGAACGCTAAGGGCGAAGGCGAGGGAGCTGACAGCGATCCGTACGTGATTCACGTGCTTTGTCATGTTGTCTCCAATCCTTGTATGGAGGGCTTCCAGGGGTGGCCGGTGGGACTGCTACCCCGCATAGTCCTTTACTGCGTTATTCGGACGTAACGAGCTTAGTTGCTGTTGGTGGGGACGCCGGAGCTTCATCCGGATTTGCGATGAAGCACAAATTTCGACTGAGCACGTTCGAGGCATTTCGCGTCGACCGTCTCGATTCGGCGGGACACGGAGGGAAGGGTCTTGCGAGGCGCATGCTCAGTTCTCGCCAGGCTTTCAACGGTTTTTGGCTGTCAACCCCTTGACTTGTACACAAACGGAAACTTCGGAACGGGCTACCTGCCTTTTTCTGACATAAGCCTGATCGAAAGCGATATTTATCTATAAGTGATTGAAAAATAAGTATTTTTGCAATTGGTGAAATTTTCATCAATCTGACTCGAGGCCCCGTTTCAACGGGGTTACAGCGCTTTTCCACCAAGTTCTCCACTGATTTATCCACAGGTTCTGTGGATTGTCCCGCTGTCGCTGACCGAGAACAACTCGGGCCATTTTTGACAAGTTTATTTCGGCATAAGAAGGGGTGAGTTATGAAGGCCGACGCTGACGTTTGAGGCCCTTTTCCAGGAATCGGGCCGTCTGTCGTATCCGCGAGAAAAGCCTCAACTTTTATTGGAGGTTGCCGTCAACCGGCTATATGGACTCTTTCGGGGACACGTTCATGTCTGCCTTGACCTCACCCCTGCTGAACGGCGCGGCGCGCCAGGGATTTCTGTCTCAGCCCACCGTGCGTAATAGCGCCGATGCCCAGAGCACCTTGGCCAATCGCCTAGCCAACAGGCTGGGCATGGACCCGGCCTCTTTGTCCGCCAACCGGGAGGACTACACCCCGGACAAGGTGTCCGACCGGCTGCTGGGGTTCATCGAGGGACGGTTGAAGAGCGAGGCCGCCTCGGGAGCCGACACGGAGAAGATGCAGAAGCTCTTGTCTCAGGCCCGCGAGGGCATTGAGAAGGGGTTTTCCGATGCGAAGAAGATTCTCAAAGGGCTGGGTGTCCTGAACGGGCAGATCGCCGAAGATGTCGAGTCCACGTACAAGAAGATCACCGACGGGTTGGACAAGCTGGAAAAGGCCTACGGCGGCACGCCCAGCGCCAAGCCCGACAGCGCCTCGCTGTCCACCACCTATAGCGAACGCACCCAGGTATCCGCCCAGACCTTCGATCTCCAGGTCACCACCAAGGACGGCGACAAGGTGAACATCTCCGTTGCCCGCGCCTCCGCCGACTGGTCGAAGAGTGCATCCGCTCGCGACGCCTCGGGCAGCGTGACCGCCCGCGAGTCCGGTCAATTGCAGGTCGGCAACTGGAAAGTGGAGGTGGATGGCGAACTCAGCGACGATGAGAAAGCCTCGCTCGCCGATCTGATGGACAAGGTGCAGGATTTGTCGGGCAAATTCTTCTCCGGTGATCTGTCGGGAGCCTTCGACAAGGCGGTGAAGCTGAACCTGGACGGGACGCAACTGGCCTCCATGTCGCTCAACCTGACCCAGACCCGCATGCGCCAAGCCACCGACGCCTACAGTGAAGTCGCCCAACAGGGCGGTGCGCAAGGCGAGGCGTCGAGCGCGGTCAACGGCACGCTGCGGGACTATGCGCAAAGCATGCTCGATGCCCTGGGGACCGCGGGCGATATCGCGGCGGATGGCAAGATGATGCTGCGCGATCTGCTCAAGGGCGGCTTCGCCCTGAGCGAGCAACTCGACCAGGCTCAGCAAGACAAGGCGGAGAAGCTCAACAACAGCCTGCTCGACGGTTTGCAGAAGCTGAATACGAGGGGTTCTGACAAGACGGCCCTGGCTTCCTGAGGCGTGCTAGACTGCGCGCCTCGTTCTGGATAGAGGCATGGGGGAATGCTGCCGGAATGCCAGTTGTTCGGCACCCTCGGGTGTCATCTCTGCGAGCATGCCGAGGCGGTCCTCATGCCGTTCGTGGCGCGCGGCCTGCAGGTCGAATTGGTGGATATCGGGGAGCGCGCGGAGTCGGTCGCCGCCTATGGGATACGAATTCCCGTGTTACGCCGTCTCGATAGCCAGGCCGAACTGGATTGGCCTTTCGATGCCGCTCGTGTCGCCAACTTCCTATGCTGAAACTGTTTTTCCCAAGCCACTCGTCCGAGTGGCTTTCTCGTTCTGGCGGGTACCGGATCGGTCCGTCCGCGAGTCTTCGAGCCAGGCCACCTGATCATTTCCCAACCGTACGCGCATAGCCTTGGAAGGGCGGCTTGTCGCCGCCTACTCTGAGTACGACAGCAAGAGGTGCTCGATGCAGGTCGATTCATCGCCCGACGCCAGTCAGGCCAGTCTGGATATCCCTCTGGTAGAACAGCCGACGCGCCTGCGCTGGCTGGAACGAATCAGTGCCTATCGGCAGCCCATCGGCCTCGCCCTGACCCTGGGCCTGTTCGTGCTGGGCTTGCTGGCTTGCTGGCATTTGCTGCACGAGCTGGACCCCGACAGCCTGCGCCAAGCCATGTTGGAAGTGCCCGGCAGCAGCCTGCTGGGCGCGCTGGCCGCCACGGTGGTGGGGTTCGTCAGCCTGCTGGGCTACGAGTGGTCCGCCAGCCGCTACGCCGGGGTGAAGTTGCCGCCCGCGCGCTTGGCCCTGGGCGGTTTCTGCGCTTTCGCCGTGGGCAACGCCGTAGGGTTGTCGCTGCTGTCCGGCGGTTCGGTTCGCTATCGCCTGTATGGCCGCGAGGGGCTCGGGGCGGGGGATATCGCCCGGATGACGTTGTTCGCCAGCCTGTCCCTGGGGTGCGCGCTGCCGCCCTTAGCCGCCCTGGCGGCTCTCAGCGACCTGCCGGATGCCGCCCATGCCTTGAAACTGCCGATCTGGGCGGTCGCCCTGCTGGCACTGGCCATCCTGGCGCCCATCGGCCTGCTGGTGATCCATTTCGCCCGGCGCCGCCAGCCCGACCGGTCGGTGCCCGGTTGCGTGGATGTCCGCATCGGTGGCCGGCTGATCCGCCTGCCGGGCCTGCGCCTGGCCAGCCTGCAACTGCTCATTACCTTGGTGGACGTCTGTGCCGCGGCGATGGTGTTGTACCTGCTCTTGCCGGACGCGCCGCCCCTCGGGGCTTTCCTGCTGGTCTACCTGCTGGCCCTGGCGGCCGGCGTGCTCAGTCACGTGCCGGGTGGCGTTGGGGTCTTCGAGGCGGTACTGCTGGCGGCCTTCGCCGGGCAAGTCGGCGCGGCGCCCCTGGCGGCCGCCCTATTGCTGTACCGGCTGATCTACGTCGGCCTGCCGTTGGTGCTGGGCTGCTTGCTGTTGCTGGCCAACGAGGGACGGCGTTTCTTCTTTCCCGCCGGACGGCGGGCGTTCCGGGTCATGTCGGGGCTGGCCGCGCCGGTGTTGTCGCTGATGGTGTTTCTGTCGGGCGTGGTATTGCTGTTCTCGGGCGCCACGCCAGCGGCGGACATGCGCCTCGAACACCTGAGCTTCCTGGTACCGGACAAGCTGATCGAAGCCTCCCACCTGACCGCCAGCCTGATCGGGGTCCTGTGCCTGCTGCTCGCCCATGGCTTGCGTCGACGCTTGTCGGCGGCCTGGGTGCTGACCGTGGTGCTGCTGCTGATCGGCGCGATCCTCTCCCTGCTCAAGGGCTTCGATTGGGAGGAGGCGAGCCTGCTGAGCCTGACGGCGGCGTTGCTGGCGGTGTTCCGGCGAGCCTTCTACCGGCCGAGCCGCTTGCTCGAGGTGCCGTTCTCTCCCTTCACTCTGGCCGCCAGCGCATGCGTATTGGCGGCCGCCATCTGGCTGATGTTCTTCGACTACCAGGACGTGCCGTATAGCCACGAGCTGTGGTGGCAGTTCGCGATCGACGCCGAGGCGCCGCGTACCCTGCGGGCCACCCTGGCCAGCGGGATGCTGCTGGCGGCCATCGCGCTGGTCTGGCTGCTGCGTCCGGCGCCGCCAGTGATTCATCGGCCCACCGCCGAGGAGTTGCAGCGTGCCGCCGCCATCGTCCGCCGCTCCGATCAGCCGGACGGCGGTCTGGTGCTGACCGGGGACAAGGCGCTGCTGTTCCATCCCCAGGGCGAGGCCTTCCTCATGTTCGCCCGCCATGGGCGCAGCCTGGTGTCGCTTTTCGACCCCATCGGCCCACCGATCCAGCGCGCCGAGCTGATCTGGCAATTTCGCGATCTCTGCGACCGCTACCATGCGCGCCCGGTGTTCTACCAGGTTCGCGCGGAGAACCTGCCGTTCTACATGGACATCGGCCTGACGGCTCTCAAGCTGGGCGAGGAGGCGCGGGTCGACCTGAGCCGCTTCGACCTGGACAGCAAGGGCAAGAAGGACCTGCGCTACACCTGGAACCGGGGCCAGCGGGACGGCCTGAGCCTGGAGTTCCACGAGCCCGGTCAGGTGCCCCTGGCGGAGCTGAAGGCGATTTCCGACGCCTGGATGCTGGGCAAGCAGGTCAGGGAGAAGGGCTTCTCCCTGGGGCGCTTCGACCCGGCCTATCTGCGACACTTCCGCATCGCCGTGGTGCTCGACCAAGGCAAGCCCGTGGCCTTCGCCAACCTGCTGGAGACCGATAGCCTAGAGATCGCCAGCCTGGACCTGATGCGCGTGCATCCCGAAGCGCCGAAGCTGACCATGGAGTTCCTGATGCTTGGCCTGATCCTGCACTTCAAGGCCCGGGGTCACGCGTATTTCAGCCTCGGCATGGTGCCCTTGGCCGGATTGCAGCCCCGCCGGGGCGCGCCCTTGCCGCAGCGGCTGGGGGCCCTGGTGTTCCGGCGCGGCGAACAGTTCTACAACTTCCAGGGGCTGCGGCGCTTCAAGGATAAGTTCCAGCCCGACTGGGAACCCCGCTACATGGCCGTACCCGCCGGGCTCGACCCGTTGCTGGCGCTGGCCGATACCGCCGCCCTGATCGCCGGTGGCCTGACTGGATTGGTAAAACGCTGATGTCTCTCACACGTCGTGGCCACCTGTTGGTGTGGCCGGTGCTCTTGATCGGCCTGTTAGTAGTCGCATGGTGGCTGTGGTTAAGGCCGCCGCCCGAGAGCCGGATCGAAACCGTGACCTTGGCTGATGGCGGCGCGGCCGTTCATGCCGTTCCTGGCGTTCCCCAAGGCGAGCGAGTGCTGATCGTGGTGCCGACCGGCCAGGGCCTGACCCAGGCGCAACTGCTGGCGCTGGCCAACGCCAACGGCGCCGAGTCGCTGCAGATGGAGTTGCGCGACGGGCAGGATTGCGAGGCCCTGGCGCAACGCCTGAAGAACGCCCGCGAGCGCCTGGGCGGCGAACCCACCCTGGTGGCCGGGATCGGGCCGGGCGCGGCCTTGGCCTGGCGCTGGCTGGCCGGCCAGGCGAGCGACAAGGCGCGGGCCCTGTCGGTGGATTTCGCCCTCGACCATCCCGACTGCCCGCAACAACCCCTGCCGACCCGGGTCGAACACGGCCGCTGGAGCGTGGCCTGGAACGATAACCCGGACGACGACAGTGCCCGGTTCGCGCGGGATGTGAGCAATGCCGAGACCCTGATCGCCGACTACGACACACCGCTGCCGGTCCTGCTCGACCGCGAGCTGCAACGCCTGCTGCAAGGCGCCGGCGAGGCGATACCGGTGGTGGAAGTGCCCGCCGCACCCGGCAAGGGAAGCGACACGGTGAGCCTGTTCTATTCCGGCGACGGCGGCTGGCGTGACCTCGACCGGGACGTGGCGGAGCAAATGGCGGCGCTGGGTTATCCGGTGGTGGGGGTCGATGCCCTGCGTTACTACTGGCAGCACAAGACCGCCCAGCAGTCCGCCGTCGATCTTTCGAACCTGATGAAGCGGTACCGGGAAAAGTGGGGCGCCCGGCGCTTCGTGCTGATGGGGTTCTCCTTCGGCGCCAACGTGCTGCCCTCGATCTACGCCCAGTTGCCCGAGGCCGATCGCCAGCAGGTGGATGGCATCTTCCTGATGTCCATGGAACGCAGCCTGAGCTTCGAGATCAAGGTCCAGGGCTGGCTGGGCAAGGCGGGCGAGGAGGCCCCGGTAGGGCCCGAGCTGGCCAGGCTGCCGCCTGAAAAAGTGCTGTGCATCTATGGCAAGGAGGAGGCCGGCGAGAGCGGTTGCACCCTGCCCGAGTCGACGGGCCAGAACCTGGAGTTACCCGGCGGCCATCACTACGACGAGGACTACCCGGCGCTCGCCAAGCGGCTGGTCCAGGCGATCCTGGAGCGCCAGAAGCGCTCGTAGCGCGGCCGCATCGCCGCGCGCGATTCGACGACGAAAAAGCCCCTGGCCACTTCCATGGCCAGGGGCTTTTTCTTGGAGGCCCACTCAAATCTCGATCTGGGTACCCAGTTCGATCACCCGATTCAGAGGCAGGTTGAAGTAGCGCAGGTTGCTGTTGGCGGTCTTCATCAGGAAGGCGAACAGCACCTCCCGCCAACGGGCCATGCCCATCCGCCGGGTCGGGATCACGGTCTCCCGGCTGAGGAAGTAGGTGGTGCGCATCGGGCTGAAATCTAGTTCGCTCAGGTGACAGAGGGCCAGCGCGGCGGGCACGTCCGGCTCTTCGGTGAAGCCGAAGTGCAGCAACACCCGGAAGAAGCCGTCGCCATAGGCATCCACTTCGAAGCGCCGGTCGGGGGAAACCCGGGGTTGGTCTTCGGTGACCACCGTGAGCAGCACCACCTGTTCGTGCAGAACCTGGTTGTGCAGCAGGTTGTGCAGCAGGGCGTGGGGGACCGCGTCGGGGCGGGCGGTGAGGAACACGGCGGTGCCCTGCACGCGGTGCGGCGGTTGGCTGCGGATGCTGCCGATGAACAACGGCAGGGGCAGGGCGCTCTCGTCGAGGCGTTCCATGAGGATCTGCCGACCGCGCTTCCAGGTGGTCATCAGGGCGAACAGGGCGATGCCGGCCACCACCGGGAAGGCGCCACCCTCGATGATCTTCGGCACGTTGGCCGCGAAGAACAGGCTGTCCACCAAAAGGAAGCCCACCAGCACCGGGATCGCCAGCCAGCGCGGGGTTTTCCACAACAGCAGCATCACCGCCGTCACCAGTAGCGTGGTGATCAGCATGGTGCCGGTCACCGCGACCCCGTAGGCCGAGGCCAGCGCACCGGAGGACTCGAAGCCGAGCACCAGCACCACCACGCCCACCATCAGTGCCCAGTTCACCGTGCCGATGTAGATCTGGCCCTGTTCCTGGCTGGAAGTGTGCTGGATGTGCATGCGCGGCACGTAGCCGAGTTGCACCGCCTGGCGCGTGATGGAGAACGCGCCGGAGATCACCGCCTGGGAGGCGATGACGGTCGCCAGGGTGGAAAGGCCCACCATGGGCAGCAGGGCCCACGAAGGCGCCAGCAAGTAGAAGGGGTTGCGCGCGGCCTCGGGGTTCTCCAAGAGCAACGCGCCCTGACCGAAGTAATTGAGGACCAGGCCGGGCAGGACCAGGCCGAACCAGGCGCGGGCGACTGGCTTGCGGCCGAAGTGACCCATGTCCGCGTACAGCGCCTCGGCGCCGGTCAGCGCCAGCACCACGGCGCCAAGGATGGCCAGGCCGATGGCCGGGTGGACGATGAAGAAATGCACCCCCCAATAGGGGTTGAGGGCGTTGAGTACCTCCGGGCGCTGGAGGATGCCGTAGATTCCCAGCACTCCCAGCACGCTGAACCACAGCACCATGATCGGGCCGAACAGGATGCCGATCTGCGCGGTGCCGCGCTTCTGGATCAGGAACAGGGCGATCAGCAGGATCAGCGCCAGGGGTACCACCCAATGGCTCAGCCCGTCGAAGGCGATCTCCAGCCCTTCCACCGCGGACAGCACGGAGATCGCCGGGGTGATCATGCTGTCGCCGTAGAACAGCGCCGCCCCGAACAGGCCCAGCAGGATCAGCAACGCCTTCAACCGGGGGTAGGCCTGGGAGGCGCGGCTGGCGAGGGCGGTCAGGGCGATTACGCCGCCTTCGCCCTGGTTGTCGGCGCGCAGGATGAAAAGCACGTACTTGATCGAGACCACCCAGATCAGGGACCAGAAGATCAGCGAGAGGATGCCCAGCACGCCGTCGTGGTTGGCCTGCACGCCGTAGTGCCCGGCGAACACTTCCTTGAGGGTGTAGAGGGGGCTGGTGCCGATATCGCCGTACACCACCCCAACGGTGGCGACCAGCAATCCCAACGGGGAGGAAGCCTGCCCGTGATGTCGGGCCGAATCTGCGGCGGTTTCGCTCATGCAACCCATCCTGCTTGGAAAATGTTGCGCATCCTCTGCCAGCCGCCGCGTTCAGGCAAGAGCCCCAGGCGCCGATGTCGCAGTTTCGACCATTCGACCGGGGCGTCGCCTGGGCGCGCCGGAGGCTGGTCAAGCCGCCGAGCTATCGCTAGAATTGCGCACTTTTTGATCAGGCGCCCCCGTGGGCGCCCTGCCGAGGTTCGTCATGTCCACTGCATCCACGCCGAAGGTCGGCTTCGTTTCCCTGGGTTGCCCCAAAGCCCTCGTCGACTCCGAGCGCATCCTCACACAACTGCGCCTGGAGGGGTACGAAGTCGTGCCGACCTACCAGGACGCCGACGTGGTGGTAGTCAACACCTGTGGTTTCATCGACAGCGCCAAAGCCGAATCGTTGGATGCCATTGGCGAGGCGATCGCCGAGAACGGCAAGGTCATCGTGACCGGTTGCATGGGGGTCGAGGAAGGCGCGATCCGTGATGTCCACCCCAACGTATTGGCGGTGACCGGGCCCCAGCAGTACGAGCAAGTGGTCTCGGCGGTGCACGAAGTGGTGCCGCCCCGGGTGGATCACAATCCCTTGATCGACCTAGTGCCGCCCCAGGGCGTCAAGCTGACTCCGCGGCACTATGCGTACCTGAAGATTTCCGAGGGCTGCAACCACTCCTGCAGCTTCTGCATCATCCCCTCCATGCGCGGCAAGTTGGTCAGCCGTCCGGTGGGCAGCGTGCTGGGCGAGGCCGAGCGGCTGGTCAAGGCCGGGGTCAAGGAGCTGCTGGTGATCTCCCAGGACACCAGCGCCTACGGCGTCGACCTGAAGTACCGGACCGACTTCTGGAACGGCCAGCCGGTGAAGACCCGCATGCTGGAGCTGTGCGAGGCGCTGTCGAGCATGGGCGTGTGGGTGCGCCTGCACTACGTCTATCCCTATCCGAACGTCGACGACGTGATCCCGCTGATGGCGGCCGGCAAGCTGCTGCCCTACCTGGACATTCCCTTCCAGCACGCCAGCCCGAACGTACTCCGGGCCATGAAGCGCCCGGCCTTCGAGGACAAGACCCTGGCGCGGATCAAGAAGTGGCGGGAAATCTGCCCGGAGCTGACCATCCGCTCCACCTTCATCGTCGGTTTCCCCGGGGAAACCGAGGACGATTTCCAGTACCTGCTGGACTGGTTGACCGAGGCGCAGCTCGACCGCGTCGGCTGTTTCCAGTACTCCCCCGTTGAAGGGGCCCCCGCCAACGATCTGGGTCTGGAGCCGGTGCCCGACGACGTCAAGCAGGCCCGCTGGGAGCGTTTCATGGCCCACCAGCAAGCGATTTCCGCTGCCCGCCTGCAAATGAAGGTCGGCCGGGAACTCGACGTGTTGATCGATGAAGTCGACGAGCAGGGCGCGGTCGGCCGTTCCGCCGCCGATGCGCCCGAGATCGACGGCAACGTGTTCATCGACACCCTGGACGTCAAGCCCGGCGACCGCATCCGGGTGCGGGTCACCGATGCCGACGAGTACGACCTCTGGGCCGAGCCGGTCTGAACCACGCCCCGGGTCGCCTCAGCCGAGCGCGGCTTCCGGGGTCCTCGTGGGGGACGGGGCGAAATGGCGACGCTCGTGCTCCAACAGCCAGCGCTTGCGCCATACTCCGCCGCCATAGCCCGTCAGCGAGCCGTCCGAACCGATGACCCGGTGGCAGGGGATGACCAGGGCGATCTGGTTGGCGCCATTGGCGCGGGCCACGGCCCGGGTCGCCGAAGGTTGGCCCAGCGCCGCGGCCAGGGCGCCGTAGCTGCGGGTTTCTCCGGGGGGAATGGCGCGCAGGGCGTCCCAGACGCGTCGGGTGAAGGCCGAGCCTGCCTCCACCAGGGGCGTGTCGAAGCGTGGCGAACGGCCGGCGAAATAAGCCGCCAGCTCGGCTTCGATCCGCTCGATAGGCGCGCTGCGGCCCATGACGATTTCCGAATCGGTGCGGGCTTTCAATCGGGCCAGTTCGCCGGGCAGGGCGGGGCGGTCGAAGAATTCCAGCACATGCAGCCCTTGATCGTCGGCCACCGCCAGCATCGCGCCGATGGGCGTTTCCAGCCAGTCCGCGCGGAACAGGGCGCGACGCCGGACCTGGGTCGGGCTGGCGCCGAGGTGGCGCATGAGGGCGGCGCGGAAACCGCTGTCGGAGGCGAAGCTCGCCTCCAGTTGCGCCTCGATGACCGGCTCCCCGGCGGCCAGGCTGTCCAGCCCGCGCCCCAGCCGGCGCAGCCGCGCCATTTCCAGGAAGGTAATGCCGTACTGACGCTTGAACAGTTTGCGCACCGTCGAGGGGTCGTAGCCGCGCAGTGCGAGCAGGTCTTCCGACCAGCGGCACTCCGGGTCATCGTCCAGGGCCGCCAGCAGCGTCCGCACCAAGGGCGCCTGCTCGCCCGTGGGCGCCAAGGGCCGGCAGCGCTTGCAGGGCCGGTAGCCGGCCTCCAGGGCGCCCACCACCGAGTCGAAAAAGGTCACGTTCTCGCGTTTCGGCTTGCGCGCGCTGCAGGTCAGCCGGCAGAACACCCCGGTGCTGCCGACGCCGACATAGGCGAATCCCTCGTAGGCCGGGTCGCGCTCCAGCAGGGCTTGGTACAGCACGTCGTCGGTGGGCAGGTCGAACAGCATGGCGTCGCTCCGTTGCGGTTGACGGCAGCCTAGGGGATTCGGCCGTCATCGGCCGCCGCGATTCGGGCGGTTATTCTTGCCTGTCGTCAGTCGAAGCGGTAGATGTCCATGCCCAAGGCGCCCAGGGTGAACCCGCGATGGGCCACGCTGAAGCGCCCCCCGGCGCCCCGGGCGAAGAACAGCGGCAGCAGGTGTTCGTCCCGGGGGTGGGCCTGGGCGGCGTGGGGGGCGTGCCGCCGGTAAGCGTGCAGAGCCGCTTCGTCGTCCGCTTCCAGCCGCCCGACGATCCAGTCGCGGAACGCCTCGGCCCAAGCGGCGGCCTGCCCAGGCTCGGCGTGCCAATCCAGCCGTTGCAGGTTGTGGGTGATGCTGCCCGAGCCGATCGCCAGGATGCCCTGGGCGCGAAGCCCGCCCAGCGCCCGACCGATGCGGGTCTGCAAGGTCGGCCCGAACGCCGTCGGCAACGACAATTGCAGCACCGGGATGTCTGCCCGGGGGTACATCAGCGAGAGGGGTACCCAGGCGCCATGGTCGCGGCGGCGCCCGGCATCGAGGGAGGCGGGCAGGCCGGCCGCTCCCAAGATGGCGGCGATTTCCGCCGCGAGGCGTGGGTCACCCGGCGCGGGGTAGTCCAGGGCATAGAGGGCGGGCGGAAAGCCATGGAAGTCGTGCCAGGTCACGGGTGCCGGATGGGCGCCGACGGACAGGCAGCCGCTTTCCCAATGGGCGGACACCACCAGGATCGCCCGGGGGCGCGGCAGCTCGGCCGCGAGCCGGGCGAGGGCGGCGCCGCTCGCCCCAGGTTGCAGGGCGAGCATCGGCGAACCGTGGGAAATGAAGAGGCTGGGCAGCATGGCGGAGGGCTCCGTCGGTGAGCGTGCGTCATCTTTCTCCAGCGTTCGCCTCGAAACCAATATAAATTCCTGGGCAAACTGATCGAAAAGGTAAAACGAATGGACCCGGAGTTCTGGCAGAAGCGGTGGACCCGTAATCAGATCGGCTTCCACCTGACCGACGTGAACCCTTACCTCATCGAGTTCTGGCCGGGCCTGGGTGTGCCGCGCGAAGCCCAGGTGCTGGTGCCGCTGTGCGGCAAGACCCTCGACCTGGTCTGGTTGGCCCGGCAGGGGCACGCGGTGCTGGGGGTGGAAAAAGTGGAAAAGGCGGTACTGGATTTCTTCGCCGAGCAGGGCTGGCAGCCGGAAGTTGTCGTAGAGGCGCGCTTCACCCGCTACCGCGCCGAAAACATCGAGCTGCTGTGCGGCGATATTTTCGATCTGCGGCCCGAGGACGTCGCCCGTTGCCGTGGACTGTACGACCGCGCCGCCCTGATCGCCCTGCCGGACGACCTGCGCGGGCGCTACGCGGAGCATCTGGCCGCGATCCTGCCCTCGCGCCTCGATGGCCTGTTGATCACCCTGGAATACGAGCCGGGGAGCATGGAGGGGCCGCCCTTCTCGGTGAGCGATGCGGAGGCGCGGCAGCGGTTCCCCGCGCCGTTCGAGCTGGAGGTGCTGGCCAGCCCCGATGTGCTGGCCGACAACTGGAAATTCCTCGAGCGTGGGGCGCGGCGGCTGGAGGAGCGGGTCTATCGGTTGCGCCGCTAGCGCCGGTTGCCGGCTTGCAAGCGGCGGATGAAGGCGTCCGCCTCGTCGATGGCCCGTTGCATGTCGCGCATCAGTCGGTCGACGTTGCCCTGAAGACCGGCGTTCTCGCCTTGCAGGGCGCCGATGGCCTGGGCGTTGAGGTTGTGCTTGAGGAACAGAACCCGGTCGTGAAGCACGCTCAGCACCGGGTCGATCCGCTGTTCCGCCGCCCGCATCCGTCGCAGTACATCGGCGTATTCGTCGCGGGTACGGTCGAGTTCCTTGGCGCTGAGGGCGCGTAGCCCGGGGTCGCTGTAGTCGTCCAGCTCGTCCTTCCACTCGTCGAACAGGGCGTCGGCGACTTCCTCGACGGCGGCGATCCGGCCGCGCACTTCCCGGGCGCTGGCCTCGCTGGCGCGGTATTCGGCGTCGAGCGCCTCGTAGCGTTTCTCCAGTTCGCCGCCATTCATCCGAACCACGCTTCGGTAGCGTTCCAAGGCATTCTGGAACTGCTGCTTGGCCTGTTGCTGGGCGTCCCGGGCGTCTTCCACCCGCTCCACGAGGAGGTCGCGCTTATGGATGCCGGCCTTCTCCAGCGCCGCGTAGTACGCGTTCTGGCAGCCGGTCAGGAAGAGGAGGGTAGCAAGGGCAAGGACGCAGGCACGCATGATCGGGTCTCGCTGATACGAAAGCGTCCACCATAACGGAAAAGGCGCGGGCACGAAAAAGGCGGCCCGAGGCCGCCTTTTCCGGGAGGGGATATCAGCCGCGGCGCTGCATCAGCGCCTGGATGCGTTCTTCCAGGGGCGGGTGGCTCATGAGCAGGCCGGCCAGGCCGTTCTTGAGCGCGCCATTGATGCCGAACGCGGTCAGGCTATCGGGCATCTGCACGGGGACGCCCTGTTCGGCGCGCAGGCGTTGCAGCGCGCCGATCATCGCCGAGGTGCCGGCGAAACGGGCACCGGCCTCGTCGGCGCGAAACTCGCGACGGCGGGAGAACCACATGACGATGATGCTGGCCAGGATGCCCAGCACCAGCTCGGCGACGATGGTCGCGACGAAGTAGGCGATGCCGTGGCCTTCCTCGTTCTTGAAGATTACCCGGTCGACGAAGTTGCCGAAGATCCGCGCGAAGAACATCACGAAGGTATTCACCACGCCCTGTATCAGCGCCAGGGTCACCATGTCGCCGTTGGCGACGTGGCCGATCTCGTGGGCGAGCACCGCGCGGACCTCGTCCGGCGAGAAGCGCTCCAGTAGCCCCTGGCTGACCGCTACCAGGGCGTCGTTCTTGTTCCAGCCGGTGGCGAACGCGTTGGCTTCGTAGGCGGGGAAGATGCCGACTTCGGGCATCTTGATGCCGGCCTGCAGGGACAGCTGCTCCACGGTTTGCAGCAGCCATTGTTCGTGTCGGGTGCGCGGCTGGCTGATGACTTCGGTGCCGGTGGTCATTTTCGCCATCCACTTGGAGATGAACAGCGAGATCAGCGAGCCGGTGAAACCGAAGACCGCGCAGACGATCAGCAGGCCGTTCAGGTCCAGGCCGATGCCCTTGGCCGCCATGAACCCGTTGAAGCCAAGCAGGCTCAAGGTGATGCTGGCGACCAGCAGCACCGCCAGGTTGGTGCCTAGGAACAGCAGGATTCGCATCATGGTGGAAACACATCCTCAGGGCAAAAAAACGGTTGCGGGTTATATAAGGGGCCCCCGTGGGCGATTCAACTCACAGCTATTTCAAACTGTGTCGTTTTGCCACGGCAAGGACAGCCCTTGCCCTTCGCACTCAAGGCGCGCCGGGGGTCGGGCGGTCGAGCAGATGATGGACCAGCCAGGCGAGTCGCTCGCCGTCGGTGGCCAGCAGGGCTTCGCGCAGTTGGTTGGCCAGGGTTTCGCGAACCCGCCGCACGCTGGGCGGCACGCCGTCGTCCGCCGGGCTCGCGCGGGGCACGGAGCGGGACAGGCGGAGGAAGCCCTTTTCCGTGAGCACCGCCTGGTCCAGCGCTTCGTAGCGAATGGTGCTTTCGAAGCGGATGTAGCCTTCCTCGGCCAGCCATATCAGCGCGCCCAGGCAGCCCTGGTGGCGCTTGCTCGGCAAGCCGAATTCGTCCGGCTCCTCCAGGCCGATAAGGTCCTCGATGTACAGGGCGATCTTGCGCGGGAAGGCTTGGTAGAGGTGCAGGAGGCCGCTGGCGCAGTCCTTGTAGAAATCGTCGATGTGCAGGTCCATGGTCGGCGTCCGGGTCGAGAGGCGGAGGACGCCACGGGGTCGATCCCCGCCGGGCGCCACTCCCGGGATCACTGGCGATACGAGCGGAGGAAATGCCCGATGCGCCCGATCGCCTGTTCCAAGTCATCGACCCGCGGCAGCGTGACGACGCGAAAGTGATCCGGCCAGGGCCAGTTGAATGCCGTTCCCTGGACGATCAGCAGCTTTTCCGAAAGCAGCAGGTCGAGGCCGAACTTCTCGTCGTTGTGGATCGGGCAGACCTTCGGGTCGATGCGTGGAAAGGCATACAGCGCGCCCATGGGCTTGACGCAACTCACGCCGGGAATGTCGTTGAGCAGCTCCCAGGCGCGGTTGCGCTGTTCCAGCAGGCGGCCTGGAGGCAGCACCAGGTCGTTGATGCTCTGGTAGCCGCCCAGGGCGGTCTGGATGGCGTGCTGCGCCGGCACATTGGCGCACAGGCGCATGTTGGCGAGGATGTCCAGGCCCTCGATGTAGCTCCGGGCCTGGTGCTTCGGCCCGGAGATGGCGACCCAGCCGGAGCGGAAGCCGGCGACCCGGTAGGATTTCGACAGGCCGTTGAAGGTCAGGCACAGCACGTCCGGTGCCAGGGAGGCGGTGGAGACATGGGTCGCGCCATCGTAGAGGATCTTGTCGTAGATCTCGTCGGAGAACAGCACCAGGCCATGTTGGCGCGCCAGTTCGACGATGCCTTCCAGCACGGCCTTGGAGTACACCGCGCCGGTGGGGTTGTTGGGGTTGATCAGCACCAGGGCCTTGGTGTTGGGAGTGATCTTGGCCGCCATGTCGGCGAGGTCGGGGAACCAGTCGGACTGCTCGTCGCACAAGTAATGCACCGGCTTGCCGCCGGCGAGGCTGACCGCGGCGGTCCACAGCGGATAGTCCGGCGCCGGGATCAGCACTTCGTCGCCATTGTTCAACAGGGCCTGCATGGCCATCACGATCAGCTCGGACACCCCGTTGCCGAGGTAGATGTCCTCGATGCCGACGCCTTCCACCTGCTTCTGCTGGTAGTACTGCATCACCGCCTTGCGGGCGCTGAAAAGCCCCTTGGAGTCGCTGTAGCCTTGGGCGGTGGGCAGGTTGCGGATGACGTCCTGGAGGATTTCCTCCGGCGCTTCGAAGCCGAACGGCGCGGGATTGCCGATGTTCAGCTTGAGGATACGGTGGCCTTCCTCTTCCAGCCGCTTGGCGTGCTTGAGCACCGGGCCACGGATGTCGTAGCAGACGTTGGCGAGCTTGTTCGATTTGCTGACCTGCATGATCCTGATGTCCCTGGCGTGGCAACGGATCGCGGGCGCTCGACGAGGCTGGCGCGAAGGGCGATCCGGCTGAAATGGCGGCGAATGTCGGTGATCCTTCCGCCCGGGCGGGCAACCCGGGAGCGAACCGGAAGGTCCAAGCCTCACGCATCATACGTGCCCACCCCCCGCGCCGGAAGATCGCGGGGATCATACCCTGAGGTGAAAGATGGAAAAGCTGGATAAACCCCTGGAAGCCTGGCGCGAGGAATTGTCCGACGCCGAGTACCACGTGTGCCGCCTGGGCGGGACCGAGCGCGCCTTCACCGGCCAATACCACGACACCAAGACACCCGGTCTTTACCGGTGCGTGTGTTGCGACGCGCCGCTATTCGATTCGGAAGCGAAATACGACTCCGGCAGCGGCTGGCCGAGCTACTTTCAGCCGGTGTCCGCCGACGCCGTCGTCGAGCGCGAGGATTTCAGCCACGGCATGCACCGCATCGAAGTACGCTGCGCCCGTTGCGATGCGCATCTGGGGCATCTGTTTCCCGACGGGCCGCGCCCCACTGGTATGCGCTATTGCATCAACTCCGTGGCTTTGAAACTGGTTCCCAAGGAGGCCGACGCCCCATAAACGGGGCGCGTGTCTCCGAATCGACTGTAGTGATGCTGGATCAATTGAATTGTGTGCAATTCAATTGATCGCTATTTTATCGGCTTCTCGAACCGACGGAGGCCGCCCATGGCCGATTCGCTGCTGACCCTGCCCTGTACCACCCTGACCGGCGAGCGCAAGACGCTCGCGGATTTCCAGGCTCGCGCCCTGTTGGTGGTCAACACCGCCAGCCGCTGCGGTTTCACCCCGCAATACCAAGGTTTGGAGGCCCTCTGGAAACGCTATCGGGAGCGCGGGTTGGTAGTGCTCGGGTTTCCCTGCAACCAGTTCGGGCATCAGGAACCTGGCGGGGAGGGCGAGATCGCCCAGTTCTGCGAGTTGAACTACGGCGTGAGTTTTCCGCTGTTCGCCAAGGTGGAGGTGAACGGCGCGGGAGCCCATCCGCTGTTCGTCGCCTTGAAACAGCGCGCCCCGGGCCTGCTGGGCAGCCAGGCCATCAAGTGGAATTTCACCAAGTTCCTGTTGGATGGCGAGGCTCGTCAGGTACGGCGCTTCGCTCCCACTACCCGGCCGGAGGCTCTGGAGGCTTCGGTGGAGGCCTTGCTGCGATGAGCGAGGACACCGCGCTACGGCTGGACGAGCAACTGTGCTTCAAACTGTACGCCGCATCCCGGGCGGTGATCCGGGGTTACCGGCCGATGCTGGAGGCCCTTGGCCTGACGTACCCGCAATACCTGGCGATGCTGGTGCTCTGGGAGTGGCACGAGGCGCCCCCCGCGCAGCCCACGGTGAAAGCCTTGGGGGAGCGCCTAGCGCTGGACTCCGGCACCTTGACGCCGCTGCTCAAGCGCCTGGAGCAGATGGGCCTGGCGCGACGCCAGCGGGGGCGGAGCGACGAGCGGGAGGTGCACTTGGCAGTCACCGAGGCCGGTGTTTCGTTGCGCGCGCGGGTCGGCCCGTTGCGAGAGGACCTGGTGTGCCAGTCCAGGCTCGACCGGGAGGCGCTGGGCGTGTTGCGCGAACAGTTGGACACGCTGCTGGCGCGACTCACCGGGGCGGGTTAGCCGGCAGCCAGACATCCAGCAGGTGCACCAGGTCTTCGCGGCGGAAGGGTTTGGCCAAGTAGTCGTTCATGCCGGCCGCGCGGCAGCGTTCTCGTTCGTCCGGCAGCGCGTTGGCGGTCAGGGCGATGATCGGCAGGTCCGGCCAGCGTCCGCTCTGGCGGATGCGCCGGCTCGCCTCGTAACCGTCCATGACCGGCATGTTGCAATCCATCAGCACCAGGTCGACGCCCGCCTGCTCCAGATAATTCAGTGCCTCGCCCCCGTGGCCGGCTACCGTCACCTCGCATCCCAGCTTGCTCAGCATGCCCTTGGCCACCATCTGGTTCACCGGGTTGTCCTCCACCAGCAGGATGCGCATATGCCGTTGCGAGACCGGCATCTCTTCGACGGGCGCGAGGAGTGGCGGAGCGAGCGGCTCCTGCTGCAACGCGCGCTGCAGCGCCTGGTACAGCGTCGCCCGGGACAGCGGGCGCGCCAGTTGTTCGAAGGGGGCCAGGGCGCTGCTCTGGGTACTGGGCATGAAGCTGCCGTAGGCGGTCACCAGCAGGAACGGTGCCGAGGTGCGGGAGCGCAGCACCAGCAGCCGCGAGGGGTCGTCGCCGAGCACCGCCTCGGCTTCCACCGTCTCGAGCGTATCGGTTTCATGGGGCAGCCGGACGGACAGGCCCCATGCCGGCAGCCACAGCCTCAGCAGCTCCGCCAGGCCGCTGTTGGCCGCGCAGAGCGCGATCAACCTGCCGGACAACGCCGGCCAGCGCGGCGCGGGCGTGTGGATGGGCAGGGGCAGTTCGGCGACGAACTGACTGCCCACCCCTTCGGTGGAGTCCACCCGCAATTCGCCGTGCATGGCCTCGCAAAGCTTGCGAGTCAGGGCCAGGCCCAGTCCGGTGCCGCCGTACTGGCGGGCGATGCCGGCGCCCGCCTGGGCGAAGGGCTGGAACAGGCGCGGCAGGGTGCCGGCAGAGATGCCGATGCCGGTGTCGCGTACCGTGATCCGAACGCCGACGGGGCAGGGCGAAACGCGAATGTCCACGCGGCCGAATCGGGTGAACTTGAGTGCGTTGGAAAGCAGGTTGCTGACGATCTGACGTATGCGGGTGGGATCGCCCTGGACCATGGCCGGCAGGCCGGGATCGATCAGGCAGGTCAGCTCGACTCCGGGAGAAGCGTTCTGCGACAGCAGGCTGCCGGTGTCCTCCACCAGGGCGCCGAGGTCCAAGGGGATGTGCTCCAGCTCCAGTTGCCCGGCCTCGAACTTGGACAGGTCGAGGATATCGTTGAGCAGCTCCACCAGCACCTTGCCCGAGTCATGGGCGATGTTGAGCTGCTGCCGCTGCTCGGCGCTCAGCGGGGCGTCCAGCGCCAGGGCGAGCATGCCTAGCAGGCCATTGAGGGGCGTGCGGATCTCGTGGCTCATGTTGGCGACGAACGCCGCGCGCGCCTGAGCCATGCCCAGCGCCTGGGCTCGCGCGGCTTCCAGCTCCTGATTGGACTGGCTGAGCCGAGTGTTGGCGGCCTTGAGTTCGGCGGTGCGCTCCGAGACGATGTCCTCCAGCTCCGTCAGGTAGCGGGTCAGTCGGTCCTCGGCTTCCCGGCGCTGCCCGATTTCCTGGGTGATGCGGGCCAGGTGCTGGTTGGTCGCATCCACCAGCACGCCGATCTCGTCCTGGCCATGCCCGGGCGGGCAGGGGATGGGCTCGAGATCGGCGGTCAGCGCGTTGCGGTCGCTGACGGAGCGGGTCAGTTCCACCAGCGGCTTGGTCAACATCCGGTAGAACAGGACCAGCAGGATCAGCGCCAGCAGGAAGCTGCGAACAAACCCCATCGCCAGGGTCAGCAGCGCACGGTGCAGGAAACTGCTGCCGAAGGCATAGGTGTCCACTTCCAGGCTGAGCACGCCGAGGTTTTCCAGCGGGGCGTGGGAGATGAACAGGGGATCGTTGAACAGTCGGCGCTCGCCGAACAGGAAATCGCTGAAGACCCGATAACCGCTTTCCTGGCGCGGGCGTTCCAGCTGGGCCAGGACCATGCCGCTGTTATCGACGATCTCGGCGCGGATCACCGCCGGCGAGCGCAGCAGGCCCTGCACGAGCTCCTGGGCCAGTTCCGCGTCGATGTTGTAGGCGATGCGGGCGGCGGGGTTGTGGCTGATTTCCAGCAGGGTATGGATTTCCTTGTCGATGGACGAATCCTCGGCGACGAAGTCGATCCCCACCTGAATCAGGCTGAGCAGGATGCCCAGCACGAACGCCACCAGCACGGTCAGACTGGCTTGCTTGAACGACAGGCGTTGCGTGAGCGGTATATCCATGGGCTGCGAACTTGGCCTTGTTCCCTGCGCAGGCGAAGCATAGCCTATCGCCATTCCGTGAACCCCGTCGCACGACGGGCGCCACCGCGTTCAGCGCGCCGACCTGTAGGAGTATTGCGTGGATTCACGACTCAACGTCTTCCTCGATCGGGCCGACCAGGTCCTGATGCGTCTCGACCCCTTGTTACCGGTGATACAGGCCCCCGTGGACTGGTCCCAGACCTTGGCGGCCCGCTGGTACCGCGAAGGGCGCGGCGGTTACCTGCAACCCCTCAAGGTATCCCTCGACCTCGGCCTCGACGACCTCATCGGGGTGGATGCCCAGCGCGAGCAACTGGCGCGCAATACCCGCCAATTCGTCGCCGGCTGGCCGGCCAACCACGCCTTGCTCTGGGGCGCCCGCGGGACCGGCAAGTCCTCGCTCGTGCGTGCATTGCTCGCCGCCCATGCCTCGGAAGGCCTGCGCCTGATCGAGATCGAGCGCGACCATCTCGCCGACCTGCCCCGGGTGGTGGAGTGCGTGGCGGCCTTGCCCTACCGGTTCGTGGTCTTCTGCGACGACCTCTCCTTCGAGGCCGGCGAGGGCGACTACCGGGTGCTGAAAAGTGTACTTGACGGCTCCCTGGAGCGGGCGCCGGACAACGTGCTGCTGTACGCCACCTCCAACCGCCGGCACCTGGTGCCCGAGCGGGAAAGCGACAACGATCACTGGACCCGGGTGGACGGCGAGCTGCATCCCAGCGAGGCGGTGGAGGACAAGATCGCCCTGTCCGACCGATTCGGCCTCTGGCTGTCGTTCTATCCGTTTACCCAGGATCATTACCTGGACGTGGTGCGCCACTGGATCGGTGTGCTGGCGCGGTCGGCCGGGTTGGAATGGCAGTGGACCGACGAGCTGGCCATCGTGGCGATCCGCTGGGCCTCGGGGCGCGGCAACCGCAACGGTCGTTGCGCCTATCAATTCGCCCGCCAATGGGTGGGCAAGGCATTGCTGGAGTCAATCCGATGATCGACCTCGACGAGACGGGCGCGGGCTTGCAGGGCTACGCGCTGTGGGCGGCGCAGTTGGAGGCGTTGCTGGCGGACGAGCGCGATTTCATCGCCAACGCCTCGCAGTTCGCCGCGTTCCTCTTCCATGAACTGGCGGACCTGAACTGGGCCGGTTTCTATCTGAACAAAGACGAACAGCTCGTGCTGGGCCCGTTCCAGGGCAAGGTGGCCTGCGTGCGCATTCCCTTCGGCAAGGGGGTCTGCGGTGCTGCGGCGAGCAGCCGCCGGACCCAGCGTGTGGAAGACGTGCATGCCTTTCCCGGCCACATCGCTTGTGACAGTGCCTCCAACAGCGAACTGGTGGTGCCCTTGGTCAAGCAGGGGCGACTGATCGGGGTCTTGGATCTGGACAGCCCGCGCCTGGCCCGCTTCACCGAAGAGGACCAGGCGGGTATCGAACGGTTGGCGTCGATTTTTCTGGCCGCCAGCGACTGCTAGCGGGCCGGGGGCCGGCCAGGCGGCCGGCGCGGCCGCTTAGACTGATCCCCGCGTTTCCTCAGGCGAACTTGGCCTTGATCTTGGCCATCATGGCCCGTTCGCCGGCCAGGACAGCCTGCACCGAAGCGCGCTCCAGCATGCGGCGGTAATGGGCTTCCAGCCGTGGCCAGCGGCTGGCGTCCAGGCGTTCTCCGCCATGTTCCATATTGATGAGCTGGCACGTCAGCGCCAGGTCGGCCAGGGTCAGCCGGTCCTCGACGAAATACTCGGCCTCGCCCAGGGTTTTCTCCAGATAGTCGAAGTGCGGCGGAAGCTTCTCGTCGATGGCCGCCCGCACCGCCGCCTCGTCGCTCGGCTTGCCCATGGTGAGCTTCAGTACGCGGTTGCCGAATACGCCGAAGGTGGCGTGGGGCGCCAGTTCGTAGTCCGCGTACTTTTCCAGCCAGCGTACCCGCGCCCGGCTTTCCGCCGTGGCGCCGTAAAGCGGCGCGCGGTCGGTGTGCTTTTCTTCCAAGTACTGGCAGATGACGCTGGAGTCGGCCAGGGTGAATGCGCCGTCGCGCAGGGCGGGGATGCGCCCCAGGGGGTTGAGCTCGCGGTACCAGTCGGGCGGGCTGAAGGGCATCACCGCCTCCAACTCGTAGTCGAGCGCTTGCTCGGCGAGGAACAAGCGCACTTTGCGCACGAAGGGCGACAGCGGGGCACCGTAAAGGGTCAGGCTCATCAGGTTGTCCTTATTAACGATGAGAAAGGACCGCGAGCCAGGGCTCGGCGATCACTCGTAAAAATTCTTCTTGCGCCAGATATCTTCTTCGTCCAGATCCTTGAGCCCGTCCTGGAGTTGGCTGGCATCCTCCTCGGCCGAGGTGGCGGCATCCTCCTCCATGACCAGGGCGGTGGCCCGCTCCAGATGGGCTTCCAGTTGTTTCAACTGCTTTTGGTAAAAGGCCGGCTCCGGCTGCTTGCGCAGGTACTGGACGCCGCGCTCGAAGGAAAGCCGGGCCTGGCGCGGCTGTTTTTGCAGGATCTTCTGCTGGCCCAGGTTGATGAAGAACTCCACATGCAGGTAGACCAGCATGTGGCGCAGTTCCTTCGCCCAGCTCTTGGCCTCGATGGGTTGCAGCAGGCCGTCCTTCGCCGCCCGGCCCAGTTGGCCGTGCAGGCTTTCCAAGAGGAAGCGGACTTCCTTGGCCTTGGCCTCGTTGAGGATCGGCTGGACGATGTTGCCCACGGCGATGTCGTCGCCCTTGGCGACCTCGCTCCGCAAGTCCTGAATGCGGGCCTGCAGGGCGGCGTTGCCTTTCTCCATCAGGTTCAGGCGCTCGCTGAGCTGCAACATGAGGCGGGTCAACATCAGCTTGAGCGCCGGCGTCATCAATTGCCCGGGCATCGATTCAGAAATCTCCGAGCAACGCCGCAGCCGGTCGTTCAGGTCGGCCTTGCGCCGGGCCTTCTCCAGCTTGTTGGTTTCCATCGAGTGGTTGATGTAACCGATACCGAACAGGGTCGCGACGACTACGACAATCAGGATGGTAATCAGGAGTGGCGACACCTAGGTTCTCCCGTGGGCGGTTTGCCCGAGTGTAGTGCCTTTGCCCGCATGGCTGGTAGATCGCACTCGCGAATTGCCCCGAACTCTTTGATTTAAAAAATTTTTATCCAAGGGTTGACGAGTGTTCGGAGGCTCCATAGAATGCGCGCCACTTCCAGCGTAAAGCCGAAAGCGAAACGCAGGAAGCCGGAAAAGCTGTTGTAAGCTCCGGGCCGCGTCCCCTTCGTCTAGTGGCCTAGGACACCGCCCTTTCACGGCGGTAACAGGGGTTCGAGTCCCCTAGGGGACGCCAATGCGGGAATAGCTCAGTTGGTAGAGCACGACCTTGCCAAGGTCGGGGTCGCGAGTTCGAGTCTCGTTTCCCGCTCCAGATATAGCGCTACAGAGTTCCATTGAATTCTGTAAGTGATTGAAATAAGGGCCGAAAGGCCCTTTTTTCGTTCTGGCGGAAACTACTGAAATCCAGCAGTATCCGGTGCGTTTAAGTCCAGGATTAAGTCCAGAATCCTGACGCGCACTGAATCAGTTTGTTGCTGGAGCAGTTTGCGCAGTGAGATGAGCATCTGGCCCTGACTCTGTTCAGGAGCTCGCGATGGCACTCTCAGAAATGACAGTTCGGCACGCCCGAATTACTGGCAATGACTACACCCTCGGTGACAGCGACGGTCTCACGCTCAATGTGACGGCCAGTGGCGGAAAAATCTGGCTATTCCGCTACTATTGGTCAGGCAAGCAGAAGCGCATGTCCTTGGGTTGCTACCCACAGATCTCCCTGAAAGAAGCACGTACTCGACGTGACGAGGCGCGTGCCTCGGTGGCCTAAGGCATCAATCCCTACGAGCACCGTAAACAGCAGCGCCGTGCTGTTCGTTTCGCCACAGAGCATACCTTCGTGGCCGTGTTCAATCAGTGGGTAGAGTTCCGCAAGCTGAGCCTGAAGGAGGGGCGCCAGAGTACGCTTTCACAAATCTTGCGGATCTTCGATAAAGACGTTTTGCCCATACTAAATGGGCGCTCAATCTACGACATCACTCGTCACGATCTGCTGAATTTGCTGGGCAAAATTGAACAGCGCAAGGCTTTAACGACGGCCGAAAAATGTCGGACCTGGTTCAATCAGTTGTTCCGTTATGCGCTGGTGAAGATCGAGGGGCTAGAACACAACCCGGCTTTAGACCTTGATGTTGTCGCGCTCCCCAAACCTTGTCGTTGCATAAGGTTGCGAGAAAAGGGCGTACCAACATGAAATTGTGGTTTTTGAATCTTGACATGTCTTGTAACAAGTGGGAAATTAGCATCCGTGACTAAGGATAGTGCTCGTTTGAATAAGAAAACCAATTCAAGGGAATGACATGTTTCATATCACGGCCTTTCATTTATATCCTTTCCTGCGTGCGCCTTTTTTACAGGGCAATCTCGCGCACTTTCAATTTCTGTTCTGTCCGGGTGCACTCACATTCCTAGTGTGGGCCTGCGCGTTTCCGACTGATAACCAACTGAACTGACTAATTGTCCACGGCATGTCTTTGTCGTGAGCAACTGTGCGCCGCTCATGACTTTCGAAAAGAGCGGATAGGTTTGTTCGTCTGAATAAAATAAATGCAAATGAAGATATTACCTGTTGTTCTGCTTGGTTTTTTATCTGTTTTTCAGTCGTCGTTATCCTATGCGGATAATGCCAATGGAAAGAATCTTTATACACAGCGATGCGCCGTGTGCCATGGCGCCGATATCAAAGGAACAGGGCCGTTGGCGAAAAAAAGCAATCCGCCGACGCCTGACCTGACCACGTCCGCCTTCAAGAAGCGGCTCAATGAGTATCCGGGTGTGATTGTTTCATCGGTCATTCTTCGCCCGAGTGGAAGCCTGATTCCAAAAACCTTGCGAGAAAACAACGTGAAAATTGCTCCGCACGCCTGGAGCATCAACGATCTGCGTGACTTGAATCAGTACATGAGTGAACTCATTACCCGGAAAAGATGAGCAGAAAGAAAGCCTGCGCGCAAACTGGCAGTCATCAAAACAACTAAAAACTGTCACTGATTCGTCTTAAACCTTATTACACAGAGGGACAAACCCATGCGGACAAAGGTTGCAATCGTAGGAGCAGGCCCGGCCGGATTGATGTTGGGGCAACTTCTTTCTCTTATGAGTATCGACAATGTCATCGTCGAGAGTCGTCCCAAAGAGTATGTAGAAGGCCGTAGTCGCGCAGGTCAGATCACGCCAGCAACGGTGAAGATTCTGACTGAGAGTGGTGTCGGCTCGAGAATTGCGTCTGAAGGCATGGTGCATTCTACGTTGCAGTTTCATTATGAGGGCGCGACACGCGAACTGAATTTTGAAGCACTCACCGGTCGTACCGTCACCATCTACGGCCAACAGGAAATCATCAAGGATCTGATTGCTGCGCGGTTGAAAACAGACTATCCACTATTATTCGACGCTGCCGATGTGCAGATTCATGGCGCTGACGCCAATACACCTTCAGTGACGTTCAAACTCAACGGCGTACAACAGGTGCTCGATTGCAACTTCATCGTCGGTTGTGACGGTTTCCACGGTATTTGTCGCCCACATATCGCTGATTCCCTCAAGTTTTTCTCGCACGCTTATCCGTTCGCCTGGCTGGCGGTGCTGGCTGAAATGTCGCCCATTTCCCGGGACGTCATCTTCGCCAGCCACGAGTCCGGGCTCGCGTTGTTCACCATGCGCTCGCCCAGCGTTTCAAGAATCTACCTGCAATGTTCGCCTGACGCACAGGCCGACAATTGGTCTGGCGCGCAAATGTGGGATCTCTTGCAAGCTCGTATCGAAGGCCGACCCGAGAAAGTCAACGGCGGCGCCGTTATCGAGAAGAGCATTGTCCACTTGAGGAGTTTCGTTGCCGAAAAGATGCAGAAAGGCAGACTGTTTCTGGCCGGAGATGCCGCACATATCGTGCCGCCGTCTGCCGCCAAGGGGCTTAATCTCGCGGTGTACGATGCCAACATTCTTGCTCGCGCTTTCGAGCGGTTTTATGCACACGACAAGGATGACCTGCTGCTGTCCTATTCCGACATTGCCCTGAAGCAGGTGTGGAAGGATGTGCAGTTTTCCCACGCGATGGTCATGTTGTTTCATCGTTTCGACCACAACGCCGATTTTCATCGGCGACTTCAGACGGCCGAACTCGATCGCATTCTCGGACCTGGTCCGGCGGCGCAGAATTTCGCAGAACTGTGGGTCGGCAGTCCTCCTTTCGAAGCGTCGATCTGAATTGGGATCTGAACCGGACAGCCACCAGGCTACCCTTCGCAACATGGAATTGTGCAATGGATCAATCAAGGAAGATCCTGATCATCTTGCATCAGGAACATTCTACGGCGGGCCGCGTCGGCCAGCTGTTGGAGCAACTGGGATTCGAGCTTGACATCCGCAAGCCGCGATTCGGCGAGCCGCTTCCGCAGAACATGCGCGAACACGCCGGGGCGGTGGTTTTCGGCGGTCCCATGAGTGCCAATGACAGCGATGCCTACATCCGCGGAGAGATCGACTGGCTGGCCCATCCCCTGAAAGAAGACAAACCGTTTCTTGGGCTTTGTCTGGGGGCGCAGATGCTGACCCGACACTTGGGGTCGCGGGTCTACGGCCTGGACAACGGCGGCATCGAAGCCGGTTATTACCCTATCACTCCGCTCGCCGCGGCGCACGAAATCACCGCCGATGCCAGCGCTCCTTTTCCGGATCATGTCTATCAGTGGCATAGCGAGGGCTTCGACTTGCCAACGGGCGCCGTGCAACTGGCGGCGGGGACAACTTTTCCGGTTCAGGCCTACCGCTATGCCGACAACGCCTACGCGCTGCAATTTCACCCGGAAGTCACTTACGAAACGATTGATCGCTGGTCGTCCCTTGGCACCGAACGGCTCAAGGCCCCGGGTTCCAGGCCAGCCCACGAACATACCGCGGGCTGGCATCGACATGATTCAGCGGTTGAAGCGTGGATCAAGGCGTTTCTGCCGAAGTGGATAAGGACCCCCGTCTGATCCACCGATAAACGGGCATCAAGACCCCGACGAACGCCTTCAGTCAGGGTGATCTCACGGAGAGAGTGCAACATGGATTTTCAGCTCTGGATTTTGTTTTGCGTGGTCTTTCTTTCAGCGGCAATCCTCCCGGGGCCGAATGTCGCGTTCTCTATGGCGCAGGCGTTGGATCACGGTTTCAAGGAGTCATTTCCTGGGGCCATCGGTTTCGGCCTGGCGAGCGGGGGACATGCCTTTATCGTGCTGTCGGGGCTGGGTTTGCTGGTCAGCAAAAACCCCGGAATCCTGTTCTGGCTCAAATGGATCGGTGTGGTCTACTTACTCTATCTGGCGCTGAAGTCGTTGCGCTCGCATACACAAGTTGCCGTGGCCACTTCCAGCAAGTGCACGCCGCTACAAATGTTCACCGGAGCTGTGATCGTTTCATTTACCAATCCCAAGGGCATTCTGACGAACATCATCTTGTTCCCGACCTTCATCAATAAAGACTTGCCTTATGTCCCGCAGTGCATCGCCTTGATTGCGACCGCCATTGTCATTTCCACATCGGTGTACGCCATGTACATGCTCCTGGCCCGGCACGCAGCGAAGATATTCAAGACAAAGCGTCAGATGAGTGTGGTGACGGGCGTTTTGTACATCGGCGTCGCCACTGCAATTGCCACGACTATTAAATGAATGTGAGTACCCGGCATTACCCAGCATTCAAGCGAGGTTCGATGTGATTGGCGTATTTGATTTCGGCAGTGGTGGATTGACGGTGATGCGTACTCTTGAGTTTGCATTGCCACACGAACACTTTGTCTATCTGGGAGATCATGGCAACCCGCCTTATGGCAACAACGCATCGGGTGATATTTACGATCTCACCCTGGCCGCTGTTGCCCGGCTTTTCGAATATGGTTGTTCATTGGTCGTGATCGCCTGTAATACCGCCGTGGCCACCAGTCTGAGCAATTTGAAGCAGTCATGGCTGCCAGCGTTTTATCCGGATCGAGAGGTGATTGGAGTCGTCACACCGGTAGCCGAAGAGGCGGCAGATGCCGCTGTCGCGAGTGTGGCGGTTTTTGCCACTCAGCATACGGTGGACTCCAATATTTTTGCCACGGAAATTAACAAACGGAATCCAGCTACAGCGGTGTATCAACAAGTCTGTAACGGTCTCGCCTTGCTGATTGAGCAAGACGCGCCGACAGAGCGGTTGCGGGTCGAAATACGTAAACACGTCGATGCGCTCTTGGTGAGTACCCCGCAAGTTCCACAGATTTGCATATTAGGCTGCACCCATTACCCCCTCGTTGAGCCACTGTGGCGGGCAGAATTGCCGGGCTCGGTGCGGATTCTGTCCCAGTCCCGTGCGTGCGCTGAAAATCTGACGGAGTATCTGCAAAGCAATCCGCGTTTTTCCAGCGCTAAACCCGGTAGCAACTCGTTCCTTACTACAGGCGATGTTGAAACAGTTTCAGAGCGCGCCTCTTTGTTCTACGGAGCAAGGGTCGAGTTCTCGAAAATCTGACAGGTAAGTTCTAACAACTCAGGAGCAAGATATGAAACTGGTTGGCATGATGGGATCGCCTTATGTTCGGCGCGTGGCCATTTCGATGCGCCTGATGGACTTGAGCCATGAACACAAGCAGATCTCGGTATTTCGCGACACTGAAGAGTTTCGCGCCATCAATCCCGTCATCAAGGCACCGACGTTGATTCTCGATGACGGCGAAATGATCACGGACTCTTCGATGGTGATTGATTATCTGGAGTCGCTGGTCGGCCCGGAACTCAGTTTGCTGCCAAAAGACCCGAAACAGTATCGCAAGGTGCTGTCGCTCATCGGACTAGGCCTGGCCGTGTGTGAGAAAGCGGTGACGCTCGAATATGAATACAACAAGCCGAAGGCGTTTCACTATGAACCCTGGCAAACCCGTATTACCGAACAACTGAGTGCCGCGCTGGAACTTCTGGACCAAGCAGCAGCGAACAAACGCGATGCTCTCTGGCTGGCAGCGGAACAAATATCTCAGGCTGACGTGACGGTAGCCGCCGCCTGGCGTTTCACGCAGTTTCGTGTGCCGCATCTGGTCGATGTCGAAAAATATGCCGCGCTCGCTGCGTATTCCGAACAGATCGAGAAACTTCCGGCGTTTGCTGCTACGCCGCTCAAATAAGCGCCGGGTGATGCTCAGGAGACACAGGGATGTTGAGTCTGGAAGATTTTTTTGCGTTCGGTGAAGCCGGGCACACCTATATACCGCTGTGGCAAAGCCTGCCGTTGCCGGTCGGCGTCGAAGCGCTTTCGCTGTACCAGGCGCTAGCCAATTGCGGGCAGGATTATCTGTTCGAAACCGGGCACTGGCACGACGGTGTGTTCGAGCAGGCGTATTCAGTGATCGGCTTGCCGTGCAATGAGCGTATTGAACTGGATGAAGGTGTCGTGCGCCGTTACTGCAACGACCAATTGTCGACGCGGATTGACTGCGAAGATCCACTGGCGGAACTGGCCCGGCTGCAAAGGCACTTTCGCGTACCGGATTGTCCCGGCCTGCCACCGTTCAGCGGTGGGCTGTTCGGCTACTTCGGGTTCGAAACGACCCGGCTGATTGAGCCACGCCTGCGCCGTGTACCCCGCAAGCCTTCCGGTTTTCATCTCCCTGACGTCTTGCAACTGATCAGCACCGATGTAGTGGTGTTCGACCATCGCGAACGGCTGGCCTGGTGCATCGTGCATGAAAGCCCGAAAACGTTGGGCGACTATCAGAGTGGCATGGATCGGCTCAATCGTCTGGTTGCCAATGTGCGCCCCCTGTTGGTAGCACCGGCACCTTGCGCGCATGTGGCCGAGGTGACTGTTCCCGCCGCCGAATCTGCCTTCCCGCAACCTGCGTTCATCGAAGCGGTGGCGCGGATCAAGGACTACATTGCCGCAGGCGATGTAATGCAGGTGGTATTGTCCCAGCGCATGAGCCTGCCTTTCGAGGAGGACGCCGTGGCGCTGTATCGCTCCCTGTCGGATCTGGGGCAAACACCGTACCGGTACTTGTTGAATCTGGGGGATTGCCAGGTGGTTGGCGCTTCTCCGGAAATGCTGTTCCGCCAGCAGGAGCAAACGGTGACGACGCGGCCCATGGCCGGCACTCGGCGGCGAGGCAGCGTGGTGGCCGAGGACAACCGTCTCAGAGAAGAGCTGCTTGCCGATCCCAAGGAGATCGCCGAACACATGATGCTGGTCGATCTGTCGCGAAACGACCTCGGGCGGTTGGCCAATACAGGCAGTGTGCAGGTAAGCCAGTTGCTCAAAGTGGAATACTTCTCCCACGTCATGCACATCGTCTCGACGGTCACCGGCCAGATAGCCGACGACGTCAGTGGTCTGGAACTGCTCAAAAGCATTTTCCCGGCCGGCACGCTCAGCGGCGCATCGAAGGTGCGTGCGCTTGAGACCATCGCCGAACTTGAGCCGCATGCACGCGGGGTATACGGCGGTGCCATCGGTTATCTGGGCTGGAACGGTCGCGCCGATCTGGCGATCACCATTCGCACCGGGCTGCTCAAGGATGCGCGACTTTATGTGCAAGCCGGCGCCGGCGTTGTGCAGGATTCAGTCGCCGAACGCGAGTGGCAGGAAACCATCGAGAAAAGCCAGTTGATGCGGGTTGCGGCGGGCCGCTGGGCGCTGGCGTCAAAGCCGACTCAAAACGCGATTAGCACATCTGTCCGCGTAACGCGGGCAGGTGACAAGTGACGTAAGGCCGGACAAAATGCTAGATAGTTTTTCTCGAGCGGTGCGGTCTTGGTGTCCTTCCAATTTTTCCCATAATCCATCCGCGCTTCAATCTGAAAGGTCAGCTCACCCGTTGAGGTCCACTCAAACTATGGCCTTCGCAGAGACATAAAATCAGGTTCCCAAGGAGCATCGGGGCGGCGCTTGGGGGCAGGTGGGGGCGGTATCGGATGTTGTCTAAGCGTTCCACGAGTCGCACGGCTATGGGCTCGTCGTTAACAGTGACAATGGTTTTTCCTTCAGCATGATCTTCCATGCATAACCTTCAGCTTCACCTTCCCTGATCAGTGCATCAAACAGGATTGCGCAGCGTTCGATCAATAACGAGGAGGTCATTGCATTCAAGACACGCTTGCCTGCGTAATCGAGGTAGCCATCTTTGAGCTTTGCTGCCTTTGCGCTTTTTAACCACTGACTCACCAGAGCGTGGGACTCGGTCAATTGAGACGGAACTTCAATCATCCGCTGGACTGTAGGTGAGTTTGTCTTCGCATTATTCGCTGCGGGGAAGGGGCACGGTCGATAACTTGGAATTGAATCACGCCCTCAATAGCAGGGAGCTTGGGTTTGCGTGGTCGCTGCTTTTCCTGCTTCGCCCAGTAGCCACGGCCAGGGTGAGGGATGCCGACTTTGCGGCAAGCCTTGGTGACAGCAACGTCAGACACACCGATGTCCTGAGCCAATTTGACCATCGGCGTTTCCCATAACTTTTCGAACAGTTCCGCAATGGTGAAGGTCACTAATGTGTACATGCAGTCTGCCGTCCCAATCTATCGCGAGTTTAGGTCAGCTCGGTCGGAGCGGATGTTAAATTTCAGAGAATTTTGGGCACAAGCAGTCCACATGGCGGGGGGGCCGCTGGTGCTGAAAAGGCATCATCGACTCGGTCGGCGCGTGCTCGCTCGTGACGAGATGAGCCTGCCGTCCTTCACGGACCGATGCGTCATCGTCATCTCGTAAACTATCGCCTAACTGTCCAGACCGGACGCTTCCCGTCCGGTTGGCTATGGATAGAAGGAAATGGCACAGCCCGGAGTCACCCTTCTTGCCCCTTATACTCCCCAAAAACAAGTCCAGAACTAAGTCTTTTTCTGCTTCGGCAAGAAAGAAACCCTTATTTTTCAAGGGGTCGGACGCCAGATGCGAGTCTCGTTTCCCGCTCCAATTATGATCTACTGGCTTCCAGTGGCATCTGTGAATCATTGAAAAAGGGCCGAAAGGCCCTTTTTTTATGCCCGTCAATCCACTGGAGTCCGCTTGTGGCCAATGTTTCAAGCCGTTCGGCCAGCCCATAGGCGATCAGTTCCGGATGGTCGCTAAGGCTGGGCAAGAGGCCATTGCGAGCATGAGCCTGAGTCGCAATTTGAGCGCTCATGAATGGCACTTCCGATCCCGTTGCCCGCCAGGCCCAAGGCCGGCGGCAAACCTCTATATCTCTTCGACGCACGGCCTCTGCTTGGTGGTTACCGGACGGCGGTAGGTTGCGGCGCCGCCTGATTTCTGGCTGGTAAGCAAGGCGTATCTTCCTGACAGCTACCCCTGTGTGGCTCGATTCCGGGTAGAGCACCGTCTAGAAAACCAAGGAAGGCCGCCAACACGCGCGCTCGCACATCCTACGGATTTGAGCGGGATGATTTGCCCTGCCTGGACCGGATGTCGCTTACGACATTCGCCGGCCGCAGCTTCTAGGCCTCCTGGCGAGGATCGAAGAGCGTAAAGCTCTTCACCCTCGCCGAGAAGGCGCCTACCTGGCTCCGCCACCTGTTTCGCCACGCCCCTGTGATGGTCGGGAGTGGAGGCCAATCCGGCCCCGGCCTCGAGGTGGTCGCGGCCTTGGAATCACCCAGCTGTCCACTCCTTATCTCTTACCTCATGAGCGGCCCGAGAGGCGGCGAGCCACGAGGCGCCGTGGGCGAGGTATGCAGACGCAGCTTGGCCTCCGTACGGCAAGCTGCGCTGCGTTCACCCGACCGGTAGACGGCGTGGAGACTCTCTTCTCATCGGATGCTCTCCGACGCTCAGAAAACGCCTTGTTCGCAGGAGTAACGAACCTGGTGCGCTTCGGTGGGCAAGGGAACCTCCCACTTGAACAGCATGCGCCGGATATCGTCGTTACGCAGGCTGGTGTCCCGTGCGGCGTTGCGCCGATAGATTTCCTTCTCGGGCATCTCCAGGTATTCGATCTGCACGTTCGCCTGGTAGGCGTACAGCAAATCCAGGGTTTTCTTCCTCATCTGGGCCGACAGGTGCGTCGAATTCCAAACGAAGGGCCTTTTTTCGCGCAGGAGCACCTTGGCCTGATCGATTGCGAAGTGGGCGGCCGCCCCTTCGTTCTGGCCATGGCGCAGGCCCAGCGCCTCACGCGCGTCGTCGAACGAGATCACCGGGAGATAGGGATGGTATTTGCTCGCCCAGGTGTTCTTACCGCTGGCGGGCAGGCCAGACAGCACGATGACGCGAGAGCCTTCCGGCTCATGCAAGGGGTAGTCGGGGTGTACGCGAGCGCCGCGGAAATAATGGATCCGGGTGTGGTCGTCCACGAAGGCTCGCGGTCCGTGCAGGCAGCCTTCCTCCGCGGCCAGTTCTCGGAACAGCTCGATCTCGTCAAGGACACCTTGTTTTCCTTCGTAGAATCGCCCCCGCATGTCCGCTTCGGCCACCGCGCATAGCATCCAGATGGGCAGTTCCCATGACAGTTTGTGCAAGAGGAATTCCGGGGATTGCCCGCCGCGGTTGCCCGAAAGCGCGAAGAACGGGAGCTGATGCACCGAGATGATCCGGCAGATTCGCTCCCGTAGCGGGAACGGCACGCTCGCCCGCCACAGCAGCAGGCGTGCATCCACGGCACCGCGACGGGAGTGGCCTGGCTGCCCGATGCGGCCGGTCTCCGCCTCGATCACCGTTGTGTCCGGCTTCGAAATGTCGTGCAGCAGGGCCGCGAAGAACAGCACGAAGCGCTGCTCCTCCGTCGCGTGCTGGTAGGCCGGTTGCGCGAGCAGCGCCTCGACCACCATGCAGGTGTGAGTCCACACATCGCCCTCGGCATGGTAGTACGGGTCCTGAGGTGTCTGTGCCAGCCGGGAAAGGGTCGGAATAGCCTCCCGGCACGCCTTGGCATCGAAGTCTTGACCGGGCGCCGGAACCAAGCCTTTCAGTCGTTGAATGTCCATCTCTTGTTCCTTCAATAGCCAAGCCGTGGGCCGTTCCAATCCATCGAGAGACGAGGGGCGTAGAGGTCCACCCCGTCGGCCAGCGCGTTCGGAATGAAGGGCTGGTTCACATGGTGCTGGTCCGCCTCCAGGATGGACTGGACAAAGTCCTGGCGGACCCATTTGAGGCGCCCGGTCGTTTCGTGCTCGTCTTCGACCTTCAGGTACAGGCCTTCCATCAACGTCGACTTGTCGCACTGCCGCCAGGCGCGCTCCAGGTCCAGTCCTTCCCGCCGTACCGTGGCTTCGAAGGCGCGGCGCCATGTCGGGGACTTCGCTTGGGAGTCGCCGACAAGCTCAAGCAAATCCTTGAGCCGCCCCGGCGCCGGTCCTTCATGGAGGACCGGCACGGATAGAACCGGCCCCTCCCTTAGCAACTGGCGTCGAGCGCGCGTGGATAGGAACAGGCCACGTGCCCGGTCCCACACGTCGAACTCGCAGAAGAAATGGGGTAGACGGTCGTAGAAAACCGAGTGCTTCTTATGCAGCCATTCGCCGAAAAGCACGTATCGGTCCTCAAGGCGATCCATCAGCCAGTCCTCATGGGCCACGGCCCACTGTTTGAACAGATTGAACTGCCGTTCCCGGCCGCCACCGGTGAGATAGTGGCCGCGGGACTGCAGGAGCAATTCACCGGCGGCGGAGAAACTGATGCCGGCGTTTGCGCCATCCAGTTTTTCCTCGACGACCAGCCACTGGCCGGCCAGGGCCGAATAGCGGACTTGATCGCCATCCGTATCGCCTGGCTGCAGGCGCGAACTCTCCAAGTGAGGCGTGCGGGGATATTTGCGCAGCTCAAGGCCGTGCGCGTAAGCGCGGAAGTAGTCCATGTTCATGGGTTTTCTCCAGGGAATAGGGAAAACCGACGACAAGGGTTCAGGCGAGCGAAAGGGGAAGCGGCCACGGATGCGCGGGCCGCCATCAAGCACGATGGACCGTCGTCGGTATCAGGCGAGTTGGCGGGCGTGGGGCACTTCGTTCACCACTGAGAGGAGGGGTTGAATCGGGGCGCGCATTCAATCCGCAAAGCCTGTCGCTGTCAACCGCTCCAGACGCGCCCAGGGGCGTATCGAACGCTTCGCCGAGCAGGGCGCGCATGTCGAACAGGGGCGTTGCAGTCAGGCATCGGGCCGCGCGGCGCTCCCGGCGGAGCGCGCGCGAGCGCGGTCGAGGAGGCGGATCACAAGGCGTTGGCCCAGTCGCGCAGGACAAACTTCTGGATCTTTCCGGTGGAGGTCTTGGGCAGGTCGGTAAACACCACGGTGCGCGGTACCTTGAAGCCGGCCAGGTGTTCGCGACAGAAGTTCACGATGTCCTGTGCCTCGACCGCCGCGTGTTCGCCCTTGAGGGTGATGAAGGCGCAGGGCGTCTCGCCCCAGCGCTCGTCGGCGCGGGCCACCACCGCGGCTTCCAGCACGGCCGGGTGGCGATAGAGCACGCCCTCGATCTCGATGGTGGAGATGTTCTCGCCGCCGGAGATGATGATGTCCTTCAGGCGGTCGCGAATTTCCACGTAGCCGTCCGGGTGCCAGACCGCCAGGTCGCCGGTGTGGAACCAGCCGCCGGCGAAGGCTTCCTCGGTGGCGGTGGGGTTCTTCAGGTAGCCCTTCATCACGGTGTTGCCGCGCATGAAGATTTCGCCGATGGTCAGGCCGTCGCGCGGCACGGGTTCGAGGGTTTTCGGATCGGCCACCATCACGCCTTCCAGGGTTGGGTAGCGCACGCCTTGGCGGGACTTGATGCGGGCACGCTCGTCCAGCGGCAGCGCGTCCCACTCCTCGTGCCAGGCGCAGATGGTCACTGGGCCGTAGACCTCGGTCAGGCCGTAGACATGGGTGACCTTGATGCCCATTTCCTCCACCGCGCCGATCACTTTGGCCGGTGGCGCCGCGCCGGCGACCATGGCGTGTACCGGGTGGTCGATGGCGGCCTTGGCCGACTCGGGCATGTTGATCAGCGCGTTGAGCACGATGGGCGCGCCGCACAGGTGGGTCACCTGGTGCTCGCGGATCAGCGTGAGGATCTTCTGTGGGTCGACCCGGCGCAGGCAAACATGGGTGCCGGCCAGCGCGGTGACGGTCCAGGGGTAGCACCAACCGTTGCAGTGGAACATCGGCAGGGTCCAGAGATAGACCGGGTGCTGGCCCATGGACCAGGTCATCTGGTTGCCCAGGGCGTTCAGGTAGGCGCCGCGGTGGTGGTAGACGACGCCCTTGGGGTTGCCGGTGGTGCCGGAGGTGTAGTTGAGGGAGATGGCGTCCCATTCGTCGCGCGGCCACTGCCAGGCGAACTCGGGATCGCCCTCGGCGAGCAGCGCCTCGTAGTCCAGAGGGCTCGCCGCCTGGCCTTCGCCGTACTCGGGATCGTCCACGTCCACCACCAGCGGTGGATGGTCGAGCATGCCGAGGGCGGCGTGTATCACGTCGTGGAACTCGCGGTCGGTGATCAGCACCTTGGCTTCGCCGTGCTGGAGCATGAAGGCGATGGCTTCGGCATCCAGGCGCACGTTGAGGGTATTGAGCACCGCGCCGATCATCGGCACGCCGAAGTGCGCTTCGATCATCGGCGGAGTGTTGGGCAGCATCACCGCCACCGTGTCGCCATGGCCGATGCCCCGGGCGGCGAGGGCGGAGGCCAGGCGGCGGCAGCGCTGGTAGGTTTCCCGCCAAGTGCGACGCAGGCTGCCATGGAGGATGGCGGTCCGTTCGGGGTAGACCTGGGCGGTGCGTTCGATGAAGCTCAGCGGCGACAGCGCGATATGGTTGACGGCCGCGCGCGGCAAGCCCTGTTCGAAAATCGACATGTGGACACCCTGTGGCTGATTGTTAGCTCATTGTTCTGTCGTGACCCCTGGAGTGCTGGGGCGGCGCTCGGGTCGTGACCGGGTGCGACAGGTTGTCGCCCAGTCATGGCGTGTTTATAGCAATGTCGAATTTGATATGGAAGTTAATCCTAATACGTATGGTATAAGTACCATATATAGCCGACCTGCCTTCGAACTTATCCCATGTCCGAGCTGAATACCCTGGTACGCCTGGTACGGGAGCAGGCGCCCGTCGCCGCGCAGGCCGACGTCCTGCAACGGCTCTGCCTCGAACGCGAGGGCGTGGAGCGCGCGCTCTATGTCGAATGGCAACCGCGCAGCCAGAGTTTCGAGGCGGCGGCCAGCGCCTCGCGTCTGCCGCCGGGTAATGGCGATCCGTTGCAGGCCAATGACCTGGCATTATCCGGGCGCCTGGGCGAGCGCTCCCCATTGCCACTCAAAGAGCTGCTGGACGTCCCCTGCTGGCTCAGCGGTCGCCTGCGGCGCGCCGGCTGGAGCCAGCAGGGGCTGGCGCTGGTCTTGCCGCTGCGAGCCGGGTGGCAGGGCATGCTGTTGGTGGAAAGCGACCACGTGGCGGCCGAGGGGTGGTTGGGCTGGATCGGCGAGCTGCTCGCGGAAGTCCTCGCCCTGGCCGGGCAGGCCAGGCGTATCGCTCCTTTGCTCAGCGCCGATCCGCGGCCGGCCCTGGTGCTGGACGAGGCGGGCCGGCTGGTGGACTGCAACCAGTCCCTGCGGGGCGTGCTCGCGGACTTCCCCGACGGCGAAGCGCTCGGCCTGCTGCCCAGCAACTACGCGCAATTGCTGCGAACCGGCCTGGAACGGGGACGGGCGGTGCACGAAGTGGTCGGCGAGCGCGAAGGCCGGCAGTTCCTCTGGACCTTCGTGCCGATGCCGGCCGAGCGGCAGGTGTTGGTCCACGGCCGCGAGGTCACCGCTCAGTTGCGCGAACAGCGCGAGGCGGCCAGGGCGAGCCGGCTGTACCGGCAGATCATCGAGAACACCACCGACCTGATTTCCCGTCGCACCCTCGACGGCCGCCTGCTCGACGTGTCGCCGGCCTCCTGGACGCTGCTCGGTTACTGGCCGGAAGAACTGCGCGGCCAGGCCCTGTTGCCATTGCTCCACGAGCAGGATCGCCAGCGGGTCGCCGAGCGCACCCGCGACGCGCTGGTGCAGGACGGCTACGTGACCCTGACCTACCGCCTGCGCCATCGCGACGGCCACTACCTCTGGTTCGAGACCGCCAGCCGCGCCATCCGCGAAACCTACACGGGCCACGTGATGGAGGTGGTCAGCGTGTCCCGCGACATCACCGCGCGAGTGCGGGCCGAAGAGGGCCTGCGGCGGCTGGCCGAGGTGGTCGAGGCCAACACCGACCTGGTGCTGTTCGTCGATCCGGGCGGCCGCGTTACCTACCTCAATCCCTCGGCGCGCCGGGCCCTCGGGCTGGCGGGCGAGGCCTTGCCGTCGACCGTCGCCGAAGTGCTCGATGACGGCCTGCTTAACCAGCTCGAACGCGAAGGCTGGGACATCGCCCGGCGCAACGGCGTGTGGAGTGCCGAGGGGCGACTGCGCGCCGGGGACGGGCGCGATGCCGCGCCGCTGTCGCTGGTCTTGCTGGCGCACAACGCGGCGGGCGGCGAACGCTACTACTCGCTGGTGGCCCGCGACATGACCGAGCGCGAATTGCGCGAGAACCAGCAACGCCGGCACCAAGACGAACTCGCCCACACCGCGCGCCTGGTGACGTTGGGCGAGCTGGCCTCGGGCATCGCCCACGAGATCAACCAGCCGCTGGCCGCCGTGATGAATTATGCCAATGCCAGCCAGCGCTATCTCAAGATCCTCGGCGGCCAGCCGGAAGCCGCGCAGCGCGTGGCCCAGGGGTTGGCCCAGATCGTCGAGCACACGGCCCACGCCTCCGAAGTGATCCGCCGCCTGCGCGCCTTCCTGCGCAAGGGGCAGCGGCGCATGCAGGCGCTGGATCTCAACCAGGTGGCGCGTGCCTCGCTGGCCCTGTGCGCCTGGGAGGCGGCCCGTGCGGAGGTGGTCATCCGCGACGCGTTGACGGAGAATCCGCCGCTCGTCTACGCCGACCGCGTGCTCCTGGAGCAGGTATTCCTCAACCTGCTGCGCAATGCCATCGAGGCCAACCGCGAGCGCCATGCCGGCGAGCCCTCCAGCGTGCGCATCGGCAGTCGCCACGAAAGCGACGGGCAGCTCTGCGTCTGGGTGGAGGACGAAGGGCCGGGCGCCAGCGATACGGCGCTGGAGCAGATGTTCACGCCATTCTTCACCAGCAAGCCGGAAGGGCTGGGGCTGGGGCTGTCCATGAGCCGCGGAATCGTCGAAGGCTTCGGCGGCACGCTGGACGCCCTGGCGGCGGAAACGGGCGGGCTGCGCCTGGAGTGCCGGTTGCCGGCGGGAAAAGCGGAATCATGACGGAGGCAGCGATGCAAGCGGCGGCGGTGTATGTGGTGGACGACGACCCGCGGACCCTCGACTCGACGGTCTGGTTGCTGGAGTCGGTCGGCCTGCAGGCTCGGCCGTTCACCAGCGGCCGCGCCTTCCTCGACGCTTGCCCGGCCGACGCCCACGCCTGCGTGCTGCTCGACATCCGCATGCCGGGGCTGGGCGGCCTGGCGGTACAGGAAGAAATGCGCCGGCGCGGTCTCGAACTGCCGGTGATCTTCGTCAGCGGCCACGCCGACGTGCCCATCGTGATCCGCGCGTTCAAGGCTGGCGCCGTGGATTTCATCGAGAAGCCCTACAACGAGCAACTGCTGCTGGACAGCGTGCAGCAGGCGCTCGGCTCCCGCGAGCGCCTGCAGGCGTCGCGCTCCGGCTTGGGCGAATTGGAAGAACGACTGGCGGCCCTGACGCCCCGCGAGCGCGATGTCTTCCTGCCGCTGGTGCGCGGCTACACCAGCCGCGAAGTGGCCGGACAACTGGCAATCAGCGTGAAGACCGTGGACCTCTACCGCGCGCGGGTGATGAAGCGCATGCAGGCCGCGACCCTGTCGGACCTGGTGGGGATGGCCATCGCGGCCGGGCTGGTGGACCCGCTTCGGCTGCGCCCCGACTAGCGCGCTTCGTTCTGGCAGCGCTACGTAATAGACGGGCTCGCAGAGCCCTCGATGCTCGCCAGGTCATCGATGAAGCCGAGCAGAGGGCCTTGGACTCAGCGTCTCCAGTCCGATTGTCATCACCGAATTTCCTCAGTTACTTCATCTGATTTCGTGGAGGGAGAAATGAGTTATGAACGTGCCTAGGCGATACGAAGGAGCTACTTGTAGCGAAACAGGCATATAAAGCTCTTCGGTCGAAAAGCAGGTATTGCCTCAGTGTCTTTGGATAGCGGCAGTGGCCGTTAATTGAGCAATGAACGCAAAAGGCCCTTGATCGCCGCACTTTATTGATGCTGTCCCAAACGATTGGCTAACGAGCGGCTCACTATGCAGACCAACTTGATTGAACCTATCTCACCTACAGATTTTGATGATTTCATCACCTACCTCGATGACCATCTGCGTGAAAACGGGTCGCCGGGTGTTGGCTATTTCCAACCGCTCTCCCGCAGTGTTTCCTCCTTTCCTGAAGACCGGAAAGACGCATTCCGCGCAGGGTTGGAAATAGGGGTTGGTGAGCCCGGCTGGCGCCGGGCATGGGTCGCGCGAGGAGAGAATAGACAGATCCTGGGACATATCGATCTCCGGAGCCATGCTGAGCGCTATGCGCAACATCGTTGCCTGCTGGGCATGGGCGTCCACCGTTCCCTCCGACGCCGGGGCCTTGGCGCAGCCCTGATTGCAAAGGCGAGGTGTTGGGCTGCCTCCACAGAATTATTGGAATGGATTGATCTGCAGGTACTCGGCAACAATCGAGCAGCGCTTTCCCTCTATAAACAGGCAGGATTCGTCCAGCTGGGGGAGATACCGCATATGTTTAAAATCGATGGGCACGTCTTCTCATACATCACGATGACAAGCCCTGTACGAGCCAGTGAAGCTCGTTGATCGTGGCGGAAGCCGTGCCAACGGTTCATGCTGATTCGGCCCGGCTTGTCTGCGCTATTAGACGATGTGGCGTTCATCCAATGTGAGTAGAAGCCGAGTCTCATTCTAAAGGTCGCCCTTCGCTTGCTAGATCTACATCATGTAAACGCCGCTCATTAAGCGGCGTTTCCATATGTCCATCATGCGAGCCGACGGCCGCGTCCTCGTGCCACCCCGCACAGCGCGGCGCGCCTCGGCATCACTCGCGGCGATGCACCGACCGCCCGGCGGCGAAGGTTTCCTGCACCGCGCGGTCGTCGCCGAGCATGGTCAGCGCGAACAGTTTTTCGTCCAGGCTGCGGGCCTGGGCCAGGCGATAGGTCAGCAGCGGGGTGGCGCGGCAGTTGAGTACCACGAAGTCCGCGTCCTTGCCGGGGGCGAAGTTGCCGAGGCGGTCGTCCAGGTACAGCGCCCGGGCGCCGCCCAGGGTGGCGAGGTACAGGGACTGGAACGGATCGAGCTTCTCTCCCTGCAATTGCATCACCTTGTAGGCCTCGTTGAGGGTCCGCAACTGGGAGAAGCTGGTACCGGCGCCGACGTCGGTGCCCAGCCCCACCCGCACGCTATGGCGCTGGAGCTTCGCCAGGTCGAACAGGCCGCTGCCGAGGAACAGGTTGGAGGTGGGGCAGAAGGCCACCGCCGAGCCGGTTTCGGCGAGCCGCGCGCATTCTTCGTCGCAGACGTGCACGGCATGGGCGAACACGGCCCGCGGGCCGATCAGCCGGTAGTGGTCGTAGACGTCGAGGTAGCCCTTGCGCTCGGGGAACAGCGCCTTCACCCATTCGATTTCCTTGAGGTTCTCGGACAGGTGGGTGTGCAGGTAGAGGTCGGGGTATTCGTGGAACAGCCGGCCGGCCAGAGCCAGTTGCGCCGGGGTGCTGGTGGGGGCGAAGCGCGGGGTCACCGCGTAGTGCAGGCGGCCTTTGCCGTGCCAGCGTTCGATCAGCGCCTTGCTGTCGGCGTAGCCGCTCTCCGGCGTGTCGGTCAGCCCCTCGGGGGCGTTGCGGTCCATCAGCACCTTGCCGGCGATCATCCGCAGGTCGAGGGCCTGGGCCGCTTCGAAGAAAGCATCCACCGAGGCCGCGTGCACGCTGCCGAAGACCAGCGCGGTGGTGGTGCCGTTGCGCAGCAGTTCGGCGAGGAAGACGTCCGCCACCTCGCGGGCGTGGACGGGGTCGGCGAAGCGCTGCTCGGTGGGGAAGGTGTAGGTGTTCAGCCAGTCCAGCAACTGCTCGCCGTAGGAGGCGATCATGCCGGTCTGCGGGTAATGGATGTGGGTGTCGATGAAGCCCGGCACGATCAGCGCGTCGGGGTATTCGGTCACCGGGACGTCGCCCAGCCCGGGCAACAGCTCGGCGGCGGGGCCGACGCGGGCCACGCGGCCCTCTTCGATCACCAGCAGGCCGTCTTCGAAATACTCGTGGGCCGTCCCGTCGCCCGCCTCGGCGGGATCGGCGAGGCAGTGCAGGATGGCGGCGCGGTAGGCGTTCACGGTCGTCGTCATGGGGGCAGGTCGTCTATGTCCGGATGGGTAGAAGCGAAGGAAAGCGGAGATCAGCCGGCGCATACCGGCGGCGCGCGCGACGGGTCTGCTCGCCACGGTGGCGTCAGGGCGTGGCACTCAAGCCCCGTCGGCCCTGGAGGCACGGTCCGCCATGACTCCTCCACCTCGGCTCTGGGCCGGGGTGGAGATGGCTGGGAGCGAAATCATGCATGCCGGCACGCGTTTCCGATTGGCCGGCAGGGTACACGAGCCATGCCGTTCGGCGTGGGTGCAGGCTGTCGGGGCAATCTAGTGAGCGCCGCCCCTCGGGTCAATGAGTTTGGCCCGAGCGCAGGAGGCGTGTCCGGACCGGCGAGCGCCCGGTGACCCGTGGCGAGGCGCGTGGCCTCAGGCCGGCTCGCCCCCCAGCCGGGCGATGCTGTCGAGAGCGCCCATGGCGCGGGCCGAAGCCAGCGCATCGAGGCCGCGGGCGTCCCGGGCGGTGGGATCGGCGCCACGCTCCAGCAGCAGGTCGATGATCGCCACCCGGTTGAACATCGCCGCCATCATCAACGCGGTCTTGCCGTCGGGGCCGGCGCCGTTCACGTCGGCATCGTTGTCCAGCAGCAGCCGCGCCATCTCCAGGTCGCCCTTGAACGCCGCGCCGGCCAACGGCATCTGGCCGCTGTCGTTGCACAGGTCGGGGTCCGCGCCGTGCTTGAGCAGCACGCGGGTGGCGTCCTGGTGACCATGGTAGCTGGTGAGCATCAGCAGACTGTCGCCCTTGTGATTGCGCAGGTTCGGTGGCAGGCCCTTTTCCAGCAGGCGGTCGAGCATGGTGGCGTCGCCTTCGCGGGCGACCTGGAAGACTTGGGCGGCGAATTCCATCGCTTCTTCTTCGGTCATCGGAGTGGCGGACGAGTGGTTCGAGGTGGGCTGGGTCATCGTGGCGGCTCCTTCGGCGGTTTCGCGCGCCGTCCGGGCGGCGCGTTCCCCTGTCTGACCGCGGCCGACGGAGAACGCTCGGTCGAAAGACGCCCGGAAGGAGCGCGCGCGGGCGCGCCAACCCGCGTCGTAGAGCCTGTGGAGCAAAAGGGCGAGGCCAGCCGGGCTGCCGGCCGGGCGGCGTCGTCGGTCCGGGCTAGGGCGAGGGCGCGCCCCCGGCGGCGGACCGCACCGGCGCATACCGGCGCTCGCCATACAGGGTTTCCGGGCAGCGGCTGCTGCCTTGCAAGGCGGTGTCGAATACCTCGGCGAAGCGCTGGCGGTCGGTGAAGCGGGTGGCCAGCGCATGGCCGTAGGAGACGATCGCCTGGTTCACCGGGAAGCGTTCGGCCTGGTAACCGGACAGGGCCTCGTCCAAGGGACAGGCGCCGCGCAACGCCCGGTCCAGGGCGTCGGCCAGGGCGCTGGCGTCCTCGATGGCCAGGTTCATGCCTTGGCCGGTGATGGGGTGGACGTTGTGGATGGCGTCGCCCAGCATCGCCACGTTCCCCGCCCAGTAGCGGTCCAGGTTCAGGCAGCCGATGGGGATGCCCTTGAAACCCCGGGTTCCGGTGATGGCGGCGATGGCTTCGGCGCTCTCGTCGCCGACGAATGCTTGCAGACGCTGGCGCAGCCGCTCGCCCCGGGTGTCGGCCATCAGCTCGCGGGATTCTTCCTTGGGAAAGCTCACCACCAGCCGCGCCCGGTCGAAGCCGACGGGGTAGAAGTAGGCCAGCCCGCCCCGGGAATCGACGTACAGCCGGTTGCGCTCGGCCACGCAGGGCGCCAGGGCAAAGGTGCCCACCAGCATCGGCGACGGGTAGGGGTGGCGCTTCACCTCGATGCCCAGCACGCGGCGGCGCACGTAGGACGCGAGGCCGTCGGCGCCCACCACGACCCGTGGCCGTATGACACGGCCGTCGCTCAGGCGCGCCTCGCTCACGCCGAGGTCGGTGTCCTGGCGGGTCGCCTCGATGCGCGTCTCGAACAGCAGCTCGACGCTGGGCGTGTCCCGGGCGATCGTTTCCAGCACCAGGCGCCGCAGGGACTCGCAGGGCATCAGGATGAAATAGCCACGGGCATCCACGCTGGAATAATCGAAGGCGCGCAGCAATTCGCCGTCGTGGTAGACCTCCAGCGCATGGCGTACCCGCCCGCCGCGCCGGGTGACCTCGGGCAGCAGGCCGGCCGCCTCGACCACGCGGATGCCCGCCGGTTTGAGCAGGTCGGCGCCATTGACCGCGCGTTCCCGCCCCGCCTGCTCCACCACCGTCACGCGGTGGCCCCGCCGTCCGAGCAGGTAGGCGAGCATCGCCCCGCCAATGCCACTGCCATTGATGAGCACATCGACACCACGGTCCGTCATGGGATTACTTCCTGTCTTTTAGGACGGAAAAGAACAATAGCCCGTCAGCATAGACAATGACTGCGAAGCGCCATGACCTGTCGTCGCCGGGCGATGCGAGACGGGAGCGAGGGGCGAGGCGATACACCCGCCTGGGCGCTCGAGCCGGGCGCCTGGACGGGTGGCAGGGCATTGAAAAGGAGGGATGACGCGTTGCGAACGGGTTTGCCCTTGGAACTCCGCAGGACTGTCGAGCCGCAGGAAAAAGCCCGGCGGAACGCTCCGGGCGGGCTTTCATTCCCGGCGCTCGGCCTCGTTCGGCCCCGGCACGGGGGGCGGCACGCTTGAGACCGGCTCCGCCTCCGCTGAAGGTGCCTGGGTGAGCGCTGCGTCGGCGGCCGCACCGAGGGTAGGGGCCTGTCGGCCGCCGCGCCACTGGGCGCTCGTCGTTACCGAGCATGTACCGCCACGCCCCCCTTGGGCGCATTCGGGCCGTTAGCGACCGCCGAGGGAATGGCCCGCCCCGTCATGGGGCCAGCCGATGGGCTTCCGGCGGGTTGCCGAGGTCGCAGCGTCCGCGACGGTTCGAGCGGGCCCCACATGGCTGGCCGTCGCCGCTCGCCTCCGTGGCCGCGCGTCTACCGACACCCTGCCGGGCGCGCGCCATCCGCTTCGGGAGCGCCCGCGATCGGGGCGCGACGGCGCGCCTTCGCCGGACAGCGAGGGTGTGCGACTGGCCACCGTGTAGCGGTTGTGCGTTTCGTTCCGCTCTCGGCGAGACGGACCCTCATGCGAGCCCGTCGGCTTCCGGGATGTGCCCGGCGTCGGGGCGGCCGCGCCGGGCCCGCGATGGACGTGTTGGTGTGCTTCTGACGGGCGCGCGACCCGAAGCCGCGCGCCGGGCCGGTCTCAGCCGCGGTAGTAGCGCTGCGGCACGAACGGGGTCTTGGCGACCTTCATCGGTACCCGCTTGCCACGCACCAGGGCCCAGACCTCGCTGTCCAGGGCGGCGTGCTCGGCCTTCACGTAGCCCATGGCCACCGGGGCGCCCAGACTCGGGCCGAAGCCGCCGCTACTGACCTGGCCGATGACCTGGCCGTTGGCGTCGACGATATCCGCGCCTTCGCGGACCGGGGTGCGCTCCTGGGGCAGCAGGCCGACGCGCTTGCTGGCCACGCCGTCCCGTTGCTGGGCGAACAGCCGCTCGGCGCCGGGGAAACCGCCGGCCCGGGCGCCGTCGGCGCGGCGCGCCTTGGACACCGCCCAGAGCAGGCTAGCCTCGGCCGGGGTGGTGCGGGTGCTCATGTCGTGGCCGTACAGACACAGGCCGGCTTCCAGGCGCAGGGAGTCCCGGGCGCCGAGGCCGATGGGCTGCACTTCCGGTTCGGCCAGCAGGCTGCGGGCCAGGGTCTCGGCGTGCTCCACCGGCACGGAGATTTCGAAACCGTCCTCGCCGGTGTAGCCGGAGCGGCTGACGTAGCAGTCCACCCCCAGCAGGCGCACCGAGGCGAACTGCATGAAGGTCATCTTCGCCACTTCCGGCGCCAGGCGCGCCAGCACGCCGGCGGCGGCCGGCCCTTGCAGGGCCAGCAGGGCGCGGCTGTCGAACAGGCTGACGATTTCGCAGCGCTCGCCGATGTGGCGGCGCAGGTGGGCCAGGTCCTGTTCCTTGCAGGCGGCGTTGACCACCAGGAACAGCGCGTCGCCGGTGTTGGCCACCATCAGGTCGTCGAGGATGCCGCCCTGCTCGTCGGTGAACAGCGCATAGCGTTGCAGGCCCACCGGCAGGTCGAGGATGTCCACCGGGACCAGGGTTTCCAGGGCCGCGGCGGCCTCGGGGCCGCGCAGCAGGAGTTGCCCCATGTGGGAGACGTCGAACAGCCCGGCCTTCTCGCGGGTGTGCAGGTGTTCCTTCATCACCCCCAGCGGGTACTGCACCGGCATTTCGTAGCCGGCGAACGGCACCATGCGCGCGCTGAGTTCCAGGTGCAGGGCGTGCAGCGGGGTTCTTGCCAGGGTTTCGCTCATGAATCTCTCCTCGTGGGGCGCATCGCGAGGCGGCGCCCGGTGTTGGAAGGGTGTCGGCCGCGCGGGGCGCGGGCGGTCAGCATTCGATGATGTTCACGGCGAGACCGCCACGGGCGGTCTCCTTGTACTTGCTTTTCATGTCGGCGCCGGTCTGGCGCATGGTGCGGATGACCTTGTCGAGGGAGACGAAGTGCTGGCCGTCGCCCCGCAGCGCCATGCGCGCGGCGTTGATCGCCTTCACCGAGCCCATGGCATTGCGCTCGATGCAGGGCACCTGCACCAGCCCGCCGATGGGGTCGCAGGTCAGGCCGAGGTTGTGCTCCATGCCGATCTCGGCCGCGTTCTCCACCTGCTGCGGGGTCCCGCCGAGCACCTCGCAGAGGGCGCCGGCGGCCATGGAGCAGGCCACGCCCACCTCGCCCTGGCAGCCCACCTCGGCGCCGGAGATGGAGGCGTTCTCCTTGTAGAGGATGCCGATGGCGGCGGCGGTGAGCAGGAAGCGCACCACGCCATCGTCGTCGGCCCCGGCGATGAAGCGGTTGTAGTAGTGCAGCACCGCCGGGACGATGCCGGCGGCGCCGTTGGTGGGGGCGGTGACCACCCGCCCGCCGCTGGCGTTTTCCTCGTTCACCGCGAGGGCGTAGAGGTTGACCCAGTCCAGCACCGACAGGGTGTCCCGCAGGGCCGCCTCGGGGTGGGCGCTCAACTGGCGATGCAGCGCCGGGGCGCGCCGCTTGACCTTGAGGCCGCCGGGCATGATGCCCTCGTTGCGGCAGCCGGCTTGCACGCAGTCCTGCATCACCTGCCAGATGCGCAGCAGCCCGGCGCGGGTCTCGGCCTCGGGCCGCCAGGCGGCTTCGTTGGCCAGCATCACCTGGCTGATGGAGAGGCCCTGGGCCGCGCAGTGGCCGAGCAGTTCGCGGGCGGTCTTGAACGGGAAGGTCAGCGGGGTGCGGTCCTCGACGATGCGGTCGGCGCCGGCGGCGTCCTCGTCCACCACGAAGCCGCCGCCCACCGAGTAGTACTCGCGGCTGCGGATCTGCAGGCCGGCCGCGTCGAAGGCGCGGAAGATCATGCCGTTGGGGTGGTAGGGCAGCGGCTTGCGGATCATCGCCAGGTGTTCCTTCTCGACGAAGCGCAGGGGCTTCTCCCCGAGCAGGCGCAGTTCGCCCTGGCTGCGGATGCGTTCCAGGCGGGCGGGGATGCTCGCGGTGTCCACGGTGTCGGGGGCGTCGCCCTCCAGGCCGAGCAGCACCGCCTTGTCGCTGCCATGGCCCTTGCCGGTGGCGCCCAGGGAGCCGTACAGCTCCACCTTCAGCGCCGCGGTCGCCTCCAGCAGGCCGTCGCGCCGCAGGCCCTCGGCGAAGCGCGCCGCGGCGCGCATCGGGCCGACAGTGTGGGAACTGGACGGGCCGATGCCGATCTTGAACAGGTCGAAAACACTGAGGGACATAGGGCCTCGAAGGCCGGCGACGCGGGCCGCCGGCTCGGCTGGGTCAGTCGGCGTAGACCGGATAGGTCCGGCAGAGATCGGCCACCTGGCCGCGCACCCGCTCGACGATGGCCGGGTCGTTCAGGTCGTCGAGGATGTCGCAGATCCAGCCGGCCAGCTCGCGGCACTCGGTCTCGCGAAAGCCCCGGGTGGTGACCGCCGGAGTACCGATGCGGATGCCCGAGGTGACGAAGGGCGACTGCGGGTCGTTGGGCACGGCGTTCTTGTTGACGGTGATATGGGCGCGGCCCAGGGCGGCGTCCGCGTCCTTGCCGGTCAGGCCTTGGCGGATCAGGCTGAGCAGGAACAGATGGTTGTCGGTGCCGCCGGACACGACTTCGTAGCCGCGCCCGACGAATACCTCGGCCATGGCCCGGGCATTGCCGATCACCTGCTTCTGGTAGGTCTTGAAGCCGGGTTCCTGGGCTTCCTTGAAGCACACCGCCTTGGCCGCGATCACGTGCATCAGCGGGCCGCCCTGGGCACCGGGGAAAACGGCGGAGTTGAGCTTTTTCTCGATCTCCTCGTTCTTGCGCGCGAGGATCAGGCCGCCACGGGGGCCGCGCAGGGTCTTGTGGGTGGTGGTGGTCACCACGTCGGCGAAGGGCACCGGGTTCGGGTACAGCCCGGCGGCCACCAGGCCGGCGACGTGGGCCATGTCGACGAACAGGTAGGCGCCCACCTTGTCGGCGATGGCGCGGAAGCGCGGGAAGTCCAGCACCCGGGAATAAGCGGAGAAGCCGGCGACGATCATCTTCGGCTTGTGCTCCACGGCCAGGCGTTCCACCTCGTCGTAGTCGATCAGGCCGTTCTCGTCGATGCCGTACTGCACGGCGTTGTACAGCTTGCCCGAGGCGCTGACCTTGGCGCCGTGGGTCAGGTGGCCCCCATGGGCCAGGCTCATGCCGAGGAGGGTGTCACCGGGGTTCAGCAGCGCCAGGTAGACGGCGGCGTTGGCCGACGACCCGGAATGCGGCTGAACGTTGGCGTAGTCGGCGCCGAACAACTGCTTGGCGCGGTCGATGGCCAGTTGCTCCACCTTGTCCACGTGCTCGCAGCCGCCGTAGTAGCGCTTGCCCGGGTAGCCCTCGGCGTACTTGTTGGTCAGGCCGGTGCCTTGGGCCTGCATCACCCGGGGGCTGGCGTAGTTTTCCGAGGCGATCAGCTCGATGTGGTCTTCCTGGCGGCGGTCTTCGGCCTGGATCGCCGCCAGCAGGGCGTCGTCGTATCCGGCGAGTCGGTCTTGTTTACTGAACATGGCAAGGCTCCGGCCATTCTTGTTGTGGTGCGCCGGGCGGTGCCCGGCGTTCGGGAGAAACGCGGCGGCTCGGACCCGCGCGTCCGGCGCGGGCCCGGCACCGGTCAGGCGTCCTGGTAGGCCTCGATGGGCGGGCAGGCGCAGACCAGGTTGCGGTCGCCGTAGACGTTGTCGACGCGGCCCACCGGCGGCCAGTACTTGGCCTCCACCAGGGACGCGGTCGGGTACACCGCCTGCTCGCGGCCGTAGCCGTGACGCCAGTCGCCCACCAGCTCGGCGGCGGTGTGGGGCGCGTTCTTCAACGGGTTGTCCTGCTTGTCCAGCTCGCCGTTCTCCACCGCGCGGATTTCCTCGCGGATGCGGATCATCGCGTCGACGAAGCGGTCCAGTTCCTCGCGGGACTCGCTTTCGGTGGGCTCGATCATCAGGGTGCCGGCCACCGGGAAGGACATGGTCGGGGCATGGAAGCCGAAGTCGATCAGGCGCTTGGCCACGTCGTCCACGGTGATGCCGCTGCTGTCCTTGAGGGGGCGCAGATCGAGGATGCACTCGTGGGCCACCAGGCCGTCGCCGCCGGTGTAGAGGATCGGGTAGTGCTCCTCCAGGCGGCGGGCGATGTAGTTGGCGTTGAGGATCGCCATCTGCGAGGCGCGCTTGAGACCTTCGCCACCCATCATGCGGATGTACATCCAGGTGATGGGCAGGATGCTGGCGCTGCCGTAGGGCGCCGCGCAGACCGCGCCATCCTTGCGCGACAGGCCGGCGTGGCCGGGCAGGAACGGCGCCAGGTGGGCCTTGACGCCGATCGGGCCGACGCCCGGGCCGCCGCCGCCGTGGGGGATGCAGAAGGTCTTGTGCAGGTTCAGGTGGGAGACGTCGCCGCCGAACTTGCCCGGGGCGCAGAGGCCCACCATGGCATTCATGTTGGCGCCGTCGATGTACACCTGGCCGCCGTTGTCGTGGACGATGGCGCAGATTTCGCGGATGCCTTCCTCGAACACGCCGTGGGTCGAGGGGTAGGTGATCATCAGCGCGGCGAGGCGCTCCTTGTGCTCCTCGGCCTTGGCCCGCAGGTCGTCGATGTCGACGTTGCCACGGGCGTCGCAGGCGGTCACCACCACGCGCATGCCGGCCATGCTGGCGGTGGCCGGGTTGGTGCCGTGGGCGGAGGCGGGGATCAGGCAGATGTCGCGCTGGGTATCGCCCCGGCTGTGGTGATAGGCGCGGATCGCCAGCAGGCCCGCGTATTCGCCCTGGGAGCCGGCGTTGGGTTGCAGGGACACGGCGTCGTAGCCGGTGCAGGCGCAGAGCAGCGCTTCCAGCTCCTCGGTGAGCTGTGCGTAGCCCTGGCTCTGCTCGGCCGGCGCGAACGGATGCAGGGCGCCGAACTCGCGCCAGGTGATGGGGATCATCTCGCTGGCGGCGTTGAGTTTCATGGTGCAGGAACCCAGGGGGATCATGCTGCGATCCAGGGCCAGGTCCTTGTCCGCCAGCTTGCGCAGGTAGCGCATCAGCTCGGTTTCGGAGTGGTAGCGGTTGAATACCGGGTGGGTGAGGAACGCGCTCCGGCGCCGCAGGGCGGCGGGCAGGCGTTCTTCCACCGTGGCGGCGAGGGCGTCGAAGTCCGGCAACGGCTGGCCGTCGGCGAACAACGCCCAGAGCGCCTCGACCTGGGCCGGGGTGGTGGTCTCGTCCAAGGAGATGCCCAGGCGAGCGTCGTCGATCTCCCGCAGGTTGATGCGCTGCTCGCGGGCCCGTTGGTGCAGCGCCGTGGTGCGCGCGCCGGTGGCCAGGGTCAGGGTGTCGAAGAAATGCGCCTGCTCGGCCTCCAGGCCCAGCCGCGCGAGACCGGCGGCGAGGATCGCGGTGAGCCGGTGGACCCGGTTGGCGATGCGGGTGAGGCCCGCCGGGCCGTGGTAGACGGCGTACATGCTGGCGATGTTGGCCAGCAGCACCTGGGCGGTGCAGATGTTGCTGGTGGCTTTCTCGCGGCGGATGTGCTGCTCGCGGGTCTGCATGGCCAGGCGCAGCGCCGGCTTGCCGTGGCGGTCGATGGACAGGCCCACGAGGCGGCCGGGCATGTCGCGCTTGTAAGCGTCGCGGGTGGCGAAATAGGCGGCGTGGGGGCCGCCGAAGCCCAGCGGCACGCCGAAGCGCTGGGCGGTGCCCAGGGCCACGTCGGCGTCGAACTCGCCGGGCGGGGTGAGCAGGGTCAGGGCCAGCAGGTCGGCGGCCACCGCCACCAGGGCGCCGGCCTCATGGAAGCGCTCGATCAGCGCCCGGTGGTCATGAATGTCGCCGTCGGTGGCCGGGTATTGCAGCAAGGCACCGAAGTAGCGGGAGGCGTCATCCAGAGCGGCTTCGTCGCCCACCACCACCTCGATGCCCAGGGGCTCGGCGCGGGTGCGCAGCACCGCCAGGGTTTGGGCGTGGCAGCGCGCCGAGGCGAAGAAGGCATGGCTGGCCTTGTTCTTCGCCAGCCGCTTGCAGAAGGTCATGGCCTCGGCGGCGGCGGTGGCTTCGTCCAGCAGGGAGGCGTTGGCCACCGGCAGGCCGGTGAGGTCGCTGATCAGGGTCTGGAAGTTCAGCAGGGCCTCCAGGCGGCCTTGGGAGATTTCCGGCTGATAGGGGGTGTAGGCGGTGTACCAGGCGGGGTTTTCCAGCAGGTTGCGCAGAATCGGCGCCGGGGTGTGGCAAGGGTAGTAGCCCTGGCCGATGTGGCTGGTGAAGGTCTGGTTGCGCGCGGCGATGGCCTTGAGGGTTTCCAGGGCCTCCGCCTCGCCGAGGCCGGCGGGCAGGTCCAGCACGCTGGTGCCCTTGATGCTGGCGGGGATCACCCGGTCGCTGAGCGCGTCCAGGGAGTCGAAGCCCAGGCACTCCAGCATGCGGGCGGTGTCCGCCTCGCGGGGACCGATGTGGCGGCCGATGAATTCGTTGGCGGTACCGAGTTCGGAACGGGTCATGGCGGAGTCCTCAGGCGTCGGCGTTGGCCTTGAGCAGGCGGTCATAGGCGTCCTGGTCGAGCAGGCCGGCGAGGGCGGAGGCGTCGGCCGGGCGGAAGCGGAAGAACCAGCCGGCGTCCAGGGGCGATTCGTTGACCCGCTCCGGGTTGGCTTCCAGTTCGCCGTTGACCTCGACGACCTCGCCTTCCAGGGGCATGGCGATGTTGCTGGCCGCCTTCACCGATTCCAGCACCGCGACCTCTTCGCCCACGGCGTAGCGCTTGAGCTCCGGCAATTGCACGAACACCACGTCGCCCAGGGCGTCCTGGGCATATTGAGTGATGCCCACGGTGATGACCCCTTGATCGTCCGCACGCAGCCATTCGTGATCGACGGTGAAACGCAACTCGCTCATGGAAACTCCTCATGGGGTCCGGGCCACGGACCGATGGCAAAGCGCTCGTGGGCCGAGCGTCGGTGAGCGGGCTGTTAGCAAGGGCGATGCCAGATGCAGGGAAACCCTCTGAAACCAAGGGGTTCCCGGAAAACCAGAAATGCTGGGACGTGTCGTCTGTAGCGATTTCGCTACGACCTAGATGATTGGCGAGGGAGCGCCAGGTTCGAAGCGCCGTGTCCTCGGTGCTCGGTCGGTGTGTATCGATATCGATACGGTGTCTCGGTATCGCTACGCCTGCTGGTCGGTTCGACCTCAGTTCTTGCCGGGAATACCGTATTTGCGCAGGCGATGGGCGATGGCGGTGTGGGAGGTCCGCAGCCGGGCCGCCAGTTGCCGGCTGGAAGGGTGGCTGCCATAGAGCTTCGTCAGGAGCGCCCGTTCGAAGCCCTCCACGGCTTCTTCCAGGCTCGTCACCTCGCCGTCGACCGGGCCCGCGACGGCGGTGCCGGCGATATCCAGGTCGCCGATGTCCACCAAGTCGCGCTCGCAGATGGCCGCGGCGCGGAAGATCACATTCTGCAACTGGCGCACGTTACCGGGCCAGCGGTTGCCCAGCAGCGCCGGATGGGTGCCCGGCGCCAGGCGGCAGGGCTTGCGCTGGATCTGCGCGCAGGCCTGGTCCATGAAGTGCCGGGCCAGCAGCAGGATGTCCTGGCCGCGCTCCCGCAGCGGCGGCACTTCCAGGTTGAGTACGTTGAGCCGGTAGAACAGGTCCTCGCGAAAGGCGCCGTCCTCCACCATGCGCTCCAGGTTCCGGTGGGTGGCGCTGAGGATGCGCACGTTGACCTTCACCTCGCGGTCGCCGCCGACCCGGCGGAAGCTTCCGTCACTGAGGAAGCGCAGCAGCTTGGCTTGCAGGTAGGGGGACATTTCGCCGATCTCGTCGAGAAAGACCGTGCCCTGGTGGGCCAGCTCCAGCAGGCCGGGCTTGCCGCCGCGCCGCGCCCCGGTGAACGCCCCGGGGGCATAGCCGAACAGCTCGCTCTCCGCCAGGTTTTCCGGCAGCGCCGCGCAGTTCAGGGCAAGGAACGGCGCGTTGCGGCGCGCGCTGAGGGCGTGGCAGGCCCGGGCCACCAGTTCCTTGCCAGTGCCGGTCTCGCCGTGGATCAACAGCGGGGCGTCGAGGCTGGCGACGCGCTGGGCGCGGCTCTTCAGGGTGCGGATCGGCTCGGAATCGCCCAGCAGCGCATCGAAGCCCTCGGCATGGTCGTGATGCAGAGCGGCCAGGCGCTCGCCGATGCGGTTCGGGCGGTACAGGGTCAGCAGCCCGCCGGCCGCCTGTCGCGCGCCCTGGGGGGCGCCCTCGGCGATGGGCATGGCGTCGAGCAGCAGGGCCTGGCCCTTGAGCGTGACCTCCCGCAAGGGCAGGCGGAAGCCCTGCTCCAGCAAGGCCTGTTGCAGGCCCTCGTCGTCGAACAGCCGGGCCAGGCTCAGTCCCTCCGGCTCGCCGCCGCAGAGCGCGATCAGCGCCGGGTTGGCCAACAGGATGTGCCCGGCGCCATCCACCGCCAGCACCGGGTCGGCCATGGCCGCCAGCAGCGCGTCCAGTTGCAGGCGCCGCCGCTGTCCCGGCAGGATATCCACCACCGTTACCGCCTGGACCCCGCGCACCTTGAACAGGGCATCGCGCAGTTCCTCCAGTACCTCGGGGCTCAGGGTCGGCGCGTCGATGTAGACGTTGGGAGGCACCATCTCCACGGCGTCCAGGTTGAGGTTGCGCCCGCCGAGCAGGGCGAGCACTTCCTGGGTGATGCCGACGCGATCGATGAAGCTGACGTGGATGCGCATGAACGAACGGAACGCTGGAGAAGGAAAGGTCCGATTATGCCCGCACGGCGCGCCTCGCGGACAGCGCCGGCGGGCGCGGCGCGCGGCCCGTCGCGAAAGGGCCCTGTGATACACTCGCCACGCCTGCGTGGTCCCCCATTTCCGAAGGAAAATCATGACGTTCACGGCACCGGACAGCCTCGCCGAACAGATCGCCCAGCACCTCGCCGACCGCATCGTTCGCGGTGAGCTGAAGCCGCGGGAACGCATCCAGGAAATGAAGGTCACCCAGGCCCTGAACGTCAGCCGCGGCCCGGTGCGCGAGGCGCTGCTGATCCTCGAACGCCGTCACCTGGTGCGCATCCTGCCGCGTCGGGGGGCCCAGGTCGCCGAGCTGACCGCGCACCAGGTCCACAGCCTCTACGCCCTGATGCAGGCGCTCTACGCCATGCTCGCCCGCGCCGTGGCGCGGAACTGGAAAGACGAGCGCGAGCTCGATCCGTTCCTGCACATCCGCCGCCGCCTGCTGGAAAGCCGCGAGCGCGGGGACATCGCCGCCTTCGCCGCCGCCAGCTTCGAGATCGTCCGCGAGGCCTACCCGTTCGCCGACAATCCCTACCTGCAAGCCACCCTGGAGAACCTGATTCCGGTCATCAGCCGCACTTACTTTCTGGCGCTGGAGCGCCGCCGCGAAGAAATGACCTGGACCCTGGCCGCCTTGGATGACCTGCTCCAGGCCGTCATCGAGCACGCCGACGAGCGGGTGGAGCGGACGGTCCAGGCCTACGTGCTGCACAACCGCGACCTGGTGATCGCCGCGCTGAACGAGCGCTGAGCGGAGACATCATGCGGCTCAAGAGCATCCGGCTGGCGGGTTTCAAATCCTTCGTCGACCCCACCACGGTCAACTTCCCCAGCAACATGGCGGCGGTGGTGGGGCCCAACGGCTGTGGCAAGTCCAATATCATCGATGCCGTGCGCTGGGTGATGGGCGAGAGTTCGGCGAAGAACCTTCGCGGCGAGTCGATGACCGACGTCATCTTCAACGGCTCCAACACCCGTAAACCAGTGGCCCAGGCCAGCATCGAGCTGATCTTCGACAACACCCACACCACCCTGGTGGGCGAATACGCCGGCTACGCCGAGATTTCCATCCGCCGGCGCGTCACCCGCGACGGCCAGAACGCCTACTTCCTCAACGGCACCAAGTGCCGCCGCCGCGATATCACCGATATCTTCCTCGGCACCGGCCTGGGGCCGCGCAGCTACTCGATCATCGAGCAGGGCATGATCTCCAAGCTGATCGAGGCGCGGCCCGAGGACCTGCGGATTTTCATCGAGGAAGCCGCCGGCATCTCCAAGTACAAGGAACGTCGCCGCGAGACCGAGAACCGCATTCGCCGGACCCAGGAAAACCTGGCGCGCCTGACCGACCTGCGGGAGGAACTGGAGCGCCAACTGGAGCGCCTGCATCGCCAGGCCCAGTCGGCGGAAAAGTACCAGGAATACAAGGCGGAAGAACGTCGGCTGAAGGCCCAGTTGACCGCCCTGCGCTGGCAGGCCCTCAACGAACAGGTGGGCCGGCGCGAGGCGGCCATCGGCGAGCAGGAAATCGCCCTGGAGGCCCTGGTGGCCGAGCAGCGCAACGCCGACGCCAGCATCGAGCGCTTGCGGGACGGTCACCACGAGCTGTCGGAGCGTTTCAACCAGGTTCAGGGGCGCTTCTATGCCGTGGGTGGCGACATCGCCCGGGTGGAGCAGAGCATCCAGCATGGCCAACAGCGCCTGCGCCAGTTGCAGGACGACCTGCGCGAGGCGGAGCGCAGCCGCCAGGAGACCGAATCGCACCTGGGCCACGATCGCACCTTGCTGGCGACCCTCGGCGAGGAACTGGACAGGCTGCTCCCCGAGCTGGAGGCCGGCAACGCCAGCGCCGAGGAAAGCGCCGCCGAGCTGGAGGAAGCCGAGGCGGCCATGCACGCCTGGCAGGAGCAGTGGGACCTCTTCAACCAACGCTCCGCCGAACCCCGGCGCCGGGCCGAGGTGCAGCAGGCCCGCATCCAGCAACTGGAGCACAGCCTGGAGCGCCTACAGGAGCGGGCCCGTCGCCTGGCGGACGAGCGCGCGCAACTGGCGGCCGACCCCGAGGAGGCGGCGATCCTCGACCTGAGCGAGCGCCTGGCGGAAGGCGAGCTGCGCCTGGAGCAGGCCCAGGTCGCCGAGGCTGAGCGGACCGAGCGCCTGGAGCACCTGCGCGGCGACTTGCAACGGATGACCCGGGCCCAGCAGGACGCCACGGGCGAGGTGCAGCGCCTGAGCGGTCGGATCGCCTCGCTGGAGGCGCTGCAACAGGCCGCCCTCGACCCCGGCAAGGGTGTCGCCGACTGGCTGCGGGCGCAGCGGCTGGACGGCCGGCCGCGCCTCGCCGAGGGGCTGCGGGTCGAGCCCGGTTGGGCGCTGGCGGTGGAAACCGTGCTGGGGGCCGATCTCCAGGCGGTGCTGCTGGACGATCTCGTCGGCCTGTCGCTGGGAGATTTCAACCAGGGCGAGCTGCGCCTGGCGAGCCCGGGGCCCGGCGGCCCGCGCGTCGCCGGTAGCCTGCTGGACAAAGTGGAGAGCGCCTGCGACCTGGGCCCGTGGCTGGGCCGCGTGCGGCCGGTGGACAGCCTGGAAGAAGCCCTGGCGGGGCGCGGCGCGCTGGCGGAGGGCGAAAGCCTGGTCAGTCGCGACGGCTACTGGGTCGGCCGGCATTTCCTGCGGGTGCGCCGCGCCGACGGCAACGACAGCGGGGTGCTGGCCCGGGGCCAGGAACTGGAGCGCCTTTATGCCGAGCGCGAGCGGCACGAGACCGCCTTGGCGGCCCTGGAGGAGCGCTTGGCCGAATCGCGCGACGCCCAGCGCCGCGAGGAAGAGGCCCGGGAACAGTCGCGGCGCCAAGTGCAGGAAGAATCGCGGCAACTGGCCGAGCTGAAGGCGCGGCTGTCGGCCCGCCAAGCCAAGGCCGAGCAGGTGAGCCTGCGTCGCCGCCGTCTCGAAGAAGAGCTGGAGGACAGCGCCGCCCAGCGCGCCCTGGAGCAGGAGCAACTGGGCGAGGCCCGCCTGTATCTGCAGGAGGCCCTCGACGAGATGGCCATCGATACCGAGCGCCGGGAGACCCTGCTGGCGTCCCGGGACGGCCTGCGGGAACGGCTCGACCGGGTTCGCCAGGAGGCCCGTCAGCACAAGGACCGGGTCCACCAGTTGGCGGTGCGGGTCGGTTCCCTGCGTGCCCAGCACGATTCCACCCGCCAAGCCCTGGAACGCCTGGAGCGGCAGTTCGAGCGCGTCAACGAGCGCCGCGAGCAACTCAGCCTGAACCTGGAGGAGGGCGCCGCGCCGCTGGAAGAGCTGCGCATGCGCCTGGAGGAACTGCTGGAGCGACGCATGAGCGTCGAGGACGAGCTCCGGCTGGCGCGGCTGGCGCTGGACGATGCCGACCGCGAGCTGCGCGATGCCGAGAAGCGCCGCGCCCAGGCGGAGCAACAGGCCCAGTTGCTGCGCGGCCAGTTGGAGCAGCAGCGTCTCGACTGGCAGACCCTCGCGGTGCGCCGCAAGGCGTTGCAGGAGCAGTTGCAGGAAGACGGCCACGACCTGCACGGGACGATCGCCAGCCTGCCGGCGGAGGCCGGGGAGCCGGCCTGGGAAGAGGAGTTGGAGCGCCTCGCCGGGCGCATCCAGCGCCTGGGGCCGATCAACCTCGCCGCCATCGACGAGTACCAACAGCAGTCCGAGCGCAAGCGCTACCTGGACGCCCAGAACGACGACCTGGTCGAGGCCCTGGAGACCCTGGAAAACGTCATCCGCAAGATCGACCGGGAAACCCGCAACCGCTTCAAGGACACCTTCGACCAGATCAATGCCGGTCTGCAGGCGCTTTTCCCCAAAGTCTTCGGCGGCGGCCACGCCTATCTGGAACTCACCGGCGAAGATTTACTCGATACAGGGGTGGCGATCATGGCGCGTCCGCCGGGCAAGAAGAACAGCACCATCCACCTGCTTTCCGGCGGTGAAAAGGCGCTGACCGCCCTGGCTCTGGTCTTCGCCATTTTCCAGCTCAACCCGGCTCCGTTCTGCATGCTCGACGAAGTGGATGCGCCGCTGGACGACGCGAACGTCGGGCGTTACGCGCGGTTGGTGAAGGAAATGTCGGAAAAGGTGCAGTTCATCTACATCACCCACAACAAGATCGCCATGGAAATGGCCGACCACCTGATGGGGGTGACGATGCACGAACCGGGCTGTTCGCGGCTGGTGGCCGTGAACGTGGAGGAGGCGGTGGCGCTGGCCGAGGCCTGAGCCAGAGCGGGGGGCGCGAGGCGCCGGGCCATGGCGTCCGCCCGACACCCGTGGAGGTTCCGCTGGATGCCCGGCCGTGCTAGCTTAGGGCACATTTTCATCGCCGTGGAAAACGCCAGCAAGAACAGGGAGTTGGGCGCCACGTTGTTCAGGGGACGGGATGTCCTTTCATCGATCATCTCATTCATCAGGGGACACAGGATTACATGGAAATCGGTCTGCGCGATTGGCTGATCGTCATCGGTTTCATCGTCATTGCCGGCATTCTCTTCGACGGCTGGCGGCGCATGAGCGGTGGCAAGGGAAAACTCAAGTTCAAACTGGACCGCAATTTTTCCAACCTGCCCGACGAAGAAGAGGACCCGAACCTGCTCGGCCCGGCCCGCGTGCTGGAGCGCAGCCAGGAGCCTCCCCTCGACGAGGAGGACCTGCCGGCCATGAGCGCCCGCGAACTCAATCGCCGGCGCGGCGTGGAGCCCCAGCAGGGCGATCTCAACCTAGACCCGCCGACGCTGCTCGACCCGGTGATGGAAGAGCGCGACCGCGAGGAGGGCCGCCAGGACGCCGCCAGCGCGCTGCCGGTCGAGGAGGTGCTGGTGATCAACGTGGTGGCCCGGGACAGCGAAGGCTTCAAGGGGCCGGCGCTGTTGCAGAACATCCTGGAAAGCGGCCTGCGCTTCGGCGAGATGGACATCTTCCATCGCCACGAGAGCATGGCCGGCAACGGCGAGGTGCTGTTCTCCATGGCCAACGGCGTCAAGCCGGGCACCTTCGACCTCGACGACATGGACCACTTCAAGACTCGCGCCGTGAGCTTCTTTCTCAGCCTGCCCGGCCCGCGTCATCCGAAGCAGGCCTTCGACGTGATGGTCGCCGCCGCCCGCAAGCTGTCCCAGGAACTCAGCGGCGAGCTCAAGGACGACCAGCGCAGCGTGCTGACCGCCCAGACCATCGAGCACTACCGTCAGCGCATCGTCGAATTCGAACGCCGTAACCTGACCCATAAACGCTGAGCGGCGCCTCGCCGTCCGGCGAGCCCGCCTGTCCCGCAAAGAGCAGCTCGCGCTGCTCTTTGCGTTTTCGAGATACCGCCATGACCGACGCCCAGACCGCCGCCGAACGCATCGCTCAACTGCGTAGCGAACTCGATGCCCACAACTATCGCTACTACGTGCTGGACGAACCCAGCATCCCGGACGCCGAGTACGACCGGCTGTTCCGCAGCCTGCGAGCGTTGGAGGCGGAGCATCCGGAGCTGGTGACGCCCGACTCGCCGACCCAGCGGGTCGGCGGCGCGGCCTCCAGCGCCTTCGGCGTGGTGCGCCATGAAATCCCCATGCTCAGCCTGGGCAACGCCTTCGAGGAAGACGACCTGCGGGAGTTCGACCGCCGCGTGCGCGAGAGCCTGGACCTGCCCGCCGGCGGCGAGGCGGAATACAGCTGCGAGCCGAAGCTGGATGGCCTGGCGGTGAGCCTGCTCTACGAGGGCGGCATACTGGTGCGGGGCGCCACCCGCGGCGACGGCAGCACCGGCGAGGACATCACCGCCAACGTGCGCACCATCCGCAACGTGCCGTTGAAGCTGCGCGGCGAGGGCTGGCCCGAGGTGCTGGAGGTGCGCGGCGAGGTATACATGTCCAAGGCCGGCTTCGAGCGGCTCAACGCCGCCCAGGCCGAGAGCGGCGGCAAGACCTTCGCCAACCCGCGCAACGCCGCCGCCGGCAGCCTGCGCCAACTGGACCCGAAGATCACCGCCGGCCGGCCCCTGGAGTTCTGCTGCTATGGCCTCGGCCGGGTGCCCGCGCCCCTGGCCGCTACCCACACCGCCAGCCTGGCGCGGCTCAAGGACTGGGGGCTGCCCATCAGCCGCGAGCTGAAGACCGTGCGCGGGGTCGAGGGGTGCCTGGCCTACTACCGGGACGTCGGCGAGCGCCGCGCCTCCCTCGCCTACGAGATCGACGGTGTGGTGTTCAAGGTCAACGACCTCGGCCAGCAGCGCGAGCTGGGCTTTCGCGCCCGTGAGCCGCGCTGGGCCCTGGCCCACAAGTTCCCGGCCAGCGAGGAGCTCACCGAGCTGCTGGACGTCGAGTTCCAGGTCGGGCGCACCGGCGCGGTGACCCCGGTGGCGCGGCTCCGGCCGGTGCAGGTGGCGGGGGTCACGGTCTCCAACGCCAGCCTGCACAACATGGACGAGGTGGCGCGGCTGGGGGTGATGATCGGCGACACGGTCATCGTCCGCCGGGCCGGCGACGTGATTCCCCAGGTCATGCAGGTGGTGACCGAGCGCCGCCCCGCCGACGCCCGGCCGGTCCAGGTGCCGACCCGCTGCCCGGTGTGCGGCTCCGAGGTGGAGCGCACTCAATTGGTCAAGCGCAGCAAGGGCCGCGAGTCGTTCAGCGCCGGCGCGGTGTACCGCTGCGTCGGCCGCCTGGCCTGCCAGGCCCAGCTCAAGCAGGCGATCCTGCACTTCGTCTCGCGCCGCGCCATGGACATCGATGGGCTGGGCGACAAGATCGTCGAGCAACTGGTGGACAAGGGCCTAGTGAAGACCCCGGCCGACCTCTACACCCTGACCTACGACCAGGTGTTCGCCCTGGAGGGCTTCGCCGAGGTATCCAGCAACAACCTGCTGGCCTCCATCGTGGCGAGCAAGCGGCCGACCCTGGCGCGTTTCATCTTCGCCCTGGGCATCCCCGATGTGGGCGAGGAGACCGCCAAGCTGCTGGCGCGCACCCTCGGCCGCCTGGCGCGCATCGCCCGCGCCCTGCCGGAAGTGCTCACCTACCTGCCGGATGTCGGCGCCGAGGTGGCCTATGAGATCCACAACTTCTTCGAGGCCGAGCACAACCGCGAGGCCATCGAGCAATTGCTGGCCAATGGCATCGAATTGCAGGAGGAGGGCGAACTCCATGCCGAGTTCGCCGCCTGCGCTAGCCTGGCCGACCTCATCGATAAGCTGAACATTCCCTTCGTCGCCGCCACCGGGGCCAGGAAACTGGCCGAGAAGGCCGCCAGCCGCGCCCAGGGCGCGGCCGGTATCGCCGAGGTGATCGCCCTGGCCGGCGACTGGCTGGACCTGTCCGCCACCAAGGGCCTCAACGAGCGGGCGCGGCAGTCGATCCGCGACTGGTTCGCGGCGCCGCGCAACGCCGAGCGCGCCTTGGCCATCGAGGCGCAATTGCGGGACTTCGGCATGCACTGGGCGAGCGAGAAAAAGGCGCTGGACGGGCTGCCCCTGGCCGGCCAGACCTGGGTGCTCACCGGCACCCTGGAAGCCATGAGCCGCGACGTGGCCAAGGACAAGCTGGAAGCCCTGGGCGCCAAGGTGGCCGGCTCGGTGTCGGCGCGCACCACCTGCGTGGTGGCCGGCCCCGGCGCCGGCTCCAAGCTGGCCAAGGCCGAGGAGCTGGGCGTGCGGGTGCTGGACGAGCCGGCGTTCCTCGACGCCCTGCGCGGCTACGGGGTGGCGGTCGACGGCTGATCGCGGTTCGCCGCCTCGAAGGCGCTGCCCAGCAGGAAGGCGAACTCCAGGGCGGCGTCGCGCAGCGCCTGGTAGCGGCCGCTCATGCCGCCATGGCCGGCGTCGAAGTCCACCTTGAGCAGCACCGGCCGGTCGCCGGTGCCGGTGGCCCGCAGGCGCGCCACCCACTTCGCCGCTTCCCAGTACTGCACCCGGCTGTCGTGGTAGCCGGCGATGGCGAGGATCGCCGGGTACGCCTGGGCCTTGACGTTCTCGTAGGGCGCGTAGGCGCGGAGGCGGGCATGGACCTCGGGGTCGGCCGGGTCGCCCCACTCGTCGTACTCGGTCACGGTCAGCGGCAGGTCGGGGTTCCGCATGGTGTTGAGCACGTCCACGAACGGCACGTCGGCGATGGCCGCGGCGAACAGTTCGGGGCGCTGGTTGAGCACCGCGCCGATCAGCAGGCCGCCGGCGCTGCCGCCGCTGATGGCGAGGCGGTCGGGCCGGGTGAAGCCCGCCTCGATCAGGTGCTCGGCGCAGGCGATGAAATCGTCGAAGGTGGTCTGCTTGTGGGCCAGCTTGCCGGCCCGGTACCAGGCTTCGCCCAGTTCGCCGCCGCCGCGCACGTGGGCGATGGCGAACAGGCAGTCGCGCTCCAGCAGGCTCAGGCGGGCATGGGAGAACCACGGGTCGATGCAGGCGCCGTAGGCACCGTAGCCGTACAGGTACAGCGGCGCCGGCGCCTTCGGCCGGTCGCCCTCGAACAGCGCGCGGCGGCCCACCAGGCTGATGGGGATGGCCGTGCCGTCGGCGGCCTTGGCCCACAGGCGCAGGCTGAGGTAGTCGTCGGGGGCGAACGGGCCTTCCACCGGGGTCTGCTTGAGCACCCGCTGGGTGCCCTGGGCGAGGTCCAGCTGGCGCACCTGGGCGGGGCGGTTGAGGGCCTCGTAGCGCAGGCGGATCGACGGGCTGTCGAATTCCAGGCTGTCGGATACGTACAGTGCGTAGGACGCATCGGGCAGGCGCACGCGGTAGGCCGGCGCGTCCTGGGGGTGGACCTGCAGCACCGGCAGTCCGTCCACCCGCAAGCTCAGCACATAGGCGTCGGCATTCATGCTGAAGCCGTCGATCATCACCTGGGGATCATGGGCCAGGCGCTCGCGCCAGGCTTCGCGGGGCGGCGCCTCGCCGGTGGCGCTGTAGAGGGCGAAGTTGAGGCCGCTCTGGTTGCTGCGGATCAGCCAGGCCCACTCTCCGTCGACGCGGCCATGGTCCACTTCATACTCGTGGCCTTCCTGACGCGGGGCCAGACAGACGAACTCGCCGTCGGGCCGGCCGGCGTCCAGCACCCAGGCTTCGCGGGTGGTCTTGCTGGCCAGGTCGAGGATCAGGTGGCGCTCGGAGCTGGAACGGTAGCACTCGAGGAAGAACCGCGCGTCCGTTTCCTCGAACACGCAGTGCGCGCCGGTTTCCCCCAGCCGATGGCGATTCAGGCGCCAGGGGCGGTGGGCCTCGTCCAGCTCGACGAAGAACAGCGTGCGGTTGTCGTTGGCCCAGATCAGGCTGCCGTCGCACTGCTCGAAGGGCAGGGCGGTCGTCTCGCCGTTGGCCAGGTCCTTGACGTACAGGCGGTAGATCTCATCGCCGTTGCGGTCCAGGCTATAGGCCAGCCAGCGCTGGTCGGGGCTGATGCTGAAGTCGCCGACGCTGAGAAAACCGCCCTCGGCCAGGGCGTTGGGGTCGAGGAGCAGTTCCTCGCGGGCCGGGTCCACCTCCAGCGAGCCGTCGGCCGGGCGCGGGCAGCGGTAGTGGCGGGGGTAGTCGTCGCCCGCGGTGGTGCGTTGGTAGTAGAGGTAAGGCCCCCAGGGCGAGGGCAGCGACAGGTCGGTCTCGCGGATGCGTCCCTTGATCTCCTGGAACAGCCGTTCGCGCAGGTCCGCGCGGTCGGCCAGGCAGGCCTCCAGGTAGGCGTTCTCGGCGCGCAGGTGGCTCAGCACGGCGGGATCGTCGCGCTGTTCGAGCCAGCGGTAGGGGTCGGCGCCGGGGGCGCGGCGGGCAATCGGGGCGTTCGGCATGGGGAACTCCAGCGGCGGAGGCGGCGACGGCGGGGACGCCGCGACAGCGAAAAGCCGTTATCATAAGCGCCCTTTTCCCGGCCCCGCCATGGTGGGGCCGGTTTCCGTGGAGGTCACCGCCGACCGCAGCCGTCGCGGTGCGAGGAGAACAGCGTGCATCCTTCGATCAGTCGCCGCCCGGCCGGGCGCGAGGCGCACCGATGAGTGAACAGGACTATCTGCTGGCCTGGGCCATCTATGGCATCGCCGCCCTGGGCTGCCTGCTGGTGGTGTTCCGCATGACCGGCTGGATGTGGCGCTGGGTGCGCGAGCCGCTGCGCCTGCTGGTCGCGGTCCTGCTGCTGACCCCCACCGTCACCGACGCCGCCCGGGACCTCTATGCCCCGGCCGTGGCGATCACCGCCCTGGACATCGCCTTCAAGGTCGGCACCAACGTCTGGAAAGCGGTGCCCGACCTGGCCCTCTACGGCGCCATCGCCTTCGCCCTTTACCTGGTCTTCGCCCTGGTGCGTTGGCCCATCGAGCGCAGCCTCGCGCGTCGCCGGGCCGAGCGCCAGCCGCCGGCGGAGGAGGCGGTCGACGAGGAGGAACCCTTCCTGCGCGACAGGCTCGAACGGGAGAATGCCTCCGACGTGGAGACCCGCATCGACCGCAACGGCGACCGGCGGATGCGCATCGAGCCGCGTCTCTGAGCCTCCGGGCCGAGGCCGACCGTCTCATCGGAGCGTGACCATGTGTGAATTGCTCGGCATGAGCGCCAACGTCCCCACCGATATCGTCTTCAGCTTCACCGGGCTGATGCAGCGCGGCGGCGGCACCGGGCCCCACCGCGACGGCTGGGGCATCGGTTTCTACGAGGGTCGCGGCCTGCGGCTGTTCCAGGACCCCCTGGCGAGCGTGGATTCGGAAGTGGCCAAGCTGGTGCGGCGCTACCCGATCAAGAGCGAGACGGTGATCGGCCACATTCGCCACGCCAACGTCGGTCGGGTCGGCCTGGCCAATACCCATCCCTTCGTCCGCGAGCTGTGGGGGCGCAACTGGTGTTTCGCCCACAACGGCCAACTGGCGGATTTCGCTCCGCCTCCGCGCTTCTACCGGCCGGTGGGCGAGACCGACAGCGAGGCGGCCTTTTGCGACCTGCTCAACCGGGTCCGCTCGGCCTTCCCCGAGCCGGTGCCGGTGGACGTGCTGCTGCCGGTGCTGGTGGCCGCCTGCGGCGAATACCGCGACAAGGGCGTCTTCAACTGCCTGCTGAGCAACGGCGACTGGCTGTTTACCTTCTGCTCGACCAAGCTGGCGCAGATCACCCGGCGGGCGCCGTTCGGCCCGGCCCACCTGAAGGACGCCGACCTGACCGTGGATTTTCAGGCGGAGACCACACCGGACGACGTGGTGACGGTGATCGCCACCGAACCCCTGACCGCCAACGAGACCTGGCAACGCCATGGGCCGGGGGACTGGACCCTGTGGCGACGCGGGGAATGCCTGGCCAAGGGGCGGGTCTAGCCACTGGCGAACCGACGAAGGAGACGCGCATGTTCAGGAGCTACCTGCGGCTGATGCTGTTCACCCTGGGCCTGTTGCTCGGTGTGCAGGTGCCGGGCTTCGTCGAGGACTATGCCAAGCGCGTCGAGGCCCATCGAAGCGAGGCCCAGCAGGGGCTCCAAGGCTTCCGCGACACCGCCCGGCGCTTCTTCGGCGGCGACCTGGATGCGCTGGTGGCCCACTACCGTGCCAGCCAGGACCCGGTGATGCGCAGCGACGCCGACAGCGTCGCCACCCTGGTGGCCCGGGACGCGTTGCTGGAGCGGGAATGGCGGGCCATGCAGGGCCCCTGGTACCGGCGCGCGTGGCACCTGGCGACCGCCGCCGACCCGGCCCTGCTGGACGAGACCCGCGCCGCCTATCGCTACCAAGTGCTGCTCACCCCCGATGCCATCGCCTGGGCCCTGGGTTGCGGGCTGTTCCTGGCCTTGGTGGTGGATGCGTTGCTGAGCGTGGGCGGGCTGCTGGCCGGTCGCGAGCCTCGGGCGGCGCGGCGGGCCTGAGCCGGGCCGCCCGGCGTGACGATCCCTTCACTTCAAGAGAACCCCGTGTGGGTTCGAGTCTTCTCCTGGGCTTCGAACTCGCCGCCACTGCGGCATCCAAGTCATGGACGCCGCGCCAGGGCTGGACCGCGTGCTGTCGTCCCCGTCGGAACCCGCCGTCACTTGGCCAGGAAGCGCATGCCTTCTTCCAGGCCGCTCAGGGTCAGCGGGTACATGCGGTCTTCCACCAAGTCCCGCACCAGGCCGGTGGAGGCAGTGTAGTTCCAGGCCTGCTTGGGGTAGGGGTTGATCCAGATGAGCTTGCGGTAAGTCTCCATGAAACGCTGCATCCAGACGTAGCCGGCTTCCTCGTTCCAGTGCTCGACGCTGCCGCCGGCCTGGGTGATCTCGTAGGGCGCCATGGCGGCATCGCCGACGAAGACCACCTTGTAGTCAGCGCCGTACTTGTGCAGCAGATCGTGGGTGGAGAAGCGCTCCGAGGTCCGCCGCAGGTTGTTCTTCCACACCGACTCGTAGATGAAGTTGTGGAAGTAGAAGTACTCCAAGTGCTTGAACTCGGTCTTGCAGGCGGAGAACAGTTCTTCGCAGACCTTCACATGGGCGTCCATGGACCCGCCGATGTCCAGCAGCAAAAGCAGCTTCACCGCGTTGCGCCGCTCCGGGCGCATCTGGATGTTGAGCAGGCCGGCGTCCCGGGCGGTATGGTCGATGGTGCCGTCGATGTCCAATTCCTCGGCGGCGCCGTCCCGGGCGAACTTGCGCAGGCGGCGCAGGGCGATCTTGATGTTGCGGGTGCCCAGTTCCACCTGGTCGTCGAGGTTCTTGTACTCCCGCTGGTCCCAGACCTTGACCGCCTTGTTCTGCCGCTTGCCGGCGTCGCCGATGCGGATGCCCTCGGGGTTGAAGCCACCGGAACCGAACGGGCTGGTGCCGCCGGTGCCGATCCACTTGTTGCCGCCGGCATGGCGCTCCTTCTGCTCCTCCAGGCGCTTCTTGAATTCCTCGATCAGCTTGTCCAGGCCGCCCAGGCTCTGGATCTGGGCGCGTTCCTCGTCGGTCAGCAGGCGCTCGAACTCCTTGCGCAGCCACTCCTCTGGAATCAGCGCCTCGATATGGCGATCGAGGTTTTCCAGGCCGTTGAAGTAGGCGGAGAAGGCCCGGTCGAATTTGTCGAAATGCCGCTCGTCCTTGACCATCACCGTGCGGGCGAGGAAATAGAACGCGTCCATGTCGGCGAACACGACGTTGTGCTTGAGCGCGTCGATCAGGTCCAGCAGCTCGCGCAGGGACACCGGCACCTTCGCCGCGCGCATTTCGTTGAACAGGCCAAGCAGCATGGGTCGGAACCTCGGACGTGCCGCCGCGCGGCACGTGGCTAGGGGTGGTCAGTTGTCTTCGTCGTGCTCGGGCAGGCCGTCGCGGATGACGTACCAGTCGGCCTTGGAGCCGGCGAAAATATGGGACTGCGGCGGGGGCGGCAGGGGCGAATCCAGGGTGCCGGCGGCCACGCCCAGCGTGCTGTGCTCGCGGTTGTCGACGAACTGCAGGTTGCTGCCACAGTGGCTGCAGAAGGTGCGGGTCACATGCTCGGACGAATGATGGACGCCGAGCTGGTCCTTGCCGCTGAGGAAATGAAAGGCTTCCAGCGGCACGCTCGCGTAGGTGGCGAACGCCGCGCCGTGGGCCTTGCGGCACATCCCGCAGTGGCAATGGGTCAGTTCGGTGATCGGTGCATCGATGCGGTACCGCACCACGCCGCAGAGGCAGCTACCCGTGTGCATGTTCGTCTCTCCCGTACAGAGTCGCGACCCGCGCCCATGCGCGGGCTCGTTCCAGTCTCTTGGTCGACCCGCGCGCGGTCGCGAAATTCGCTCAGCGGCTGGCGCGTCGGCTCATGAAGGCCAGGCGTTCGAGCAACTGCACGTCCTGCTCGTTCTTCACCAGCGCGCCGGCCAGGGGCGGGATTGCCTTGGTCGGGTCGCGTTCGCGCAGCACCGCCTCACCGATGTCGTCGGCCATCAGCAGCTTGAGCCAGTCCACCAGCTCCGAGGTGGAGGGCTTCTTCTTCAGGCCCGGGACCTTGCGCACGTCGAAGAACACGTCGAGGGCCTCGCTGACCAGGGATTGCTTGATGCCCGGGTAGTGCACGTCGACGATCCGCTTCAGCGTCTCGCGGTCGGGGAAGGCGATGTAATGGAAGAAGCAGCGGCGCAGGAAGGCGTCCGGCAATTCCTTCTCGTTGTTCGAGGTGATGATGATGATCGGCCGCTGCCTGGCCTTGATGGTCTCGTTGGTCTCGTAGACGTAGAACTCCATCTTGTCGAGTTCCTGCAACAGGTCGTTGGGAAACTCGATGTCCGCCTTGTCGATCTCGTCGATCAGCAGGATCACCCGCTGGTCCGCCTCGAAGGCCTCCCACAGCTTGCCTTTCTTGATGTAGTTGCGCACGTCGTGGACCTTGTCCACGCCCAGTTGGGAGTCCCGCAGGCGGCTCACCGCGTCGTATTCGTAGAGCCCCTGGTGGGCCTTGGTGGTGGACTTGATGTGCCAGGTGATCAGCCGGGCGCCGAAGGCGTCGGCGAGTTGTTCGGCCAGCATGGTCTTGCCGGTACCGGGTTCGCCCTTCACCAGCAGCGGCCGTTGCAGGGTGATGGCGGCATTCACCGCGAGCTTGAGGTCGTCGGTGGCGACGTAGGATGGGGTACCTTCGAACTTCATCGGAATGTCCTCGAACGGGGGCGCCTGGGGCCGCCGATGGGTCAGGGAAAGCCGGACTATAGCCTGCCGGCCGGTCGACTGTGAACGCAGACGGGGCATTCAGTCATTGAATGGCGGGTCACGAAAAGCGGGGTTCCGAAGCTTCGTTGGATGACAAGCACGCTTTACAGCAGGTGCCGGGAAAAGTTAAGTTTGCTTGACACTTCTCTGGAGGATCGCCATGACCCTTGCCGCCTCGACCCTGCGTCGCCGCTACCCTGTCGCGTGCGTCTCGCTGATGCTCGCCTATGGCCTGCTGGTGGCCCTGATCAGTTGGGGCGTGGCCTTGGAGCGCCTGCCTCTCGCGCTGCGCCTGCCTCTGGCCGCCTCGCCCGCGCTGCCCCTGGCGGGCATGCTGCTGGCCTTCGAGCGTTACCTGCGCAAGGAGCCCGACGAGTTCATGGGCATGCTGCTGGCCCGCGCGGCGGCTTTGGCCGGCGGCCTGCTGATCGTGGCGTTGAGTGCCTGGGGCTTTCTCGAACAGTACGCCGGGCTGCCGCGTTTTCCGCTGTTGCTGACCTTCGCCGCGTTCTGGGCCCTGTTCCTGCCCAGCGTGTTCTACGTCAAGCATCGCTACCGCTGAGGGCCGGCCCCATGGACAACCGGTTGCGCGCACTGCGCGCCGAGCGGGGCTGGAGCCAGGCCGACCTGGCGCGCCTGTTGGAGGTGTCGCGGCAGAGCGTCAACGCCATCGAGACCGGCAAGTACGACCCGAGCCTGCCCCTGGCCTTCCGCATCGCCCGGCTGTTCGCCCTGCCCATCGAGGCGATCTTCCACGACCCCGGGGCCTGAAGGCTCACTCCTTCGGTGCGTTCTCGAAACGGGTGTTGAAGGCCTGGACGAAGGCGTTGCGGAGGATGCCGAAAAAGGCTTCCAGGCCGCTCAGGTTCTGCTGGTGGACGCTGCCGCCGAGGTCGATGCGGGTGGCGAACTGGTCCTTGCGCTGGTTCTTCAGCGCCGTCTCGCCACCGCCCACCAGCGCTTCCCAGATCGAGCGGATGAGTCCCTTGTCCCGGTTCTCCACGTCCTGTTGCCAATCGAAAACGTCGACATCCCGCAGCAGTGGCTTGATGTAGCCGCTCAGCCGGCCCTTGTCGGCGGTGGCCTCGATCACCACATCTCCCTGGCCGCCGTTGAAGTCGAACTTGCCGTAGGTGGTGGCGAAGTCGTTGAGGCGCTTGAGCTCGATGCCGGTGGCGCGCAGGCGGAAATCGAAGTCCTCGAAGTTGCTCAGGGGCTCGAAGTGGGCTTCGACTTCCAGGGGCGCGTGGTCCAGCAGGCGTGCCTTGCCCTCGAAATAGGCCACCCGCTTGCCCTTGGCGTCGGCCACGTTGGTCAGGTTGTACAGGCTGGCCTCGACCCGGCTGGCGTTCAGGTGCACCTGGGGTTTGGAGTGGAAGTTGTGGAAGCTGATGCGCCCGTCCGCGACCCGCACCTCGTTGAGGGTGATCGGCAACAGTTTTTCCAGTTGCTGGCGCCAGTCGGTGCCGGTACCGGTCTGGGAGGTCTCGCGGTTGCCGCCATCGACGAAATTCAGCTCCGGCCGGTGGAAATCCACCTCGGCGACCACCGCGTGGTCGTGCCACAGCGCGTGCCAGCTCACCGCCAGGTCGATCACCGGGGCATCCAGCAGGGGCACCGGCACCTTGCCGTCGTCCTTGACGATCTTCAGCCCATTGATCCGGTAGGCGCCTCGCCACCACGCGAGGTCGATGTCCTCGACATGGCCCCGGTAGTCGCCCATGTCGGCAAGCTTGCCGTTCAGGTAGTCGCGGATCAGCCAGGGCAGGGACAGGTGGAGCAACAGGAGCAGGGCGGCGAGGCTCAGCAGGGTCAGCAGCGGCACGCTGTAGCGTCTTTTCATCGCAAGGTTCCGTCGCGCGTCTCGACCAGGGGGCGTCATGTTCGGTGGACAGCCTGGGCCCGGCGGGGTTCGGCTGGACGCTGGCGGCCGCCCGGCATAGGCTGACCAACTCCGCGACAACGACCTTCACCCACAGGAATAAGGACCGCTTCCATGAGCCGTATCTATGCAGACAATGCACAGGCCATCGGCAACACACCGCTGGTGATGATCAATCGCCTGGGGCCCAAGGGGGTGACGCTCCTCGCCAAGATCGAGGGGCGCAACCCGGCCTATTCGGTGAAGTGCCGCATCGGCGCCAGCATGATCTGGGCCGCCGAGGCTTCCGGTCAGCTCAGGCCCGGCATGACCCTGGTGGAGCCCACCTCGGGTAATACCGGCATCGGCCTGGCCTTCGTCGCCGCGGCGCGCGGCTACCGCCTGCTGCTCACCATGCCGGCTTCCATGAGCCTGGAGCGGCGCAAGGTACTCAAGGCGCTCGGCGCGGAGCTGGTGCTCACCGAGCCGGCCCAAGGCATGAAGGGCGCCATCGACAAGGCCCGCGAGATCGTCGCCGAGCACCCCGACGATCACTTGTTGCTGCAGCAGTTCGAGAACCCGGCCAACCCGGCGATCCACGAGAAGACCACCGGCCCGGAAATCTGGAACGACACCGACGGCGGCATCGACGTGCTGGTGGCCGGGGTGGGTACCGGCGGCACCCTCTCCGGTATTTCCCGCTACATCAAGCGCACCCAGGGCAAGGCGATCCTCTCGGTGGCGGTGGAGCCCCTGGGCTCGCCGGTGATCAGCCAAGCCCTGGCCGGCGAGGAACCCAAGCCCGGCCCCCACAAGATCCAGGGCATCGGCGCCGGGTTCGTGCCGAAGAACCTGGACCTGTCCCTGGTGGACCGGGTCGAGCAGATCGGCGACGAGGAGGCGAAGGCGATGGCGCTGCGCCTGATGCGCGAGGAAGGCATCCTCTGCGGCATCTCCAGCGGCGCCGCCATGGCGGCGGCCGTGCGCCTGGCGGAGGAGCCGGAGATGCAGGGCAAGACCCTGGTGGTGATCCTGCCCGACTCCGGCGAGCGTTACCTGTCCAGCATGCTGTTCGAGGGGCTGTTCGGCGAGCAGGAAGAGCACGCGTGAGGTTCGTCCCGCTGGCCCTACTGCTGGTGGTGGCCGAGGGCCACGCCGCGGCCACCGACGACTACCTCAACGCCCTGCGCGCCCTGGGTCGGGGCGACCGCGAGCGGGCCGCCTACCTACTGGAGCAGGCGGCCACCGTCGGCCTAGTGGACGCCCAGTTGCGCCTGGGCGACCTGCTGCCCGGCCAGCCCGGCGAGCGCTGGCTGCGGGCGGCGGCGCGCCAGGGTTCGCGGCCGGCGGCGGAGCGGCTGGCCCAGCGTTACTACGACGACGGTGCCTATCGCCGCGCCGCCCAGTGCTGGTTGCGGGCGGCGGAGCAGGGCAGCGGCGGCGCCCAGGCGCGGCTGGGGGCCTTGCAGGTGGTGGGGCACGGCCTGCCCCGGGATCGGGTCCAGGCTTTCGCCTGGCTGAACCTGGCGGCCAGCACCGGCGACGCCGAGGCCACCGCCCTGCGGGATACCCTGGGTGGGCAATTGTCGGCGGCGCAGCGGGAAGCGGGCGAGGCGCTGTCGCGGGCCCTGGTCGACCGCCCGCCGCGCCTGCCGGGCGAGCCCCCCTGCGGCGAGTGAGGGGACCGCCACTGCTCGGGAAAGGGGTGAAACCCGTGGGAAATCCTGTACAGTGCGCGGCTTTTGATCATCGCGCCGTGCCCATGCCGTTCCGTTTCCTGCCTGACACGTCCCGTTCCGCCCAGCCCTTGCCGCTCCGCGTGGCCCTCTGGCTCCTCGACGAATCGCCCCTGGGGCGCACCGATGGCGGCAAGCGGCTCGCCGGGCGGCTGCTGCGCCTGCCGGCGCGGCGCGGCGTGGTCCAGGCCCAGAGCCGCCTCGGCCGGTTGCTGTGCCACGAGGCGGCCGACCTCTGCGCCCGCCGCCGCGGCCAGGAATGGTTGCGCCAGGCCGCCCGGGCCGGCGACTCCCAGGCCCGCCAGGCCCTCGACCAGCTCAACCCGCAATTGCGCCTGAACGCGCGCGCCCGGCCGCGCTGAGGGCGGCGGCCCGTATACTGCCGGCCATCCTCTCCCGGAGCGGCGCCCCATGACTTCCCCCTCGTCCGCCTTCGTATTCGTTCTGCTCGGCGCCTGCCTGGCGGCCGTTCCGCTGTGCCTGCTGCTCTGGCGTTTGCAGCGGCGCCTGGACCGCCTGGCCCCGGACCGGGCGCTGCTGGAAGAGCGCCTGGCCGTGGCCCAGATGAGCCAGGACGGGCTGGCCGCCCAGCTCGACGCCGAGCGCGCCGAGGCCCGCGCGGCGCGCCAGGCGCTGGCCGAGCGCCTGGCCGAACTGGCGGCGCTGCAACGGGAGGCGGAATTGCTGGAATTGGAACGCGAGACCGCCCGGGAGGCGGAGCGGGCCTGGCTGACCGAGCGCGAGCGCAAGGAGGCCGAGCTGCGCCGGCTGGACCGCGAGCGGGCGGCCCTGGAGGCGGAGCTGCGCGAGCAGCAGGCGTCTCACCAGCAGCGCCTGGCCGACCTGCAGGCGGCGCGGGACGACTTGCGGGCGCAATTCGCCGAACTCGCCGGGAACATCTTCGACGAGCGCGAGCAGCGCTTCGCCGAGGCCAGCCAGCAGCGCCTGGGGCAATTGCTCGATCCCCTCAAGGAACGCATCCAATCCTTCGAGAAGCGGGTCGAGGACAGTTACCAGCAGGAGGCCCGGGAGCGCTTCTCCCTGGCCCGGGAACTGGAGCGCCTGCAACAGTTGAACCAGCGCCTGGGGGACGAGGCGACCCACCTGACCCGCGCCCTGAAGGGCCAGAAGACCCAGGGCAACTGGGGCGAACTGGTGCTGGAGCGGGTCCTGGAGCACGCCGGCCTGGAGAAGGGCCGGGAATACCAGACCCAGGTGACCCTGCTCAGCGCCGATGGCGAGCGCTTCCAGCCGGACGTGCTGATCCTCCTGCCCGGCGACAAGCAGGTGGTGGTGGATGCCAAGGTCAGCCTCACCGCCTACCAGCAATACATCACCAGCGACGACGACGGCGTGCGCCAGCAGGCCCTCAAGCAGCACGTGCTGTCCCTGCGCGCCCATTTGAAGGGCTTGTCCGGCAAGGACTACCAACGGCTGGAGGGGCTGCACAGCCTGGATTTCGTGCTGTTGTTCGTGCCCATCGAGGCCGCCTTCGCCTGCGCCCTGCAAGCCGACCAGACCCTGTTCCAGGAAGCCTTCGAGCGACGGGTGGCGATCGTCAGCCCGACCACCCTGCTGGCGACCCTGCGGGTGATCGACAGCCTCTGGCGCCAGGAACGGCAAAGCCAGAACGCCCGGGAAATCGCCGAGCGGGCCGGCTGGCTGTACGACAAGTTCGCCCTGTTCGTGCAGGACCTGGAAGAAATCGGCAGCCGCCTGCGGCAGTTGGACAAGGCCTACGCCGGCGCGCGCAACAAGCTCTGCGAGGGGCGCGGCAACCTGATCAGCCGCGCCGAGCAGCTCCGCCAGCTCGGCGCCCGCACCGGCAAGAGCCTGCCCGCCGACCTGCTGGAGCGCGCCGCCGAAAGCGGCCCGTCCCTAGACCCGGACGACTGACCCTCAACGCAGTGGCAGGTGGCGGCTGAGCAGCGCGCGCAGGGCGGCGGGCTTCACCGGCTTGGGCAGGTAGTCGAGGCCGGCGGCATGCACCTCGGCCAGCAGCTCGGCGCGCCCGTCGGCGCTGATCACCACCCCCGCCAGCGGCTCGCCCAGGCGCGCGCGCAACCAGGCCATCAGTTCGGTTCCGGTCTCGCCGCCGTCCAGGTGGTAGTCCACCAAGGCCAGGCGCGGCGTCTCGCCGGCCTCCAGCAGCCGCTCGCAGCCCTCGCGGTCGCGGGCGGTGAGCACCCGGCAGCCCCAGCGGCTCAGCAGGCTGCGCATGCCGGCGAGAATGCTGTCCTCGTTGTCCACGCAGAGCACCAGGGCGCCTCCCAGGGGCTCGGCGGCGCCGGTCTTCGCAGCCGGTCGCGGCGCCGGGCGGTGCGCGCGGGGCACGCTGACGCTGAACACGCTGCCCTTGCCCGGCCAGGAGCGTACTTCCAGGCGATGGCCGAGTACCCGGCACAGGCCGTCGGCGATGGCCAGGCCGAGACCGAGGCCTTTTTCCGCCCGGGTCTGGTGGCTGTCCAGGCGTTTGAACTCCTCGAAGATCACCTTGCGCTTGTCCTCGGGGATGCCGGGGCCACGATCCCACACCTCAAGGCGCAGTTCCTCGCCGTCGCGGCGGACCCCCAACAGCACGTCGCCCTGGGCGTAGCGGAAGGCATTGGTGAGGAAGTTCTGCAGGACCCGCCGCAGCAGCTTGGGATCGCTCTCCACGCTCAGGCGGCTGCCGCGCAAGCGGAAAGCCATGCCTTGTTCCCGGGCCAGCACGCGGAATTCCGCGCCCAGGGCGTCGAACAGGGTCGCCAGGGGAAACACGCTGCGTTCGGGGGCGATGCGGCCGTTTTCCAGGCGCGAGATGTCGAGCAGGTCGGCGATCAGGTCCTCGGCCGAGCGTAGCGAGCTGTCCAGGTGACCGACCAGCTCCCGGGAGTCCGCCGGCAAGGCGTCCTGCTGGTGGGCGAGGGCGGCGGAGAACAGTCGGGCGGCGTTGAGCGGCTGCATGAGATCGTGGCTGACTGCGGCGAGGAAGCGGGTTTTCGACTGGTTGGCCGCCTCGGCGTGGCCCTTCGCCTCGATCAGGGCCTGGTTCAGTTGCGACAACTCGTGGGTACGTTCGGCGACCCGCCGCTCCAACCCTTCGTTGGCGTCCTTGAGGGCCTGTTCCGCCTCGCGGAACGCGGTGATGTCGGTGAAACTCATGACGAAGCCGCCGCCCGGCATCGGGTTGCCGATCAGCTCGATGGTGCGGCCGTTGGGGAACAGCCGCTCGGAGGTATGGGGCGTGCCCTGGCGCATCCAGTACAGCCGCCGGGCCACATGCTGGTCCGGGTCGCCCGGCCCGCAGAGGCCCCGCTCGGCGTTGTAGCGGATGATATCGGCGATCGGCCGGCCCACTTGGATCAGCCCCTCGGGGTAGCCGAACAGCTCGATGTAGCGGCGGTTCCAGGCCACCAGGCGCAAGGACTGGTCCACCACGCTGATGCCTTGGGTGATGTTCTCGATGGCCCCCTGCAACAGGGCGCGGTTGAATTGCAGCACCTCGGAGGCTTCGTCGGCGATGCGCACCACGTCCTCCACCTGCATCTCCCGGCCCTCGATGGCGGCCTTCACCACCGCCCGCGCCGAGGATGCCCCGAGCACGCCGGCCAGCAGCCGCTCGGTATGGCTGATCCAGTCGGCATTGGCGTTCTGCAGCGCGTTGAAGTCCTTGCCCTGGCGCAGGGCGAAGCGGGCGAAACTGTGGCGCGCCCGCTCCTCGCCGACGAAGCGCGCCGCCAGCCTGAGCAGGTCTTCCAGTTGCACCGCCAGCATCGAGCGCGACCCGGCGCGCGGAACGATTTCCTGGCCGATGAAGCGGCTGGCCTGCCAGTGTTCCGAGACCCGGGTGCGGGAAAACACCGACACCAGGCCGAACAGCGCGAAGTTGCCGATCAGCGACAGCAGCACACCCTGGGTCAGGGGCTCGATGGCCAGGCCGAAGGGGTTGCCGTCCAGCCAGGCCAGGCCGGGAAAGCGCTCCAGGGACATGCCCAGGCTGCGCGCCACCACGGGCAGCACCAGGGTGTAGGCCCAGAGGACCGAGCCCGCCGCCAGCCCGGCGAACACGCCGCGCCGGTTGGCCTGCTTCCAGTACAGCGCGCCGATCATTGCCGGGCCCAACTGGGCGATGGCGGCGAAGGCGATCTGGCCGATGGTGGCGAGGCTGGCGGTGGAGCCCAGCAGGCGATAGCTGACGTAGGCGAGCAACAGGATCAGCGCGATGCTGACCCGGCGCACGGTGAGCAGCCAGTGGCGGAAGGCCTCGTAGGGCTGGGCCTCGTCGCTGCGCCGCCGGCGCAGCAGCCAGGGCAGCAGCATGTCGTTGGAGACCATGGTCGACAGCGCCACGCTGGCAACGATCACCATGCCGGTGGCGGCCGAGGCGCCGCCGACGAAGGCCAGCAGGGCCAGGGCCGGATGCGCCTCGGCCAGGGGCAGGCTGATGACGAAGGAGTCCGGGATCACCCCGGCGGGCAGGCGCAACTGGCCGGCCAGGGCGATGGGCACCACGAACAGCGCCGCCAGGGCGAGGTAGGCCGGGAACACCCAGCGGGCCAGGGCCAGGTCCCGGGGCTCGATGTTTTCCACCACGGTGACGTGGAACTGCCGGGGCAGGCACATGACGGCGGTCATCGCCACCCCGGTCTGTAACAGCAACGCCGGCCAGTGCACGGTCTCCCGCCAGTAATCGGCGAGTCGGGGCGCCTGGCGCGCTTGGCGCAGCAGGTCGCCGAAGCCGTCGTAGAGGTCGAAGGTGACAAACAGCCCGACGGCGAGGAACGCCGCCAGCTTCACCAGGGACTCGAAGGCGATGGCCAGCACCATCCCCCGGTGGTGCTCGGTGACATCCAGGTTGCGGGTGCCGAAGACGATGGTGAACAACGCCAGCACCAGGGACACGATCAGCGCGGTGTCCTGGGCGCGAGTACCGGTGGCGTCGGCGCCGGAACCGATCAGCAGGTTCACCCCCAGCACGATGCCCTTGAGTTGCAGGGCGATATAGGGCAGCACGCCGACCATGCAGATCAGCGCCACCACCACCGCCAGGGGCTGGGACTTGCCGTAGCGGGCGGCGATGAAGTCGGCGATGGAGGTGATGTTCTCCTGCTTGCTGATCATCACCATCTTTTGCAGCACCCAGGGCGCCAGCAGCATCAACAGGATCGGCCCCAGGTAGATCGGCAGGAACGACCACAACTGCCCGGCGGCCTGGCCCACCGCGCCGAAGAACGTCCAACTGGTGCAATAGACCGCCAGGGACAGGCTGTAGACCCAGGCCCGCAGGCGCGGCGACAGGGGGCGGCCGCGGCGGTCGCCGTAGAAGGCGATGGCGAACAGGAAGGTCATGTAGAGGAGGGCGACCGTGATGATCGAGCCGCTGGACAGCGCCATGGGAACTCCGCGACGAAGGGGAACACCGCGACCGGCGCGGGCCCGTCAGTTTCTCACCAAAGGCGCGCGCCGTCAGGCCGGCGCGATTCCGGGGAGCGGCAAGGGTTGAGCACGTCGGGAAGGGCTGTTAGCGTGGCACCCTGGCGCCGCGGGCGATCGCGGCCGCCATGGCGCCCCGGCGCCCGACTCTGTCGCCGCAGGGTTTCTTTCTTTTCGAGGTAGTCACCGATGTTCGCACCCCAACCGGTCACGTTGCAGCGAGGCGCGCTGCGCCTGGAGCCGCTGACCGATGCCGATATCCCGGAGCTTGCGGCCCTGGCCGAGGAAAACCGCGACGAGCTGATCTACATGAGCGGCCCGTTGCGTCCCGACTGGTACCGCCAGGCGCTCGCCGAGCAGCGCGAAGGACGCGCGGTGGTGTTCGCCATCCGCCTGGGCGACGCGCTGGTCGGCACCAGCCGCTTCGCCGACTTCATCACCGCGTTGCCGGCCGCCGAGATCGGCTGGACCTGGCTCGGCCGGGGCGAGCACGGCAGCGGCCTGAACAGCTCGATCAAGTACCTGATGCTGCGCCACGCCTTCGAGGAGTGGAACCTGGTGCGGGTGCAACTGAAGACCGCCGCCAGCAACCAGCGCTCCCAGCGCGCCATCGAGAAGCTTGGCGCCCAGCGCGAGGGGCTGCTGCGCAACCACCGCCGTCTGGCCGACGGCCGCCTGGACGACACCGTGCTGTACAGCATCACCGACCGCGAGTGGCCGGCGGTGAAGCAGGGGCTCGAAGCGCAGTTCAACAGCTGACGAGCCGCCGCCGGGCCCGGCCTGGCGGCGCCGTCGCCCGTTCCACCCCGTGGTGGCCAGGCGCGGACCGGCAATTCCGGTCGACGCCGTCGATGAAGTCCCGCTCCAGGCGCTCGGCGTCCACCCCTTCGCCGGCTCCGAGCGTCAGTCCCGCAACCCGCGATGCCACGGCCAGCCCGATTCATTCGGCCGATTGCGCCGGATCGAACGGGCCAAGCGCCTGAACCTTTGGGCCGAAAGCGCGTTGAACACCTCCCGTTGCGGGGCGTGGAAACGACGCTGGCCACTCTTTCATCCTTTCTGGCTCGCTCTCGGGAGCGCCTGTCCAGCGCGTCGCCACCCCGGCGCGCCGGCTTCGCTGTCCCCGAGCTCTCTCTCGGGCGAAAACCGGATCGCCCTTTCGAATGGGAGGGGGCAGGGCAGGACCGCGAGGCGCCGGCGGGCGCGCGTCAGCGGGCGGCGGTGCGTTGGCCGTCGCCGTCGAAGGCCTGCCAGCCGCCGCCGAGGGCGCCATAGAGCGTCACCAGGGCCTCGGAGGTTTCCGCGTTGCTGGCCACCCACTGTTCCTGGTTGCTCAGCAGGATGCCCTGCAGGGTGAGCACGTTGAGGAAGTCCACCGCGCCCTCCACATACTGGCGCTGGGCGGCATCCAGGGCGGTTCGGCTCTGGCGCACCGCCTCGGCGAGGTGGTCGCGCCGCGATTGGCTGGCGTTGTAGCGACGCAGCGCCGCGTCGATCTCGTGCCAGGCGGCGAGCACCTTCTTGCGGTAGTCCAGCGCGGCTTCCTGCTGCTGGGCCTCGCGCAGCGCCAGGGTACCGGTCAGGCGACCGCCCTCGAACAGCGGCAGGCGCAGCACCGGGCCGAGGGCGAAGCGCCGGGCGCTCCAGTCGCCCAGGTCGGCGAGCTGCAGCGATTGCAGGCCCAGGTCGCCGGTCAGGCGGATGCTGGGGTAGAACGCGGCCTTGGCCACGCCGATGGCGGCGGTGGCGGCGTGCAGCCGGGCCTCGGCCTGGCGGATGTCCGGGCGCCGCCGGGCCAGCTCCGAGGGCAGGCCCATGGCGAAGGTGCCGTGGCCCTCGGGCACCGGCACCGGCGCCGCCAGGTCGTCGGCCAGGCGGCGGGGCGGCTGGGCCAGCAGCAGGCCCAGGGCCTCCAGTTCGTCCCCCGCGCGTTGCTCCAGCAGCGGCAGGCGCGCCTCGATGGCCGCCACCTGGGCGGTGCTCTGGGCCATGTCGAGGCGGGTCGCCACGCCATCGTCGAAGCGTTGCCGGGCCAGGCGCAGGCTGTGCCGGGCGACGTGGAGGGTGTCCCGGGTCACTGCCAGGGTGGCCTGGGCCTGGCGCAGCCCGATGTAGTGGCGCGCCACATCGCCCAGTAGCAGGACCAGCACGCCGCGCAGGTCGTCCTCGGCCCCTTCGACGTTGGCATCGGCCGCTTCCACCTGGCGCCGCACCCGGCCCCACAGGTCCAGTTCCCAACTCGCCCCCAGGCCCAGGTCCCAGACGCTGTGGGTGTCCTGGCCGGGCTGGGCGTTCGGCCCCCGGGCGCTGTCCCGGACGCGATCGAGCCGGCCGCTGGCGTCCACGCTGGGGTAGCGGTCCGCCACCAGGGTGCCGCGAGCGGCGCGGGCCTGCAGCACGCGGCTGGCCGCCAGGCGCAGGTCCAGGTTGTCGTCCACCGCCCGCTGGATCAGCTGGGTCAGCAGCGGGTCGTCGAAGCGCTGCCACCAGCTCACGTCCAGTGGCTCGGCACGGGGTCGGCTGGGGGTGGCCGGCCCTTGCAGGGCGGGCCAGGCGGCCGGCGCCTGGGCATCCGGCGCGTGGAAGTCGGGGCCGAGGGTGCAGCCGGCCAGCAGCGTGGCCAGGGCCAGGGCCAGGGGGTGGGGAAGCAGGCTCATCGCGCGCCGATCTCCTGGCCCTGGTCTTCGAGCGCTGCGTTGCGCGGGGCGCGGGTGTCGATGGTGGCCACCACCGACATGCCCACCCGCAGGCGCTCCAGCAGCGGCTGGCCAGGGTCGAGCACGATCTTCACCGGGATGCGCTGCACCACCTTGGTGAAGTTGCCGGTGGCGTTGTCCGGCTTCACCGCGGCGAAGGTCACCCCGGTGGCCGGGGCCAGGCTGTCGACGTGGCCCCGCAGGACCTGGCCGGAGAATGTGTCGACGTCGATCTCCACCGGTTGGCCGGGGAGCACGTCGGTGAGCTGGGTCTCGCGGAAGTTGCCCACCACGTAGGCCCGCTCCAGGGGCACCACCGCCAGCAGGCGGGTTCCGGGGGTGACATAGGCGCCGACCCGTAGCGCGCGCTGGCCGACGGTGCCGGCGATGGGGGCGGTGACCCGGGTGTAGCCGAGGTCCAGCCGCGCCTGGTCCAGTACCGCCTGGGCATGCCGGCGCTCGCCCTCGGCGCTGGCGACCTGGGCCTGGAGGATGTCCACCTGCTTGCGCGTGGCCAGCAGCGAGGCCCGGGAACGGGCCAGGCTGGCGCGGGCCTTGTCGATCCGGCTGCGGGCCTGCTGGGCGTTCTGCACGGTGCCGGCGCCTTCCCGGGCCAGGCGCTCGTGGCGGCTCAACTCGTGTTCGGCGAATGCCTGCTCGGCCTGGTCGGCCGCGACCGCCGCCTGGGCCTGCTCGATCAGCGCCGCCTGCCGCTCCAAGGTGGCTTGGGCGTCCCGCAGGCGCGCGTCGGCCACCTGGGTCCTGGCCGTGGCGGCGGCCAGGGCGGCCTGGTAGTCGCGGTCATCGATCTGGGCCAGCACCTGGCCGGCCTCGACCGGCTGGTTGTCCTCCACCAGCACGCGGGTGATGAAGCCGGAGACCTTCGGCGCCACCACGGTGTAGTCGGCCGATACATAGGCGTCGTCGGTGGACTGGGCACTGCCGTCGCCCAGCCAGGCGACGGCGGCGTACAGGGCGGCGGCCGCCACCACGGCGGTGGCGGCCAGGGAAAGCGTTCGAGTCTTGTTCATAGGAGATCTCACGGGTTCGGGGGATCAGGCCACCGCGCGGGGCGGGTAGATGCGGGTGGGCACGAAGGGAATGAGCAGGGTCATGGCCAGGGCCACCCCGGCCATGCACAGGTAGAGGTCGGCGCTGGTCAGCACCACCGCCTGCTGGTGCAGGCGCGCGGCCAGGTCCGGCAGGCTGTCGTCCAGCAGCGGGGCATTGCCCAGGTTGTCCACCAGCACCGTGGAATGCAGATGCAGGCGATGCAGGGTCAGCGCCTCGATCAGCGCCCCGGCCACCACCGAGGCCAGGCCCTTGACGGTGTTGAACCAGGCCGAGGCGAAGGGGCCGTCCTGGGGCGTCATGCCGCCGGTGGCGAGCATCAGCAGCGGGATCACCGCCATGGGCTGGCCGAACACCTGGAGCAGTTGCAGCAGGTAGAAGTTGTCGCGGCTCCAGTCGCCGGTGAGTTGGCTGGCGCCGAGACAGGTGGCGGCCAGCAGCCCCAGGCCAGTGGCTAGCACCCAGCGGCAGTCCACCGCGCGCAGGTTGCACAGCGCCGCGGTGAGGGGCAGGGCGAGCAACTGCGGGATCGCCACCAGCAGCATCACCGGGCCGGTCTGCGCCGGGCGGTAGCCCTGGACCTGGGCGAGGAAGCCGCTGGGGATGATGATGACCCCCGACAGCACCACCAGCACGCCGCCCAGGGTCACCAGGGCGTGGGTCAGGTTGCGGTTGGCGAGCATCTGCAGTTTGAAGAACGGCAGCGGATGCGACCACTCGTTGATCAGGAACAGCGCCAGCAGCACCAGCCCGCCGCCGAGGCTAAGGGCGATCACCGGCGAGGCGAACCAATCCAGTCGCTCGCCCTGGGACAGCCCGATGACGATGCCGCAAAGGGCCGGCAGGCCCAGCAGCAGGCCGCGCCAGTCCAGTTGGCGGAAGCGCTCCAGGCGCAGCGGGTCCTGGGGCAGGCCCCAGCCCACGCAGGCCATGGCCAGCAGCGACGGCGCGATGATCTGCCAGAACGCCCACCGCCAGCCCACGTATTCTGTCCACAACCCGGCTAGGGGTACACCCAGGCTGGGGCCGAAGGTGGCGGTCAGGGCATAGCCGGCCAGGCCATAGAGCTTGATGCCGGGCGGCAGGAAGCGCAGGGCCACGCTCATCAGCATGGGCGGCAGCGCGCCGCCGGCGAAGCCTTGCAAGGCACGCAGCGCCATCAGGGTCGCCAGGTTCGGTGCCAGGGGGCAGAGCAGCCCCAGCAGGGCGAAGGCACCGATGGCGCAGAGGGTGAAGCGGCGCAGGGAGAAGGTGGCCGCGCACCAGGGCGCGAAGGCCATGGCCGAGACCGAAGTGGCCGCATACGACGCCACCAGCCAGCTCCCTTCGTCGGCGCCGATGTGCAGCGCGCCGCGGATGTCGGCCATGGCCATCTTGGTGACCATTTCGTTGAGCCCCGCGCAGAGCACCGCCAGCAGCACCCCCAGCAAGCCGACGACGATGCGTGGGCCGAACGGTTGCGGGGCGGCTGGCGCGACGGGCTTGGCGGCTGGCGCGGCGAGGGTCATGTCTCGCTCCCGGCCGATAGGGCACGGACGCCGGAGCGGAATGGACTCGGGGGATTCATCACGGGACTCCTGTGAAAGTCCCGGCCACCTTAGGCGCCGCCATTGCTGACGAAAAGTTACTTGTTGGAAAGGCTATGCTGCGCCAGACGCAATGGTTTTGTCGGGCTCACAGAGTGTGGCGATCACAGAAAGTCTTGAGGGTCTGGCGCAGCCAGCGGTGCGCGGGGTCGTTGTCGAAACGCGGGTGCCAAGCCTGCATGATGGTCACCGGTTCCAGGGTTACCGGAAGGCGGAACGAGCGCAGGGGCAGGCCCAGCCGCGCCACGCTCACCAGCAAGTGCTCGGGCAGGGACAGCAGCAGGTCGGATTCCGCCAAGGAAAACATCGCCGAATGGAAATTGGGGGTGATCAGCGCCACTCGCCGGCGCAGGCCCAGCTCCGCCAGGGCCTGATCGATGGGGCCATGGGCCCGGCCGCGACGGGATACGCTGATGGCCTCGTAGGCGGCGAAGCGCCGAGGCGTGATCGCTTCGTCGAACAACGGATGGCCGGCCCGTGCCAGGCCGACGATGGTGGTGGCGAACAGGCTCTGGAGCTTGATCTCCGGGCCCAGCTCGCGGGTCGCGCTGATGTACAGGTCCAGGCGGCCCTCCCGCAGCGCCTCGTCGTCGTCGCCACCTTCGCCCTCGGGAACGAAGCGCAGTACCGTGCGCGGCGCTTCCTGGCGCAGGACGTTGAGCAACGGGGCGCCGAAGGGCGCGATGAACACGTCGTTGGCCCGCAGGTTGAAGGAGCGTTCCAGGGACTTCAGGTCCACCTCGTCCTGGCAATTGAAGACCTGTCCGGCCTGCTCGACGACCCGGCGTACCGGGTCGCGCAGCGCCAGGGCCCGGGGCGTCGGCACCAGGCCACGACCGGCACGCACCAGGATCGGGTCGCCCACCGCCTCGCGGATGCGGGTCAGGGTCCGGCTCATGGCCGCCGCGCTGAGGTTCATGCGGCGGGCGGCGCCCACCACGCTGCCTTCGTCCAGCAACGCGTCCAGGGCCACCAGCAGGTTCAGATCCGGGAGACGCATGGCTGGTCCGTTCGTGCAAGGAGTGGAGCGGAAGGATGGTAGGGACTGACCGGCGCCTCGTCGAGGCCCGGCGCGACCCATGCGCGGCATGCAATGAGTCATTGCCGCGAAACGGCTTTTCCAGGGGCGGCTCGTTCGCCAACCATGGCCTGTCTTTTCCGACCGGACCTTCCCCATGCACCGAGCGATCCTGATTGCCCTCGATGGCGCGCCCCGGAACCGGGCACTCCTCGATACCGCCCTACGCTACGCCCAACCCGACCGCCATGTCCTGCGGGTATTGATGGCGGTGGATGTCGCCTATGCCCTGTCGCCCGGAGATACCGCGCAGCGGCGCGAATACCCGGCGGCCAGCGAAGAGGGATTGCACGCGCGACGCGCCCTGAGCCTGGCCCTGGCGCACTTGCGGGAACGGGGGGTCGACGCGGAGGGTACCCTGCTGGCCGGCGATCCGGCCTCGGTCATCCTCGCCGAGGCCCGGCGCATCGGCTGTGAGCTGATCGTCATGGGCCACCGCCACCTGTCCCGCGTCGGCCGGCTGCTGGATCCGTCCGTCAGCGCCGAGGTACTGGACCGTAGCCCCTGCCCGGTGCTGATCGCCGCTTGTCCCGCCTGAGCGGCGTGGGTCGCGACCCGGTGCGCGCCCGCTCGGCGTGCGAGCCTGCCGGGCGTGCCCGCTCGCCGAAGCCAACCGCTTCTCGCCCGGCCAGGCGGGGCTCCCGGGAGTCGTCCTGTCCCGTCCCACGAATGGCTCGCGCTGCCCGTGCCGATGACCCTCGGGCGACCCGCCCCCTGAGCCTTCTCTTTGGCGCCCTGGCCGGCGCGTCGAGACTGTCGCCATGGCGGCGATGGCCATGTTCCTGCTGGTCGATGCCGGGCGGCCAATTCATCCGCCATGCCCTGCCGCGCGGCCGGCCCGGTGGCGGCGGCGCGGGACGCCTTGCGAGCCGGGGTTGATGGCGGCGCGGGCGGAGATCGTCGTCGGGGAGCCGCCGGGACGCCGATGGACACGCCGATCTCCGTCCCGGCATGGCGGCGACCATTTCCGCCATTCGCTACAGCCTGTTCGCCAGGCCGGCGCTGCGCCTCCCTGACGTGGCGGGACCTGCGCGATGTACCGACGCGGTGTTCACGGCCCTCGTGGTGCCCGGCATGCGGTTGCCGGACGACCGCCACCGGCGCTGGCCTGGGACAACGCTCACCTGATGGCCGGGTCAAGGCGGCGACCGCGCTCTTCGCCGCCTTGACCCGGCGGCCGCGGGCGGCCATCGTCGCGTGCTGCGTGCTGCGTGCTGCGTGCTGCGTGCTGCGTGCTGCGTGCTGCGTGCTGCTTCTGCCGCGCGGGCGCGCGGCCAGGGCCGCTCTGATCCGAGCGGTGGCCCGGCAAAAGTGTGGCGCGCCGGGGCCATTGTGCAGTCCAATGCGGGACGGTCGTTCCCAGCCTCCATCCACTCCAGGTCTTACGGACATCATGAGTACGCATTCGCAGTTCGCCCTGTTGGGCAAGAAGCGTTTCCTGCCGTTCTTCGTCACCCAGTTGTTCGGCGCCTTCAATGACAACATCTTCAAGCAGTCGCTGATCCTCGCCATTCTCTACAAGCTGGCGCTGGCTCCCGACACGGATCGCAGCGCGCTGGTCAACGTCTGCGCGCTGCTGTTCATCCTGCCCTTCTTCCTGTTCTCCGCCCTGGGCGGGCAGTTCGGCGAGAAGTTCGCCAAGCATTCGCTGATCCGCGCCGTCAAGCTGGCCGAGGTGGGCATCATGCTGGTGGGCGCCGTCGGTTTCATCGGCGGGCACCTGCCGCTGCTGTACCTGGCGCTGTTCGCCATGGGGACCCACTCGGCGCTGTTCGGCCCGGTGAAATACTCGATCCTGCCCCAGGCGCTACGCCCGGAGGAGCTGGTGGGAGGCAACGCCCTGGTGGAAATGGGCACTTTCCTGGCGATCCTCGCGGGAACCATCGGCGCCGGGGTGATGATGAGTCGCGACGCCTACGCGCCCCTGGTGTCCGGCGCCATCGTGCTGGTGGCCGCCTCCGGCTACCTGTGCAGCCGGGCGATCCCGCCGGCGGCGGCGGCGATGCCGGGGCTGCGCCTGGACTGGAACATCTTCCGCCAGTCCTGGGCGATCCTGCGCCTCGGCCTGGGCCAGCGCCCATCGGTGTCCCGCTCCCTGGTGGGCAACTCCTGGTTCTGGTTCCTCGGCGCGATCTACCTGACCCAGATCCCGGCCTACGCCAAGGGCGTGCTGGACGGCGACGAGAGCGTGGTGACGCTGATCCTGACGGTGTTCTCGGTGGGCATCGCCCTGGGTTCGATGCTCTGCGAGCGGCTGTCCGGCGGCAAGGTGGAGATCGGCCTGGTGCCGTTCGGCTCCATCGGCCTGACGGTGTTCGGCATCCTGCTCTGGTGGCATTCCGGCGACTTCCCGCCGGCGGCCGACGTCCACGACTGGCTGGCGGTGCTGCGCGAGCCCCGGGCTTGGATGATCCTCGCCGATATCCTCGGCATCGGCCTGTTCGGCGGGTTCTATATCGTGCCGCTCTACGCGCTGATCCAGTCCCGCACCGCCGAACACGAGCGGGCCCGGGTGATCGCCGCCAACAATATCCTCAACGCCCTGTTCATGGTGGTGTCGGCGCTGGCGTCGATCCTCTTCCTGAGCGTGGCGGGGCTGTCGATCCCGCAACTGTTCCTGGTGGCGTCGCTGATGAACGTCGCGGTGAACGCCTACATCTTCAAGATCGTGCCCGAGTTCGGCATGCGCTTCCTGATCTGGCTGCTGGGTCACTCCCTGTACCGGGTGGAGCATCGCGGTCTGGACGTCATCCCCGATGAAGGCCCGGCGGTGCTGGTGTGCAACCATGTGTCCTTCGTCGACGCGCTGCTCATCGGCGGCGCGGTGCGGCGGCCGGTACGTTTCGTCATGTACTACAAGATCTACGACCTGCCGGTGCTGAACTTCATCTTCCGCACCGCCGGCACCGTGCCCATCGCCGCCCGCCACGAGGACCTGCTGATCTACGACCAGGCCTTCAAGCGGATCGCCGACTACCTGCGCAACGGCGAGGTGGTGTGCATCTTCCCCGAGGGCAAGCTGACCGCCGACGGCGAGCTGAACGAATTCCGCACCGGGGTCGAGCGGATTCTCCAGGAAACTCCGGTACCGGTGATTCCCATGGCCCTGCAGGGCCTGTGGGGCAGCTTCTTCAGCCGCGACCCGCAGAAGGGTTTCTTCCGGCGCTTCTGGTCGCGCATCACCCTGGTGGCCGGCTCGCCCATGGCGCCCGAGCGGGCCAGCCGCCAGGCGCTCCAGGCCCAGGTAGCGGCCCTGCGGGGCGACCGACGCTGATCGGGCCGTGCACGAAAAAACCCGCCGGGAGGCGGGTTTTTCCGTGTCCTGCGGTCAGTGGCTGAGCTTGAGGCCCAGCAGGCCGCAGACGATCAGCGCCACGCTGACGATCCGCATCCAGGCCATGGATTCGCCGAACAGGACGATTCCGGCGATCACCGTGCCCACCGCGCCGATGCCGGTCCACACGGCATAGGCGGTGCCCAGGGGCAGGTGGCGCATGGCGAGGCCCAACAGGCCGAGGCTCGCCGCCATGGCGGCGACGGTGAGGACGGTGGGCAGCGGCCGGCTGAAGCCGTCGGTGTATTTCAGCCCGACGGCCCAGCCGACCTCGAACAGGCCGGCGAAGAACAATACGATCCAGGACATTCTCGACTCCTAGGGCAGGGTAGTGGGGTCGTCCCCGGACAGGTCTTCACGGCGGGGTCGTCCCCGCCGCCCTTCCCATCACCGTCGGCATCGCCGCGCAGTCTGGCTTCCCGGAAGCCAGGGCCTCGTCAGAGGCCTTGGGGAATCTCCTCGCCGCCGAGCGCCTCGAACAGCGCCGGCAGGAATTCCACGAAGGTCAGCATCATCAGGGTGAAGCTGGCGTCCTGCTGGCCCAGGGCATCCTCGCCGCCGTCCTGTTCGGCCTGCTCCTGCAGCAGGTCCTCGAAGCGCAGGCGCTTGATCACCAGCTTGTCGTCCAGCACGAAGGACAGCTTGTCCTGCCAGGCCAGGGACAACTGGGTCACCAGCTTGCCGGCGCTGAGGTGCAACTGGATCTCGTCGCTAGCCAGGTCCTGGCGCTTGCAGCGCACCACGCCGCCGTCCTCGTGCGTGTCGCGCAGCTCGCACTCGTCCAGCACATGGAAGTCGGCGGCGGCCTGCTGGGTCTTCAGCCACTCGGTGAGGGTGGCGGTGGGCGCGATCTTCACCGACAGCGGCCGGACCGGCAGCGAGCCGATGCCTTCGCGCAGTGTCGACAACAGGTCCTCGGCGCGCTTCGGGCTGGAGGCGTCCACCAGGATCAGCCCCTGGGCCGGGGCGATGGCGGCGAAGGTGGTGCCGCGGCGGATGAAGGCGCGGGGCAGGAGGGCCTGGACGATCTCGTCCTTGATCTGGTCGCGCTCCTTCTTGTAGACCTTGCGCATCTGCTCGGCCTCGATCTCGTCGACCTTTTCCTTGACCGCGTCGCGCACCACGCTTCCCGGCAGGATGCGTTCTTCCTTGCGCGCGGCGATCAGCAGGAAACCCTGGCTGGCATGGACCAGTGGCGCGTCGGCGCCCTTGCCGAACGGCGCGACGAAGCCGTAAGTGGTGAGCTCCTGGCTGGCACAGGGGCGGGCCGGCTTCTCGGCCAACGCGCTCGCCAATGCCTCGGCCTCGAATGCGACATCCTGGGTGAGGCGATAGACCAGTAGATTGCGGAACCACATGAGGGAAAGCTCTCCAAACGCAAAGCGCGCATTATGACGCCTTCCCCGTCGAGGCCAAGCCTGCGCTAAGCCTTTGGATCGTCTGGAAAAAAAATTTCGAAAAGGGGGTTGCCAGAGTGGGGGCGGCTCTCTAGAATGCGCACCACTTCGAGAGCGAAGGGTGATTAGCTCAGCCGGGAGAGCATCTGCCTTACAAGCAGAGGGTCGGCGGTTCGATCCCGTCATCACCCACCATCTCGCCTTCGAGGTTACGCGCAGCGGTAGTTCAGTCGGTTAGAATACCGGCCTGTCACGCCGGGGGTCGCGGGTTCGAGTCCCGTCCGCTGCGCCACATTCGCTTCCTGGGTCCACTGAACGCCCGGAAGACTCGCAAAAAGCGACCGAAAGGTCGCTTTTTTCGTTTCTGCGCTCGGCCGTCACTTCCAAGCACTACCGCCGCCGCCCGATCACTCCGATCACTTGTCCGTGCGTCGGCCTGCTCGGCTTCCAACCGAACCGCCTCGCCTCACGCCCTCCCAGGCCGATTCTGTCCTGTCGTGCGCATGCCTGCCGTCGGCGCGCGCTCAAAGCAGCACGCCGTCCTCGGGTTGCAGAGGCGCGGGCGCCGGTTCGTCCAGCAATTCCAGGGTGGAAATTTCCAGGGTGCGGCACATGGCGTTCAGCGGCAGGTCGTTGGGTTGGGTGTCGAAGGGGTCGGAAATCTGGTCGCCCAGCGCGTCCAGGCCGAAGAAAGTGTAGGCCAGTACGCCCACGGCGAAGGGCGTGAACCAGCCGATGCTGTTCACCAGGCAGAACGGCAGCAGGAAGCAATAGATGTGCACGACCCGGTGCAGCATCAGGATGTATGGATAGGGGATCGGCGTCTGGGCGATCCGCTCGCAGCCGGCCAACACATAGGACAGCCGCGTCAGTTGCTGGTCGATTTCCACCTGCACGATATCGCTGACGCCCGCTTGCCGGGCCCGCTCGATGAAGCGGCTGCCCAGCAGGCCAAGCAGGGCGTTGGGCAGGTTCTGCTTGCCGTCCAGGTGGGCCAGGGCCTGTGCGTCGAGCAGGCGCGCGACGTCGGCGCTGAGCGGTTCCCGGCGCAGGTGATCGCGCAGGGCATAGCCGAAGCCGATCAGGGTGTGGACCAGCGGCAGGCGTTCCGCCGCGGACAACCCGGGCAGGAACGTGGCGAGCTGGCGCGTCAGGTTGCGGCCGACGATGAGCAGCTCGCCCCATAGGGTGCGGGCCTCCCAGAAGCGTTGGTAGGCCACGGTATTGCGAAAGCCAAGGAAGATCGCCAGCGTCAGCCCCCAGAGGGTAAAGGGCGTTGGGGTCAGGATCACCTTGTAGTGGTAGAGCGTGCCGTGGGTCGCGACCACCGCCGAGCTGATCAGCATGGTGAACAGCACCTTGCGCCAGATGACCGGGATAATCGAGCCTTTGAGGGAAAACAGAAGGACCCGGATCGAGGGGTTCTGCGGGCGTGTGATCATGACGAGGGACTCGGCTGGGCGCGAACCGGGAACGGCTGCGGCGGTTGCGGCGTGGGGCGCAGTATATCCCCCTCGGCGGCGCGCGTGGCTTCGCCTCCCGCCAGGCGCCGTCGTTCCCCGTCCGAATCGGTCCGGCGCTCACCGCCGGGCGTTAGCCGTCGGCAAGCAGGTGTGTCCTGAGGCAGGAATGGCCATCAGCTACTAGATTCGTAGCGTGGCTTTGGACGGCTTCGCGGGGAAGTCGTGCTCGGGTGCAGGGATCGATATGAATACGATTATCGTGGACGAGAGCGGATTCCGCCGGATCCTGCTGCGCAACATCCGTCTCCCCATGGGCACCGGTGTGGCGGGCGTGGCGCTTTTCGTGGCGCTGATCGCCTACCTGCTCTACGTGATGAGCTGGGTCGAGCATACCGATGTCGTCATCGGCAATGCCAACGACGCCTACCGCACTGCCATCGACCAGGAAACCGGCCTGCGTGGCTATTTGCTCACCGGGGAGCCCGCGTTTCTCCAGCCTTATGAGCAGGCCCGCCCGCGCCTGCGGGCCGACATGGATAGTCTGCGCCAATTGGTCAGCGACAACCCCCCCCAAGTCAATCGCGCCCGCCGCATCGAATCGCTGCTGGATGACTGGGGTCGCTTCGCCGCCGAGGTGATCCAGAAGCGGCGTGAAGGCCTGGAGGTTGGCCCACTGCTCAGAGTGGGACGCGGCAAACCATTGATGGACGCGGTGCGCCAGGAGTTCGCCGATTTCGTCGCCCTGGAACAGCGGTTGCGTCACGAGCGCAATGATCGCGCCAGCAGCGCGGCGCTGCTGATCGTGGTTCTGTATCCCTTGCTTACGCTTACCCTCAGCGGGTTGATGGCGTACTTCGGGCGGCGCGACCTGCTGCGGCTGTCCGCGCGCTATGGGGATTCGCTGCAGAAGCAGATCGACTACAACGAACACCTCAAGCAACAAGCCTGGCTGCGGGAAGGGCAGAGCCGGTTGGCGGAGCGCCTTCTTGGCCGGCAATCCCTGGCGGAAATCGGCCAGCAATTGCTGGCCTTTCTCGCCGAATACCTCGGTGCGGCGGTAGGCGCGCTGTACGTGCGCGAGGGTAGTGGCGACCTGGTTCGAGTCAAAGGCTACGGCTTGCGCTCCGACGATGAGGGCACGGCCCGCCTCAAGCCCGGCGAGAGCGTTTTGGGCCAGGCCGCCCAGGAGCAGCGCACTCTGGTGTTCGAAGGGTTGCCGCCGACCTACCTCAAGGTCAGCAGCGGCCTCCTCGACGGCGAGCCGCTCAGTGTGCTGCTGGCCCCCACTCTGGCCAACGGCCAGGTCGATGGGGTGATCGAGCTGGGTTTCCTGCGAGCGCTGTCCGAGCGGGACCGCCTGTTCGTCGAATCCATCGCCGGCAGCATTGGCGCCGCCATCGAGGCCGCTCGCTATCGGGAGCGGCTGCACGAGGCGCTCACCGAGACCCAGCAACTCAACGAGGAGTTGCAAGTGCAGCAGGAAGAGCTGCGCAACGCCAATGAGGAACTCGAGGCCCAGGCGCAGCTCATCCTGCAATCCCAAGCCAGCCTGGAAGTGCAGCAGACGGAGCTGGAGCAGACCAATGATCGCCTGAACGACCAGGCTCAGCATCTGTTCCGTCAGCGCGATGCCCTCGACGAGCAGAACCGCGCGCTCACCCAGGCACGCCAGCAACTGGAAGAGCATGCCGAGGAGTTGCGGCGGGTCAGCCGCTATAAATCCGAGTTCCTCGCCAACATGTCCCACGAGTTGCGCACACCGCTGAACAGCACGCTGATCCTGGCCAAGGTGCTGTCGGAAAACCGCAAGGGCAACCTGGACGACGAGCAGATCCGCTATGCCCGGGTGATCCTGGCCTCGGGCAACGACCTGCTGCGATTGATCAACGACATCCTCGACATTTCCAAGGTCGAGGCCGGTCATATGCAGGTTTGCGTGGACGAGACCGACCTCGCCCAGTTGGTGGATAACCTCTACACCGTGTTCGAGCCCCAGGCCCAGGAGCAGCATCTGGCGTTCAGCGTACGGGTAGACCCCGACGCCCCGAAGTCCCTGCGTACCGATCGATACCGGGCGGAACAGATCCTGCGCAACCTGCTCTCCAACGCCATCAAGTTCACCGATCAGGGCGAGGTCGAGCTGCGGGTGCGCGCGGATGGCGCCGGCGTGCGCTTCGAGGTTCGCGACAGCGGCATCGGCATCGGTCCCGACCAGTTGGCCCTCATCTTCGAGCCGTTCCGGCAGGTGGATGGCAGCAACAAGCGGCGCTACGGGGGCACCGGACTGGGCCTGTCCATTTCCCGGGACCTGGCGAACCTCCTGGGCGGCCGGATCGAAGTGAGCAGCGAACTGGGCAAGGGCAGCTGCTTCAGCCTCTGGCTGCCCTTGCGCAGCGACGAACACCTGGCCGAGGAAGTGGTTTCCCCATCCCCGGCAACCGGTCCTGACGCCGACTTGGCCTCCAGGCCGGCCGGAGAGCCGATGCCGACCACGCCCGCCGACCCGACCCCCGCCGGGTCGCTTCCGGAGTCGGTGCCCGCGCGCGACCCGGCTCTCGCCGACGACCGCGACCTGACGGAGACCAACGGGCGCTCGATCCTGGTGATCGAGAACGAACGACAGTTCGCGCAGAACCTGTATGAACTGGCCCACGAGCTGGATTACCGCTGCCTGGTCGCCAGCAGTGCCAGCGAAGGCATCGCCCTGGCGGAGGCGCAGACGCCCGATGCGATCCTCCTGGACACCCGGCTGCCCGATGACTCGGGCCTGTCGGTGCTGCAACGGCTCAAGGAAAACCCGAGCACGCGACACATCCCGGTCCATGTGTTTTCCGCCTTGGACTACAGCGAGCCGGCGCTGCACTTGGGCGCGATCGGCTATGCCAGCAAGCCCGTCACCCGGGAAAAACTCCAGGAAATCTTCGCCCGGCTGGAGGCCAAGCTGACCCAGAAGGTCAAGCATGTGCTGCTGGTGGAGGGCAACCCGCAACATCGCGACAGCATCAGCCAGTTGATCGGCGCCAGTGGCGTCGATATCCGCGTGGCGGAGGGGGGCGAGCAGGCGTTGGCCCTGCTCCGGGAGGCACCGTTCGACTGCATGATCGTCGACAACGATGGCGGGCTCGCCGACATGACCTTGCCCGGCCTTTTCGAGCGCATGGCCCAGGACGAGGCCTGCGCGTCCCTGCCGGTGATCCTCTACACCGGGCGTCCGCCCAGCCGTCGCGAGGAGGATACGTTGCGCACCCATTCCCACTCGTTGATCGTCAAGGGCGCGCGCTCCCCCGAGCGGTTGCTGGACGAGGTCACGCTGTTCCTCCACCAGGTGGAATCCGAGTTGTCGAGCGACCGCCAGCAGATGCTCCAGAAGGCCCGCAGCCAGGATCGCATCCTGGAGAAACGCTGCGTGCTGGTGGTGGACGACGACGTGCGCAATGTCTATGCCTTGAGCGGCGCGCTGGACCTCAAGGGGTTGCGGGTGGAAACCGCCAGCAATGGCCAGGAGGCCCTCGATCACCTGGCGGACTTCGAAGGCATCGACTTGGTGCTGATGGACATCATGATGCCGGGCATGGATGGCTACGAAGCGATCCGGCGCATTCGCCAGGAGCCGCGCTGGAAAGACCTGCCGATCATCGCCGTGACGGCCAAGGCCATGAAGGAGGACCAGGAACTCTGCATGCGCGCGGGCGCCAACGATTACCTGGCCAAGCCCATCGACATCGAGCGCCTGTATTCGCTGATCCGTATCTGGCTGCCCAAGCGGAGACGCTTCTGAGCGGCGACGCGGCATGATGAAATATGGAATAACAAAATAATTAAACAAGCTTTTAAGTTCTAAAGGCAATGGGGCAGCATAGCGACACGCTTTCTTCAGGATCGTATCCGTGTCGCTGATCACCCATCCCCATGCCCGCGAACTCACCAAGTCGGTCCGGGCCACCGTCCTGGTCTTCGACGATCCCCGTTCCAAGGCCCTGCTCGAACGCATCGAACGCCTGGCCCCGAGCGAGGCCAATGTGTTGATCACCGGGGAAACCGGTACCGGCAAGGAACTGGTGGCGCGCCATATCCATCAACTGAGCCGTCGCCGGCAGGGCCCTTTCGTCGCCGTCAACTGCGGCGCGTTTCCCGAGAGCCTCGTGGAAAGCGAACTGTTCGGCCACGAGAAAGGCGCGTTCACCGGGGCCACCCAGAGCAAGGCCGGCTGGTTCGAGGCGGCCCAGGGCGGCACCTTGTTCCTCGACGAGATCGGCGACCTGCCCATGAACATGCAGGTCAAGCTGCTGCGAGTGCTGCAGGAGCGGGAAGTGGTGCGGCTCGGCTCCCGCGCGCCGACTCCCATCGACGTGCGCTTGGTGGCGGCCACCAACGTCAACCTGGCCGACGCGGTGGCGGCGGGGCATTTCCGCGAGGACCTGTTCTATCGCCTGCATGTGGCCGCGATTCCCTTGCCGCCGTTGCGCGAGCGCCCCGGCGACGTCCTGCCCCTGGCGCGATTCTTCCTGGAGGAGCACAGCCGCCGGCTGGGCTATCCATTGGCCTCGCTGACGGCCGAGGCCGAGCGCACGCTGCAGGCTCACGGTTGGCCGGGGAACATCCGCGAACTGGAAAACGTAATCCATCATGCCTTGCTGGTCTGCCGCCATCGGCAGGTCCAGCCCGGCGACCTGCACCTGGTATCCCTGCCGTCGTTCGCCCGGCACGAGGAGCCTTCCCTCGGAAGCTCGGCCCTGGGTCTGGAAGCCGCCTTTCACCGGTTGTTCGAAGAGAACCTGCCGAACCTCTACGAGCACATCGAGGAAACCCTGTTTCGCGAGGCGTATCGATTCTGCCACGGCAACCAGTTGCAGACCGGACGTCTGCTGGGCATCAGCCGCAACATCGTGCGGGCGCGCTTGGAGAAAATCGGCGAGCTGACGGTGTCGCGCCGGCGCGAGCCGCGCGACGCGGCCTGAACCCGCACGAGAGGAAGGAGGCTGGCTAGACGCCATCGACCGTTCGTCAAAACCCGAGAACCAACCCGCCGCCCGCACCTCACACATACTGTGAGGCAATCATGCCCACTTCACATTAAAGGAGAGAAGACCATGGCTAACCGTACTGGTAATAGCAACCCGGGTAACTTCGCCAATGATCGTGAAAAGGCTTCCGAAGCCGGCCGCAAAGGCGGTCAAGTCAGCGGTGGCAACTTCGCCAACGACCGCGAGAAGGCATCCGAAGCCGGCCGCAAGGGTGGCCAACACTAAGGGATACCCCCTGAAGGGATTTCCCTTGTGAGCAAAGGCATCGCACACGCGATGCCTTTTGTTTTCCGGCTCCCGCCAAGGCGACGTTCCCGCGCCTCGCCGCTCGCTCTGCCCGACTGAACCGCGCGTGACTTTCCCGGCTCTGTATCCAGAGAGCCGCCCGGGTCGCCGCCATGAGCAAATCACTCGACGAATACCACCGTAAGCGCGATTTCGGCGCGACGCCGGAACCCCGTGGCAAGGCCCGGAAAAAGCCCGCCGGCGACCCCCATGCGTTGCAGTTCTGCATCCAGAAGCACGACGCCACGCGCCTGCACTACGACTTCCGCCTGGAAATCGAGGGCACGCTGAAAAGCTGGGCGATCCCCAAGGGCCCCAGCCTGGACCCCACCCTCAAGCGACTGGCCGTCCATGTGGAAGACCATCCCCTGGACTACGCCTCCTTCGAAGGCCACATTCCCGAGGGTCACTACGGGGCGGGCGACGTGATTGTCTGGGATCGCGGCCTCTGGCTGCCCAAGGGCGACGCGGCCCAGGCCTATGCCAAGGGCCGGCTGAACTTCGAACTCAAGGGCGAGAAGCTCTCCGGCCTGTGGAGCCTGGTGCGGACCCATATCGAAGGCAGGCAGGAGCAATGGTTCCTGATCAAGCACGATGACGAGGCCGCCCGCCCCGAAGCGGAGTACGACATCGTGCGGGAGCAACCGGACAGCGTGCTCAGCGAGCGGACCCTGGTGCCCTGTGCCCGTGCCCGTGCCCGGGGCAAGCGGGCCGCCGCCGATCCCGCTCCGCCCAAGGCGCCCGGAGGCCACCTGACCGGCGCGCGCCGGGCGCCGTTGCCGGCCAGCCTGGAACCCGAACTGGCGACCTTGGTGGACACCGCGCCCCACGGCGACTGGCGCTACGAGATCAAGTTCGACGGCTACCGCATCCTTGCCCGCATCGACGGCGACGAAGTGAGGCTCTTTACCCGCAAGGGTAACGACTGGACTGAGAAGATGCCGCGCCAGGCCGAGGCGCTGGCCACCCTGGGGCTGCGCTCGGCCTGGCTGGACGGAGAGGTGATCGTCCTCGACGAAGCCGGCATGCCGGACTTCCAGGCCCTGCAGAATGCCTTCGAGATAGGGCGCGGCGGCAGCATCGTCTATTACCTTTTCGACGTACCCTACCTGAACGGCATGGACCTGCGGCGCGTGCCCTGGGAGCAGCGCCGCGCCGCCCTGGCGACGCTTCTCGACGGGTACGACGGCACCGTGCTGCGCTTTTCCGAGGACTTCGCCGAAACCGCCGAGACCATCCTCGACAGCGCTTGCCAGATGCACCTCGAAGGGCTGATCGGCAAGCGCCTCGGCAGCCCCTACGTGTCGCGCCGCAGCGACGACTGGATCAAGCTCAAATGCATGCATCGCCACGAGTTCGTGGTGGTCGGCTATACCGAGCCCAAGGGCGCGCGCAATGCCTTCGGCGCGTTGCTGGTGGGGCTGCACGACAAGGACAGCGGCGAGCTGCGTTATGCCGGCAAGGTGGGGACCGGCTTCAACGACCTCACCCTGCGCAGCATCCACGCGCAGCTCAAGCCCTTGGAGATCCCGCGCCCCGCCGTGGCGAACCCCCTCACCGGGGCCGAGGCCCGGGGCGTGCATTGGCTGAAGCCGGCGCTGCTGGCCGAGGTGGCGTACGCGGAAATGACCCGGGAAGGCGTCATCCGCCATTCGGTGTTCTATGGGCTGCGGGTGGACAAGCCAGCCGAGGCGATCACCGAGGAGGTCCCCAAGCCGGCGGCGGAGGTGGAGCGGCCCGCGCCCCGCCGCGAACGCCGGGCGCCGGTGTCCGGGCGGATGAAGATCAGCCATCCCGACCGCGTCATCGACGCCACCCAAGGCACCACCAAGCTGCAACTGGCGGAGTTCTACGCCAGCGTCGCCGAGTGGTTGCTGCCCCACCTCAAGGATCGCCCGGTCGCCCTGGTGCGGGCCCCGGAGGGTATCGCCGGGGAGCTGTTCTTCCAGAAGAACGCCGAGCGCCTGGCCATTCCCGGCATCGAAACCCTGGGCAAGGCGTACGCCGGCCAGCCGGTGATGATGATCAACGGGCCCCAGGCGTTGATCGGCGCGATTCAGATGGGCACGGTGGAGCTGCATACCTGGAACGCCACGGTGGGCGACCTGGAAAGGCCGGACCGCTTCGTCCTCGACCTCGACCCCGACCCGGCCCTGCCCTGGAAGAGCATGGCCGAGGCGGTGCAACTAGTGCTCACCGTGCTGGACGAACTGGGGCTGGACGCGTTCCTCAAGACCAGTGGCGGCAAGGGCATCCACATCGTCGTGCCGCTCACCCCACGGGACGGTTGGGCCGAAGTGAAGGCGTTCAGCCAGGCCATCGTCCGGCACATGGCGCGGCTGCTGCCGGAGCGCTTCACCGCCGTGTCCGGGCCGAAGAACCGGGTCGGGCGGATTTTCATCGACTACCTGCGCAACAGCCAGGGCGCCACCACCGCCTGCGTCTTCGCGGCGCGCGCCCGGGAAGGGCTGCCGGTCTCGGTCCCGGTGTTCCGCGAGGAGGTGGCGACCCTCAAGAGCGCCAGCCTCTGGACGGTACACAACCTGCACGAGCGCCTGGCCGACGTGGGCGCCGCCCCCTGGGCCGGGTACGACGAGGTGGACCAGACCATCACGGCGGACATGCGCCAGCGCATCGGCCTGCGCTAGGCCCGCCTACAGCAGACTCATCAGGGCCGCCCGGGCAATCGCCTGGCTCTTGTTGCGCGCCTGCAATTTCTGGGTGATGCGCTTGATGTGAAAGTTGACCGTGCTCCGCGCGACGAAGATTTCGTGGGCGATTTCCTCCGCCGTCAGGCCGTCGGCGCTCAGGCGCAGCACGTGCAACTCCCGGCGGGTCAGAGGTTGCGCCGGGAGGCGCCCCAGCTTGCGCTCGATGCCGGCGATGGCCAGCGCCCGCTGGCAGAGCAGGTAGGCGCTGGCCCGCAACGCCTCCGGCTCTGCGGCGGAGTGGGGCGAGGACGCGCCGCTCAGGGACAGAAACGCCTGCCGCCCACCGCCGAAGGGGAAGCGAAAGGCGATGCCCGTGGCGGTTTCCTCCCGCTCGGCAAGAGGCTCCCCGGGACGCTCCCAGCGCACCGTGTCCTCGGCGCCGGTGTGATTCAGCACCGGGTCGTGCCGCCAGGCCTGCTGCTCGTCGTACTGGCGGCGGGTGCCGTCGCGGTAGTTGTCGTAGGCGTAGACCGAGGGCGCGGAAACCGGAAAAGGCTGGCGCAGGGCGAAAAAGAACCAGGCAAAGCCGGTGGTCGCGCGAACCTGCTCCTGCAACTCGCACAGGAGCCCGAACGGCGGCGAAACGCGGATGAACGTAAAAGCGGCTCGCCGGGTGGCGTGAGTAGGGCTGTCCATGCTTCCTCCATGAGTTTCCAGTGCGCAAGCGCGAGAGGCGGGCGTCGTGGCCCGTCTCGATCAAGGGGATGTGCGGGCCTCCCCATGAGGGGGGCGGGAGGGCGCGCGATTCGGCTCGGTGGCACGGGCGCGCAGCACGCCGGGGATGGCGCCGTTTTCCAGCCGCTCGCGCAGGGCATCCACCAGGCCACGCATGGCCTGGGTGATGCCGGGGCGCGGCGGGCTCAGGGCATACAGGGGCATCGGCTCCGCCGGATGCTGGTCGAACAGGGTGACCAGGCGGCCGCTGCGCAGGTCGTCGGCGCAGGCGAACAGCGGCAGGTGGGCGACGCCCAACCCGCCCCGCGCCGCGCTGAGCAGCATCGGCAGGCTGTCGCTGCTCAGGGCGCTGTCCCGCAGCGTGCGCGGTTGCGCCTGGCGCAGCAGCCAGGGGCGCATCGCCTGCGGCGTGCCGAAGCCCAGGCAGAACCGGTCTGGCAGATCGTCGGGGTGCTGGGGCGAGCCGAGCCTGAGCAGCAAGGCCGGGCTGGCCACGGTGACGAAGCGCAGGTACGCCAGGGGGTGCGCCACCACCCGGGCGCCTCCCCGGGGCGGTTCGTCCAGATGCAGCGCCAGGTCCAGATCCTGGCTCAGCCCCGCCCCGGCTTCCGCCTGGGCGACCAAGGACAGTCGCACCTTGGGGTGGGCGCTGGCGAAGTCCTGCAACAGCTCCGGCATCAGGTCGTGCAACAACGGGGGCACGCCCAGGCGCAGGGGGCCGGTGGCTTCCCCCAAGGCTTCGAGCGCCACCCGCTCCGCCGCTTGGGCCGCGTCCAGCATGGCCAGCGCGTGCCGATAGACCTGCTCGCCAACGGCGGTCATGGCGAAACTGCGGGTGCTGCGCTCCAGCAGGCGCACGCCGAAGCGGCGCTCCAGTTCGATGATCCGCCGGCTGAGCAGCGAACGGGCAATGCCCGTGCGGCGCGCGGCGGCGGAAAACCCGCCAGCCTCGATGATGCGGATCAACAGGTAAAGATCGCCCAAGGTGCCTGCCTGGGTCAGCGGCGCGTCCTTGGCGGCACTGACGGTCTTCGGGGGCGGCAGGGGGTCGAGGCAGGATAAGCGGGGCATCGGGCACTACAAGGTTGGGAGAATGCTGGCATTTTAAGGTCACCGATGGCCCAGTGGCATTTGCCGGAGCGGACGAAAGCTTTTCCCGGCCGGGTTTCGCCGTGTCGTTCGTCGGGCAAGCGGTCCGCAGCCGTCTTTCACCTTGGGAGGGCCGGGCAGCCGTCACCCCGTGACGCGCGACCGCCGGGCCGTGCGCTCGAACTCATGGCGGCTTTCGTTGCCAACGATGAACCGCCGCCATGCGGACATCCAACACGACCAGGGAGGCTCCATGAACCGCTGCACCTTCGCCATGCTCGCCTGCGGGCTCGCGCTCGCCACATGTGTCCACGCCGATGAGGCGCCGTCGCCCACCGCTCCACCCGGCCAGGACAAGTCCGCCAAGACCGGGCTGCTGGAAACGGGCGCCGCCGCGCTGCAGGCCCACGGGCCGGTCAAGGGGTTCGATATCCACTTGGTGGGCTTCCACCCGATGAAGGACAAGCCCGAGCAGCAGATGGAGGCCCATCACTATTGCAACCAGGTCAACGAGGATTTCGCCCAGTGCGTGCTGTTCGACGGCGACAGCGAAAAGGCCAACCTGAACGGCATCGAGTACATCGTTTCGGAAAAAGTCTTCCAAAGCCTGCCGGCGGAGGAAAAAGCCTTCTGGCACCCGCATAACGGCGAGATTCTCTCCGGGCAACTGACGGCTCCGGGGATTCCCGAACGCGCGGAAAAGGAACTGATGCGCGGCAAGATGAACAGCTACGGCAAGACCTGGCATGTCTGGCACACCGGCGCGGAAGGTCACCCGGGCGACGTGTTGCCCTTGGGCGAACCCATGCTGGCCTGGTCGTTCAATCGCGACGGCGAGCTGCAGCCCGACCTGATGAAAGCCCACGAACGCCGCACGGGGCGCCCCGTCGACGCGCTGCGTCGTGAGCGGGCCGACCTGGAGGCCCTGGCCCGTCCTCAGTCCGGCGTCGATGCCCTGAAAGGCCGTTTCGGCCGCGAGACACGGGATATCCCCGGCGTGGTGGACGAGAACGCGGCGCGGCAACCCTGAGGGCTGGCGAGCCCACCGCTGCCGCGAGGGCACTCGCCGGTTGATGGTCCGGATTCGCTTCGACGCCGAAGCCACTCCGGCATGGAGTCGAACGGCGGATCGACTTGGCGTGACCGTGGCCCCTTACCGCTGGTCGCCGGCGGGCTGGGTTGCCACCGACGAACAGGAATATCCCGTGCGCTTCAGGAGGCCAGGCGACGACGCGAGCATCTGGCTTCCTTCAGGACCGCCTGGCAGGACCGCCTGGGTAGGGCGCCTGGATCGCCGGGAGCGCGGGGCCCGCCTTTTGGCCCTCTCGAAGGCCAGGCGGCGCCGTCGCTGAACGTTCCAACGCCGCTCCGGCCCTGACCAAGAAGAGGAGACGCCGCTGCATCGCGCAGCCGCAATTCGCAATCCGCAACCGTCGAGCGACGATCACCTCGTTCGCCTTCGGTTCATCCACTCTGGCGCCAGCCTTATCCATGGCTTGCAGCGAAGGCACACTGCTCGCCGAACGGCCTGTAGGGCCACTCCGGAAGGCGCTCGCCACTGGCGATGCCTCCCGGTCTTCCTCGGGACTCAACTGTCCTTGCGATGGCCCGGCAAGACGGAGCTGAGGACCTGCTTGGCCGTCTGCACGATCACGTTCTTCTCGTCGGGGTCGCCTTGGAGCAGGGTGGAGGCGAACGACTTCGCCTGTTCGAACGTGATGTGGGAGGGCAACGGCGGCACGCTGGGGTCCGTCTTGAATTCCAGCAGGACCGGCCGGTCGGAGGCCAGGGCCTCTTCCCAGGCCTGGGCCACGGCATCCTCGCGGTCGACGTAGATGCCTTTCAGGCCGATGGACTCGGCGAAGCGATGGTAGGGCACGTTGGGAATGTCCTGGGAGGCCTCGAACTTCGGATCGCCCTCCATGACACGCTGCTCCCAGGTGACCTGGTTGAGGTCCTCATTGTTGAACACCGCGCAAATCCACTTGGGGTTGTCCCAAGTACGCCAGTATTTGGCGACGGTGATCAGCTCGGCCATGTTGTTCATTTGCATGGCTCCGTCCCCCACCAGGGCGATCACCGGGCGGTCCGGGTGAGCGAACTTGGCGGCGATGGCGTAGGGCACCGCCGCGCCCATGGAGGCCAGCCCGCCGGACAGCGAGGCCATCATGCCGCGCCGCATTTTCACGTCGCGGGCGAACCAGTTGGCGCAGGACCCGGAGTCGCTGGTGATGATCGCCCGGTCGGGCAGGCGTGGCGACAGCTCGAAGGCGACCCGCTGCGGGTTGATCGGGTTGGCTTCGACCAGGGCGCGTTTTTCCAGGGTCCGCTCCCAGTCGGCGCGCCATTTCTCGATACGCGCGCGCCAGGCGCGGTCGGTCTTGCGAGTCAGCAGCGGCAGCAGGGCGCGCAGGGTCTCGGCGGCATCGCCGGTCAGGTTGACTTCCATCGGGTAGCGCAGGCCGAGCATGTCCGGCTGTAGGTCGATCTGCACGCCCCGGGCCTTGCCTTCCTTGGGCAGGAATTCGGCGTAGGGGAAGCCCGAGCCGACCATCAGCAGGGTGTCGCATTCTTCCATCATGCGGTAGCTCGGCTCGGTGCCCAGCAGGCCGATGGCGCCGGTGACCCAGGGCAGGTCGTCCGGCAGCGCGGCCTTGCCCAGCAGCGCCTTGGCCACCCCGGCCCCCAGCGCCTCGGCCACCTCGATTACCTCGTCGGTGGCATGCAGGGCGCCGGCGCCCACCAGGATGGCGACCTTCTTGCCCGCGTCGAGCACCTCGGCGGCCCGTCGCAGGTCCTCTTCGTAAGGCACCACCCGGGGCTTGCTGTAGCCGATCCCGGAGTGCAGGGTGCCGTGCGCCCGGGGTGGGTCGGAGTAGGGCATTTCCTGCAAGTCGTTAGGCAGGATCAGGGCGGTGACCCGACGCTCGCCGATCGCGGTGCGCACCGCCCGGTCCACCAAGTGGCGGACCTGGGAGGGGGCGCTGGCCTGCTGGACGAAGGCTCCGGCGACGTCCTTGAACATCGACACCAAGTCCAGTTCCTGCTGGTAGTGGCCGCCCAGCGCCGTGGTGGCCTGCTGGCCGGCGATGGCCAGCACCGGCATGTGGTCCATGCGCGCGTCGTAGAGCCCGGTGAGCAGATGCGAGGCGCCGGGGCCCGAAGTGGCGATGCATACCCCCAGCTCGCCAGTGAACTTGGCGTCGGCGGCGGCCATGAAGGCAGCCATTTCCTCGTGGCGCGCCTGGATGAAGCGGATCTTGCCATCCGCCCTGCGCAGCGCGCCGAACACGCCGTTGATGCCGTCGCCGGGGTAGCCGTAGATGCGGCGAACCCCCCATTGGTACAGGCGCTCGACGAGAAAATCACCGACTGTCATGGTCATGCTGACCCTCCTTCCTAGCCGTGGGGACATGGGGAATTGCGTTGTTGCCTTCCTGTGCTAGACCGAGGACGGTGGCCAGAAGGTCCGAGAAGTTGCGCGGCGTTCCGTCGAGGCGGCTAGCTCGCCCGTTCCGCCAGCGTCCAGCTTTGGCCCGGGGCCAGGGATGCGCGCCCGCCGGGATGGAGGATCGCGAGGGGCGCGGCGGCACGCGCGTCGAGGTCCAGGGTCAGGCGCCGTGCCCGCCATGACACGCGCACTCGATCCCCCCGGTAACGCAGGGTCAGGCAGAGGTCAGGCAGTTCCCGGGGCGGTGACGGGGCGATCCGCAGGCCGTCGAGGGTCGGAGTCAACCCCAGGTAATGGCGTTGCAGCACATCCAGAGCCCCCGCCAGCGCGCCCAGGTGGACGCCTTCCCGAGTACCGCTGTCCGCCCGGGCGTCCACGTCCACCCGCAGGCACTCCTGGAAGCACGTCCAGGCGAGACTGGGCTCGGCCTCGGCCAGGGCGCCCGCGCATACCATCTTCGACAGGCTGGATTCATGGGCCAGTCGCGCCAGATGGAAGGCTAGGGTGCGCCGTTCGGCTTCAGGGTCCGGAGAGTAACCGAGCCGTTGGAACAGCCCGCGCAGCTCCTCGGGAGCGAACAGGTAGGGAAGCATCAGTACATCGGGCTGCTTGGCGATCTGGTAGCGGTTGCACGTGTCGTAGCGCGACTCCAGGAGCCAGTCCAGGCGCGGTTCGTCGTCGCGCCTGGCGACGCGGGGCGGCGGCTCCAGGGTGCGAAAGCCGTCGAACGGGTCCAACAGGCCGTCGGCTTGGAACGGCAGGTACAGGCTCCGGCTGATCGCTTCCCACTGGGTGGGTTCGTCTGCCTCCAGCCCCAGCCGTTCGCGCAGCGCCTCGGCCCGGGGTGCGGGCAGGCGCTCCAGTACGTCCAACCCACGGCAGAGACACCAGGCCGCCATGAGGTTGGTATAGGCATTGTTGTCCAGGCCCGGCTCGGCGGCGCCCGGGTAGCCGCTGTGATACTCGTCGGGCCCGAGCACCCCCTGTATCACGAAGCGCTGCCGGGCCTCGTCGTGGCGGGCCAGGCTGGCCCAGAAGCGGGCGATCTCCAGGATCAGGTCGCCGCCCTCGCCGGCCAGCAGGTCCTCGTCGACGGTCGCCCGGTAGAGTTGCCAGACGTCATAGACGATGGCGGCGCCGATGTGCCGTTGCAAATAGGTGTGGTCGCGCATCCAGCGGCCGGACAGCGGGTTGTACTGGTAGGGCGGGGTTTCCTCGTCGCCGTCGCGGGCGCTACGCCAGGGGTACAGCGCGCCGCGCAGCCCGGCGCGACGCGCCCGCTCGCGGGCCTTGTCCAGTCGCCGGTGGCGGTAGCCCAGCAGGCTGCGGGCGAAGGCTGGAAAACGGGTGGCGAGGAACGGGAAGGCGAACAGCTCGTCCCAGAAGATCTGCCCGAAGTAGCCTTCCTGCCAGCCGCGCGGCGGCAGGCCTTGGTCGCGTCCCACGCTCAAGGGCGACACCGCTTGCAACAGGTGGAAAACCGCCAGGTCCAGCAGGGCCTGGAGCGTCGGGTCCGGGGTTTCCAGCGAGGCTTCCGCCCATAGAGTGGCCCAGGCCTGGCGATGGGTCTGGCGCAACGCCTCGTAGGGTTCCTCGGGCAGCGCCCGTAGAAGCGCCTCCTGGACAGGCAGGGTCCCGTCCGGCAGTTCCTCGTCGACCTTCGCCACGACGAGCTTTTCCATGCGCAGGCGGCCGTTCCCGGGCCACTCGCAATGGGTCTCCTGGACCAGGCAAGCGCCAACCTGGCGAACGTGCCAGTCCACCTCCGGCGCTTCCAGGCGGACGCGGCAGGCCAGGCCGAGCCGTCGTCCCGACGAGGGCAGCGTGGCGACGAGCGAGGCACCGCCGGATGCGTCGCCCTCCAGGCTCAGCACATCCAGGCGCCGCCCTTCATAGGCGTGGTTGCGCTCCACCAAGGCGTTCACGGTGCCGCCGTTCAAGGTTGCGCGCACGGTGAGGGGCGGAAGAGGGGCGGTCGCTTCGAGCGTCCAGCGCAGCGCCGCCAAATCGGCTCGGGCCATGCTGACGAAGCGCTCTTCGTGCAGGGTCAGCTCATGGCCGTCCAGCACGAAGCGCGCCCGCCGCCGCAGTTGGCCCAGGCGCGGCTCCAGGGTTTGCCGGTAGTCGAGAAGGTCCGCCGTGTCCAGATCGAACCAGGCGCCATCGCCCAGGCGGATACTCAGGCCGAATGGGTCGGGCAGGTTGACCAGCGCGCCCAGGGCGGTAGGGGAGCCGTCCGGTTGGCGAGGGGCGTCCGGGCGCGGGGCATCGTCGTACCAGCCGGCCCGGTAGAACCCCGCGTAGTGAGCCGCCGGATGGCGCGGCTGGGGCGCGGCGGCGCACTCCGGCGCGCTGGCGCGCCAGGACAGCACGCCGTTCCCCAGGCAGAACAACGCTTCCCGGCGACGCTCGTCCGCTGGGTCGTAATGACCAAAGGAGTGGGGGTCCTCCACCGCGCTCATGCCAACCTCCGCGCCTGGCGCAGCAGCTTCCCGGCCAGCGCTTCGACCCGCTCGCGGCCGGCGTAGGCGGGCTGGGAACCATAGCCGGTGACCGCCAGGTTGGCGGCGGCCACGCCCCAGGCGGCGGCTTCCAGCGGCTCGCGGCCTTCCAGGCGGGCGATGGCGAACACGCCGGTGAAGGCATCGCCCGCTCCGGTGGTATCCACGGGCTCGACCGGCTCGGGCGGAATCAGGTGGGCGCGGCCGTTCTCGGCCAGCACGCAACCGCCGTCGGCCAGCTTGATACAGACTAGGGCGACGCCTTCGTCGCACAGCCGCAGCGCGCCTCGGGCGGAGGCTTCGTGGCTGTCCAGCGTCTTTTCCCCCAGCAGGGCGGCGGCTTCCTCCACATTGGGCGTGAGGGCGGCCACCCGGGTTAGCAGGTCGCGTTCCAGGCGGTCGGGAAAGGAAGGGTCGAGTATCACCGGCACGCCGTGGGTGTCGGCGGTTTCGATGGCGCGGCGGACCACCCAGGCGGGCACTTCGTAGTCCAGGGCCAGGCAGGCCCGCCCCCGGGTCGCGCCAAGAGGCGAAAGGGCCCGGAGGCAGGCGTCCTCGTCCCACTGGTCGTTGGCATTGGGAGCCAGGACGATGAGCTTCTTGTTGTCCGGCGGCACCATGATCATCGAGACGGCGGTGGCGCCATGCGGCGACCGGCTGACCCCACCGAGGTCGACCCCGGCGTCCCGAAGGGGCGCCAGGACCTGCTCGGCCAGATCGTCGTCGCCGACCCGGCCGAGCAGTCGGCTGTCATGGCCGAACACAGCGCCCAGGTATGCGGTGTTGGCGGCCTTGCCGCCCGAAAGGCGAAGGAATTCGTGAGCGAGGAGCGTTTCCCGGCTGCCGGGAGATGAATCCAGGCGGACCTGGAAGTCCGCATTGATACTGCCCAGCGAAAAGAGGGTAGAGGGCATGGGGGCTCCTGAGCGGACGTCATTCGTTACTGACCGGCCTGGCGCTCAGGGGTTCGTCGCTTCGCTGGCGGGATAAGGCGGCCAGTAATCGCCCAAGTCGAAGTCACGCGCCTATCGGGATAGGCGGACGTAGCGGTGTTACTGCCTGCCCGCTCAAAGGCTGACCCGATCGCCACACTCGATCAGGTATTTTGCAACTATCACTTCGCCAGTTTCCTGCACCTTGCACGATCACCGGTTCGCTTGATGACAGGGCAATGGAAGGGATTGCCGTTCGTCATGGCTGGCATGTCTTCTGCTCCCTTGTCAGGGCCTCGCCGCGACGAGGTCCGACCCATTCGCCACGCCGCCGTTACGATCCGAGAGGAGGCCCTATGCACGCCGTTACCACCGGTATCCGTCCCGCCCTGCCCGAATACGGACTCACCTTCAAGCATCGCGGCGACCTGAGCCTGCGTCTCCAACTCAATGGTAACCAGCGGGTTCGCTTCGATACCGATACAACGCCGAGCCTGGCTCTGCAGGACAACCGCGAGAGCGCCAGTGCGCGACGCAGTCTCAACCGTACCGGCGACTGACTGGCTCGCGCGTTGGTGACCAGCCGGCACGTCGGCCCCTTGGGCCAGGCCTATTCTTTCGAGCATTTTCGTCGGGCGGGTCGCGGAGCCTACCGGTACTGCTGGCATCGAAGCGGCTGCGCGAACGCACTCGAAGCGTTTCGAATTATGACAGCGAACTTATGGAGAGCAGTCGTTACCGTGTGTTATCGCTTGGCATGAGCGCGTGAAATAGTTGAACGATAACCTTTGGTCGAACTTATGGGCGAAGCAAGTACGCCGGTTCGATGAAGTTAACGGATAGCCGTCGCCCCAGTCCGCGCTTCCCTGCGCCTATTGGAAATGAGATATACGACTATTCGGAAATTTGCTGGATATCCAAGACGACCCAGACTTCCAGGCCTTTCTTGCGCGCGGCTTTTTCGGCTTCCAGTTGCGCGGTGAGCTTGCTGATGGAACTGGAACGGTATTGGAACCGGAAGGGCGCGCCCCCGGTTTTCTTGCGCACGCTGAGTTCCACGAGAGTATAGGTGGAGCGGCTTCGGGGTTTTTGTTTCGGTACTTCGGGGGTGGCAGGGGTGAGGCCCAGGGCCTCACGCATTTCCGCCTCTGAAATTTGACTCATGCTCAATGGCGTATCCTTGGATGGAAGGCGAAACGAACAGGGGTTCGGACAACTCCTTTTCGGCGCACGGTGCAGAACCGGGCGCTGAGTCGAAAAGGGGAGAACGGGGAATAACCAGTGCCCGCATGATAAAAGAACTTCCCAGGTAAAGGGAACAGCCCCCCGAGTCCATCCTTTAATGGCTCTTCATGCATTGCATGGATATCGCTTAGTTAGAGCACCCGATAAATCCGCGATGCGCTCGCTTATCCGCCGAGCGGCTTCTTTTTATTTTGGCGCTCTGATCGGGCCTCTGGAGCCCGATAGCGGATGGCGGCCCCGCAAGAACTTATCGCGTTTCGGCGGTTCCCATGCCCCGTAGCCGAGGCCGCACCTCCCTGTTAAGCTCGCGGCTTCACCGAAACCGCCGCAAGGCGTATGACAAGGAAACAGCATGAAACAACATCGGTTGGCGGCGGCGATGGCCTTGGTCGGCCTGGTTCTCGCAGGATGCGATTCGCAGACCAGCGTGGAGCTCAAGACCCCGGCGCAGAAGGCCTCTTACGGCATCGGCCTGAACATGGGCAAGAGCCTGTCCCAAGAAGGCATGGATGACCTGGATTCCAAGGCCGTCGCCCAAGGCATCGAAGATGCCATCGGCAAGAAAGAGCAGAAACTGAAGGACGAGGAGTTGGTGGAAGCCTTCGCCTTCCTGCAGAAGCGCGCCGAAGAGCGAATGACGGCGATGAACGAGGAAGCGGCCAAGGCCGGGAAGAAATTCCTCGAAGAGAACGGCAAGCGCGAAGGCGTGGTGACCACCCCCTCCGGCCTGCAATACGAAGTGGTGAAGAAGGCCGACGGCGCGCAACCCAAGCCCACCGACGTGGTGACCGTCCACTACGAAGGCAAGTTGACCGACGGCAGCGTATTCGACAGCTCCATCCAGCGCGGCAGCCCCATCGACCTGCCGGTCAACGGCGTGATCCCGGGCTGGGTCGAAGGCCTGCAACTGATGCATGTCGGCGAGAAATACAAGTTCTACATCCCGAGCGAGCTGGCTTACGGTGCCCAGAGCCCAAGCCCGGCGATTCCGGCCAACTCCGTGCTGGTCTTCGACCTGGAGCTGATCGGCATCAAGAACCCGGGGGCTGAATCCAACCCCGAACAGCCGTCCGCAGAGAAGCCGGACGCCGACGCCAAAGGCTGAACCGCGCCGCCTCACCGAACGCCCCGTCTCGACGGGGCGTTTTCGTTTCGGGAGCGAACCGAACACCTGTCGGACCGGCCGGTCTGAACGCAGAGACGGGCCAAGCCAGCGTCGCGATTATGCACATCGCGCAGGAAAGCCGCTTCGGCCCCGGGCATGACCTGAAAAGTCAATCGTGTTTTGAATAACTGGCTGTTTTAATTGAATTTTTAAGGGTTGGGTAAAAAATGCCCGATCTGTGGAGAGCCCGCGTCGCACGGGCATTCGTGCGACTCATCCCAGCCCTATGCACACCTTTATCCACACAGTTCGTGGATAACCGGACTCCCCTCATCGCGACGATCACGATTCCCAGGAGCTACCGATGAGCATGCCGCGACTGTTTTTCCGCTACCTGGGCCTGGCCGAGCGCCTTCTTGGCCGCGGCCGTCTACCGGCCCTGTTGTGGGCGGTGGCGCGCAAGCGCGGGCGCAGCGGCGGACGGCTCGATTCGGTCAAGGACGATCTCCGCCTGTTGCAATCCTTGTGCGTGGCCTGGTGGCGGGGTCACTACCGGCAGATCAACCGCCAGGCCCTGCTGGCCGTAGTGGGGGCCTTGGCGTACTTCCTCGCGCCGCTGGATGCGATACCCGATTGGTTGCCTGGCTTGGGCCTGGTGGACGACCTCGCGGTTCTGGCGTGGGTCATGCGTACGTGGCGCGGGGAACTGGAGCGTTTCCGCGCTTGGCGCGACGCCCAGGCGCCAGCGATGCGCGACGAGCTGGAGCGGCTGCCGAAGGCGGAACGGGTCGATCGTCCCGCGCCTTGAGCGCATCCGCATGCATTCCAGGCGACACGGCGTTTAAGATGTGCCTTTCAGGGATGTGCCTGACGGCACCGCTTGGCGTGGAGCGTAGTATGAATGTGCAGATCATCACCCGAGACGGCGAGGCCGAATACGCGGTTCTGCCTTGGGCGGAGTACCAAGCCCTATTGCGGGCCGCGGGTACTTCGACGGGCGAACCGAGGGGCAATGACCGCCCCTCCTTCGAGCGACTCGCCGACTTGCGCGAGGCTCGTGGCCTCGCCCGGGAGCAACTGGCGCGAGATGTGGGCATCAGTCCGGCCTACTTGGCGCTGATCGAGCAGGGGGAGCGACAGCCCGACGACGCCATCCGCCGCGCCCTGGCCCGGGGACTCGGGCTGGACGGCTGGGAGCCTTCCGCTTGAGCGTCCGAATCACCCGGCACCAGTGGCAGGCGCTGCTCGGCGAACTGGACCAGGTGAGACGCCAGCGGCACCTGGTCACTTACCGCGCCCTCATCGAACGGGTGCAATTGCCGCCTCCCGCCATGCAAGTACTGACCGCGGCGCTGGAGCACCTGGCGGCCCTCGACGCCCGCGCCGAACGCCCCTTGCGCAGCGCCCTGGTGATCAGCCAGGGGGCCAGCCGCCTGCCGCGTACCGGCTTTTTCGAATGCGTCGTGCGGCTGGGCCGTTTCCCCGGACCGCCGGACGGGATCGCCGCCGCTTCCTGGCACGCGGCGGAAGTGGCGCGTGTGTTCGAATTCGACTACCCGGAGGAACCCTGATGAGCCTTTCGCCGAAACTGGTGTTCTGGCGGCTGCGCGCCCGCCTGGGCTACGCCGTGGCGCGGCGCATGCTGCGTTATGCCTGGCTGGTGAAGCAGCCACGCGCCTGGCACTGGATGCAAGGGCAGTACGGGCGCATGGCGAACCTGGGCCATGTGCCGGCCCAGACTTTCTATGGGCACCTGTTGGTGCATCGCGGGCAGGGCTTCGGCGCGCGGGAAGAGGGTATCCGCCTGTTGCGCCTGGCGGCCGCGGCGGGCGAGGGCAAGGCGGCCTACCAGTTGGGCATGCTCAGCCTGGACGGCGACACCCGTCATCCGGCCGACGCCGCCGAGGCCGCGCGCTGGTGGGAAATGGCCGCCCGCGCCGGCCATCCGCTGGCGCCTCACAAGCTGGCGGCGCTGTACCGGGAAGGTGGCCCGGGATTGGCTCCGGACGCCGAGGCGGCGGCGCGCTGGGCGAGCGATCCGGCCTGAGGTCAAGGGGCGTCGATCACATGCAGGCTGTAGCCGGGAATCGCCTTGGCCTGGCGCTTGGCCTCCGAGGCGAGGGCGGCGAGGCGGCTCGCGTCGAGGTGAGCGCCGGCGCCTTCCCCCAGGGCGACCACGCCCACCGATAGGGACAGCAGCGGGTACTCGCGCCGCTGGCCCAACCGGTCGTGGGCGACGAAGCAGCCCGCCTCAAGGTGCTCGCGGCAATAGAACCGCCGACACTGACCCTGGAAATCCTCCAGCAGATGGTTGAGCCGCGCCCGCCAGTCCTCCGAGCCGAGCACCAGCATGAAGTCGTCGCCGCCGATATGGCCGACGAAATCCCGCGCCGGGTCGACCCGCTGGCTCAGGCAATGGGCCAGGCAGAGCAGCACCTCGTCCCCCTTGGCATACCCGTACAGGTCGTTGAAGGGCTTGAAGCTGTCGATATCGACGTAGCAGACCGCCGCCGCCCGGCCGTGTTGCAGCAGCCGCCCGAGGCACTGTTGGATCGGCACGTTGCCCGGCAGCAGGGTTAACGGGTTGGCGTGGCGGGCCTGCTGGATCTTCAGCTCGGTGATCAGCTTGAGCACGTCTATGACCCGCCCCAGGCCCCGGTAGACACCCTCCTGGACGATGATGAAGTCCTCTTCGATGCGCTGCCGGGCGCGGCTGGTGAGCAGTCGGCTGACCTGTTGCAGGGTCTGCCGGCGTTCCACCGCGAGGAAGTCTTCGCTCATCAGGCGGCTGATGGGCTTGCGGGCGAACAGGTCGGTGGCGAACGGCTTGAGCAAGGCTTCGGCGAGGGAGTGGCGGTGCACGATGCCCACCGGCCGGCCCAGGGTGTCCAGCACCGCCAGGGAATTCAGGTTGGCCTGGGCTTGGAAGGATTCCAGCACGTCGGCGATCGGCGTGTCCTGGCCCACCGCCACCTGGGCATTGAGCAACGGGTCCAAGTCGCCTTCGTCCCTGATCAGAGGCGAGGGCTCGCGATCCGAGGAGGGCAGCAGGATGGTCCTGGGCGGGTTCGCTTCGGGGCGGGCCACCAGGTAGCCCTGGACCAGGTCGATGCCCATCTCCGTCAACACCTGCAATTCCTCCGCGTGCTCGATGCCCTCGGCGATCACCTGGGCGCGGGAGGCCTTGGCGATCTGCAGGATCGAGCCGACGAACTCGCGCTTCACCGCGTCGCGGTGGATGGCGTCGATGAAGTGACGGTCGATCTTCACGTAGTCCGGCCGCAGTTCGGACCACAGCCGCAGGCTGGAGTAGCCGGCGCCCAGGTCGTCCAGGGCGATGGAAAAACCCATGGCCCGGTAGTGGTGGAGAGCGTTCCGCAACAAGGCCACGTCCTCGGTGGGCGCATGCTCGGTGAGTTCGATCACCACCCGGTCCGGCGCGATGCCGAAAGCTTGCAACACCTGCAGCGTCCGCCCGGGCTGATGGGCGGGTTCCAGCAGGGACTCCGGCGACACGTTGATGAATAGCCGCCCCTCCAGGGCAAGCGCGTGGAAGCGCGCGCAGATCTCCCGTCGACAGGCGATCTCCAGTTCGCTGAGCCGCCCGGCGTGGCGCGCCGTGGCGAACAGGGTCATGGGGGAGTGCAGGGGGCTGTTGGATGGGCCTCGGGTCAGGGCTTCGTAACCGAGCACGCGACGCTCGGACAAGCTGACGATGGGCTGGAATAGGCTGGTGAGGTCGCCGTGAGCGAGGATCTGACCCAAGGCGCTCAACTGCTCGGTGACAGTCATACGGAACTCGTATGGCGGAAATGAAAGAGGCCGCTCCAGGCGGCCTCCAGTATTTCACGACGGTTCCGTGACGCTTTGATGATGCCTCAGTGTTTCGCCGTACGGGTGACGAGCGCCACATAGTCCAGGAGAATCTGCCCGCTCTCGGTGAGGTAGGCATCGTCCTGGGGCTTGGTCTTTTCTTCCTCCACCGGTGGCGTGTCCTCGTCTTCCTTCTTCAATTCCTTCAGCGGAGGTTCGCCCTTGGCCTTGCGCCGGGCGTTCTCCATGGCGAGCTGCTGGTTCTCGATCTCCGTCTGCTGGGCGCGGCGCTTGGCCTCGTTGAGGCTGACGGTGGTCTCGTGCATCAGCTTCTGCGCCAAGGCCAAGCGGTCGCGGCTGAAGACGAAGTCCGGGTTGCTTTGGGTGCGGGCTTCGTGGCGGCTCTTGAGCTGGTCGAGGAAGGGCTTGAACGGGTCCACCGCCGGCTTGATCGCCGGGCGGATGCTGTCCCAGGGCATCGCCTCGGGCAACGCGCTCTCGCCGATTTCCTTGGTGTCCACCGTGGCCGGGTATTCGATGTCGGGAATGACCCCTTGGTGCTGGGTGCTCTGGCCGGAGACCCGGTAGAACTTCGCCAGGGTCAGCTTCAGCTCGCCATGGTTGAGAGGCTGGATGGTCTGCACCGTGCCCTTGCCGAAGGTCTGCCCGCCGAGGATCAGCGCGCGGTGGTAGTCCTGCATGGCGCCGGCGAAGATTTCCGAGGCGGAAGCGGACAGGCGATTCACCAGCACCGCCATCGGGCCCTTGTAGTAGGCCTTGCCTTCGTCGTCGGTCAGCACGTCGACCCGACCGTCGCTGTTGCGCACCAGCACCGTCGGGCCCTGGTCGATGAACAGGCCGGTGAGTTCGGTGGCCTCCTGCAGCGAGCCGCCGCCGTTGTTGCGCAGGTCGAGAACCACGCCGTCGACGTTTTCCTTCTGCAGTTCGCTGAGCAGGCGCTTCACGTCGCGGGTCGTGCTCTTGTACTCGGGGTCGCCGGCACGGTAGGCCTTGAAGTCGAGGTAGAACGCCGGCACCTCGATGATGCCCAGCTTGTAGCGATGACCTTCGTGGTCCAGGTCGATCACCGATTTCTTCGCCGCCTGCTCCTCCAGTTTCACCGCTTCGCGGGTGATGGAGACGATCTTGCTGGAGTCGTCGTTGGGGGCGTTGCTCGCCGGGATCACTTCCAGGCGTACCTGGGAACCCTTGGGCCCGCGGATCAACTTGACCACCTCGTCGAGCCGCCAGCCGATCACGTCCACCATCTCGCCGTTGCCCTGGGCGACGCCGACGATCTTGTCGGAGGGAGCGATCTGCTTGCTCTTCTCGGCGGGGCCGGCGGGCACCAGGCGTACCACCTTGGTGTGGTCGGCGTCGCTCTGCAGGACGGCGCCGATGCCCTCCAGCGAGAGGCTCATGTTGATGTCGAAGTTTTCCGCGTTGTCCGGGGACAGGTAGTTGGTGTGGGGATCGTAGGTTTGGGCGAAGGCGTTGATGTAGGTCTGGAAGATATCCTCGGCGCGGGTCTGCTCCAGTCGCGCGTACTGACTCTTGTAACGCTTGACCAGCAATTCCTGGATGGCCTTGGTCTCCTTGCCGGCGATCTTCAGGCGCAGCACCTCGTCCTTCACCTTCTTGCGCCAGAGCTCGTCCAAGGCCGCCCTGTCCGTGGCCCAGGGCGCCTTCTCCCGGTCCAGCTCCATGTCTTCGTCGACGCTGAAGTCGAAGGTGTCGACGCCCTTGTCCAGTTGAGCGAGGGCGAAATCCAGGCGCTCCTTGAGGCGATCCAGATAGCGCTTGTAAAGGGTGAAACCCGGTTCCAGATCGCCGTTCTTCAGGAAGTCGTCGAACTTCGTGCGCCAGCGGTCGAACTCGGCGATGTCGCCGGCGGTGAAGTACATCCGCGCCGGGTCGAGCATCTTGAGATAGCCTTCGTAGATCTTCACCGAACGCTCGTCGTTCAGCGGAGGCTTGTTGTAGTGGTGGCGCTTGAGCAGCTCCACCACGTTGAGGCTGGCGACCACCTGTTCGCGATCGGGTTGCAGCGCATCCCAGCCATTCTGAGGAGCGACCCTGGCCTGCAGCGGCAGGGCGCTCAGTCCGAGGATCAGGGCGAGGGTGGTGCTGGGGAGGAAGCGCTTCATGCTGATTCGACGTCGGGACAGGTGATAACGCATATTAGGCCGTCATTGGAGACGCCGGGTTCAACCGGCGTAATGCGAAAGCCCGGCATCGCCGGGCTGTTTCGAATCACTATGGAGGCAGCGTGAAGGCATTGCAAGGCGTCGAAGGACGCGTCGAATGGCAAGAACGACCCTCTCCGGACTGCGATGCGGGGCAGATCCGCATCCGCGTGGCGGCGGCCGGGTTGAACCGCGCGGACCTGTTGCAGCGCGCCGGTTCCTATCCCCCGCCGCCCGGCGCCAGCGATACCCTGGGGCTGGAATGCGCCGGAGTGGTCAGCGAGGTGGGCCCTGGGGCCGCTTGGAGCGTGGGCGAACCGGTATGCTGCCTGTTGGCGGGCGGCGGCATGGCCGAGGAGGTGGTGGTGGATGCCCGCCATGCGTTGCCGGTGCCCGAGGGCCTGTCCCTGGCCGAGGCGGCGGTGCTGCCGGAGGTCTATGCCACCGCCTGGCTCAATCTCTTCCAATTGGGCCGCCTGCAACCGGGCGAGAAGGTCCTGCTGCACGCCGGCGCCAGCGGGGTCGGCTCGGCGGCGATCCAGCTCTGCAAGGTGTTCGGCAATCCGTGCTGGGTCAGCGTGGGCTCCGAGGACCGCCTGGAACACTGCATCGCCCTGGGCGCCCAGGGCGGCGCGCTGCGCAAGCGGAACCTGGAGAGTCTGCGGGAGCACGGCCCCTTCGACGTGATTCTCGACCCGGTGGGCGGCGGCTACGCGGAACTCAACCTGGACCTGCTGGCGCGGGATGGCCGCTGGGTGAACATCGGCCTGATGGGTGGCCGCGAGGCGCGCCTGGACCTGGCGGTGCTGCTGGGCAAGCGCATCCAGCTCACGGGCTCGACCCTGCGCAATCGCGATGATGCCTTCAAGGCCGAACTGCTGGCCGACCTGCGCCGGCAGGTCTGGCCATTGTTCGCCGAAAAGCGGCTCGACCCGCTCTTGCAGCGCCGTTTCGCCCTGGACGAGGCGGCCGACGCGTTCGCCGCGCTGGAGAGTAACCGGATCGCCGGCAAGATCGCCTTGATTCTGGACCCGGCCCTGGCCTGAACCCAGGGGAGACCCGCGCGTCGGATAGAGATCGTGCCGTCATGATTTAGTGAGGCAATGATGCTCATGCCTTTAAGCAATGAGGCTTTTGAGCCGGGACGTCCTAAGATTGTCCCCAGTTTCGAACGACATCAACCAAGGAGTCAGCAATGTCCGTGATCAACACGCAAATCAAGCCCTTCAAAGCGCAAGCGTTCAAGGCCGGCAAGTTCATCGAGGTGAGCGACGCCGATCTGAAAGGCAAATGGTCCGTGTTCTTCTTCTACCCGGCCGACTTCACCTTCGTCTGCCCGACCGAACTGGGCGACGTCGCCGACCATTACGAAGAGTTCCAGAAAATCGGCGTGGAGATTTTCTCCGTGTCCACCGACACCCACTTCACCCACAAGGCCTGGCACGACAGCTCTGAGACCATCGGCAAGATCCAGTACGCCATGCTCGGTGACCCGACCCTGCAGATCAGCCGTAACTTCGAAGTGCTGCGCGAAGACCAGGGCCTGGCCAACCGCGGGACCTTCATCGTCGACCCGGACGGCATCATCCAGGCCGTGGAAATCACCGCCGAAGGCATCGGTCGCGATGCGTCCGACCTGCTGCGCAAGGTGAAGGCCGCCCAGTATGTCGCCAGCCACCCGGGCGAAGTCTGCCCGGCCAAGTGGAAGGAAGGCGAAGCCACCCTGGCTCCGTCCCTGGATCTGGTCGGCAAGATCTAAGCGACACCCCTCGCGGCGGGCGGCGCTGCCGTCCGTCCGCACACCCGAACCCCCTCGCCCTCATGGGGTGGATGCCCGCCATCCGCCAGGGGGTTCCCTTGCCCGTCATTCCTAGGAGTCGCACGCATGTTGGACGCCAACCTGAAGTCCCAGTTGAAAGCCTACCTGGAAAAGGTCACCCAGCCGTTCGAGATCGTCGCGTCCCTCGATGACAGCGACAAATCCCGCGAGCTCAAGGGCTTGCTGGACGATATCGTCGGCTTGACCGACAAGATCACCCTGAAGACCGACGGCGACGACGCCCGCAAGCCGTCGTTCGCCCTGAATCGCCCCGGTGCCGATATCGGCCTGCGGTTCGCCGGCATCCCCATGGGCCATGAATTCACCTCCCTGGTGCTCGCCCTGCTGCAAGTGGGCGGCCATCCTTCCAAGGAAAGCGCCGAGCTGCTGGATCAAGTGCGCAACCTGGACGGCGAATACCACTTCGAAACCTATTTCTCCCTGTCCTGCCAGAACTGCCCGGACGTGGTGCAGGCGTTGAACCTGATGGCGGTGCTGAACCCCAACGTGCGTCACGTGGCCATCGACGGCGCGCTGTTCCAGAACGAGGTCAGCGAGCGGCAGATCATGTCCGTGCCGAGCATCTACCTGAATGACGAGCCGTTCGGCCAGGGCCGCATGGGCATCGCCGAAATCGTCGCCAAGCTGGACACCGGCGCCTCCGCCCGGGACGCCGAGAAGCTCAACGCCAAGGCACCGTTCGATGTGCTGATTGTCGGCGGCGGACCGGCCGGCGCGGCGGCGGCCATCTACGCCGCCCGCAAGGGTATTCGCACCGGCGTGGCCGCCGAGCGCTTCGGCGGCCAGGTGCTGGACACCCTGGCCATCGAGAACTTCATCTCGGTGCCGGAGACCGAGGGGCCGAAACTGGCCCGGGCGCTGGAAGAGCATGTCAAGGCCTACGAGGTCGACGTGATGAACCTGCAGCGCGCCGCCAGCCTGACCCCCGCCAGCGAAGCCGGCGGCCTGCATGAAGTGGCCTTCGCCAGCGGCGCCACCCTCAAGGCGAAGACCGTGATCCTCGCCACCGGTGCCCGCTGGCGCGAAATGAACGTGCCCGGCGAGCAGGAGTACCGGGGTCGCGGGGTCGCCTACTGCCCCCACTGCGACGGCCCGTTGTTCAAGGGCAAGCGGGTGGCGGTGATCGGCGGCGGCAACTCCGGGGTCGAGGCGGCCATCGACCTGGCCGGTATCGTCGCCCAGGTGACCTTGCTGGAGTTCGACAGCAAGCTGCGCGCCGACGCCGTGCTGCAGAAGAAGCTCTACAGCCTGCCCAACGTGACGGTGATCACCAGCGCGTTGACCAGCGAGGTGAAGGGCGACGGCCAGAAGGTCACCGGCCTGGTGTACAAGGACCGCAACTCCGACGCCTTCGTCAGCCTGGAGCTGGAGGGCATCTTCGTGCAGATCGGCCTGCTGCCCAACTCCGACTGGCTCAAGGGCACGGTGGAGCTGAGCCCGCGCGGCGAGATCATCGTCGATGCCCGGGGCGAGACCTCACTGCCTGGCGTGTTCGCCGCCGGCGACGTGACCACGGTGCCGTACAAGCAGATCGTGATCGCCGTGGGCGAGGGCGCCAAGGCCTCCCTGAGCGCCTTCGACCACCTGATCCGCAGCGTCTGACCGTCCCGAGGGAGGCGCGGTCGGAGCGCCTCCCGCCCATCCAACGGCCCGCGCGAGCGGGCCGTTGCGTTTCCGGTATCCTGCCGGCTTTCCCTTGCCAGGATGCCTTCCGTGGAACAGTCCCTCGTCGAACTCATCACCCTCGTCAGCTCCGGCTGCATGAGCGAAGCGGACATCACCCGCGTCGCCGCCGAGGCGGCCCAGGCTTACGCCGACCCCGACGGTTTTCTCGCCGCCAACCCCGACATCAACTACGACGACGATTTCCCCATCCCCCTGGGGGAATGGGTCGTGGTGGGCAGCCTGCCAGACACCGTGCTGTTCCAGGCGGACCGCTACGACGAACTGTTCGAGCGGATCGCCGGCTCCTTCAGCCAGGACGTCACCTTCGCCATCAAGCCACGCCAGTTGGCCAAGGTGGATCCGCTGCGGGCGCTGAACAGCATCCAGGTGCAACTGAGCAGCCTCTACCCGGAGAAGGGCGGCTATGTGCTGGTGGATTTCAGCGAGCCCCTGGATGACGAACTGCAATGCGTGCTGGTGTACACCTGCGACCTGCCGCGGGTGATGGCCCTGGCGGTGGAGGTGGGCATCGCCGCCGCGCCCGCCTACGAGTCGTTGCGCGCCGAAAGCATGCCCTGAGCACAGCGAGCAGGCCCATCGAAACGTCCAGGCCCGCTCCTCGCGCGCCGGCAGAACGCGTCAAGCCGAGGACGCGGGAGCCTCCATCCGTTTCGCTCGTTGAGGAACTCGCGCCTTGGGCGCATGCGGGCGTGGACGAACGCTTTAGCGCCAGGCGAGGATCGGCCAGCCGGCGGCCTGGGCGTGGGCGCGCAAGGCCGGGTCCGGATTGACCGCGTGGGGGTGGTCGACCCGCTGCAACAGCGGCAGGTCATTGCGCGAATCCGAATAGAAGCTGGCGCCCCGCAGGAGCTCGCCCTGTTCGTCCAGCCAGGCCTGCAAGCGCGTCACCTTGCCGTCCCGGTAGGTGAGCACGCCACGGGTGCGGCCGCTGTAGCAGCCGTCCCGCTCCTCCAGGTCGATGGCGAGCACGTCGTCGATGCCCAGGCGCGCGGCGATCGCGGCCACCAGGAAGCGGGCCGAGGCGGAGATCACCAGCAGGCGGTCGCCGGCCTCCCGGTGGCGCGCCAGGCAGCGGCAGGCATCCTGGTAGAACAGCGGCTCGATGACCTCTTCGACGAAAGGCTCCGCCATATAGGCCACTTCCTCCACCGTGCGCCCCACCAGGGGCGCCAGGCTGAAGGCCATGTAGTCCTCCATGGCCAGCTTGCCTTCGCCGTAAAGCGCCATCAGTTCCTCGTCGCGACGCACGAAGCGGTCCGCGTCGACCCAGCCGAGACGGGCCATGTGATGGCTCCAGAGGCTGGCGCAGTCGCCTTGGATCAGGGTCTCGTCGAGGTCGAAGATCGCCAGGGCCATCAGGCCACCTCGCGCACGGCGGCGGCATCGATGGTCAGCCGCAGGGGCTGGCCGTCGCCATAGAGGTCGTCCGCCGAGCGGTTCAACACGTCCACCAGCAATTCCACGCCACTGGCCTCGACCCGGTAGCGGATGACATTGCCCAGCAGGCTGTGACCGCGTACCCGGGCCTCGATGCCGGTCTCGCCGCCGATGCCGATGGATTCCGGGCGGATCGCCACCCGGCCGCTCACCGGGCGGGCCAGCAGGCGGCTGGCGCTGTCCGCGTCGAGCAGGTTGTAGTTGCCGATGAAGCCGGCGGCGAAGTCGTTCGCCGGCGCGGTGTAGAGGGTCTCGGCGTCGCCGCTCTGGACGATCCGCCCGGCGTCCATCAGGACGATGCGATCGGAGAGGGTTAGCGCCTCTTCTTGGTCGTGGGTGACGAAGAGGGTGGTCAGCCCCAGTTCCCGCTGGATGCGACGGATCTGTTCCCGCAGGTGCTTGCGGATGCGCGCGTCCAGGGCCGACAGCGGCTCGTCCAGAAGCAGCAGGCGCGGCCGGGTCACCAGGGAGCGGGCCAGGGCGACCCGCTGGCACTGGCCGCCGGACAATTGGTGCGGATAGCGCCCGGCCAGGTCGCTCAGTTCCACCAGTTCCAGCACGTCGCGCACCCGGCGGTCGCGGTCGCCGGCAGCCACCTTCTGCATGCGCAGGCCGAAAGCGACATTCTGTTCCACGGTCATGTTGGGAAACAGCGCGTAGCTCTGGAACACCATGCCGATGCCGCGCTTCTGCGGCTTCAGCGGCACCAGGTCCTGGCCCTCCAGCAGAATGCGTCCGCCATTCACCTCGGTCAGCCCGGCGATGCAGCGCAGCAGCGTGGACTTGCCGCAGCCGGAGGGGCCCAGCAGGGTGACGAACTCTCCCTGGCCGACCTCGCAGTCGATGTCGCTGAAAATGGCCGTCGCGCCGTAGCGTTTGTGCAGGCCCTGGATGCTCAGGAAACTCATGGCATGTCCTTGTTCAGGCGATTGGCCGCCCAGGTGAAGACCAGTACGAAGAAGAAATAGGAGATCACCAGGGCGCTGTTGAAGTGGCCGCTGCTGTTGCGCATGTTGTTCAAGTACACCTGCAGAGTCTCGTAGCGGCTGCCCACCAGCAGGTTGGCGAAGACGAACTCGCCGAAGAGGAACGAGAACGACAGGAACAGCGACACCATCAGCCCCTTGCGCAGGTTCGGCAGCACCACCAGCAGGGCGGCCTGCCAAGTGCTGGCGCCCAGCAGGTGGGCGGCGTCCATCAGGTCGCGCAGGTTGATCGCCTGCAGGTTGTTGGCGATCGCCCGGTACATGAACGGCAGCGCCACGGTGAAGTAGCAACCGATGAGGATCCAGGGCGTGCCCACCATGGCCAGGGGGCCGGAGCCGTAGAGTTGCAGCAGGCCCACCGAGGACACCACCGGCGGCACCGCGAAGGGCAGCAGGATGAGGATGTTCATCAGCCCGTCCAGGCGCGGGAAGTGGTAGTGCACCACGAACATCAGCGGCAGGATCACCGCCGTCGCCAGCGCCAGGGCGCCGAAGCAGACCAGCAGGGACTGGCCGAAGGCCCGCAGGAAGCGCTCGTCGCTCCACAGCGCCAGGTACCACTTCAGGGTCAGCCCGTCCGGCAGGATGGTGGCGGACCAACTGGTGGCCAGGGAATAGAGCAGGGTGCCGGCCAGGGGCAGCAGCAAAATCAGGAATAGGCCGTAGACCACCCCCCGGTGGTAGACGCCAGTGGGCGTGATTTCAGCGCGCGACATGGTAGCTCCTCTTCAGCAGCCACTGGTGCGCGGCGGTGATCACCAGCATCAGTCCCACCAGCACCATGGCCAGGGCGCTGGCCATGTTGGGGTCGAGGAAGATATCGCCGGCCACCATCGCCGCGATGCGGATCGGCAGTACGTTGAAGTTGCCGGTGGTCAGGGCGTAGACCGTGGCGTAGGCCCCCAGGGCATTGGCCAGCAGGATGACGAAGGTGCCCAGCAGGGCTGGGGTCAGCACCGGCAGGCCGATATGCCGCCAGAACCGCCAGTGGCTTGCCCCCAACAGGGCGGCGGACTCGCGCCAGTCTTCGCGCAACGCGTCGAAGGCCGGATAGAGCAACAGCACCCCTAGGGGAATCTGGAAATAGGTGTAGAGCACGATCAGCCCGGCCTTGGAATAGAGGTTGAAGTCCTCGATCAGGCCGCTCTGTTTGAGGATCAGGGTCAGCGCGCCGTTGAACCCCAGCAGGATGATGAAGGCGAAAGCCAGGGGCACGCCGGAGAAATTACTGGTCATGGTGGAGAACGCCATGACGAAGTCTCGCAGGCGAGAGTCCACCCGGCGCAGGGAATAGCTGCCCAGCAGCGCCACGACGATGCCGATCAGGCTCGACCAGAAGGCGATTTGCAGGCTGTGTTTGATGGCTTGCAGGTAGAACGGCGAGGCGAATACCTCGCGAAAGTTGCCCAGGCCCCAGCCGTCCGCCGCCTCCAGGCTGTGGATCGCCACCCAGGCCAGGGGAGCGATCTGGAACAGACCGAAAACCACCGCGAACGGCAACAACCAGAGCAGCGCCAACCACTTGCTGCGCGAATGGGTCATGCCAGCAACTCCCGGCAATAGGGTTTGTCGTGGGGAACGCCGAGCAACTGGCAAACGGTGCCGCACAGCTCGGTCTGGCGCGGACGGGCCTCGCCGCTCAGGCTGAAGGCGTCGCCGACGATGAACAACGGTACCTCGCGCTCCTCCGGCAGCAGCCCGTTGTGGCTGCGGTCGGCGTTCATCCCGTGGTCCGCCGTTACCAGCACTTGGTACCCGGCGTCCAGCCAACCCCCCAGGTATTCCGCCAGCAGGATGTCGGCCTGCCGCGCGGCGTTGCGGTACTGGGGCGAGTCCAGCCCGTGACGGTGACCGGCGTCGTCGATGTTCATCGGATGCACCAGGAGGAAGTTGGGCCGATGTTTCAGCCGCAGGCTTTCCGCGTCGGCGAACAGGTGGGCGTCGGGGTAGTGGTCGGCGTAATAGAAGTGGCCGTACTGGATCGGCAGCTCCGGCGCCTCGGTGCTCAGGCCGGCGGCGCGAGCGTAGTGGAACACGCTGCGCTCGCTGGATAGCCGCGAGACGCCATTGTGGACGATCCCGCTGTCCAGCGGCGGCACGCCGGTGAGGATGCATTCGTAGAGGGGCCGGGACAGCGCCGGCAGCTCGCATTGCAAGCCGTGGAGGGCACCGCGCCCGGCGGCGCAGTAAGCCTGGAGGTGGCCCAGCGCGTGCCGGGCCACCTCCAGGTTCAGGCCATCCAGTACGACCAGGATGACGTCATGTTTCATCGGAGGCGATCACTGCATGTTGATGATGACGTGTTCCTGCCACAGGCGCGGCAGGCGCTTGGAGGTGGTTTCCCAAGCCTGGGCATCGCGGATCGGCGTGACCTTGGCGTACTGCTCGGACGGCAGCAGCTTGGACTGGACGTCCTCCGGCAGGGTCAGGTGCTCGGCGCGGATCGGCCGGGCGTAACCCCGGGCCAGGTTGATCTGGCCGGCGTCGCTGAGAATGTATTCGCGGGCCAGCTTGGCCGCGTTGGGATGCTTGGCGTACTTGTTGATCAGGGTGGTGTAGCCGGAGATCACCGAGCCGTCGGTCGGGATCAGCACGTCGAAGCGCGCCGGGTCGATCTGGTCGCGGTAGCTCAGGCCGTTGAAATCCCAGACGATGCCCACTTCCACCTCGCCCTTTTCCAGGGTCTGGATGGTGGGGTTGGACAGGGACAGGCGGCCTTGCTTGGCCAGGTCGGCGAACAGGTCCAGGCCCGGCTGGATGTTCTTTTCGTCGCCGCCATTGGCCAGGGCCGCCGCCAGCACGCCGTTCACCGCCTGGGCGGCGGCGCTGACATCGCCGATGGTCACTTTGTATTTGCCGGTCTTCAGGTCCGCCCAGCTCTTCGGCGGCTCCTTCACCAACTGCTTGTTGACGATGAAGGCGATGGAGCCGGTATAGGCCAGCAGCCAGTGGCCCTCCTTATCCTTGGCCCAGTCCGGCACCTGCTCCCAGGTGCTCGGCTTGTAGGGCTGGGTAACGCCTTGCTGCACGGCGATGGGGCCGAAGGCGGCGCCCACGTCGCCGATATCGGCGCTGGCGTTGTCCTTCTCGGCGGCGAACTTGGCGATCTCCTGGGCCGAACTCATGTCGGTGTCCATGTGCTTGAGGCCGTAGCGCTTGCCGAGGTCCTCCCACGTGCCCTTCCAGTTCGCCCAACTGTCCGGCATGCCGACGCTGTTCACCATGCCCTCGGCGCGGGCGGCCCGCTCCAGGCCCGCGAGGTCCGTATCAGCGGCCATGGCCTGGTTACCCAGGAGAATGGCGCTTCCCAACAGTGAAGCCAGCAGCAGGCGTTTCATATGAAGCTCCTTAGCAGGTAGGGATTGGTCTAGATCAGCAAGACCCAGGCCAATCTAGAGGGCTTCCATGACGGTTTCGTGGCAACGCGGGCGCGACCCACGGGGGAGCGCGACCGTGGAAACAGCGGGCCTCAGCCCCGCCGTCCCATGCCTGCCCGGCCCAGCCATGCGCGAGCGACCGTTGTCACGCCACCGTCATCCCGGCGGACTAGCATGCGGCGTACCGACTTGGCGCGCCGTTTCAGTGCTGGTCTATTCCAGAAGGGAGTGTTTTGATGCGCGACGAGGCGCCTCGTACCGTGACCGCCATCTGCCACGTCCTGCAGCGGCAGATCGAACATGGACTGTTGCCCCTGGGCGGCAAGCTGCCCGCCGAGCGCAAGCTCAGCGAACTCTTCGCTACCACCCGTATCACCCTGCGCGAAGCCTTGGGTCAGTTGGAAGCACAGGGCCTGATCTACCGGGAGGAGCGCCGTGGCTGGTTCGTCTCGCCGCCCCGGCTCGACTATAACCCCTTGGTGCGCAGCCATTTCCACGCCATGGTGGACGGCCAGGGCCGGGTGCCCGCCACCGAGGTGCTCGGCGCCCGCTTGCTGCCGGCCTCGGTGGAGATCTGCGAACTGCTGGAGCTGCCGGCGCTCTCCGCGGTCGTCCAGATCCGCCGGGCCCGGCGCATCGATGGCCGCCTGGTGCTGTACGTCGAACACTACCTCAACCCCGGTTACTTCCCCGGCATCCTCGACCATGACCTGACCCGCTCGCTGACCGAACTCTATGGACGCCAGTACGGCATCCATTACGGCCAGGTCCGCTTCGACATGCTGCCCACCGCCCTCCACCCCGACGCCGCCACCGCCCTGCGGGTATCCCCCGGCAGCCCGGCCCTGCGCATCGTCCGCCGCAACCGCGACCAGCACGGCCGGCTGATCGACTGCGGCCTCGAATACTGGCGCCACGACGCGATCCAAGTGCGGGTGGAGGTGCCCGAATAGGCCTCCATTCTGTGCACGCCTCCACAGAGTCCGCATGGAGCATCTTCCCCCTCCTGATCGTCGGCCTATGCTCTCGCTTTTGGCGTCGAGTACAGGACATGCTGGTTTTCAAGCGCAACACCCGGGAAGGACAACCGGTGCCCGGCCAGATCACCCTGGTGGTGGGCAACAGCTTCATCGTCAAACTGGTCGGCTTGGGCCCCGACAAGAAACACTACGCGATCAAGAGCGACAGCCCCTGTGTGGAGGTCCAGCAAAAAGCCGACGACCGCATGCTGGAGCAGACGATACGCTTCAAGGCCAACATGGCCTGCCAGGGCGCCCGGATCACTGTCTACGAGAAGACCTCCGGCGATCGCGCGCCCTTAGAGCTGAAGATCAATGTGCTCGAGCCGCTGGTGCTACCGCCCGAGAATACGGATGAGGGATTGTTGGCGCGCTTGCTGTTGTCTGAGGTCGTTCAGCCATCTTCCGACAAGTACACCGGTCCGGATGAAGCTTTTCTTAGCATGCAACTGATGCGTCAGGTCCTTGAGAACCGGATTAGCTTTCCGAAAATTGCAATGTTTAGCAATCCAACGTCTCGTTCGATGTTGGCCGTGGTTACAGCTAATAATGGAAGCGAGTTTGAAGGCTTCGGTGCGTATCCCGTATTGGTAAAAGATAAGGTGGTTAATTTCAATAAGACAATAAGTTATGCTAACGATGGCAGCCATAAGGATTTCAAGGCGTATCGTCGTCATTTGCAAGATATACTTGATGTTGCCAATGGGAAAGCGCCCAGGGTATCAGGGAAGTATTATGGATGGAGGACGGCAGGCTCCAACCCGGCAGGAGGTTATTATGTGCCGGGAATAATAGTGGGCGGCCAGCAGTTCAATACCTTGCGCGAGGATATACTCGTGGGAAATGGTGTGAAGTGAAAAAAATATTACTTCAATGCTCCGCGCTGCTTTTTTGGGGTTCGGCCTTGGCTGCCGAGCGCTTTGAACCTTCCATCTTGACGGGACAGGTCGGGCATATAAATTTGGAAGAGACGCGCCAGTACAGGAATTATCAGCTTGATCTGATGTACCTTGTGGCGAATCTCGAGGAAAACAATAAGGTTAACCACTTTTGTTTGGTGGGTTATCGTTGGCCAGATGGAGCGGTTCGGGCGATCGTGTATTGGAAAGAGCGGCAGCGATTGACTATTTGGCCAGGTCGTAAGGTTCCTCCGGAAGAGTACGGTGACGACGCGAAGGATCTTTTGATGACCAAGAGCATCGATATCACCCATAACATAGTGGATCGCGAGGATCAGATGACAATGGCTACTTATTTGCGTCGTGATCTGGAAGGGACCCTTGAAGATTGTGCTCGCCACGGTATCCAATACGAGTTGAAGCCGTTTACACCGCCCCCGGAGGACAGTGAGGATGACTGGTAACTAGGTTCCTCGGAGAGCAAGAGCTGGACAAAGTGGTGCTCATGTTAATTTTATCGTTTAAACGATCGTAAGTGTTGGTGTGTTTTGGCACTCAATCCTTCGTGCCGCCTCGGAGAACCGCGAGGACGAGGGATAGCATGTCCGTGGCTCGTATTGCGCAGCCGTCTTTGCCCGGGCTCGTGGCCGGAATTGCGTGGTGGCTTCGTCGCCCTCCAGGGCTAGAATCGGCGCACGATCAGCGAGGAGGATTCGTCATGGCATTCAAGGCTATTCAGGTTCGACCCGGCGGCGGCTATCACCGGGTCGAGGTGACATCCCGCGAGGCGGCGGCACCGGCGGCGGGGGAGATCAGCGTGCGGCTGCGTGCCAGTTCGCTCAATTACCACGACTTCGCCGTGGTCAGCGGCATGTGGGGGCCGACCGAGACGCGCATTCCCCTGGCGGATGGCGCCGGCGAGGTGGTGGCGGTGGGCGAGGGGGTGAGCGAGTTCGAGGTGGGCGATGCGGTGGTGAGCACGTTCTTCCCCGACTGGCTGGATGGCGAGCCCCAGGTGGAAGGCTTCGCCCGGGTGCCGGGGGATGGCCTCGACGGCTATGCCCGCGAGCAGGTGACCGCGCCCGCCACCGGGTTCACCCGGGCGCCTCGCGGCTGGACTCATGCAGAGGCCGCGACCCTGCCCACCGCCGGGCTCACTGCCTGGCGGGCACTGATGGTGGACGGCGGTCTCAAGCCGGGCGACACGGTGCTGGTCCAAGGCACGGGTGGGGTATCGATCTTCGCCCTGCAGTTCGCCAAGCTGGCGGGCGCCACGGTCATCGCCACGTCGTCCAGCGACGAGAAGCTCGGGCGCTTGCGGGACCTGGGCGCCGATGCGCTGATCAATTACCGCGACACGCCCGCCTGGGGCGAGCGGGTACGCGAATTGACCGGCGGACGTGGCGTCGACCACGTCGTCGAGGTGGGTGGGCCGGGCACGCTGGAGCAGTCGATGATCGCCGCGCGCATTGGCGGGCACCTGTCCCTGATTGGCATCCTCACCGGCGTGGCGGGCCAGTTGAACCTGGTGCCCGCGCTGTTCAAGCAATTGCGCCTGCAGAGTGTGCTGGTGGGTAGCCGGACACAGCAACAGGCAATGATCCGGGCCCTAGACGCCAATGGCCTGCGTCCGGTGATCGACCGGCACTTCCCGTTGGAGGCCATGGTCGAGGCGTTCCGCTACCAGGAAAGCAACCGGCATTTCGGCAAGATCTGCCTGGACATCTGACCCCCAGCGGGCCGGTGGCCTGGGCGCCGGCGCGGCCTGCTCGTCATGTCGAGGCAACTTCCTGGCGTTGGGAAATCTCCAAACCCCGTACCCCAACGGAGGATTTCCCATGAGACACGCCCTCGTTCCCGCCGTGCTGATCGGCGTCCTGAGCCTGCCGGCGTTCGCCCAGTCGCCGGTCGGCACTCCCGAGAACGACAACGGTTCGCCTCCCAGCACCCGTAGCGCGCCGCAGCAGGAAATGAAGACCCACACCGACGACAAGGGCAACGTGGTGACCGAGGACGGCCGCAAGGTGAACACAGAAAACGGCACCGAGTCCCAGCCGGACGACTCCGCTCGCAAGTCCGGCGACGGCGGCTTTCACGATCCCAGCACCGATCCCGGCGCGGTCGAATAAAACGTAACTCCTGGTAACCCCGGCCGGCCTGGCCGGGGATGCCCTGATCCGAATCAGAACCCCTTGGCGCTTGCCGGTGGGCATCGATCACGCCACATCGTTCTTCGTTTCGAGCCCAAGGATGCCGACCGCGGTCCGCTGTGGTAATAAGCGGCATCTTCGAGCGGAGGCGAACATGGGCAAGCTGCGGGTGGGAGTGATTTTCGGCGGACGTTCGGTCGAGCATGAGGTGTCGTTGCAGTCGGCGAAGAACATCGTCGATGCCCTGGACCCGGAGCGCTTCGAGCCGGTATTGATCGGTATCGACAAGGAGGGCGGCTGGCACCTCCACGACGTTTCCCGTTATCTGATCGACGCGGACGATCCGACGCGCATTGCCCTGGAACACTCCGGGCGCGGCGTGGCCTTCGTCCCCGATGGGCGGAGCGGGCCGCTGAGGGAGGCGGACGGCCGCCATGGTCTGGGCCGCCTCGATGTGGTCTTCCCTATCGTCCACGGCACCCTGCGCGAGGACGGTTGCCTGCAAGGCCTGCTGCGCCTGGTGGATCTGCCATTCGTGGGATCCGACGTGCTGGGCTCGGCGATCTGCATGGACAAGGATGTCGCCAAGCGCCTGCTGCGGGACGCCGGCCTGGCCATCACTCCCTTTCTCACCCTGACCCGCCGCACGGCCTCGCGAACGCCCTTCGCCGAGGCGGTACGGCGGCTGGGCACGCCGCTGTTCGTCAAACCGGCCAGTCTGGGTTCGTCGGTCGGCGTGAGCCGCGCCACCACCGAGGCCGAATACGACGCGGCGGTACGACTGGCCTTGGAATACGACGAGAAGGTGCTGGTAGAGGCCGCGGTCAAGGGACGGGAAATCGAGTGCGCGGTGCTGGGTAACGACGAGCCGGTCGCCAGCGGTTGCGGCGAGATCGTGGTGCGCCAGGGGTTCTATTCCTACGACAGCAAGTACGTCGATGATGACGCCGCCCAAGTGGTGGTTCCGGCGGACCTCGACGCCGAGACTCGCGAGCGTATCCGCGCCCTGGCCGTGGAGGCCTTCCAAGTGTTGGGGTGCGCGGGGCTGGCGCGGGTCGACGTTTTCCTCACCGACACCGGCGAGGTGCTGATCAACGAGCTGAACTCCCTGCCCGGGTTCACCCGCATCAGCATGTATCCCAAGCTCTGGCAGGCCGCAGGCATGAGTTATCGCGAGCTGGTGAGCCGCCTGATCGACCTGGCCCTGGAACGCCACGCCGCGCGCGGCGGCGTGAAGCACAGCCGCTAGCGGTATGCCGGTGCCGCGCCGGTTCATGGGCCGCGAGCATGCCTCTCAAGGGCTGGATCGGTGTTTCTCAGCGGAGCGCTCTGAACTCGATTCGCCGCATCGGGCAGTGGGAGGGTAAAGCCGATGGGCTCCTGCCGCTCCTTAGATGCTTTGAGCGGCTCAGTGGCGCCCGCAGGCGCGCCGTTCCCAGCGGCTCCGTGGCGAGCCGGTGGGAACGGTGTCGTGGTTGCCGTGACGATCAGGAGATAGCAGAGTCTGACCTCGCGAACGCATTTCCCTGCGCGCGCTCAGGAACGGAGCGAGGGGCGAACCGTTGGCGCGCCCTCGCTCCCCGGCCGCTCAGGGGAGGTCGCGGCTGGCGTAGAACGCGCTCAGGACCTTCACCAGGTGCGCCAGGTCGTGGCTACCCGCCAGCTCGCGGATCGAATGCATGGCGAAGGTCGGCAAGCCGATGTCCACCGTCCGCACGCCGATCTGGCCGGCGGTGAGGGGGCCGATGGTCGAGCCGCAGCCCATGTCGCTACGGATGACGAAGCTCTGCACCGGGACTTCATTCTCCAGGCACAGGTGGCGGAAGAAGCCGGCGGTCTCGCTGTTGGTGGCATAGCGCTGGTTGCTGTTGATCTTGATCACCGGGCCGGCGTTGAGCTTGGGTCCGTGGTTGCCGTCGTGCTTGTCGGCATAGTTCGGGTGCACGCCATGGGCGTTATCCGCGGAGATCAGCAGCGAGCGCTGCACGGCGCGGGCGAACCCGTCGCCCTCCGGCAGGAACCGCTGCAGCACCTGCTCCAGGAACGGGCCGTCGGCGCCGCAGAGCGAGCAGGAGCCCACCTCCTCGTGGTCGGTGCAGACCAGCACACAGGTTTCCTCGCCGTCCGCATCGAGCAGCGCCCGCAGACCGGCATAGCAGGACAGCAGGTTGTCCAGCCGCGCCCCGGCGATGAAGTCCTGCTCCAGGCCGATGACCGCGGCCTGCTGGGTGTCGTAGAAGCTCAGCTCGTAGTCCAGCACCGCGTCGGCGCTGATGCCGTGCTCGCGGACGAGTTGTTCGGCCAACAGTTCGCGGAAGTCCCGTCGTTCGCCACTGGCCAGTTGGGCGAGGATCGGTGGCAGTTCGGTCTGGGCGTTGATCGCCCAGCCCGAGTTGGCTTCGCGGTTGAGATGGATCGCCAGGTTGGGGATCACCGCGAGGGGCGTCTTGAAGTCCACCAACTGGCTTTCCACCCGGCCCGCCGCGCGGTAGGTGACGCGCCCGGCCAGGGACAGGTCGCGGTCGAACCAGGGGGCGAACAGGGCGCCGCCGTAGACTTCCACGCCCAGTTGCCAGAAGCCCTGTTTGTACAGCTCGGGGTTCGGCTTCACCCGCAGGCAGGGGCTGTCGGTGTGGGCACCCACCAGGCGGAGGCCGCCCTCCAGCACGGGGCGGCGCCCCTGGCGGATGGCGATCAGGGACGAGTCGTTGCGGGTCACGTAGTACAGGCCGCCCGGCTCGAGGCGCCAGGCGTCGCGCTCGTCGAGGCGCTGGTAGCCCGCGGCTTCCAAGCGTTGGGCGAGGCTGAGGGTGGCATGGAACGGGGTGGGGGAGGCTTTCAGGAAATCGATCAAGCCCTGGTTCAGGTCGTCGCGCATACGGGGCTCCGGAGGGTGACCGGAAAAGTCTACCCTCATTTGCCACGTGGCGCCGACGGGGCGACGGAGTCGCTCGGAAAGGAGTCGCTCGGAAAGGAGTCGCTCTGAAGGAGTCGCTCGGAAAGAATCGCCTGAAGGCGCCCTTCAGAACGGCGCCGGGCTCTCGAAGCGCAGCCGTTCGCCGCTATGGGGATGGGTCAGGGCGAGCAGGCTGGCATGCAGGCACAGGCGATCACGCAGGGTCAGGGCCTCGCCCTCGGCGTACAAGCGGTCGCCCAAGAGCGGGTGGCCGATGGATAGCATGTGCACCCGCAACTGGTGGGAGCGTCCGGTGATGGGCGTCAGCACGACCCGGGCGTGGTTGCCATGGCGTTCCAGCACCCGCCAGAAGGTTAGGGCGTGACGACCCTCGACCGGGTCCACCACATGGCGGGGCTTAGTCGGCGGGTCATAGCGTAGCGGCAGCTCGATGCGCCCGCTGTCGGCCTCCGGCTCGCCCCAGCAGAGGGCGGTGTAGGCCTTTTCGGTCTCGCGGTCGTGGAATTGCCGGGACAGCTCGCGGTGGCTGTCGGCGTCCCGCGCCAGCACGATCAGGCCGGACGTCTCCCAGTCGAGTCGGTGGACGATGCGCGCCTCGGGGTAGCCGTTCTCCTGCAAGCGGGTCACCAGGCAATCGCGGTTGTCCTCGGCGCGACCGGGCACCGAGAGCAGGAGGGTGGGTTTCTCGACGACCAGCAAGGCGTCGTCGCGATGAACGATAGTGATCTGGGAAAGCGGCATGGAAAGGCCCGGAAACGCCGGCGGCGGCCGAAGCCGCCGCCGTGGACACCCGCGGAATCAGCGTTCCGGCAGGGTGATGTTGAGTTCGAGGATCGAGCAGTCGCCCTGGTTTTCCAGCGCGACCTGGACTTGGTCCTGGTCGATGTTGACGTACTTGCGAATCACCTCCATGAGCTCCTGTTGCAGGGCAGGGAGGTAGTCCGGCTGGCTACGCTGGCCTCGCTCGTGGGCGACGATGATCTGGAGACGCTCCTTGGCGATCGAGGCGCTGCTCTGCTTCTTTCGCTCACGAAAGAATTCGAAGATGTTCATTCGCGGCCTCCGAACAGTCGCTGCAGGAATCCTTTTTTCTGCACGTCGAGGAAACGATGGGGCATTTCCTTACCGAGCAGGCGATCGACGGCGTCGCTGTAGGCCTGGCCGGCGTCGCTCTGCTCGTCGAGGATCACCGGCACGCCCTGGTTCGAAGCCTTGAGCACGGCCTGGGATTCGGGAATCACGCCGAGCAGGTTGATGGCGAGAATTTCCTCGACGTCTTCCACGCCAAGCATTTCCCCCTTGGTCACTCGCTCGGGGTTGTAACGGGTTAGCAGCAGGCGTTCCTTGATGGGTTCGAGCCCCTGCTCGGCGCGGCGCGACTTGCTGGCCAGCAGGCCGAGCATGCGGTCGGAGTCGCGGACCGAGGAGACTTCCGGGTTGGTCACGACGATGGCCTCGTCGGCGAAGTACATCGCCAGGTGGGCGCCCTTCTCGATGCCGGCGGGAGAGTCGCAGACCACGTATTCGAAGGTCTGCGACAGCTCGTCGATCACCTTGCCGACGCCTTCCTGGGTCAGGGCGTCCTTGTCGCGGGTCTGGCTGGCGGCCAGTACGTAGAGGTTTTCCAGGCGTTTGTCCTTGATCAGGGCCTGGGTAAGGGTCGCTTCGCCGTTGATGACGTTGACGAAGTCGTACACCACGCGGCGCTCGCAGCCCATGATCAGGTCCAGGTTGCGCAGGCCCACGTCGAAGTCGACGATCACGGTCTTGTGCCCGCGCAGGGCCAGGCCGGTGCCGATGGCGGCGCTGCTGGTGGTTTTGCCGACGCCGCCCTTGCCGGACGTGACAACGAGAATCTTGGCCAAGGTGATTCACCCTAAAAATGAAAGAAAATGCAGAAATTGTCGGCCGCGTCGCGGGCCCGGAAAAAAAGGTGGCGGGACCCGTGTCGAACGATTGAAAACGGCGGCAGTATCCGTTAAAGGCGGGTGATGTTCAACACATCGCCCGATAGGTTGATCTGCGCCGCCTGGCCCCACAGCGGGTCGCGGCGGAGGTCGTCGGCGACCTTGTACTGGCCAGCCACGGAGACCAGTTCGGCGGCCAGTTGCTGACAGAAGATGCGCGCCGCCACGTTGCCCTTCACGCCCGCCAGGGCGCGTCCGCGCAGGGGCGCGTACACGTGGATGTTGCCGTCGGCGAGAAGTTCCGCGCCGGCGCTCACCGGGGCCAGCACCAGAAGATCGCCGCCCGGGGCGTAGACTTGCTGGCCGCCCCGCACGGGGGTGGTGATCACCCGGGTCGGGCGCGCCTCCGGTTGCGCCGGTTTCTCCGGCTCGCGCTTGCGTTCCGCGCCGCCCGGCTCGAGGGGGCGTTCCCGGGCGCCGGAGGGCGGCAGCACCGGCAGGTCCAGGGCGTCGGCGGCGGCCACCAGCCCGGCGTGGCTGGCGCGGATCGCCAGGGTGCGCAGGCCATGGCGGCGACACACCGCCATCAGCGCGGCGAGATCGAGGGGCGCCTGGCTCTCCGGCAGCTTGTCCAGGGCCAGCACCAGCGGTGTGTTCTGGAAGAAGGCGGGCGCCTGGGCGACCTTGTCGGTGAGTTGCCGGTCCAGGCGCTCCAGGTCGTCGTGTACCAGCTCCATGATGGTGATGGCGAGCATGCTGCCCTTGAGCTGGAACACGGGGTCTTGGTCGAGGAGATCGGCTTGGCTCATGGTTGGCCCACAACGTTGAATGGCGAGGACTTATAACGGGAAATGCCGACGCTGGCTACTGCTGGCGGGGCGCCTTCCTCGGCCGCCCCGGGGTAGAATGCCGGCCCTTTCTCGATCAGGGATCGCCCATGGAACGCCCGCGCTTTCGCGCCTCTTTCCTTCATCCACGCTTCTGGCCGCTGTGGCTGGGGCTGGGGCTCCTGTGGCTGCTGGCCCAGTTGCCTTATCGGGCCTTGCTGGGGCTGGGGCGGCTGGCCGGCGTGCTGTTTTATCGCGTGGCCGGTTCGCGGCGGCGGATCGCCGCGCGCAACCTGGCGCTGTGCTTCCCCGCCTGGTCGACGGCCGAGCGGGAGCGCCTGCTGAAGGCCAACTTCGCCTCCATGGGCATCGCGTTCTTCGAAATGGCCATGAGCTGGTGGTGGTCCCGCCGGCGGCTGGCGAGGCTGGCCCACATCGAGGGGCTGGAGCATCTGCGCCAGGCCCAGGCGGAGGGCCAGGGCGTTATCCTCATGGCCCTGCATTTCACCACGCTGGAGATCGGCGCCGCGCTGCTGGGCCAGGTGCATACCATCGACGGCATGTACCGCGAACACCGCAACCCGGTGTTCGACTACGTGCAGCGGCGCGGCCGCGAGCGGCACAACCGCGACGCCACCGCCATCGAGCGGGAGGACGTGCGGGCGATGCTCAAGGTGCTGCGGGCCGGGCGCGCCATCTGGTACGCCCCCGACCAAGACTATGGCGCCAGGCAGAGCCTGTTCGTGCCGCTGTTCGGCATCCCGGCCGCCACCGTCACCGCCACCAGCACGTTCGCCCGACTCGGGCGTGCCCGGGTCGTGCCGTTCACCCAGCGGCGCAAGGAGGATGGCTCCGGCTACCGCCTGGTCCTGCACCCGCCCCTGGAGCACTTCCCCGGCGACAGCGCCGAAGCGGACTGCCTGCGCCTCAACCAATGGGTGGAGCGGGCGGTGAGCGCCTGCCCCGAGCAGTACCTGTGGGCCCACCGGCGCTTCAAGACGCGCCCGCCGGGCGAACCGAATCTGTACGGCAAGGGGCGTTGAGCGAGGGCGGCTCCTATACTCGCTCGCAGTCCCCGCCTGGAGCCGCCCATGACCGAAGCCGACCGTCCCGCCCCGCCCGTCACGGGGTTGATCCTGTCCGGCGGTGGTGCCCGGGCGGCTTACCAGGTGGGTGTGCTGGCGGCCATCGGCGACCTGTTGCCGAACCTGACGGACAACCCCTTTCCGGTGATCGTCGGCACGTCCGCGGGGGCGATCAATGCCGTGGGGCTGGCTTGCGGGGCCCTGCATTTCGGCGAGGCGGTCCACCGCCTGACCCGGGTCTGGCGGAACTTCCATACCGCCCACGTCTACCGCAGCGACTGGCTGGGCGTCTGCCGCCAGGGGGCTCGCTTCATAGGTCAGGGGCTGTTGGGCCTGGGTCGTACCGAGCCGGTGGCGCTGCTGGACAACGGCCCGTTGCGCGCGCTGCTGGAGCGCGAGCTGGACTTCACCGGTATCGCCGCGGCGGTGCGCCTGCGGCAATTACGGGCGGTGGCGGTGACCGCCTTCGGCTATGAATCCGGCCAGGCGGTGACCTTTTACCAAGGCCGCGCCGCCATCGATCCCTGGTTTCGCCACCGGCGGGTGGGGGTTCCCACTCGACTGGGGGTCGCGCACCTGATGGCCAGCTCGGCGATCCCGCTGATGTTCCCGCCGGAGCGGCTCAATCGCGAGTATTTCGGCGACGGCGCGGTGCGCCAGGCCGCGCCCATCAGCCCGGCCCTGCACCTGGGCGCCAGCCGGGTGCTGGTGGTGGGGGTGAGCGGCAACGCGCGTGCCGGCAACCAAGGCGCGACCCGGCCGCGCACCGGACGGCCGCCCAGCCTGGCGCAGATCGGCGGACACCTGCTCAACAGCACGTTCGTGGACAACCTGGAAACCGACATCGAGATGCTCGAGCGGATCAACCAGATGAGCCTGGCGATGCCCGAGGCCCATCGCTCCCGGCGCCTGGGGAGCAAGCCGGTGGACGTGCTGATTGTGTCCCCCAGCCAGCCCCTGGACACTCTGGCCGCCCGCTACCGCCACGAAATGCCCCGGGCCCTGCGCCTGTTCCTGCGCGGCCCGGGAGCTACCCGGGCCAGCGGCGCCGGCGCGTTGAGCTACCTGCTGTTCGAGCGCGGCTACTGCAACGCCTTGATCGAACTCGGCTACCAGGACGCCATGGGCCAGAAGGAGGCCCTGCTGGCCTTCCTCCAGGGCCACGAGGCGCCGTCGGCGGCCTCGGATGCCTGAATCTCAGGCGAAGGGCAGCGACAACAGCCCGCCCAGGGGTATCCCCAGGGCCAGGGCCGCCCCGAGGCGAGGGCGGTACGGCAACAGCAGGACCAGCAGCAGGCCGGCGGCCACCAGCAACCCGATCCACAGCACGGCGCCCAGGGCGAAGCCTCGCGCCGCGACGCACAGCCCCAGGGACGCGGCCAGCCCCACCCAGCCGCCGATCCGCAGCAGGCGGGCCCGGTCCGGCGCGGGCGGCGCGCCGAAGACCTCGCCGTGATGGCGGTTCATGGCCAGGCACAGGCCGCAATAGCCGGCATAGGCCAGGCCGAAGGCGAGCAGGTTCATCCGGCGATCTCCCGGGCGGCGACGTCGGGCGCGCCCTCGCCCCGGACGCGGGGAGGCGGGGCGGCCTTCGCCGGCCGCTCGGCGCGTGCCGGCTTGCTCGGGGGGCGATGCCGAGCCACCATCCAGGCCAGCCAACCGAGGAGCAAGCCCAGGAGCAGGCAGGCCGAGTCGAAGCCGCCGCCAACGGCCAGGCGCGGATGCTCGAAGGCCAGGTCCAGCAATGGAACGCCCCCCAGCAGCGCCGCGCCCAAGGCGAGCTGTTCGACCCAGGCGCGCCGATGGGCGCGCAGCCAGGGGTGCAGCAGGGCCAGGCTCCAAGCGATGAAGAAGACGTGTACCTCCCAGGCCGCCCGCTCCGCCAGGCCGGCGGGGAGCAGGCGGTTGGCCCACAGGTAGGCGGCCATGGCCAGGGGCAGGCCCGCCAGTGCGCCGACGTTCAGCGCCCGCACCAGCCGCAGGCCGGCGGCCGGAGTCGCTTGTTTCCCCTGGCGCGCCGCGCGCTTGACCACCCACAGCACCAGGCCGCTGGCGATCATGAAGCACCCGGAAAGTCCGCAGAGGACATAAAGCCCGCGCAACAGTGGCTCGGCGAAGCGCCCCATGTGCAGCCCGAACAGGACGTGATAGGCGGTCGCCATCGGTGCCGGCGCGGGGAGCGCCTGCAGCAGGCGCCCATCGGCGGCGAACAGCAGGCGCGGCGCCATCCGGCTGAGATGGCCGTCCTCGCCGCCCACCACCTCCACGCGCGCCGTGGCGTCGCCGGGGTTGTGCAGCACCAGGCCACCGACGGCGGCGCCGCCCCAGCGGGCGCGGGCCTCGGCCAGCAGCGGCTCCAGGTCGGGCAGGGGCGCGGCCTGGCCGCTGCGGGCGATGGGCTGGGCGCGGGGCGACAGTTCGTTGAACAGGCGCAGGCGCTGGTCGCCGTACTGGGCGAGCATCGGCCAGGGCATATAGATGTGCATCAGCATGACCAGGCCGCTGAAGGTGATCAGCAGGTGGAACGGCAACGACAGCACGGCGGAGACGTTGTGGCCGTCCAGCCAGGAGCGCTGGCCCTTGCGGGGGCGCAGGGTGAAGAAGTCCTTGAAGAACTTCTTGTGGGTGACGATGCCGGTGATCAGCGCGACGAACAGGCTCAGGGTGGCCACGCCGACGACGATCCGCCCGGTGATCGGGCTCATGTGCCAGAGCTGGAAGTGGAAGGCGTAGAAGAAGTCGCCGCCCCGGGTGCGCTCCTGATCCAGCGGCTCGCCGCTGGCGGGGTCGAGGGTGGCGCTGCCGAAGCGACGGCCTTCGCCCCCGGGCCAGAACGCCTTCACCACCGGCCGGCGCTCGCTGGGGAGGGTCAGGGTCCAGCTCTCGGCGCCCGGTGCCAACCGTTCCAGGCTGGCCGTCACTCGCGCCAGGGACAGCGCGCCGGCCTCCAGGGCGCGTTGCTCCGGGCGCATCCACTGGTCGATTTCCTCGCGGAAATAGCTGGCGGTGCCGGTGAGGAAGATGGCGAACAGCAGCCAGCCCAGCAGTAGGCCGCTCCAGGTGTGCAGCCAGGCCATCGATTGGCGGAAACCGTCCTTCATGACAGCGCTCCGTGCCTGACCCAGGCGATCCCCGCCAGCGCCAGGGCCGGCGCGCCGATACCGAGCCAGGCGTGCAACACGCTACGGCAAGCGAAGGCCCAAAGCACGGCGCCGACATAGACCAGGAAGCTGGCCATCCCCCCGGCGATCACCGCTTCCGAACGGGCCAGGGGCAGGCACAGGGCCAGGCACACGGCGCTGGCGCTGGCCAGCCCGTAGCCGCCGAGGATCGCCGCGAGGCCACGGGAGGCCACGGCCAGGCGATAGCGCGTGGTGGCGGAGGCGGCCTTCATGCCGCCCCTCCGCGCCGGGCGCGCGCCGGCCGGCGTGGTCTGGGTCATGGGAGGCTCCTGCTTCATTCGGCGTGACCGGAGGCGAAGCCCAGGGCGCGACCGCTGGCCACCAGGGCGGTGGTGCCATGGTTCTCGTCGGGAAAGATGCGCAGTTGGCTGTGCAGGCCGCTGGCCTCCAGAGAGGCGAGGGCGGCGGCCAGTTCCCGGGCGTTGTCCACCATGCGCCGGTCCTGCTTCAGACGCTGCCGCGCATCGCCGGCCAAGGGCGACGGCTGCTCCAAAGCGCCGACGCCCAGCAGCAACCGCAGCGGCCGCGGGTGCGCCGCCAAGCGCCGGGCGAAGTCGCGTTGCTCGTCGAGGATCTGCCGGTGGTTCCACCAGATCGAGGGGCTGACGGCGATGTAGGACTGGAATGCCTCGGGCCGGGTGAACAGCGCGTGCAGGGTGAGCAGCCCGCCGTAGGAGTGGCCGAACAGTGTCTGCCGACGCCGGTCGACCCGGTAGCGACGCTCGATCGCCGGCTTGAGTTCCTCCTCGACGAAGGCCAGGAAGCGATCCGCGCCGCCCTGCCGCCGGGCTCGTTCGTCGCCAGTGTCGCTGAGGTCGTCGGCGGGCGGCGTGTAGTCCTCGGCGCGGGCCTGTTCGTCGTACAGGCCGTCGACAGGGTAGCCGATGCCCACCACCAGGGAGGGCGTCAGCCCGGTCGCCGCGGCCCGCTTTTCCTGGGCGCGGGCCTGCAGGGCCAGCAGCGGGAACTGGGCGTTGCCGTCCAGCACGTAGATCACCGGGTAGCCCTCCGCCGGCGGCGGGGCGCTCGGCGCCGAGACGAACACCCGGTAGGTGCGCCCGGTGTGCCGCGAGGGCATGTCCCGCTGCTGGCTCTGGGGCAGCCGCGCCGCCTCCCATTGGGGGCTCTCGGCGGCGAGGGCGGGCGCTCCGAGACAGAACAGGCAAGCGAGGATCGGCAACGTTTTCATCGGTTCTCCTTGGCGTCCGGCGAGGGCGCGGTTGTCACCAGGCGTAGGTGAGCGAGGCGGTGACGTTGCGGCCCGAGCCGTAGTAGCAACTGGCGACGCTGCCGCAGGTGGCCACGTACAGTTCGTCGGTGAGGTTGCTGGCGTTGAGCGACGCCGTCGTGCCCTTCAAGCCCACGCGACCCAGGTCGTAGCGCACCGCCGCGTCGAACAGGGTGTAGCCACGGATGTGGTAACGGTTTTCCGTATCGCCGTAGGTGCTACCGGTGTAGCGGGCCCCGGCGCCAAGGCCGAGGCCGGCGAGCGGGCCGTCCTGGAAGACGTAGTCGGCCCACAGCGAGGCCATGTGCCGGGGGACCTGGGACAGGCGCTTGCCCAGGTCCTTGCCGGTGCTCTTGGTGATTTCCGAGTCGAGGTAGGTATAGCCGCCGGTCAGGCTCAGGCCCTCGCTCAGGGACGCCTTGCCCTCCAGCTCCACGCCGCGGATGCGGCTCTCGCCGCTCTGCTTGTCGCACAGGCTGGGCAGGCAGGTGTCGTGGGCCGGGTCGGTGTCCTTGACGATGATGTTGCTTTGCACCAGGTGGAAGGCCGAGAGGGTCACGTAGCTGTCGCTGCCCTCCGGCTGGAACTTGATCCCGGCCTCGTACTGCTCGCCCTCGGTGGGCTCGAAGGTCTTGCCGTCCCAGCTTTCGCCCACCGCGGGCTCGAAGGAGGTGGCGTAGCTGAAGTAGGGCGCCAGGCCGTTATCGAACAGGTAGGTGGCGCCGGCGCGCCAGGTGAAGGCATCGTCCTTGGTGACCGTGCGGCTGTCGGTGCGGCGGTTCAACTGGTCGTCATCGAAATGATCCTGGCGACCGCCCAAGGTGAAGCGCCACTTGTCCAGGGCGATCTGGTCCTGCACGTAGACACCGGTCTGGCGGTTGGTGGTGTCGTAGTCGCTCTGGGTCGCCAGGGTCGCCGGCACCCGCGCCGCGCCGCTGTGCACCGGGTGGAAGATGTCGATCGGGGCGATGTTGGGGTGGTTGCTGATCTTGCGTTCGTGCTCCCAGTCCGCCTGCAGGTAGTCCAGACCGACCAGGGTGGTGTGTTGCAGGGCACCGGTGGCGAAGTCCGCCTGCAGGTGGTTGTCCACCGCCACGGAGTGGGCGTTGCCGTCGCCGAAGGCGGCGCGCCGGCGCAGGGTGTGGCCATCCGGCTGGGTGTCGCCAAGGGAGACCGCGCCCTTGTACAGGGTGTCGATGTGGCTGTAGCGCAGGTTCTGGCGGAACGACAGGTTGTCGTTCAAGCGCTGGCTGAAGTCGTAGCCCAGGGACCACTGCTCGCGGTCGAAGGTGTTCCAGTCCCGCTCGCCGAGGAAGGTCTCGCGGTCGATACGCCCGTGGGGCGTGCGCAGGGTGCCGGTCATGGGCAGGAACTGGTAGGTGGAGCCGCCCTCGTCCTTCTGGTACTGGGCCAGCACGGTCAGTTCGGTGTCTTCGCTGGGCAGCCAGGTGAGGCTGGGGGCGATGAAGGTGCGTTGCAGGTCGGTGTCGTCCACCTGGGCGTTGCCGTCGTTGAACGAGCCCACGACGCGTCCGAGCCACTCGCCTTGGCTGTCGAGCACGCCGCCGGTATCGAAGGCCACCTTGTACTGGTCGTGGCTGCCGCCCTGGAGCTTCACTTCGTTGCGCTGTAGGGCGTCGGGGCGCTTGCTCACCAGGTTCACCAGGCCGCCGGGGGTCACCTGGCCGTAGAGCACCGCGGCCGGCCCCTTGATGACTTCCACACGTTCCAGCCCGTAGCTGTCGAACTGGGTGGCGGTCCACTGGCCGCCGCGCAGGCTGCGCAGGCCGTCGAGGTAGAGGTTGTTGCTCCAACTGCCGGCGTCGAAGCCGCGAATCCGGATGTCGTCGGCGCGGCTGTCGATGCCGGAGGCCTCGGTGCGCACGCCAGCGGTGTAGCGCACCGCTTCGGCGACGGTCTGCACGCCGCGATCGTTCATGTCGTCCCGGGTGACCACCGAAATCGATTGGGGAATCTCTCGCAGCGCGGTGTCGGTCTTGGTGCCGCTCAGGCTGCGCTTGGCCACGTAGCCCTGTACCGGGCCGAGGGCGCGTTCGCCATCCGCCGCGCTTTGCACCAGCGTGGCGTCCAGGCTCAGGGCCGCTCCGTCGGGGGCTGGCAGCAGGGTCAGGGTATTGCCCTCGGTGAAGCGATAGGCCAGGCCGCTGCCCGCCAGCAAGCGAGCCAGGGCCTGCTCCCGATCCATGTGCCCGCTCACGCCGGGGGAGCGCCGGTCGCGGGTCAGGGTGGCGTCGACGAACAGTTGCAGGCCGGTGGCCTCGCCGAAGGCCACCAAGGCGGTGTCCAGGGACTGCGGCGGAATGTCGAACCGCTGGGCCTGGGCCTGGGCGGCCACCGGGGCCGCCAGCGCGCCGCCGACGGGCAGGCCGGCCATCGCCAGGGCGAGCAGCGACACCGAGCAAGGAAAGGTGAAGGATCGTGAGAGACGCTTGGACATCTGTGGTTGAACTCCCCAATGCTCGCCGCGAAAGGAGCGGACGAGGCTTAGTTATCAAATGCGAAAAAATCCTATTTGATAATTCGCCCCATTAAGACGCGCGAGCAGGGTGAGGAGCATTACTTCACCGGTTACTTTTTTTCATCGAGGGGCCGGATCAGCACCAGCCAGTCGGTGACGCGGGTGATCCGCACCGGCAGCGTCCCGGCGAGGCCGCGCAGGGCGGCGTCCGGCTCATCGGCATTGAACGGCGGTCACCGGCTGACGGGCCAGCGCCGGGTCGGTGAGCAGGAGGCGGCCGTGACGATAACGCTGCAGTTCGGCCAGCACGTTGCCCAGGGGCTCCTCGACGAAGACCAGGCGATCGCGCCGCCAGGCCAGGGCACGGGCCAGGTCGACGGTTTCCGCGGGGTGCAAGCCCGCCTCGTCGTAGCGGACCCGCTGGCCGCTGCCGAGGGTGTCGCGGGCCGCGCCGGCCTGGGCCTCGACCCGGTGTTCGCTGACCGTCAGGCTTGCCCGCTCGCCGTCCCGGCGCATGGCGAACGCCGTGCCCAGGGCGCGCCCGCGCAGGGCCCCGGCGTCCACCACGAAGGGCCACGCCGGATCGGCGGCCACTTCGAAATAGGCCTCGCCCCGGTATAGATGGACCGCCCGGCGGTCGGCGTCGAATGTCACCGACAGGGCCGTGTCGCTGGCCAGTTCGATCCGCGTGCCGTCCTCCAGGCGCACCCAGCGGCGCTCGCCGACGCCCGTGTGGAAGTCGGCCAGCAGCCCCTCCGGGAGCACCAGGCCGACGCCGATCGCCAGCAACAGGCAGGCGGCGGCCGCCCAGCCATGGGGCGACCGGGCGCGGCGGCGCGGGGCCGAGGTGCCGCGCGGTGGCGGCAGTGCGTCCAGGCGCCGCCACAGGCGTTCCGCCCGCTCCCAGGCGGCCTGATGCTCCGGGGCGGCCTCGCGCCAGCGGGCGCACGCCTGGCGGTCCGCCTCGGAGACCTCTTCGTCCCGCAGCCGCACCCACCAGGCCAGCGCTTCTTCCAGCCGCGCGTCGTGGACAGCCTCCACGGCGGCGTCCTTCGAAGAACGCGGGCTCATGGCCGAGGCTCGTCGTCGCGCATGGCGCGTTCGAGACAGCCGAGGGCCTTGACCATGTGCACCATGACCGTGTTCTTGGCGATGCCCAGGCGGGCGGCGATCTCGGAGTAGCTCAGGTCCTCGAACTTGGCCAGCAGGAATACTTCGCGGCAGCGCGGCGGCAGCGCGTCCACCGCGCGCAGCAGCCGTTCCCACTCGCTGCGCTGCAAGGCGACGGTCTCGGGGGTGGGCGTGGGATCGGCCACGCCATCCACCAGGGCGGCATCGGCCTCCACCTCGATCCCCAGGCCGGCATGGCGCTGGTGGTCGAAGGCGAGGTTGGAAGCGATGCGGAACAGGTAGGCGCGGAAGTTGCCAATGCCGGCCGTCCCGCGTCCCGCCAGGCGTAACCAGGTTTCCTGGGCGAGGTCCTCGGCGAGGGCCTCGCAGCCCAGGCGCCGCGCGAGAAAGCGGGTCAGGGCGGCGCGTTGCTCATTGAAGGCGTACAGCAGGGTTTCGCGATCCTTGAACATCGCCAGAAGGCCGGGCTGACAGAAGGGCGGCCACTGTAGCGTTTATGAGATCGATTCTCAATGTCAGCGCCGGCATCGGTTCAGTCCGTCAGGCGCCCCGCGTGGTAATCCCGCAACGCGTCCTCGATCTGTTCCCGGCTGTTCATGACGAAGGGCCCGTACTGGACGACGGGCTCGTTCAGCGGGCGGCCGGCGAGCAGCAAGGCGCGGGCTCCCCGGAGGCTGTCCAGCGCCAGTTCGCCGTGCTCGGACAGCCGCGCCAGTCGGCCCTGGCCGACGGTCTCGCCGTTGACCCGCAGCTCGCCTTCGAACACATACAGCAGGACTTTCAAGCCGTCCGCCAGGCGCGGCGCGATCCGGGACCCGGCGGGCAGGTCGAGGTCGTAGAACTGGGGATCGGTGACCGGACGCCGCACCGCGCCCTCGATGCCGGACTGGCCATCGTCGAAGCGGCCGGCGATCACCCGCACGCTCGCGCCGTCGGCGCGCCGCAGGTGGGGAATCTCGTTGGGATCGAAGTCGCGGTAGGAGGGGTCGCCCAGCTTGTCCCGGGCCGGCAGGTTGAGCCAGAGCTGGAAGCCGCGCATGACGCCCTCCTGCTGTTCCGGCATCTCGCTGTGGACGATGCCGCGGGCGGCGGTCATCCACTGCACGCCCCCGTTGCGCAGCAGGCCGACATTACCCAGATGGTCCTCGTGGCGCATGCGGCCTTCGAGCATATAGGTGACGGTTTCGAATCCCCGGTGGGGGTGGGCGGGAAAGCCGGCCACGTAGTCGTCGGGATTGGCCGAACCGAATTCGTCCAGCATCAGGAACGGATCGAAGCGGCGATCGCCGGTCTCGGCGAATACCCGGATCAGGTTGACCCCGGCGCCGTCCGAGGTGGCTCGGCCCGGGATCTGTTCGATAACGGCGCGAAGCGGGGAAGACATGGCGAACTCCTCATCAAGTGGTGAGGAGATGCTAAGGCAGGGCGCCGGCCGGATGGTTTCTGTTTTCCGGAGAAACCATCCCGGTTTTTCGATGGGTGGCCGGGTTTCGCGAGGTTAGGCCGCGCTACTGGCCGCCGGCTCGGCTTCGCGGGCCCGCAGGTAGCGATCGAGGGCGTCCCGCTGGCCGGCGTCCAGCTCCAGGCCGAGCTTGGTGCGGCGCCAGAGAATGTCCTCGGCCGTCCGTGCCCACTCCTCTCGACGCAAGTAGTCGACTTCCCGCGCATGGAGCCCGCCACCGAACGACTCGCCGAGGTCGGCCGCTTCTTGGGCTCCCTCCAGCAGGGCCCAGGCCCGGGTGCCGTAGGTGGTGCTCCAGCGCCGCGCCAAGTCCTCCGGCAACCAGGAGTAGCGGTCTCGCAAGGCAAGGGCCAGGACCTTGGGGTCTTCCAGTCGCTCGCCGCCGGGTAGCGGGGCTTCGGCGGTCCAGCGAGGGCCAAGGTGTGGGAAGTGGCCGGCCAGCAAGGCCATGGCTGACTCGGCCAGCTTGCGGTAGGTGGTCAGCTTGCCGCCGAACACCGACAGCAGCGGCGCCTCGCCCGGCTCTCCGGACAGGGACAAGGTGTAGTCGCGGGTGATCGCCGAGGGCTCGTCGGACTCGTCGTCGCACAGCGGGCGCACCCCGGCGAAGGTGTGGAGGATCTGCCCGCGCTCCAAGGGCCGCTTGAAGTGGGCGTTCACCACCGCCAGCAGGTAATCGATCTCTTCGTCGCTGATGCGCACCTGCCCCGGGTCGCCCCGGTATTCCCGGTCCGTGGTGCCGATCAGGGTATAGCGGTCCAGGTAGGGGATGGCGAAGACGATGCGGCGGTCCTCGTTCTGCAGGATGTAGGCGTGCTCGCCTTCGTAGACGCGCGGCACCACGATGTGGCTGCCTTGGATCAGGCGAATGCCATAGGGCGAGCGTTGCTTGAGGTCTTCCTTGATGAACCGCGCCACCCAAGGGCCGGCGGCGTTGACCAGGGCCCGGGCACGGATGGCGTAGCGGCTGCCGTCGGCGCGCTCCAGCTCGATGTCCCAGAAGTCCTTGCCGCGCCGGGCACCGAGGCAGCGGGTACGGGTATGCACGTGGGCGCCGTGCTCCCGAGCGGCCATCGCGTTGAGCACCACCAGGCGGGCGTCGTCCACCCAGCAGTCGGCATACTCGAACCCGCGGGCGATATCCGCCTTGAGCGGGCTGGAAGCGTCGAAGCGCAGGCCGCGAGAAGCCTTCAGGCGCTTGCGCTTGCCCAAGTGGTCGTAGAGGAACAGCCCGGCGCGAATCATCCAGGCGGGACGCAAGTGGGGACGGTGGGGCAGGACGAAGCGCATCGGCTTGACCAGGTGGGGCGCCTTGGCCAGCAGCACCTCGCGCTCGGCCAGGGCTTCGCGGACGAGGCGGAATTCGTAGTGTTCGAGGTAGCGCAACCCGCCATGGATCAGTTTGCTGCTGGCGGAAGAGGTGTGCTGGGCGAGGTCGTCCTTTTCGCAAAGGAACACGGAGAGCCCACGCCCCGCCGCGTCCGCGGCGATCCCCACGCCGTTGATGCCACCGCCGATGACGGCCAGATCGTAGACTTCGGCGAGCGGGGCGGAGGAGAGTGGCGCTTGTTTCATGACGGCTCCCAGGCATCGAAAATGAACGTGTAATGTTCGAATACGAAAATAGCTTAGTCGAGCGCAGGGATATTGACCAGTCCGGATTCACATTCGCCCGGCCTAGGAGGCCGGCACGACGGACTCGCGCCGTCGCGACGGCGCGAAGAGGGGAGAACGGGGCGGGAAGCGATGCGGGAGCGACCGCCGAGGCGCGGCGGCCATCGGGGTCAGACCAGGTCCAGGTGGACCTTGTGCTGGGCCATCAGGCGGGCCACGGAGGGCGGAGGCGGGCTGTCGCTGAAGACACGGGTGACCAGGCTGATGGGTCCGAGGCGGACCACCGCGTTACGACCGAACTTGCTGGAGTCGGCGGCCAGGAAGACTTGTCGGGCGTTGTCGATGATCGCCCGGGAGACGCGGACTTCCTGGTAATCGAAGTCCAGCAGGCTGCCATCCTCGTCGATGCCGCTGATGCCCACCAGGGCGAAGTCCACGCGGAACTGCTGGATGAAGTCCACCGCCGCCTGGCCGACGATGCCGCCGTCGCTGCGCACCGTGCCGCCGGCCACCAGCACCTCGAAGTCTTCCTTGCCGCTGAGAATGGTCGCCACGTGCAGGTTGTTGGTGATGATCTTCAGGTTGCGGTGGTCGAGCAGAGCGCGGGCGATGGCCTCGGTGGTGGTGCCGATGTTGATGAACAGCGAGGCGTTGTCCGGCACTACCTGGGCGATGGCCTCGGCGATGCGCTGTTTCTCGTCGCGCATCTGGTCGGCGCGCATGGTGTAGGCGGTGTTTTCGATGCTGGAGTCGTAGGCCGCGCCGCCGTGGTAGCGGCGCAGCAGACCCTGCTCGGCCAGTTGGTTGATGTCGCGGCGGATGGTCTGCGGAGTGACCGCGAACATCTGGGCCATCTCTTCGATGCTCAGATAGCCGCGTTCGCGGACCTCCTGGATGATGCTCTGCTGTCGGGGGGGCAGGTTCATGCGGTGCTCTCGTGGGACCGGGGCGGGCGCCCAGGAAAGTCCCCAAGGATGCCGCACGAGCAGCCCCGCTGTCAGCCGTCCGTGGGCGTGCGACCGGTCATGACCGGCCGGGGCCGTGCTCTCACAGGTCGTCATCTTCCCAGGCGCGGGTGCGTTCCACCGCCTTTCGCCAGCCGGCGTAGCGCTTCTCCCGCTGGCTCTCGTCGCATTGCGGTTCGAACACCCGCTCGATCACCGCCTTGCGCTTGAGCTCGTCCAGGCTGCCCCAGAAACCGCTGGCCAGGCCCGCCAGGTAGGCGGCGCCGAGGGCGGTGGTCTCGCGCATTTCCGGACGCTCCACCGGAGTGCCCAGGAGGTCCGCCTGGAATTGCATGAGGAAGTTGTTGGCCACCGCGCCGCCGTCGACCCGCAGCGCCTGCAAGCGCTCGCCGGCGTCCTGTTGCATGGCGTCGAGGACGTCGCGGGTCTGGTAGGCGATGGATTCCAGGGCCGCGCGGATCAGGTGGTCCACTTTCACGCCCCGGGTGAGGCCGAACAGCGCGCCCCGGGCATACGGGTCCCAGTAGGGCGCGCCGAGCCCGGTAAAGGCCGGCACCAGGTACACGCCGTTGCTGTCCTTGACCTTGGTGGCGAAATATTCGGAATCGAACGAATCATTGAGCACTTTCAGCTCGTCCCGCAGCCACTGCACGGTGGAGCCGCCGTTGAACACCGCGCCCTCCAGGGCGTAGCTGACCTCGCCGCGCGGCCCGCAGGCGATGGTGGTGAGCAGGCCGTGGGTCGAGTCCACCGCCTTGTCGCCGGTGTGCATCAACAGGAAGCAGCCGGTGCCATAGGTGTTCTTGGCTTGACCGGGCTTGACGCACATCTGGCCGAACAGGGCGGCCTGCTGGTCGCCGGCGATGCCCGCGATGGGGATCGCACCGCCGCCGACGCCGCCGATGCTGGCCTCGCCGTAGACGGCGGAGGAGGGCTTCACGGTCGGCAGCATTTCCCGGGGCACGTCGAGGATGCGCAGCATCTCCTCATCCCAGTCCAGGGTGTGGATGTTGAACATCAGGGTACGCGAGGCATTGGTGTAGTCGGTGATGTGTACCTTGCCTTCGGTGAGCTTCCAGATCAGCCAACTGTCGATGGTGCCGAACAGCAGGTCGCCGCGACGCGCCCGCTCGCGGCTGCCGTCCACATGGTCGAGGATCCACTTGACCTTGGTGCCCGAGAAATACGGGTCGATGACCAGGCCGGTGATCTCCCGGACCCGACGCTCCAACCCTTCGCGCTTGAGTTGCTCGCAGATCGTCGCGCTGCGTCGGCATTGCCAGACGACGGCGTTGTGGATCGGCCGGCCAGTGTGGCGGTCCCAGACCACCGTGGTTTCCCGCTGGTTGGTGATGCCGATGGCGGCCACTTCGTCGTAGCCGATGCTGGCCTGGGCGAGGGCCTCCACCAGGGTGGAGCTCTGGGTCGCCCAGATTTCCATGGGGTCGTGCTCGACCCAGCCGGCTTGCGGGTAATACTGGGCGAACTCGCGTTGGGCCTGGCTCACCACGTTGGCGTCGCGATCGAAGACGATCGCCCGCGAACTGGTGGTGCCCTGGTCCAGGGCGACGACGTATTGTTTCTGCGGGTCGGTCATGATGAAGGTCTCGATAGCGATAAGGTCAGGAAGCATGCAGCTTGGTCACCGGCACGGTCTCGGCGGGCTCGCCGGGGAGCGTCTCCGGCCGCGCCGATTCGACGGCCGCCGCGAGGGGCGAGGTGGCCGGCAAGTGGCGGGCGATCAATAGACGATAGCCGCCGGCTCCCAGGCAGGCGCCCAGGATCGGCGCGAAGATCGGCACTAGGCAATAGGGGATGTCGCGGCCGCCGGTGAACGCCAGGGGGCCCCAGCCGGCGAAGAAAGTCATTAGTTTGGGGCCGAAGTCACGGGCCGGGTTCATCGCGAAGCCGGTCAGCGGCCCCATGGCGCTGCCGATCACCGCGATCAGCAGGCCGATCAGCAAGGGCGCCAGGGGACCCTTGGGCAGGCCGTTGCCGTCGTCGGTCAGGGCCATGATCACCGCCATCAGGATCGCCGTGATGACCGCCTCCACCAGGAACGCCTGGCCGGTCGACAGCGCCGGATGCGGGTAGGTGGAAAAGACCGCCGCCAGGGGCAGGCTGGCTTCGCTGCCGCGCACGATGTGCTGGGCGTTCTCGTAGTCGACGAACAGGGCGCTGTAGAGGCCGTATACCAACGCGGCGGCGCAGAACGCGCCGGCCACTTGGGCGACGATGTAGAACGGCAGCTTGCGCCGCTCGAAACCGGCGAACAGACACAGGGCGATGCTCACCGCCGGATTGAGGTGGGCTCCCGAGACGCCGGCGCTCAGGTAAATCGCCATGCTCACGCCGACCCCCCAGATGATGCTGATTTCCCACAGGCCGAAGCTGGCGCCGGCGACCTTCAGCGCCGCGACGCAGCCGGTGCCGAAGAAGATCAGCAGGGAGGTTCCCAGGAATTCGGCCAGGCATTGGCCCCTCAGCGTCGGGGTAGAGGCAGGTGCGGACATGAGTTCCCTCTCTTTCTTGTAGGTTCGGGACTGTGGGATGGATGTTCAGTTTCGAAAAAATATAGTCATAAAGGAAGACTGTCAAAGCGCGAAGCCGAACGCCCGGACCGAAACGGACCGCTGGGTATCGCCCGATCCCTGTCTCTTGTCCGGCGCGCACCGCGCCGCGCGACGGTCGGGGGCCTTCGTCGCCATGGGCGGCGCGGGGGGCGATGCCTTAAGGTAGGCGCTTTCCGCCGTCGCTCGCGTTCAGGAGTTACCATGACCCCCGCCCTCGACCTGTTGAAGAAAGCCCGTGCCGAACACAAGGTCCTCAGCTACAGCCATGATCCGAAGGCCCCTTCCTATGGCCTGGAAGCCGCCGAGAAGCTGGGGCTCGACCCCGCGCGGGTGTTCAAGACGCTGCTGGCGGTCACCGAGAAGGGCGAGCTGCTGGTGGCGGTGGTACCGGTGCGGGGCAGCCTCGACCTGAAGGCCTTGGCCGCCGCCGCGGGAGCGAAGAAAGTGGACATGGCCGATCCCCAGGCCGCCCAGCGCGCCACCGGCTACCTGGTGGGGGGCATCAGCCCCCTGGGACAGAAGAAGCGCCTGCGAACCTTCATCGACGACAGCGCGCAACGGCATCCGACCATCCATGTCAGTGCCGGACGGCGCGGCCTGGAGGTGGAGCTGAGCGCGACGGTGCTGGCCGAGCACACCCAGGCGCGGTTCGCGTCCATCGGCCGGGCCTGAGCGCCCCCGCCTGTGCGACGCGCCACCGGTGTCCGCGCGCGCGGGCGGCACGTGTCCGCCGCATCCGCGCCCAAGTGTACCGGGCATCGGCGTGGCCGGCCTGGCATGCTTCAAGACCCTTCAACCGGAGACCCTCCATGCCCCTCGATTACCACCAAGTGGATGCCTTCGCCTCGGAGCCCTTCACGGGCAACCCGGCGGTGGTCTATCGCCTCGACCAATGGCTCGACGATGGCCTGATGCAGCGCATCGCCGCCGAGCATAACTTGGCGGAAACCGCCTTCGTTGTCCGCGAGGGCGCCGTCTGGCATATCCGCTGGTTCACCCCGACCACCGAGGTGCCGTTGTGTGGCCATGCCACCCTGGCCAGCGCCCATGTACTGGTCGAGGCCTACGGCGAGCCGGGCCGGCGCCTGGAATTCGTCTGCCGAAGCGGCGCCCTGGCGGTGGAGCGTGAAGGCGAGCGCCTGGTGCTGGATTTTCCCGCCCCGCCGGCCACGCCGATCGACCCGCCGGCCGGCCTGGCGGAGGCTCTCGGGCAGACCCCGCAAGCGGTGCTGGATGCGCCGCAATTGCTGGTGGTGCTGGAGTCGGAAGAAGCGGTGCGCGCCTGCGCGCCGGACATGGCCGCCCTGAAACAACTGCCTTGGGGCCTGGTGATCGTGACGGCGAAGGGGCGGGAGCGGGATTTCGTCTCGCGCTGCTTCGCACCGAGGATCGGCATTGACGAAGACCCGGTGACCGGCTCGGCCCATTGCATCCTGGTGCCCTACTGGGCCGAGCGGCTGGGCAAGACGGACCTGGAGGCTTACCAGGGCGGCGCCCGGGGCGGACGCCTATGGTGCCGGCTGGAGGGCGGGCGGGTCAGGATTGGCGGTCATGCGATCACCGTCGCCAGCGGGCGTCTGCACCTGGCCTAGGCGATCAGGCGGCACCGTCGACGCGGCGTACCCCATCCGCGGCGCCGGCCGGATATAGCACCAAGTGGGCGGCCGCCACACGGATGCCCACTTGCTCCCCCGGCGCGTAGTCGCTCTGGCTGGGGAACACCGACTCCACCTGGGCGCCGGTAGGCAGGCGCAGGCGGTAGAGCGTGGCCGCGCCGAGGAAGGTCTTGCCCAGCACCCGGGCCTGCAGCGGGCTGTCGGGGGCATGCACGATATCGTCGGGGCGCAGCAGCACGTCCACCGCGCTGCCGGCCTGCCAGGCATAGGCGCGATTGCCGCGGATCAGCCCCAGCTCGGTGCGGACCGTGTCCGGACTCTGCATTTCGCCCTGGATGAAATAGCCCTGGCCGACGAAGCTGGCGACGAAGGGAGTCTGGGGTTCGTGGTAGAGGTTGTAGGGCGTGTCCCACTGTTCCAGGCGGCCTTGGTTGAACACCCCCACCTGGTCGCTGACGGCGAAGGCTTCCTCCTGGTCGTGGGTCACCAGGATGGCGCTGGTGCCACGGCTCTTGAGGATGTCGCGAACCTCGTGGCTCAGGCGCCGGCGCAGCTCGCCATCGAGGTTGGAGAAGGGTTCGTCCAGCAGCAGCAACAGCGGCTCCGGAGCCAGGGCCCGGGCCAGGGACACCCGCTGCTGCTGGCCCCCGGACAGCTCGTGGGGGTAGCGCTTGCCGAGATTGGCGAGGTTCACCCGCTCCAGCAGCTCGGCAACGATGCGCGCCTTGTCGGGGTGCTTGCGAATGCCAAAGCCGATGTTGTCCACCACGCTCAGATGGGGAAACAGCGCGTAGTCCTGGAACACCATGCCGATTCGGCGCTTTTCCGGCGCCAGGGTGTAGCCGGGCGCGGAAAGGCGCGTGCCGGCCAGTTGGATCTCGCCTTCCAGCACCGGCTCGAAGCCGGCGATGGCACGCAGGGTCGTGGTCTTGCCGCACCCCGAGGAGCCCAGCAGGCAACCGATGTCGCCCGCCTTGAGGTTCAGGTTGAGTTGGCGGACCACGGTCTGGTCGTGGTACCCACAGGCGACGTCGCGAAGGCTCAGCAGAGTGTCTTTCATGCGTGGGAGGCGTGTTCGATGAGGAATTCGAGAAGCGCTTTCTGCGCGTGTAGACGGTTCTCGGCCTGGTCCCAGGCATGGGCGCGGGGGTCGTCCAGCAGGTCCTCGCTGACTTCCTCGCCCCGGTGGGCGGGCAAGCAGTGCAGGAACAGCACTTCGGGGTCGGCCGCGTCCAGCAAGGCCCGGTCCACCTGGTAGGGCTTGAAGAGGGACAGCCGCCGCGCGTTGTCCTCTTCCTGCCCCATGGAGGTCCAGACGTCGGTGCTCACCAGGTGTGCGCCGGCCACCGCCTCGCGAGGGTCGCGCACGATCTCCACCCGCCCGGGGGCGCGCTCGAGGAACGCGGCCTTCGGCTCGAAGCCTTCGGGGCATGCGATGCGCAGGCGGAAGTCGAATTGCTCCGCCGCTTCGATGTAGCTGTTGCACATGTTATTGCCGTCGCCGATCCAGGCCACCGTCTTGCCGGCGATAGTGCCACGCTGTTCAAGATAGGTCTGCATGTCGGCGAGCAATTGGCATGGATGGAGGTCGTCGGACAACCCATTGATCACCGGCACCTGGGAATGGGCGGCGAATTCGGTAAGGGTGCTGTGGGCGAAGGTGCGGATCATCACCCCGTCCACCATCCGCGACATCACCCGGGCGCAATCGCCGATGGGCTCGCCGCGACCGAGCTGGGTGTCGCGAGGGGACAGGAAGATCGCCTGGCCGCCGAACTGCACCATGCCCGCCTCGAACGACAGCCGGGTACGGGTGGAGGCCTTTTCGAAGATCATCCCCAGCACCCGGTTGCGCAGGGGCTCGTAGAGCACGCCTCGGTTGCGCAGGTCCTTCAGTTCCATGCCTCGGCGGATCAGGCTGTTCAGCTCGGCGGGCGTACAGTCCATCAACGAGAGAAAATGCCTTGCGCTCATGAGTCACACCTTACATCGGGCCGGGCGTCCTTTTATTGGGAAAAGAAGGGAAGCCACGGCGGAGGCCGCGTGAAGCGACGGAATAGGGGAGGCGCGAGCTTATAAAAAAATGTCGCTATAGAGCAAGAAGCCCGGAGGTAGCGATTTCGGGCCTGGGTGACCTCGACATCTTCCCGGGCCGGCTTGCCCGGCCTCTTCGCGGTGGGAAGCTTGTTCGCAGGCGCCCGGCCGGTCGCTCTTCGCCGGGCATCCGTGGCTTCAGCTCCGGTTGCATCCGGCCGGCAGGGGCCAGGTCGTGACAGGGCGGCTGTCCTTGAGCCGGTCGGGAACGTCGATGGGCGGCTCGTCGGGACCGAGGCGGCGCTCCAGTTCGCGAACCGTGACGAGATAGGGGGCGAGGTCGCTTCCCAGGTCGTTGCGGTGCGGCAGGAGCCAGGCGATCAGCCGGGCCGTGCCGCTGTCCGGGTCGGTGGTGAGCAGGACCCGCCAGAAGGCGTCCGGCGTGCGCACGCCGTGTGACTCGACGAAGTAGTCGTTGGCCCGGCCGGCCTCGTCGTCGTCGTAGATCACGCCACCGACGACGTCCACCGGACGGATATCCCGGTAGCACTCGGCCAGCAGCTCGGTGGCGTACCAGGTCCGCCGGTTGTGCCGGGCCCATTGGGGCACCAGGTTCGGCATGTGGTTGGTGTCCCGCATGGCGTCCAGGTCATCGTCGAACTGGTTGATGGGTGCCAGGTGGCCCACGTCGAACCTGGCGTGCACTTGGGCGTAGCGGCGGGTGGACGATTGTTGCTTGCAGCCGGCCGGGAAGGCCGGGTCGAAGGTGAAGGCGGCGGGGCGCGGGAGGGCGCCGTGGTCGGCCTCCAGACGGTAGCTGAAGCGGTGCGCCTCGCCGCGCTGGCAGTCGTACAGGAGCCTGAAGCGCCCATAGTCGATCACCGTGAGTTCCGTCGGGGGCGGCGAAAAGATGCCTTGGGGCACACGTTGGGACGTGTCGTCGTGCCGGGATGGCGCGTGGCCGCAGGCTACCAACAGCAGGAACGTCAGAGCGACGACGGTATGGCGCATGGGAACGACCTGGCGAGCGAAAGAGATGGCCCCGCGCTAGTATGGCGGTTGGCGAGCGATTCGCCAGGGCGTCGGGCGCTTAACGCGCCTGTCGGACTCGGCGAATGTCCGGCAAAGAGGCCTGTCACAAAAAGACGCACCCCTGAGGGCGGCACCGTTCCGCATTCGCCGTGTCGCTTGAATCCATCGCTGAAAGGAGGTCGATCCATGAGCACAGCCTTCCATGACGATGTCAGCAGCAATGTGCTGCGCCACATGAAAGAGGGAGGGTTCGATTTCTCCCGCGTCCATCCCATCGAGTTCTATGCGATTTTCCCGGACGAGGATCGGGCCCGGCGGGCGGCCGGCCAGTTCCACGGCGAGTGGCTGAAGGCCCAGGTTTCCCAGCAGGATGGCGCCTGGTACCTGCAAGTGAGCAAGGTCATGTATGCCACGCCGAGCGGCATCGACGATTTCGAACAGGACCTGGAGGCGGTGGTCGAGCCCCTGGGGGGCGTGCTGGACGGTTGGGGCGTCACTCAGGAGTTGCCGGGGCTTCGCGTCTGAAGGCGGCCGGGCGGGCGCTTCGAGGGCCGTGCCCGGCGTCCCGGTCGTCTACTCGTCGTAATCCATCCAGCCGCCCAGTTGCTTCCAGCGGTTGACGATGCCGCAGAACAGCTCGGCGGTTTTCTCGGTGTCGTAGCGGGCGGAGTGGGCCTCGCGACCGTCGAACTCGATACCCGCGCTTTGGCAGGCCTTGGCCAGCACGGTTTGCCCATAGGCGAGCCCGGCCAGGGTGGCGGTATCGAAGCTGGAGAAGGGGTGGAACGGGTTGCGCTTCAGCCCGGTGCGGTTCACCGCCGCGTTGAGAAAGCCCAGATCGAAGCTGCTGTTGTGTCCCACCAGCACGGCGCGCTTGCAGCCGTGAGCTTTGAGTGCCTTGCGGATGCCACGGAAGATTTCCGTGAGGGCATGTTCCTCGCTGACCGCCATGCGCAGCGGATGGTCCAACTTGATCCCGGTGAACTCCAGGGCGGCGGCTTCCACGTTGGCCCCGGCGAACGGCTCGACCCGGAAGAAATAGCTGTGCTCGGGGTAGAGGAAGCCCTTCTCGTCCATGGTGGTGGTCACCGCGGCGATTTCCAGCAAGGCGTCGGTGGCGGCGTTGAACCCGCCGGTCTCCACATCCACCACGACCGGCAGGTAACCCCGGAAGCGCCGGGCCATGGGGTGGCGAACGGCACCGCCGCCGGAGGTTTCGAACTCCTCGTCGAACAGGTCTTCGCTCACGCGTTGTCCTCCAGCAGGCGCCAGCGCAGCGGCTCGCCCGCGCGCAACGGAATCACCACGTGCTCGCCCAAGGGCAGCTCCTTCGGCGCGTTCCATTCCTCGCGTACCAGGGTGACCGTGTCACGGTTGCGAGGCAGCCCGTAAAAGTCCGCGCCATAGTGGCTGGCGAAGGCTTCCAGGCGGTTCAGGGCGTCGCGCTGCTCGAACGCCTCGGCGTACAGCTCCAGCGCGGCGTAGGCGGTGTAGCAGCCGGCACAGCCGCAGGCGGCTTCCTTGGCGTGACGGGGATGGGGCGCGGAGTCGGTGCCGAGGAAGAACTTCGGGTTGCCCGAGGTGGCGGCGTCCAGCAAGGCCTCCTGGTGCACGTTGCGCTTGAGGATCGGTAGGCAGTAGAAGTGCGGCCGGATGCCGCCGACCAGCATGTGGTTGCGGTTGTACAGCAAATGGTGGGCGGTGATAGTCGCGCCGACGGTGGCTGGGGCGGATTCGACGAACTGCGCCGCGTCGCGGGTGGTGATGTGCTCGAACACCACCTTGAGGGTCGGGAAGCGCTCCACCACCCGGCTCAGGTGTTCGTCGATGAAGGTCTTCTCCCGGTCGAAGACGTCGATCTCGGCGCGGGTCACCTCGCCATGCACCAGCAGGGGCAGGCCGACCTCGGCCATGGTTTCCAGGACCGGGAAGATCAGCTCCAGGCGGGTCACGCCGGAGTCGGAGTGGGTGGTGGCGCCCGCCGGGTAGAGCTTCGCGCCGTGGACGAACCCGCTGGCCTTGGCCTCGCGGATGTCTTCCGGACGGGTATGGTCGGTAAGGTACAGCACCATCAGCGGCTCGAAGGCCCGGCCGGCCGGGCGCGCGGCGAGGATGCGCCGGCGGTAGGCGTCCGCTTCCCCGGCGTTGCGCACCGGCGGCACCAGGTTGGGCATGACGATGGCGCGGCCGAAGGTGCGGGCGGCGTCGCCGACGGTGTGGGGCAGCAGCGCGCCGTCGCGCAGGTGGATATGCCAATCGTCGGGGCGCAGCAGGGTCAAGCGGTCGGACATGGGAGCTTCCAGGCGGGTAAATCAAGGAAGGAATGCTACCGGAAAAGCCCTCTTCTGGCCTATCAAGTTTCGCCAGCCTCGACCGATAGCCCGGGGGAGAGTCGTGATGTCGCTGGAGCCTGCCGTGCGCCCTTATCTTGTTGTGCTTAGCCTGTTCGTCAGCCTGCCGGCGGCGGCCATCACCTTCCAGACCCGCCTGGAGAAGGTGGAGTGGAAGGTGGACGGCGACATCTTCGAGTGCCGGCTTTCCCAGAGCATCACCGACTTCGGCAGCGGCGAATTCGTCCGCCGCGCCGGCGAGCGAGCCACTTTCCGGCTGAAGGCCCAGGAGCACTGGATGGGCACCGGCTCCGCGACGCTGCTGGCCGCCGCCGCCCCCTGGCAGCCGGGGCGGGGCGACATCAACCTGGGCTCGGTCAGCGTGGGCAGCGGCGGCGTACCGTTCAACAGCTCCCAGGAGCAGGCCGGGCGCCTGCTCACCGGCCTCATGGAAGGCCGCAGTCCGCTGGTCCGCCACAGTACCCGCGCGGGGGGCGAGCCGGTGGAAATCCGTCTGTTGCCCACCAAGTTCCGCCAAGCCTACAACGACTACCTCGCCTGCACGGCCAAGCTGCTGCCGGTCAACTTCGAGCAGATCCAGAAGAGCCAGGTCGGCTTTCCAGGTGGCGGCACCGCCCTCGACGACATGGCCCGAGCCAAGCTCGATATCATTCTTGAGTACATCAAGGCCGATCCCAGCGTGAACCACATCGAACTGGACGGGCATTCCGACAATGCCGGTAACCGCCTGACCAACCGCGACCTGTCGCGCCGGCGGGCGCTGGCGGTGATGGAGTACCTCAAGGCCAACGGCATCCCCGAGGCGCAGATCGTCATGCGCTTCCATGGCGAGCAGTATCCCCTGGTGCCCAACCGGGGCGAGGCGAACCGGGCCAAGAACCGTCGAGTGGCCATCACCCTGTCGCGGGAAACGGCACCCGCCGAGGCTCCGGCCACGCCGGAAACCGCCAAGCCGGCGACCCCCGCGCCGAGCGCCGCCTCCTGAGCGAAAGGCGCGATGCTCACCTATTTTGTCGCCTGGTCATCACAAGCTGTCGCGCCTCTGTAAATTATCGAGTGAGAGCAGTAGAATCGCCGCTTTTCCGACGACCCGCGTGGAGTTGATGGCAATGACGGATGTGAAGAAGGTTGTCCTGGCGTACTCCGGTGGCCTGGACACTTCGGTGATTCTGAAGTGGCTGCAGGACACCTACTCCTGCGAAGTGGTGACCTTCACCGCCGACCTCGGCCAGGGCGAAGAAGTCGAGCCGGCCCGCGCCAAGGCCAAGGCGCTGGGCGTCAAGGAAATCTACATTGACGACCTGCGCGAAGAATTCGTCCGTGATTTCGTCTACCCGATGTTCCGCGCCAACACCGTCTACGAAGGCGAATACCTGCTGGGCACCTCCATCGCCCGCCCGCTGATCGCCAAGCGTCTCGTCGAGATCGCCAACGAAACCGGCGCCGACGCCATCTCCCACGGCGCCACCGGCAAGGGCAACGACCAGGTGCGCTTCGAACTGGGCGCCTACGCGCTCAAGCCCGGCATCAAGGTCATCGCTCCCTGGCGTGAATGGGATCTGCTATCCCGGGAGAAGCTGATGGACTACGCCGAGACCCACGGCATTCCCATCGAGCGCCACGGCAAGAAGAAATCCCCTTACTCCATGGATGCCAATCTGCTGCACATCTCCTACGAGGGCGGCGTGCTGGAGGACACCTGGACCGAGCACGAGGAGGACATGTGGAAGTGGACCGTGTCGCCGGAGAAAGCGCCTGACGCGCCCACTTACCTCGAGCTGACCTATCGCAAGGGCGATATCGTCGCTCTCGACGGCAAGGACATGACCCCCGCCCAGGTGCTCACCGAGTTGAACCGCATCGGCGGCGCCAACGGCATTGGCCGTCTCGACATCGTCGAGAACCGCTACGTGGGCATGAAGTCCCGGGGCTGCTACGAGACCCCCGGTGGCTCCATCATGCTCAAGGCCCATCGCGCCATCGAGTCGATCACCCTGGACCGGGAAGTGGCCCACCTGAAAGACGAGTTGATGCCGAAGTACGCCAGCCTGATCTACACCGGCTACTGGTGGAGCCCCGAACGGTTGATGCTGCAGCAGATGATCGACGCCTCCCAGGCCCGCGTGAACGGCGTGGTGCGGCTGAAGCTGTACAAGGGCAACGTCATCGTGGTCGGCCGCAAGTCCGACGATTCGCTGTTCGACGCCAACATCGCTACCTTCGAGGAGGATGGCGGTGCTTACAACCAAGCCGATGCCGCGGGCTTCATCAAGCTCAACGCGCTACGCATGCGCATCGCCGCCAGCAAGGGACGCACGCTGTCCTGACGCGCGCGCGTGGGAGTAACCCCGGCCGTGTGCCGGGGTTTTTCATGGCGGATCAAAAAGGCGAAAGGGAAAAGGCTGAGCCGGTGAAGCCTTGACCTCGAACGCCTTGGCCAGCCCGATGGGCGCGGGTTGCTCCACCCTTGCGATAGAGTGATCGCCTAGCCTCGGATCGAATACACATGAGTCGAAGTGGCAAGCCACTTGTATTTTTCATTATTCCAGGCGTGCTTGGTCTTTCACGAATCCCGCTCTTCCTCTCTCTGCACTCACAGGTTCTTTTCCTGAGAGCGCCCTGTGAGAAAAATAAGTCGGTTGCGAGAGTTTGTCCTACAACTTTCGATGTAATAAAAAGCCTCGCGAAGAGGCTTTTTTATTGTTCAAACAGTCAACTGTTTTTTGGCTTCAAGCCTGGCGGCCATAATCCAGCGCCTGGGCTGTCCAATGTTCCCGTTGTTTCGGCGTGGAGTTCAGGATGGGGCCGAAGCTGGATATTTTCACGGGCTTGATGCCGCTGAACTCCAGAATGGTCTTCTTCATTTGATGATGACCCGGCATGCTGAATATCCAGCGGTAATACCAAGGCGGCGTATCCATGGTCACCAGAAGGTGGGCGGAGCGCCCGGCCAATAGCTTATCCCAGAACTTGGAATTCTTGCGGTACTTGAATGCGAAGCCTGGCAGGAAGACGCGATCGATGAAGCCCTTGAGCAGGGCCGGCATGGCGCCCCACCAAGTGGGATAGACGAAAACCAGATGTTCTGCCCAGGTAATGGCTTCTTGGGCCTTCACCAAGTCGTCTTCCAGCGGTTGTATGCGCTTGTAGCCCTCGTGCAGGGTGGGGTCGAAGCGGAGATCGCCTAAGCGAATCTGTTTCACTTGGCAGCCGGCCTGGGTGGCGCCCGACGCATAGGCATCGGCCAGGTGAGCGCACAGGCTGTCGGAAGAAGGATGGCCGAGGATCAACAGGATTTTCTTACTCACGGGTCGCTACCTTGCAGTGTGACGAAGCCGCGGGAGCCTAAAGCCTGCCCTTAATGGGAGAGTCAAGGAATCCTGGCCCCGAACGGTGTGCGGTGCGCTTGGGTTCTTGTACGGTTATTCAAGAAAAAACGTGGGCATGGGAACCGGCTCTTGAGCGCGCCGCAACCCCGCAACGATCGACCTCGCATCCTTGCATATCGACGATATCGCGAACATTACACCTAACTCGACCTCGTTCTTGGGTTTCGGGAGAGTTCCCGTCTCTCGGTCTCAAGGCTGATCGACTCTTTCACACCGTTTGTCCGAGCGCGTGATGCGACCGTTCGTCGCAGTCGAGCGGTTTCAAGCCCATCGCCCGCGCAACGGGTCGCCATGAAAAGGCGGCGCAGACTCAATGTTTTTCAATCCGACTTGAAACATACGTTTGAGGCTGCTACGTGACCGATCGAGAGGCAGTTTAGGTACGTCCGTGCCATGTGTGGAAAAGGCCAAATGGACCCGATGGCGTTCGTCCCGTTCGCTCCTCGCCAACCAAGCGGTTGATTTGACGAGTGAAAAAGGAAACCGAGGGCGATAGCGCCACGGCGGAATTATTAGACCGGCTAGTTTGCGGTTGGCGATTTTAAATAGTAACTTTTCAAGTGCAGTAAAGTCGCTTATTTACCGTCGGTTAAATGTGCTTGGCAGTTTAAAGGCCGATGTTTAAGGAAAGATGGCTGTCGCGCATATCCTCGTTACTAATTATTGGGAGCCGGAAAGTATGCGTGGGGAAGTTGTTCGAGGTTCGAGCGAGGGCTGTTTGCCGTGTTGACTCTACCCCTAGGGGGAGAGTTTAGATTGCGCCGGCCGCAGCGAGTCCCGGCGTATATAACGACGCGACTTCGTAATTAGGCTCACGGATATATAAGGAGTTCATCATGAACAATCCGCTGGAACTGGATGCCGTTATCGCCAGCACGCGCGAAATTCTTTCCCAATTGTTGGTCATCGAAGTCGAGGGTATCGAGGCCGATAGCAGTATCGTCGATGATCTGTCCGCCGACTCCCTGGATATTGTAGACCTGAGTTTCCAATTGGGCCGGCTTTATGGCTGCACCCTGCCCAAGACCAGCGTCCTCGACCATGCGGCGGCGGTCTGCGGCGATATCCAGGAGTTCGTCGACGGTTCGGGTTTGACCGAAAGCGGCAAGGCGCTGCTGGAGAACAGCCTGAGCGCCTACGCGCCGGACCAGTTGCAACTCGGCATGAAGCCCGCCGACATCTTCGCGGTCACCACCGTGCGCAACTGGGCGGAACAGTGCCGCAATGTCTTCAACTACCTGCCCGAGACCTGCCCCGACTGCGGTGGCGGCGAGGCTGTCCTCAATGACCGCCAGCAAGTGGTCTGCGCCGCCTGCAGCGCTCGTCTGACGCCGCTCGATGGCGACGAAATCTCTCGCCGGCTGGTCGAGCAGTACGTCGCCGCCCACCTGGAAGCAAACGTCTAGGAGTCGGCCATGCGGGCTCGCGAAGTCTTCGTCACCGGCTACGGCCTGGTGGCGCCCTCGGTGCTGGACGCGGAAACCCTGTTCCAGCGGATCAGCGATAAGCAATCCTGCGTTCGCGAGCATCCGTTGTTCGCCGAACTGGGCTTTCCCAATACCGCCGCCGGCTATCTCGACGAGGAGCAGTGGCGCCATGTGTATGCCGGTTTCGAGGGCGAGGCGAGCGAACAGCCCCGCCAGGCGGTGCTGGCCGACCACGTGGCCCGTCAGGCGCTGCGTCACGCGGGGCTGCCCTTCACGGCGTTCCGCCAGGCGGACAGCGGTTTGTTCCTGGGCGCGAACAAGTATTGCGCCAATAGCCAGGACCTGGACCAGGTCAGCCTGTATCAGGACGAGCGGGGCAGCCTGGACCTGGATCGCTACCTGCAACGGCCCGGCAGGGCGGACCATCCCTTCGCCCGCCGGGTCGACCAGCAGACGGCCCACCTGGCGTCGCGCCTGGGCATCCACGATCACGTCTACACCCATTCCGACGCCTGCGCCGCCGGCACCATGGCCATCGGCAGCGCTTACCGCGCCATCGAGCGCGGCGACATCGACCTGGCGCTGTGCGGCGCCGTGGAGTTGATGGGCAACGAGCTGCCTTATTACATGTTCAACAGCCTGGGCGCCCTGTGCCAGAAGCCCGAGTTCGCCGCCGCCCAGCAGAGCCGTCCCTTTATGCGCGACCGCTGCGGTTTCGTGCTCAGCGAGGGCGCGGCCCTGTTGGTCCTCGAATCCAAGCAGCACGCCGAGCGGCGCGGCGCCCGCCCCCTGGGCCGGGTGCTGGGCTACGCCAACTTCTGCGAGTCGGAAAAGATGACCTCCAGCAGCCGCGACGGCAGCAAGTACGCCCATTGCATGGAGGCGGCCATCGAGGACGCCGGCCTGCTGCGCTATGCGATCCAGCACGTGAACACCCATGGCACTTCCACCCAGGTGAACGATAGCTGCGAGGCCCATGCGCTGAAGCGGGTATTCGGCAAGATGCTCGACGACATAACCCTCACCGCCAACAAGTCGGCGATCGGCCATTCCCTGGCCAGCAGCGGCGCCATCGAGGCGGTGCTGTCCCTCATCACCCTGCGGGACGGGGTGGTGTTGCCGACCCTCAATTACGACGTGGCGGACGCCGAATTCCCGGAGCTGCGCTTCGTCAGCCAGCCGACCCGCCAGGCGGTGAGCGTGGTGCTCTCCAATTCGTTCGGCTTCGGTGGGGTGAACAGCTCCATCGTCCTGGGGAGGGCCTGACCATGCGACCCGATACCCGAGCGGTCTACCTGCGCGCGCAATCGGTGCTCAACGTTGCCGGCGAGGACGCGACCGCGCTGCATGGCGAGGCCCCCGAACCCCGCCCGCTGCCCTTCGACCCGGCGCGCCTGGCCCATGCCCTGGCCACGCCGCGCCTGCCGGCCGATCGCTTCGATCGCAAGATCCAGCGCAGCGTCGAGCCCCAGGGGCTGCGCTTGCTGTATTGCGTCGCCCGCCTGGCCCGGCCGCTGCAAACCCTCGACCTGCCTCCGGAGCGGGTGGCGCTATGCGCGGCGATCCCCGAGGTGGATGCGCCCAGCCCGTGCTGGGACGCGGTGGAGGCCATGGGGCGTCAGCCGGACAAGCCGGTGGCCGGCCTGCTGGCGAACACGCCGCCGCTGCACGCCCTGACCCTGCTCAACAGTAGCGTGATGGCCTACGTCGCCGAGGCGCTGCGCTGCAATGGCCCGATGGCGGGCTATTGCTCCCAGGCCAACGCCGGCCTGGATGCGTTGATCGAGGCGACCCGGCAGATCGCCGAGGACAACGCCGACGCCGCGCTGGTCATCAGCAGCAGCCCCAACCTCACCCCGGCGCTGTACCTGCGCGAGGAGGCCGAGCATCGGTCCCCGGTAGTGCATGGCGAAGGCGCCGCCGCCTTGCTGCTGACGGCGGAGCCCCCGGAGCAGGGGCCGTGGGTGCGCATCGCCGGTTACGCCCGGGGCTATGGCGCTGGCGACGAGCGCGCCGCCGAAGTGGCGCGGCGGGTACTGAACCAGGTGCTGCATGCCGAGCGGCTCAACCCGAGCGACGTGCAGCGCATCGTCGCCGATCGCCGGGACCCGCTGCTGGCCGACCTGTTGCGGGGGCTCCCCGTGCTGGACGACAGCCGCCGGGCGACCGGCGAGCTGGGCGCCAGCGGGCTGCTCACCGACCTGGCCTACGTGTTGAGCGAACCGTCGGCGGCGGCCAGGGGCGGTCCCCACTACGCCCTGGTCCTGTCTCACACCCAGGCGGGCCATTTCGGAGCGGTGCTGCTGGCCATCGATGTAAGGGAGAAGAGCGCATGAGCGCGACGCGGATTGTGATAACCGGCATGGGCGCGGTGACCGGTTTCGGCTTCGAGTGGCGGCATTTGTGGAACGAGATGCTGCGTGGCGCTCACTGCATACGGCCTTGGCAGCCGGACGAATGCGAGGGCGACGGTTTCCCGGTGCGCTTCGCCGCGGCGGTCGACCCGACCCTGCTGCCGTCCTACTTGAAGGACCATCCGGCCTGGCACGTGCCCCTGGAGACCCGCGCCCGCTATGGCTGGGTGGCGGCCAGCCAGGCCGCTACCGACAGCGGCCTGGAGCCGTCGGCCTGGCGCGACGCGGCCGTCCTGTGCGCCTCCGGCGCGCCGCAGCACGTGATGGCCGACATGTGCCTGACCCTGCCGGAATCCGGCTCGGAGCGGCCCGACTGGCAGCACCTCATGGCGCGCCGGGAGCGGGTCAGCCTTCACGGCTCGCTGCGCCAGGGCAATGACCGCCTGGCGCGGGCGATCGCCGACCAGCTCGGCTGCCGGGGACCGGTGATCAACGTCAGCAGCGCCTGCGCCGGAGCCGCCCAGGCCATCGGCAACGCTTTCCACATGATCCGTCGCGGCGAAGTCGAACTGGCCATCGCCGGCGGCGCCGACTCGGTGCTCAACCTGGACACCATGGGCGCGCTCTACCTGCTCGGCGCCGCCAGCGGCGAGCAGCGTTGGGGCGCCGACCTGTGCCGGCCGTTCGACCGAGACCGCAGCGGGCTGATCGCCGGCGAAGGCGGTGGTTTCGTGGTGCTGGAGACTCTGGAGCGGGCCCTGGCCCGGGGCGCCACGCCTTATGCCGAGATCGTCGGCTACGGCAGCAGCCTGGACGCCTACAAGGTCACCGCTCCCGACCCTCAGGGCCGGGGCGCCGCCCTGGCCATGCGCAATGCCCTGCGCGACGCGGGAATCGCCCCCCGGCAAGTCGACCTGGTCAATGCCCATGGCACCTCGACGCCTCTCAACGATGTCACCGAGACCCTGGCGATCAAGCAGGTATTCGCCGAGGGCGAGCACTACAAGCGTTTGGCGGTGACCGCCAACAAATCCCAGTTCGGCCACCTGATCGCCGCCGCCGGCGCGCCGGAGTGCATGGTGACCGCGCTGTCCTGCCGCGAGGACCGCATCACCCCCACGGTCAACCTGCATCATCCCGACCCCGAGTGCGACCTGGACTACTGCGCGCACCAGGCGGTGGCGCGGCGGGTGGACGTGGCGCTGAGCAACTCGTTCGGCTTCGGCGGCCTGAACGCCTCGTTGGTGCTGCGCAAATATCAGGAGACCCCCCTATGAAAGCGTCCAAACCGGCCATCGCCCTCAGCGGCGCGGGCTGCGTGCTGCCCAGCGGCAATGGCGTCGAGGCGTTCTGGCAGGCGGCCCTGGACGGTCGTAGCGGCATCGGGCCATTGCGCGCCAGGCACTTCCACAGCCGGCGCATCGTCGCTTTCGGTCATGTCGACGACGACGTCCACCAGGCCTGCCGCCAGGCGGTCCCGGGCAACCTGCAGCGCTATTGCGGGCCGCCGGTGCTCTGGGGCGTGGCCGCGGTGCGCCAGGCCCTGGCGGAAGCCGGACTCGACCCGCGCGAAGGCGGCCTCCGCTTCGGCCTGTACTGCTCCCAGGGCGGCTACACCCATCCCTCCCTGGACGCCTACGCCGAGCTGATCCAGGAATGCCGCCAGGGGCGCGGGCTGGATGCCGCCCGCCTGGCCCGGCGCGTGCTCCAGGAGCGCGCCCTGGACCCGTTCCTGGTGCTCAAGAGCCTGAGCAACGGCCTGCTTGGGGTGGTCAGCCTGGCCTGCAAGCTGGAGTGCGAGTGCAACGCCTACATGCAGGGCGTGGCGGGCAACCAGGCGGCGTTGCGCGAGGCGTGCGCGGCCTTGCAAAGCTATCGCATCGACGCCGCCATCGTGGTGGGGGCGGGGAGCGAACTGGACGCCCTGGCCCTGGACGCCCTGGCCCGAGCCGGGGTCGTCGGTACCTGCGGCGCCCCGGGTTTCCTGCCCTTCGACGAGGACGGACGGGGCGGGATCGCCGGGGAGGGCGCCGCCGCGCTGATCCTGCGGCGCGCCGAGGACCTCGCCGAGGGCCCGCAGATCCACCTGACCCACCTGGCCGCCGCCGCGAACGGGGCGGACCTGGAATGGTCCGGCTCCACCGATCTGTTGGTCTGCGCCGGCACCGGGCGGCCCGAGCGGGACCGCGAGCTGGCCGAGCTGTACGCCGGCAGCGGCGCCGCCCACGTCACCAGCAGCCAACCCCTCACCGGCCTGCTCAGCGGCGCGCCGGGGCTGGTGGACCTGATTCTCGCCCGTGGCGCCCTGCTGGCGCAGCAGGTGCCGCCGGTGGCCGGGCTGCGACGCCCGGTCAGCGCCGCGCTGCCTTTCGCCGTCGGCGCCAGCCGCCCGGCCCGGTTGCACGAAGCGACCGTGGTCGGCTGCGACGACAACGGTTTCAGCGCCCGCTACCGGCTGGCGCGACGAGACACCCTGCGTCCGGCGGCCTGCGCCTGACCTTCATCACTCCGCATTCATCGCAAAAGGACATGTCATGGATTACCGCGATTACGTAAGACCTAAGTACGTCGAACTGATGCAGGCGCTGGGACTGCAATGCCAGTTCCATCGGGCCCGGGGCAGCAAGCTCTATTACCGCGACGCCCGCGGCGAGGAGGTCACCGTGACCGATTTCCTCGGCGGCTACGGCGCGGCCCTGTTCGGCCACAACGACCCGCAGTTCGTCGAGGCCTACACCCGCCTGTTGCGCGAGGACGTGCCGTTCAACGCGCAGATGTCGGTGCGCGGCCCCGCCGGCGAGCTGGGGCGTCGTCTCAGCGAGGCGTTCAACCGCGAGCTGAACAACACCGAGCGCTACATCTCCACCTTCTCCAACAGTGGCGCCGAAGCGGTGGAAATCGCCGTCAAGCACGCCGAGTACCGGCGCCAGAAGGCCCTGCAGAAGCAGTTCGACGACCTCGACTACACCCTGGCCCAACTGTCCGCCGGGGAGCGGGCCTACGTCGAACTGGACGTGGACGACCTCGACCTGCCGGCCGGGTTGCTGCCGGCGCACCTGCCCTACGTGACCCTGCGCCAGTTGGCGGAAGCGGTGCGTCAGTACAACCTCGCCCAACTGCACGCCGCCCCGGTGTTCGTCGCCCTGCGCCGCAGCTTCCACGGCAAGCTGGTCAATACCGTGCAGCTCACCTATGGCAAACAGTACCGCCAGCCGTTCTCGCGCTTCGGCCTGAACGTCGAATTCCTCGACCCGCAACAGCCGGAGCAGATGGCGGAGTTGCAGACCCGTCACCGTCGCGAGTGGCTGACCCTGCGCACCGAGGGCGAGCGGGTGAGCGTCGAGCGCCAGTCGTTCAGCGCCATCACCGCGGTCTTGATGGAGCCGATCCAGGGCGAGGGCGGCATCATCGAGTTCGAGGAAGAGTTCTACCGGGCGGTGCGTCGCTTCAGCAACGAACTGCAGTGCCCCTTGATCATCGACGAAGTGCAGGCGGGCTTCGGCCGTGCCGGCACCCTGTTGGCGAGCAGCCAGTTCCGCTTGCAGGGCGATTACTACTGCCTGTCCAAGGCCCTCGGCGGCGGCCTGGCGAAGATCGCCGCGACGGTGATCCGCGCCAGCCACTACGAGCCGGACTTCAGCTACATTCACAGCTCGACCTTCGCCGAGGACGACGTTTCCTGCCATATCGCCCTGCTGGCCCTGGAGCGCCTCTACGCCGAGGATGGCGCCCTGTTCAACGACGTGCGCAAGAAAGGCGAATACCTCAAGGCTTCCCTGGGCGAGTTGCGGGCCGCCTATCCGGACGTGATCGCCGACGTGCGCGGGCGTGGCCTGCTGACCGGCTTCGAACTGCACGACCTCAGCGGCAGTTGCTCCATGGTCCAGGCGTCGGCCCAGTACAACGATGCCCTGGGCTACATCATCGCCGGCTACCTGCTGCAGCACGAGAAACTGCGGGTGGCGCCGTCCGGCAGCAACGCCAACGTGATCCGCCTGGAGCCGCCGGCGTGCATCAGCCTGGCCGAGATCGACGGGCTGATCGCCTCGTTGCAGAAGGTCTGCGAAATGCTCCGCCGTCGCGATGCGTTCCCCCTGGCGGCCGGCGTCTGCGCCGACCTGATCCCCGAGATGCCGGCCCGCGAAGCCAACTTCCAGGACGACCGCATCCTCCCAAAGGCTGAGTCGGGCGCCCGTGTGGTCGCCCGTGTCGCCTTCATCAATCACCTGATCGACGCCGACATGCTCAGCGATGTCGACCCGTCCCTGGCCGAGCTCAGTCCCGAGCAAAAGCGCGCGTTCATCCAGCGCATGACCCCCGAGCGCCGCGCGGCGCCCATCGGCCCGGCGCTGATCCGCTCGCGCCTGGGCACCGCCGTGGAGTTCACCCTCTACCCGCTGTGCATGGACTCCAACGCCATGGCCGCCTACATCGCCAGCGGCGACCTGGAGCCGATCCGCCGGGAGATCACCGACCGCATCCGCGACGCCCGCGCCGATGGCCACAGCGTGGCCGGGCTGGGCATGTATACCTCCATCGTCACTAATAACTGCCAGGCCCTGAAGATCCCGGACATGGCGCTGACCTCGGGCAACGCGCTGACCATCGGCATGGGCCTGGAAGCCATCGAGCAGGGTTGCCGCCAGCAAGACATCGACCTCGGACGGGAAACCGCCGCGGTGGTGGGCGCCGCCGGCAACATCGCCTCCACCTACGCCTCGCTGCTGTCGGAGAAGGTCGACCACCTGCTGCTGATCGGCAGCGGCCGGGAGGGCTCGACCCGGCGCCTGGAGAAGACCGCCCACCTGATCTACGCCGACGCCGCCCGCTCGATCCTGCAGGGCCGCGCCGAGCAGGATCGGCTGGCCTCGCGGCTGCTGCAGTTGGACGGGCTCGACGATCTGCTGGACCAGCATGGACAGAGCGCCGACCTCGGCCAGCGGCTGTTCCGCTTCGTCGAGGAGAAGGCCGGTCCGAACGCCTTCATCACCCTGGGCAACGACCTGCAGGCGCTCAAGCGCGCCCGTATCGTGCTGTGCGCGGCCAACGCGCCGGAGCCCTTCCTCGGCGCCGAGCACTTCGCCGAGAACAGCGTGGTCTGCGACATCGCCGTGCCGCTGAACGTCGACCAGGCGCTGCCTGCCCAGCGGCCCGACGTCCTCTACATGCACGGCGGCATCGTCCAGACCCCGCTGGGCGACGGCCTGGCGCCGAACGTGCAGGCTTACCTCAAGGACGGCCAGCTCTATGCCTGCATGGCGGAGTCGGTGCTAATGGGTCTTTCCGGCATGAAGCAGCACTACTCCTACGGCGACATCAGCCGCGAGCAGGTGCAGCAGATCCGCGCCCTTGCCGCGACCCATGGCTTCGGCCTGGCGCAGTTCAAGACCGACAACTCCCTCTGAGGCACGCTCATGCAGGACAAGATCGCAGTGGTGACCGGCGGTAGCCGGGGGATCGGTAAGGCCATCGTCCGGATACTGGCCCGGGAGGGCTACCAGGTCGCCTTCAGTTATGTGCGGGACGAGGCGTCCGCCGGAGAATTGCGCGAGGAGTTGGAAGAGCAGGGCGTGCGCTGCCTGGCGGCGCGCTGCGATGTCAGCCAGCCGGAGAGCATCGCCGCGTTCTTCGAGCAGGTGGAAGCGACCTTCGGGCGCCTCGACCTGCTGGTGAACAACGCCGGAATCACCCGGGACGGCCTGCTGGCGACCCTGTCGCCGGCGGACATCGCCCTGGTCATCCAGACCAACCTGATCGGCACCTTGCTGTGCTGCCAGAAGGCCTTGCCGAGCATGATGCGCCAGCGCAGCGGGTGCATCGTCAACCTCAGCTCGGTGGCCGCGCAGAAGCCCGGCAAGGGCCAGAGCAACTACGCCGCCGCCAAGGGCGGCGTGGAGGCCCTGACCCGCGCCCTGGCGGTCGAGCTGGCGCCGCGCAACATCCGCGTCAACGCGGTGGCGCCGGGCATCGTCAACACCGAAATGAGCACCGCGCTGATCGGCAGCCTGGAGCAGGAAATCCAGGGCCGGCTGCTGATCAAGCGCTACGCCGAGCCGGACGAGATCGCCGAGGCGGTACTGTTCGTCGCCGGCGCCCATTACCTCACCGGCGAAGTCCTGCCGGTCAACGGTGGGTTGAAGATGCCATGAGCCAGCCACGCACCTACCTCATCACCGGCGCCGCCAAGGGCATCGGCCGCGCCGTGGCGGAGCGCTTCGCCACGGAGCCCGGCGCCCACCTGGTGCTGCTGGACCGCGACCTCGACGCGCTGCGCCAGTGGCTGGCGGAGCGGCCGCCGGTGGCCAGCGTCGAGAGCCATGGCGCGGACATCGCCGACCTGGACGGCTTGCGCGCCCTGTTCGACGACCTCGGCCGGCGCCTGGGGCATGTGCACGTGCTGGTGAACAGCGCGGGCATCTGCAACGAGAACGAGCCTGACGACCTGGACAACTGGCACAAGGTCATCGCGGTCAACCTCCACGGCACCTTCTACGTCACCTCGCTGTGCCTGCCGCTGATGCCCCGCCAGGGGCGGATCATCAACATGGCGTCGATCCTTGGCCGCGCCGGCAAGGTGCGCAACACCGCCTACTGCGCTTCCAAGCATGGCATCGTCGGCATGACCAAGGCCTTGGCCCTGGACCTGGCGTCGCGGCAGATCACCGTCAACGCGGTGCTGCCGGCCTGGATCGACACGCCCATGCTGCGCCAGGAGCTGGCCGTCCAGGCCGGCATCGCCGGGCTCAGCGAGGCGGAGATCCAGCGCAACGCCAAGAAGAAGCTGCCGTTGCGACGGTTCATCGAGAGCGAGGAAGTGGCGGCCCTGGTGAGCTACCTGGCGAGCCCGGAGGCGGGGGGCGTCACCGCCCAGAGCCTGGTCCTCGACGGTGGTGTCGGCCTGGGGATGTAAGCATGACGAGCAGTGTTTTTCGTCGCGGCGCCGCCGCGGCGCTGGCGTCGTTCGGCCTCGGCCTGGGTTCCGCCCAGGCCGACCTGACCCCCAGCTACTGGGAAGCCGAGGCGGGAGTGGCCACCGCGCTGCGCCTGCACGGCGACGATCGGGTGACCCAGGAGGCGGTGTATTTCAAGGCCACCCTCGAGGACAACTGGGACACCGGCTACTACAAGGCCAAGGGCCGGGTGCGCTACGACTTCCGCTATGACGATGACAATCCCTACGGCGGCGACGCCCGCGACGACTATCGCCTGAGCGGCGACTGGCGCCACCTGTACTGGGGCCACTACGTCGGCGACGGCGAGCTGACGGTGGGCTGGCAACAAGTGGTCTGGGGGCGCGCGGACGAGCTGCGGGTCCTCGATCAGGTCAACCCCCTGGACTACCGGGACGGGCTCACCTCGCTCCTGGAGGAGAGCCGCATCGCCGTGCCCATGGTGCGTTTCACCCACCCGGTGGGGGAGTGGGAGCTGGAGGCCCTGTGGGTCACCGATTTCCGCAAGAACCAGGCCCCGGCGGCGGGCAGCGAATTCGACGCGCCGCTGTTCGCCAAGCCTGACCCGGATTACTTCGTGGTCGACTCGACTCCGGATTACGACGGCCACGAGGGCTTCTCCTACGGGGCCAGCGCCAACGGCCGGATCGGCGACGTGGACGCCAGCTTTGTCCTGCTCAACGCCCGCCAGCAAGACCCGGTGTACGCCGTGGAAGGGCTGGCCGACGACGGCCGCGTCCGCCTGGAGCGGCAGTACCCGCGCTACACCATGGGCGGCGCCGGGCTCGCGGTGGACGCCGGCCACAGCATCGTGGTGCGCACCGAGGTGGCGTACTTCGACCATTGGCGGCTGACCAACCCGAACCGCGCCTATGGCAGCGACGAGAGCCCCTTGGTGAAGGGGTTGCTGGGCGTCGACTACCTGTTCCGCGACTGGATGATCTCGGCCCAGTGGCAGGAGCAGCAGGTGCTCGACTGGCGGCGCGGCATGTTGCAGGACGAGCGCGACCACCTGTTCACCCTGTCCGCCGAGGGCACTCACGACCAGGACCGGCTGAAGAGTCGGCTGGTGCTGGCGTTCTCCCCGCCCGCGACGGACGACACCCTGCTGCAGGGCATCTTCACCTACAAGCCGGCCGAGTGGCTGAAGCTGGGCCTGGAGGTGGATGTGTTCTTCGGCGATCGAGACAAGCAATTCGGCGAGTACGACAAGCGCGACCAGGTGCGCCTGTCCGCCGGCTACGTGTTCTGACGGGCCGCCGCGCGACGCCGGTCCGTCCCTACTCAACAAGAATGAAGGAGCCTCACATGTCGCCGTTTCTCAAGTGCCTCACCGCCACCGCCCTGCTGGCCGCGTCCGGCGTCTCCGGCGCGGCCGGCCTCGACGCGGATCAGGTCATGACCCAGGTGCGCGACCGCAACGATGGCAAGAGTTTCATGTCCCAGGTCTCGCTGATCCTGCACGACAAGCAGGGCAACACCCGGGTGCGGGAATTCACCTACCTGCAGAAGGATTACGACGACAGCGACAAATTCACCATGTATTTCTCCTCGCCCAACGACGTGCGCGACGTGGCCTTCCACATCGAGAACCCCCACGAGGTGCTGGGCCAGGAAGACAGCCAGTGGATGTACCTGCCAGTCAGCCGCCAGACCCGGCGCATCTCCACCACCGACAAGCGCGGCTCGTTCATGGGCAGCGACTACTCCTACGCGGACCTCGACAAGACCCGGGTCAAGGATTACCGGCAGACCCTGGTGGGCGAGGAGAACGTGTCCGGCCGGGACTGCTACGTGATCGAGCGCGAACCGGTGTCCCCCGAGGTGCTCTCCAAGACCGGCTACAACAAGCTCAAGGTCTGGATCGACAAGCAGAACTACCTGGTGATGCGCCAGGACTTCTTCGACGTGAAGGGCGTGCTGATCAAGGAAATGCGCACCAAGCAGGTGGCCACGGTGGACGGCATCGACAGCATCATGCTCAGCGAGACCGAGCACTTCATCAACGGTACCCGCTCCGAGATGCGCTTCAACCAGTTGCAGTACGACGTGCCGCTGGACGACAAGCTGTTCACCCAGACCGCCATCCGCCGTGGCCTGAAGGCGGGCGACGTGCCGGCCTTCGCCGCGCGCTGAGCCCCCGGAACGACGATCATGGAAAGATACCTCGACCTGGTGGAGCGCTACGCGCGCTTCATCGTCTTCACCCTGGTGGCGATCACCGCCTACTTCACCTACGTGCTCGGCTCGCTGGCCACCGACACGAACCCCTACCTGCTCAAGGAAAACCACCCGGCGCGCAAGACCATCATCGACCTGCAGGGCGAGTTCACCGGCACCTTCGACTCGGTGATGGTGGCGCTGCACAACCCCGACGGGGTGTTCAACCGCAACACCCTCAACGCCCTGTATTCGATGTCCCAGTCGGCGCGACGGGTGATCCTCAGCAACCAGGACGACGAGCGCGAAGTGCGCCGCATCGTCGACCTTCACCCCGACGACGCCCAGGCCCGGGCCATCGCCGAGAACATGCTCGAAGGCGGCTTCACCCAGAACGACTACCAACAGGCCAAGGCGCTGCGCGACCACGCCCGGGAGCGGGGCTGGGACGGCCACGACCAGCAGTTCCTGACCTTCCTCGCCGAGCGGATCAATCCGATCCGGGAAATGGCCTCCATGGGCGACCTGGAGAATATCGTCCTCACCGACGGTGGCGAATTGCTGATCCACAAGACCCTGCGGGCCTACGACATGGACCCGAAGGAAGTGGAGTCGGAGATCATGGGCAACGAGCTGATGCTCGACGGCGTGGTGTCCCGGGACAAGACCGTGGCGCTGCTGGTGGCCGAGCTGGGCACCAAGCAGGACGACGCCGAGGCGCAACTGCGGGCCTACCAGATCTTCCGCACCATTGTCTCCACCTACCAGGCGCAGCACCCGGAGTTCAAGGACGAGGTGTTCATCGCCGGCATGCCGATCTTCATCGCCGCCCAGCAGGAGATCATCGATCATGACCTGGTGCTGCTGTTCCCCATCGTCTTCCTGCTGGTGACCTCGCTGCTGCTGTTCTTCTTCCGCAAGCCGCTGGGGTTGATGCTGCCGCTGTTCAACATCCTGTTCTGCACCATCTGGACGCTCGGCCTGATGGCCTTGTGCAAGGTGCCGTTCGACCTGCTGACCAGCGTGCTGCCGGTATTCCTCTTCACCATCTGCTGCGCCGACGCCATCCACATCATGGCCGAGTACTACGAGCAGAAGCACGCCGGCAAGAGCAACCGCGAGGCGAACCGCCAGACCATGCGGCTGATGGTGACGCCGGTGGTGCTGACCACGGTGACCACCATCGCCACCTTCGTCATTTCCACCACCACCAACATCGTCAGCATCCGCAACTTCGGCGTGTTCATGTCCCTCGGCCTGACCGCCGCGCTGATCATCTCGCTGCTGCTGATCCCGGCCTGGATCTCCCTCTGGGGCCGCGATGGCGAGCGGCGCGCCAAGGTCCACCAGGAGTCGATCATTTCCCTGCGACTGGTGCGCCTGTGCGCCTGGCTGATCACCCATCGCAAGGGCATGCTGACGGTGATGCTGCCGCTGATGGCGTTGATGACGGTGTTCACCTTCTTCATCGACATCGAGGACTCCGGCATCGCTTACTTCAACAAGGACGCGCCGGTACGGGTCTCCGACCAGTTCATCAACGCCCACGTGGCGGGTACCGCGCCGGGCTGGATCGCCATCGACAGCAAGACGCCCCGGGGCGTGCTGAACACCGACGTGGTGAAGTTCATCGACAAGCTGGACCAGTTCCTGCGTGAACAGCCGGACGTGAGCTACGGCTACTCCCTGGCCACCTACGTCAAGCGCATGAACTTGGTGCTCAATGACATGAACCCGAGCTATAAGCGGGTACCGGATGCCCGGGAAAAGGTCACGTCGCTCAACGAAGACGGCCAGCCGGAGGCCTTCGAGGTGGATGGCAACGCGCTGATCGAGCAGCACGTGATGCTCTTCGAGAACGGCGGCGGATCGGACCTGCACAACGTGCTCAACGCCGACTACTCCAAGGCCCTGACCCTCTACACCATGACCTCCTCGGTGGCCGGGGACTACCAGAGCCTGCTGGATCGCCTGGACGCCTGGCTGGCGGTAAACAAGCCGGCCAACCTGGAAGTGACCCACGCCGGCACGCCGGTGATCTGGACCGGGGTGCTCCACGAGATCACCCGTGGGCAGGTGCTCAGCTTCACCCTGGCGACCCTGGTGGTGACGCTGATGATGATGCTTTGGCTGAAATCGGTGCGCCTGGGCCTGCTGGGCATGCTGACCCTGCTGACCACCTCGGTGACCCTCTACGGCTGCATGTTCCTGCTGAAGATCCAGTTGAACATCGGGACCACCCTGGTGACCTTCCTGGTGGTGGGGGTGGTGGACTACGCGGTGCACCTGCTGTCGCGGATCAAGCTGCTGGTGCAGGAAGGCATGGACGTGGACCCGGCCATCCTCCAGGCCATGCACAGCGTCGGCCGCTCCACCGTGGTCAACGTGGTGATTTTCTCGGTGGGCTTCCTGGCGCTGTTGTTCTCCGACTTCAAGCCCATCGTCGACCTGGGCGCGCTGGTGGCCCTGGCGCTGTTCACCAGCGGCGTGATGACCGTGCTGGTGGTGACGCTGATTTCGCCGTGGTTCTTCGGCGCCATCGTCGCCGAGCGTGACCGCAAGATGGCCGGAGCGCCGAACCCGGCGGCCGAGCCGGCCCCGGTGGCCGGTTATCTGGCGGGCGAGGCGTCCGCCTGAACCTTGTGTGACCCGTGCTCCAATTGCCCACCTCGCGGTGGGCTTTTTTTTGGAGTGCGGCGGGGGGAAAAGGGGCGGGAACGAAGAAGGTGTCGTCCTGGCACCACGGTTAGGGATAGGTCCCGGCGGGGCTCTTTTCGCTCGCCTGGGGCGGGCGCAGCAGATGGCATTCTTCCTTGGCGTCCTTGAGGTTGTCCTCGAATTCCAGGAGCCCCTGGTAGAGCTTCTGCATGTTGCTGATCTGGCTCAGCAACTCCTTCTTCTTGCGCTCGACTTCTCGTTGCGCGAGTTCCCAGGGGAAGTGACTGCCCGTGTAGTCGCGCAGGATGCCTTGCAGTTCCTTCAGCTTGAAGCCGAGCTGCTGAGCGCATTTGATGAAGCGCAGCACGTCCACGCTTTCCTGGCTGTAGATCCGGTACTTGCCCTCGCGCTGGGGCTGCGGGATCAAGCCGATCTCCTCGTAATGACGAATGCTCTTGACCGTGGTGCCGGAGAGTTTGGCTGCTTTTCCTATATACATGGCGGTGCCGTTTGCTGTGGGTACGGTGGAACGGGGTTGGCTCGATGAATGGGAATGACGGTCTCGGTGAGCATTTCCTCCATGAAGTGCCAGGGTTTCCGGCGGCCAGGAGCCGCCACGACGCGCGCGGGCGGGCGAACGGGCCGGGCGCGGTGTCAGCGCCGCCGCGGAGAAAGACGCGGGAATGGGATGTGGTGCGGGGCCGGGGATGCCATCGAATCTACCTCTCCATGGGTCAATGGTCCGGGGGATGTCGGCGGAAGCGACATCCCAAGCGTGCCGTACTGCCTGGCACGCCGCGTTGAATACCCTATAACGGGTAGGGTTTCATTTATTTTATGTAACGAGATTTATTTTGTGAATGGTGCGGCTGGATGCCGGACCGCCCGAACCGACCGAAGCGCCGCCGGCCGGCAAAAGAAAAGCCCCGCGGTCGCGGGGCTCATAGGTCGAAGTCGTAGTCGGCTAGTTGGCGTTGCAAACGCCGTTCTTCCAGCAGGTTGTCGATGACGCGGCGTTTCGTCAGGTTGGTCTTGGAGACCTCGACGGGTTTCTCCACCACCACCTCTTCGGCATCGTCGGCGACGAATTCGTCTTCGATTCCGATATCGTCTTTGTCGGCGCTCATGGTCGCTCCAGGGTCGAGGGGCTGTTGGCGCCCCTTATAACGACAAAGCCGGAGACGGTACAAAAGATTTTTTCAATCGACGCGACGGCCAGCCGCAAGGGTTTCAATCATCGTCGCTCTTGTCGGGGTATTCGCACAGGTCCTCGATCCGGCAACTGCCGCAGCGCGGCCGGCGGGCTTGGCAGACATAGCGGCCGTGCAGGATCAGCCAGTGATGCGCATCCAGCAGGAACTCTTTGGGGACCACCTTCATCAGCTTGCGCTCCACCTCCACCACGTTCTTGCCAGGGGCTAGGCGGGTGCGGTTGCTGACCCGGAAGATGTGGGTGTCCACCGCCATCACCGGGTGCCGGAAGGCCGTGTTGAGCACCACGTTGGCGGTCTTGCGACCGACACCCGGCAGCGCTTCCAGGGCCTCGCGGTCATCCGGCACCTCGCCGCCATGGCGCTCGATCAATTGCCGGCAGGTCTCGATGACGTTCTTCGCCTTGCTGTTGTACAGCCCGATGGTCTTGATGTATTCCGACAGCCCCTCCACCCCCAGGTCGAGGATCGCCTGGGGCGTGTTGGCCACCGGGAACAGGCGGGCAGTAGCCTTGTTGACCCCCACGTCGGTGGCCTGGGCGGAGAGAATCACCGCGATCAACAATTCGAAGGGGCTGGCATAGGCCAGCTCGGTCTTCGGTTCCGGGTTGTCCTCCCGCAGGCGGCGGAAGATTTCGTAGCGTTTCTCGGCGTTCATGGCGATTCGTTCAGGGTTTCCATACGTTCTTCACGGCCAGGGCCAGGCCGAGCAGGAGAAGGGCGCCGGGCGCCAGGCCGGCCAGCGGCAGCCCGGGAAAGGGCAGGGCGATGCCGGTCTCGTCTAGGCTGGTCAGCCAGCCGGTACCGGCCAGCAACGTGCCCTGGCCGAGGGCTTCCCGAAGCAGGCCCAGTAACGGGGCGAGCAGGGCGAACCCCGCGACCGGGCGCCAACCGGCGTTGCCCGGCTCGGCCGGAGGCAGGGCCTGGGCCGCGCCGGGCAACGCCAGGGCGGCGACCCAGGGCGACAGCGTTGCCGCCAGCGGGTAGGCCCAGGCATGCAGCAGGAGATCGGCGACACTGGCCAGGGTCACGGCCACCGCCAGGGTCAAGGCGAAGACGCCTCGCGCCGCCAGCCGTGGAGCCGTCAGGCGCCAGGCGAGGCGGCTGCCCCCCAGGATCAGCAGGGCCGCCAGGCCCAGGGCCAGGCCGTCGATGGCGCGCCCGGTGCCGCCGAGCAGCGGCGCCAGGGCCAGCCCCGTCAGGGACGCCGGGGCGGACAGCTTCATGGCGCGCGTTCCACGGCCAGCAGCGCCTCGCGGCGCGCGTCGAAATAGCGCAAGGCCCGCTGCAGCGCATCGGTCACCGCCTTCGAGGTGACCGTGGCCCCGGCGATCCGGTCGATCGAGTCGAGGTCGCCGCGGCGGCCAAGGAAGCCCCGCAACCAGTCGGCATGCCGGGCGAGGTCGCCGAGGCCCGGGGTCTCGCGCTGTTCCAGCACCTTCAGGCCCACCAGGCGGCCGTCCCGGTCGATGGCGATCCACAAGCGGATCGGTCCTTCGTAGCCCTCGGCGGTCACGGGCAGGAGCACGGCGCGGGGCGCCCCGTCGCGGGTGGCGAGGTAGCCGGTCCGGGACTCGGGGTTGCCCAGCGGGCCCCCGGCGGGCAAGGCGATGGGGTGGCTCAGCGGCGAGACGTCATAGAGCGTGGCGGGCAGCAGGTCGAACAGGGCCCGCTCGGCGCTGGCCCGCCGCTGGGCCTCGATGCGCGGCGCCAACAGGTTCGACAGGCCGACACAGAGCAGCGCGCCGAAGGCCGCCAGCAGCAGCGCCGGGCCAACCTTACGCATCGGCCGGCGCGCTCGGGGTGGCGAGTCGCTCCAAGGTCGGCAGCGCCAGGTTCATCAGCAGCACCGCATAGGCCAGCCCGTCGGGGTGGTGACCGAAGGCCCGGATCAGGTAGGTGAGCAGGCCGACCCCGGCGCCGAACATCCAGCGGGCGCCCACGCGGCGCGGGCCGCTGACCGGTTCGGTGACGATGAAGAACGCGCCGAGCATCGTGGCGCCGGCGAACAGGTGGAAGAGCGGCGAGCCATGGGAATCCGAGCCGGCGCCGTTCCAGCCCAGCAGGCTGGCGAGGCACAGCGCTCCCAGCATGGCCGTGGGCGTCTGCCAGGGGATGATCCGGCGCCGCAGCAGGTACAACCCGCCGAGCAGGAAGGCCAGGTTCGCGACCTCGCCGCTCCGACCCGCCACGTGACCGAAGGCGGGGTCCCGGGCGAACAGCTCGTCCTGAGTCAGGCGGTCGTTGTGCCGCACCCGGTCGAGCACGGTGGCCTGGCTCCAGCCATCCACCGCCGGCCCCAGGCCGAGCACCTGCCGCGCCGCGTGCCAGCCGTTCCCCGCCGATTCGTCGGAAGGCCACTGGCTCATGGCGGCGGGAAAGGCCGCCAGGACAAAAACGTAGCCGAGCATGGCCGGGTTCAGCGGGTTGCGGCCAAAGCCGCCGAACAGCGCCTTGCCGGCCAGGCTGGCCGCGGCGGACGCGCTCACCGCCAGCCACCAGGGGCCTTGGGGCGGCAGGGCGACGGCCAGCAACAGCGCGCTCACCAGGGCGCTGCCCTCGGCCAGGAGCGGCCAGCCGAACAGGGCGCGCGCGGCCGGGCAGCGGGGCCGGCCGCGCAGGCGGCGAACCGCCTCGTCGCAAAGCAGGTGGGTGGCGACGCATAGCAGCAGTTGCAGCGCCACGCCGAGGCCCTGCAGCCAGAGCAGCGCCAGCAGGCCGGGCAGGCCGGCGAGCAGCACCGCGCCCATCGCCGGGCGCGGGTCGGAGGCGGCGCGCTCAGCCGGCGTCGCGTTCATGCAGGCGGCTCTCGGCCATGGCCAGGCGCTGGCGGGCCCGCTCCAGCGCGGCGGGGTCGGGTGGATCGCGGCGCTCCTGCACCCGCAATTCCGCCCGGGCATAGGCCCGCTCGGTCTTGAGGGCGCGCAGGTCGGTGTCGATCGGCCGTCGCTCGGTGCGTTGCAGCACCGGCGGCGGCCGGCCGCAGGCATCCTCGGCGGCGTGCAGGGCCCGTTCGGCTTCGGCCAGGGCCTCGTCGAGAGCGGCCATCGCGGCGGGGTCGACGCCCCGTTGCCGGGCCTCGCGCCAGGCGGCGCGGCGGGTGACGTAGGCCACCTTGGCCTGCCTCAGCGCCTCGCGACCGGCGGCGGGCGCCGATGCCTCGGGTTGCAGGTGGCGCAGGGCGGCCTCGGCCCGCTCGGCGTCCTCCCGCAGGGCCGCGAGCTGCGCCCGCTGCCCGGCATCGGGGGTCGGTCCGAACCGCTTCTGCGCCTTGAGGTACTGCGCCCGGCCCATGGCCGCGGCGACGCGTGCCTGCTTGATCGCCTCGCCCGAGGACGGTGGCGCGGCGGCAACGGCCGGCGCGGCGAGGGCGGTGTCCAGGGCCGATTGGGCCGCCTCGGCGGCCTGGCGCAACGTTTCCACCTGGATGGCGAGGGTCTCCCCGCCATGGCGCTCCAGTTGCTTGCGGGCCTTGTCCAGCGCGACCCGGGCCATGGACGCCTCGATGCGCAAGCGCTTGACCTTGTCCGCGTCGAGGGTCGGAGCTGCCGCTCCGGGCGTCGCCGCGTGGGCCGAAGGCGCGGTGGCGGCGTTCGAAGGCCGCCGCGCCCGCTCGGCCTGGCGCTTCGCTTCGTCGCGGGCGAGCCGCGCCTGGCGCTGTTGGTAGCGGCGGCGGAACTGGTCGGCGCGGCCGCGCTGGGCCTCGGCCTCGGCGTCGACCAATGGCAGCAGGTCGATGCAGTCCACCGGGCAGGGGGCGACGCAGAGGTCGCAGCCGGTGCATGCGTCCCGCAGCACGGTGTGCATCAGCCGCGCCGCGCCGACGATGGCATCCACCGGGCAGGCCTGGATGCACTTGGTGCAGCCGATGCATTCCGCCTCGCGGATGAACGCCACCCGAGCCGGCGTCGGTCCGTCCGGGGCATCCAAGGGCAGCGCTGGGCGATCCAGCAGGATGGCCAGGGCCTCGACGGTGGCTTGCCCGCCGGGCGGGCATTTGTTGAGCGCCTCGCCCCGCGCGATGCCTTCGGCATAGGGCAGGCAGGCGGGATGGCCGCACTTGCCGCACTGGGTCTGGGGCAGCAGGGCATCGATGGCCTGGATGAGCCGCGCGTCGCTCATGGCGCGAACCCCTCCAGGCCGAGGAAGGCCAGGCCCAGCAGGCCGGCGGCGACCAGGACCGAGGGAGCGCCGCGCAACGGGCCGGGGACGTCCGCCTGGGACAGGCGCTCCAGCAGATCGGCCAGGAGTCGCGAGGCCAGCCAGAAACCGAGCCCGGCGACCAGGCCGAGGCCCAGGGCGGCCGGCAGATCGGGGCGGTCCAGGGCCCCTTGCATCGCCCCGAGGCCGGCGCCGTTGAGCCACAGGGGCGCCACCGCCGGCGCCGCCTCGGGGCGCCAGCGACGCCACAGGGCCGCGCCGCACCAGGCCAGGGCGGCGAGCAGGGGGACATGGAGGAACAGCCGCAGGTCCTGGCCTTGCAGCGGACCGAGCAGGCCGGCCTCGAGGCACCAGGCCAGGGGCGCGGCCACGGCTATCAGCCCGGCGCTGGCCGGCCCGAGCGTCCGCAGGCGGGCGGTGGGCGAGCCGGTTTCCCCGGCGGGCGCCAACGGCCCGACCAGCAGGTAACTGGTCAGGAGGGCACCGATCAGCAAGGGCGGGAAGTCGGTCATGGGCGCAGGGGCGGAGCGGAGAAGCCGCGCATTATCCGGGATGGGGCGGACCGCGTACACCCGCGACCGCCGTTCGGCTCAGGCGCGCGGCGTTTCGCCCCGGTGGCGCGCGGCGCGGCGCCAGAGGGCGCGCAACAGCAGGGCCAGGGGGAACAACAGGACCAGAAAGGGCAGCCCGTAACCGAGCATCCGCAGGGCCTGGGCGGTGCCGTCGGCGACATCGTCCAGCAAGCCATCCACGGCGGCGTCGAGGCGCGCCAGGCGCCCGTCGGGGGCGCGTTCCGCGCTGAAGGTCAGGGTCAGCCGGTTGGTGGCGATGCGTTGGCGCAGGCGTTCGTTGTCCCGGTCGGCTTCGGCCAATTGCGACTCGACCTCCGCCAGTTCCCGGGCGACCGCGAGCAAGTCGCTCACCGCCAGATCCTGGCGCGTCTGGTAGCCCTGCAGCAGCGCGTGCTGGCGGCGCAGGCGCTCCAGGCGTTGGTCGCCGTCGCCGACGGCCTGGGCGAGGTCTTCCGCGCGACTGGCGCGACGCTCCAGGGTGGCGTCCCGGGCGGCCAGGGCCACGAGCTTCTCCACCGCCTCCGGCGGCACTCGCATGCTCACCTGGGCGGAAGGGTAGGCACCGCTGTTCTGCTCCAGGGCCAACAGGTCGCAGGGGCCGAAGCGCTCCTCGACGCAGGCGCCGCGCAGGGCCTCCAGGCGAGGGGCCAGCGCCTGCGGCGCAAGCTGGATGGACACGTCGTGTTCGTAGGCCAGGAAGGCGCCGGGCTTGGCCTGCTCGCCGCTCAGGGGCGCCGCCTCGGGCGCGCCCGCCAGCGGCGCCGGGTCGTGGCCGGCGGAGCAGCCGGCCAGCAGTGCCAAGGCGAGCAGGGTCGGCGCCAGGGCGCGGGCCGGGTTCAAGGCCATGGGCTTCATTTCACCCGCTGGCCAGGACGGGCGCCGCTGTCCGGGCTCAGCAGGTAGATGTCCTCGCCGCCGGGGCCGGCCGCCAGGACCATGCCTTCGGACACGCCGAACTTCATCTTGCGCGCCGCCAGGTTGGCCACGTAGAGGGTCAGGCGGCCTTCGAGGGCGCGAGGATCGGGGTAGGCGCTCTTGATCCCGGAGAACACGTTGCGCTTGGCGTCGCCGATGTCCAGCGTCAGGCGCAGCAGCTTGTCCGCGCCCTCGACGAATTCCGCCTTCTCGATCAGGGCGATGCGCAGGTCCACGGCGGCGAAGGCGTCGAAGGCGATCTCCGCCGCCAGCGGCTCCTTCTCCAATTCGCCGTTGCCGGCGGGCGCCTCGGCGGTGGCCAGGTCCTCCTTGCTGGCGGCCACCATGGCCTCCACTTTCGCCGGCTCGATGCGGGTCAGCAGTGGGCTGAAGGGGTTCAGCGGGTGATCGGCAAGGCGCGTCAGGTGGTCGTCCCAGGTCAGCGGGGCGACGTTGAGGAACGCCTCGGCGTCGGCCGCCAGGCGCGGCAGCACCGGTTTGAGGAAGATCACCAACTGGCGGAACAGGTTGATGCCGGCCGCGCAGATCGCCTGCACGTCGCCCTGCTTGCCTTCCTGCTTGGCCAGGGCCCAGGGCGCCCGGTCGGCGATCCAGGCGTTGGCGCGGTCGGCCAGGGCCATGATTTCGCGCATGGCGCGGGCGAAGTCGCGGTGCTCGTAGGCCTCGGCGATGGACGGGGCGGCCAGGCGGAACGCCTCGCTCAACTCGGGAGCGGCGTCGCCCGCCACCAGCACGCCGCCGTTGCCCTTATGGACGAAGCCGGCGCAGCGGCTGGCGATGTTCACCAGCTTGCCGACCAGGTCGGAATTGACCTTCTGCACGAAGTCGTCGAGGTTCAGGTCCAGGTCGTCCACTCCGCGCCCCAGCTTGGCCGCGTAGTAGTAGCGCAGGTATTCCGGGTTGAGGTGGTCGAGGTAGGTGCGGGCCTTGATGAAGGTGCCGCGCGACTTGGACATCTTCTGCCCGTTCACCGTGAGGTAGCCGTGCACGTGGATGCCGGTGGGCTTGCGGTAGCCGGCGCCTTCGAGCATCGCCGGCCAGAACAGCGCGTGGAAGTTGACGATGTCCTTGCCGATGAAATGGTACAGCTCGGTCTGGGCGTCCTTGTTCCAGAAGGCGTCGAAGTCCAGGCCCGGGGTGCGTTCGCAGAGGTGCTTGAAGCTGGCCATGTAGCCGATGGGGGCGTCCAGCCAGACGTAGAAGTACTTGCCCGGCTCGTCCGGGATTTCGAAGCCGAAGTAGGGCGCGTCCCGGGAGATGTCCCATTCCTGCAGGCCGGCATCGAGCCACTCGGCGATCTTGTTGGCCACCGCGTCCTGCAGGGTGCCGCTACGGGTCCAGTCCTGCAGCATGGCCTGGAAGTCCGGCAGCTTGAAGAAGAAGTGCTTGGAGTCCCGCAGCACCGGGGTGGCCCCGGAAATGGCGGATTTCGGGTTCTTCAGCTCGGTCGGGGCGTAAGTGGCGCCGCACTTCTCGCAGTTGTCGCCGTACTGGTCCTCGGCCGCGCATTTCGGGCAGGTGCCCTTGATGAAGCGGTCGGCGAGGAACATGCCCTTGTCCGGGTCGAAGTACTGGGTCACCGAACGCGTGGCGATGTGCCCGGCGTCCCGCAGCTTCAGATAGATCGCCGCTACCAGCTCGCGGTTCTCGGGGCAGTGGGTGGAGTGGAAGTTATCGAAGGCCACGCCGAAGTCGGCGAAGTCGGCGCTGTGCTCGGCCTGTACTCCGGCGATCAGTTGCTCGGGGGTGATGCCTTGCTTCTCGGCGCGCAGCATGATCGCCGAGCCGTGGGCGTCGTCGGCGCAGACGTAGATGCACTGGTGCCCGCGCAGCTTCTGGAAGCGCACCCACATGTCGGTCTGGATGTACTCGAGCATGTGACCGAGGTGGATCGAACCGTTGGCATAGGGCAGGGCGCTGGTGACGAGAATCTGGCGGGTCTGGGACATGGCGTTCGGCTGCACGGGATACGGAAGAAAGTCGGCCACTATAAAGGAAGCCGCGCGGCGCCGGCCACACGCCGGCGCGTAAATGGGCCGCACCCCGAAAGGTCGGCGCGGCGCCGCCGGCTGGTATGATGTCCGCCTGTTTCGCTCAGTCTTTCGGAGTTCCCCCATGAGCACCCTGACCCGCGCCACCGTGGAAGCCGTTCTTCGCCGCTTCACCGATCCCCACCTCGACCAGGACCCGGTGAGCGCCGGCTGCGTGCGGGGGGTGGACATCCAGGGCGGCCGGGTGAGCGTCCGCCTCGAACTGGGCTACGCCGCCGGCCTGTTCAAGGGCGGCTGGGCCCAGACCCTGCAGATGGCCTTGGAGAACCTCGACGGCGTCGACGACGCCCGGGTCGACGTAACGTGCCGGATCGAGGCGCACAAGGCCCAGGACCAGGTGCCGGCCCTGGCCCACGTGAAGAACGTGATCGCCGTGGCCTCCGGCAAGGGTGGCGTCGGCAAGTCCACCACCGCCGCCAACCTGGCCCTGGCCCTGGCCCGGGAAGGCGCCCGCGTGGGCATGCTGGACGCCGATATCTATGGGCCCAGCCAAGGCATCATGTTCGGCCTCGCCGAGGGTACCCGGCCCCGGGTCCGCGACGAGAAATTCTTCGTGCCGGTGGAGGCCCACGGTGTGCAGGTGATGTCCATGGCCTTCCTCACCGACGACGACACCCCAGTGGTGTGGCGCGGGCCGATGGTCTCCGGCGCGTTGATCCAGTTGATCACCCAGACCGCCTGGGACGATCTGGACTACCTGGTGATCGACATGCCCCCGGGCACCGGCGATATCCACCTGACCCTGGCGCAGAAGGTGCCGGTCTCCGGCGCGGTGATCGTCACCACGCCCCAGGACCTGGCGCTACTGGACGCCCGCAAGGGGGTGGAAATGTTCCGCAAGGTGAACATTCCGGTGCTGGGTGTGGTGGAAAACATGTCGGTGCATATCTGCTCGAACTGCGGCCATGCCGAGCACCTGTTCGGCGAGGGCGGCGGCGAGAAGCTGGCCAGCCGCTACGGGGTCGACCTGCTGGCCTCGCTGCCCCTGTCCATGGCCATCCGCGAGCAGTCCGACGGCGGTCGGCCGACCACCGTGGCGGACCCGGAGAGCCAGATCGCCATGCTGTACCAGTTTATGGCCCGCCGGGTTGGCGCGCGGATCGCCCAGGGCGGCCAGGGCACGCCGATGCCGACCCTGGTGGTCAGCGACGACTGAACCGCGCGGCGGGCGGACGCGCCGGTCCGCCCGCCCGGCGTTCTTTGCCGGTCCCGGCGCATCCGGTAAGATTCGCCCCCTCGACTTTCCAGCCGCTTCACTCAGGACGCCCGCGATGAGCATCAAATCGGATACGTGGATTCGCCGCATGGCCCGGGAACAGGGCATGATCGAGCCTTTCGTCGAGCGCCAGGTGCGCACCGAAGGCGCCGAGCGGCTGATCTCCTACGGCGTCTCCAGCTACGGCTACGATGTGCGCTGCGCCGACGAATTCAAGGTCTTCACCAACATCCATTCCGCCACCGTGGACCCGAAGAACTTCGACGAGAAGAGCTTCGTCGACGTCAAGGGCCCGGTCTGCGTCATTCCGCCCAACTCCTTCGCCCTGGCGCGCACCGTGGAGTACTTCCGCATCCCGCGCAACGTGCTGACCATCTGCCTGGGCAAGAGCACTTACGCCCGTTGCGGGATCATCGTCAACGTCACGCCGCTGGAACCGGAATGGGAAGGCCACGTGACCCTGGAGTTCTCCAACACCACCACGCTGCCGGCGAAGATCTACGCCAACGAGGGCGTGGCGCAGATGCTGTTCCTGGAGTCCGACGAGGCCTGCGAGGTGTCCTACAAGGACCGCGGCGGCAAGTACCAGGGGCAGACCGGCGTCACCCTGCCCAAGACGTAGGACATGGCTCCCGGGCCGACGAATAGCTTGAATTATTCCCGGGCTTCGGCGCTCTACCTTTCGTACCTAGTTGCCCGCACATGCTGGAGACCTATTGGAGGAGCGCATGATGAGCATCACAGGGATCGAGCAAAACCTACCGGGCACCGGCGTCGTTCAGATCGGCTTGATCGCCGGCGTGTTCCAGTCGGCCAACGATGCCGTGCTGGCGCCCGTCCAGGCCCAGACCTTTCCCGGCGAGCCGGGACGGGACGTGCCGATCGAACCGGGCGTGCCGGACCAGCCCCTGGAGCCTGGCCTGCCCACCGAGCCGGACCAGCCCCCGCCGGCCCCGGTGGTGTGACCCTGGAGCGGGCCGCCGCGCTCGCTTCTCAGTCGTTCATTCGTAGCCTAAGGACCGTCCATGAGCCTATGGAAAATCGTGTATAGCCAGGACAACAACACCCATGTCCTGGACGTGGACCTGCCGGGAAAGCCGGACATGCCGGCCGCCGCCGAGCTGGTCCTCAAGTCCGTGCTGAAGAAGGGGGAACTGGGCGAGGTGAAGCTCACCGACGTGCCGGTTGACCATCCCGAGCCCGCCATCGCCCGCCTGGAAAAGCACGCCATCGTCATCACCGGTATCACCCAGGGCTGAACGCCCGCCCCGATCCGCCGCCACCCCAGGCCGTTCCGTTCAGGAACGGCCTTCGTTTTTCTGCCTGCCTTCTTTCGCGCCGAGCGCGCGTCCCGGGACCGGCCACACGCCGCCATCGCCGACCACGTAGAGCCGCCGTCCCGCCCGCGCGTCCATGGCGAAGCCTCCGGTGAACTGGCCGAACGCCGGCAGCAGACCGACCGCTTCGTCCAGGCAGAAACATGGCAGGCGCAGGCGCTGGCGTCCCCGGCCGCCGAGGTGGAACACCGGGTGCACGTGGCCCGCCAGCACATAGTGGCCGGGACAGGGCGTGGGTTCGTGCTGCAGGGCGAAGGGGCCGAGCCGCAGGGGCTCGGCCACGGTTTCGATGGCCAGCTCGGCGGGCGGGTCGCCGGCCCGCCGGTCGTGATTGCCGCGCACCAGGGTGAGGCGCAGGTTGGGATGTCCGGCGCGCCACTCGGCCAGGGCCGCGAGGGTGGCGGGCGCGCGGGATTCCCGGGCGTGAAGGAAATCGCCGAGGAAGATCAACCAGTCGCAGTCATGGGCTTGGAGCAACCGATCCAGTCGCCGGAGGTTGGCGGCCGTGGTGCCGTGGGGCACCGGCTGGCCGAGGCGCCGGTAGGCGGCCGCCTTGCCGAAATGCACGTCGGCGATCAACAGGGCGCGGCGAGCCGGCCAGTAGACGGCCTTGTCCGCCAGCAGCCAGAGGGTTTCCCCGGCCAGGTCAAGCGCCACGCGAGCGTTCAACCCCGCGCTCCCAGCGGCCGCGCCGGAGTTTCCTGCCATTCGGGTCCCGCCGCCCGTTCCAGGTCCCGCACCATGCGGGCGATGCGGTCGGCGAGCTTCTCCGAACTGAGGCTTTCCCGGAAACGCTCCACCAGCAGCGGGAAGCCCAGGGGAGTCGGCCGCTTGATGGCTTGCACCCGCAGGCGGCGCTCGCCCATCCGCCGCAAGGTCTGCTCCAGGCGACCCACCTCCAGTTCCTGGCGCAGTACCTCCCGTTGTGCCTGGTCGAGCAGCAGGTTCCGCGGGTCGTACTGGCGGAACACGTCGAAGAACAAGCCGCTGGACGCCTGCAACTGGCGCGCGCTCTTGCCGGCGCCGGGGAAACCGCCGAAAACCAGCCCGGCGATCCGGGCGATCTCGCGGAAACGCCGCCGCGCCAGCTCGCCGGCATTGAGGCTGGCCAGCACGTCGTGGAGCAAGTCCCCCGGCTCGAACAGCGTCGGCGTCAGGTGGTGGTCCCAGTCCACCTCGGTGGCCGATAGCAGCTCGAAGCCGTAGTCGTTGACCGCGATGGAGAAGGTCAACGGCTGGCGCTGGGCGAGGCGCCAGGCGAACAGGCTGGCCAGGCCCAGGTGCACATGGCGGCCGGCGTAGGGGTAGAGAAACAGGTGCCAGCCTTCCCGGGACTTCAGCACCTCGGCCAGCAGGGTGTCCTCGGTCGGCAGCGCCGACCAGGCCTGCTGTACCTCCAGCAACGGCCGGACCAGACGCATCTCCGGGCTGGCGTAGACACCCCGGGCGGCGGCTCCCAGCTCGGCCACCACGGCGTCCGCCAGTTCGCTGGAGAGGGGCATGCGGCCCCCGTTCCAGCGAGGCACCGCCGCCTTGCGGGCGGTGGCGCGGCGCACGTAGGCGGTCATGTTCTCCACCCGCACCAGTTCCAGGGTGCGCCCGGCGAAGAGGAAGCAGTCCCCGGGCCGCAGGCGGGCGAGGAAGCCTTCCTCGATGCTGCCCAGGGCCCCGCCGGCGCCGCCCTTGGTCCAGTACTTCACGACCAGGCTGGCGTCGCTGACGATGGTGCCGATGCCCAGGCGGTGGCGTCGCGCCAGGCGCGCGTCGGGCACTCGCCAGCGGCCATCGGCGTCCGGTTCGACCCGGCGGTAGTCGGGGTAGGCGGTGAGGGAATGGCCGCCGTGACGGACGAAGGCCAGGGCCCAGGCCCATTCCTCGTCGCACAGGTCCCGGTAGGACCAAGTCTCGCGAACCTCGGCGAGGAGCTCGTCGGGGCGGAAGCCACCCCCCAGGGCAATGCTGACCAGATGTTGCACCAGCACGTCCAGGGGCTTGTCCGGCGCTTCCCGGGCCTCGATGCGCCGGGCCGCCACCGCGTCCTGGGCGGCGGCCGCCTCGATCACCTCCAGGCTATGGGTCGGCACCAGGGTCACCCGCGAGGGGCGGCCCGGCGCGTGGCCAGAGCGGCCGGCGCGCTGCATCAGCCGGGCGACGCCCTTGGGCGAGCCGATCTGCAATACCCGCTCCACCGGCAGGAAGTCCACTCCCAGGTCGAGGCTGGAGGTGCAGACCACTGCCTTCAGCCGGCCGTCCTTGAGGCTGGCCTCCACCCAGTCGCGAACCTCTCGGGCGAGGGAGCCATGATGCAAGGCGATCAGCCCGGCCCAGTCGGGCCGTGCCTCGAGGATCGCCTGGTACCAGATTTCCGCCTGGGAGCGAGTGTTGGTGAAGACCAGGGCGGTGGCGCTGGCCGCCAGTTCCGTCACCACTTGAGGCAGCATGCGCAGGCCCAGGTGGCCGGCCCAGGGGAAGCGCTCCAGGGAGGCGGGCAACAAGGTATCCATCACCAGGGTCTTGGGCGCTCGGCCTTGTATCAGCCGGCCGCCGCCCTGGGGCAAGAGCACCTCCAGGGCGTGGGGCTGGTTGCCCAGGGTGGCGGACAGCCCCCAGACGATCAGCTTCGGGTTCCAGCGTCGCAACCGCGCCAGGGCCAATTGCAGTTGCACGCCGCGCTTGTTGCCCAGCAATTCGTGCCACTCATCCACCACCAGCATGCGCAGGGAGGCGAACGCCTCCCGGGCGTCTTCCCGGGTCAGCAGCAGGGTCAGGCTTTCCGGCGTGGTGATCAGCGCGCTGGGCAGGCGCCGGGCCTGGCGAGCGCGCTCGGCGCCGCCGGTGTCGCCGGTGCGCAGGCCAACCGTCCAGGGAATCTGCAGCTCCGCCAGGGGCGCTTCCAGGGCCTTGGCGGTGTCGGCCGCCAGGGCGCGCATGGGGGTGATCCACAGCACGCTCAGGGGCGCGGCGGCGGGCTTGCGGCTGCGGGGCCTGCCGGTGGCGGCGAGGGCTGGCGTCGGGCGGGCGAAGCGGTTCAAGGCGGCGAACCACACCGCGTAGGTCTTGCCGGCGCCGGTGGTGGCGTGCAGCAGGCCGGACTCGCCCCGGGCGGTGGCGGCCCAGACGCTCTTCTGAAAGGCGAACGGGGTCCAGCCTCGGCGTTCGAACCACGTGGAACCCAGGCTCATCGGCACCCGCTCACCGCAGCAGGTCCTGCAGGGTCGCCAGGGTGTCGGCCTCTTCCACCGGCTTGTCGTGGCGCCAGCGCAGCATGCGCGGGAAGCGCACGGCGACGCCGCTCTTGTGGCGCTTGGAGAGGGCGATACCCTCGAAGCCCAGCTCGAATACCAGGGTTGGCGTGACGCTGCGCACCGGGCCGAATTTTTCCACGGTGGTCTTGCGGATGATCGCGTCCACCTGGCGCATTTCCTCGTCGGTCAGCCCCGAATAGGCCTTGGCGAAAGGCACCAGGGTGCGTTCCGAGGCGCCGGGCTCGGCGTCCCACACGGCGAAGGTGAAATCGGTGTACAGGCTTGCCCGCCGGCCATGGCCGCGCTGGGCATAGATCAGCACGGCGTCGACGCTGAACGGGTCGATTTTCCATTTCCACCAGATACCCATGTCCTTGGTGCGACCCACGCCGTACAGCGCGTCCCGGGCCTTGAGCATCATCCCTTCCACCCCCAACGCGCGGGACGCCTCGCGCTGGGTGGCGAGGTCCTGCCAGTCGCGGCCGATAAGGGTGGGCGAGGCTTGCAGGAGGGGCTGGGCGCATTGGGTCAGCAGGCGCTCCAGGGCCGCTCGGCGCAGGTGCAGGGGTCGGCTGCGCCAGTCCTCGCCCTCCCATTCCAGCAGGTCGTAGGCCAGCACTCGCACCGGCACGTCCTCCAGCAGCTTGCGGCTCAGGGTCTTGCGGCCGATGCGTTGCTGCAACAGGGCGAAGGGCTGCACCTTGTCGTCCTTCCACACCACCAGCTCGCCGTCGATCACCGTGCCGTCGGGGACGTGGTCGGCCAAGCCATGCAGTTCGGGAAAGCGCTCGGTGACCAGTTCCTCGCCCCGGGACCAGATCCACAGGGCGCCGTCGCGCTTCACCAACTGGGCGCGGATGCCGTCCCACTTCCATTCCACCAGCCAATTCTCCACCGGCCCCAGCAGCGCCTCGAACTGCTCGTGGGGTGCTTGCAGGGCGTGGGCGAGGAAGAAGGGGTAGGGCTGGCCGCCGCGCTCGGCGTGCTCGCGGTCGGATTCCTCGGCGACCAGCCGGCGATAGCCCTCGGCGCTGGGCCGGTGGGAGAGATCGGTGTAGCCCACCAGGCGCTGGGCCACCCGTTTCGAATCGAGCCCGGCCAGGCCGGCCAGGGCGCGGGTCACCAGCAGCTTGGAGACCCCCACGCGGAAGGCCCCGGTGATCAGCTTGATGCAGACCATCAAGCTCTGCCGGTCGAGCCGGCTCCACAGCGCCGGCAGGCGCGCGGCGAGTTCCTCCGGCGGCAGGCCACGCAGCGGCAACAGGTACTGTTCGACCCACACGGCCAAGCCCTCGTCGGAGTCGTGGCGGCTTTCCGGCAGCAGCAGGGCGATGGTCTCGGCCAAGTCGCCCACCGCCTGGTAGCTTTCCTCGAACAGCCACTCGGGCAGGTCGGCGGCGGCCATCGCCTGTTCCCGCAGCAACCGGGTCGGCACCAGTTGCCGGGGCCGCCCACCGGCGAGGAAGTACACCGCCCAGGCGGCATCCTCGGCGCGGGCGTCGCGGAAGTAGTCTTGCAGGGCCTCTAGCTTGGCGTTGCTCGAGGTGGTGGCGTCGAGGCGCCCGTAGAGGTCGGCGAAGGCCTTCATGGGCGCTCCTCCGGCGTGGCCTCGGCAACGAGGTCGTCGCTGCCGTCCTCGTCGCCGTACTCGGTGGTGAAACCCTGGGCGTCGAGGCCCCGCTCCCGCAGATAGCGCACCAGCACGTTCACCGAACCGTGGGTGACCATGACCCGCTCGGCGCCGGTCTGCTCGATGGCCCACAGCAGGCCGGGCCAATCGGCGTGGTCGGAGAGCACGAAGCCCCGGTCGACGCCACGTCGGCGACGGGTTCCGCGCAGCATCATCCAGCCGCTGGCGAACCCGTCGGAATACTCGCCGAAGCGGCGCATCCACGTGCTGCCAGCGGCGGAGGGCGGGGCCAGGACCAGTGCCTGGCGCAGCAGCGGGTCGCTTTTCTTGAAATCGCCGGCGTAATGGGTCTGCGGGATGCGCACGCCACCCTCGCGGTACACCCGGTTCAGCGGCTCCACCGCGCCATGCACGAGGATCGGCCCGATGCCTGCGTCGATGCCGTGGAGAATCCGCTGGGCCTTGCCGAAGGCGTAGGCGAACAGCACGCTGGCGCGGCCTTCCGCCTGGTTGCGCCGCCACCAGGCGTCGATCCCGGCGAAGACTTCCGCCTGGGGCCGCCAGCGGTAGATGGGCAGGCCGAAGGTGGATTCGGTGATGAAGGTGTGGCAGCGCACCGGTTCGAAGGGGGCGCAGGTGCCGTCGGCCTCCACCTTGTAGTCGCCGGAGGCGACCCATACCTCGCCCCGGTGTTCCAGGCGCACCTGGGCGGAGCCCAGCACATGGCCGGCGGGGTGGAAGCTCAGCTTGACGCCGTGGTGGTCGAGGACCTTGCCGTAGGGCAAGGTCTGCAAGTCGATGTCCTGGCCAAGCCGCGCCCGCAGGATGCCCTCGCCGGGGGCGGCCGCCAGGTAGCGGACGTTACCCCAGCGGGCGTGGTCGCCGTGGCCATGGGTGATGACCGCGCGTTCCACCGGCCGCCACGGGTCGATGTAGAAATCGCCGGGCGGGCAGTACAAACCTTCGGGACGGGCAATCACCAGGTCCATGGGGGCGCCGGGGCAGGGGACATGCTGTTAAGAGCCTGGCGGCGGCGCCTTAGTTCGGCTCGCATGCCGCCGCCCCGGACCTCGGCCCCGGGGGGCTCGACGCCGCCACGTGGACGACCCACGGGCGCGCGCCCCGGGGTCGTCCGTTACGTGGCGGGCGCCTAGCGGGTGTCCGGTACCAGAATCAGGCGCTTGTCGCCGTAGACTTGGTCGAGGTGTTCCGGTTTGAAGGGGAAGCTCATGTAGCGCCCCTTGAGCCAGGCCTGGATGCCGTCGGCATAGTGGGGGCTGGCGGGGTTGCCGGACTGGCCCGAGCTGTTCAGGCCAATCATCGGCTCGTCGCGACTGAAGTCCACCACGATGCGCATGGCCGGGATCAGCCAGGTGTCGTCGTTGGCCGCGCCCCAGTGGTAGGCCGCGACGTTCAGGGTGCCGTGGTCGCCGCCGGCCGGGTACGGGCCCCGATCCAGGTAGTCGCGCAGGGCATGGATGCCGGCCCGCTGGGTGGCCCCCAGGTATGGCGCCAGGCGGGTGCTGTCCGAGGCCCAGGTGTAGGTGTGCAGCGTGCCCCATTGCCACGCCTTGCGGTCCGTCCCGAGTCGCCCTTCGAGGGCCTCGATGGTCGCCGCCAGGCTGCGGGCCAGGATCGCCGGTTTGTCTTCCTTCTGTGGGGTCCGCACCTCGTCCCAGAACGGGCTGTCGGGGCGGCCCAGCAGGTGGTCGGCCTGGGCCGAGTAGGACAGGTCGGCGGTGGCGACTAGGGCCTGCCAGGCGGGACTGTCGTCGGGGCCCAGCTCGTCGAGGAAGGTCTGTCGAGCGCTTTCCTGGAGGAAGGCGCCGTAGACCGCGGCGTCCGCCGAACCGGCGGCGAGCCTGCCGTCGAACCCCAGCAGCCGGCGCAGGGCTTCCCGGGCCTTGCCCTGGCGCTCGGCCGGTAACCGGGCGATGGCCTGCTCCAGGGGGCCAGCCATGGCCGGGTCGCGAAGCATCGCCTTGAGCTTGTCGGCGAACGGAGTGGTCTGGTCGTACTGCATGGCGATCATGCTGGAGGTGTCGTGCTTGCCGGCGCCGGCCAACTGGGCGATGCGCTCGGCCCGCTCCGGGTAGTACCAGGAATTGGACAGTTGCACGCCGTAGCCGCCCCGGACGGTGCGCTGGTTGGCGGTGCCCAGCCAGCCCTGGAGCGGGTCCTGATCATAGGGGTAGAGCATCGGGTCGGCGTAGCCGTCCCAGTCGTAGCGGCCGTCCCATCCCGGGGAGGGCAGCAGGCCCTTGCCTTCGCGGCGGTTGGGGTAGCGGCCGGTTACCTGCCAGGCAATGTGGTCGGCGTCGGCATAGACCATGTTCAGGGCGATGGCGCGGATGTCGCGGGTAATGGCGTTGGCCTGTTCCACCGATTGGGCGCGGGACAGGTCGAAGAAGGCGTCCAGGGTCTTGTCGCCAGCCAGGGACGGGGTTTGCAAAGCGATGCCCAGGCCGCTCTTCACCGCCACCGGTTGCAGCGGGTGCTTGCGCTCCCCCAGTACCGAGTTGAGCAGGGGACCATGGCGGGTTTCCAGGAAGGTCTCGCGGATCGGCCGTTCGCCCTTGACGAAGAAAGTCTCGTGGCGCTCGACGGTGGGTTGCCACTTTCCATCCGCCAGGTAGTAGACGCGCTCGCCCTGGCGCTTGAGCTTCTCCAGGAACAGGTCCTGGTTGTCGCCCATGACCATGGTCATGCCCCAGGCCAGCTTGCCGTTGAAGCCGGCGACGATGGCCGGTACCCCCGCCAGGCTGACCCCGGCGGCCTGGAATTTCGGCGAGCGCAGTTGTACGTAGTTCCATGCCGAAGGCATCGACAGCGGCAAGTGGGTGTCGTTGGCCAGCAGGCTCTTGCCGCCCCGGCTGCGGGCCGGCGCGATGGCCCAGTTGTTGGAGGCGGCGATGCCCATGCCGTTGAGCCGGGCGATCCGTCCGGCGGTGTCGCCCAGGGCCGCCAGGCCCGGCAGCGCGGCGGGGCCGCCCGCCAAGTCCAGGCCCTTGAGTTTGTTCGCCTCGTCCACCGGCAACGCTTCGTCCGGGTAGGTGGGGAACAGCCAGGGCAGCTTGTCGGCGCCGACTTTCTGCGCCAGCACCAAGGAGGCCAGTTCTTCTTGCAGGTTGGTGGACAGGGCGAAGTTCATCAGGCAGAAGACCATCACCGAGTCTTCCGGCTTCCAGTACGGCGGCCGGTAGCCGGCCTCGGCCAAGTCCATCGGTAGCTTGTCGCGATAGCGGTAGAGGTAGGCGTTGACGCCGCGGGCGTAGACCTCGAAGAACTGTTTCAGCCGTGGCGAGGCGCCGCGATAGAGGGCCTCGGCGTCCTTCTTCAGGTTGGCCGCGCGCATGAAGCGGTCAATGTCCAGCACGCCCGGCCCGGCCATCTCCGCCAGCCGGCCCTCGGCCATCAGGCGCATGCCGACCATCTGGCTGAGGCGGTCGCTGGCGTGGATGTAGCCCAGGGTGAACAGGGCGTCGTAGAAGGTGCTGGTCTCGATCAGCGGCATGCCCAGGGCGTTGCGCCGGACCACCGCGTTCTGCGCCAACCCTTGGATGCGAAAGGTGCCTCGGTCGAGTGCCACGCTGGCGGCATGGCGGTCCTCCATGATCGACTGGCAACCGGTGAGGGCGATGGCGCCGCCGAGGACGGCGGCGCCGGCGGAGCGCATGAGGACGGGCCGGAGCATGCTGCGGGTTCTCCTGGGAGAGCGGCGGAAGCGCGCTACGTTAGTCAGCCCCCGGGCGCCGCGCAAGCGCCCGCGAGGTCACTTCTTCGCCGCGTCGGGGTTGAAGCGTTTCACCAGGTCGTAGGCCCGCACGGTCGCCGGACGCGCCGCGATGACGTCGAACCAGCGTTTCACGGCGGGGAAGTCGTCGAGATTCTGGGATTGCCAGGCATGGGGCACGATCCAGGGGTAGATCGCCATGTCGGCGATGCTGTACTGCTCGCCGGCGACGAAGGCGCGGTCGGCCAGGTGCTTATCGAGCACGCCGTACAGTCGCGCCGTTTCGTCGACGTAGCGCTGGATGGCGTAGGGGATTCTTTCCTTGGCGAATTTGCTGAAGTGGTGGTTCTGCCCGGCCATCGGGCCCAGTCCGCCCATCTGCCAGAACAGCCATTGCAAGGCTTCTTGGCGACCGCGCAGGTCCTGGGGCAGGAACTGGCCGGTCTTCTCGGCGAGGTACAGCAGGATCGCCCCCGATTCGAACAGGCTCAGCGGCTCGCCGCCATCCTTGGGCTCGGAATCGACGATGGCCGGGATCTTGTTGTTCGGAGAAATCTTCAGGAAGTCCGGCTGGAACTGCTCGTCGCGGGTGATATTGATCGGATGTACGCGATAGGGCAGGCCGCTCTCCTCCAGGAAGAGGCTGATCTTGTGGCCGTTGGGGGTGGTCCAGTAATAGAAGTCGATCATCGGGTTCTCCGCAGGCTGGGGCTCGCCTCCGGTCGTCGCGAGGCGTCTTGGGAGTGACCCGGGCGGGGCCGCCCGAGTTCAGCGGTACGGCGCGGGACGAGCCGGGCGCCGTACGAGGCAATGGGTCAGCGGGCGCAGCACTTCTTGAACTTCTGGCCACTGCCGCATGGGCAGGGGTCGTTGCGGCCGACGTCCTTCAGGGGGTTGCGGGACGGCTCCTGCGGACCATGGTTGCAGTGGGGACCGTGCACGTGGCCGTGATCGTGGTCATGGTCGTGGTCGCAATCGGGACCATGGACGTGGGGGGCATTGCTCATGGAATCACTCCGGGATGAACGAGCCGGGGATTATCTCGCCATTGCGCTGCAGGCGCACGTCCTTGCCGAACAGCAGTCCTGTACGGACTTCGCCTTGCAGGCGGTAGCGGATCGGTTCATCGGGTTTTTCCAGGAGCTTGACCATGTAGCGGACATGGCGCCAGAGGTTGGTGCGCACCGGAACATCGAAGACATGATGGCCGCTGGCGGGCACGGTGAACCAGCGATCCGATTCGCCGGAAGCCAGCAGGACATCGTTGAGGTACACCGTGTAGCTAAGCCCGCGCACCGGCAGGCTGACATCGTTGGGGTTGTCGATCCGAAAGCGCAGCAGGAATTCCTGTTCCACCAGCCGGGCTTTGATCACGTCCACCTTGACCAGTTTCACATCCGGCTGGATGAAGGACCCGGTGACCCAGGTGGAGCATCCGGACAGGCCCGAAAAAGCGGCCAACAGCATGGATAGGCTAAGAATTCTTATGATTTGCGCCTGGAAAAGCATGCCAATACTCCGAACGAGGCCTCAGTGTAACAATCAACCGCTTCGCTGCAACGTGTTGTGGGGGGAAAAAAACCTGCGCCATACTGGGCGACGATTCGGACAGGAGTGTGACCATGAGCCGTTACGAGATCGCCTTTTCCGGGCAACTGGTGCCCGGTGCGCAACCCGAGACGGTGCAGGCCAATCTTGCACGATTGTTCCAGGCCGACGCCACGCGCATAGCGTTGCTGTTTTCCGGCCGGCGCGTCGTGATCAAGAGCAACTTGGATGCGGTCGCGGCGGAAAAGTATCGCGCTACCCTGGAGCGCGCCGGCGCCCTCGTCGAAGTCGTCGACCTGGACGCGCCGCTGATCGAGGAGGTGGAGTTGGCGCCGCCCCCGGTCGAGGCGCCCTCCGCCACGCCGGTCGTTCGCGGCGCGCCCGTCGACGCCCGGCGCCTGGCGGTGAAGCCGCGGGACGAATACATGGCGGCCTTCGCCCACGTCGAGGCACCGGACTTCGGCATCGCGGCGGTAGGGGCGGACTTGCAGGATGCCAAGCCGGCGGTCCGCCCTCTCGACCTGGACCTGTCCGGCCTCAGCCTGGCTCCCCCCGGCAGCGACATGGGGCAGGCGAAGACGCCCGCCGCCGCGCCGCCGCCGGACGTTTCCCACCTGAAACTGCAGGACTGATCGCGCTTCCATTCGCATCGTGAAGACCCGACGGCCCGCCGCTTTCCGCGATGGGCCGTTTTCGTAAGGGGGCTCAGCTACCGTTGCCGGCGCATTTGGCCTTCGCCTGGTCGGGCGTGAGGGTGCGGATACGGGTGTAGAACAACTGGCAGCTCTGGGCTTTCTGCGTCACTTGCCACTTCTGGGCGCAGCCGTTCAGCACCTGGCCCGGATCGTTGCCCGGCTGCTGGCCCATGCCCGCCTGCCAGCAGGCGGCGGTGAGGTCCTGGGCCATCACCTTCAGGCCGGCGGCATCGGCCTTCTGCTGGTCGCCATCGTAGGTTTCCGGGTCCGCGGCGTACCAGATGTAGCTGGGGTGATTGGCGCCGAGCACGGCGACCGGCTTGCCACCCGGCGTCGGATCGATGGAAGCCAGGCCCAGCACCTTCACCGTGGCGCCGTATTGCTGCTTGAGCCAATTGCGCACCGGGCTGCCGAACGCGACCATCGGCAGGGTTGCGCCGTCCAGTCCTTGGGTGAGCTGGCCGACCATGCGCTTCTGGTAGTCGGTGAAATAGCCATAGACCCCTTCCAGGGCGCTCCCGGCGGAGGCCGGCGCGGCGATGGGGGCGATGTCGACGATGGTCTGGAAGGCGGGCGTCCGAGCCGCCGGCACGCCGTTCTCCACCAGCAGGTCGGCCCAGCGGTCAGTGGTCTTGGATTCCAGGTAGTCCTGGGCCTGGGTCAGGGAATAGTCCGGCGGGAAATGCAGGAGCTCGATGCTCCGGCGGTTTTCCAGGGCCATCCCCAGGGGCAGGAAGAAATACCAGTCGTACTGCCACTTGCCATCGCCGTTGAGCCGCGAGGCGCCCTGGTAGGCGAGATCGCCGGCCTGCAACAGCTCCGTCAGCGGCCGACCGTAGTCCGCCGGCACGCCGGTGAAGTTGGCGTACAGGCCGTTGGCGTCGCCGCCGACTTTCACCTGGGCGCTGTCGTAGCCGTCCCGCGTCAGGCTCTGCCCGAGGTAATGCTCCACGGTCTGTTCCAGGGTCCAGTCGCGGTAGCAGATCACGCTGCAATTGTTGGGATAGGCGAACAGGCGGGTGACCCGGTCGCGGTCCCCCAGGCTGACCTGGATATCGGCCGCCTGGACAGCGCCGGCCAGTGTCAGGCTGGCGAGGACGGAAGCGAGAAAGGGGGATGCATGCATGGACTTCTCCTGTGAGCGTTCCACCCGGTCCGGGGCGGGCGAGCCTCCCGGCACGACGAACGTCCCGTCCCAGCGGAACGGCGCCCGGGGTACTAACACTCAAGCAGGCTTTGGCGATTTAGAGAAAGCCGGCGCAGCATTTTTTGAATTTCTGCCCGCTGCCGCAGGGGCAGGGGTCGTTGCGCCCGGCTCGCAACGGCACGCCGGGGTCGAGGAAATACCAGCGGCCGTCGCTCTGCACGAAGGCGGAACGCTCGCGGTGGGCGTGCTCGCCCTCGGCGTCGTGCCAGCGGGCGACGAAGGTGACGAAGGCATGCTCGGGCTTGCCGCCGAGCACCTCGTGGCTTTCCACCTCCAGGCCGAGCCAGGTGCTGGCGGCACTCCAGGCGGCGATGGCGTCGCGGTCCAGGCCGTCGCGCTGGACGGGCAGCGTGGTTTCCACCAGATAGTCCACCCGGCCCAGCACATAGGCGCTGTAGCGCGAGCGCATCAGTGCCTCGGCGCAGCCCGCCGGTTGGCCATCGTGGAGACGGCCGCAGCAGAGGTCCAGCGGATCGCCGCTGGCGCAGGGACAACTCGGTGCGTTCATGTCACCACCAGTATTTGCCGAAGTTTTCCGGGTTGGCCCAGAACTTGGCGTTGAGCCAGTCCGGGGTCTGTTTGTAGTCCAGCAGGTCATAGGTGAACAGGTGCACGGTCTGCTCGCCTCGCTGGAAGCGCTCCCCGGCCTGCAGGGCCAGGGCGTAGAAGTCGGTCTCCCGCCAGTCGCAGGCGCTCAGGTCCACCAGCACCGCCAGACGGCTGGCGTTGAGGTTGCGGATGCCGGCCAGCAGCTCCAGGCCAGTGCGCTTGGGCAGGTGCTCCAGGCAATCCGCCAGCAGGGCCAGGTCGAAGCGCTGGCTTGCCAGGGCGGCCGGCAGCGGCCCCGGCTCGGCGCGCTCGACCTGGCAGTTCGCGTGGGCGGCGCGGAACGCCTGGAGCGCGGGGATCTCGCGGGCGCCCACCTGCAGCAGGCGGGCCGGCGCGTAGCGGTCCAGCAGGGCGGCCAGCGCCTGCTGGGGCGTGCGGGGTGAAACGCTGTCGATCATCCTGGAACCTCTGCGTGAACCCGCGATTCATGTGCGATCCCTATGGCAAGCAGTGGCCTCGCGCTGCCGGAGGGCGGTCGAGCTTCTTCGTCGGAACCCAATGATCCGCCGGCACGGACAGGGCGCGAGCGACGGGGGCATCCGGACAGCGTTCGGCTGGCCAGCGAGCCCGCGAACCGGGGCGCGATGCCTCGGGTCATCGGCACCGTCGCCGATCCTACCAAGGAGTCTCCAATGATGACCATGTTGCGCAATGCGGTACCGCCGATGGGCAGCATCGCTCGCGCCGGCGGGCGGCCGTCGGTGGCGGGCAACGCCAGCGAGAGCGGCCGCGCCCAGACGCCGGGTGGAAGGCTGATCCGGCGTTGGCCGACGCGCGGCGCCCGACGGCGCGCGTTTCCGCGTGGGTCGTCAGGGGCTGTGTCCGCGCGTATCCTGGCGGCCCGTTCCGGTGCTCTCCCATGCTCGATATTTCTCCCAGCGTCCAGATTTCCGAGGACGAGGTCGAACTGACCGCCATCCGCGCCCAGGGCGCCGGCGGGCAGAACGTCAACAAGGTTTCCAGCGCGCTGCACTTGCGGTTCGATATCCGCGCTTCGTCGCTGCCCGCTTTCCACAAGGAACGCCTGCTGGCCCTGAAGGATAGCCGGGTGACCCGCGACGGGGTGGTGGTGCTCAAGGCGCAGCGCCACCGCACCCAGGAGCAGAACCGCGCCGATGCCTTGGAGCGCCTCGCCGAGCTGATCCGCGAGGCGGTGCGAGTCGAGGCGCCCCGGCGCCCGACACGGCCTACCCAGGGCTCGAAGCGCCGGCGCCTGGAGGGCAAGGCCCGGCGCGGCGCAATCAAGGCGGGCCGGGGCAAGGTGGAGTTCTAGTCCGGGGGGCGCGCTTGGCGTCGATCCGTCATCCCGGAGGCAGCGCGAGCCTGCCGCGGCTGGCCAGGCAATCGTCGGGCTGCGCGTTCACCCGTACCCTGTTTTCCCTCCGTCTTTGTCTACTTCACTGAGCGGCTTTCAGGGCGACCGCTTGAATGGCCGGGCGAGGCTAAAGCGTCATGTGCCGGCGACGATACTCCGCCGCGCGTTTCCCTCCCACTCGCTGCTCCGGACGGCGTCGGCACCTTGCTGCCGAAGCGGCGATGCTTGCGCAAAAAAAAGCCGGCCTCGAGGGCCGGCGAAAGAGGGTTCGTCGGTCGGCTCAGGCGCAGACCCCGGCAATGGCCCTGGCCAAGTCACCGAGACGTGCTTCGTCCAGGCCGGCGACGTTGGCGCGGCCGCTGCTGACCAAGTACACGCTGTGTTCCTGGCGCAGGCGCGCCACTTGTTCGGCGCTCAGCCCGGTGTAGGAGAACATCCCGCGCTGCCTGCCCACGTGGGCGAAGCGCTCGGCCAAGCCGAAGGGTTGCAGGGCTTCCACGAGCCCGCCGCGCAGGGTGGCGACGCGTCGGCGCATGGCGTCCAGCTCTTCGATCCACGTGCCGCGCAGGCTGTCGTCGGCGAGGATCGTGGCCACCACCGCTGCGCCATGGGCGGGGGGCGTGGACCACAGGTTGCGCGCCAGGGAGGCCAACTGGCTGCGCACGTCCTGCAACCGCTCGGCGTCGTCGCAGCGCACCAGCAGGGCGCCGGTACGTTCCCGGTAGAGGCCGAAGTTCTTCGAGCAGGAACTGGTGACCAGCGATTCCGGCAGCGCTTCGGCGAACAGCCGCACCGCCCAGGCGTCTTCTTCCAGGCCGTCGCCAAAGCCTTGGTAGGCGAAGTCCAACAGCGGCAGCAGCTCGCGCGCGCGCACCACGTCCAGTACCCGGCGCCAGTCGTCCTGGCTCAGGTCGAAACCGGTGGGGTTGTGGCAGCAGGCGTGCAGCAACACCACGTCGCCTTGGGGGACTCGTTCCAAGGCCGCCAGCATCGCTTCCACGTCGAGGCGGTTGTCGCGGTTCACGTAGGGGTAATGGTTCACCGTCAGGCCGGCGGCGGCGAACAGCGTCTCGTGGATCGGCCAGGTGGGGTCGCTGAGCCAGATACCGCGTCCGGGCAGGACCCGGGCGATGAATTCGCCGGCCAGGCGCAGGGCGCCGGTGCCGCCGGGGGTCTGGGTGGCGCCGGCCCGGCCGTTTTCCAGCAGCGCGGCGCCTTCGCCGAACACCAGGGCCAGCAGGCGCTCGCCGAACAGCGGGTCGCCGTGGCCGCCCATGTAGGTCTTGGTGGTTTCCCGTTGCAGCAGCAGGCGCTCGGCTTCCTTCACCGCACGGGGGATTGGCGTCAGACCCTGGGCGTCCTTGTAGACGCCCACGCCGAGGTCGATCTTGGCCGGGTTGGGGTCGGTCCGGAAGGCGTCCATCAGGCCGAGGATCGGGTCGCCAGGGACCCGCGCGACGCCGCCGAAATGCCGGCTCACTTGCGACCCTCGGCGGTGGCGGCGACCTCATCGGTGCGCGCCGCCATGATCAGGTCGTTGCGGTGCAGGCCCTTGATGGAGTGGCTCCACCAGGTGACGGTGACCTTGCCCCACTCGGTCAGCAGGCCCGGGTGATGGCCTTCTTCCTCGGCGATGGCGCCCACCGCGTTGGTGAACGCCAGGGCATGGCGGAAGTTCTTGAAGGCGAAGACCCGCTCCAGTTGCATGATGCCGTCGCGAACCTCGATGTTCCAGTCGGGGATCTGCTTGATCAGCACCGCCAGTTCTTCGTCGGAGATTTTCGGCGCGTCGGCGCGGCAGGCTTCGCAATGGGCTTGGTTGAGGGCGGACATGGGTACTCCTGATTCGGGGCGGCGCGCGACGGTGCGCCGCATGACGGACCCCGCCCCGGGGGCTCCGGGGCGGGCACGGGGCGGTCAGGCCGCCTTGGGCGGAAAGCGTGGCGCGTGCAGGCCGAGCTGCATGGCCTGGCGCACCAGCGCCATGATGTCTTCGTGGGCCAGTTCGAACAGGCGCTTGAGTTCGGGCAGGACGAAGTAGATCGGCTGCAGGATATCGATCCGGTAGGGCGTGCGCATCGCCTCCAGCGGGTCGAACGCCTGGTGCGCCGGCTCGTTGGACAGGCTGTAGAGGGTTTCCTTGGGCGAGGAGAGGATGCCGCCGCCGTAGATGCGGCGACCCTGGGCGGTTTCCACCAGGCCAAACTCGATGGTCATCCAGTACAACCGCGCCAGATAGACCCGCTCCTCCTTGGTGGCCCGCAGGCCCAGCTTGCCGTAGGTGTGGGTGAATTCGGCGAACCAGGGGTTGGTTAGCAGCGGACAGTGGCCGAAGATTTCGTGGAAGATGTCTGGCTCTTGCAGGTAGTCCAGCTCTTCCGGGGTGCGGATGAAGGTGGCCACCGGGAATTGCTGGCTGGCCAGCAGCTCGAAGAAGGTCTGGAACGGGATCAGCGCGGGAACCCGTGCCACGCGCCAGCCGGTGGTGGCCTGGAGCACGCGGTTGATCTCGTCGAGCTGGGGGATGCGGTCGTGGGGCAGGCCGAGCTGCTCGATACCGTCCAGGTAGTCCTGGCAGGCGCGGCCCTCGATGACTTTCAACTGGCGCGTGATGAGGGTGTTCCAGACCTGATGCTCGGTTTCCGGGTAATCGATGAAACCGTTCTCGTCGGGCTGGCGAGCCACGTATTGCGTGGTTTTCATGGGGCCTCCTGCTCGGTCGCAATGCCCAGCGCTTGTTGTTGTTGCCGTCATGGTGGGCAGACCGAGGCGCGCCGTCCAAGCGGGTCGAGCCGTAGCCGGCCCCTCCCACGGGCCTGAATTCGTAAATAAAACCTTACGTGAACGGCCGTGGCGCGTCATCTCGCCTTGCTGGTGCGGCGATTCGTCACATATTCTTGACGAAAAAGCGGCACGCCTCGCAAAAAAATGGTGCCGAGGCGCTCTATAACGACAATACCGAGCCTTGCCCGATGCGTATCAAAGTCCATTGCCAGAACCGTGTCGGCATCCTGCGCGACATCCTCAACCTGCTGGTCGACTATGGGATCAACGTCGCCCGGGGCGAGGTGGGGGGCGAGCATGGCAACGCCATCTACCTCCACTGCCCCAATCTGATCAACCTGCAATTCCAGGCCCTGCGGCCCAAGCTGGAAACCATCGCCGGCGTGTTCGGGGTGAAGCGGGTCGGCTTGATGCCCAGCGAACGCCGTCACTTGGAGCTGAACGCCTTGCTGGGCGCGCTGGACTTTCCCGTGCTGTCCATCGACATGGGTGGTTCCATCGTCGCCGCCAACCGCTCCGCCGCCCAGTTGCTCGGGGTGCGGGTGGACGAGGTGCCGGGCATTCCGCTGTCGCGCTATGCCGAGGACTTCGACCTGCCGGAGCTGGTGCGGGCCAATAAGTCGCGGATCAACGGCCTACGGGTCAAAGTGAAGGGAGATGTGTTCCTCGCCGACATCGCGCCGCTGCAGTCGGAGCACGACGAGAGCGAGGCCCTGGCCGGCGCGGTGCTGGCGCTGCACCGCGCCGACCGCGTGGGCGAGCGCATCTACAATGTGCGCAAGCAGGAGTTGCGGGGATTCGACAGCATCTTCCAGAGCTCCAAGGTGATGGCGGCGGTGGTTCGCGAGGCCCGGCGCATGGCGCCGCTGGATGCGCCGCTGCTGATCGAGGGCGAGACCGGCACCGGCAAGGAATTGCTGGCCCGCGCCTGCCACTTGGCCAGCCCCCGGGGGCAATCGCCCTTCATGGCGCTCAATTGCGCCGGCCTGCCGGAATCCATGGCCGAGACCGAGCTGTTCGGCTACGGGCCGGGCGCCTTCGAGGGGGCCCGGCCCGAGGGCAAGCTGGGGCTGCTGGAGCTGACCGCCGGCGGCACCCTGTTCCTCGACGGGGTCGGCGAAATGAGCCCGCGCTTGCAGGCGAAGTTGCTGCGTTTCCTGCAGGACGGTTGCTTCCGTCGGGTCGGCAGCGACGAGGAGGTGTACCTCGACGTGCGGGTGATCTGCGCGACCCAGGTGGATCTCTCCGAGTTGTGCGCCCGGGGCGAGTTCCGCCAGGACCTTTACCATCGGCTCAATGTGCTGTCGTTGCATATCCCGCCCTTGCGGGAATGCCTGGATGGCCTGTCGCCGCTGGTGGACCACTTCCTCGACCAGGCCAGCCGGCAGATCGGTTGCCCGCTGCCCACGCCCACGCCCCAGGCCTTGGAGCGATTGGCCCGCTACCACTGGCCTGGCAACGTGCGGCAACTGGAAAACGTGCTGTTCCAGGCCGTGTCGCTGTGCGACAGCGGCACGGTGAAGTCCGAGCACATCCGCTTGCCGGACTACGGCGCGCCCCAGCCGCTGGGGGATTTTTCCCTGGAGGGGGATCTGGACGGCATCGTCGGGCGCTTCGAAAAGGCGGTGTTGGAGCGGCTCTATGCCGATCACCCCAGCAGCCGGCAACTGGGCAAGCGCCTGGGCGTGTCCCACACCACCATCGCCAACAAGCTGCGGCAATACGGGATCGGCAAGGACGCATAGCCGGCGAGGTTAAGACCTTGGTGGAATGGCGGGTCCGGCAAGGCCGGTATACAAAGGCGGGTCTGCGTGATTCCAGACACAGCGTTTCGACATTCCTCCCGGAATGATTGGGCGGGCGGCCAGCGAGCCGCCCTTTTTTTGCCCGTCGTTCAGCCCCGCTCGCGCAAGGTAAGTCCCTTGAGGAAGTGCCGCAGCACCTGGTCTCCACATTCCCGGTAGTTCTTGTGGCCCTTTTTGCGGAACAAGGCGTTGAGTTCCGGCTTGTTCATGGGCAGGCCGGCGGACTCGAGGATGCGGTGCATGTCCTCGTCCTTGAGTTCGAAAGCGACCCGCAGTTTCTTCATCACGGTGTTGTTGCTGACCGGCAACTCCAGGGGATGAGGCGGGCGGCTGCGGTCGCGCCCCCGCTTGTGATAGATCAGCCCGTCCAGGACATGGGCCAGGGTCTCGTCGTCGCAGGGCTGGTAGCCGGGCTGGTCCTCCTGACGCAGGTAAGCGCCCATTTGCGCCTCGCTGACCGGGTGGTCCGACAGGGAGGCAATCGCGGCCAATTGGGCATCGCTGACATTCAACAGATAACGCAGGCTGCGCAATACATCGTTATGAGTCATGGCATCTCTCATGCTGATGCGCCCAAGGGCGCCAGACGGCTGGCGTCGTACTGAACCGATGCGCCCGGCCGGCCCGCGCTCGCGGGCCGGCCGCGGTTCAGACGCCGGAAGCCGCGTCCTTGACGGCCGCTTTCGCGCTGCTACCGACCGCTTTCGCGTCGCTGCGCAGCTTTTCCAGGTCGCGGCCCGCCTCGTGCAGCTTCTCGCGCAGCTCGCCGGCTTCGTCGCGCGCCTGGGTCAGGAACGCCTTGGCCTTGCAGTGGCCGGTGAAGCCACGGCTGAGCGCCATGCCGCCAATGGCCAGTTGCAACAGACCGCTCACACCGCCGCGATGCAAGCCCTTGCCGAGCAGGATCAGGCCGCCCGCGATGGACGCCGCGCGCTCCCAGCCATGCAGGTGGCCGGCGTCGGAGGTAGAGGGGATCTGCTGGGAAGACAAGCGAGTCATTGGTGCTCTCCTGAAAAGGGTGACTTAGTGAGTGACTGCCCCGGCGTCTGGCTGTTCAGCCAGAAAACGCAGATTTCGACATCCGGCTCGCCGGCCTCTATCCCAGGCAACCAAAGCGGGCTCGGCGCTGCCCAAGCTTTATCGGACGGATCGCGGGCGAGGCCCGCCAGGAGAGCACCGTGAGGATTTCCATGATGGGTTGGGTGGCGTTGTGCCTGGCCGGCGCGGCCCTGGCGGAACCATCCCCGGCCTGGCTGCAACCCCGTGGCGGGTCCGGATCGCCGGGCACCGCGACGCCCCAGCCTTATACGCAACCGGCGGCGCCCCCGGTGCCGCGCACGCCCAGCGGCAACCCACCGCTGCTGCGCAACGGCGGGGGCGCGCTGCCCGGCACGCCGGAGCGCCCGTTGCCACAGCTCGAACGCCCCGCTTCGAGCCCGCCGACCGCGCCGACGCCTCGGCCCGCGCCGCCGGCTCGCGATTGAAGTGCTGCCTCAGCGCGGGGGCGGGGTAGGTGTCGTGGAGTGAGCGTGGGGCTCGGCATCCTGCAGCACCTCGAGGATCGAGGCTTCCGGGTCGAAAAGATGGTCGGGGTCCAGCGGCTCTTCCGGCAGGAACAGGTTCAGCAGGATCGCGCTGAAGGCACCGACGGTGATCGGCGACTCGAAAATGTTATGCAGCGACGGGGGCAGGCTGATCAGCACGTCCGGCACCGAGGCCACGCCGAGGCCGAGGCCGAGGGAGATCGCGATGATCAGCATGTTGCGGCGGTGCAGCCCGGCTTCCGACAGCAGCTTGATGCCGGCCACCGCCACGGTGCCGAACATGATCAGGGTGGCCCCGCCCAGCACCGGCTTGGGCATGAGTTGCAGCACCGCGCCGATCATCGGGAACAACCCCAGCAGGACCAGGATCGCGGCGATGAAATAGGCCACGTAGCGACTGGCCACCCCGGTCAGCTGGATCACTCCGTTGTTCTGGGCGAAGGTCACCATGGGCATGCTGTTGAACATCGCCGCCATCGCTGAATTGAGTCCGTCGGCCAACAGCCCGGAGCGGATGCGGCGAATGTAGAGGGGGCCGCTGACCGGCTGGCGCGAGATCATCGAATTGGCGGTGAGATCGCCCGCCGCCTCCAGGGGGCTGACCAGGAAGATCACGGCGATCGGCACGAAGGCCATCCAGTCGAAGGAGAAGCCGTACTTGAAGGGAATCGGCACGCTTACCGCCGGCACCTGGGGCAGGCTGGAAAAATCCACCTTGCCCAGAATCCAGGCGGCGAGGAAGCCGACCCCTAGGCCGACGATGATGGCTCCCAGGCGCAGCAGGGGCAGGTTGAAGCGGTTGAGCACCACGATGGTGGCCAGCACCAGGGCGGCGAGGCCGAGGTTCACCGGGGCGCCCAGGTCCGGGGCGCCGAAGCCCCCCGCCATGTCCATCACCGCCACCTTGATCAACGACAGGCCCATGAGGGTGATGATGGTGCCGGTCACCACGGGCGTGATCAGCTTGCGCAACTTGCCGATGAACTGGCTGAACAGGACCTCGACGAAGGCCGCGCAGAAGCACACGCCGAACAGAGTGGAGAGGATTTCATCGGTGCCGCCGCCCCGGTTCTTCACCATGAAGCCGGCGCTGAGGATCACGCTGAGGAACGCGAAGCTGGTGCCTTGCAGGCACAACAAACCCGCGCCGATGGGGCCGATGCGCCGGGCCTGGACCAGGGTGCCGAGACCGGAGACGAACAACGCCATGCTCACCAGATAGGGCACCTCGGCGCTCAGGCCAAGGGCGCCGCCCACGATCAGGGTTGGTGTGATGATGGCGACGAAGCTGGCCAGGACATGTTGCAGCGCGGCGAAGATCGCCGCGCTGAAGTGGGGGCGGTCGTCCAGGCCGTAGATCAATTCGGAGGGACGCGGGAGCGAGTCGGGTGTACTCATCGTTCGAAGCCTGCCTGATGTGTCATGGGCTCGGGGAAGCGGTTCGGTTCCCGCTTGGGCGAGCGCTGGAACGCGCCTGGGCTGCGCCATCCGTAGAGAAATTTCAGGCAATCCGTTCGCCCTGTGAGCGCGGTTTGCCGAAGGGGTCGCCGCTGGCCCTTGCCGAGGCGCGGATTGTCCATGGTCCGTGCCCGTGGCGCCAGTGTCGGCGGGCCCAGCCTGCGAAGCGCGCTTCACGCTCGGCTTGAGCGCGGCCGTGGAGCGGTGCGATTGGTGCGACCGTACTCAGAGCGGCCGCGATGCCACATGGGTGAGGAGCTCCGGGTCAGCGGGACGGGGAGGCAGGGTATCCGGGCATGCCCGGGTATCGCATCGACTTGCTACCCAGGCGGGCGGGGGCGTGCGCCGGTGGGGCGAGCCATCGAGGCACTGTCCTGTGCGGCGATCAGGCCATAGGGCGCGCCTGCTCGGCCAGGCGTGGGCCCCTTGCACCGGTCGATGCGCGGGCTAACGAGGCGGTATCGCGGAGCCGGCATCCGGCGCAAGTCGCCGCCGTTTAGGGGCGCTGCCTGTGCTCCTAGGGCGGAGCACCCGCTCGATGCTTCGCCGAAGCGGCCCTCAGTGCCCGAACAGCGAGGCGCCGCCGGCACCGGCGAACAGCCCGGCGCTGATCCGCTCGAACCAGACCTTGCCCCGACCGCCGCGCAGGTAGCGCGCCGCGCGGCGAGCCCCCAGGCCGTAGCCCAGCTTGCACAGCAGGTCCAGTACCGTCCAGGTGAGGATCAGCGTCAGCAATTGCCGGGACAACGGCTGGGTGGCGTCGAGGAACTGCGGCAGGAAGGCGGCGAAGAACAGGATGTCCTTGGGGTTGCTGGCGCCGAGAGCGAAGGCTTTCCAGAACATTGCCCCGAAGGCCGGCCGGGCGGCCGCCTGGGGCGCGTCGCCCACGGCGTGGGCGTGGCGGGCGGCGCGCCAGCTCTGCCAGGCGAGATAGAACAGGTACAGCGCGCCCACCAACTTCAATCCGCTGAACACCCGCTCGGAGGCCATCAACAGCGCGCCCAGCCCGAGGGCGGAGGCACTGAGCAGGCACAGGGAGGCGGAGATGCCTCCGAGGAAAGCGGGAGCCGAGCGGCGCAGGCCGTGGTTCAGGCTGTTGCCGATCATCAGCAGCGACAGCGGGCCGGGGATGAGGATGACGATCAGCGCGGCGCTACAGAACAGCACCCAGGTTTCCAGGCTCATGGGAGGCTCCAGGCGGGGGCGATCGAGGAGGGGGCGGCGTGGAGGAGGGGCTCCGCCGCAGGAAGGAACGCTGGATTTGTATACAAAAAGCCGAGGCGTGTCGAACTCGCTCCGCAGGAGTGGACACGCTCTAGCCGCACCGGCGGCGTTGCGAATCCCCGCCTTGGCGAGGGGCTTGGCGTTGCGGTGCGCATGGGTTGGCGCCGCCACCTTGGCCGCGAGGCGCCTCGACCATGGCGCTCGCCAGAGCGGGCGGCCTCCTACGCCGACCGCTACCCTCGAAAGCTGGCGCGCACCGGCGGCGCTCCGTGGCGGAGACTTGAACATGGACCGTGCCATCCTCGTCGCTGAATATCGAGCAGCGGGCGCCGCCGCCCGCCAGCGAGAGGTGAGGCTTTCTCGCGGCAGCCTTTCTGGATGCTGGAGCGTCGCGCGAGGCGTTCCGGCCTCGGTGCCCCGGGCGCGCTCGTCGCCCCGGCGGGCGCTCCTTGGCACGCCATTCGCTCGAGCATCTATGCTGACAACGACGCGTGCCCACGCGGCGCCAGCCTTCCCGACCCGGTAGACCATGGTCGAATGGTTGCGCTTGGCCGTGGTCGTTACAAAAGAACCACCCGATAAACGGTTCGACAAGAATTCAGAACAACAATGACTTCAGTAATCGAGGTAAAGCCCATGAGTGCCGCTTCCCTGTATCCCGTACGCCCCGAAGTGGCCGCCCGGACCCTGACCGACGAGGCCGCCTACAAGGCGATGTACCAGCAGTCGGTGATCAATCCGGACGGCTTCTGGCGCGAGCAGGCCCAACGCCTGGACTGGATCAAGCCATTCACTCGGGTCAAGCAGACTTCGTTCGACGATCATCATGTCGACATCAAGTGGTTCGCCGACGGCACCCTCAACGTCTCCTACAACTGCCTGGACCGCCATCTGGAAACCCGGGGCGATCAGATCGCCATTATCTGGGAGGGCGACGACCCCTCCGAGCACCGCCACATCACCTACCGCGAACTCCACGAACAGGTGTGCAAGTTCGCCAACGCCTTGCGCGGGCAGGACGTTCACCGGGGCGACGTGGTGACCATTTACATGCCGATGATCCCCGAGGCGGTGGTGGCCATGCTGGCCTGCGCGCGCATTGGCGCCATCCACTCCGTGGTGTTCGGCGGTTTTTCCCCCGAGGCCCTGGCGGGCCGCATCATCGACTGCAAGTCCAAGGTCGTGATCACCGCCGACGAAGGCGTGCGGGCCGGCAAGAAGACCCCGCTCAAGGCCAACGTCGACGACGCCTTGACCAACCCCGAGACCAACAGCATTCAGAAGGTCATCGTGTGCAAGCGCACCGGGGCCGACATCAAGTGGAACATTCACCGCGACATCTGGTTCGAGGACCTGATGAAGGTCGCCGGTACGGTTTGCGCGCCGAAGGAAATGGGCGCCGAGGAGCCGCTGTTCATCCTCTATACCTCCGGTTCCACCGGCAAGCCCAAGGGTGTGCTGCACACCTCCGGCGGCTACCTGGTCTATGCCGCGCTGACCCACGAGCGGGTCTTCGACTATCGCCCCGGCGAAGTGTACTGGTGCACCGCCGACGTGGGCTGGGTCACTGGCCACAGCTACATCGTCTACGGTCCCCTGGCCAACGGCGCCACCACCCTGTTGTTCGAGGGCGTGCCCAACTACCCGGACGTGACCCGGGTGGCCAAGATCATCGACAAGCACAAGGTCAACATCCTCTACACCGCGCCCACCGCGATCCGCGCCATGATGGCCCAGGGCGATGCCGCCGTGGCCGGCGCCGACGGCTCCAGCCTGCGCCTGCTGGGGTCGGTGGGCGAACCCATCAATCCCGAGGCGTGGCAGTGGTACTACAGCGCCGTCGGCAAGGAACGCTGCCCCATCGTCGATACGTGGTGGCAGACCGAGACCGGCGGGGTGCTCATCAGCCCGCTGCCCGGCGCCACCGCGCTCAAGCCTGGCTCCGCTACCCGGCCGTTCTTCGGCGTGCAACCGGCCCTGGTGGATAACCTGGGCAACCTGATCGAAGGGCCGGCCGAGGGGAACCTGGTGATCATCGACTCCTGGCCGGGGCAGGCCCGCACCTTGTACGGCGACCACGACCGCTTCGTCTCTACCTACTTCAAGACCTTCAAGGGCATGTACTTTACCGGCGACGGTGCCCGTCGCGACGAGGACGGCTACTGGTGGATCACCGGGCGCGTCGACGATGTGCTCAATGTCTCCGGCCACCGCATGGGGACCGCCGAGATCGAAAGCGCCATGGTCGCCCACTCGAAGGTCGCCGAGGCCGCGGTGGTCGGCGTTCCCCACGACATCAAGGGGCAGGGCATCTATGTCTATGTCACCTTGAACAGCGGAGAGGAGCCGTCGGAGCAGTTGCGGCAGGAACTGAAGAACTGGGTGCGCAAGGAAATCGGTCCGATCGCGGTGCCCGATGTCATCCAGTGGGCCCCGGGCTTGCCGAAGACCCGTTCCGGCAAGATCATGCGGCGTATCCTGCGCAAGATCGCCACCGGCGAGTACGAGTCCTTGGGCGACATCTCCACCCTGGCCGACCCGGGCGTGGTGCAACACCTGATCGACACTCACCGAACCATGCAGGCGGCGTGACGCAAGAGTGACTGGCCCGCCTTCCGCAGGGAAGGCGGGCTTTTTATTGGCTGGCTATCCGAGCCAGGCCCTCGTGATGGCGTATGGGAGGGGAATCGATCTTGAGGGATCGATGTTCAGTCGTGGGCCTTGTTTCCCTGAATGAATGATCGAGCCGCAATGCGCTTTGGCTGGCATGACCCATTCGCCAAGCGCCTGTATAGGCCAAGCCCCGATACCTGCCGGACCGTGTCGATGGATGCCTTCACCTTCGGGCTGAGTCGGCTTCGTTTTCATGCCCTCGTCATGAAAAGGCGGCTCTCCATAGGCGCTTGAAGCGGCATCATTCCCGGCGCTTCCCACCTCGCACACCCTTGGTCGTGTAGAACGGTAACCGACGCTGGTTTTAGCAAACGCTCTCTTTTTTAACTAATTGATTACTATGTAGTTTTTAATTCTGGACCGCTTATTGCAATATGAATGGGTTAAGCGAATTTCATGACTCACAGGTCTGCTTTTCTGTCAAGGCGACATTGCCGGGGCTCGGTCCCTTTTGTAATTACTTGTCGCATTGAGAAAATAACGGCTATCCGGCTCCCGATAGAATGCCGGACACCTGGCCGCACCGGTCCCCCTATTCAGGGCGCGACGCGTCGTCGATACTTCCACCCTTCATGCGCGGCGGGTCCTGTTTCCCGTCTGCTTGCATTCATTGCCACACGACTCGGAGTCACACGATGAAGAAGATCCTGCTTCTCGGCGCCTTGGCGCTGTCCGTCCTGTCGCCGCTGACCATGGCCGACGACGCCAAGCCGCTGCGGATCGGTATCGAGGCCGCTTACCCGCCCTTCGCCTACAAGACCGCCGACGGCGGCATCGCCGGCTTCGACTACGACATCGGTAACGCCCTGTGCGCCGAGATGAAGGTCGAGTGCAAGTGGACCGAGCAGGAATTCGATGGCCTGATTCCGGCGCTGAAAGTACGCAAGTTCGACGCCATCCTGTCGTCCATGTCCATCACCGACGAGCGCAAGCGCTCCGTGGACTTCACCGGCAAGTACTACTCCACCCCGGCCAAGCTGGCGATGAAGGCCGGCACCGAGATGAAGGACCCGGCGACCGATCTCAAGGGCAAGAAGATCGGCGTGCAACGGTCGTCCATCTATGATCGCTACGCCACGGACGTCTTCGTCCCGGCAGGCGCCGAAGTGGTTCGCTACGCGTCCCAGAACGAGGTGTTCCTGGACCTGGCCGCCGGTCGTCTGGACGCCACCCTGGCGGATTCGGTGAACATCGACCAAGGCTTCCTCAAGACCGATGCCGGCAAGGGCTTCGCCTTCGTCGGCCCGGACTTCACCGACGAGAAGTATTTCGGCGAAGGCCAGGGCATCGCGGTGCGCAAGGGCGACAAGGCCCTGGCCGAGAAGATCAGCGCGGCGATCCTCGCCATCCGCGCCAACGGCAAGTACAAGGAAATCCAGGACAAGTACTTCCAGTTCGACGTTTACGGCAAGTAAGCGTCCGGCATTCGAGCAGCAGTTCCCTTCCCGGTCCCCGCCGGGGAGGGCGAGGAAAAGGCGGGCCCGCTGCGGGCCGTCGCGTCGGTTCTCGGGCCGGCGCGAGCGCCACGCTGCCTTGACCTTCTCTCCACACCTCCTCCCGAGGACTCGAAATCATGCTGAACGGCTACGGTGCGACTATCGTCGAGGGGGCTTGGCTCACCCTGACGTTGGCGCTTTCTTCCATGGCGGTGGCGATTCTGCTGGGCCTCGTCGGCGCGGCGTTCCGCTTGTCGCCGGTCCGCTGGCTGGCGGTGCTGGGCGAAGCCTATGCCACGGTGATCCGTGGCATTCCCGACCTGGTGCTGATCCTGCTGATCTTCTATGGCGGCCAGGACATGGTGAATCGCCTGGCGCCCATGCTGGGCTACGACGACTACATCGACATCAACCCCTTCGCCGCTGGCGTCTTCACCCTGGGCTTCATCTTCGGAGCCTACCTGTCGGAAACCTTCCGTGGCGCTTTCATGGCCATCCCCAAGGGGCAGGGAGAGGCGGGCGCGGCCTATGGCATGAGCGGCTTGCAGGTGTTCTTTCGCATTCTCGTGCCGCAGATGATCCGTCTGGCGATCCCGGGCTTCACCAATAACTGGCTGGTGCTGACCAAGGCCACCGCGCTGATCTCCGTGGTCGGCCTGCAGGACATGATGTTCAAGGCCAAGAACGCCGCCGATGCCACCCGCGAACCGTTCACCTTCTACCTGGCGGTGGCGGCGCTCTACCTGGTGCTGACCAGCGTGTCGCTGCTGGCCCTGCGCCACCTGGAAAAACGTTATTCCGCCGGCATCAAGACGGCCCACCTGTAAGCCGCGGAGCGAGCCTATGATTTTCGATTACAACGTCATCTGGGAGAACCTGCCGCTGTATCTCGGCGGCGTGCTGGTCACCCTCAAGCTGCTGGCGATTTCCCTGGTCCTGGGTCTGCTGGCGGCGATCCCGTTGGCCTTGATGCGGGTCTCGCGGCAGCCGGCGGTGAATGCCCCCGCCTGGCTCTACACCTACGTGATCCGCGGCACGCCGATGCTCGTGCAGTTGTTCCTGATCTATTACGGCCTGGCGCAGTTCTCGGCGATTCGCGACAGTGCCCTCTGGCCGTACCTCTCCAACGCCACCTTCTGCGCGTGCCTGGCCTTCGCCATCAACACCAGCGCCTATACCGCCGAAATCCTCGCTGGCAGCCTGAAGGCCACGCCCCATGGGGAAATCGAGGCGGCCAAGGCCATGGGCATGTCCCGTGGCAAGCTGTACCGCCGCATCCTGCTGCCCTCGGCGCTGCGGCGGGCGCTGCCGCAGTACAGCAACGAAGTGATCATGATGCTGCACACCACCAGCCTGGCCTCCATCGTGACGCTGATCGACATCACCGGCGCGGCACGCACGGTGAGTGCCCAGTATTACCTGCCGTTCGAGGCCTACATCACCGCCGGCGCCTTTTACCTGTGCCTGACCTTTGTCCTGGTTCGCCTGTTCAAGAGCGCCGAGCGCCGCTGGCTGGCCTACCTGGCGCCGCGCAAGGCCTGAGGAGGCGCGCCCGTGCAGCGTATCGACCATGACCTGCCCTGGAGCCTGCCGGGCACCCAGCGCCGGCTGACGGTGTTCCGCTTCGGCGGCGGTCCGCGCAAGGCTTACCTGCAAGCGTCCCTTCACGCCGATGAACTGCCCGGCATGCGCGTGGCCGTGGAACTCAAGCGGCGCCTGCGGGAGCTGGAGGACGAAGGACGTCTGCAGGGCGTGATCGAGCTGGCGCCGGTGGCCAATCCCATCGGGCTCGGGCAGGTGCTCCAAGGCGTGCATCAGGGCCGGTTCGAGCAGGGTGGCGGGCAGAACTTCAATCGAGCTTTCGTCGATCTGGCCGAGGCGGTCGGCCCGGCTCTGGCCGGGCGCCTGGGCGAGGATGGCGCCGCCAACGTGCGTACGATTCGCGAGGCGATGCACATCGCCCTGGACGGTCTGCCCCCGGCGCGCTCGGAAGTGCAGGGGCTGCAACGGTTGCTGCTCAAGCATGCCTGCGATGCCGACGTGGTGCTCGACCTGCACTGCGATTTCGAGGCGGTGGTGCACCTCTATCCAATTCCCCAGCAGTGGCCCCGGCTGCGTTCCCTCGCGGCTCGCCTGGGGGCGGGGGCCGCGCTGCTGACCGAGGACTCCGGCGGCTACTCCTTCGACGAGGCCTGTTCCACGCCCTGGCTGCGCCTGTCGCGCCGCTACCCCGAGGCGGCGATCCCGCTGGCCTGCCTGGCCGCCACCGTGGAGCTGGGCGGCATGGCCGATACCGGGGCCGAGTGTGCGCGGACCAGCGCCGAGGCGATCCTCGCGTTCCTCGCGGAACAGGGGCTGCTGAGCGGCGACTGGCCGCCGGCGCCCGCCGAGTGTTGCGAGGCCACGCCCTTCGAGGGCACCGAATTCGTCTACCCACCCCATGCCGGGGTGGTGAGCTTCCTCCAGCCGGTGGGCGCGTCGGTCAAGGCCGGCGACCCGCTGCTGGAGGTGATCGACCCGCTGGAGGGCCGCCACAGCGTGGTGCGCGCCTCGGTGGACGGGGTGCTCTATGCCCGCGAGCGCCTGCGTTTCGCCCAGCCCGGCCTGTGGCTGGCCAAGGTGGCCGGTCGTCATCCCATTCGCAGCGGACGCCTGTTGAGCGACTGACTTATCTCCGCTTTCTTGAGAGCCCAAACCATGTACAAACTCGAAGTCCAGGACCTGCACAAGCGATACGGCAGCCATGAAGTGCTCAAGGGCGTCTCCCTCGCGGCGAAGGCCGGAGACGTGATCAGCATCATCGGCTCCAGCGGGTCGGGCAAGAGTACTTTCCTGCGGTGCGTCAACATGCTGGAGCAACCCCATGGCGGCAAGATCCTGCTCAACGGGGAAGAACTCAAGCTGGTGCCCGGCAAGGACGGCGCGCTCAAGGCGGTGGACGCCAAACAGTTGCAGCGCATGCGCTCGCGCCTGGCGATGGTCTTCCAGCATTTCAACCTGTGGTCCCACATGAGCGCCCTGGAGAATGTCATCGAGGCGCCGGTGCATGTGCTGGGCGTGCCGAGGAAGGAGGCCGTGGAGAAGGCCGAACACTACCTGGCCAAGGTGGGCGTGGCCCATCGCAAGGACGCCTACCCGGGACACATGTCCGGTGGCGAGCAGCAGCGGGTGGCCATCGCCCGGGCCCTGGCGATGGAGCCGGAGGTGATGCTGTTCGACGAGCCGACCTCCGCCCTCGACCCCGAACTGGTGGGCGAGGTGCTCAAGGTCATGCGCGACCTCGCCCAGGAGGGGCGCACCATGGTGGTGGTGACCCACGAGATGGGCTTCGCTCGGGAAGTCTCCAACCAGTTGATCTTCCTGCACAAAGGGCTGGTGGAGGAAACGGGTTGCCCGCGCGAGGTGTTAGCCAATCCGAAATCGGAGCGCCTGCAGCAATTCCTCTCCGGCAGTCTCAAGTAGGCGCTCCGGCTAGAATGCCAGCCATGACCGCACCCGCCCAACGAATCGGTTTTCTCATTTGGCCCGGCACCAAGGCCATCACCCTGGCGCTGGCCGAGGAAGCGTTGCGCGTCGCGCGGCGGCTGCACCCGGACGCGCTCTACGACCTGGCGTTCTTCCACGCCGAGCCGCTGGACGGCGGCTGGCCGCTGCCGGGCGAGCCCTGGACTGGCCGCCTGGACGGCTTGCAGCGGCTGTTCCTGATCGCCGACGAGCCGGTGCTGACGGTCTCCCAAGCCCTGTCCGGCGCCCTGAAGCAACTCGCGCGTGGCGGATGCGTGGTCGGCGCGCTGTCGGCCGGAGTCTATCCTCTGGCCCAGCTCGGACTGCTCGACGGCTACCGCGCCGCCGTTCACTGGCGCTGGCAGGACGATTTCGCCGAGCGATACCCCAAGGTCATCGCCACCAGCCATCTGTTCGATTGGGACCGCGACCGGCTCAGCGCCTGCGGCGGGCTCGCCGTGCTCGACCTGTTGCTGGCCCTGCTGGCCCGCGACCATGGCGCCGAACTGGCCGGCGCGGTCAGCGAGGAACTGGTGGTGGAGCGCATCCGCGAAGGCGGCGAGCGCCAGCGCATTCCGTTGCAGAACCGCCTGGGTTCCAGTCATCCCAAGCTGACCCAGGCCGTGTTGCTGATGGAGGCGAACATCGAGGAGCCGCTGACCACCGACGAGATCGCCCAGCATGTCTGCGTGTCCCGTCGGCAACTGGAGCGCATCTTCAAGCAGTACCTCAGCCGGGTGCCCAGCCAGTACTACTTGGAGCTGCGGCTGAACAAGGCCCGGCAGATGCTCATGCAGACCAGCAAGTCGATCATCCAGATCGGCCTGTCCTGCGGTTTCTCGTCCGGGCCCCACTTTTCCAGCGCCTACCGCAATTTCTTCGGCGTGACCCCTCGGGAAGACCGCAACCAGCGGCGCGGCGGTGGCCTCGAAGGCGCGCCTTCCCCCGTCGAGCGAGGCTGAGCACGCGGTCCGGGACGGGGATATATCCGGACCGGGCCGCTCGAAGGGCAGGGGGGGCGAGTCGCTCCAGGCCGTTCGCCCGCGTCATGGGGCGAGCGGCTCCGCTAGCCGGTTCGATGACAGGTGCCCGGTGCGTGTTTCGGCTCGTTTCGCGTCGTTCGCTTTCGGCAAAAGACGGATAGTTCCCGGTTCGACCGGTAGTTCGGAAAAAGAGCGTAGGTGCCGATCCCAGGCCGAGACCGTTTACACTGCGTCATTCCGACGGTTTTTGTCGCTTTGCCGTAAGCCGCGGAAAATGGCGGGTTGCCGCTATAAGAAGTTGTCGCATGACGGCAATGAAGGTACCCGGCCAGTCCCTACAATCCCTCTCAATCGATAGCCGTTCCAGGCAGGAGAATCCCGATGTCCGTTGAGCAAGTCGCGGTGCAACGCGCCGATTTCGACCAACTGATGGTGCCCAACTACGCACCCGCCGCTTTCATTCCCGTACGCGGCCAGGGCTCGCGAGTCTGGGACCAGAGCGGTCGAGAGCTGATCGACTTCGCCGGCGGGATCGCCGTGAACGTGCTGGGTCACTGTCACCCGGCCCTGGTGAAGGCCCTGACCGACCAGGCCAACCGTCTCTGGCACGTCTCCAACGTGTTCACCAACGAGCCGGCCCTGCGCCTGGCCCGCAAGCTGATCGACGCCACCTTCGCCGAGCGGGTGTTCTTCTGCAACTCCGGGGCGGAAGCCAACGAGGCCTCCTTCAAGCTGGCCCGTCGCGTCGCCCACGATCGCTTCGGCCCGGAAAAGCACGAGATCATCGCCGCTCTCAACAGCTTCCACGGTCGCACCCTGTTCACCGTCAGCGTCGCCGGGCAGCCGAAGTATTCCGACGGCTTCGGACCGAAGATCCAGGGCATCACCCATGTGCCCTACAACGATCTGGACGCGCTGAAGGCGGCGATTTCCGACAAGACCTGCGCCGTGGTGCTCGAACCGATCCAGGGCGAGGGCGGCGTATTGCCCGCCCAGCGCGCCTACCTGGAAGGCGCACGCGCCCTCTGCGACGCCCACGACGCCCTGTTGATCTTCGATGAAGTGCAGACCGGCATGGGCCGTACCGGCGAGCTGTTCGCCTACCAGCATTTCGGTGTCGCCCCCGACATCCTCTCCAGCGCCAAGAGCCTGGGCGGCGGCTTCCCCATCGGGGCGATGCTCACCACCACCGAGGTGGCGAAACACTTGGCCGTGGGCACCCACGGCACCACCTACGGCGGCAACCCGCTGGCCTGCGCGGTGGGCGAGGCCGTGATGGACGTGGTGAACACCCCGGAAGTCCTGCGGGGCGTGAAGGAGCGCGGCGAGCGCCTGAGCGCCCGCCTGCGCGAACTGGGCCAGCGCTACGGTGTGTTCGGTGAGGTGCGCGGCCTGGGCCTGCTGATTGGCTGCGTGCTCACCGATGCCTGGAAAGGCAAGGCCAAGGACATCCTCAACGCGGCCGAGAAGGAAGCGGTGATGGTGCTTCAGGCCAGCCCGGACGTGGTGCGCTTCGCACCCAGCCTGGTGATCGACGAGGCTGACATCGACGAAGGTCTGGCCCGCTTCGAGCGCGCCCTGGCCAAGCTGACGGCCTGACGCCGCGCGCACCGCGAAGGCGGTGCGCTTCCGGCTGGCGCGTTCCGACGCGCCCAACCCTATCGACCGGCGCGAGCCGGTTTTTCCGGCGCTGTGACCCGGAGTTTCTAGAAAGGAGTGGCACCATGCTGGTGATGCGCCCTGCGCAACTGTCCGACTTGGCCGAGATTCGGCGCCTGGCTGCCGACAGCCCGGTCGGTGTCACTTCGTTGCCCGACGACGATGAGCGCCTTCGGGAAAAGGTGCTGGCCTCCGAAGCCTCCTTCGCCGCCGAAGTCAGCTTCAACGGCGAGGAAAGCTACTTCTTCGTGCTCGAGGACACCGACGCCGGGCGGTTGGTGGGCTGCTCGGGAATCGTCGCCTCCGCCGGCTATTCCGAGCCGTTCTACAGTTTTCGTAACGAGACCTTCGTGCACGCCTCTCGCGAGCTGAAGATCCACAACAAGATCCATGCCCTTTCGCTCTGCCACGACCTCACCGGCAACAGCCTGCTCACCAGCTTCTATGTCGAGCGGCCCCTGGTGGACACCGTGTTCGCCGAGTTGAACTCCCGTGCCCGCCTGCTGTTCGTCGCCAGCCACCCGGAACGCTTCGCCGATTCGGTGGTGGTGGAAATCGTCGGGCAGAGCGACGAGCAGGGCAATTCGCCGTTCTGGGACGCCGTGGGGCGGAATTTCTTCGACATGAACTATGCCCAGGCCGAGCGCCTGAGCGGCCTGAAGAGCCGGACGTTCCTCGCCGAGCTGATGCCCCACTACCCGATCTACGTGCCGCTGCTGCCGGACGCCGCCCAGGAAGCCATGGGCCAGGTGCATCCTCGCGCGCAGATCACCTTCGACATCCTGATGCGCGAGGGCTTCGAGACCGACCATTACATCGACATCTTCGATGGCGGCCCGACCCTTCACGCGCGCACCTCGGGCATTCGTTCCATCGCCCAGAGCCGCATGGTGCCGGCGCGGATCGGCGAAGCGCAGGGCAGGGGCGGCCGGCCCTACCTGGTGAGCAATGGCCTGCTGCAGGATTTCCGCGCCCTGGTGGCGGAGCTGGACTGGGTCCCCGGCAAACCGGTGGCCTTGCCCCGGGCGGCCGCCGAGGCCCTGGGTGTCGGCGAGGGCGCCAGCGTGCGTCTGGTGGCAGTTTGAGCAAACTTGTCCGGATGGATCGCCGCGCGATCCGTCCGTATCGCCTGTGTGCGGCCTCGATACCGCTACGGGGTGAACCCTTCCGGAGAAAGTCATGATCGTTCGTCCCGTACGCAGCGCCGATTTGCCGGCGCTGATCGAGTTGGCGCGCAGCACAGGCGCCGGCTTGACCACTCTGCCGGCCAACGAAGAACGCCTCGCCCACCGGGTCGGCTGGGCGGAGAAGGCTTTCAACGGCCAGGCGGAGCGGGGCGATGCCGACTACCTGTTCGTGATGGAGGACGACGAGGGCCGCGTAGTGGGAATCTCCGCGGTCGCCGGCGCGGTCGGCCTGCGCGAGCCCTGGTACAACTATCGGGTCGGCCTCACCGTCAGCGCGTCCCAGGAACTGGGTATCCATCGCGAGATTCCCACCCTGTTCCTCGCCAACGACCTCACCGGCAACTCCGAGCTGTGTTCGCTGTTCCTGCACGCCGGTTACCGCAACGGGCTGAACGGCCGCCTGCTCTCCAAGGCGCGCTTCCTGTTCATCGCCGAGTTCCGCGCGTTATTCGGCGACAAGGTCATCGCCGAGATGCGCGGCATGTCCGATGAGAACGGCCGCTCGCCATTCTGGGAAAGCCTCGGCCGGCATTTCTTCAAGATGGAATTCAGCCAGGCCGACTACCTTACCGGAGTCGGCAACAAGGCGTTCATCGCCGAGCTGATGCCCAAGTTCCCGCTGTACACCTGCTTCCTCTCCGAGGATGCCCGGGCCAGCATCGGCCGCGTGCATCCGGACACCGAGCCCGCCCTGGCGATGCTCAAGGGCGAGGGGTTCGCTTACCAGGGTTATGTCGACATCTTCGATGCCGGCCCGGCCATCGAGGCCCCCACCGGGGCGATCCGCGCGGTGCGCGACAGCCAGGTGCTGGTGCTGGCCGTCGGCACCCCGGGCGACGATGCCGAGCCCTACCTCGTGCATAACCGCAAGCGCGAGGGCTGCCGCATCACGGCCGGCAACGCGCGGGTGGCGGCGGGCACCCTGGTGGTCGACCCGGCCACCGCGCGGCGCCTGCAGCTCGGCGCCGGCGCCCAGGTACGGGCCGTGCCGTTGTCGTCCCGACCGACCCTCGACCAGGAGAACAGTCGATGAGCACCCATTACATCGCCGGCCAATGGCAGGCGGGGCAGGGCGAGCCCCTGCAATCCCTGAACCCGGTGACCCAGGCGGTCGTCTGGAGCGGCCAGGCGGCCAGCGCCGCCCAGGTGGACGCCGCCGTGGCCGCCGCCCGCTCCGCCTTCCCCGCCTGGGCGCGGCAACCCGTCGAGGCGCGCATCGAGGTGCTGAAGCGCTTCGCCGAAGGGCTCAAGCGCCATGCCGACGAGCTGGCCCGCTGTATCGGCGAGGAGACCGGCAAGCCGCTGTGGGAGGCGACCACCGAAGTGACCAGCATGGTCAACAAGGTCGGCATTTCCATCCAGAGCTACCGCGAGCGCACCGGCGAGAAGCGCGGCCCCCTGGGCGACGCCACCGCCGTGCTGCGGCACAAGCCCCATGGCGTGGTCGCGGTGTTCGGCCCCTACAACTTCCCCGGACACCTGCCCAACGGGCACATCGTGCCGGCATTGCTGGCGGGCAATGCCGTGCTGTTCAAGCCCAGCGAACTGACCCCCAAGGTCGCCGAGCTGACGGTCCGGTGCTGGATCGAGGCGGGGTTGCCGAGCGGCGTCCTCGGCCTGCTCCAAGGCGCCCGCGACACCGGTGTGGCCCTGGCCAGCCACGACGGCCTCGACGGCCTGTTCTTCACCGGCTCCAGCCGTACCGGCAATCTGTTGCACAGTCAGTTCGCCGGTCGCCCGGACAAGATCCTCGCCCTGGAAATGGGCGGCAACAACCCGCTGGTCGTCGATTGGGTCGAGGACCTGGACGGCGCGGTCTACGCCATCATCCAGTCCGCCTTCATCTCCGCCGGCCAACGCTGCACCTGCGCGCGGCGCCTGCTGGTGCCGGCCGGCGCCTGGGGCGACGCCTTGCTGCAACGCCTGGTGGCGGTCAGTGCCCGCCTCGAAGTGGGCGCCTACGATGCGCAGCCGGCGCCCTTCATGGGCGCGGTAATCTCCCTGGCCGCCGCCGAGCAGTTGCTCGAGGCCCAGCGCCAGTTGATCGCCCAAGGCGCCACCGCGCTGCTGGAAATGACCCAGCCACACCCGGGCGCGGCCCTGCTGACCGCCGGCATCCTGGACGTGACCGCCGTTTCCGGGCGGCCCGACGAGGAGTTCTTCGGTCCGCTGCTGCAGGTTATCCGCTACGACGATTTCGACGGCGCCATCGCCGAGGCCAACGCCACCCGCTACGGTCTGGCCGCTGGCCTGCTGTCGGACTCCCGCGAATGCTTCGAGCGCTTCCTGCTGGAGAGCCGCGCCGGGATCGTCAACTGGAACAAGCAGCTCACCGGCGCCGCCAGCAGCGCGCCGTTCGGCGGCGTCGGAGCTTCGGGCAACCATCGCCCCAGCGCCTACTACGCCGCCGATTACTGCGCCTACCCGGTGGCCTCGTTGGAAAGCGAACGCCTGAGCGTTCCGGCCAGCCTCAGCCCTGGCGTGCGGTTGTGACCGACGCCGCACCGGTCGCCCGCGCGTCCCGGAACAATACGAATTCGCCACGGAGCCTTGCTATGAACGCCTATGAAGTGAATTTCGACGGCCTGGTCGGGCCGACCCATAACTATGGCGGTCTGTCGTTCGGCAACGTCGCCTCCCAGAACAACGGCCAGGCGGCCTCCAATCCGAGGGAGGCCGCCCGCCAGGGCCTGGCGAAGATGAAGGCGCTGATGGAGATGGGCTTCCAGCAGGGTGTCCTGGCCCCCCAGGAGCGTCCCGATGTCGTCGCCCTGCGTAGCCTGGGCTTCTCCGGCAGCGATGCCCAAGTGATCGAGAAAGCCGCGAAGACCGCCATGCCGCTGCTAGCGGCTTGCAGCTCGGCGTCCAGCATGTGGACCGCCAACGCCTGCACCGTCAGCCCCAGCGCCGATACCGCCGACGGTCGCGTACATTTCACTGCGGCCAACCTGAACTGCAAGTTCCACCGCAGCATCGAGCACCCGACCACCAGCCGGGTGCTCGCCGCGATGTTCTCCAGCGAACGGCATTTCGCCCATCACCCGGCGCTGCCGGCGGTGAGCCAGTTCGGCGACGAAGGCGCGGCCAACCACACCCGCTTCAGCAGGGACTACGGCGAGCCCGGGGTGGAATTCTTCGTTTTCGGGCGTAGCGCGTTCGATCACCGCTTCCCGGCGCCGCAACGCTACCCGGCGCGGCAGACCCTGGAGGCCAGCCAGGCCATCGCCCGGTTGCACGGCCTGGACGAGGCGGGCGTGGTCTACGCCCAGCAGAACCCGGCGGTGATCGATCAGGGCGTGTTCCACAACGACGTGATCGCGGTGGGCAACGGCGAGGTACTGTTCCACCACGACGACGCCTTCCTCGACAGCGACCGGGTCATCGCCGAGCTGCACGACAAACTGGCCCGTCGCGGCGGCCGCCTGGTGACCGTGCGGGTACCCCGCGAAGCCGTCACGGTGGACGAGGCGGTGCGTTCCTACCTGTTCAACAGCCAACTGCTCAGCCGCGCGGACGGCGGCATGCTGCTGGTGGTGCCGGAGGAATGCCGCAACGACGAGCGGGTCTGGCGCTACCTGTCCCAGCTCACCGCCGACGAAGGGCCGATCCGCGAGGTGAAGGTGTTCGACCTCAAGCAGAGCATGCAGAACGGTGGCGGGCCCGCTTGCCTGCGCCTGCGCGTCGCCCTGCGCCAGGACGAGCTGGACGCGGTCAACCCCCGGGTCCTGCTGACCTCGGCGCTCTACGATGAGCTGGTCGCCTGGGTCGATGCCCACTACCGCGACCGCCTGGTGGAAAGCGACCTGGCCGATCCGCAGTTGCTGGTGGAGTGCCGGACCGCGCTGGACGAACTGACCCGAATCCTTAAACTGGGCTCGGTATACCCCTTCCAACTCGATTGAGGCCGCTGTCGCGGAACTCCGCGCGGCCGGCGTGCCGCGCATCACCGCCGCAGCCGCCGGGAGCCTGACATGAGCGACGCCCTGCAACTGATCCTCGAAGACACCGACGGCACCCAGCTTGAAACTTCCTGCACCCGCTTCGCCGTGGTCTGGCAAGGGCGCGAAGTGTGGATTCAACAGGCCGGCAACGGCCAGTTGCTGATCGGCGTGGACGTGGAGGACGGCGATACCGAATACGCCAACCTCCTGCTGCGCCCCCTGGCCACCAACCTGGTCAGCCTGCAACTGGAAATGGAGCCGGTGGGCGAGGACGACGACGATCACGTCCATGGTCCGGACTGCAATCACTGATTCTCGACGCTTGAGCCGGAGACGCCCATGCTCGCCCTTGGCAAACTGCTTGAACTGACCCTGGCCGGCCGCGAACCGACCGAGAAGATTCAACTGACCGCCGACGGGGTGCGCCTGCACTGGCTGGCCGAGGGCGCCCTGGAAGTGACGCCGGCGGCGGATGCCGACGGCGGACTCGACCTGCTGCTATCGGCCGGCATCCACGGCAACGAGACCGCGCCCATCGAGCTGCTGGACCGCTTGCTGCAAGGCATCGCCCGCGGCGAACTCAAGCCCCGGGCGCGGGTTCTCTTCCTGCTGGGCAACCCCGAGGCGATGCGCCGAGGCGAACGCTACGTCGAGCATGACATCAACCGCCTGTTCAATGGCCGCCATGCCGATGCCAGCGGGCCGGAAGCGTTGCGCGCCAACGAGTTGGAGCGCCTGGCGGCCGCTTTTTTCTCCAAGCCGGGTCGGCAGCGCCTGCATTACGACCTGCATACCGCCATCCGCGGTTCGAGGATCGAACAGTTCGCCCTCTACCCCTACCGCGAGGGCAGGGTGCACTCGCGGCGAGAACTGGCGCGTCTGGGGGCGGCCGGCATCGAGGCCGTGTTGTTGCAGAGCAAGCCCGGCATCACCTTCAGCGCCTACACCTACGCCCAACTGGAGGCGGAAGCTTTCACCCTGGAGCTGGGCAAGGCGCGTCCCTTCGGCCAGAACGCGGGGGTCAACCTGGAGCGCTTGGAGCGACGGCTGCGAAGCGTGGTGGATGGCAGCGAGCCCGCCGATGGGGAGGCCGGCTTGGCGGGACTGCGCGTATTCGCCGTGTCTCGGGAGATCATCAAGCAAAGCGATCACTTCCGCCTGAACCTGCCCGACGACATCGAGAACTTCAGCGAGCTTCCCCGGGGCGCGCTGCTGGCCGAGGACAGTGGTGGCGTGCGCTGGGAAGTGGACGAGGCCGAGGCCCGGATCATCTTCCCCAACCCGAAGGTGAAGAACGGGCTTCGCGCCGGCATCGTGATCGTCCCGGCCACGCTCTAGCCGGGACGGGCATCTTGTGGCGGCGGACGGGCCCGCATAGCATCGGGGGCCCCGCATGAGGAGTCCGTTGTGAGCCTGATCGACCTGCGAAGCGATACCGTCACCCAGCCTACCCCCGGCATGCGCGAAGCCATGCAGCGCGCGGAACTGGGGGACGACGTGTACGGTGAAGACCCGACCGTCAACCGCCTGGAGGCCAGCCTGGCCGAGCGCCTGGGGTTCGCCGCCGCGCTGTTCGTGCCCACCGGCACCATGAGCAACCTCCTGGCGCTCATGGCCCATTGCGAGCGGGGCGACGAGTACATCGTCGGGCAACAGGCCCACACCTATAAGTACGAAGGCGGCGGCGCGGCGGTGCTGGGTTCGATCCAGCCCCAGCCACTGGACGCCGAGGCCGATGGTTCCCTTGACCTGGCCAAGGTAGAGGCGGCGATAAAGGCCGACGACTTCCACTTCGCCCGTACCCGCCTGCTGGCCCTGGAAAACACCATGCAGGGCAAGGTACTGCCGCTGGACTACCTGGCCGAGGCGCGGGCCTTCACCCGTCGCCGCGGTCTGGGGCTGCACCTGGACGGCGCCCGGCTGTTCAACGCGGCGGTGGCGCTGGGCGTGGCGGCGGCGGAGATCGCCCGGCACTTCGATTCGGTCTCGGTGTGCCTGTCCAAGGGGCTCGGCGCGCCGGTGGGGTCGGTGCTCTGCGGTGACGCCGCGCTGATCGGCAAGGCCCGCCGGCTGCGCAAGATGGTCGGCGGCGGCATGCGTCAGGCCGGCGTGCTGGCGGCGGCGGGATTGTACGCACTGGAGCATCAGGTCGAGCGCCTGGCCGAGGACCACGCCAATGCCCGGCGCCTCGGCGAAGGCCTGAGGGAACATGGCTTCGAGGTGGAGCCGGTGCAGACCAATATGGTCTACGTGGCCATCGGCGATCGCGCCGGCGCTCTCAAGGCCCATCTGCGTCAGCACGGGGTGGTGGTCAGCGCGGCGCCGCGCTTGCGCCTGGTTACCCATCTTGGCGTCGGCACGGCGGATATCCCTCGTGTACTGGAAGCCTTCGCTTCCTTCGCGTGATCCGAGCGGGCGCTCGCCGGAACCGACCTCGCCCCATAGGCCGTGTCTATCGCAAAAGAGCTACCCGCCGGTGGCGAGGCCGATATAATGCGGCCTTTGCCGGCGCCCCTGGCTACCATTTTTCTGGAAAAATCAATGAAAAGCGCAGAAATCCGTGAAGCCTTCCTCCGCTTCTTCGAAGAGAAGGGGCATACCCGCGTCGCGTCCAGTTCGCTGATCCCGGCGAACGACCCGACCCTGCTGTTCACCAACGCCGGCATGAACCAGTTCAAGGACTGTTTCCTCGGCCTGGAGAAGCGTGCCTACACCCGCGCCACCACCAGCCAGAAATGCGTGCGCGCCGGCGGCAAGCACAACGACCTGGAAAACGTTGGCTACACCGCGCGCCACCATACCTTCTTCGAAATGCTGGGCAACTTTAGCTTTGGCGATTATTTCAAGCGCGACGCCATCCACTATGCCTGGGAGTTCCTCACCTCCGAGAAGTGGCTCGGCCTGCCCCGGGAAAAGCTCTGGGTCACCGTCTACGCCAGCGACGACGAGGCCTACGACATCTGGACCCGGGAGGTCGGGGTGCCGGCCGAGCGCATGGTGCGCATCGGTGACAACAAGGGCGCTCCCTACGCCTCGGACAACTTCTGGGCCATGGGCGACACCGGTCCGTGCGGCCCGTGCACCGAGATCTTCTATGACCACGGCGCCGATATCTGGGGCGGCCCGCCCGGCTCGCCGGACGAGGATGGCGACCGCTACATCGAGATCTGGAACAACGTGTTCATGCAGTTCAATCGCACCGCGGATGGCGTCATGCACCCGTTGCCCGCCCCCAGCGTGGACACCGGCATGGGCCTGGAACGCATCAGCGCCGTGCTGCAACACGTCCATTCCAACTACGAGATCGACCTGTTCCAAAGCCTGCTCGAGGCGTCCGCCGCAGCCATCGGCTGTGCCAACGACGACGCGCCGTCCCTGAAAGTGGTGGCCGATCACATCCGCTCCTGCAGCTTCCTGATCGCCGACGGCGTGCTGCCCTCCAACGAGGGACGCGGCTATGTGTTACGGCGGATCATTCGCCGCGCCTGCCGCCATGGCAACAAGCTGGGTGCCAAGGGTACCTTCTTCCACAAGATCGTCGCCGCGCTGGCGACGGAAATGGGCGAGGCCTTCCCAGAACTGGTGCAGCAACGGGCCCACATCGAGCGGGTGCTGAAAACCGAGGAAGAACAGTTCGCCAAGACCCTGGAGCAGGGCCTGAGGATTCTCGAGCAGGACCTAGCGAGCCTGGATGGCGGCACCATCCCCGGCCACGTGGTATTCAAGCTCTACGATACCTACGGGTTCCCCGTGGACCTCACCAACGATATCGCCCGCGAGCGCGGCCTGACCCTCGACGAGGACGGTTTCGAGCGGGAAATGCAGGCGCAGCGCGAGCGTGCCCGTTCCGCCAGCGCGTTCGGCATGGACTACAACAGCCTGGTGAAGGTGGACGGAGATACCCAGTTCATCGGTTATGCCGGCACCCACGGCCAGGGCGCGGTGATCGCCTTGTTCAAGGAGGGGCAGCCGGTCGAGGCCCTGGCGGAGGGCGAGGAAGGGGTCGTGGTGCTGGACCGCACTCCGTTCTATGCCGAGTCCGGCGGCCAAATCGGCGACAGCGGTTACCTGGAGGGCGCCGGCGCCCGCTTCGAGGTGCGCGACACCCAGAAGGTCGGCGGCGCCTACCTGCATCACGGCGTGGTCGCTAATGGCCGCTTGACCAAGGGCCTGACCGTCGATGCCCAAGTGGCGGCCGAGGTCCGCGATGCCACCGCGCTCAACCATTCCGCCACCCACCTGTTGCACGCGGCGTTGCGCCAAGTGCTCGGCGAGCATGTCCAGCAGAAGGGTTCGCTGGTGGACAGCCAGCGGCTTCGCTTCGACTTCAGCCACTTCGAGGCGATCAAGCCGGAGCAGTTGCGCCGGCTGGAAGACATCGTCAACGGCGAAATTCGCAAGAACAGCCCCGTCGAGACCGAGGAAACCGACATCGACAGCGCCAAGCGCAAGGGCGCCATGGCGCTGTTCGGCGAGAAGTACGGCGATCGGGTCCGGGTGCTGAGCATGGGCGGCGGCTTCTCGGTGGAACTGTGCGGCGGCATCCATGCGTCGCGTACCGGCGACATCGGCGTGTTCAAGATCGTCAGCGAAAGCGGCGTGGCGGCGGGCGTGCGGCGTATCGAGGCGGTCACCGGCGCCGCGGCGCTGGCCTACCTGAACGCCGCGGAAGAGCAGCTCAAGGAAGCCGCCTCGCTGCTCAAGGGCGGTCGCGACAATGTGCTGGATAAGCTGGCGGGGGTGCTGGAGCGCAACCGCCAACTGGAAAAAGAACTCGAGCAACTCAAGGCCAAGGCCGCCAGCGCGGCGGGCAACGACCTGGCCGGCGCGGCGGTCGAGGTGAACGGCGTCAAGGTCTTGGCTACCCGGCTGGATGGACTGGACGGCAAGGCCTTGCTGGCGCTGGTCGACCAGTTGAAGAACAAGCTGGGCAGCGCGGTGATTCTGCTGGGCGGCGAACTCGACGGCAAAGTAGTGCTGGTTGCCGGCGTCACCCAGGACCTGACCGCGCGCTTCAAGGCCGGCGACCTGATGAAGCGGGCGACGGCGGCGGTCGGTGGCAAGGGCGGCGGCCGTCCCGACATGGCCCAGGGGGGCGGCACCGATGTGGCGCGCCTGGACGATGCGCTGGCAACCGCCCGCGCGCTGGTGGAGGCCGGCGCGTAAGTTCCATGGGGCGCGCGCGGCGCGCCTCCGGTTCACTGTGTCAAAGCCTGTGTTTGCGAGCCTTGGCAGTCCTGTCGAGATGGATGTTTAATGAGCGCCCTTCGAGGGTTTAGGCGGCAGAGAAATGGCGTTGATCGTACAGAAGTTTGGGGGAACCTCGGTCGGTTCTATCGAGCGCATCGAGCAGGTGGCCGAGAAGGTCAAGCGTTTTCGCGAGAAGGGCGACGACATCGTCGTGGTGGTGTCCGCCATGAGCGGGGAGACCAACCGGCTGATCGACCTCGCGAAACAGATCAGCGACCAGCCGGTTCCCCGTGAGCTGGATGTCATGGTTTCCACCGGCGAGCAGGTCACCATCGCCCTGCTGGCCATGGCCTTGATCAAGCGAGGCGTGCCGGCCGTTTCCTACACGGGCGCCCAGGTCCGCATTCTCACCGACAGCGCCCACACCAAGGCGCGCATCCTGCAGATCGACGAACACCGCCTGCGCGCCGACCTCAAGGCTGGGCGCGTGGTGGTGGTGGCCGGGTTCCAGGGCGTGGACGAGCAGGGCAACATCACCACTCTCGGTCGCGGGGGGTCGGATACGACTGGCGTGGCCCTGGCGGCGGCGCTCAAGGCCGACGAATGCCAGATCTACACCGACGTGGACGGCGTCTATACCACCGACCCGCGCGTGGTGCCCCAGGCGCGCCGGCTGACCAAGATCACCTTCGAGGAAATGCTGGAAATGGCCAGCCTCGGTTCCAAGGTGCTGCAGATCCGCTCGGTCGAGTTCGCCGGCAAGTACAACGTCCCGCTGCGCGTGCTGCACAGCTTCCAGGAGGGGCCGGGCACCCTCATCACCCTTGACGAAGAGGAATCCATGGAACAGCCGATCATTTCCGGCATCGCCTTCAACCGCGACGAAGCCAAGCTGACCATTCGTGGCGTACCGGATACCCCTGGGGTGGCCTTCAAGATTCTCGGGCCGATCAGCGCCGCCAATATCGAAGTGGACATGATCGTGCAGAACGTGGGGAACGATAACACCACCGACTTCACCTTCACGGCCCACCGCAACGATTACCAGAATGCCCAGCAGGTGCTGGAGCGAACCGCCCGCGAGATCGGTGCCCGGGAAGTCAGCGGCGATACCAAGATCGCCAAGGTCTCGATCGTCGGGGTGGGGATGCGTTCCCACGCGGGCGTCGCCAGTCGCATGTTCGAGGCGCTCGCCAAGGAAAGTATCAATATCCAAATGATCTCCACTTCGGAGATCAAGGTTTCGGTTGTGATCGAAGAGAAGTATCTCGAATTGGCGGTTCGCGCATTGCATACCGCGTTTGAGCTGGATGCGCCTGCCCATCGAAGCGAGTGAATCGAGCATTAACGGAGGGCGCGCCAGCCGTGCCTTCCATCCTGTTTGGCAGGCGCGGGTGGAACTTTCTTTTTACCGGCGCTGGTCAATACTGGGAGAAGGTCTCCAGGATTCAGACTGTTACGGCGACCTTCACCTTCTTTTTTGCAGACTGTTGTTCTGAACTGTAATCCGTGAGGAGAAAGGAATGCTGATTCTGACTCGCCGGGTCGGAGAGACCCTGATGGTGGGTGACGATGTAACCGTCACAGTGTTAGGGGTGAAAGGCAATCAGGTGCGTATCGGTGTGAATGCGCCCAAAGAAGTTGCCGTGCACCGCGAAGAAATCTACCAGCGCATCCAGAAAGAGAAGGGCGAAGAACCAAACCACTAATTTTTCTAAAATTTTTGGCTTTGCAAACGGGGAAAACATGGTTATCATGCGCCCCGTGTTGCGGAGAGGTGGCCGAGTGGCCGAAGGCGCTCCCCTGCTAAGGGAGTACACCTCAAAAGGGTGTCGGGGGTTCGAATCCCCCCTTCTCCGCCATGTTTCGCATTAGGGTGACGTCAACGATAGCGATGGTATCGCAATCACTTGACCGACAAGTTGAAATACCTATAATGCGCACGCTCAGCGCACTCGTAGCTCAGCTGGATAGAGTACCCGGCTACGAACCGGGCGGTCAGAGGTTCGAATCCTCTCGAGTGCGCCATATCGAATAAGTTGCAGCCATGGGGCTTATCGAACCAGAGCGGTCTGGTATAGAAATACCCTGTGCACTCGTAGCTCAGCTGGATAGAGTACCCGGCTACGAACCGGGCGGTCAGAGGTTCGAATCCTCTCGAGTGCGCCATCTTGAAGAGGCCTGCAGCAATGCAGGCCTTTTTCATTTCAGCGTTTTCCCTTCACGCAGCCCGCTTCGTCGAAGCTCACCACTTGCTGGCGTGCGCCTTTCCTGTCGGCGTACACATAGCGGGTCCTGCCATCCTGGCCACTGACGTGGGTTGGCTTGCCGAGAGCCGTCTCCACTTCTTCACGGCTCATTCCGGCGCGCACTTCATGGCGAACCTGGGCCCGCCTTCTTTCGGTTTCGGACAGACCGGCGCCACAGGCGCGCTCTTCCCTTATTCCCGCGACGATGTGGCCCGCGCTTTTGCTGGCGGGTTTGTGTTTCCCGTGCGCTTTGACGGCACCGGCGCCACCGTTCCTGGTGCCTTGCACCAGCCGGCCGCCGGGCGGTGGGTTGTCGGCTCTCTGCAGTGTCTGGGTAGCGGTGTGCGGGCAGCCCTGTTCGGTGTACAGGATGCGGCCCATGGCGTCTTCGCAGCGAAACACCGTGGCGGCGAATGAGGGTAGGGCCGAGCAAAGCGAGAGTGCGCACAGGGTTGTGCGGGTCCATCCAAGCATAGAACGTCCTCCATGACGAACTTGCACCAGCCTAGGCGACTTTCGGCGGATCGCCAGTGCTTGGCTGCGTTTTTTCTAGCCGGTAGCGCGTAAAAAATTGGGTAGCTCTGTGCTGCAACTGGTTGTTTGCACGCCATATTGTCACGCGAAAACGAATCGACCGGTGTATCATGGCCGCATTAAGCCCAGCCGAGGCTCATGGAACCCACTATGGACTTACCCAGTAGTTGCTCATCATCTCGATTACATGATCGCGTAACGACCGACTGATCCCCGAGCGTGTTCTACCGCTGGGGTGGAGCGCGCTATGACTGAAGTAGAAGCCAAGAAGCCGCAAGAAAGCCTGCAGGATCGCCTGTCACAGGTCATCGATCTGCTGCACCGCCACAAAGTGGTGGAAGACCTTACCCATCGACAGGAAGGTCACCATCAGGATCGGGTTGAGCACCTGGTTCATCGGCAGAATCTCGTCGAGCTGCAACGAAAGCTCGACGAACTGCATCCCGCCGATATCGCTTATATCCTCGAAGCGCTGCCCCTTGATGATCGCTTGACGGTCTGGCAATTGGTCAAGGCCGAGCGGGATGGCGACATCCTGCTGGAAGTCTCCGACGCTGTCCGGGAAACCTTGATCGCCGACATGGATGATCATGAGCTCCTTGCCGCTGCCCGCGACATGGATGCCGACGAACTGGCCGACTTGGCGCCCGAGCTGCCCCGCGACGTAGTGCTCGAGTTGATGGAAAGCCTGGATGCGCAGCAGCGGGAGCGTGTTCGCTCCGCCTTGTCCTACGACGAGGACCAGGTCGGTGCGCTGATGGACTTCGAGATGGTCACCATCCGCGACGACGTCAGCCTGGAAGTGGTGCTTCGCTACCTGCGGCGCCTGAAAGAACTGCCCGGCCACACCGACAAGTTGTTCGTGGTGGATTACGACGGCGTTCTCAAGGGGGTGCTGCCCATCAAGCGCCTGCTGGTCAATGACCCCGACAAAAAAGTCGCCGAGGTGATGGCCAACGATCCGGTCAGCTTCCACCCGGACGAGGACGCTTACGAGGCAGCCCAGGCTTTTGAGCGTTACGACCTGATCTCGGCGCCCGTGGTCGATAAGAGCGGAAAACTAATCGGTCGCCTGACGATCGACGAAATGGTCGATCTGATCCGGGAGGAAAGCGAAAGCGAAGTGCTGAACATGGCCGGTCTGCGCGAGGAAGAAGATATCTTCGCCTCGGTCTGGAAGTCCTTGCGAAATCGGTGGTCCTGGCTGGCGATCAACCTCATCACAGCCTTCATCGCCTCACGCGTGATCGGCCTCTTCGAGGGCTCCATCGAGCGTCTCGTGGCATTGGCCGCCTTGATGCCTATCGTGGCGGGCATTGGCGGCAATTCGGGAAATCAGACGATCACCATGATCGTGAGGGCGTTGGCCCTGGATCAGGTCGGCACGGGGAGTACAGCCCGTCTCCTGCGCAAGGAACTGGCGGTATCGCTGCTCAATGGGATCATCTGGGGTGGGGTTATCGGCCTCGTTGCCTTTACCCTCTATGACAGTTGGTCGCTTGGCTTGGTAATGACAGCAGCGATGACATTGAACCTGGCGCTGGCGGCCTTGATGGGCGTGCTTATACCCATGACCCTGGCTCGCTTGGGCAAGGACCCTGCCATGGGTTCGAGCGTCATGATCACCGCCATGACCGATAGCGGCGGGTTCTTCATCTTCCTGGGCCTCGCTACGTTATTCCTGATATGAAAAAGCCGGCTTCGAGCCGGCTTTTTCATGGGTCTGGTTGCTTCAGGCTTCTGCCGTGGCGAGCTCCGTATCATGGGCGATCAAGGCGACCAGAGCGTTCTGCTGGCGCCGGGTGAGTTGACGAAAGCGTTGCAACAACTCACGTTCGTGCAGGGACAGTTCCGGACTGTCGAGGCGCAATGCCATGCCTTCTTCCAGCGCGCCTTCTTGCAGCATGCTCTGTTCAAGCCGAGCGATGATTTCGGAATTCATGCTGCGATGATGATTGCGGGCAACGTCTGCGATGCGCTCGCGCATGCCTTCAGGCAGGCGGACAACGAATTTGTCAGCCGTACGGCTGGAATAGATAGCCTGTTTCATAGGGCGCATACATTAACCGGTTAGTTCAAGGAGCGAAGCTAGCGATAGCTGCAGGTGTCACCGTTCCGACAACCTGTAACCTGAACGGTTCAATTGGCCCCGAAAACGAAGCCATTTGCGCTCGATTGGCACGGAAGTCGATTTATTGGCGTCAATTATCGTGAATTCACCGGCGTTATTACACCAGCGTGAACACGCCGTTTTGAGACCCACTAGACAGAACCACCTGCGGAGCGGTGCAGGGTAAGGCCATCCGCTTGCCATGGGTAGGCGCTCGCATTCGGTACGTGATGGTTTTCACAGCGCTGGACTAGCAGAGACGGCCAGCGAAGGCGGGTGCTGGATTACCGAAGCACGGGATCGAATTTAATCTTGCGACCCAAGACCAAGGTCACCACGAATAACAAGGCGAACGAGACGAAGGCGATGGTTCCTGCAATATCCATCCATTCCGCCTGGGGTGGGGTGAAAGCGAACGCCAACGGAGTGAGAAAGGTCAGCGCCAGAAAGAGCAAGGCTGGTTTCGACATGACGTATTCCTGATCGTTAACGTATCGGCACGAGCATTCCGGAGTAGAACTTTAAGAGCAGGTTTCTACTAAGCAGTTAGAACGCGAACCGGTCGTGACGCTGATCCTGCCAGACCTGCATATTGACATCGCTCTTCTGGGTGCCCGCCTGATTCAATGAAGCATGGCGCACGCTGAGGGGGGCGACATCGGCACGGGCTTGCTGCAGCAACTGATGAGCTTGGCGTTGAGCGACTTCTTCGGAGGGAGACAGAACCATAGCACCCAGCAGAGTGAAGATCATTGCGCCTGCCAGCGAGAGAACCGTGTTCATGGTGAGCTCCGTCATCGATTCGAAGATGAATCTAATAGAGCGAATTGCATGCCAGTTCTTTTCTAATTTTTATTCTTTTAAATCAAATACTTACACTGATGTTTGCGGGGATTTCCAATGCACTCTGCACGAGCCCCTTTTTTTGATATTGCATTTTGCACGAGCCTGAACGAGCGGCTCAGCGTGCCGCTCGCTAGTCGAGCGGCAATTCCGTGGTGCGCTTGACCTCGCTCATGGCGATGTGGGAATGGGCTTCCAGGACATGGGGCCGTTGCAAGAGATGATCGCGCAGGAAATGCTCGTAGCTGGCGATATTCCGGGTCACCACCTTCAAGAGGAAATCAAACCCGCCGGCCATGGTGTAGCACTCAAGCACCTCCGGATAGTCGACCACCGCTTCCTCGAATTCCTTCAGATGGTTCCTGCCATGGGCGGATAGCTTGACGTTGACGAACACGGTAATGCCCAGGCCCAGGCGGTGGGGATTCAGGAGAGCCACCTTGCGTTCGATATAGCCTTCGGCCTGCATGCGGTGGATGCGCCGCCAGCACGGCGATTGGGACAAGTCGACGCGTTCGGCGATATCGGCTGCGGAGAGGTCGGCATTGCGCTGTAAAAGCCCGAGGATCTTCCGGTCCAGGCTGCTCAGAGTGTCCTGCATGAATGTTCCCTTTTCTTGTCGTTGTGGGAATGAGTCATGCGCAATGGTGGCGCCTGGGGGCGAATTTAGAAAGGAAAAATCCGGACCGAGCCGTCATATTTTTGCCGGTCGACCGGGCTTTTCCTGGCGACAGCCCCCTTGATGGCTGCCATAAGAACAACAGGAGCGCCAGCATGAAGCCTCTCGCCCCCATGGGATCGAGACCAGAGGCGTACGCATGGATCGTTGCTACGCCGCCCTCGCCCGAGCAAAAGGCTTTCCTTCCTTTCCTCTCCGCCTGTCCTTCGCCGCCAGCGCCCATGCGCGAGTGGGCTTCGAATCGCCTTGAGCGAATCCTTACATTCCCCGTTTCCAGGAGTGAAGCATGTCCGTTTTTTCCCACGTCGATTTCGATCAGCATGAGCGTGTCGTTTATGGATACGACCAGCGTTCGGGCCTGAAAGCCATCATCGCCATCCACGATTCCCGTCTGGGACCGGCGCTGGGGGGGTGCCGGATGTGGCCTTATGAGTCTGACGAAGAAGCCCTGCGCGATGTGTTGAGGCTGTCCCGTGGCATGACGTACAAGTCCTCGTTAGCCAAGCTGCCGCTCGGTGGAGGCAAGGCGGTGATCTTCGGCAACCCGCGCACCGACAAGACCGAGGCGTTGTTCCACGCCATGGGTGATTTCGTCGAAAGCCTCGGGGGACGCTATATCACCGCGGCGGACTCGGGTACCGGTGTGCCGGAAATGAAACTGATGGCCGAGCGCACCCGCCATGTATGCGGCGCCGAACAGCGTCAGGCCTTCGGCGGCGGCGTTCGCGAAGGCGATCCGTCGCCGTCCACCGCTTATGGGGTTTTCATCGGCCTGCGGGCGGCCGTCGCCCACCGCCTCGGATGCCATGACCTGCAAGGCCTGAAAGTAGCGATCCAGGGGGTCGGCCAGGTGGGCTTCGGTCTAGCCCGGCACCTGCGGGACGCGGGGGCCGAGTTGTGGGTCAGCGATATCCAGGAGAGCAATGTCCGCCGCGCGGTGGACGAGTTGGGCGCCACTGCGGTGGCGCAGCAGGATATCTATGGCCTGGACGTGGATGTGTTCGCGCCTTGCGCCATGGGCGGCATCCTTACCCCCCACACCCTCGAAGTCCTGCGGGCCCCGGTCATCGCCGGGGCGGCCAACAACCAACTGGCCGAAGCGCGGATGGCGGATGAGCTGACGCGGAAGGGCCACCTGTACGCGCCGGACTACGCGATCAATGCCGGAGGCATCATCGATGTCTGCTACGAGCGCACCGGAGGCACGCCGGAGCAGGTCAAGGCCCACATCGAGGAAATCGGCGACACGCTGACGCAAATCTTCCAGCGCGCCGAGGCGGAAGGGCTCACGACCGCGGCGCTCGCCGATCGGCTGGCCCGGGAGCGCCTCGAAGCGGCCCACTGAGCCTGGGATGCGGTCTCGCGATGCGCGCGGCATGACAAACCCGCGCGTGATCGCTAACATGCCGCCCGGCGTCGCGTTCTCGACGCCTTGGCGAGTCCCCTTAGTTCAATGGATAGAATAAGCCCCTCCTAAGGGCTAGATGCTGGTTCGACTCCAGCAGGGGACGCCATCGAACGACCGGGGCGGTTGCCGCCCGCCTCGCGAACGAATCAAAGCCGGCCTTCGTTGCCGGCTTTGTCGTTCCTGGCCTTCGCAAAGGCCCGCTTACTCTCTTCGAAAAGGGGCCGGCGAGGCCCCGCTCGCGCCGTGCTTCGAAGCCTTCAGCCGCGCAGCAGGCGCAAGCCATTGAAGACCACCAGCAGGCTCACGCCCATGTCGGCGAACACGGCCATCCACATGGTGGCTTCGCCGGCGAGCGTCACCCCGAGGAACACCGCCTTGATGCCCAGCGCCAGGACGATGTTCTGCCGCAACAGCCGGGACGTCTTGCGCGACAGCCGGACGAACTGGGGAATCTTGCGAAGGTCGTCATCCATCAGCGCCACGTCCGCCGTCTCGATCGCGGTGTCGGTGCCGGCGGCGGCCATGGCGAAGCCGATCTCGGCCTGAGCGAGGGCGGGGGCGTCATTGATACCGTCGCCCACCATGGCGACCTGTCGGCCCTCCCGCTGAAGCGCCTGGACCACGTTGCGCTTGTCCTCGGGCAGCAGGTCGCCCCGCGCCTGGTCGATACCGGCCTCGGCGGCGATGGCGAGCGCCGTGTGGGTATTGTCGCCAGTGAGCATCACGGTCTCGATTCCCAGCTCGTGCAGCGCGGCGATCGCCTCGCGGCTCGACGCTTTCAGCGTATCGGCCACCGCGAACAGCATCCGGGCGCGCTCTTCATCGCACAACACCACCACCGTTCGGCCTTGGCGCTCCAGGCGTTCCAGTTCCGCTTCTATCCGGGGCGAACAGAAGCCCAGGGCTTCCACCAGCCGGTGGTTGCCCAAGTGATAGAGCTGGCCCTCCAGGCGACCACGTATCCCTTGGCCAGGCAAGGCGGAAAAATCGGTGACCGCCATCGGCTCGTCCTCGCTGGCCTTGGCCACGGCGTGGGACACCGGGTGGTCCGAGCGAGCCGCCAGGCTGGCGGCAAGGCGCCGGTCGAGGCGCTGGTCGGTCCCCTCGATCAGGGGAACGACATCGGTCAGGGTCGGCTTGCCCTGGGTGAGGGTGCCGGTCTTGTCCAAGGCCAGGCAATCCAGGCGATGGCCGCCTTCGAGGTAAACGCCGCCCTTGACGAGGATGCCCCTGCGCGCCGCCGCCGCCAGGCCGCTGACGATGGTCACCGGGGTGGAGATCACCAGGGCGCAGGGGCACGCGACCACCAGAAGTACCAAGGCCCGGTAGAGCCAGTCCGACCAGGGGGCGGCGAAGGCCAGGGGCGGCAGCAGGGCCACCGCCAGGGCCAGCAGGAACACCACGGGGGTGTAGACGCGGGAAAATCGGTCGACGAAGCGCTGGGTCGGCGCGCGGGTGCCCTGGGCCTCTTCCACGGCATGGATGATCCGCGCCAGGGTGCTGCCGCTGGCCGTGGCCGTCACCCGGTATTCCAGGGCGCCGGACTGGTTGATCGTGCCCGCGAAGACGGTATCGCCCGGGTTCTTCTCCACCGGCAGGCTTTCGCCGGTGATAGGCGCTTGGTCCACGGTCGAGGAGCCGCTGGTCACCACGCCGTCCAGGCCGATGCGCTCGCCAGGGCGTACCCGGACCTGGCTGTCCACGGCGACTTGACTCACCTCCTGTTCTAGCCAGTTGCCATCCGCTTGGCGGACCGTGGCCCGCTCGGGAGTCAGTTCCAATACGCCCCGGATGGCCCGGCGCGCGCGCTCCAAGGAGAGGGCCTCGATCCGCTCCGCCAGGTTGAAGAGCACCATCACCATCGCCGCCTCGGGCCATTGCCCGATCAAGACCGCGCCGGTCACGGCAATGCTCATCAGGGCATTGATGTTCAGGTTACGGTGCCTCAAGGCAATCCAGCCTTTCCGGTATACCCCCAGCCCATTGGACAGGATGGCCAGCAAGGCGAGGGCGGCGGTGACCCAGGCCGGCGCCGCCTCGGTGAAATGCACCAATTCCGCCGCCAGCGCCGCGGCACCGCCGAGCAGCAGGGGCCACCAGGGTTTGCGCTCGCTGGAAGGTGCCGCCTCGGCAACCGACGCATCGTTCTCCAGCCGGGGCTCGAAGCCCAGGGAACGGATTTCGGCAAGGGCCCGCTCCAGGGCGTCCGGCTCATGGGCGATGGACAGGGTGCGTTGCAACAGGTTGAACTCCATCCCGTTGATGCCTGGCACCTTGGACAAGGCGTCGCGAATCAGCCTTTCTTCCGTGGGACAGTCCATCTGGGCGATACGGACCTGACTTCTGCTGGCGGTAAGCGGCTCCGCCGTCATGCCCAAGTCGGCGATGGCCCGCACCAGCGGTGTGTCATCCGCAAACCCATGCCAGACGCCCAGGGTGCGTTGCAGCAGGTTGAATTCCAGGCGCTCGACGCCCGGCATGCGCCCCAGGCTGTTCTGAATGAGGGTCTGCTCGGTCGGGCAGTCCATCTGGCGTATCCGGAACCGCGCGAGCCGGGCGGTGGGGGATAGTTCGGCAAGAGACTCATCGTGCGCGGTAGAGGAAGGGCTGGCGGCCAGGGCTGGCCCACCACATGCTCGCTG